>NZ_BPWJ01000006.1:0-420814 GCF_040362985.1 Duganella caerulea | reverse complement strand
CGGTCAGCGCGTCGGCCGGCGCGGCCTCGACATCGCAGCGTTCGGGCTCGCCGAGCAGCGGCATCAGGGCGATGCGCGCGGCCGCCACGTCGGTCTCGGCCTGCTGCGCGTCGTTACGCGCGCGCAAGGCATCGACCGTGGCGCGCGCGACGTCGGCGGCGGCCAGGTCGCCGGCCTTCAGGCGCCGCCGGGCGGCGGCGACCGTGGTGTCGGACAGCGCGGCGCTCTCGCGCAGCACGGCCAGGCGCGCGGTGGCGGCCTGCCAGTCGTAGTAGGCCAGGCTCACCTGCAGGCGCAACTGGCGCTGGCTGTCGCGCAGGTCATCGCGGGCGGCGCGCTCCAGGTGGCCGGCGTTGGCCACGCGCAGCTCGCGCTTGCCGCCGCGCTCGATCAGCTGGTCGATGCGCACGGCGCTGTCGACGGTCTTGTCACGCAGCTTGCCGCTGCCGACCCCGAGGCCGCGATTGATGTTGAAGCTCTGCAGCGTCAGCGTGGGATTGGGCGGCGCGGCGGCGCTCAGGCCGGCGGCCTGCGCGCCGTCCACCGCCAGCGCGGCCAGGCGGGTATCGTTGTTGTGCTCGGCGGCGCGGGCGATTGCCTGCGCCAGCGTCAGCACTTCGGCGTGGACGCCAACGCCGGCCAGCATCAGGCACACAGCCACGCAGGCGCGCACGCGCCATGCAATCAATGGATTCATCTGTACATCCGGAAAGGAACGATCGGTCGCCGCGCTCAAGGCACCGCAGGCATGACGCGGGTGATGCGCGACAACGCCCCCTTGGCGCAGTCGGCCGGCCACAGCTCGACCATCTCGCCCATCTGCACGCTGACGCCGGGCGGCAGCTCGGCCACTTCGGTATGCATCGCGCGCACGTGGTGATAGCTCAGCCGTACGTAGTGGTGCTGGGTCAGGTCGGCGGGCGAGCTGCCGGCCAGGCAGGCGGGGATGCGGTCGGGCGGCGTGTTGGCGTCATAGATCTCCGCCACCGTGCCGCGCTTGGCGCCGTGCTGCCAATCGACCGGCGCATTCGAATAGGCGGCGCAGCCGGCCAGGGCTACCCATAGCGGCATCGCCAGAAGTGCGTGGACTGATTTCAAAAGTGCCTCGTGAAGTCGAAAACTGAAGAGCCCGAATTCTAGCGGCCATAAACTTACGACAAGATGAGCACTTTATTACGGATGCGTTAGGCGCCGGCCGGACAGTTATTTGCCACCAGCACGGTCATTCGCCAGTGTTGGCGATAGTGAATAGTCCACAGGACAGCGTCAATCCAATGAACATTGCCCTTACCTTTTTCGAAGCCCGAAAGAAAAAAAGGCCTGCATCAGATTGATGCAGGCCTTTGATTTTCTTCATGAATTCTGGTGGGAAGTGCAAGTTTCGAACTTGCGACCCCTGCAGTGTGAATGCAGTGCTCTACCCCTGAGCTAACCTCCCGAAGCGGGGCGAATTATCGCATACAACCTGCCCGCAGGGGAAGGCCGAAAACGAAAATTCTCGCTTTTTCTTACGCGGCGACCTGCGGCGTGGTGGTCGCGGTCCAGATGCACTGGCCTTTGACGGCCTTGTCCAGCCCGGCCAGCGTGGCCGCGTGGGCCGCCAGCTCGTCCTCCGTCGCCGGCAGGAAGATGATGTCGGCCAGCGGCACCGGCTCCAGCAATTCCGCGCCGCTCACCACTTCCTCTTCCGCATCCATGCCCAGGCTGTTCTGCCCGCGCGTCATCGACAGGTAGACGTCGGCCAGCAGCTCGGCATCGAGCAGCGCGCCGTGCAGCTTGCGGTGCGAGTTCGACACGCCGTAGCGGTCGCACAGCGCGTCCAGCGAGTTGCGCTTGCCCGGATGGAGTTCCTTGGCATGCACCAGCGTGTCGATCACGCCGCCGATGTGGCTGGAAAAGTCCGGCAGGTTCAGCAGCTTGAATTCGTGGTTCAGGAAGCCCAGGTCGAACGGCGCGTTGTGGATGATGACTTCCGCGCCCTGGATGTAGGCGCGCAGGTCGTCGACGATCTGATGGAATTTCGGCTTATCGCTCAGGAACTCGGTGGTCAGGCCGTGGACGTTCAGCGCGCCCTCTTCCGAGTCCCGTTCCGGGTTGATGTAGACGTGGAAGTTATTCCCCGTCAGCATACGGTTGTTCAGTTCCACGCAACCGATCTCGATGATGCGGTTGCCCAGCTTGGGGTTGATACCGGTGGTTTCGGTATCGAGTACGATTTGGCGCATAGTGTTCTGTGGTGGCTACATCCGAACGCAAGAGTATAACAGGCCGTGGCCGCTCATCGGCCGCGTGCCAGTTCGACGCCGCGGTTGGCCAGCATGTCGGCCCGCTCGTTGCCCGGATGTCCGTTGTGGCCGCGCACCCAGCGCCATTCGACGGTGTGCATGGCCTGCGCGGCGTCCAGCGCGCGCCACAGGTCCTCGTTCTTGACCGGCTCCTTGGCGGCGGTCTTCCAGCCGCGCGCCTTCCAGCCGTGTATCCATTCACTGATGCCTTTTTGAACATACTGGCTGTCGGTGTGCAGCGTGACCATGCACGGCCGCTTGAGCGCGTTGAGCGCCTCGATCACCGCCTGCAGTTCCATGCGGTTGTTGGTGGTGTCGCGCGCGCCGCCGCAAATTTCCTTCTCGGCGCTCTCGGCCACCAGGAACGCGCCCCAGCCGCCGAGGCCGGGATTACCCTTGCATGCGCCGTCCGTAAAAATCTCTACCTTATCCATCCTGCTGTTCCCGCCTTTTATTTGTTGCCGGGACGACCGCGGGGGCCGTCGCTGTTTTCTTGGTCCAAGCCGGACCGATCAAATGCATGCCTTTCACGCGCTTGATCGCCTGCACGATGTACACGCCGCCGAAGTACGGCCACCAGCGCGGCCCGGCATTATCCATGAATGCGTAGCGATGCAGCCACTTTTCTGTGCGGCAGGCCGGCGCGTAGCAGCCGAAGTGGCTCTGGCTGGCGCCCATGTTCAATAATTTTAACCAGTCTTTCATGCGCGGCATAGAGATCAGCTCCTCCGTGCGCGGCAGGAAGGAGGTGCCGCCCACGCGCCGCAGCACGTGGCGCGCGCCCCACAGGCTGGCCGGGTTGAAGCCGCAGATGATCACCTGCCCTTCCGGGATCAGCACCCGTTCGACCTCGCGCAGCACCTGGTGCGGATCGGTGGAGAACTCCAGCACATGCGGCAGCACCACCAGGTCGATCGATTGCGAAGCGAACGGTAGCTCGGTGTAGTCCAGCGTCAGCGACACCGGCCGCTGCGCCGGGCTGGTCACGGGACGCACCTTGCGGTCGGCCAGCAGTTTGTATGGCATGCGGTTGGCGGCCAGTGCATCGATTTGCGGCATGCCTATCTGTACTGCGTTGTATCCGAAGATATCGGCTGTTAAATTATCGAGACAGGTTTGTTCCCACTCACGCAAGTACACACCGGCGGGCGTTTGCAGCCAGCCTTCCAGCGCTATAATGGATTTCTCAGATCCTGCCTTGTCCATGCCTAGCCTTTTTGCGATCCAATGACCAATTCATCTATTCAAGCACTCAGTGTTCTGACGGTTCCAGCGTTCCACGACAACTACCTGTGGCTGATCCACGATGGCGTCCACGCCGCCGCTGTCGACCCCGGTGACGCCAAGCCGATACTGGCGGCCCTCAAGGCCAACGGCCTCAAGCTCACCGCCATTCTACTCACCCATCACCACGCTGACCATATTGGGGGCGTTCCTGAATTATTACAGCATTATCAGGTTCCCGTTTTTGGTCCGCGCAACGAGAGCATAGCCGCGGTCACTTTGCCGGTCGGCGAAGGCAAGACGATCGACGTGCCCGGCCTGGCGCTGCGGCTGTCGGTGCTGGACGTGCCCGGCCACACCATGGGCCACATCGCCTACGTGCGCGAGCCCGCCGACGGCGAGCCGACCTGGCTGTTCTGCGGCGACACGCTGTTCGCCGGCGGCTGCGGCCGCCTGTTCGAAGGCACGCCGGCGCAGATGATCAGCTCGCTCGGCAAACTGGCCTCGCTTCCAGATGATACCAAGGTCTACTGTGCCCACGAATATACGCTGTCCAACCTGCGCTTCGCGCGCGTGGTGGAGCCGGACAACCTGGCGCTGCAGGAACGGGTGAAGGTGGAGACCGACAAGCGCGAGCACAACGTGCCGACGGTGCCGAGCACGATAGGCGTGGAAAAGGCGACCAATCCCTTCCTGCGCTACCGTGAGCCGGCCATCGCCGAACAATTGCTGCGCGCCGGGCGGCTGGACCGCATCGACACACCGCTGGCCACGTTCACCGCGCTGCGCTTGTGGAAAAATGACTTCTAATGAAAAACGGCCCTTGCGGGCCGTTGGTTTTTCTTAGATCTCTTCGTACAGCGGCAAGGTCAGGAACTCCGCGAACTCGGTCGAGGTCGACATCTGTTCGAAGATCTGGCCGGCGCGGACGTAGGTCGGGCCGTCGCCGCCCGGCGCATCGCGCTGCACCTTGACCAGCTCTTCCTTGATCATCGCACGCACCATGTCGGCGGTGACTTTGCGGCCATCTTCCAGCACGCCCTTGTCCGAACGGATCCACTGCCACACTTGCGAACGGCTGATTTCCGCCGTGGCCGCATCTTCCATCAGGTTGTGGATCGGCACGCAGCCGTTACCGGCCAGCCAGCTGCCCAGGTAGTGGATGCCGACGTTGATGTTGTAGCGCAGGCCGGCTTCGGTGATCGGCGCTTCAGGCTTGAAGTCCAGCAGCTGCGCGGCGGTGACGTCAATGTCGGGACGCTGCTTGTCGATCTGGTTCGGCTTGTCGCCCAACACCTTGGTGAACTCGGTCATCGCCAGTTCCACCAGGCCCGGGTGGGCGACCCAGCCGCCGTCGTAGCCATCGGTGGCATCGCGCGCCTTGTCGTTGCGCACGCCGCCCATGGCGACTTCGTTCTTTTCCGGATCGTTCTTGATCGGGATCAGCGCGGCCATGCCGCCGATCGCCGGCGCGTTGCGCTTGTGGCAGGTCTTCAGCAGCAGCAAGGCGTAGGCGCGCATGAACGGCGCGGTCATCGTCACCTTGGCGCGGTCGGCCAGGCAGAAGTCCTTGTCCAGCTTGAACTTCTTGATGCACGAGAAGATGTAGTCCCAGCGGCCGGCGTTCAGGCCCGAGCTGTGCTCGCGCAGTTCGTACAGGATTTCGTCCATCTCGAACGCGGCCAGGATCGTCTCGATCAGCACGGTGGCCTTGATCGTGCCTTGTGGCAGGCCCAGTTCGTTTTGCGTCATCACAAAGATGTCGTTCCACAGGCGTGCTTCCAGGTGCGATTCCATCTTCGGCAGGTAGAAGTATGGACCGGCGCCGCGCGCCAGCTGCTCTTTGGCGTTGTGGAACATGAACAACGCGAAGTCGAAGATGCCGCCGGAGATGCGCTTGCCGTCGACCAGCACGTGCTTCTCGTCCAGGTGCCAGCCGCGTGGGCGCACCACCAGCGTGGCGATCTTGTCGTTGAGCTTGTAGGACTTGCCGTTCTGCTCCATCGAAATGGTGCGGCGCACGGCGTCGAACATATTGATCTGGCCGGTGATCTGGTTGTCCCAGTTCGGCGTGTTCGAATCTTCGAAGTCGGTCATGTAGCTGTCGGCGCCCGAATTGAAGGCGTTGATGACCATCTTGCGCTCGACCGGGCCGGTGATTTCCACGCGGCGGCATTCCAGCGCCTTCGGAATCGGTGCGATCTTCCAGTCGCCGGCGCGGATGTGCGCGGTCTCAGGCAGGAAGTCGGGACGCTCGCCGGCATCCAGGCGCTTGGCGCGCTCGACGCGCACGGCCAGCAGTTGTTGACGGCGCGCTTCGAATTCGCGGGTCAGCTTCACCACCAGCGACAGTGCCTCGGTGGTCAGGATGTTTTCGTAGCCAGGCTTGATCTCGCCCGTGATTTCCATGCCTGCCGGCAGATTGATGGTGGACTGCGTCATGAGGTCTCTCCGATAGTAAAAATATTAGCAACCAAACTAATTATAAGCACTGGCCTTCTTGTTGCACGCCCAAAGTTTTAGTGTGCGGACTCAGTTACGCCTTGATATGTTTTACAGTATATTCACTAATAAGTTATGCAAACGAGACTAAAAATCACATCATCTATGCGTTTTTATCACAAGTGACGGGCTAGGCGTTCCATGGGGCAATTCAGACAGATCTCCACCTTCGTTGAAGTGGTTTCCAAGGGCAGCCTGTCGGCCGCCGCGCGCGCCGAGGGCATCGCTCCGGCCATGATCGGCCGCCGGCTGGACGCGCTGGAAACCCGCCTGGGTGTCAAACTTTTGCAACGCACCACGCGCAAACTGGCGCTGACCAACGAGGGCGCGGCCTTCCTGGAGGATTGCCAGCGCATCCTGGCCGAACTGGAGGAGGCCGAAACCGCCGTGGCCGAACGCAGCGCCCACGCCACGGGACACCTGATGATCTCGGCCCCGGCCGGTTTCGGGCGCCAGCACGTGGCGCCGCTGATTCCCTCCTTCCTGGCCGAGCACCGCGACGTCAGCGTCACGCTGAACATGAGCGATCGCGTGGTCGACATCGTCGGCGAAGGCATCGACGTGGCGATCCGCATCGCCAGCCTGTCCGATTCCAGCCTGGTCAGCGTCAAGCTGGCCGACAACGAACGGGTGGTGGTGGCCGCGCCCTCCTACCTCAAGCGCCACGGCGAACCGAAGACGCTGGCCGACCTGGCCAAGCACAACTGCCTGGCGATCAGCAGCGAAGGCAGCCAGCGCGGCTGGACCTTCCGCGACAACGGCAAGAACGTGGTGGTCAAGGTGAGCGGCAACATGGGCAGCAACGACGGCCAGGTGCTGCACGACTGGGCGCTGGCCGGCAAGGGTCTGGCATGGCGGTCGATGTGGGAAGTGGGGAATGAGATCGAGGCGGGCAAGCTGCAGACGGTGCTCAACGAGCATTCCGCGCCGGGCAACGATATCTACGCCGTGTTCGCGCAGCGCCGCCATCTGCCGCTGCGGATACGCGCCTTCGTGGATTTCCTGCGGCACACGTATGCGCAGCCGGATTATTGGCGCAAATCCTGGAAATGATGCTGATGTAACAGCTCACACCACAGCCCGCACAAAAACGCGGGCGAAAAAAAATCCCCGGATACCGAGGATTTCTTATTTCGTTTGATTCAGCGTATTACAGTGGCTGAATGTTCGAAGCTTGCTTGCCCTTAGGACCAGCGGTCACTTCAAAAGAAACGCGTTGGTTCTCTTGCAGCGACTTGAAGCCTGCGGACTGAATCGCCGAGAAGTGAGCGAACAGATCTTCGCCGCCTTCGTCCGGGGTGATAAAGCCGAAGCCCTTCGAATCATTGAACCATTTTACGATACCAGTTGCCATTACAATTCCTATTTCAGTTAAGTTGGGCTTGCGCCCGTGATATCGTTTGAGGCAAGAAAGAAATGACAGACAAACTGCACTACTCTTGAATCTAAACGATCCCGCATTATACCCATTTACGAGAGAAAAGCACGTTTTCGCGAAAATAAATGCAAAGCCACATTTTCTTTGGTAGAAACCCAGCAAAAACGCCAACTTTCCATCGCTCAACAACCCGTCTCTCGGGGTGTATTTGTCACTATAGACAACTTAATCCTACGTCATTTGACATGGATCAAGCGCACGCTTACTCGTAATCTGTTGCTTGCGCGTCACGGGCTGCCCAATTCAGCAGCTGTTCGACTTCCGGAATGACCGCGGACCAGCCGGTATGCTCGGTCAGCACGCCGCGCACCATGTGTTCGATGCGGCGCGCCTGCTGCCCCAGCATGCCGAAGCCGAAGGTACCAGCGGATCCGGCCACGCCATGCAGCAATTCGTGAAGCCGGCGCAGTTCCGTTTCCGGCGGCGGATCGCCACCGGTCGCCTTGCAAGCGGCCAGCGCATTGGTGATCTGCGCCATCGTGCCCGGCACGGTGGCGGCGTACCGTTCGCTCAACGCCGCCAGGCGGGCGCGGTATTCGGGATCGGCCGGAGTCGCCATGATGATTACTTGGTGCCGAAGATGCGGTCGCCGGCGTCGCCCAGGCCAGGCACGATGTAGGCGTGGTCGTTCAGGTGCGAATCGAGCGAGGCGCAGTAGATCTTCACGCCCGGATGTGCCTTCTGGAACACTTCGACGCCTTCCGGCGCGGCCACCAGGGCCAGGAAGATGATCTGGTCGTCGGTCACGCCGCGCTTTTTCAGCACGTCCACCGCGTGCACGGCCGAATTACCGGTCGCCACCATCGGGTCGCACAGGATGAAGGTGCGTTCGACCGTGTCCGGCAGGCGCACCAGGTATTCCACCGGCTGGTGGGTTTCAGGATCGCGGAATACGCCGATGTGGCCGACGCGGGCCGACGGCACCAGGTCCAGCAGGCCGTCGCTCATACCGATGCCGGCGCGCAGGATGGGGACGATGGCCAGCTTGCGGCCGGCGATGACCGGCGCGTCAATGGTCATCAGCGGGGTTTCGACGGTGCGGGTGGTCAGCGGCAGGTCGCGCGTGATCTCATAGCCCATCAGCAGCGTGATTTCCTTGAGCAGGTCGCGGAAGGTACGCGTCGACGTGTCCTTCGCGCGCATGTGGCTCAGTTTGTGTTGTATCAGCGGGTGGTTGGTGATAAACAGGTTGGGAAAACGCGGATCTTGTTTCATTGTTTGCTCTATTTGGTCGGTATGTGTTTTTTATTATACTAGGCCTCGGAACCCAGAAACATCGCGACCGCCTCTTCCGCTATCTGGTCCAGGTTGGATCCCTGGCCCGGCTTGTACCACAGCACGCTGTAATTGATCGCGCCCATCAGCAGCAGGCGCGCCACCGCGCTGTCGCTGCGCAGCAGGCCGGCGGCCGACAATTCATTGACCACGTCCTGCCACAATTGATCGTAGCGGTCGCGCAGCACCTGCACGCGTTCGCGCAGTTCCGGCGTCAGGCGGCGCCAGTCGTACAGCAGCACCGGGATGAAGTCGTGGCCTTCGCCCAGCACGATTTCCAGGTGCGCGCGCACCAGTGTCTGGAACTTGGCGCGCGGCGGCAGATCGCCCGCCACGATGGCCTCGGCGGCCGGCAGCCCCGCCACCAGGCCCTCCTCCATCACCGCCGCGAGTATCTCCTGCTTGCTCTTGAAGTGATAGAACGGACTGCCGGAGCGCATGCCGACGGCGTCGGCGATATCGCGCGTGGTGGTGCCGTCGAAACCGCGCTCGCGGAACAGGCGCGCGGCTACGCGCACCAGATCGGCGCGGCGGTTATCGACAGGGGCGGTATTCGTCATACTATTTATCCAGTTTATTCAATCAGCGCGCGCGCCAGGATGGCCGCGCAATCGACGCCCGCCGGCAGCCGTCCGAAGGCGCCGCCGGGTTCGCGCGCCAGCCGCGATGCGACAAACGCCGACGATACCCAGGCCGGCGCATGCCGCAACAGCAGGCCGGCCTGCACCGCCAGCACCACCCGCTCGGCCAGCACGCGGGCGCCGAATTCGTCGGACTGCGGCTGGTTCAAGTCGGCCAGCAAGGCCTGCGTGTAACGGACGTAGTCGGCATCGGACTCGCCGGCCAGCGCCAGTTCGGACGCCAGCGCCTCGCGCGCGGCTGGAGTTTTGCCGAAGGCGCGCAACAAGTCAAGGCACATCACATTGCCCGAGCCTTCCCAGATCGAGTTGACGGGCAGCTCGCGATACAGGCGCGCCAGCGGGCCGTCCTCCACGTAGCCGCTGCCGCCGATGACTTCCATCGCCTCCGCGCCGAAGGCCGGGCCGCGCTTGCAGATCCAGTATTTTCCGGCCGGCGTCAGGATGCGGGCCAGCAGCGCCTGCGCCGGATCGGCGCCCTCGTCGAAGCAGCGCGCCAGGCGCATGCCGAAGGCCGTCGCCGCTTCCGATTCCAGCGCCAGGTCGGCCAGCACGTTCTGCATCAGCGGCTGTTCGGACAGCGGGCGGCCGAACGCCGAACGCCTGCGCGCGTGATGCAGCGCATGCGTCAGCGCGGCGCGCATGGTGCCGGCGCTGCCCAACACGCAGTCGAGGCGCGTATGACTGCCCATCTCCAGTATCGTTGGGATGCCGCGTCCCGGCTTGCCGATCAACCAGCCGTAGGCGCCGGTGAACTCGACCTCCGACGAGGCGTTGGAACGGTTGCCCAATTTATCCTTCAACCGCTGAACGCGGATCTGGTTGCGGCTGCCGTCCGGCAGGTAGCGCGGCAGGAAGAAGCACGACAATCCCGCACTGCCCGCGTCGTCGGTCTGCGCCAGGATCAGGTGCGCGTCGCTTTGCGGCGCCGAGAAGAACCATTTGTGGCCGACGATGCGATAGACGTCCTCGCCCTCCTCGCCGAACATCGCGCGCGCTTCGGCCAGCGGCACCGGCTCCGCGCGGGTGGTGTTGGAGCGCACGTCGGAACCGCCCTGCTTCTCCGTCATGCCCATGCCGATGATGGCGCCGCGCTTTTGCTCGACCGGCAGCGAGCGCGGGTCGTATTCGGTCGACAGGATCTTCGGCAGCCACTTGCCGGCGATCCTCGGCGCCTGCTTCAGCGCCGGCACGGACGCATACGTCATCGTCACCGGACATTGCGAGCCGTTCTCCACCTGGCCGAACAACATGTAGCGCGCCGCCCGCGCGACCTGCGCGCCAGGGCCGCCCAGCCATGGCGACGCATGCGCGCCGTTCTCGATCAGCAGCGCCATCAGGCTGTGCCAGGCCGGATGGAACTCCACCTCGTCCACGCGCTTGCCGGCGCGGTCGAAGTTGTGCAGCTTCGGTGAATATTGGTTGGCCAGCCGCGCCAGGTCGAGCACCTCGGCGCGGCCCAGCTGCGCGCCCAGCGCGTGCAGCGACTCAGCCGCCGCCGCGCCGCCTTCGCGCAGCAGCGCCTCCTGCAGGGCCGGATCTGCCGCGTACAGGTTGACGTTCTCGAACGGTGCAACCGTGTTGTTCACTTCATGCGTATCGAATGGATTCATTTCCTCTCCTTCTTCGGCAAGATGCCCATTTGCTTGGCGATGATGCCCAACATGACTTCATCGGCGCCACCGGCGATGGATGTCAGGCGCCCGTCGCGGAACATGCGCGCGACGCGGTTCTCCCAGCTGTAGCCCATGCCGCCCCAGAACTGCATGCAGGCGTCGGGCACCAGTCGCAGCAGGCGTCCGGCCTTCAGCTTGCACATCGAGGCCAGCTCGGTCACATCCTGGCCGCTTATATATAGCTGCCCGGCGCGATAGGTCAGCGCGCGCAGGCTCTCCACTTCCGTCTTCAACTCCGCCAGCTTGAAATGCACGTGCTGATTATCCAGCAGCCGGCCGCCGAACATGGCGCGCTCGCGTGCCCAGTCCACCGTCAAGTCTATACAATTGGCCAGCGTTTGCACCGCGTTTGCCGCAGCCCACAAGCGTTCTTCCTGAAACTGCAGCATCTGGTACACGAAGCCCTGCCCCTCCTCGCCGATGGCGTGGCGCTGCGGCACGCGCACCTCGTCGAAGTAGATCAAGCCTGTGTCGGAAGCGTTCATGCCGATCTTGCGGATCTTCCTGCCGACCGAGACGCCCGGCGTATCCATCGACACCATCACCAGCGTCTTGTTCTGGTGGGCCGGGCCGTCGGAGGTGTTGACCAGCACGCACATCCAGTCGGCCTGCAGGCTGTTGGTGATCCACATCTTGCTGCCGTTGATGATGTAATCGCCGCCGTCCTTGCGGGCGCTGGTGCGGATGGCCGCCACGTCCGAGCCGGCGTGCGCCTCGGAGACGCCGACGCAGCCGACCATCTCGCCGCTGATGGCCGGCGCCAGGAACTCGCGGCACAAGGCATCCGAGCCGAAGCGCGCCAATGCCGGCGTGCACATATCGGTCTGCACGCCGATCGCCATCGGTATCGCGCCGCAATCGACGTGGCCCAGCGTCTCGGCCATCGCCATCGAATACGAATAATCGAGGCCCAAGCCGCCGTATTCCACCGGCTTGGTCAGGCCCAGCAAACCGAGCTCCCCCATTTTCCTGAACAGGGCGTGCGCGGGAAATATGCCGGCCTCCTCCCACTCATCGACATATGGATTGATTTCGCTCTCGATGAAGCGCCTCAGTGTGCGCTGTAATTCCTGATGTTCGTGGCTGTCAAACATGGCCTGTCTCCTTGTTATCTGGCCAGACTAGCGCAATTGGCGGCACGAAGCAAGCAGTTGCTTTGTTATCGTTTGCACTCTATGATGGCCGTCCAGACAAGGAGATTCCATGACCGAAGCCTATGTGTACGAGGCCATCCGCACCCCGCGCGGCAAGGGCAAGAAGGACGGCAGTTTGCACACCGTCAAGCCGATCACGCTGCTGTCGGGCCTGATGCGCGAACTGCAGACGCGCCACAAGCTCGACACCGCGCTGATCGACGACGTCGTGCTCGGCTGCGTCACGCCGGTCGGCGACCAGGGCGCGGACATCGCCAAAATCGCCGCGCTGGCCGCCGGCTGGGACTGGAAAGTGGCCGGCGTGCAGCTGAACCGTTTCTGCGCCTCGGGCCTGGAGGCGGTCAACTTGGCGGCGCAGAAAGTGCGCTCCGGCTGGGAAGACCTGGTGGTGGCCGGCGGCGTCGAGTCGATGTCGCGCGTGCCGATGGGCTCGGACGGCGGCGCCTGGGCACTGGATCCCGAGACCAGCCTGCGCACCGATTTCCTGCCGCAAGGCATAGGCGCCGACCTGATCGCCATGCTGGACGGCTACACCCGCGAACAGGTCGACGCCTACGCCGTGCGTTCCCAGCAGAAGGCCGCCGCCGCACGCGCCGCCGGCCGGTTCCGCTCGGTGGTACCGGTCCACGACCAGAACGGCGTGCTGATTCTGGCCGAGGACGAATTCATCAAGCCCAACACCACCATCGAAACCTTGAGCGGCCTGAAGCCTTCATTCGAGGCGGCCGGCCGGATGGGCTTCGACAGCGTGGCGCTGCGCAAGTATCCACAGCTGGACCGGGTCGACCACATCCACACGGCCGGCAACTCCTCCGGCATCGTCGACGGCGCCGCGCTCGCGCTGATCGGCAGCGAGGCGGCCGGCAACCAGCTTGGCCTGAAGCCGCGCGCGCGCGTGCTGGCCACCGCCGTCACCGGCACCGATCCGACCATCATGCTGACCGGCCCGGCGCCCGCCGCCCGCAAGGCGCTGCTGAAAGCCGGCCTGGACATCGCCGACATCGACCTGTTCGAAGTGAACGAAGCCTTCGCCTCGGTGGTAATGCGCTTCATGACCGAGCTGGGCGTGCCGGAGGAAAAGGTCAACGTCAACGGCGGCGCCATCGCGCTTGGCCACCCGCTGGGCGCGACCGGCTGCATGCTGCTCGGCACCCTGCTGGACGAACTGGAAGCCCGCGACCTCAAGCGCGGCCTGATAACCCTGTGCGTGGGCGGCGGCATGGGCATCGCCACCATCATCGAACGCGTGTGAACGGAATGACCATGATCACCACCCATCAAATCGGCGGCACCATCACCGTCATGGTGGCCGCGCGCGCCATCAACCCGCTGAGCCGGCTGTTCCAGCGCGAGCTCGGCGCCCTGCTCGACAAGCTGGAAGCCGGACGGAGCGGCCTGCACGGCGTCATCATCGGCTTCGACGCCGAGGCCACCGATTCGGACCACGAACTGGAGCACCTGATGGCGCTGACCGCCGCGCAGGCCGGCGACTGCATGCTGATGCTGGCCGCCTACAACCGCTTGCTGCGCCGACTGGAATGCCTGGGCATCCCGGTGGTCGCCACGCTGGGCGGCGCGGTCGGCGGCCACGCGCTGGGCCTGGCGCTGGCCTGCCATCACCGCATCAGCCTGGACGACGCGACCTTCAGCCTGCCGCAAGTACATCTGGGCGTGGCGCCGGCCGCGGGCGAAATCGTCCGCACCGTGCGCCTGGCCGGCTTGCAGGGCGCCATGCCCCTGCTGCTCGACGGCGCGACGCTGACCGCCGACCAGGCCCAGCACGCCGGCCTGCTGCACGCCGTCGCCTACAACGAGGAACAGGTGTCCCAGCTGGTGCACACCACGCTGGCCGCCGACACGCCCGCAGTGCAGCCGTGGGACGTCAAGGGCTATCGCCTGCCGGGCGGCGCGCTCACGTCCGCCCCGGTGCAGCCCCTGCTGCAAATGGCGCCCGCCGTGCTGCGCCAGCGCACCGGCGGCCACCTGCCGGCGCCGGAGGCCATCCTGTGCGCCATGGTCGAGGGCCTGCAAGTCGATTTCGACAGCGCGCTGCTGATCGAAAGCCGCTATTTCTGCCAGACGGCGATCAGTCCGGTGGCCCACAATCTGATGCACTTAAATCAAATTCGCGCCGACCTGGCGTCGCCGGCGGCGCTGGAGCTGGCCGCCGCATTGCGTTTATGCTACGCGGACGAGGTGCGCACGCTGCGGGCCGGATCCGTGCCGGAAGCGCTGTTGCGCAACGCCGCACTCGCGGCCGGCCTGCCGCCGCCGCCCGATACCGCCGCCAGCCCCGCCAGCGACGAGGGCGAAGCATCCACGCTCCAGCTGGCGGAGCTTCGCGACCGCCTGCTGCACGCGCTGTGCGCCACCGCGCGGCAGCACGTCGAAAGCGGCACCGTCAGCGGCGCCGAGGCCGACCTGATTTCCGTGCAGCTGTTCGGTTTCCCGGCCCACACCGGCGGCGCGTTTCATTTCGCGCAACACGCTTGAACCGGGCTTGCACGGCTGTCCAGAACAGCCGTGTTTTCCCTATGTAAACTTCAATTTATTGGCCTAACTCAAGAGAAAACTGTAAAAGTCGCTTCGATGTTGTCGTTTTTCATGTAAATCCACTCTCATCAGTGATACATTGCGTTCTGGTTTTGCAAGTTTCGCGCAGCCACGTTACATGTATAAAATGAAAGATTAGATCCTCGCGATGTTTTCCAGTATCCCAGCCCCATCCCCGCGACATGAATTGGATAACCTCATGGAAGAGGCGGGCGATGTTGTGTTCCGCCTCAATCAACTGGGGCAGATACTGTATGCCAGCAAACGCGCGGTGGCCCTGATCTCCAGCTATGTCCCGCTGGCCGGCGACACACTGTCCAAGCTGGTATCGCTGGACGACCAGGCACCGCTGGCGGCCGTGCTGGCCGAAGTCGGCGGCACCAGCGTGTCGCGTCAGCTGGAAGTGCGCATCAAGACGCCGGACGCCGAGATCTGGCACGAACTGCGGATCTCCTGCTACGCCAACCAGCACGGCCTGAGCGAGCTGCTGGTGGTCGGCCGCGACATGACGCTGCAGCGCGCCACCGAAGAGCGGCTGCGCCACATGGCCACCCACGACGCCCTGACCGAACTGCCCAACCGACTGCTGCTGTCGGACCGCATGCGCATGGTGATCGCCAACGCGCGCCGCTCCGGCCAGGGCTTCTCGGTCGCCACCATCGGCCTGGACGGATTCAAGAAAGTCAACGACGGCCTCGGCCATCCGGTCGGCGACGCCGTGCTGCGCACCGCCGCCGCGCGGCTGCGCAAGACCCTGCGCGACAGCGACACCCTGGCCCGCGTCGGCGGCGACGAGTTTGTCGCCGTGCTGCCCGGCACCGCCACCGAGGCGCAGATCAAGCTGGTCACCGGCCGCCTGATCGCCACCCTGCAGTCGCCGTTTGAAATCGACAACCACACGATCTACATCGGCGCCTCGGTCGGCGTGGCGGTCTACCCGCAGCACGCCGAGGACGAGGTGCGGCTGGTCGCGCTGGCCGACGCCGCCATGTCGCGCGCCAAGGAAACCGGCAAGGCCCGCTGCGTGGTCTACAGCCAGACCCAGTCCGGTCCGCCGGAGCACGACATCTCGCTGGAGGCGGCGATGTTCCAGGCGGTGCGCGAGGGCGAGTTCCTGCTCTATTACCAGCCCATCGTCGACGCCCGCACGCGCGAGATCCAGGGCTTCGAAACGCTGATGCGCTGGAAGCACCCGACGCTGGGCATGGTGCCGCCGGCCCGCTTCATTCCGATCGCCGAGACCAACGGCCTCATCAATTTGCTGGGCGCCTGGGCCTTGAAGGCGGCCTGCGTGCAGCTGAAACAGTTCGAGGAAGTGGCGAAGCGCAGCCTGTACATCTCTGTTAATATCAGCCCGCGGCAATTCCGCAATGATAAATTTCTGGATGTGCTGGACGATGCGATCGCCTTCTCCGGCCTACTTGGTGAGCAATTGGTTTTGGAAATCACAGAAGGTACTTTGATGATTGACCCGGTGCATGCCGAGTCCATCCTGACCAAAATGGCAGAGCGCAAGGCCCGCATCGCCATCGACGATTTCGGCACCGGGTATTCCTCGCTGGCCTACCTCAAGCGCTTCCCCATCTCCGTGCTGAAGATCGACCGCACCTTCATCCGCGACCTGCCCGGCTCGCAGAAGGACGGCGCCATCTGCAACGCCGTGCTCGACCTGGCCAAGCACCTGGACCTGTCCGTGGTGGCCGAGGGCGTCGAGACCGAGGGCCAGATGGACTACCTGGAACAGCGCGGCTGCCAGTACATCCAGGGCTACCTGACCGGCAAGCCGATGGCCTCCAATGTGGCGCTGGCCGCGCTCAAGGAAAGCATCCACGTCAAGGTGGTGCCGCCCGAACTGCGCCAGGTGGCGCAATGACGGCGCGCTTCACCGCCAGCACCCCGCTGGGCGACGCCACGCTGGCCGCGCTGTGGGACTGCACCCGCCGGCGCGGCGACATGCCGGGCTTCGCCAAGGCCATCACCGCCATCCTGGGCGCGATGCGCGGCGAGGACGAGCAGGAATTCAACATGACCCGCACCGTGCTGTCCGATCCGGTGCTCACGCAAAAGGTGCTGCGGCTGGCCAACAGCGGCATGTACTCGGCCTTCGGCCAGCATGTGAACACGGTCTCGAAGGCGGTGCTGGTGCTGGGCACGGAGGCCATCGGCCACCTGGCGCTGGGCCTGAAGCTGATCGAGGAACTGGCGGCCGGCTCGCCCGACGCCACCATCGCCCACATCGAAATGGAAAAGGCCGTGCTGGCCGGCATCGTGGCGCAGCAGATCGCCTACACCGCCGAAAGCCGCCACGGCGAGGAAGCCGTGGTGTGCTCGATGCTGCACACGCTGGGCCGCATGATGATGACCTTCTACATGCCGGAGCGCTGGCAGGAACTGCAGCGCGCGGCCGACCAGGCCGGCTGCGGCATCGACGACGTCGCGCCCGAGATGCTGGGCCTGACGATGGAGGAAATCGGCCACGCCGCCGCCCTGCACTGGGGCCTGCCCGGTACGCTGGTCAAGGGCATGCGCAAGGTCGAACCGCCGGCGCCGGGCGCCGAAGTGAGCAGCTCGGACTGGATCGCCGGCCTGTCGACCATGTCGGCGCTGTGCGCGGAATCGCTGTGGCATGACGACGCCGCCGGCGCCGCCGTGGTCAAGGAACTGACGCAATCGTACGCCGCCATGCTGGGCGTGGAGCCGGACAACCTGATGCACGCCATCGAGCAGGCCAAGGTGGTGGCGGCCAACGACCTGTCCATCGCGCCGCTGTCGCGCCCCGCCGAGCGCCGCGCCAAGGCGCTGGCCAAGACACGCCAGCGCGCCGCCGGCAACAAGATCCTGCTCAGCGGCCTGGCCGACATGCGCGACATGCTGGAGACGGCCAATCCCGGCCAGATGGTGCAGATCGCGCTGGAAACGGTGTACAAGGGACTGGACTTCTCGCGCGCGGTGGCCTTCGTGCGCAACCGCAAGGAGAACCAGTACGCGGCCAAGATCAGCTTTGGCGAAGGCACCAGGGAACTGCTGCCGGCGCTGGCCTTCGA
Organism: Duganella caerulea; assembly: GCF_040362985.1. Taxonomy (NCBI): domain Bacteria; kingdom Pseudomonadati; phylum Pseudomonadota; class Betaproteobacteria; order Burkholderiales; family Oxalobacteraceae; genus Duganella; species Duganella caerulea. The sequence continues at coordinate 403,025 of NZ_BPWJ01000006.1, read as the reverse complement.
CGACGCCTACGAGCCGAACGTGTTCCACGCCGCGCTCAACAGCGACCGCGTGATCTTCATTGAAAACGCCCGCGACGTGAAGTTCGCGGCCAAGCTGCCGTTGTGGTGGAAGAGTTCACTGTCCGAAGCGCGCAGCTTCGTGATCCTGCCGCTGTCGGCCAACGGCCAGCCGGCCGGCTTCCTGTACGGCGACTGGGACGACTCCTTCCCGCCCATCCAGCTGAGCCAGACCGAGTTCGCGCTGTTGAACGACATGCGGGCGCTGGTGGTGCGGGCGGTCGAGCGCCGCCACAAGCTGGAAGCGGTCGGCTCCCGCAGCTAGTCGCCGTCAATAGCTGTCGCGCTGCTGCCAGCGGTAGGACAGCACGGCGGCCAGCATCGAACACGACACCAGCGCGGCCGCCACGTAGTACACCGACTGCGGCCCCGCCCTCTCCCACCACTGCGCCAGGAACAGCCCGCCCAGCGAGCCGCCGATGCCGTACGAAATGCTCATGTACAGCGCCTGCCCGCGCGCCTGCAGCGGTCCGGAGAACCAGCGCTGCAAGGTCATCACCGACGACGAGTGATGCAGCGCGAAAGTGGCCGCGTGCATCACCTGCGCCGCGATCAGCAGCCACAACACATGCGGGCCGAAGCCTATCATCAGGAAGCGCACCACCGCCACGGCCAGCGTCACCAGCATCATGTTGCGCGCGCCCCAGCGCTTGAACAGCGGCGCCTGGAAGTAGAACAGCAACACCTCGGCCGTCACGCCCAGCGACCACATGGCGCCGATCACGGTCTTGCTGTAGCCGTTGCGCTCCAGGTACAGCGAGTAAAAGGTGTACAGCGAGGTGTGGGCCGCGACCATCAGCGCGGTCGAGGCGAAGAAGGCGATCACCTCGCGCCGGCGCAGCAGCGACAGCAACGGCGGCGGCGCCACCTTGTGCACGCGGCGCGGCACGTCCTGCAGGCGGAACGCCGCGACTATGGTCAGCACCAGCAGCGCCGCGGCCACCCACGGCAGCGCGGCGATGCCGTAGTGCTCCAGCGCGTACGCGGCCAGCGTGACCGAGGCGATGAAGCCGATCGAACCCCACATGCGGATGCGGCCATAGTAGGTCAGGTCGCCGCGCATCTCGGACAGCATCAGCGCCTCGCAGATCGGCGCCTGGCCGCTGGTGAACAGGTTCAGCACGATCATCGCCAGCATGAAGTGGACGAAGGTGCTGCCGAAGAAGAAGCCGCTGAAGCCCGCCAGCGCGGCGAAGCCGGCCATCCGAAGGACGAACACGCGGCGGTCGTAATGGTCGGCGACGTAGCCCCAGACGTTGGGGCCGACGATGCGCAGCACCTGGATCATCGACATCAGCACGCCGATCTGCGCCACCGTCATGCCTTTATCGGCGAAGAACAGCGTGGCGTAGGTGGACCAGGTTCCCGCGTGCGCGTAGTAGCAGAACAGGAATAAGGCGAAGCTGAACGCTTGTACCGGCACCGCTTAGTTGGAGGCTGGCGGGACCGCCGGCACCGGCGGCGCGATGTTCGGCGTGGCGACATGGACGTCGCCGCACTGCGCGCGGTGCATCAGCGCGTGGTCCATCAGCACCAGCGCCAGCATGGCCTCGGCGATCGGCGTGGCGCGGATGCCGACGCACGGGTCGTGGCGGCCGAAGGTTTCCACCATCACCGGGTTGCCGTCCTTGTCGATCGACTGGCGCGGCGTGCGAATGGACGAGGTCGGCTTGATGGCGATCGACACCGTGATGTCCTGGCCGGTCGAGATGCCGCCCAACACGCCGCCGGCGTTGTTGCCGATGAAGCCTTCCGGCGTCAGCGAGTCGCCGTGCACCGAGCCCTTCTGCTCGACCGACTTGAAGCCGGCGCCGATTTCCACGCCCTTGACGGCGTTAATGCCCATCATGGCGTAGGCGATGTCGGCGTCCAGCTTGTCGTAGATGGGCTGGCCCAGGCCAACCGGAATGTTGCGGGCGATCACGTCGATGCGCGCGCCGATCGAATCGCCGGCCTTGCGCAACTCATCCATCGCCTCTTCCATGCGGGCGATCAGGGCGGCGTCGCCGCTGGCGGCAAAGAACGGGTTGTCGTGCACGTGCGACCAGTCCTGGAACGGCACGGCGATGTCGCCGAGCTGACTCATGCAGCCCTTGAACTCGGTGCCGTACTGCTGGTTCAGCCATTTCTTGGCGATGGCGGCCGCGCCGACCACCGGCGCCGTCAGGCGCGCCGACGAGCGGCCGCCGCCGCGCGGATCGCGGACGCCGTATTTGTGCCAATAGGTGTAATCTGCATGGCCTGGACGGAAACTATCGACGATATTGCCGTAGTCCTTGCTGCGCTGGTCCTCGTTGCGGATCAGCAGCGCGATCGGCGTGCCGGTGGTCACTCCCTGGTACACCCCCGACAGGATTTCCACCGTGTCAGGTTCCTTGCGCTGCGTCACGTGGCGCGACGTGCCCGGCTTGCGGCGGTCCAGCTCCGGCTGGATGTCCGCTTCCGACAAAGGCAAACCTGGTGGGCAGCCATCGATCACACAACCAATCGCGGGACCGTGCGACTCACCAAAGGTAGTTACTGAAAACAATTTGCCAAATGTATTGCCGGACATAGGAAGAGAATCTTTGGAAAAAGGTGGAAAGTACCCAATTCTACCAGCCGGCGGCGTTTGCCGCCCGCCCAGCGCGATAATTTCCACAAGGCAAGTTTCTATTGGTAAAATACCATTCTTTCGATGAAAGCCGGGCAAACTTGCACACCAGTATGCAACGTTCTGTGTAAAGCGCCGGAAAACCGCGTTCTTTTTAACAATTCGCTATATACTTGATCTCAAGAACACCGAGAAATCCTGGAGATGTTACACATGCCCCCACCGATCACACCCCTTGAGCAATCCAAGGACGATCAAGACGATCTGGTATTCTTAGAAGAGCATCCGGCGACGCTCGCAGTACCCGGTGCCCGCAACGTCTGGCGGGTCATGATCATCGATGACGACGAAGATGTTCACTCGACCACCACCTTCGCGCTGGGCAACCTCGACATGCAGCAGCGCCCGCTTGAATTCGTGCATGCGTATTCGGCCGGCCAGGCGCGCGAACTGCTGAAGCACGAAACCGAAATCGCCGTCATCCTGCTGGATGTGGTCATGGAGCAGGACGATGCCGGCCTGCACCTGGTGCGCTACATCCGCGAAACACTGAACCTGGCCGACGTGCGCATCATCCTGCGCACCGGCCAGCCCGGCTACGCGCCGGAGATCGACGCCATCCGCGATTTCGACATCAACGATTACAAGACCAAGTCCGAGCTGACCCGCATCAAGCTGTACACCACGGTGACGGCGGCGATCCGCTCCTACGAACAAATCCGCAAGATCAACGACAGCCGGCGCGGCCTGAACCAGATCGTCCACGCCAGCACCCAGCTGATGGCGCTGCACGGCGTGCAGAACTTCGCCTCCGGCGTGCTGGCGCAGATCGCCGACCTGCTGGGCCAGGACGGCAACGGCGTGCTGTGCGTGCAGGAGTGTCCGGACGACGGCTGCCACCAGCTGATGGTGATGGCCACCATCGGCAGCTACCGCCACCTGGACAACGCCACGCTGTGCAACCAGGAGCACAAGCCCATCTACGACGCCATGGAGCTGACGCTGGGCCAGCGCCGCAACATCTACGGCCCGGATTTCATCACGCTGTACTTCGCCGGCAAGGCCAGCCGCGACTTCGTCGCCTACCTGGACGTGGGCCGCGCGCCGACCGAGATCGACGAGCGCCTGCTGGAAGTGTTCTGCTCCAACGTCGCCGTGGGCCTGGACAACGTCGAGCTGGTCACGCACCTGCACAACGCCGCCTTCTACGACCAGCTGTCCAAGCTACCCAACCGCACCCGCCTGGTCGAGATCCTCGACGCCACGCTGGCCGGCCCGGCGCGCGACGACGCCACGCTGTCGCTGGTCGACCTGGACCACTTCGCCGAAACCAACGACGCGCTCGGCCACCAGTTCGGCGACATGCTGCTGGTGGCGGTCGCCGGCCGCCTGCAAACCCAGCTGGGCGACCAGCTGACGGTGGCGCGCATCGGCGGCGACATCTTCTGCGTGCTGGGCGACTCGTCGCAGGTCAACCCGGCCAAGATCCTGGCGCTGTTCGCCGATCCGTTCAGCATCGACGGCCAGGACGTGCAGCTGTCGGCCACGCTGGGCCTGGTGCGCCTGGGCGAGCATGAAGGCAGCGGCGCTGACGCCCTGAAGGACGCCGACATCGCCCTCAAGCGCGCCAAGTCGCAGCAGCGCGCCGGCCACTTCTACTTCTCGCGCTCGATGGGCGTGGAGATCCGCGAACGCGTGCGCATGATGCACGCGCTGCGCACCGCCTTCGGCCAGAACCAGCTGTTCGTCGTGTACCAGCCGCAGATCGACCTGGCCACGCGCCGGCCGATGGGCGCCGAGGCGCTGCTGCGCTGGCAGACGCCGGACGGCAAGTTCATCTCGCCGGACCGTTTCATCCCGATCGCCGAGTATTCGGGCCTGATCATCGACCTGGGCGCGTGGGTCATGCGCACCGCCTGCCAGGAGCTGGTGGACCTGCGCAAGGCCGGCCACCTCGACTTCATGATGTCGATTAACGTCTCGCAGGTGCAGTTCCGCCATCCGCACTTCCTGGAGACGCTGCGCAAGGCGCTGGACGACACCGGCGCGCCGCCGGAATACGTGGAACTGGAGATCACCGAGTCGATGGCGATGGAAGAGCCGGACATGCTGATCAAGATGCTGGGCCAGATCAAGCAGACCGGCGTGAGCATCGCGATCGACGACTTCGGCACCGGTTTCTCGTCGCTGTCCTACCTGCAGCGGTTGCAGATCGACCGCCTGAAGATCGACCGCGCCTTCGTCACCGAGATCACCGGTTCCGCGCGCGGCAGCAGCATCGCCGAGATGGTGATCCAGCTGGGCCGCAACCTCGGCCTGGCCGTGATCGCGGAAGGCGTGGAGGACGAGCGCCAGGCGCAGATCCTGCAGGCGCTGGGCTGTCCGCTGGCGCAAGGCTTCCTGTTCGCGCGGCCGATGACGGCCACGGCGCTCAACGGTTGGCTCAACAACGACACGCTGGAAGGCGCGGCATAAAATAAAAAACGCCACGTGCGCTGCCGACGCTCAGGAGCGTCGCGCAGCCATGTGGCGTTTTTATTGGCGCCGGGCGCCGGGCTTAATCGGCTTGGTCTGCCGTCTCGGCCGGCCAGTCGCGGATGTAGGCTTTCAACATCTTGTTCTCGAAGCTCTGCGCCTCGAGCACCGCGCGCGCCACGTCGTAGAACGAGATCACGCCCAGGATGGTCTTGGCGTTCATCACCGGCAAGTAGCGCGCGTGCTTTTCCAGCATGATGCGGCGCACTTCGTTGACCTCGGTATCCGGCGTGACGGTGATCGGGTGATCGTCCATGTGCTTGCGCACCGTGCCGGTGCCGACCGTGCCCGCGTTCTCGTGCAGCGCGCGCAGCACTTCGCGGAAGGTCAGCATGCCCGCCAGCTCGCCGAATTCCATGACCACCAGCGAACCGATGTCTTTCTCCGCCATCGTATTGGCGGCGTCAGCCAACGGCTGGTCAGGAGAGATAGTGTAAAGAATGCTGCCTTTAACCTGAAGAATTTCGGAGACTTTCATTTTGGGCCGTCCTGTCCGCTGATATAGGCTTTGTGAATGGGGGTTCTGATTATTGTAGCCTTATAGCGAATGTAGCGTATGAGCGGCAAAAAATCCAGCGCTCTGGATAAGCAAATCGCAACATTCTTGCAGAGCTGTTGCCAAGCCGCGATTCAGGGTAGGATGCCCAGCATTCCTATAACTCCAACGAGACCACATGAGCGGACCAAGATATCCCGGCTTTGACACCCTCGCGCTGCACGCCGGCGCCGCGCCCGACCCGGCCACCGGCGCGCGCGCCACGCCAGTCTATTTCACCTCGTCCTTCGCCTTCAAGGACTCCGACCACGCCGCCTCGCTGTTCAACATGGAACGCGCCGGCCACGTCTACTCGCGCATCTCGAACCCGACCAACGCGGTGCTGGAGGAACGCATCGCCGCGCTGGAAGGCGGCGTGGCCGGCATCGCCACCGCCAGCGGTCAGGCCGCGATGCACCTGGGCCTCGTCACTATCGCCGGCGCCGGCTCGCACATCGTCGCCTCGCGCGCGCTGTACGGCGGCTCGCACAACATGCTGGCCTACACGCTCAAGCGCTTCGGCATCGAGACCACCTTCGTCGACCCGCGCGACCTCGACGCCTGGCGCGCCGCGATCCGCCCGAACACCAAGGTGCTGTTCGCCGAAACGCTGGGCAATCCGGGCCTGGACGTGCTGGATATCGAGTCCGTCGCCGCCATCGCGCACGAGCAGCACCTGCCGCTCATGATGGACTCCACCTTCACCACGCCCTACCTGCTCAAGCCCTTCGAGCATGGCGCCGACCTGGTGTTCCACTCGGCCACCAAATTCCTGTGCGGGCACGGCACCGCCATCGGCGGCCTGCTGGTGGACGGCGGCACCTTCGACTGGCAAGCCGCCTACGACAAGACCGGCCGCTTCGCCGAACTGTGCGAACCGTACGACGGCTTCCACGGCATGGTGTTCACGGAAGAGTCGACCGTGGCGGCGTTCGCGCTGCGCGCGCGGCGCGAAGGCCTGCGCGACTTCGGCGCCGTCATGAGCCCACACAACGCCTTCGCCGTGCTGCAGGGCGTGGAAACGCTGGCGCTGCGCATGGACCGGCACGTGGCCAACACCCGCAAGGTGGTCGAGTTCCTGCTGTCGAATCCCGCGGTGGAATCGGTGTCCTATCCCGAGCTGCCGTCGCACCCGGACTACGAACTGGCCAAGCGCCTGCTGCCCAAGGGCTGCGGCGCGGTGTTCTCCTTCAACCTGAAGGGCGACCGCGCCGCCGGCCGCCGCTTCGTCGACAGCCTGAAAGTGTTCTCGCACCTGGCCAACGTCGGCGACGCCAAATCGCTGGCGATCCATCCCGCCTCCACCACGCACTTCCGCGTGCCGGCCGAACAGCTGGCGGCAGCCGGCATCACCGAGGGCACGATGCGGCTATCGGTGGGACTGGAGGACGTGGACGATTTGATCGAAGACCTGGCGCGCGGCCTGAAACTGTCGCAGAAAGGAGCATGACATGCTGCTGACCGTACAAGGCGTGGACGCCTACTGCTACACCGGCGGCAAGCCATTCAACGCCGCGCTGCCGACCGTGGTCTTCATCCACGGCGCGCAGAACGACCATTCGGTGTGGGTGCTGCAGACCCGCTACTTCGCGCACCACGGCTACAGCGTGCTGGCGGTGGACCTGCCCGGCCACGGCCGCAGCAAGGGCGCGGCCAAGGCCAGCGTGCCGGAGCTGGCGGACTGGCTGCTGCAAGTGCTGGACGCCGCCGGTGTGCAAAAGGCCGCGCTGTTCGGCCACAGCATGGGCTCCCTGATCGCGCTGGAAGCCTCGCACAAGGCGCCCGAACGCGTCACGCACCTGGGCATGATCGGCTCGACCTATCCGATGAAGGTCTCGGACGCGCTGCTGGAAACCTCGCGCAGCGACGAGCAGAGCGCCATCGACATGGTCAACATCTGGTCGCACTCGTCGATCGCGCAGAAGCCATCCTGTCCCGGGCCGGGCTTCAGCGTCATGGGAGGCTCGCGCCGGCTGATGCAGCGCATCTCGCAGATCAATCCGCAGCAGGTGTTCCACATCGACTTCTCGGCCTGCAACGCCTACGCCAACGGCGAAGCGGCCGCGCAGGCCGTGCGCTGCCCCACCCTGTTCCTGTTCGGCGCGCGCGACATGATGACGCCACCAAAATCCACCAAGCTGCTGACCTCCACCATCAACCACGGCAAGGTGGTGACGGTGGACAGCGGCCACTCGCTGATGAGCGAGCAGCCGGACGCGGTGCTGGACGCCCTGTTCAGTTTTGCGGGAACTTGAAGCGGATGATGCGGTTCGCGCCTTCCAGCACGATGCCGCGATAGCGGCGGCGGTAGATCACGATGCCCGCGGTGGCGGCCAGCACCGCCGCGATCAGCATCACCATGTCGTTGCCGCCGTGCGTGACCACGGCGCGCTGGGACGAGTGCATGGTCGACGCCTCGAACTTCTTGCCGACATATTTCGCGCCGATCACCAGTTCCTCGGCGTTGATGCTGTTGACCAGGTACAGGCCGTAACCGCCAGGATGCACGGTCATCTTGCCGTCGCGGTAGACGAAGGAGCGGCGCTCGTCGCCGACGCGGATGCTGCCGACCACGTGGCCGGCGGCGTTAATGGCGGTGGCGAAGCTGTTGCCGTAGCCGATCAGCGCACCCAGGTCGACCATCTTCTTGCCATCGTGGACAAAGGCGTGCCAGTGCCGGTCCGGCGTCTCGGACGCGCCGACCACGACGCCGGAATCGTTGACGGCGGTGGCGCTGCTGGAGCGTCCACCCAGCGTGCCCAGATCCTTCATGCCGGCGCCGGGCCGGTAGATAAAGGCGCGCCGGTAACCGTCCGCCAGCGCCGCCGTGCCGACGATCACGCCATCGGTGTTGACGCCGGCCGCGTAGCTGATATTGCCGCCCAAAGTGCCCAGATCGACCAGCGGTCCGTCGCCGGTGGGGCCGGTGGTGAAGGCGTGGAAGTAGCCGTCGCTGGTGTCCGCAAAGCCGACTGCCTGGCCCGAACGGCTGATGCCCATGCCGTAGCTGCTGCCGCCGCCGAGCGTTCCGAGATCACGCATAGCCAGACCGGCGCGGTAGACGAAGGCGCGCCAGTGGCCGTCGCTGTCCTGGGCCGAGCCAACCACGTCGCCGCCGATGTTGATGCCCTTGGTGAAGCTGTCGGTGCCGCCCAGGGTGCCCAGTTCGATCAGGCGCTTATTCCACAGCACCGCGCGCTGGCGCCCATTCTCTTCCTCGATGATGCCGGCCACCTGCCCCGCCGCGTTGATGTCGACCGCGATGCTGGCCTCATCGCCGCGCTCTCCCAATCCGGGCGGGTGCAGCTGCTGGGCAGGCGACGCCACACCGGCAATTCCAAACAAGACCACCGCAATCGGCATTCTCAGCATGACGTCTCCCAGTTGATTTTTATGAATGTCGATTCTATAACGGTAATGGGCAACTGTCACCATCGACAGGGTGATACAGCATGTGCCTGTCCCTGTGGCGCTGTGCCTTGTCCGCTGCGCGCCGCGCCCCTAAACTGGCGTCACCTCCACGCTATGAGCCGCGCGCCATGACCGAACTGCTGCCCCTGATGACCTACTGCCTGGTGATGTCGGCCACGCCCGGACCGAACAACGTCATGCTCGCCACCACCGGGGCCAATTTCGGCGGCCGTGGCGCGGTGCCGGCCATCATGGGCATCCAGACCGGCATGTTCGTGCAGACGATGCTGATGTGTCTCGGGCTGGGTAGCGTCTTTATGACCTACCCGTTGGCCCAGCAAGTGCTGCGCATCGCCGGGTCGGTGTATCTGATCTACCTGGCCTGGAAGCTCAGCGGAGCGTCGATGAGCGGCGCGCAGGCGCCCAAGGCCGTGACGTTCGCCCAAGCGACGACCTTCCAGGCGCTTAATCCCAAGAGCTGGGTGAAGGCCATCACCGTGGCATCGGTCTTCATGCCCTCCGGCGGAAATACGCTCGGCAACGCACTGCTGGTGGCGGTGATCGGCGCCCTGGTGGGCGCGCCTTGCAACGCCATGTGGGCGCTGTTTGGCATGTCGATACGCCGCTTCCTGCAGGACCCGCAAAAGCAGCGCGTGTTCAATTGGACCATGGCCGCCATCCTGCTGGTGCTGGCCGTGATGTTTTTACGCTAGACTCTCACCATGTTCCCCATCGACCGCTCCTCTCCCATCGCCCTGTCCAAACAGATAGAAGACCAGTTGCGCCACATGGTCGAAAGCCGTGCCCTGCCCGGCGGCGCCAAGCTGCCGTCCATACGCCAACTGGCCACGCAGCTGGAAGTCAGCGCCAATACCGTGGTGGCGGCCTACGACCGGCTGGTCGCGGCGGGCGTCATCGATTCCCATGGCACAGCGGGCTTCTTTGCCTGTTCGCCCAAGGACGTCGGCAGCGTGGTGCCCGATGAAGTCGCGCTGGAAGCGGGCGAGGAGCAGGAGCCGGTCTGGCTGGCGCAGCAAGCCAACGACCAGCGCGCCGGCATTCTGCTGGCCAGCAGCGGCGCCCTGCCGCCGACTTGGCTGCAAGACGCCGTCCCCGCCAGCGCGGTGCAACGGGGCCTGGCGCGCAGCGCCGCCGGCATGGCCTCGCGCTGCCCTCCGCAAGGACTGCCCGAATTACGTGAACATATCGCGCTGATATTGCGCGGCATCGGCATGGCCTTCGACGCCGGCCATATCCTCACGACCTTCGGCGCCACCCACGCGATCGACCTGATTTGCCGCAGTTTCCTGCAGCCCGGCGACACCGTGCTGGTCGAAGATCCCGGCTACTTCCTGATGTTCGGCCGGCTGCGCCAGGACGGCATACGCCTGGTGCCGATCAAGCGCCGGCCCGACGGTCTCGATCTCGACGAACTGGAGGCGGCCTGCCGCGAGCACCGTCCGCGCCTGCTGTTCGTGCAGACCGCCCTGCACAATCCCACCGGCTGGAGCAGCAGCGCCGCCAATCTGCACAAGGTGCTGATGCTGGCGAAGCAGCATGGGTTCCTGATCGCCGAGGACGACGTGCATGGCCATTTCCAGCACGGCCACAGCACGCGGCTGGCCGCGCTGGCGGGCCTCGACGGCGTGATTTACTACTCCAGTTTTTGCAAGGCGCTCAGTCCCGCCCTGCGGATGGGCTATCTCGCCGCCGCCCCGGCCCTGCTCAAGGTGCTGATGCGGACCAAGATCCACACCATAATGACGATGCCGGCGTTGAACGAATACGTGCTGCTGGAAGTGCTCAGGGCCGGCAATCTGCGCAAGCACCTGGACCGCATGCAGCGCAAGATCATGGCCGCGCGTAACGCCAGCACCCGCCAATTGAGCGAGGCCGGCGTGCGGTTCGAGCAGCCCGGCGACGCCGGCATCTTCTTGTGGGGTACGATGCCGGAAGGCCTGGACGTCGACCTGCTGGTGCAGGACGCCTACCGCAACAACATCCTGCTGATGCGCGGCGCCGCCTTCTCGGCGAACGACACGCCCAACCAGCATATCCGCTTCAACGTCGCGTTCAGCCAGGATCCGCGCCTGGGCAGCTACCTGCGGGAGCGCCTGGAGGCCGTGGCCGGCGTCCGCTCAAGCCTGGCGCGCGTCAGCGGCGTGACGAGGCCTGTGGGTGGCTGACGCCTAGCGGCAGTCGATCGGTCCGAAGTGCGCGGCCAGGGTCTTGCCCAGCCCCGCTTCCACGGCGGATTCCACCTCGCGCGCCAGCAACGCGGCCTCGCGGGCGGCCTTCAGGTCGCGCTCATCGTCGCTGTCGCCAACCACGCCGGCGTTGATCGGCATGCCGGCGAAGACGAACAAACGATAGACCTCGGCCAGCGTCAGCTTCTCCACATTGGCCAGGATGACCCAGTGGTCGCTGCCTTCGCTGACACGCTTGCCCCACTGGACCCGCGCCGGCGCATCGACCTTGACGCGGCCCACCCAGCCTTCGGCCATCATCTTTTCCAGCAGCGTGTCCATCTCGTCGAAGCCCAGCCGCGTGCGTGCGCGGATCGCGCCCGCGCTGACCAGCGCCGTGTCGCCGCATTTGCAGGCCACGTGCAGCACCCGCAGGATCGCCATCGCGTCGACAAATTCGCCGCCCGGTTGCGCCTCGTGCCACCAGCGCTCGTACTTCACCACCGGCAGCGCGGCCACCAGCAGCGCGCCGAACAACGTGATCAGCCACGAAACGTAGACCCACAGCAGGAACAGCGGCAGCGCGGCCAGCGCGCCGTAGATCTTCGAATACGTCGGGAACTGCGTGATGAACACCGCGAAGCCACGCTTGGCCACCTCGAACGCCAGGCCGGCCACCAGGCCGCCCCAGGCCGCGTCGTGCCAGTCAACGTCGCGGTTCGGCACCGCCACATACAACAGCGTGAACGTGAACGTGGTCAGCGCCAGCGACAGCACCGTGTAGATCAAGGCGCCGATCACCGGCACGTCGCCTATCAGGTCGCTGGTGGCCATGAACACCCTGCCCGACAAGGTCAGCGAAACGCCGATCAGCAAGGGGCCGAGCGTGATGATGGCCCAGTAGACCAGGATGCGTTTGCTCCAGCGCCGCTCGGCGCGCACGCGCCAGATGCGGTTGAACACGCGCTCGATCAAATTCATCATCGCGATCGAGGTGAAAATCAGCGCCACCGCGCCCACCGCCGACAGCCGCGTGGCCTTGGAGGCGAACATGGTCAGGTAATTGAGGATGGTGCTGGAAATCGACTTCGGCATCACGCTCTGCACGAAGTAAGCCTCCAGCGACGAGCGGAAGGTGTTAAACATCGGGAAGGTGGTGAAAATCGCCAGCGCGATCGTCAGCAGCGGCACCAGCGCGAACACGGTGGTGAAAGTCAGGCTGCCGGCCACCTGCGGCAGGCTTTCCTCGCGCAGGCGGCGGTGGGCGAACAAAAACAGGTCCCGCACTTCGGGCCAGGACAGCGAGCGCACTGTCTCTATCCCGCTACGGCAGTTGCGGGAGACATACTGTAAAACCGGATGAATAATTTTTTCGTACATGAGCGATAATCGAAATACAAGAGTGGCGACGATGCCACCCGCCAAAGCGCCCTATAATACCGCCGATGAACCAAGCCAATCTGATTATTCTTGTATTGTTTTACTCACGTCACGGCGCAACGCGCAAATTGGCGGAGCTGATCGCCCAGGGCGTGGAGAGCGTGCCGGGCTGCGACGCGCGCCTGCGCACGGTTCCAGCCGTATCGACCGTGGCCGAGGCCACCGAGCCGGACGTGCCGGCCGAAGGCGCCCCCTACGTCGAGCTGGACGACCTGGCCGAATGCGCCGGCCTGGCGGTCGGCTCGCCGACCCGCTTCGGCAACATGGCCTCGGCGATGAAGTATTTTTGGGACGGCACGGCGGCCCAGTGGCTGTCCGGCGCGCTGGCGGGCAAGCCGGCCTGCGTGTTCACGTCCACCGGCAGCCTGCACGGCGGCCAGGAATCGACGCTGCTGTCGATGATGATCCCGTTGTTCCACCACGGCCTGATGGTACTCGGCCTGCCGTACACCAATCCGGAGCTGATGACCACCTCCAGCGGCGGCACGCCGTATGGCGCCAGCCACTGGTCGGGACTTGACGGCAAGAAGACCATCACCGAAGATGAAAAACGCCTGGCCATCGCGCTGGGCCGGCGCCTGGCCGAAACGGCCGTCAAACTGCGCGCCGTCGCTTGACCGGGGACGCATGATGGAAAACACAATGCAGAAGTATTTTCACTGGGGCGCCATCGGCAGCCTGGTAACGCTGATCGTCTGGTGCGTGCTGTGGGAGATGGTGCTGGCGCCGTTGAAGCCCGGCGGCTCCTGGCTGGTGCTGAAGGCCGCGCCGCTGCTGCTGCCGCTGTACGGCGTGTGGAAGCGCGACATCTATACCTTGCAGTGGACGTCGATGATGATACTGCTGTACTTCACCGAGGGCGTGGTGCGCGGCTGGAGCGACAAGGGCAGCATCTCCGCCTGGATGGCCTGGGGCGAAGCGCTGATCGTCTGCGTCTATTTTGTCTGCGCCGTGATGTATCTGCGTCCGTATAAAAAAGCGGCGAAGAAGCTGGCCAAGGAACTGCTGGACAAGGTGAAGGTCAACACCGTCAAATGATCGATTTCCTCGCGCATTGCCGCTCCATCGTGGGCGACGCCTTTGTACTCGACACGCCCGCCGACATGGCGCCCTTCCTCACCGACTGGCGCGGACGCTTCACCGGCAAAGCCCTGGCCGTGCTGCGGCCCGGATCGGTGGACCAGGTGGCAGCGCTGGTGCGCGCCTGCGCGCGGTGGCGCGTGCCGCTGGTTCCGCAGGGCGGCAACACAGGACTGGTGCTGGGCAGCGTACCGGATGCCGGCGGTAGCGCGGTCGTGCTGTCGCTGGCGCGGCTGAACCAGATACGCCAGGTCGATCCCGTCAACCGCACCATGACCGTGGACGCGGGCTGCATCCTCCAGCAGGTGCAGGAAGCCGCGGCCGCAGCGGGCTGCCTGTTCCCGCTGTCGCTGGCGGCGGAAGGCAGCTGCACCATCGGCGGCAACCTGTCCACCAACGCGGGCGGCACGGCGGTTCTCCGCTACGGCAACACGCGCGAATTATGCCTCGGGCTGGAAGTGGTCACGCCGCAGGGCGAGGTCTGGAGCGGCTTGCGCGGCCTGCGCAAGGACAATACCGGCTACGACCTGCGCGACCTGTTCATCGGCGCGGAGGGCACGCTGGGCGTCATCACCGGCGCGGTGCTCAAGCTTTATCCGCAGCCCAAGGCCAGCATCACCGCGCTGGCCGCGCTGCCCTCGCCCGCCCACGCGCTGCAATTGCTGACTTTAATGCAGGACCACTGCGGCTCCAGCCTGACCGGCTTCGAGCTGATGTCGCGCTACTGCCTGGAACTGGTGGCGCAGCAGTTTCAGTCGCTGCCCAAGCCGTTCGCGGCGCCGCATCCACAATATGTGCTGCTGGAGCTGTCGAGCAGCGAATCGGAGCAGCACGCGGTCGGCCTGCTGGAACAGGCCATCGGCGCGGCGCTGGAGCGCGATGTCATCAGCGATGCGGTGGTGGCGACTTCGGTGGCGCAATCGGCCGGACTGTGGCAGCTGCGCGAACACATCCCGCTGGCGCAGGCCAAGGCCGGCAAGAACATCAAGCACGATATCTCGCTGCCGGTATCCAGCATCGCAGACTTCATCGCCGTCACCGGCCCCTTGCTGGACGCTGCCTTCCCCGGCTGCCAGCTGGTGTGCTTCGGCCATCTGGGCGACGGCAACCTGCACTACAACGTGGCACCGCCGGACGGCATCTCCAACGAGGACTTCCTGCTCAACCAGGACAAGGTCAATCGCGTGGTGCATGACAGCGTGGTCGGATTCGGCGGCTCGATCTCGGCGGAACACGGCATCGGCGCGCTTAAACGCGACGAGCTGGCACACTACAAATCGGCGGTGGAATTGAACATGATGCGAGCCATCAAGGCCGCGCTGGACCCGTTGGGCATCATGAATCCGGGGAAAATCCTGTGAGCGGTGCCGCGATGGGCCGCTTGTCGCGCTGGTTGTTGTTGGGCGAGTGGCGCGCGCACCCGCTGCGGGCGCTGGTGGCCATCGCCGCGATCGCGGTCGGCATCTCGCTCGGTTTCGCCATCCATCTGATCAACGCCGCCGCGTTCAACGAATTCTCGTCCGCCATCAAGGGCTTGTCCGGCGTGGCCGACGTGCAGGTGCGCGGCACCGAGCAGTTCTTCGACGAAGCCATTTACCCGGTGCTGGCGCAGCGCGCCGGCGTGGCGGTAGCGTCGCCGGTGCTGGAGTTCGACGCCTCCGTGCCCGGCCAGTCCACCGCGCTGAAGATACTCGGCATCGACGTTTTCCGCGCCAGCTTCATCTCGTCCGACCTGGTCGGCGTGCCATCGGAAGACCACTTGATGGACACGATGGCCGACGACGCGCTGTTCCTGTCCCCGGCCGCGCAGCAGTGGCTCAAGCCCGCAGCAGGCGCGCCGTTGACGCTGCAAGTGGGCGTCGGCGAACTGAAACTGCGCGTGGCCGGTTCGCTGCAACGCGCCCGCGCCGGCCAGCGCATCGGCGTGATGGACCTGGGCGCGGCGCAATGGCGCTTCGAAAAGCTCGGCCAGCTGTCCCGCATCGACCTCAAACTGCGCGACGGCGTCAATCGCGACGCCTTCAAGGCGGAGCTGGAACAACAGCTGCAGCACGATTATCCCGGCCGCTTCCGCGTCAGCCAGCCCAACGACGAAGACCAGAACAGCCGCAACGAAGGCATGAGCCGCGCCTACCGCGTCAACCTGACCGTGCTGGCCCTGGTCGCGCTGTTCACCGGCGCCTTCCTGGTGTTCTCCACCCAGGCGCTGTCGGTGATACGCCGCCGCAGCCAGTTCGCGCTGCTGCGCGTGCTGGGCATGGACCGCAAGCACCTGCTGCGCCAGATACTGATCGAAGGCCTGAGCCTGGGCGTGGCCGGATCGGCCATCGGCATCGCCGCCGGCTACGGCATGGCCGCCGCCGCGCTGCACTTCATGGGCGCCGACCTGGGTGCCGGCTTCTTCTCCGGCGTGCGGCCGCAGGTGCAGTTCACGCCCGTCGCGGCAGCGGTCTACTTCGCGCTCGGCGTGGCGGTGGCCTTGCTGGGCTGCGCCGCGCCGGCGCTGGACGCGGCGCGCGCCAAGCCCGCCGTCGCGCTCAAGTCGGGCACCGAGGAGGCGGCGATGTCGCGGCTATCGAAGGCCTGGCCGGCGCTGGCCTGCATCGGATTGGCCGCCCTGCTGTCGCAAGCGCCGCCGGTGTTCGAGCTGCCGCTGTTCGGCTACCTGTCGATCGCGTTGCTGCTGGTCGGCGCCATCGCGCTGATGCCGCGCTTGGCCGCCATCGTGTTCCGCGTGGCGCACCGCCGCTGGAGCGCGGCCACCGCCGGCAAGCCAGGCGCCTCGGCCGTGGTCACGCTGACGCTGTCGCGCCTCGCCAACGCCTCCAGCCAGGCCGGCATCGCGCTGGGCGGCGTGCTGTCCAGCTTCAGCCTGATGGTGGCGATGGCGATCATGGTTTCCAGCTTCCGTGTATCGCTGGACGACTGGCTGCTGCACATTCTGCCTGCCGACATCTATGTCAGCACCACCAGCGCCGGCACCACCGCCGGCCTGCGGCCGCAGGAGCAGGCCGCCATCGCCGCCCTGCCCGGCGTCGCCAGCGCCGACTTCCTGCGCATGCGCGGCATCTCGCTGGCCGCCGCCCGTCCGGCGGTCGCGCTGATGGCGCGCGAGGTAGACCCTGCCGATCCGGGTAAGACGCTGGCCATCGTCGGCGCCACGCAGGTGCCCGGCCCGGGCGCTCCGCCGCCGGTCTGGATTTCGGAAGCGATGGTCGACTTGTACGGCATGAACGTCGGCCAGCGCATCGAGCTGCCGCTCAACGGCAAGCTGCGCGCCTTCACGGTGGCCGGCGTCTGGCGCGATTACGCGCGTCCCACCGGCTCGATCCAGATGCGGCTGAGCGACTACCGTGCCATCACCGGCGACATGGACGCCAGCAACGTCGCCCTGTGGCTCAAGCCGGGCGCCAAGGCGGCCGACACGGATCGGGCCTTGAAGCGCCTGCCCTTCGCCGCCGCGCTGACGACCACCGCGCCGTCCGAGATCCGCTCGATGAGCATGAAGATCTTCGACCGCAGCTTCGCCATCACCTATCTGCTGGAGGCGATCGCCATCGTCATCGGCCTGTTCGGCGTGGCCGCCACTTTCTCGGCGCAGACGCTGGCGCGTGCCAAGGAGTTCGGCATGCTGCGCCACGTCGGCGTCACGCGGCGGCAGATCCTGTCCATCCTGGCCATCGAAGGCGGCGCCTTGACGGGGCTGGGCATCGTCACCGGTTTCGCGCTGGGCTGGGTTATCAGCCTGATATTGGTTTTTGTCGTCAATCCGCAGTCCTTCCACTGGACCATGCAGCTGCATTTGCCATGGCCTTTGCTGGCCACCGTGGCCGGCCTGCTGCTGGCCGCCGCCGCGATGACCGCGCTGCTGGCCGGCCGCCAGTCGCTGTCGGGCGGGCCGATACGCGCAGTCAGGGAGGACTGGTAATGAATCTGATCCAACGCGGCGCGGCCGCACTGGCGTTGCTGGCGGCGCTGGCCGTCCAAGCGTCCGTCCATGCGGCGGAGCCGGTGTTCAAGGCGGTCACGCCGCTGGCGCCCGGCGCCTCGCTGAGCTTCCCCGCGGACTTCGGCGCCCATCCCGACTACAAGACCGAATGGTGGTACGTCACCGGCTGGCTCGCGAAACCGGACGGCAAGCCGATGGGCTTCCAGGTCACGTTCTTCCGCAGCGCCACGTCGCACGACCGCGCCAATCCCAGCAAATTCGCGCCCAAGCAGCTGATCATCGGCCACGCGGCCATTTCCGATCCAGCCAACGGCAAGCTGCTGCACGACGAGCGCAGCGCGCGCGAGGGCTTCGGCCTGTCCTACGCCAAGGTCGGCGACACCGACGTCAAGCTCGAAGACTGGCACATGGTCCGCGCCGCCGACGGCAGCTACCAGGTCCACCTGGACGCCGCCAGCTTCAAGCTGGATCTGAAACTGGCGCCGTCGCAGCCGGTGCTGCCGCAGGGCGACCGAGGTTTTTCCCGCAAGGGCGCGCAGCTTTCCGACAGCAGCTACTACTACAGCGAACCGCAGCTGACCACCACCGGCACCGTCACCAGCGGCGGCAAGACGGTCGCCGTCACAGGCGCCAGCTGGTTCGATCACGAGTGGTCCACCCAGTATGTCGCCACCGATGCCGCGGGCTGGGACTGGATAGGCGCCAACCTCGCCGACGGCGGCGCCATGATGGCTTTCCAGATGCGCAGCAAGACAGGTGCTAAACTATGGTCGCACGCGACATGGCGCGATGCATCCGGTAAGATCACGCAGTTTTCCCCGGACCAGGTCAGCTTTACCCCGCAACGGCGGTGGCGTTCGCCCCGCACCAATGCCGAGTATCCCGTCTCGACCCAGCTCACCACCGGCAGCACCGTGTGGCAGGTTATCCCTTTGCAGGATGACCAGGAGCTGGACTCGCGGCGCTCCACCGGCGCGGTGTACTGGGAGGGCGCGGTGACGCTGGAACGGGACGGCAAACCCGCCGGCCGCGCCTACCTGGAGATGACCGGCTATGTGAGGCCGATCAAGTTTTAGCAGCACCGAACAATTTAGCGACACCTGAATCGTCAACAAAGAACACTTACGAACCGCAGCCACACGATGACCAACAGCACCACCGCCAGCACCCCGTCCGCAGCCGCCCCCAACACAGCCAGGGAAGCCAAGAAAGGCAGTCTAGCCACCCTGCGCGGCCTGACGCCGTTCCTGCTGCCGTACAAGCGCCAGTTCCTCATGGCCGGCATCGCGCTGGTGGTGGCCGCGTGCTCCACGCTGGCGATTCCCGCCGCCTTCAAGCAGATGATCGACCTGGGCTTCGGCGGCACCGGCGCCAAGAGCATCAAGCACGTCGACCTGGTGTTCCTGGCGCTGTTCGGCGTGGCCACCGTGCTGGCACTGGCCACGGCGGCGCGTTTCTACACCGTCTCCTGGCTGGGCGAGCGCGTCACCGCCGACATCCGCAGCGCGGTCTACAACCACGTCGTCACCCAGAGCCCCGAATTTTTCGAGACCACGCAAAGCGGCGAGGTCCTGTCGCGCATCACCACCGACACCACGCTGATCCAGGCGGTGGTGGGCACCAGCATCTCGATGGCGCTGCGTAACGTGCTGCTGTTCATCGGCGGCCTGGTGATGCTGTTCGTGACCAGCGCCAAGCTGTCGGCCATCATCATCGGCCTGCTGATCCTGACGGTGCTGCCGATCGTGATGTTCGGCCGCCGCGTGCGCAAGCTCTCGCGCGATTCGCAGGACCGCATCGCCGACGCCTCCGCCATGGCTGGCGAAATCCTCAACGCCATGCCGACGGTGCAGGCATTCACCCACGAGAAGATCGAATCGAAGCGCTTCGGCGACTCGGTCGAAGGCGCGTTCGGCACCGCCATGCGCCGCATCCGCGCCCGCGCGCTGCTGACCATGATCGCCATCGTGCTGGTGTTCGGCACCATCGTGTTCGTGCTGTGGCTCGGCGCGCACGCCGTGCTGGAAGGCTCGATGACCGGCGGCGACCTCGGACAATTCATCCTGTACGCCTCCATCGTGGCCGGCGCCATCGGCGCCCTGTCCGAGGTGATGGGCGAGGCGCAGCGCGCCGCCGGCGCCACCGAGCGCCTGCTGGAACTGATGTCGGTCAAGTCGGCCATCCAGTCGCCGGCCCAGCCGCTGGCGCTACCGCCGCGCGCCGCCAACGGCGCGGCACTGAGCCTGCACGACGTATCGTTCTCCTATCCTTCGCGTCCCGACACGGCGGCGCTGGGCCACCTGTCGCTGGACATCAAGCCTGGTGAGACGGTGGCCGTGGTCGGCCCTTCGGGCGCCGGCAAGACCACGCTGTTCCAGCTGTTCCTGCGTTTCTACGACCCGCAGAGCGGCAGCATCAAGCTCGATGGCGTGGACATCACCAGGCTCGATCTGCACACGCTGCGCGACGCCATCGGCATCGTGCCGCAGGATACGGTGATCTTCTCGGCCGACGCGATGGAGAACATCCGCTACGGCCGCGCCGGCGCCACCGACGCGGAAGTGATCCAGGCCGCCAAGCTGGCCGCCGCCCACGAGTTCATCGAACGCCTGCCGCAGGGTTATCAATCCTTCCTGGGCGAGCGCGGCGTGCGCCTGTCCGGCGGCCAGCGCCAGCGCATCGCGATCGCGCGCGCGCTACTGAAAAACCCGCCGCTGCTGCTGCTCGACGAAGCCACCAGCGCGCTGGACGCCGAATCCGAGCGCCTGGTGCAGACGGCGCTGGAGGCGGCGATGGTCGGCCGCACCACCGTCATCATCGCGCACCGCCTGGCGACCGTGCAGCGCGCCGACCGCATCATCGTGATGGAGGACGGCCGCATCGTCGAAACCGGCACCCATGCGTCGCTGGTGGCGCTGGGGGGTGTCTACGCCAATCTGGCCGCGCTGCAGTTCCACAACGTCCACATCGAACACCGCGCGAACTGACCTGCTGCGCTGAGCCAATCAGCGCATCAGGGCGTAACGCCAGGCAGCGACGACAGCGGCAGGATGCGCGAACGGGTGGCCGAGCCGCTCCACTCAGGCATCAGGCTGAGGAAGCGGCCATCGATGCCCGTGAAGCTGACCATGCCCGACGTCGTGCCGCCCTTCGTCATGACGTGGCCTAACAACAGGTTACCTTTACCGGCGTTGCCCACCGCACCTTGCGACACAAACGCCTCCTCATACAATCCGGTGGCGATGATGACGTTATTCCAGGAGCTCGGACCAAACTTGAAGCCGTTGACCACACCCTCGCCTCCCATCAGGCGCGGCGCAATGAAGACATTGTTCCTAAATTTGTCCACGTCGACGCCATTGGTCAAGCTCTCGAAGCCGAAGTTGTAGAACTTATTGCCGTTGAACTGACCTACCTGCGCAGAACCCGGTACGGCCGCGAGACCGGTCACGCCGGAGATCTTCCCGCCGGTGAAGGTATTTTCATTGGCCCAGCCGTCAATCTCTGTCGTCAGCAGTACGCCGACGTCGTTATGCGTCAGCAGTTCGAAGTCGATCTTGTTGTACTGCGAGCCGTTCTTGTCCTTGCCGACCACCTTGATGGCGTTATGAAAACCGTTGATCGAATTTACTTTCACCGTCGCGTACTGGGCATTCATCAGCGTAATGCCGGAGCCGACGTAACCGTAGGTGGGCGTGTCCTGCCAAGGTGCGCCGCTCATTTTGGACAATTCCAGCACATGACCATACCGCCCCTGCACGACGATGCCATCGCGGGCGCCGAAGTCCAGATTGCCTCGCGCGGTAAAGCGGAGGTATTTATTATCTGGCAGGGTAATCGTGTCTTGGAACTTATAGTAGCCTTCCGGAATCAGCAATTCCTCGCCGTTGCGCAGCGCCGTGATGGCGGCCTGCACGGCGGGCGCGTTGTCCAGCGAGCTCTCGCTCAGGCCGAACCATTTGGCGTTGACGGCGCCGTCGAACATGCGCTTGTACATTTTTCTGGCGCTATTGTTTTTATTGCAGAACAACGTGGTCCCGCCGTTCGCCTGGTCTGTCGAGCTCGACGCGACCGGATAAAACAAGCCCTCCCTGCCCACGTCCGAAATAAACACCAGCGGGGCGGTGCAAGTGGTCGAAGTTTCGAGGCCGTTGATGGTCATGACCGTCTGGGCTTGTGCGGAAAAGGCTGTGGCCAACGCGGCAATCAACGTGGCGCCTTGAAGATTTTTCATCTGAAATCCATTCCTAAAAAATTAGTTAATTGGTAATTTTAAGCAATGCAATCGTAGCATTACGATAACTCCGCACGATTGCCAAACCAGACATTAATTATTTTATAAACATTGTCCGCACGGCCGGCCTTAGCATGCGTGATCCAATTTCAAGGGAATGCCATGCTCTACCCGCTCCTCCGCAACATCCTGCACGTCGCATGGCACTATGCGCTGGTGGCAGGTATCTTTGCTGCGCTCCGGCTGTGGTGGGGTTTCCGGCCTGGCCGCAGGCAGCCGCTGCAAGCGAAGCCGATCGGCACGCCGCAAATCCGGCGCGAGATGTTCACTTCCGTGTTCAGCATCATCGCGCTGGGCTGCGTGATGCCGGTGGCGTTCGCGCTGGGCCTCGGCCGCCATGTCAACTTCTACCAAAGCGTGCATGCCTACGGGCGCGGATGGGGCTTTATCGCCTTGATGGTGGTACTGATGATGCTGATCCAGGACACCTGGTTCTACTGGACGCACCGCCTGATGCACCACCGCCGCCTGTTCCGCTGGGTGCACCGCACCCATCACCGTTCCACCAACACCGGGCCTTTGTCCACCTACTCGATCAGTCCACTGGAGGCGGTGATCGACAGCGGTGGAAGCATCGTGATCCTGCTGCTGTTGCCAGTCACGTTCTGGTCGGTGCTCATTTTTTCGTGGATTAACACGATCTACGCCGTGTACACGCACCTGGGCTATGAGCTGTTCCCGCGCCCGATGTCGACGCATTGGCTGGGCCGCTGGATCAACACCTCCACCGCGCACAACACCCACCATGCGCGGGGGCGCTACAACTACAGCTGGTACTTCCTGTTCTGGGACCGGATGATGGGCACCCTGTCGCCGGACTACGACGAGCAGTATCCCAAAACCGGCTTTTTGGCCCCGGCGGCAAAAAGCCGGTAACATTCTCCCTTTCAGGAGAACGCCTTGACCGACGCCGAACTGCGCCTCAGCTGCACCACCCACCTTCCCGGACACCGCCAGCCCTCGCCCGCCCAGCTGTTCGCGGCGATGTCCGCGTGGTGCGAGGCCAACGGCGTCGCGCACGACGTCTACGGCACCGGCACGCTGATACAGGACTTCGAGCAGAAGGTCGCCACCCTGCTGGGCTTTGAATCGGCGCTGTTCTGCATCACGGGCACCATGACGCAGGCCACCGCGCTGCGCATCGCCTGTTCGGAGCGCGGCAGCCGGCTGGTGGCGCTGCATCCGACCTCGCACATCCTGCGCCACGAACGCGGCAACCATCAGCTGTTCGACCATTTCCAGGCGCTGCAGATCGGCGACCCGCACCGTCCGTGGACACTGGACGAACTCAAAGGCATTCCTGACAAATTGGGCGCGGCCACACTGGAGCTGCCGATGCGCGAGATCGGCGGCCAGTGTCCAAGCTGGGACGAGCTGGCCGCCATCAAGGCCTACTGCCGCGAACAGTCCATCCACCTGCACCTGGACGGCGCGCGCCTGCTGGAGACCGTCGCCGCATACGGCCGCCCGGCCGCTGACATCGCGGCCGGCTTCGACAGCGTCTACCTGTCGCTGTACAAGGGCATAGGCGGCATGGGCGGCGCCATGCTGCTGGGTAGCGCGGCCTTCATCGCCAAAGCGCAGGAATGGTTCCGGCGCCAGGGCGGCAACGTCTACCAGCGCACGCCGTACGTGGTGGCCGCCGCGATGCAGTTCGACGCCCGGCTGGCCGCGATGCCCGATTACTTCCGCCGCACGGAGTGGCTATACGAGGTGCTGCGCGACTATCCGTTGCTGACGCCCAATCCTGCCCGTCCGCAGGCCAGCATGCTGCATCTGCACCTGCCGGTCAGCCGCGAGCGCGCCAACGAGATCCGCAACCGCATCGCCGAGCAGCATGGCGTGTGGCTGTTCAACGGCGCCAGCCACGCGGCGCTGCCCGGACGCAGCTCGGTGGAGCTGTACATCGGCGACAACCTGCTCAACCTGCCGGACCGGCGCGTGCGCGAGATCCTGGCCCTGTGGTCGGACGCGTTGTCCCATTAATTTCTGCACAAGCCGGTGCAACCGGCTACACTGCGCCCTCTTTTCGTTTTACGGCATAACACCATGACCTTCCAAGCCCTCGGCCTGATCGACCCCATACAGCGCACGCTGGAGACGCTGGGCTACAAGCAGCCCACGCCCGTCCAGAAGCAAGCCATTCCCGCCGTACTGGCGGGCCGCGACCTGATGGCGGCGGCGCAGACCGGCACCGGCAAGACGGCGGGCTTCGCCCTCCCCATCCTGCAACGCCTGACCATGGACGGCGTGACCGCGCCGAAAGCGGTGCGCTGCCTGGTGCTGGTGCCGACCCGCGAGCTGGCGGAACAGGTCTACGAGAGCTTCCGCAGCTACGGCGGCAACCTGCCGCTGAAATCGGCCGTGGCCTATGGCGGCGTACCGATCGAGCCGCAGATCACCAAGCTGCGCAAGGGCCTGGACGTGCTGGTTGCCACGCCGGGCCGCCTGATCGACCTGCACGACCAGGGCGCGATCAGCTTCGCCATGCTGCAAACGCTGGTGCTGGACGAGGCGGACCGCATGCTGGACCTGGGCTTTGAGCGCGACCTCGACATCCTGCTGGCGGCCCTGCCCAAGCAGCGCCAGACCTTGCTGTTCTCGGCCACGTTCTCCGACGAGATCCGCAAGCTGGCCGGCGGCATGCTGAAGGATCCGGTATCGATCCAGGTCAGCGCCAGCAACACGGCCACCAAGACCGTCAAGCAGTGGCTCATCCCGACCGACAAGCGCCGCAAGCCGGAGCTGCTGCTGCATCTGCTGAAGAAGCTGAACTGGGGCCAGGTGCTGGTGTTCGTCAAGACCCGCAAGGGCGTGGAGGCGCTGGTCAAGACGCTGCAGGAGCATGGCATTTCGGCCGATTCCATCCACGGCGACAAGACCCAGCCGGCCCGCCTGCGCGCGCTGGCCCGCTTCAAGAACGCCGAAGTCCAGCTGCTGGTGGCCACCGACGTGGCCGCGCGCGGGCTGGATATCGAGGCGCTGCCGCAGGTGGTCAACTTCGATCTGCCCACCGTGGCCGAGGATTACATCCACCGTATCGGCCGCACCGGGCGGGCCGGCATGGAGGGTGAAGCCGTCTCGCTGGTCTGTGCTGACGAAGTCGATATGCTGAAGGCCATCGAGACGTTGACCCGCCAGGTCATCCACCGCATCGAGGAACCGGGCTTCGAGGCCGACCACCGCGTGCCGGAGACCGGACCAAAAGGCGCCGCCGCAGCCGCAGCCAAGAAAGCGGCGGCCGAAGCGCCGGCCAAGAAGAAGCGCCCGTTCACCGGCCCGGCCGGGGGCAAGGCGGCGAGCGGCGGCGCTGCAGCCGGCGGCAAGGCAGCCGTCACGGCCCGCCCCGCAGGCGGCGACGCCTCGCTGGGCACTTGGGCCCCACCGCCACCATCGGGCAAACCGGCTGGCGGCGCCAGGTCCGGCACTGACCGTGTCTACGAAGGTGGCGGCAAGCCGGGAGCAGCGCCCAAAGGAGGCTTCGCGGGTACCGGCGGCGGAAAGCCCGGCGCTGGCCGTGGCTATTCAGGCGGCGGCAAGCCTGTCGCAGCGCCCAAAGGCGCGGTCGTGGTCACCGGCGGTCGTGGCGCCAAGTCGCTGGCGCGGGCCGCAGGCAAGGCCACGGCGCAGCCGGGCGGCCGCAAGTCCAAGCCGGGCCCACGCTGACGCCGGGGCGGCCATGCGCGCCGCCTGATAAAATAGCGACCTTTCCGGGCCATCGCGGCCCGCGCACCACGTTGGAGAATTGAATGCAGCAATACCAGGAACTGATCCAGACCGTCCTCGATACGGGCAGCTGGCAAGACAACCGCACCGGCATCCGCACCCTGAGCGTGCCGGGCGCGATGATGCGCTTCGACTTGCTGAACGGCGGCTTCCCAGCCGTGACGACCAAAAAACTGGCATTCAAATCCGTGGTCGGCGAGTTGTGCGCCTTCCTGCGCGCCTCCAGCAGCGCCGCCGACTTCCGCGCGCTGGGCTGCAAAGTCTGGGACCAGAACGCCAACGAGAACAAGCAGTGGCTGGACAATCCATACCGCCTCGGCGAGGACGACCTGGGGCCGGTCTACGGCGTGCAATGGCGCCAATGGCCCGGCTTCAAGCTGATCGCCGTCGACCAGCCGGCGCAGATCGCCGACGCGCAAAAGAACGGCTTCCGCCTGATCTCGCAGATCGAGGATGAAGGCGTGACCAAAGTCCTGCTGCACAAGTCGATCGACCAGCTGCGCGAATGCCTGGACACCATCGTCAACAATCCGGGCAGCCGCCGCATCCTGTTCCACGGCTGGAATCCGGCCGTGCTGGACGCGGTCGCCCTGCCGGCCTGCCACCTGCTGTACCAGTTCATTCCGAATCCGACCACGCGCGAGCTGTCGATGTGCCTCTACGTCCGCTCGAACGACCTGGGTCTGGGTACACCATTCAACCTCGCGGAGGGCGCAGCGCTGATGCACCTGGTCGGCCGCCTGACCGGCTACACGCCGCGCTGGTTCACCTACTTCATCGGCGACGCCCACATCTACGAAAACCACATGGACATGGTCAAGGAGCAGCTGACCCGCACGCCGTTCCCGGCACCGCAGTTCCGCATCTCCGACCGCGTGCCGGACTTCGCCAAGACCGGCAAGTACGAACCGGAGTGGCTGGAAAAGGTCGAGCCGTCGGACTTCTCGCTGGAAGGCTACCAGCACCACGCGCCGATCACGGCGCCGATGGCTGTATGACGCGGCTGGACTTCATCCCCGGCACGCTCTGTGACGAGAGGATGTGGTCCCGCCTGACGCCGTTGCTGGGCAACGGCTTCGCGTTCAATTACGTCCCCCTGCACCGGGCGGAAACGCGCCTGCAGATGCACGAGGTGATCGCGGCCCACAGCGCGCCGTCGGCGCATCTGGTGGCGTTCTCGCTGGGCGCCTACCTCGCCATCGAATACGCGCTGCTGCATCCGGATCGCGTGCAGTCGCTGGTGCTGATCGCGAACTCCGCGCGCGGCCTGAGCGAAAACGAAAAGCAAACCCGCCGTCGCATCATCCCCATGTTGAAGAGCAGCGCCTATACCGGCATGACGCGCATGCGCCTGCGCGAGCTGCTGCATGAATCGCACCTGGGCGACCAGTCCATTATCGACATCATCCAGCAAATGGCGCTGGACCTCGGCAAGGACGTGCTGCTGGCGCAGTTCACCGCCTCGATGGAGCGGCCGGACCTGATGGAGCGGCTGGCGGAAATCAAATGCCCGGTGCTGATCGTCGGCGCCGCCGGCGACCAGTTGGTCGATCCGGCCGACCTGCGCGAAATGCAGCGCCACCTGACCGACGCCCGCCTGCACATCCACGAAGGCACCGGCCACATGATCCCGCTGGAAGTCCCGCACACACTGGCCGCCGACATACTGGCCTTCCACCCGCTCAGGCCTTGACGATGATGGTGCCGGCCATTTCCTCATGGCCGCTGCCGCAGAAGTTATCGCACAAGAAGCCGAACTGCCCGGCCGTCTCGGGCTTGAGCTTCACCTGTACCGGCTTGCCCATCACCAGATCGGCGCGGATCTTGAGGTCCGGCACACTGAAGCCGTGCGGGAAGTCCAACGCCGTCAGTTCCAGCACCACCGCCTCGCCCTTCTTCAATTCGATCACGTTCGGCGCGAAGCGGAATTTGCGCGCTTCGATCTTGATCACACGTTCCTTGGCCTTGGCCTGCACCGCGCCAAGGGCCACCAGCGCCAACGGGGCGCACATCAGCAATCTACGTTTGGTCAACATGATGGTTCATCCTTTCATTGCGGGGAATTCGGTGATTTGATAGGCCACTGGCTTGGCCTCCGCCTCCACTTCGCGGAAGCCCAGGCCCTTGCCGGGCGCCGACGGATCCCAAGGCAGCGGCGTGCGCTTGTCCTGCGAGCCGGGCGCCGGCAGCGGGAAGATCAGCGACTTGGCCGCGTGGTGCGCAATGTGGCCACTCATGTGGTGGTTCTCCTGGTGGATGTGGCCATAGAACACGGTGACGTTCGAATACGGCATCAGCAGCGCCATCGCCTGCTCGCCGTCGCGCGTGGCCCAGTCCCATTTCGGCGCCAGGTCGAACAAGGGCCGGTGCGTCAGCACGACGATGCGCGCGTCCTTCGCCTGCTTGTCCAGGTCCGCCTTCAGCCACGCCAGCTGCGCCTCGCCGATGCGCGCGCCCGGGTCGGAGACGTTGTCGATGGCGATGAAGTGCACGCCTTTATGATCGAAGCTGTAGTTCGATGGACCGAAGAACTCGTGGAACGCCGCGCCGTTGTCGAGCGATGCGTCATGTTCGCCCGCCAGGAAGTGCACGTCCTTGACCTTCAACCCGCCGACGATCTGCTTGAACTCCCCCATGCGGCGGCGGCGTTCGGCCGCGTCGTCGGTGGTGTGGGTCAGGTCGCCGGTGAAGACGATGAAGTCCGGCGGCACCGCCAGCGCGTTGACGCTCTCCACCGCCTGCCGCAGCGTGTTCTGCGCCTCCGGGTTGGCAGGCCCCTTGTAGCCCCAATGCGAATCGGACAGCTGGACGAAGTAGAAGTCCTCGTAGCCGGCGGCCGCCATCGCCTTGCCGTACAAGCCGGACATGAAGACGGCGCCGCCGCCCACTGCGCCCAGCCTTAAAAATCCTCTGCGATCGATCATGATGAACTCCGTTCTGTGATTGAAAAGCCGGCGCCGCGCCATGGCATAATCGGCGGGCGCCGGTCGTACCGGCTAAAACCCGAAGCCAGGCCCGGATATTCCCGATATTTTTTTATTTCTGAACCGGGAATAAATCCGCACCGGTCGGAGTCTTCATCCACTGGACCACTGCAATGGATAAGTATTTGGGCGACGACGACAAAACCGCACGGTTCGAGGCGATGGCCATGCCGCATCTGGACGCGGCCTACAACCTGGCCCGCTGGCTGACCCGCAACCAGCACGACGCCGACGATCTGGTGCAAAGCGCCTATCTGCGCGCGTTCCGCTTTGCCGACGGCTTTCGCGGCGGCGACGTGCGCGCGTGGCTGCTGACCATCGTGCGCCACACCTACTACAGCACGCTGCGCGACGGCCAGGCGCAGCGCGGCGATGTGAGCTTCGACGAGGCGCTGCACGGAGACGAAGATGACAGCGCCGATCCGGCCGCCATCGCCGCCAGCCGCGACACCGGCCGCACCGTCAACGCCGCGCTGGCCCAGCTGCCGCAGGCGTTTCGCGAGGTGCTGGTGTTGAAGGAGATGGACGATCTGTCGTACAAGCAGATCGCGGAGGTGACCGAAACGCCGATCGGCACGGTGATGTCGCGGCTGGCCCGCGCGCGCAAGCAGCTGCTGGCCTATCTGAAGCACGGAGAGCAGGATGGAATCTAAGCACAGCCAGGAAAAGCTGTCGGCGTACCTGGATGCCGAACTGGATGCGGCCGACCGCGCGCAGGTGCAGGCGCATTTGGCCGGCTGCGGCCAGTGCGCCCAAGCGTTGGCGCAGTTGCAGGCGTTGCGTGGCCGCGTCGCCGCCGAGGCGCAGCGCCATGCCGCACCGGAGTACCTGAAACACCGCATCCACGCCGCGCTGCGGGCCGAGCCTGCAGGCACGCCGGCACCGCGCACACCGCCGCGCGCCTCGCCACGGGCATGGCGGCACACGTGGCCGTGGGCGTGGATCAACCTTGGCCTGGCGGGCGCGATGACGGCCGCCTTTGCCGTCACGCTGACGCTGTACCTGGGCCAACCCAACGCCGACGACCGTATCGAGCAGGAACTGGTGGCCAGCCATTTCCGCTCGCTGATGCCGGACCATCTGGCCGACGTGGCCTCGACCGACCAACACACCGTCAAGCCCTGGTTCGCCGGCAAGCTGGATTACTCGCCGCCCGTGTACGACCTGGCCGCGCAAGGCTACGCTTTGATCGGCGGACGATTGGACTATCTCCAGCAGCGTCCCGTGGCGGCGCTGGCCTACCGCCACCGCCTTCACATCGTCAACCTGTACATCTGGCCGGACGCCGGGGGCCACGCCAGCGCGCCGCAAGCGGGCATGCGGCAAGGCTTCCACCTGCTGCGCTGGACGCAGGACGGCATGCGGTACTCCGCCGTGTCGGACATCAATCCGCAGGACTTGGCGCAGTTCGCCGCGCTGCTGCGCCAGAAAGTGGCACAAGCGGACGCACAGTAAAGGACTCGCCTTTCCGCTGCGGCATGCTATTGTGGCTTGTTTATTCAACCACATTAGAGCATGAACAAGAAATTGATAGGATCCGTCGGCGCGATGGCCGCGGTCGTGGTGCTGGTATTGGCGGCCAACCGCCGTCACGCCGAGGCCCCCGTCGCCCCCACTCCACAGGTCGCGACCGAGGCGCCGGTGAGTCCCAAGGCACCGGCAGCGGCCACGTCCGCCGCAAGCGAGCCGGAAGACGCCGTAGGCCATGTCACGCAATCGCTGAAGGGCAAAGACTTTAACCTGCAGGTGATGGTCAGCGCTGATCCTTCGTTCCGCATCCTGAAGGTGAGCATGGCCGACGGCGAGCGTATCCTCTTTAGACGCACACTGGGGGGCGAAACTGGCGAATTGGGCCAGATGGGCTTCGCCCCATCCGACGAATTCGAACTTAAACAGCTTATCCCCAGCGATGTGCGCGAGCAGATCGTCCGTCGTTGCAACCAATACCCGGTCCAAGGCGAGGGCAAGTACGGCGTCTACGCCATCTACCGCATTGACGGCTTTTATCTGCAGACGCTTATCCACCTGATCACCGAACGCGTCCCCGAAGACGGCAATGGCCCGTCGCCGCAGAAGTTGAAGGCCACCGTCGAGGAAACCGTACGTGACGGCCAGCCGGCCATCATCTACCGGGCCAAAGTGGGGCAGCAGCCGGAGCGCACCATCGTCTTCCGCTGGAACGGCAAGATTTTTGAGGACCCGACCGGCGAATACGCGAAGATCAAGTCCGAATACAATCCGTGACCATGAAGCGCCTCGCCCTCGCCGCCATCGCGGCCTATCAACGCTACCTGTCGCCGCTGAAGGGTTTTAGCTGCGCCTTCCGCGTGCACACGGGCCGCGACAGCTGTTCGCAGTACGGCAAGCGCGTCATCGCCCGCCATGGCGTGGCGGCCGGCCTGCTGCTGTTGAAGCGGCGCATGGAGGATTGCGGCGACCTGCACCACCGCCACCCTCAAGCCATCCAGCGCCCGGAGCTGAGCGCGCGCCACCGCTTGCAGGCCGGCTTTTGCAGCTGGGGCGAGGTGTTCGAATTCGGCTGCGACTTCTTCACCGACTGGGCGCGCGATGCGCGCTGCTGCTCGTGGCGCTACAACACCTCGCCCACCGAGGACGACGACAACTACCCCGGCAACTCACCGCGCCGCGCGCGCCGCAAGAAATCGGCCACGCCGAAAAAGCCCAAATTGAACGATAATGTCGGCTCCGCACCTTCAGCACCGGATAGCACCGACAAATGAGCACACTGACCATCATCGTCGCCATGGACGCCCAGCGCGGCATCGGCATCAATAACACCCTGCCGTGGAAGCTGCCGGAAGACCTGGCGCATTTCAAGCGCGTGACCACCGGCCACGCCATCATCATGGGCCGCAAGACCTTCGACTCCATCGGCCGCCCGCTGCCCAACCGCCGCAACATCGTCATCACCCGCAACGCGGACTGGCGCCATGACGGCGTGGAAGCGGTCAATTCGGTCGAGGCGGCGCTGGCCTTGCTGGACGGCGCGCCCGGCTTCGTCATTGGCGGCGCCGAGATCTACAAACAGTCGATGCAGCTGGCCGACCAGTTGATAATCACCGAGATCGCCCGCACCTTCGAATGCGACGCCTTCTTCCCCGCGCTGGAAGCCGGCGCCTGGGAAGAAGTCGCCCGCGAACAGCACGCATCGGCCACGGCCGATTTGCAGTACGCTTTTGTTACACTGCGCCGCAAGGCGGCAGTTTAATCATCAACCCCATCAAGGAATAAAAGAACATGTCAGGCGACGGTTTTCACGTACACGGACCGCACGATCACGCGGTCGAACACGCAGCCCACGGCAGCGATGGCTTTTCGAACAATATTGCCGTCATGACGGCCATCCTGGCCACGGTGGGCGCCACCTTCGGCTACCTGGGCGGCGCCACGCAGAACGACGCGGCCCTGTTCAAGAACAACGCGGCCATCGACAAGACCCAGGCCTCCAACAGCTGGAACTACTACCAGGCCAAGTCCAGCAAGCAGAACCTGGCCGAGCTGGCCATGTCGCTGCCGGGTGTCGATCCGAAAAAGTACGAGGCCGACATGGCCCGCTACAAGACCGAAAAGGAAGACATCAAGAAGGACGCCGAAAAGTGGGAGGAATCCTCTAAAGAGTGGAACCACAAGTCGGACGAGGCCATGCACGAGCACCACCAGTGGGCGCTGGCCACCACCGCCGAGCAGATCGCCATCTCGCTGGCCGCCATCACCCTGCTGACCCGCAAGAAGTGGATGATGGGCCTGGCCTACGGCGTGGCCGGCGTCGGCATCGCGCTGGGCGCGTTTGCCTGGTTCCACGTCGATCCGGTCGGCCAGATGCTGGCCAAACTGGGCGGTGGCGCGGTCGGACATTAAGCATGTAATACCGGCGTCATAGTATTGCGTCAATCTTGTCTGGATTTTTGCAATATTTTTTTCCCGCAGCGGCCCCATTTCTGCGAGAATCCCGTTCTTATTTTTTTTCTGCGGCTGCCCGACAGGCGGTCGCGCCCTAGTCCGCCCCTCCACACAAGTCAGGGGCGGCTTGCTTTTTTGGAGACATGCATGAAATTTCGTTTCCCCATCGTCATTATCGACGAGGATTTCCGTTCCGAGAACACGTCCGGCCTGGGCATTCGCGCCCTGGCCGATGCAATGGAAAAAGAAGGCATGGAAGTGGTGGGCGTGACCAGCTACGGCGACCTGTCCCAGTTCGCCCAGCAGCAATCGCGCGCGTCGGCCTTCGTGCTGTCGATCGACGATGAGGAATTCGGCGGCGGCTCGGTCGAGGAGACCGACACGGCGCTGAAGTCCCTGCGCGCCTTCGTCGAGGAAATCCGCTACAAGAACGCCGACATCCCGATCTACCTGTACGGCGAAACCCGCACCTCGCGGCACATCCCCAACGACATCCTGCGCGAGCTGCACGGCTTCATCCACATGTTCGAGGACACGCCGGAGTTCGTGGCGCGCCACATCATCCGCGAAGCCAAGTCCTACCTGGACGGGCTGTCGCCGCCGTTCTTCCGCGCGCTGGTCCACTACGCCAACGACGGCTCGTACTCGTGGCACTGCCCCGGCCACTCGGGCGGCGTGGCCTTCCTGAAGTCGCCGATCGGCCAGATGTTCCACCAGTTCTTCGGCGAGAACATGCTGCGCGCCGACGTCTGCAACGCGGTCGAGGAGCTGGGTCAGCTGCTGGACCACACCGGCCCGGTGGCCGCGTCCGAGCGCAACGCTGCCCGCATCTTCAACGCCGACCATTGCTACTTCGTCACCAACGGCACCTCGACCTCGAACAAGATGGTCTGGCACTCGACCGTGGCGCCGGGCGACATCGTCGTGGTCGACCGCAACTGCCACAAGTCCATCCTGCACTCGATCATCATGTGCGGCGCGATCCCCGTGTTCCTGATGCCGACCCGTAACCACCTGGGCATCATCGGTCCGATTCCGCTGGAAGAGTTCACGATGGAGAGCATCCAGCGCAAGATCGAGGCCAATCCGTTCGCGCGCGAAGCGAAGAACAAGAAGCCGCGCATCCTGACCATCACCCAGTCGACCTACGACGGCGTGGTCTACAACGTGGAAACGCTGCGCGAGATGCTCGACGGCCAGATCGACACCCTGCACTTCGACGAAGCCTGGCTGCCGCACGCCACCTTCCACGACTTCTACAAGAACATGCACGCGATCGGCAAGGACCGTCCGCGCGCCAAGGAGTCGATGATCTTCTCGACCCAGTCCACCCACAAGCTGCTGGCCGGCCTGTCGCAGGCCTCGCAGGTGCTGGTGCGCGAATCGGAATCGGTCAAGCTGGACCGCGACGCCTTCAACGAGGCGTACCTGATGCACACCTCGACCTCGCCGCAGTATTCGATCATCGCTTCGTGCGACGTGGCCGCGGCCATGATGGAAGCACCGGGCGGCACCGCGCTGGTGGAAGAGTCCATCCTCGAAGCGCTGGACTTCCGCCGCGCGATGATGAAGATCGACCAGGAATGGGGCAAGGACTGGTGGTTCCAGGTGTGGGGCCCGCAGGAGTTCGCCGAGGAAGGTATCGGCTCGCAGGAAGACTGGATCATCAAGGCCGAGGACGACTGGCACGGCTTCGGCAAGCTGGCGCCGAACTTCAACATGCTGGACCCGATCAAGGCCACCATCGTCAACCCGGGCCTGTCGCTGGACGGCCAGTTCGCCGAGACCGGCATTCCGGCGTCCATCGTCACCAAGTACCTGGCCGAGCACGGCGTGATCATCGAGAAGTGCGGCCTGTACTCGTTCTTCATCATGTTCACCATCGGCATCACCAAGGGCCGCTGGAACACGCTGCTGACCGCGCTGCAACAGTTCAAGGACGATTACGACAAGAACCAGCCGATGTGGCGCATCCTGCCGGAGTTCGCGGCCGCCAACCCGACCTACGAAAAAATGGGCCTGCGCGACCTGTGCCAGCAGATCCACGACTTCTACAAGGCCTACGACGTGGCGCGCCTGACCACCGAGATGTACCTGTCGGACATGATCCCGGCCATGAAGCCGTCGGACGCGTTCGCCAAGATGGCGCACCGCGAGATCGAGCGCGTCGCCATCGACGAGCTGGAAGGCCGCATCACCTCCATCCTGCTGACGCCGTATCCACCAGGCATTCCGTTGCTGATCCCGGGCGAGCGCTTCAACAAGACCATCGTCGACTACCTGCGCTTCGCGCGCGACTTCAACGAGCGCTTCCCCGGCTTTGAGACCGATGTGCACGGCCTTGTCAAGCGAGAAGTCGATGGTAAACGCGGTTACTTTGTCGATTGCGTCAAACAGTAATTAGTTACTCACGGCAATAATTAAGGGCAGCTTCGGCTGCCCTTTTTACGTTCTGAGCTCACAAATGGCGACAATATTATCAAAATTTTTATGGCTAGTTCCAAAAGTCAACGATGCAAACGAATAAAGTTCTGCGGAAACTGATTTTCCTCAAATAAATCGTTGTCCAAATCCCACGTTATAAAAAAGTAATATCCGTATTATTATTGATAATTTCGTCGTATTTTCGTCCATCTTCGCTCAAAATCTGCGAAAAATATTTCCCATCTTTAATATTGCTCAACCACAAAAGAAACAAATTTTCTGCTTTAGCCAAATTCTTCTACAATTCGTCTTAATTAGTTTTCTTGGAGCAAGAAATGAAGCTAAGCCATCTTAAACTCACAGTGGGCGTCGCCATCCTGGCAACGCTTGGTGCCTGCGGCGGCGGCACCGGACCAACCGCCCAAGGCGGTAGCAAAGACCAGACAAAGGCTACGGTTCAGACCAGTGACGCCTCTGGCGCCACCACCAGCGCGATCAGCAGCCTGGCAGGCACGGTCCAGCGCATGTTCCTTAGTGGAACGGCCACAGCGTCGGGCCCCATTTCGCAAGAAGAAGCCTCGCGCTTCCTGCAACAGGCCACCTTTGGCCCGACCATGGCCAACATTCAGGAAGTGAGCGCCTCCGGCCCGGAAGCCTGGATCGACAACCAATTCACGCTGCCGCAATCGCTGCACCGCAACTATATGGAATGGGTGCAATCGCGGTTGCCTGCCGGCACCACGCTGAACCGTACCCAGTTCCTTGAGTCGTTCTGGCGCCAGGCGGCCAGCGGCGACGATCAGCTGCGCCAACGCATGGCGTTCGCGCTCTCGCAGATCCTTGTCGTATCGATGTCCGACAGCGAAGTGGCCTCCATGCCGCGCGGCGCGGCCGCCTACTACGACATCTTGGCCACGCACTGCTTCACCAACTTCCGCACCCTGCTGTCTTCGGTGGCACAGAACCCGATCATGGGTACCTACCTCAGCCACATCCACAATCAAAAGGAATCCGGTTATCGCGTGCCGGATGAGAATTTTGCCCGGGAAATCATGCAACTGATGAGCATAGGCTTGTATCAGTTGAACCAGGACGGCAGCAAAAAACTCAACAACGGTGTGCCGATCGAAACTTATACGCACGACGACGTTGCAGGCTTGGCCAAAGTGTTCACCGGAATGAGCTTCTACGGACCAGACACCAGCGCCGCCCGCTTTTGGGGCGATATCAAGGATGTGGATTACGACTGGCGTCCGATGCAGGGCTACGCCGCCTATCACTCAACCTCGACCAAGAAGTTCCTGGGCGTTACCATCAGCGGCAATACCACCGCCTACTCCGACTTCAACCTGGCGATCGACACGCTATTCAACCATCCCAACGTGGGGCCGTTCATCGGTCGCCAGTTGATCCAGCGCCTCGTCACCAGCAACCCAAGTCCCGCCTACGTCAGCCGCGTGGCGGCGGTATTCGCCAACAATGGCAGCGGCGTGCGCGGCGACATGAAGGCGCTGATCAAAGCGATCTTGCTCGACCCGGAAGCGCGGGCGCCCGCCACCAGCGGCCAGGGCAAGCTGCGCGAACCCGTGCTGCGCCTGGCCCACTGGATGCGCTCCTTTGAGGCCCATTCCTATAGCGGCCGGTACCTGATGTATTCGCTGGACGATCCGCTCAAAGGCATTGGTCAAACACCGATGCGCTCGCCATCCGTGTTCAATTTCTTCCGGCCGGCGTATGTGCCGCCAAACACGTTGATCGCGGCCGCCGGACTGGTTGCGCCGGAAATGCAGATTACCGCCGAACCCTCGGTCGCCGGCTATCTCAATTTCATGGTCGATGCCATCCCCTGGGGCGTGGGCACCAATCGCGACATCAAGCCAACTTATGTCAACGAGATCCCGTTGGCGGTGACACCCGACTTGCTGGTGGACCGTATCAACCTGTTGATGATGGCCGGCTCGATGTCCAGCACCTTGCGCAACCAGATCATCAGCGCGGTGAACATGGTGGCGCGGCCGCTGCCGACCGCCACCAATTCCAGCACGCTGGCAGCCATTGACCGCAACCGTGTCAGCCTGGCTATTTTCCTGACCATGGCTTCGCCTGAATACCTGATCCAGAAATAAGGGGAACACAATGAAACATCCCAACCAATCCCGCCGCAATTTCCTCGGTTCCATGCTGGCGCTGGCCGGTACCGCCAGCACGCCTTTCGCATTGAACCTGGCGGCGATGGCCACCGCTTCGGCTGAGGGCGCCACTGATTACAAGGCCATCGTCTGCTTGTTCATGTCCGGCGGTAACGATCAGGCCAATACCTTGCTGGCCACCGACACCGACTCCTGGAACAGCTATACCAGCGTCCGCAACACGGGCACGCCAGGATCGATCGCCCTGCCGCTCAGCAGCCTCCTGTCGATCGCGCCGGCCACGGTACAGTCCGGCCGTTCTTTCGCGCTGCACCCGCAATTGAAATCGGTGAAAAACCTGTTCGACAACGGCCGTGCAGCCATCGTCGCCAACGTCGGCACGCTGGTACAGCCGACCACGCTGACCCAGTACAAAGCCGGCGCGGTGCCGCTGCCACCGAAGCTGTTCTCGCATAACGACCAGCAATCGGTGTGGCAGTCCAGCAAACCGGAAGGCGCGACATTCGGCTGGGGTGGCCGCATGGGCGACTTGCTTGCCTCGTCGAACAGCAACACCAGCTTCACCTCGATTTCACTGGCTGGCAATGCGGTGTTCCTGACCGGCCGCGATATACGCCAATATCAGGTCGGCGGCAATGGTCCGGAAGCGATACAGCCGCTGACGGGTTCCATCTTCGGCGTGCCGACCGCCGCCAACCCGCTGCGCGCCATCATTACGGCGGAACGCACCGATCCGATGGAAAAAGAATATGTGTCGGTGATTAACCGCGCGATCAACCTGCAAGCCGCGATGGGCGGCGCCATGGTGCCGGCTGGCGCCGGCGGCGTCCCCAATCCCAGCTACTACGTCAACCCCAACAACGGTGTGGCGGCCGCCAATCCACTGGCGCTGCAACTGCAGACCGTCGCCCGCATCATCGCCGGCCGCAACGCGCTGGGCGCCAAACGACAAGTTTTTTATGTCAACATTGGCTCCTTCGACACCCACGACAACCAGCGCCTCATCCAGGACGACCTGCTGGCGCAACTGGCGCATGCGATCGACTACTTCGACACCGTGCTCTCCACGCTCCAGGGCACCGACATGCGCAACCAGGTGACCACTTTCACGGCATCCGATTTTGGCCGCACCTTCACCAGCAACGGCGACGGCACCGATCACGGCTGGGGTTCGCACCACTTCGTGTTCGGCGGCGCGGTGAAGGGCGGCGACATTTACGGCACCATGCCGGTCACCGGCGTGGGCCACGCGCTCGACGTTGGTTCAGGCTCGCTACTGCCCAGCATCTCGGTTGACCAGTATGGCGCCACGCTGGGTGCTTGGTTCGGCCTGTCGGTCACTCAAATTGCCGACGTGTTCCCAAACATCGCCAATTTCAACACAAGCAATCTCGGCTTCATGAATCCGGCCTGAGTCGATCGCACCGGTCAGCCTGCCACGCCCACCGTCAGCGTCACCACATAGCCGTCGCTGGCGTTGCCGGTGACGCTGGTCATCTGCAACGCATAGCCATCGCTGAAGATATTGTCGGTCGCATAGCTGATCTGCGCGAGGTTGCGCACGCTGGCGCTGTAGCCGGCGGTGGCGTAGACCTCGTTGAGCGTCGCCATCGGGAAGGTGAACTGCGAGGTCTTGATGCGGTTGGCAGCGCTGGTGCTCTTGGCCAGCGTCGGATAGACCTCGAAGTGCACGTGCGGCATGCGCCCCGAATAGCAGCCGGGGAAGATGGTCTGGAAGGTGACGTTGCCGTTGCTGTCGCTGGCCTGCACACCGCGCAGGTAGTTCTGGTCCGTGACGCCGTTCGAATACAGCGAGTAGTTGCCGTCGCGGTCGCAATGCCACAGGTAGACCGCATAACCGGACAAGGCCGCGCAGCTGCCGTTGGCGTTGACGATCTGCAGTTTGATCGTCAGCGGCACGCCGGCCGCCACGCCGGTCGGGCCGTTGAAGCTGCTGCGGATGTCGCTGCGCACCACGCCCGACTGCGTCAGCACATTGACCACGCCGCTGTTGTTGCTGTTGGTGCCGTCGCCCGGATACGGGCCGCCGGTCTCCTCGGGGATGACCGCGCACGAGCCGTTGCTGGTCGTGGTGGTGGTCGGCGTGGTGGTGGCCGTGCCGGTGGCCGTGCTGGTGCTGTCGCCGGCCGATGAGCCGCCGCCGCAACCGAGAACCGGAAGCGCAGAGGCCCCGGCCAGCAGCCACCGCAAGGTCTGGCGGCGGTCGCTGGCCAGGTTCAGCATGGCGCCCAGGTCGGCCGCCAGGCTGTGTTCGTGGGTGTCATCGTGAGGATGCATCGTGTCTCCTTAAGTAACGCAAATCACGGACGCGCCGCGCGGCGGGCTTCGCCTTCGGCCTGCTTCTTGCGCTGCTCCGGGGTCAGCACCGCCAGCAGCTTCTGTTCGGTACGCACGTGCTGCAAGGCGATGTTGGCCATCGCCGTCGCCGCCTCCTTGGCCAGCGCGGCGGCCTTGGCGTCGTCGTACTGCTCGGAGCGGCCCAGCGCGCGCAGCGCCTCATGCGCCTTGGCGGCGGCCTTGCCCTGCTCCCGCAGATACGGCTGCTCCGCGTGCACGATGGCGAAAACCTTGTCTTCCTGCGCTTCGCTCAATTCAATGCCGTGCGCGAACGGCGGCCGTCCACCCATGCCGGGACCACCGAACGGTGGCATGCCGCCGTGGAAGCCGCCTCCGGGAGCGCGGCCGCCGGGGCCGTGTTC
The DNA here is from genome assembly GCF_040362985.1 of Duganella caerulea. Lineage (NCBI taxonomy): Bacteria > Pseudomonadati > Pseudomonadota > Betaproteobacteria > Burkholderiales > Oxalobacteraceae > Duganella > Duganella caerulea. Next base: position 363,020 of record NZ_BPWJ01000006.1, on the reverse strand, counting down.
GGGACCGTCGTGCTCGGGTCCTGGTTGACCGTCATGCCGCATCATCGACGGCTGGCCGGCATTGCCGCCCTGGTCGTCGGCACGCGCCGCGCCACCGGCGGCCAATAGCGGCAGCGCCAGGCTGGCAGCCAGCAGGATTTTGTGTACGCTGTTTTTCGAGGTTTTCATTCAAAGCATCCTTGGTCGGTAGGGAGCAATCATTCTCCGGCTACCCCGTGTAAAGCGCAGTAAACCCAAGGTAAATCGATGTAAAGATGGCCGTTTTGACATCGGACTTGCAGTGGGCAATGCGTTGTAAAACCGGGTAAAAGGTGCCCGTGAGCTCGCGCGGGACTGTTATGATCGTTGCATCGACATAAAAAGAAGCACGCGGCATGAAGAGCAAAGTACTGCTGATAGACGACGATATCGAGCTGGTTGGCATGTTCAAGGAATACCTGGAACAGGAAGGCTTCGACGTCAAGATGGTGCACGATGGCGAGGCCGGCACCGCCGAGGCCTTCACCGGCCAGTATTCAATCGCCATCCTGGATGTGATGATGCCGCGCATGAACGGCCTGGAAACGCTGCGCCGCATCCGCACCAACAGCCAGCTGCCCATCCTGATGCTGACCGGGCGCGGGGACGATACCGACCGCATCGTCGGCCTCGAGCTGGGCGCCGACGATTACGTGGCCAAGCCCTGCACTCCGCGCGAGCTGACCGCCCGCATCCGCGCCATCCTGCGCCGGTCGCAGAGCGCGCCGCTCGACAACGGCGCCGCCGCCGCACTGACCGTCGGCCAGCTGACCATGTGGCCCGAACAGCGGCGCGCCGCCTGGGCCGGCCACAAGCTGGAACTGACCAGCACCGAATTCAACCTGCTCGAAGTGCTGGCCCGTAACGCCGGCCGTCCGGTCAGCAAGAACGCCCTGTCGGAACAAGGACTGGGCCGCCCGCTGGCACGCTTCGACCGCAACATCGATGTCCACCTGAGCAGCCTGCGGCACAAGCTCGGCACCATCGCCGACGGCCGCTCCTGCCTGCAAACCGTGTACCGCCTGGGCTATCAGCTGATCAAGGAGTAGCCCGTGGGCCGACTGTTCTGGAAGTTTTTCGTCTGCATCCTGCTGGCGCAGCTGACCGCCATCGTTGGTCTCGGCGGCGCCGTCTGGCTCAGGAACCACAATCAGGAAGCCAACCAGCCGAAAGACCTGGACACCAGCCCGCCGGCCGAGATGGCCATCAACTCGGCCGCCGCCACGCTGGAATATGGCGGCGTCAGGGCCTTGCGCCGCCTGCTGGAGAACATGGAACGGCACCGCGTGTTCGCGGTCGACGAGCAAGGCCATGAGCTGCTCGGACGCGCGGTGACCCCGTCCATGCTGCGCGAGTCGCATGCCCTGCTCAAGCAGGAAGGCAAGCGCCGCGTGGTGCGCCAGGTGGCGGATCCGGAAGGCAAACGATTTATACTGTTTCTACCATCGCACGGCATGGATCTCGACCGCCCGCTGATGGCCGGCCTGGGCGGCGCGCAGATGGCGCTGCAGGGCGGCCCGCCGATGCCGCGTGGCCAAGGCTCGGGCTTGGGTCCAGGTCCGGGGCCAAACCCAGTGCCAGGACCCCAACCGGGCCAGGCTTACGGCCAGTTCCCCGGCCCCGATCCCCGCTACGACCCAAGCCGCGCCGGCGCCCCGCCGGACGCGCCGCCCAACGGCCGCGGCTACGGCGGGCCCGGCGACATGCGCGGCCCGCGCTTCCAGCCGCTGACGCTGTGGGTGCCGATCGCCGCCGCCACCGTGGCCAGCCTGCTGTTCGCGATGCTGTTGGCGTGGTACTTCTCGCGCCCGATCCGCGCGCTGCGGCAAGCCTTCGACGCGGCCGCCGGCGGCGACCTGTCGCCCCGCTTCGGCGCCGGCGGCAAAGGCAAGCGCAGTTCCGAACTGAACGACCTGGGCCGCGACTTCGACCGCATGACGGCGCGCCTGCGCAGCCTGATCGACGGCCAGACGCGGCTACTGCACGACGTCTCGCACGAGCTGCGCTCACCGCTGGCGCGCTTGCAGGCGGCGATCGGTCTGGCGCATCAACAGCCCGAAAAGCTGGCCGCGTCGCTGGAGCGCATCGAACGGGAAAGCGTCCGCATGGACAAGCTGGTGGGTGAGCTGTTGACGCTGGCCCGCCTGGAAGCGGGCGCCATCAAGGCCAGCGAGGAGGAAATCAGCATGGCCGAGTTGCTGGAACAGATCGCCGACGACGCCAACTACGAGGCCTCCAGTCAGCAGCGCAGCGTGGTACAGGAAGGGGAAGCCGACGTCATGGTCGCCGGCCAGGCCGACCTGTTGGGGCGCGCCATCGAGAACGTGGTACGCAACGCCATCAAGCACAGTCCCGAGGGCGGCGTGGTGCAGCTGCAGACCCGCACCCTGCCCGACGCGCGCCAGTTGTGCATCCGCGTGCTCGACCGCGGACCGGGCGTGGCGGCGGCCGACCTGGCGACCATCTTCCAGCCCTTCTTCCGCTCCAGCAGCGCCAGCACGGAAGGACACGGCCTGGGCCTGGCCATCGCGCAGCATGTGATCGAGGCCCACGGCGGCAGCATCACGGCCAGCAACCGCGCGGACGGCGGCCTGTGCGTGGAAATGACGCTGCCGGTGAAAGGCTGACGCGGCGGCCCGCAAAACAAACGCGGGCCGAAGCCCGCGTGTTGTAAAGACCGGTAAAGCGCGGCTTATGCCTTGGGCAAGGTCACGCCGTGCTGGCCCTGGTACTTGCCGTTGCGGTCCTTGTACGACACGTCGCACACTTCATCGCTCTCGAAGAACAGCACCTGCGCGCAGCCCTCGCCGGCGTAGATCTTGGCCGGCAGCGGCGTGGTGTTGGAGAATTCCAGCGTCACATAGCCTTCCCACTCGGGCTCGAACGGCGTCACGTTGACGATGATGCCGCACCGGGCGTAGGTCGACTTGCCCAGGCAAACCGTCAACACGCTGCGCGGGATGCGGAAATATTCCATGGTGCGGGCCAGCGCGAACGAGTTCGGCGGGATGATGCAGACGTCGCTCTTGACGTCGACGAAGGAATTCGAATCGAAGTTCTTCGGATCGACGATGGTGCTGTTAATGTTGGTAAAGACCTTGAACTCGTCGGCGCAACGGATGTCGTAGCCGTACGACGACGTGCCGTAAGAGATGACCTTGCGGCCTTCTTCCTGGCGTACCTGGTCCGGGAAGAACGGCTCGATCATCCCATGTTGCTCCGCCATACGGCGTATCCATTTGTCGCTTTTAATCGTCATCGCAAGGCATTCCTAAAGTTCAGGGGCGGCGCAACAGCGCCGAATGCCCAAGATTTTACGCGAAAGCCCGCTTTTTAAGAACTTTTTTACCAGAATCGCTCAGCAGCCCGGCGATCATCTCGCGGGTGGCCTGCGCCGCCAGCGCCGGCGACTCCATCGGGAACAGGTGGCCGCCCGGCACGATGCGGAAGTGCTTGCCCACCAACGCCTGCGTATGGCCCAGGCCGGACTGGCTGGTTTCCCAGGAATCGGTGCCGCCGATGAAGCCGATCGGCGCCGGGAAGCGGCCGCGCACCAGCTTGGGCAGGTGGTGCGGCAGGCTGGCGTAGATGCTGGTCTCCACCTCGCGGGTGAAGCGCAGTTGCACGCCCTCGGGATGGGGCTTCAGGCCGCTCGCCATGTAGTCCTCCAGCACGCCCGGCGCCCAGGCGGCGAATAGGTCCTTGCCGGCGAAATGCTGGTAGGCCGCCCGCGCGTCCGGCCACACGTTGCGGCGGCGGATGGAGAACTTCGCCGGCGGCACGCGGTTGGCGTTGCCGCTCATTTTGATCAGGCGCCAGAACAGCGCGCGCCAGCCGGCCACCACCGGCGCGTCCAGCATCACCACGCAACGCACCAGGTCCGGGCGGGCATGAGCCACCATCAGGCTGAGCATGCCGCCCAGCGAATGGCCGACCAGGATCACCGGCTCGTCGTAGCGCGAAGTCAGCTCGTTGATGTATTCGTCGACCAGCGCCGGCCAGCCGTCGCTGACCGGGTAGCGCGGGCTGTGGCCGTGCATGTCCAGCGCCTGGATGTCGAAATCGTCGGCCAGCAGCTCGAAGTACTGGCGGTACACGCCAGCCGGGTAGCTGTTGGCATGGGCAAAATGCAGCTTGGGCTTGCTCACAAGCGGTCTCCGTATGATTGTTTTCGGACCATTGTAATGGCACTTCCCACGGCAGGCTTGGGGGAAAGGCTCTAATTTAGCGGCCGTACCAGTAGCGTGCGTGCGCCTGGCGGTAGGCTGCGATATCGATAGTGTCGCCGAAATCCAGCGTCAGTGCGCCCGTCTGGTCGGTGCGCAGGCGTTCGATATGCAGCTCACCGTAGCGATCATAGACTTCCGGCTTGGGATGATGATAGCGATTGCGATAGCCCACCTGGAACACGGCGGTCCGCGGATGGACCGCCTGCAGGAAGGCCGGCGTGGACGACGTGCCGCTGCCGTGGTGCGGCGCCAGCAGCACGTCGGCGCGCAGGATGGCGCGGTCGCGCTGCAGCAGCGCGGCCTCTTGCGCGGCTTCGATGTCGGCGGCCAGCAGCATGGCTTTGCCGCCGGCGGTGATCTTCAACGTGCAGCCGCGCGCGTTCGGCTTGAGCGACGCGTCGGCATAGCTGGCCGGCAGCGGATGCAGCATTTCGAAGCGCACGCCGTCCCAGGTCCAGCGCTGACCCGCCGCGCAATGCACGTGCTGGCGCGCGGCGCCTGCAATCGGATGCTGCATGGGCAGCGACGACAGTACCCAGTCCACCCGCACGCCATCCAGTACCGTCAATGCGCCGCCTGAGTGGTCGATGTCGCTGTGGGTGACGACCATGCCGTCCAACGCGGCGATGCCGCGCGCCTTCAGGTAAGGCAGGATGACGCGGTTGCCGGCGTTGGAGTTGGGTGCATAAGACGGTCCGGTGTCATACAGCAGGCGATGATGGCTGGTTTCGATCAGCAACGCCATGCCCTGCCCCACATCGAAGACTGTGACGGTCATGCGCCCCGGCGCCGGATGCGAAGGCTCTGCGGCCAGCAGCGGTATCCACGTCGCGAGACCCAGCCAGCGCACCGGCCAGCCGCGCGGCGCGAGCAGCCAGATGGTGCCGCACGTGGCCCAGCAGAACAGCCAGAACGGCGGCGTCGGCGCGCTCCACACGGCATAACGCAAGCCACTGAACCATTGCAGGCAGACGGCCAGCCACTCCACCAGCAGGTGCGCGAGGCCCAGCACAGGCCCCGCCAGCGGCGCGGGCAGCATGCTGCCGACCAGCGCGAGCGGCGTGACCACAAGGCTGACCAGCGGGATCGCCACCGCGTTCGCCAGGGGGCTGACCACCGACACCTGCGCGAACAGCAGCATCGTCAACGGCACCAGGCCGAATGTGACGGCGTACTGCGTGTGGGCGCCAGCATGCAAGGCCTGCCAGAGCCGCTCGCGGCGCGAAGGCCCGGGCACATGCCCGTCGCTCTGCGCGGCGCGAGGAGGACGCGCAGGCCTCAACGCGACGCGCCCAACGGTGGCATACAAGATCGTGGCCACCGCTCCGAACGAGAGCCAGAAGCCTGGCCACAACACCGCCCACGGATCGATCAGCACCACCACGCCGAGCGCGCTGCACAGCACCTGCGTCACGCTGGCGATGCGGTTCGACCACAGCGCTACGGCGACCACCATCAGCATGTACAAGGTGCGCTGCGCCGGCACGCCGAAGCCGGCCAGCAGCACGTACAACAGCGCCACCATCGCGCCGACCAGCGCCGCCACTTTTTGCGCAGGCAGCAGCAAAGGCAGTTGCGCGCGCGTGAAGAAGGAATGGCGCCACAGGTAGAATGCCGCCAGCGCGAACAACCCCGCCACCATCGTTATGTGCAAACCGGAGATGGAAATGAGGTGGCCGATGCCGGTGCGGTTGAAGACGTTCCAGTCGGATTGGTCGATGCCGCGCTGGTCGCCGACCACCAGCGCGACGATCACGCCCGCATAGGGCTTTTCCGGCAGCGCTGTCTGTATGCGTGCGCGCAGCAACGCGCGCGTGTGCTCGATCACATTGCCGGCGCTGAAGACGAAACTATCGAGCCGGCGGTTGCCCTGCGCCGGCCGCACATAGCCCGTCGCGCGCAGGCCCTGCTCCAGCAGCCACACTTCGTAATCGAAGCCATACGGGTTGGCGTTGCCGTGCGGCCGTTGCAGCCGCACCGTCAGCTGCCAGCGCTCGCCGGGCTGCACGTCGCCCACTTCGGTCACCTGATCGCGAAAGCCCGCGTACCAGCCCAGCGAGATATGCGGCGGCACCGCGTTCCGCGCGCCGTTCAACACACGCTCCACCGCGAAACTGAAACGCACGCCCTGATCGAAGCTGTACGGCAGATTATCGATGGTGCCGACCAGTGTGAAGTCGCGGCCTTCATCGGCGAGGGCAAGCTGCGGGGCCAGCACGCGCTGCGCCATCCACGCGGCCCAGAAGAATCCAACCACGCCGCCGGCCAGCAAGGAAGTGGCACAACGCAACGCGGCCCGCGCGTGCAAACCGAGACATACAGCACGCCGCCGCAACCAGCCACGCCACAGTCCAAGCCAGAGCGCGAACACCAGCGCGGCGGCCACGCCGCCCAACGCGGACGGCAGCGTCGCCTGCGTTTGCAGCAAGACCGCTCCCGCAGCGAAGCCTGTCAATACCACCCTCATCGCGCCGCCGCTCCTCAAGTATCGCAACAGTCCGATACTACGCAGATGCGACAACGAGGCACAGGCAACCGTGTCGTATGTTGATACAGATCAGCCGGTGCGGTAGGCGGTCAGCTGATTCTGCATCAGGTGGAAGTACAAGCCGTCGCGTTGCTGTCTCAGCTCCGCGTGCGCGCCCTGCTGCACAATGGCGCCGCGTATCCGGTGATTCAGGTGGCTATTTAAAAACGTTGTGGCTATCTAAGCCATTCCTGCATCCGTACCGTTTCTAGAGTAGCGATGAAATACTTTAAAAGTATCAAACCAAAATACTTGGTAAACATTTCATCGCGTTATCACAGACCTACTGTGACCAGTCGCTCGCATAATACTTAATGCAAAGTTATTTAAGAGCTGGCGACTGCGGAGCCGAAAGAACCTCTTTGGCCTTATCAAGAGGCTTATCTGACAACTCAACTGCAATTTTATTTGCTTGGTCTGTTTGTTTTTGCGCGTCGGCCAATTGAATAAGTTGACTTAAACCAGCTTTAATTGAGCAAGCATCATCATACAGCCGAATATCAGCCAATGCCTGAGACATGTCATATTTAACCGCGGCACCCGGTGTGTTACTTTGTGCTTGTTTTGCTGTGATATATATCTTTACACGAGTACGCTGCGCCACTATCGCGCTTTCCAGAGCCTGGAAGGTTTTATCGAAGTAATATGCGCTATTGAACGACTCGACACCTTTTCCAACAACGAGATTGCTAACACTAAGGACTGCCGAAACCTGCGGATTCTTAAATGCAGTTCCTGCGCTCACGCCAGTTGCCATGTCGCCAATGAAACTTTTTGTAAAATCCAGTCCAGCCTTGTTGGCAAAGGCACGCTGTAAGAAATTAGAACAATTTAATTCAGATAGGCTGATTAAGAAAGAAATTGCGGTATCTCGTGTACCGGTAGCATCGGCAGGCAAAAGTGTTTTCGTCAATTGACTAGCATCCGCAGAAACATAAAGACATTCCTTTGTCGCACTACCACTACCGTCAGCATAGTCCGCTGCTTGATCTTTCATACAGTGAAGTGTGACTAGCCCGTTGAGCTGTGTTGGAAGTGCGATTGTAGCGGCTGACGGAAAATGGGTAACGGGTTGACTTCTTAGATATTCTGCTGTACCGGCACACCCCGACATAAACAAGCACATTGATAGTTTTAATAGTAGTCTTGCTTGCATGAGATACTCCTAACGAGAGAGTTAATTCCATTAGAGACGACTGGAGCTATGAGCATATACGCCGTTCTCTTGCCATGATGAATTCACAATCCGAGAAAAATTGTGTACGCGTATGTTGCGGCTGCTCAATGTCAAATATACATCTTGCCAAACTGCAAAAATACGCACTTTGTAACAACGGGCCTTGACAAAGGGTTCATCGCAATGTGCGAGATAACAAGAGCTGGATAAAATGCCATCTGGTTGCAAATTTGCAACGTTACCTATCATTCTGAGATGATCCAATGGGAGAAGGTCAATCGAAGGTACTGAGCGAGCGGAAGCTGTCTCGTGTCGTCAACGTAATGAAGAAGAAAGCGTACGCCAAACAAACGTCGCCCCACTCTATTGTTCATCCGGTGAAGGGGATGGCCGCGCTGCGCATCAAGCATGTTCTCGGCGTCGATGGCAACCTGCTCGAAGAGATCAACTTAACCGGCTCCATGACTAAAGGTAGCAAACAGCGACATGCGTACCTGGCCCCGCGATCCGCGACTTCATCGCCGAACGCCAGCAGCGCGAAGGCATCTCGTTCAACCTTGAAGCGCCACTGCTCAAGTCGCGGAAAGACAGCTCGTTTTCGCCGAACAGTTGCAGCAGCTCTTTCATCGCATGTACAGGATGCAAAGGTACAGGGCGCATCTAGTCACAGCGGTCGACTCAGTTTCCAATTCTTGTATTCGCTAAGGATTATTTAGTAAAGCTTCTCATATCAAGAACTTTGATAGCATTCAGCACTGCTTGCTGGCCGTGAAGATTTTCGTGGTAAATTTATGTGTTATCAAATTTTCTTAAACGGGGTCAAAATGAGCGAGCAAGAAAAGCCGGTTCAATCGAAAACAATAGAAGATCCAGCAGGGGTAGCGTCCATACCCGCGAAACGTGCGAGGCCCAAGAAAAACAATGCCAAAACAACAATTGCAGGACAGTCTAATCCAAAACTCGTCACAAAAACCGGCTCCTCACGAAAATCTGCGGCAAAGAAACCTCCTCGCCCTAAAAAGCCATTTCCCTCAGTTACACTTGAGGATGCAACTGTAATCCCACAGAAGATAAAAGAGCTTAATGGTGGGAATCCGTGGCGCCCAGCCGATGTCGCACAAGCGATGGGCCGAAGTGAAAAGTCGAGTCCATTTTTTTATCTGGCTGCGGGGGCACGAGATTATGGCCTAACGGATGGCACAAGAGATACCGAAAAAATATCTATTGCGCCTATCGGCCGTGATTTTGTTTATGCTGGCAACCAAGATCAAGAACGAGAAAGCCTACAACGAGCTTTTTTTAATGTCAGTCTGTTCAAAGATGTTTACGCTCACTATAAGGGATCAACTCTTCCAGAGCTAAAATATTTGGGCAACACCCTGACTTCAGAGTTCAACTTACAATCCGAATTTCACGAAGAATTCCATCGACTTTTTCAGGAAAATTGTCGCTTCATTCAAAAATATGGGGATTTAAAGGATGAAAATATAAGCCGTGCTGGCGAACAAAATAAGGACGGTCCATCAGGTAGCGTAATTACTCTTGCTATGCCAGAAAAAGGCACGAAACTTCGAATTTTCGTTGCCCTGCCATTTTCAGAAAGACGGGGGAATTGGCCAAAGGGCTTCTTTAGTGAAGTCTTAAATGCGCTTATTACCCCTGCTGGAGTGGACGCCGGATTTAGGGTCGAGACTGCTAGAAAAGAAGGGTCGGATATAATACAAGCCACGATCGTGAACGATCTACTAAACGCAGATTTAGTTGTAGCGGACCTTACTGATCACAACCCAAATGTTTTATTCGAACTAGGGATGCGTATGGCTTTCGACAAGCCAGTTGCGCTTATAAGAGCAGAAGGAACCGGAGCAATTTTCGACGTGGATAGCATGCTACGAGTTTGGGAATATAGTCCTAATCTCTGGCGCTCCTCATTAGAGAGCGACATCCCTGCATTAACCGCACATATAAAAGGCGCCTGGGAAAGTCGGAACTCCGGAAAAACATATCTCGCGTTACTTAAAGAGCAATGAATAAAATAATCTTTTGAGACATCACCACGCAGCACAAAAAAAATTAATTTCAATCGAAGGTTGATTATGAACATAAAGCAATTATTTAGTGAAGAACTTCGCGGACTGCAAAAAGAAGATAGAACAACAGCTCAAGTACGTCAGCTAACAGAGCGTGACGAGACCGCCGACAGATTTACAACATCGCTCATGGCCTCGGTCTGACGTCGAATGATCTACTTGAAAAAGGTGGGACTAAGCCCGTTAAGGCAAAGGTGGTTGTGCAGTGCCGAAATCCTAGCGATGCCTCGAAAGAACAGACCGGCCGTGGTCGTCAATCAAAAAAACGGGTTCAAGTGGCATTAGATGCGGGGCTGCAAGCTGGATTCGTTGCAGATATAAAGCCTTGTCAAATTTCCTAAGGCTCCCTGCCCAAAAATAATTAAAACTCACCGAGGATGTTATGGCAATCGAATCTCCGCTTTTTCAGAGTGCTATGGAATTATTGGGGCATTCATTATCACACTACAATGGAAAAAATGAACTTGACAGGAAGCTTGTAATTTTGCATTTAGCAAATACTGTTGAACTAGTACTTAAAGATTTAGTCTTGGATGCAGGAGAATCAATTTACAAGAGTCCCAAAGAAACAATTACTATCCAGGGCTGCCTTTCGGCGTTAGAGGCAAAAGGAATCAAGCTTCCTTTCCTCAACAAAATTGAACTTTTGATAGACGAACGGAATGCCTTACAGCATCGATTCGGGTCTCCAAATCAGTTGACTAGCATTTTCTACATGTCGATAGCTCAGCAATTTTTTAAGGAGGTTCTTAAGAGACACTATGGGCTGGATTATGAAGAAGTAATTGCACAATTTACCGACGAACAGGCTCTCGCCGCGTTCCGTCTTAGCGAACCTTCGAATGATCAAGAATTGGAAAAACTACAAGAACTTGCGAAACTTCATCCATTGGGCGCCTTATTATCAGCATGGACCTATTTTGAGAGAAAAACTGACGACTTCTTAACATTAGTAGGCATGGATTTTGGACACCGAGGTCCATTTTTTATGGAGCTGGCAAAAGGGAGACTTGACCGTATAGGCATAACGATTGATGACGATTTACGAAAATCAATTGATGAAATCAGACGCGTCCGTAACTTGGCGGCTCACGGGAAAAGAGAGCCAACTCGCGAAGAGGTTGCCCGAACAATTGAGGTTATCGAACGACTAGAGGATCGCCTCAAACAACTGGATATTGGAAGTATTCAGTTACTAGCAAAAGCAGAAAAAGAGAGTTATGAGGCAAAGCGACAGTCTTATCGTTCTCAGCCCATATTGGATGTAGATGCGCAGCAGATCACACTTGGCATAGGTTGATATATAGTCGCAATCGCGAAACTACGGATTCATCAAATTATTGCGAGATTGAATTTTGTCGGCGCCACAGGGGGCGGCCAGAGCATCGACTGGCACATGGCTAGTATGTTTCTTCATCGCCCACCCTGGCGCCCTCAAGGCGCTAGTTAGCCTTGTTTGCGGAACCTCGCGAAGTTCCATGCACCTCTTCAGCAGACAGCGCTGGCGCTTCGAGAACTAACCTGTACTTCTTCTTGCCTCGGGGTTCGCAGCGATCTTCAACATCTCAGCACCGGCCTGCTTAATGCCTTCATCAACAGTAATCAACTCCACAGTCCCTCCTTCCCCTTTCTTCAAACCGATGAACTGCTTCTGACGGTTGTGACTCCATTGCAGCTCGCACCACGTGGAGCGATTCACAAAGTCGAGATAAAGTAGCTCACCTCATTAAGCTCGGTATCTGTCAAGTATCGCAACAGTCCGATACTACGCAGATGCGACAACGAGGCACAGACAACCGTGTCGTATGTTGATACAGATCAGGCAGTGCGGTAGGCGGTCAGCTGGTTCTGCATCAGATGGAAGTACAAGCCGTCGCGTTGCTGGATCAGCTCCGCGTGCGCACCCTGCTGCACAACGGCGCCGCGCTCCATCACCAGTGCGCGATCGGCCTTGACGATGGTGGAATAGCGATGCGCGATGACGATGGTGGTGCGCCCTTCCATCAACTTGTCCAGCGCCTGCTGCACTTGCAGCTCGCTGGCCGAATCGAGCGCGCTGGTGGCTTCGTCGAGAATCAGGATCTTCGGGTCGCGCAGCAAGGCGCGGGCGATGGCGATACGCTGCTTCTGCCCTCCGGACAGCTGCACGCCGCGCTCCCCCACCACGGTATCGTAACCGTGCGGGAAGCCGGCGATAAAATCATGCGCGTTGGCCAGCCGGGCGGCATCGGCCACTTCATCGCGCGTCACCTGCCGGTCCGGCACGGCGAAGGCGATGTTCTCGAAGATGCTGCCCGAGAACAGCGACGGTTCCTGTTCGACGATGGCGATGTGCGCGCGCACGCCAGCCACGTCCAGCTGTTCCGACGGCACGCCGTCGAAGGCGATGCAGCCCTGGTGCGGACGATAGAAGCCCAGTATCAGGCTGGCGATGGTGGACTTGCCCGCGCCCGACGCGCCCACTAGCGCCACGTTTTCGCCAGCCGCGATCGCGAAGCTCACGCCATCAAGTGCCACCTTTTCCGGCCGCTCTGGATAGACAAAGCTGACGTCGCGGAATGCCAGGGCGCCGCGCAGCGTCACCGCGCCTACCGGTGCCGCGACGGGCTGCGCTTCGCTCTCGATGATTTCAAACACCCGTTCCGTGGCGCCGATGGTACGCATCCAGTCGCTCCAGAAGTCGCTGACCGCGCCGGATGAACTGGTGACCATGCCGGCGTAGATCACAAAGCTGGTCAGCTCCCCCACCGACAAGCTGCCCTGCCCGATCAGCCTCGACCCCAGCCACAAGGTCAGCAGCAGCAGCAGGTACATGACGAATGACGACACGCCCCGGAACGCCGCCAGCAAGCGCGCGTTGGCGATGGCCGCCGTCAGCGCATGCGAGGTGGCGTCGGCATATTTGGCGCCGGCGGCGCGTTGCTGGTTGAAGGCATGCACCAGCCGGATGTTGGTGAAGTATTCGTGCGCCACGCCGCCACATTCCGCTTGCCGCTGCTGGATGTCGCGCGAGCGCCGGAGCACTTGCTTGCCCAGCCAGTCGCCCATGTACAACGTCAGCGGAACGTAGACCAGCAGGATGAGGCTAAGCACCGGCGAGATCAACAGCAGCATGACGACGCAACCAGCCAACACGCACAGCGAGCGCAGTGAGATGGCCAGGCCCATGGTCAGCGTGTCATGCAGGATTTCGACGTCGGCCGACAGGCGGCTGGTCAGTTCGCCGACGTTGTGCTTGTCGTAGAAACCCACCGGCTGCCGTATCAGCGCGCCATACAGCAGGCGGCGGATGCGCGCGACGATCATATGTCCGGTCGATTCGAACAGGTAGTAGCGCATCGTGGTCGCCACGGCCTGCAGCGCCAGCACCGCCGTCACGATCGCGGCGAAGGGAGCGAACCAGCTGTTGTCGCCCTTCATGCCGATATGGTCGATGAAGTATGAAAGCGCCTTCGGATAACTCAACTCCACCAGCACCGTCAAGGCCATGAACAACAGGCCCAGGGCCAGGCGCGGCGCGAATGTGCGCAGCAGCGCGAGCCGTTGCAGGTGCGGATTGCTCATCCGTTCAGACGGAGCAGGACCAGCGCGGCAGCAATCCATCCGGCCGCCGATAGCGCACCGCCACGCCGTCGCGCGTGGCCAGCAAGGCATCCTGCACCGGCGCCTCGAGCGAGGCCCGGGCGCCGCCACCAATATGGGCTTGCAGCATCCGCGAGATGTCCCACGCCAGGTCGTCTATCGCCGGCTCGCTCCTCACCCGCAGCCCCAAGGCCGCCAGCTCTTCACCGGTGATCGCATAGTGATGCGAATGGTAGCCGGACATCAGGTGCTCGACGATGCGGGCGCGCGCCTCGGCATCGCGCTGCGGCAGCTGATGGCGCAGCAGTTCCTCGCCAATCTGGCGCAGCTCCAGCGTGGTGCGGTAGAACGCGGTCAGCGTCGGCGGGAACACGCTTGCGCTCAACAGCGACAAGGCTTCCGCGCGCGCCTGCCCCTCGTCCGCGCCGAACCAGGCGGCGCACATCTCGCCGAAGCGCTGGATGTCCTGGGAAGATACCGCGGTGGATTCGCCGCCATCGGCATCGCCCTGCAGGTGCGGATCGATGGGCGAGAAGATGGCCAATTCGCCGGCGATGATTTCGTCGCCCGCGAGCGTCAACAGCGTGGCCGACGATTGGCAGTGGAACGGCACGATGAAAGTCAATCGCTGCGTGTACTCGCGCAGCAGCAGCGCGATGCGGCGCGCGGCGTTGACGACGCCGCCCCGGCATTGCAGCACGACGTCCAGCCGCTCGGCGCGGCCAATGGCGCGCAGCTGACGGTACAGCTCCGGCAGCATTTCCATGTCCAGTTGGGACGCCGCCATCACCAGCACGCGGCTGCCGCGCTGTGCTTCGAGTTGCTTGATTTTTTCCGGGAGATGTTCGTTCAGTGCATGCGGCATGCGGCCTCCGGCAAGAGCGATGCCGCGCCGCTGGACGGCAAGCGTCCGGGGCGCGGGACGGTCAGAAGCTTAGCACCAGATGCCGGCGTCGGCGATCCGGTTGCGCGGGCCGCGGGCGTCAGGACCCGAGCAGCCAGCCAGTGCCACGCCTTCGCGTGCTTTCCACTGCGGCGCGGCTTTCACGGCGCCGGCTTTTTTCTCTGCCAGTTTGAATGCAAACAGCTTTGCCTCATTTTGCTTTTTCATTTGTAGAACCTCTTCAGATAGTTAAAGTTCAAACGATGACCACGGATAGTGGTGCAAGAAAGGTATCATTGCCGTTTATTCATGTCAATAAAACACAGTTACCGCTGCGTCATTTCACCGACACATCGGTGGACTTGACCGCCACGCGCTCGGTGATGTTCTTGGCGGCGATGGTTTCGGTCAGGAAGGAAGTCGACTTGACCAGCAAGTCACGCGCGACTTCTTCCAGCGGTGAGCCGCTGATGCTGGCGTGATTGCCGCCAAGGCCGACGCCGCCGCCCCAGCCCAGGGCCGACACGCCGAAGCCGTTCTTCTCATTGTTGGCCTGGAAGGTTTTGGAGGCGATGATCTTGGCGCGCTTGACGTCCACCACGCGGATGTCCATGTTCATGTGCACCTTGGATTTCTTGAAGTCGACCGAGCCGGCCAGCAGGCCCAGCGGACCTTTGAGGAAACCCAGGCCGCCCAGGCCGGTGGAGCTTTGCTCGAAGCCCAGCGAGGTGATCGAACCGGTGATCATGTAGTCGGCCGCTTCGGCCTCGACCTTCTTGCCGATCAGCGCCAGTTCCTTGTTGATCTCTTCCATTTCGGCGCGCTCCTGCACGTCGAAGCAGCCGGTCTGCGTGAGCGCGGTGGCCAGCATTTCGGTCATGCCGGTGCCGACGCCGGTGTAGCTCGGCTGCGCCACATTGCCCTGGCGCTCCCACCAGCGGTACTGGCGCGGGTCCTGCTGGCCGGCGCCGGACGAGCAATCGGCCGATTTGCACTTGAACTCGGTGAACACGACTTTGGCGGCCGGATTGGCGCACTTGGGCACATCGATCTGGCGCTCGGCGACCTCGCTCGAGTCGGCAAGGCACAGGACGGGGACAAACAGGAGGGCGGCGGCAATGCCAGCGTGAGATTTCATCGTAGGGATCGTGAGAGTGGAGGGAAAAACATTGGCAATTATGCACCACACCCCGATCTGCAATTCTATCAAAATGTCACAAAGACATGATAAATGAATAAACTTTAAGTTCGCGCAACACTTCCCCCGAAATTTTGTGCTTGAGCTTGCTTGGCTTATTGCTTTACCGGCTTGCAACTTCTTGAATACGAGACCTTGCCGTTCGACGTAGCCGCCATTCCGGTAAAAATATGCCAGTCGGTGGACGAGGTGTGCACCCGGCACACGAACTCCTGCGCTGGCGATGTCGCTGAAATATCGGGAATGGGGTCCAGCTGGACCGTCACCTTGTCCACCGCGGCGGCGCTGGACGGCGCGCTGACCAGATCGGCGTAGCCCCAGTTATTGGTGACTTTTGCGAGATCCACATCGTAGACGCGGTAGACCTGCGCCGTGAGCTCCGCAGGAATTCCCGCGACATTGGCCAGCACATCCTGTACGCGCAAGCCAGGGCATTGCGCCGTTGGGGCTTTCATCTCAACGAAGATGGTGGCCTCGGATTCAACGACGACGATGAACTTGACCGGCTGCCACAGCTCGGTCCTTCGCCTGGAACGCGGAACCTCTTTCAACACCAGGCACCTTTCACGCGGCAATTGAACAATCACCTTGTGATCGTCCTCGGCACCGCTGTTCTGATAAAAGACGATCTTCTGCTTATAGTCGGACGTTTCTCTATCGTCAGCGACGGTATCCAGCACCCGCGCGGCCGGCTTGAAACTGTACGAAGGAACCAGATTGGCGACACCGGTAAAGTTGCGGGCTGGCTCTCCGAGTTCCGCAGTGATGATCGGCGTCCAATTGCTTGAGGCCACATCGAAGTGGGCGAACGTATAGTCCACCGGAGCGGGATCTTCACACTTGCGGTAGCAACTCGGGCAATCGACGGCGCACGACTGATAGGCCTTGAGCAGCGGGAAACGCTGGTCCAGCGTCACGGTGCGGATCCTGGTATTGAAGGAGTCGAAATTAAAGCTCGGGTACGCGCACCCGCTCAACATGGCGAACGACGCCACTACCGTCAACCAACGGATCAATCTCATCGTCATAAACATCCTTACATGCGGGGTAGTGTTTGTTTGGCGTTTGCCGTGGTCGCGGACGCGACCTCCTCCACGCTAATCCCGCGCAGCTCCGCCAGCACGGCGCCGATGCGGGGAATCTGGTCGGGACTATTGCGGCCGGGATGGACCCAGCTCGGCGCGATATCCGGGGCATCGGTTTCCAGCACGATGGCGTCCATTGGCAGCTCGGCCGCCAGGCGGCGGATTTGCAGCGCGCGCGTGAAGGTCATGGCGCCGCCGAAGCCCAGTTTGAAACCCAGCTCGATGTAGCCCTGCGCCTGCTGGAAGCTGCCATTGAAGGCGTGGGCGATGCCGCCCGCCGGCCGGATCTGGCGCACGTGCTTGAGCACCACGTCCTGCGAGCGGCGCACGTGCATCAGCACCGGCAGCCCGAAATCGCGGGCGATCTTGAGCTGCTCGCGGAAGAAGAAAATCTGCTTCTCGCGCATCGCCGGCTCGGTCAGCATCGGAATGAAAAAATCCAGGCCGATCTCGCCCAGCGCGACGAAGCGCTTGTCGCCCATCGCGGCGGCGACCTGCTCGCGCAGCACGCGCAGGTCGTCCTCACTGGCGTGCGGCACGTAGATCGGATGGATGCCCAGCGCGTAGCAGCCGTTGTCCACGCTGGCGGCCAGCTGCGCCACCAGCGGGAAATTGGCCACCGCCACCGCCGGGATCACGATCATCGACACGCCCTGCTCCCGCGCCAGCGCCGCCTGCGCGGCGGACTCGCCGCCGAATTCGTGCGCGTCGAGGTGGCAGTGGGTGTCTATCCACATGACGTCAGTCCTGGTATGGCTGCAGGCCTTCGTCGGTCAGGCGCAGCACGCGGTCGCAGCGGCGCGCCAGCTCGATATCGTGGGTGACGATGATGAAGGCCGTGCCCAGGGTGCTGGACAGCTCCAGCATCAGGTCGAAGATGGTCTGCGCGGTGGCGTGATCGAGATTGCCGGTCGGTTCATCGGCCAGCACGCAGGCGGGCTGCGTGACCAATGCCCGGGCCAGCGCCACGCGTTGACGCTCGCCGCCGGACAGCTCGCCCGGCACGTGCGTGACGCGCTTGGCCAGGTTGACGCGCGAGAGGATCTGCTGCGCCACGCTGGTCGCCTCGGCGCGCTTGACGCGGCGTATCATCAGCGGCATCGCCACGTTATCGAGCGCGCTGAATTCCGGTAGCAGGTGATGGAACTGGTAGACGAAGCCCAGCGAAGCGTTGCGCAAGTCGCCGCGCGCGGTTTCGCTCAGGCTCGCGAAGTCCTTGCCCAGCAAGGTCACGCTGCCCTTGGTCGGCGTATCGAGGCCGCCCAGCAGGTGCAGCAGCGTCGATTTGCCGGAGCCGGACGCACCGACGATGGCCACGCGTTCGCCGCGCCGCACGTCGATGTCGATACCGTTCAGCACCTGCACCGAGTAGGCGCCTTGTGTGAACGTTTTGCCCAGGTTGCGGCAGGACAGGACCACAGGTTCGAGATTACTCATAGCGCAGCGCCTCCGCAGGTTTCACGCGGGCGGCCCACCAGCTCGGGTACAGCGTCGCCACAAAGGCCAGCGCCACGGCGACCCCACCGATCTTGGACACGTCCGGCCAACGCAGGTCGGATGGCACGGTGCTGATGTAGTAGATATCCTTCGACAAGAACTGCACTCCCAATAAATGTTCGATAAACGGCACGATGACGTCGATGTTGAGCGCCACCAGCACGCCCAGGCCCACGCCGATCGCGGTGCCGAGGATCCCCACCAGCGCGCCCTGGATCATGAAGATCTTCATGATCGAGCGCGGCGAGGCGCCCAGCGTGCGCAGGATGGCGATGTCGGCCTGCTTGTCGGTCACGGTCATCACCAGCGTCGACACCAGGTTGAACGCGGCCACCGCGATGATCAGCGTCAGGATGATGAACATCATGCGCTTCTCGGTCTGCACGGCGGCGAACCAGTTGGCGTTCAGCTTGGACCAGTCGCGCATGATCAGGTCACCGGACATGCTGTTCTTCAGGTCCTGCGCCACTTGCGGCGCGCGGTGCATGTCCGACAGGCGCAGGCGCAGGCCGGCCGGCGCGTCCATGCGCAGCAGTTTTTCGGCGTCGGTCAGGTGGACGAAGGCCAGCGCCGAATCGAACTCGTTGTGGCCCGCCTCGAAGATGCCGACCACGGTGAACGAGCGCAAACGCGGCAGCACGCCGGCCGGCGTGGGCTGGCCCTGGGCCAGCGCCAGCGTGACCTTCTCGCCGAGGTTGACGCGCAGCGCGCGCGCCAGCTCGATGCCCAGCACGATGTTGTAGCTGCCCGGCTGCAGCGCGTTGAAGCTGCCACGTTTGGTCTGCTTGGCGACGTCGGAAACGTTGGGTTCCTGCTCCGGCAGCACGCCGCGGATGATGGCGGGACGCAGCACGTCGTCGCGCACCAGCATGCCCTGGGTCTCCGCGAACGGCGCCGCGCCGATCACTTCGGGATTCTTGCGCGCTTCGGCGGCGGCGGCGTGCCAGTCCGGCATTGAGCCACGGGCGTCGAAGATCTCGACGTGGGCCAGCACCGACAGCATGCGGTCCGTCACTTCCTTCTGGAAGCCGTTCATCACCGACAGCACGACGATCAGCGCGGCCACGCCCAGGCCAATGCCGGCCATGGAAATGAGCGAGATAAAGGAGATAAAACTATTGCGCCCGCTGCGCTTGCCGGCCCGCGTGTAACGCAGGCCAACCAGCCACTCAAAGGGCAGATTCTGGATAATGCTCATGGGCTCCGTAGGGAATCAAACTTGGTGAGCCCGCAGTTTGCCATATAAACAGCATGTCATGGGTGAAAAAAGGCCGTGCCGGGCAGCGGCGGGGACGTCGGCAAGCCATGTAAACATCCCGCCGCAGCCCGCTATGCCCTACAATCTCGGGATGACTGAAATCACCCTTGCCCTGCCCTACGCGCTGCCCCCGCCGGAGATGGCGCCCGACCTGATGCGCGCCCTGAACACCCCCGCCCTGGCAGCACTGTTGTCTCTCAATAAACACTATCAATACCGGACTTACGACGCGAAAGCCCGGCTGCTGCCGCACGAAGCCTGGTTGGCGCACGCACTGGGACTGGCGTCCGCGCCCGATCAGCAAGACACCGGCGCGCCGCTGGCCACCGCCGTCATGCACGGCTGCGGCCTGCAGGCGGAGGCCGCGCAAGGCCATTGGTTCATCGTGCAGCCGGCGCACATCCAGCTGTCGCGCACCCACCTGCTGCTATCCGACCCGCGCGGCATGCACCTGAGCGAGGCGGAATCGCGCGCGCTGTACGATCTGGCCCGTCCCTGCTTCGAAGAGCAAGGCAAGACGCTGCTGCACGCAGCGCCCGGCCTGTGGTTTGCGCGCGCCGACGAGTGGGCGGACCTGGACACCGCATCGCCCGACGCCGCGACCACGCAGAACCTGAGCGACTGGATGCCCGAGGGTGAATACGCGCGCCCCTACCGCAAGCTGCAAAACGAAATCCAGATGCAGTGGCACGAGCAACCGGTCAACGAAGCGCGCCAGGCGCGCGGCCTGCAGGCGGTGAACTCGTTCTGGCTGTGGGGCGGCGCCGGTCCGCTAAAGGCCACACCGCACGCGCTGGCGATCGGCGGTGGCCCGGACTGGATGCAGGCGCTGGCCGCGCCCGCGCTGCGCCAACCGTCGGCCGATCAGATGATCGCCCAGCCGGGCGAGGTGATGCTGGCCGAGCTGATACCGTCGGCGCAAGCCGGCGACTGGTCCGACTGGATCACCCGCATGCAGCGCATCGAACAGGAATGGCTGGCGCCATTGCTGGCGGCCTTGCGCGATGGCCGCATCAGCGGCTTAAAGCTGGTGCTCAGCCACCGCAACGGCTGGTCCAGCGTCGAGACCAGCAAGCTCTCGCTGCGCAAATTCTGGCGCAAGCAAAACCTGAACCTCTTACTGAAGCAAGCCTGACATGACCCGTATCGCCATCCGTCCCTGCCCGTTCCGCGAATCCGAAATGCTGCGCCAGGGCGGCATCCATCCCGTGCTGGCGCGTCTTTACGCGTCGCGCGGCCTGACCGACGTCAAGGAGCTGTCGAGCGAGCTGGCGGCCATGATCCCGCCATCGGGCCTGCTGCACATCGACGCCGCCGCCGTGTTCCTGGCCGATTCCATCGCCGCCAGCAAGCGCATGGTAATCGTGGCCGACTACGATTGCGACGGCGCCACCGCCTGCGCGGTCGCGCTGCGCGGCCTGCGCGCCATGGGTGCCAACATCGACTTCATCGTGCCTAACCGCTTCGAATACGGCTACGGCCTGACGCCGGAGATCGTCGAACTGACCGCGCGCGAAAAGCAGCCGGACATCATCATCACCGTCGACAACGGCATCGCCAGCATCGACGGCGTGGCGGAAGCCAACCGGCGCGGCATCGAAGTGGTCGTCACCGACCACCACCTGCCAGCCGACACCCTGCCCGCCGCGCGCGTGATCGTCAATCCGAACCAGCCGGAATGCGGCTTCCCGAGCAAGCATATCGCCGGCGTCGGCGTGGTGTTCTACGTGCTGCTGGCGCTGCGCGCGGAGCTGCGCAAGCGCGGCGTGTTCGACGCCCAGACCCAGCCCAAGCTGGACAACCTGCTTGACCTGGTCGCGCTGGGCACCGTGGCCGACGTGGTGCGGCTCGATCCGAACAACCGCATCCTGGTGGCGCAAGGCCTGAAGCGCATGCGCGCGGGCCGCATGCACGCCGGCGTGGCGGCGCTATTCCGCGTGGCCGGCCGCGAGCCGCGCAACGCCAATCCCTTCGACCTGGGTTTCGCGCTGGGCCCGCGCCTGAACGCGGCCGGACGGCTGGAGGACATGTCGCTGGGGATCGAATGCCTGATCACCGACGACGAGGGCCGCGCATGGCAACTGGCGCAGCAGCTCAATGAAATCAACCTGAAACGGCGCGAGATCGAAGCCGAGATGCAGGACGCCGCCTTGCTACACCTGGACGCGTTCGAGCCGGCCAACAGCAGCACCATCTGCGTGTTCGACGAATCGTGGCACCAGGGCGTGATCGGCATCGTCGCCTCGCGTCTGAAGGAGAAGTTCTTCCGCCCTACCATCACCTTCGCGCCCGGCGCCGACGGCTGGATCAAGGGCTCCGGCCGATCGATTCCCGGCTTCCACCTGCGCGACGCGCTGGACCTGGTGTACAAGAAGGCGCCGTCGCTGATCGACAAATTCGGCGGCCACGCGATGGCGGCCGGCCTGACGCTGCGCGCCGACGCCTTCGACGCCTTCGCGGCGGCCTTCGAGGAAGTGGGCCGTGCGTGGCTGAGCAAGCAGCAGCTGGAGCGCGTGATCGAAACCGACGGCCCGCTGGAAGACGCCTATTACACCACCGCCTTCATCGACCTGATGGCCGGCCAGGTGTGGGGCCAGGGCTTCGCGCCGCCGGTGTTCTGCGACGAGTTCCGCGTGGTGAGCCAGCGCATCCTGAAGGAACGCCACCTCAAGCTGCTGCTGGAGAAGAACGGCGCCCGCTACGACGCCATCTGGTTCGGCCACGTCGACTCGCTGGGCGAACGCGCCAAGGTCGCGTTCCGGCTCGACGCCAACGAATACAACGGCGTCACCAAGGTGCAGCTGATGGTGGAACATGCCGAGCCGGTGTGAGAATGCGTGTACTTTTCACATGGGCATGATGGTATTCTGAGCATTCCGGTCTTGCTACCCATGGAGCGCGAAAATATGAAATTCGATTGGCATGGCGGGCTAATATCGCCCTCGACTGAAATTGATGCCGGCTACCGGAACACGCAGAATGTCCGGCGCTTTCTTTCCGGCGAGTGCGGGCCGGACTTCAAATTCGACCGCGACCTGATGGCCTGGATGCGCAACGGCGGCGCGAAAAACATGGCCGACGTGGTGGAAGAATGGAAGCGCCGGCGCGGCCGTAACTGACTGTCGCGAAATCAGGACTACAGCCTAACGGGAACATATGGAATCGACAGTTCCAAATGACGAGTTCATCCGGTCGAATTTCCCCAGGCTGGCGGCGGCACTGGAATACATGCCGGTCGGCGTGACGATCGTCGACCGCGACTTGACGATACGCTTCTGGAACCCGGCCTTTTGCCAGGTGCAGGGATTTCCGGATGAGGTGATGCATCCCGGCGTCACCATGGCCGAAGTGTTCCGCTACATTGCCTTGCGCGGCGACTACGGGCCTGGCGCCATCGACGACCTGGTGGCCGTCCGGGTCGGGCTGTGCCTGAAGTTCGAACCCCACAATTTCACGCGCACCATGGCGAGCGGCGTACGGCTGAACATCATCGGCCGCCCCATTTTTGCCGCGGACGGCACGGTCAGCGGATTCGTGACCATCTACCACGATGTGACGGCCGAGAAGCGCCACGAGGAAGAGCTGGAGGCCAAGAACAACGAGCTGCAGCAGGCCAAGCAGCTGGCCGAGGCGGCAAGCCAGGCCAAGGGACAGTTCCTGTCCAATATGAGCCACGAGATCCGCACGCCGCTCAACTGCGTCATCGGCATGGCCTACCTGGCCTTGAAGACCGAGCTCGACCCGCGCCAGCGCGACTACCTGGAAAAAATCCGCTTCGCCGGCGAGCACGTGCTGGGCATCATCGACGATATCCTCGACATTTCCAAGATCGAGGCCGGCAAGCTGGAAATCCAGCATATCGATTTTTCGCTCGACCACGTGATGCAGACGCTGACCACCGTGGTGGCGCCGAAGGCGGCCAGCCGCAAGCTGGAGCTGGTGTTCGATCTCGATCCCGCCCTGCCGCCGACGCTGGTGGGCGATCCGCTACGGCTCGGGCAGGTGCTCATCAACTACACCAACAACGCCATCAAGTTCAGCGAACACGGCCGGATTGAGATCCGGGTGCGCCAGCAGGCCAGCGACGGCCACGGCTGCCTGCTGCGTTTCGAGGTGAGCGACCAAGGCATCGGCCTGTCCCAGGCGGAGATGGCCAAGTTGTTTGTCTCGTTCCAGCAAGCCGACACGTCGACCACGCGGGAATATGGCGGCACCGGCCTCGGCCTGGCGATCTGCAAGGAGCTGGCCCAGCTGATGGGCGGCGATGTCGGCGTCGACAGCCAGCAAGGTGTCGGCAGCACGTTCTGGTTCACGGCCCGGCTTGGCGTATCGGACAAGACCGTGTCCATGCTGATCAACCAGCTCAGCGACGCCGCCGCCGAGTTGCTGGCCAGCGCCCACACATCGGCCGCGACGGTGGCACTCAAGGTCGCGCGCATTCTGCTGGTCGAGGACAATGTCTTCAATCAGCAAATTGCGCGGGAGATGCTGGAGGAAGTCGGCGCCGCCGTTTGCATCGCCAGCAACGGCGTCGAGGCATTGGAACTGCTGCGCCAAGCGCAATTCGATTGCGTCCTGATGGACTTGCAGATGCCGCAAATGGACGGGCTGGAGGCGACCCGCCGCATCCGCGCCGATCCGCAACTGGCCAGGCTGCCGGTATTGGCGATGACGGCCACCGCCACCATCGACACCCGGGCGCGTTGCATTGAAGCCGGCATGAACGGTTTCATCTCGAAGCCCATCCAGCCGAGCCTGATGCGCCAGACCATCGCCAATTGGCTGCCGCAAGGCGCGCTGCTGACGGCGCCGCCTGAGCCGCGCCTTCCGGCAGTGGTCGCCGAGTCCGCACCTTGCGGCGACGCGGCCGCGATCGACTTCTCGGTGCTGGCCACGCTGTTCGACGACGACATGCCGAAGGTGCGCAAGTTCGCCGTCAAATTCCTGCACAGCGCGCAGACTGGCGTTCACGACATGGAGGAGGCGCTGGCGCGTGGCGAAATGCAGGCGCTGCGCGACCTGGGCCACCGCATCAAATCGTCGGCGCGCAGCGCGGGCGCTTTCGGCATGGCCGAGTTGTGCTGGAAGCTGGAGCAACTGACGCCGGAGGACTCGGGCAGCGAGGCCGCGTCCGCCCAGCGCCTGGTGGCGCAACTGAGGGAGTCGCTGGAACAAGTGGCGGCGCAAATCATGCGGAACACGGACGACGCCGTCTGAAATAGTGGCGCCATGCTGGACCTTTGGTATTGCAAACCGGGGCCACTTCGTCAGCCAGATGTATCCCAACCCGCCCCCGCCGCGGTCTGCTAATGTGCGCTTTTTCCTGGGGGGGCACTTATGAGACTTCTGCTGCTAGCGCTGGCTTTGACACTTCCGACTCTCGCCACGGCGGAACGAGCCGACCGATTCCAGAAAACCGTCATTTCCTATGATGGCGAGATGCATTACGACACCATCAAGGGCATCAGCAAGTTCAGCGACCATGTCGAGGCATCGAAAGGCACTCTGCTGATTTCGTCGGATTTCCTGACGGCGGCGCAGTCGCCCGAGGGGGACTATCTCTACACCGTCACCTCGCTCAAAGACAACCTCGCCAGGTTCAAGCAGAAACAGGATGCTTCGAATGACAAATGGGTCAACGGCGAAGGGAAAACAATGGCGTACCGGGAGAAGGACGACTTGCTCACGGTCGATGGCAATGCTGAAGTCAAGATCATCGAAAACGGCAACGTTACCGGCGTCGCGACAGGCGCGAAAATCACCTATGACGCCCGAACCGAACAGATCTTCGTGAAGAGCGCGGGCGACGCGGCGGCCCCTGCCAAGAAAACGCGCGCCATGCTGGTGCTGATGCCAAAAGCGGACCCGCTAAGCAAGTAGGTACCACACCGCTGCAGCCAAATATAAAGAATAACAAGTGACGGTCGATATGGCGAACCATCGCGGCGTCGGCGAAGCCGATTTCAAGGAGACTGGGCTGTGAAGCTTCTTCCGTAGCGCCATCACTTCATCCGTGGCGATAAGAAAATACATAATGGAAGCTCCAAAATGATAGAGCGTCGATGGCTCCGCACCCGCACGGGCTTGCTCAATGCCAACAAATAATTGATAGGACCCAACACTCACGAAAAATAGTTTCCAAAGAAAATAAAATATCGATCTTCGGTATTTGGAAACTTTCACGATCTTTGAAGTCATGGTTGACCCTCCCGCCTTAATGATAGAGCTTATTGATTGTGAAATCTTCACAAAATGTCACGCACGCTAGAGGCCAGGTTGATTCCCGGTTGCTATCCATCCGAAAAAGGAGTATAACTACTCCAACAACGGAGGATTTATGAATCTTACCTACGCTTACCCCCGCAGCCGCTTCGAGCCAACCGTGCTGGTCGACCTGAACGCCAAGGCCGAACGCGAACGGCTGTCCAAGGCTGCCCTCAAGGGCTTTTTCAAGCTGGCCGCCGCCTGGAAACTGCGCGACGACGACGCCCGCGAACTGTTGGGCGGCATTTCCAGCAGCGCCTACTACGAGTGGAAAAAACACCCGGAACGCACGCTGGAGGTGGACTGCATCACCCGCATCTCCTACCTGCTGGGTATCTACAAGGCGCTGCACATCCTCTACGGCGACAAACTCGCCGACGAGTGGATGGGCCTCGCCAACACCAACCTGATTTTCGGCGGCCGCACACCGCTCGCCTATGTCGCCGCCGGCGGACTGCCCGCCATGCAGATCGTGCGCCAGTTGCTGGACGCGCGCCGCGGAGGTCTGTAAGTGCCGGTCAGCCTGATACCACCCTTAACCACGCTGCGCCAGTTCGACACTTGCCGTTTGCTGCCCTCGCGCTTCGCCGACATGGAAGACTCGGTCCTCGCGCCCCTCGCCGATAACGAGCAGGATCTGCACGATTTGTTTGATCTGGATAACGCCACCAACGCGCGCCTGCAGGCGCAGAATGGCAACGCCACCGGCATCACGATGGATGAACTGGTGTTCGGCGTGCCGAACTTCCGCATCGTCAACGCCGCCTTTACCTACGCCCGCCCTGAAGGCAGCCGCTTCAACGGCGGCACGCGCGGCGCATGGTACTGCGCCTTCAACGTTGAAACCGCGCTGGCCGAAGTGAGCTTCCACAAAGCCGTCGAATACGCGGAGATCAACCGCTTCGACGACAGCGTGCAGTACCAGACCATGCTGGCCGATTTCACCGCCCCGTTCCATGACCTGCGCGGGCAACTGCGCTACCTCGGCTGCCTGGCGCCGGACAGCTACATCGAATCGCAGCTGCTGGCGGAACGCCTGCTGGAAGGCGGCTCGCTGGGCATCATCTATCCGAGCGTGCGGCTGGACGGCGGCACCAACCTGGCCTGCTTCCGCCCTGCGCTGGTGGGCAATGTTCGCAAAGGCGCGGTGTATCGGTTAACATGGCGGGGTAGCCCTGTACCGATCATCGAACTTATCTGAATCATGCAAACCAAACCTGAAAACGACACCGACCTGCGTCTCAAAGTAAACCGCGAGACCGCGCGCCTGCCATGGACCGAACTGCTCAAGCATTTCGCGGCCGGCACCGTGGTGTGGGTCGCCAATTCGCTGGACCTGGTCGACGTGGCCGTGCGCATCTCGCACGACGACAAGGCCAACATCACCCAGTGGATGAACGCCGGCCTGCTCGCCAAAGTCAGCGACGAGCAGGCGGCGACCTGGCTGGAGACCAACGCCGAACTATGGGCGGTGGTGGTCAGCCCCTTCATCCTCGTCCAGCAGGAAAAGGCCGTTCCAGCCAGCGTGCATTAAAACTGGAAGCTGCCCGCGTCGAGGGTGACCGAGCCGCCGCAAGCCGGCGTGGTCGCCTCGCGATTGCCGCTGGCGGTGGACTGGTTACTCTCCCATACGGTGCTCACGCCGTACTTCATGAACTTGTACTGGATCGCCGTTGACGGCGGCAACTGGAAGGTGCGCGACCACGGCACGTTGGCGCCACTGCCTTCGATGTTGAGTTGATCGCTCGCACCCGGTGTCCAGTTGCCCAGCTCCGCACGATTACCCACCACGTACACGTTCTGCCCCACCACCGTATTCGCATTCGCCACGCGGAAGGTCACCGGCACCGTGGTGCAGGTACCGCCACCGCCGCCGCCCACCTTCTGGTTGACGTGCAGCGCCACCGCAGGCACGGTCGCGCCGCCGTTGGCCGGGATGCTCACACTGATCATGCCGTTGCTGCCGACGGTGACGCTGTCGCTGGTGCAGCCCGTGCCGGCGGCGTTCAACTGGCCGTGCACCACATTGCAGTAAGTCCCCGCAGGCAGCAGCGTTTGCAGCGATGCGTTCCAGGCCGCGTACTCGTTATTGATCGCGACGAAGCCCTTGGCGCCGCGTCCGAACGCGATCTGGTTGGCGGTGCCGTTGGTGAAGTAGTCCACACCCTGCCCCGACGTAACCGCGCGGAAGGCGACCATGTTGGAGATGTCGCCCCAGCGATGGATGAAGTCCCACTGCTGGTTGATCAGCGGGTTGCCGCTGGCGTCGAACGGGCTGGCACTTGGCGGGGCCTGGTCGTAGTTGGTGAAGCGGAAGCCCGAGTGCAGCTGCGCAGATCCGTAAGGCCACGCCAGCATGAAGATGTTGGCCAGGTCGTAGCGCTTGGTGCCCTGCGTGTCGTTGGTGGTGCCGGAGACGTAGTTGCTGGCGACCAGAGAGCTGCCATTGCGCTCCGTGTCCCAGTTGTTGACGAAGACGGTCGCCTTCTCGCTCGGCACGAAGCCCCAGGTGCCGCCCCAGTTGCCGGGCGTGCCCATGATGGCGCGCACCTGCGACAGGCTGGCGCCGTTCTCGTTGCGGAACATGGCCTTGAGCGCGAAGGTGTACTGGAACTCGTTCAACGTGCCGACGCTGTAGTAGTCCGAGCGCATCACGTTACTGTCCGGGATCACCTCCTGCGTGATCCACAGCGCCTCGCCGGCCTTGGTGGTGTGCGTGACGCCGCCCATGATCGCCTGCAGGTCGCTCGGCTGCATATGCTTGGCCGCGTCGAAGCGCACGCCGTCCACGCCCATGTTGATCAATTTGGCCAGGTAGGTCTGGACCTGGCCCTGCACGTAGGCGCCGTCGGTCTTCAGATCCGGCAGACCGCTCAGGCGGCAGAACATCACGTTGTAGCGATTGCCCGGCGAGCCGTAATCACTGCCGGCGATGTCGCAGGCCGGATGAAAATCGCTGGAGCTGAAGAAAGGATAGGCCAGTGTGGACGAATTCCACGTCGAGCCATCGGTCGCGGTGCCGGAACCGGCGGCCAGATGGTTGACCACCACGTCCGCATACACGCGCACCTTGGCGGTGTGGCAGGTGTTGATCATGGTCTGGAACTCGGCCTCGGTGCCCATATTGCTCTTCAGCGAGGCGAAGTTCACCGGCTGGTACACATCCCACCACGCACCCAGGCTGGCGGAGGCCTGCGGGGGCGATACCTGCACCGCGCCAAAGCCCTGCGGTCCGAGCCAGTTGGTGCACTCCTTGGCGATGTCGTTCCACTTCCAGCGGAACATCTGCACCGAGGTGTCGGCGGGGTTGAATGCGGCGTGTGCGGGTGCCAGGGCGCAAGCGCCCAGCAGGCCGGCGGCCAATAGGGTTTTCTTCATTTTTCGTCTCCGTGTCGTTTTATTTGTATTTTGGGAAATACTGCAGCCCAGATAAAATGTAGCAGAACTACAGTAAACAACAAGCGAAATACGATTCAACTTTTCACAATCCCCCATAGGAACCGCTTCCATAGTCGCTTTTCACGACACAGATGTAATGCGATTACCTCTCCAATACTGCGGTATCATGGGACGAAAAAACGACACTACAGAATTCAAAGCCACTACATGTCCATCACCCAGCCCGCCGAAAGCGCCAACGACATCGCCACCCATCTCGCCGAAGCCATCGCGGCGCGCAAGCTGCCGCCGGGGACCAAGCTGCGCGAGGAAGCGCTGTGCCGCCTGTATTCGGTCAGCCGCACCAAGATCCGCGCGGCGCTGCTGATACTGTCAAAGGACAAGCTGATTAACATGGTCCCCGACAAGGGCGCCATGGTGAGCCAGCCCAGCGAACAGGAGTCGCGCGAGATCTTCGCCACGCGCCGCATCATCGAGGCGGCGCTGGCGCGCGAGTTCACCGCCAAGGCCAAGCCGGCCGATTACCGGAAGCTGGAGAAGCATTTGAAGGAGGAACGCAGCACGCTGTCGCAAGTGCCGTCGAAGATGCGCCAGCAGCTGCTGGGCGATTTCCACGTGCTGCTGGCGGACGTCGTGGGCAACCAGGTGCTGAAGGAGATCGTGCGCGAGCTGGTGGGCCGCAGCTCGCTGATCACCATGCTGTATCAATCGGAGCGCGACGCCGCCTGCTCATCCGACGAACACGCGGCCTTCCTGGCGGCGGCCCGCTCGGGCGATGCCGACAAGGCGGCGGAGCTGATGCTGCACCACCTGAGCCACGTGGAAGCGGCGCTCAATTTCGACATCAACGCCAACCCGGCCAAGCGGGACCTGGTCTCCGCGCTGCTGATTTAACAATACGGATCGGGATATCGGCTGACGACAATAATTCATTGGACGCCCCCTCGCACCTGCCGCAACATGAAATCCTGCATGGGCAGACACAAAACCTATAAAGCGAGACGACAATGACTAAAAAGCTACTCAAGAAATGTGCGGCGGCGGCAGCCATCGCGCTGTGCGCCGCCGGTGTTCAAGCCTCCACGTGGACGCTAACCGGCGACCTCGTTACGCACGACCCCAGCGTCTACAAGGAAAACAGCACCTGGTGGATCACCGAAACCAGCGACAACGGCATTGGCGTCAAGTTTTCGGCGGACGGCCACGCATGGAAGCAAGGCGTGAGCATCTTCGGCAACGGCCTGTCGTGGTGGGGCCAGTACAATAACAATTCCAAGACCGTCTGGGCGCCGGACATCCACGTCTGGAACGGCAAGGCGATCCTTTACTACGCGGTATCCACGTTCGGCTCGCAGAAATCGGCCATCGGCCTGGCCACCGCCAGCAGCATCGCAGCGGGAAACTGGACCGACAAGGGCGTGGTGCTAAGCTCCGCGCCTGGCAATAACTTCAACGCCATCGATCCCAACTTCTTTGTCGACAAGGCCGGTCAACCGTGGCTGTCGTTCGGTTCATTCTGGACCGGCATCTACACCACGCGGGTCGACGCGAACACGCTCAAGCCAATCGGCAGCTGGTTCCATCTCGCATCCGACAGCACCGGCATCGAGAACTCGTTCATCATGGCGAACGGTTCGTATTACTACCTGTTCGTCTCCAAGGGCAAGTGCTGCGCGGGCGCCAACAGCACCTATCATATTTCGTATGGCCGCTCGACCAGCGTGACCGGCCCCTATCTCGACAAGAACGGCGTCGACATGCGCAACGGCGGCGGCACCACACTCGATGCCGGCGGCGGACGCTTCATCGCGCCCGGTGGCGAGTCGGTGTCCAATGGCGTGATGGTGCGGCACGAACTGGATAGCCAGAACAACTACAACGGCGTCCTGTTCATCAACGACCTGACCTTCAGCGGCGGCTGGCCTACCTACTGATGAAGGCTGCGGCGACTATCGCGGCGCTGGCGGCAACCGCCCTGCTCACGGCGTGGGCGTGGCGGGAGCCGCAAGCGCCCGATTCGCCGTCGGCGGAGCGTAAGGCAGCTCCGCTGCCGGCAAAGTCCTGCGCCGCCGATCCGCACGCCGCCTGCGCGGACGCCGGCGAGGCCCGGCGGGCCGCGCGCCACTGGCTGGATGTGCCAACCGGCGAAGGCAACGCTCCCCCTGGCCTGTCACTGACCGACGACCAGCAACTCATCCCCGACTTCGCGCTGCACCAACTGATGGATCGTTTTCTGCTGGCCCACAGCGCCGGCGGCGGAATGCAAGCGCTGACGGAACACCTGCGGCGCGCGCTGCCGGCAGCGGCAGCCAATGAAGCGATCCAGATCGCCGCCCGCTATCAAGCCTACCTGACCGCCCACGACGAACTGCTGGCGGCGCAACACTTCACCTCCGCGAGCGCCGCATCGCAGGACCTGAACCGCATCAGCAGCTGGCAGCAGCAACGCCAGCAACTACGCGTCCGCACGCTCGGCGAGCGGATTACGCTGGAATGGTTCGGCACCGACGATGCTTATCTGGAGCAGGCGCTCGAAGAACAACGCCAGCGCAGCGAAGGCCGGCCGCCTGCAGCTGACGCCGAGCCGGCGGACCAGGCGGCACACGACCTGCACATGCGGCTGGCCCTTGACCAGGCCATCACCAGCTATCAGGCGGCAGCCAAGGCCAATTGATGCGCCAGCGCGTTATGGCGTTCGATCACCACCGGCAGGTCGATGGTACACAGCACGCCATCGCGCACCACCACCTTGCCGTTGATGATGCTGTGCGAGACATTCGGCGGCGTGCAGAACACCAGTGCCGCGACCGGATCGTGCAGCGCGCCGGCGAAGCCTATCGTATCGAGCTTGAACATCACGATGTCCGCCGCCATGCCCGGCTTGAGCGCGCCGATGTCGTCGCGGTTCAGCACCTTGGCGCCGCCCAGCGTGGCCATCTCCAGCGCCTGGCGTGCGGTCATCGCATCCGGACCGAAGCCCACGCGCTGCAGCAGCATCGCCTGCCGCACCTCGCCCATCATGTGGCCGGAATCGTTGGAGGCGCAACCGTCCACGCCCAGGCCGACCGGGACGCCGCTGTCGAGCATCTTGCGGATCGGCGCGATGCCGGAGGCTAGGCGCATGTTCGAACAAGGACAGTGCGCGATGCCAGTGCCGGTGCGGCCGAACATGTAGATGCCATCGTCGTCCAGCTGCACGCAGTGCGCGTGCCAGACATCGCGCCCCACCCAGCCGCAGTCCTCGGCGTATTCGGCCGGCGTCATGTTGAACTTCTCGCGGCTGTAGGCGATGTCGTTCGCATTCTCGGCCAGGTGCGTATGCAGCGACACGCCGAAATTGCGGGCCAGCGCCGCCGCTTCCTTCATCAAATCGCGCGACACCGAAAACGGTGAGCATGGCGCCACCACGATGCGCTGCATCGCGTAGCGGCCGGCGTCATGGTAGGTCTCGATGAGTCGCTGCGTGTCCTTGAGGATGGCGCCCTCCTCTTCCACCACGCGGTCCGGCGGCAGGCCACCTTTGGACTGGCCGACGCTCATTGAACCGCGAGCGGCGTGGAAGCGCATTCCGATCTTGCCGGCCGCCTCGATGCTGTCATCGAGCTTGCAGCCATTGGGGTAGATGTACAGATGGTCGCTGCTGGTGGTGCAGCCGGAAAGGATCAATTCCGACATCGCCGCCAGCGTCGACACGTTGACCATCTCCGGCGTCAGGTTGGCCCAGATTGGATACAGGTTGGTCAGCCAGTTAAACAGTTCGCCGTTCTGCGCGGCGGGGATCACGCGCGTGAGGCTTTGGTACATATGGTGGTGGGTGTTGACCAGGCCGGGCATCACCACATGGTTGGCCGCGTCGATGATCTCGTCGGCCTGCTGCGGCAGATCGGCGCTGGGGCCGACTTGTTCGATCACGTTGTCCCGGATGTAGACGGCGCCGCCGGCGATTTCACGACGCTCGTCATCCATCGTCACCAGCACGCGCGCATTTATGATCAGTAGGGTTTTAGTCATTTTCTATAAGGGCTAAACACTGCGGAAACAATGCGCGGGCACTGCGGAAACAGTAGGGTTGATATCAAACGTATTTTAAGCCGCTTCACGCTCCGAGGTCAGAAAAGCCTGCGGGACGTCTTCTTCCTCATCGTCGTCGTTCAATTCCAGCGGACGTTCGGGCAGCACCAGGTTCAGGGCCACGGCCACCAGCGCACCGACGGTGATGCCGGAGCCGAAGACTTCCTTGACGAAGGCCGGCAGCTTGGACAGCAACTCCGGCCGCACCGTCACCGCCAGGCCGCAACCGATGGCCACCGCCATGATGATGCCATTGCGCTTGGTGTGCTCGACGTGGCTCAACAACTGCACGCCGGCCGAGATGATCATCGCGAACATCATCAGGCCCGCGCCGCCCAGCACCGGCTGCGGTATCGTCACCACCACCGCGCCCAGGATCGGGAACAGGCCGGCCAGGAACAGCATCACGCCGGTCAGCGCGACCACGTGGCGGCTTGCCACGCCGGTCAGCGACACCACGCCCACGTTCTGCGCGAAGGTCGATACCGGAGGGCTGGACAACAGCGCCGCGAAGGCCGAACCGACGCCGTCGCACAGGATGCCGCGCGCCAGCGTCTTGCCGCGCATTTTAGTGTCGGTGGCGGCGCCCAGCGCCATGAAGGTGCCGGTGGTTTCCACCATCGTGACCAGATAGGCGATCGCCATCGCGACCACGCCGGCCACCGGGAAGGTCATGCCGTAATGGAGAGGCTGGGGCAGCGCGAAGACCTGCGCGTTCCGCACCTGCGAGAAGTCGATCATGCCCATCGAAACGCACAACAGGTAGCCGATGAACATGCCGATCACCACCGCAGCGGCGGATACAATCCCTTTGCCGAATTGGACCAGCATGATGACCGTGACCAGCACGAAGGCGGCGATGCCGAGGTTGAGCGGAGAGCCGTAGACCGCGCCCGGCGCATGGCCGCCCGCCGCCCAGTCCACCGCCACCGGCACCAGCGACAGACCGATCATCGTCACCACCACGCCGGTGACGGCGTGCGGGAACAGCTTGCGGATCTTCGGCATGAAGCAGCTACCGACGATCATCACCACCGAAGCCGCCAGCGATGAACCGAGTATCGCCGGAACGCCATGTTCCAAACCGATGCTGATGGCCGCGCCGACGAAGGCGAAGCTGGTGCCCATCACGCAAGGAAGCCTGATGCCGATTGGACCTATGCCTTTGCACTGCACCATGGTGACAATGCCCGAGCCAAGCAAGGCGGCGTTGATCAGGGTGATGATCTGGTCGGCCGGCAGCTTGAGCGCCGCGCCCACCACCAGCGGCACGGCGATGATGCCGCCCAGCGCGGCCAGCATGTGCTGGGCCGCCAGCAATACGGTTGTGAATAGGGGTGGCCGATCCTCGACCTGAAATAACAAGTGATTCATAAACGCGTCTCCGTCTGTCTTTTTTTATGGGCGTTACTTTGCAACTACAACCCGCACGGGCTGCCCTTAACCGTGCGTAGAAAGGATGCTTAGCAACGCAACAGCTCGTGACCGACGCGTTTATTGACGACGATATTGCGCCTCGCCGGATACATTGTCAACGAATTTTGTATACAATTTTTTATCGAAGCGCGGCGTCCCCGCGCAGTGTGGCGATGGCCAGGTCGAGGAAGGCGCGCAGTTTGCGGGACGAGTGGCGGCCTTCGTGATGCACCACGCTGACCGGCACCGGCGCGGGTTCGCAGTCGCTCAAGACGGCGACCAGGCGGCCATTGGCGAGATACGGCGCGGCCATGTAGGACAGCACACGGGTCATGCCGAAGCCGGACAGCGCGGCGCGCAAGGCGGCGTCGTTGCTGGTGCTGCTCATCCGGGGATGGACCTTCACCACTTGCGTCTTGCCCTCGCATTCGAAGCGCCAGTCGTTGGTGGCCGTGACGGCGGTCGCCGCGATCAGGTCATGGCCGGACAACTCCTGCGGCGTGGATGGCGTGCCGCGCGCAGCCAGGTATTGCGGCGACGCGCACAGCACCTGTCTCACCTGCCCCACGCCGACCGCCTGGTAGCTGGAATCGGGTAGCACGCCGATGCGGATCGCCGCGTCCACGCCTTCGTCCATCATGTTGACCACGCGGTCGAGGAAACGGCATTCGACGTCGGTTTCCGGGTAGCGCCGCAAGTACTCGGTGACGATGGGCGTGACGTACATCGCGCCGAACATCACCGAGGCCGTGATCACCAAACGTCCGCGCGGCGCGCCGTGGGCGCCTGCGGCGGATGTCTCGGTTTCCACCACGTCGGCCAGGATGCGGCGGCAGTCCGCGGCATAGCGCGCGCCGGTTTCCGTCAGCCGCACCACGCGCGTGGTGCGCAACAGCAGGCGCACGCCCATGCCCTCCTCCAGCTCCGTCACGGCGCGCGTGACCACCGGCGGCGATATCTTCAGCTTGCGGGCGGCGGCGGCAAACCCGCCTTCGTCGACGACAGCCACGAAGATGGCCATGGCGGAGAGCTTGTCCATATTATTCCTGTTTTAGAAATAGTTCATTGCATATTTAACGGATTCTCATTATCCCTCTTATCGATGAAACTGCAAGTGTTCGCTGAACAAACAACCCACAACCCAAAGGAGCAACACCATGACCCGTATCGCCACCATCGAAAACGCCACCGCCAACGCCGAACAAAAAGCCCTGCTGGACGCCATCCAGGGCCAACTGGGCATGGTGCCCAACTTCCTGAAAGTATTCGCCAATTCGCCGGTCGCGCTGCGCGCCTTCCTCGGCCTGCACGGCGTGGCCAACGACGGCTCGCTGAACGCCCTGACCCGCGAACGCATCGCCCTGGCGGTGGCACAGCAGAACAGCTGCGAATACTGCGTGTCCGCGCACACCGCCATCGGCCGCAAGACAGGCCTGAGCGGCGACGAGATGAGCGCCGCCCGCATCGGCACTAGCGCCGATGCGCAAGCGGCGGTGGCGGTGAAGTTCGCGCAAAGCCTGATGGAGAAAAAAGGCGAGATCAGCGCCGTCGAACTGGCGGAGATCCGCAACGCGGGCTACAGCGAATCGGATATCGTGGAGATCATCACCCACGTCGCCATGAACTTCCTGACCAATATCCTGGCCAAGGCCAGCCGGGTCGAGATCGACTTCCCGAAAGTCGAACTGAAAATCGCAGCCTGATTCCAACCAAAACGGGGAGCCCATCATGGGACGTGCATATTCCGACATCACCTTCACGCCTGCGGTACGCGAAGTTCAGGAGAACATGGGAAGCCGCGCCAGATATGGGTTCCTCGACCGGATGGAAGAACGGCAGGACAGCCTGGGGAAACGGGAGATCGCCTTCATCGAAGAGCGCGACCATTTTTACCAGGCCACCGTCAACCAGGACGGATGGCCGTACGTGCAGCATCGCGGCGGGCCGGCGGGCTTCCTGCGCGCGCTCGATGCGAAGACGCTGGCCTTCGCTGACTTTCGCGGCAACCTGCAGTATCTCAGCGTAGGCAACCTGAAAACGGACGACCGCATCTCGATGATACTGGTCGACTATGCGGAGCAAGTCCGACTGAAGATCATCGGCCGCGCACGCACCGTTGAAGCGGCGGACGACCCGGCGTTGATGGAGCGGCTGAGGATGCCGGGTTACGCAGGCCGCATCGAACGGGCCTTCATCATCACCGTGGAAGGCTACGACTGGAACTGCCCGCAGCACATCACGCCGCGATATACCGAGCAGGAAATTGGCGCCATGACGTCGCCTCTGTATGCGCAGATCCGGCGCCTGCAGGAACAAGTGGAGGTGCTCACCGCGCCGAAAGCCAATCCGCCAGCGCCGTAGCCGTCAGCAGACGTCCACCCACTGCCCTTGCGTGACGGTCGCCAGCAGAGCGGGCGTGATCCGTACCATACTGTTGGTGGAGCCGGCGGCAGGCAGCACTTCATCGAAGTTGCTCAGCGAATGATCGAGATAGACCGGCAGCGCCTGCGCAAGGCCGAACGGACAAACGCCGCCGACAGGATGGCCGGTGGCTTCCGCCACTTCGTCCGGCGGCAGCATCTTCCCCTTGCCAAAGGCCTCCTTGAATTTGCGGTTGTCGATGCGCGCCACGCCGCTGGCCACCAGCAAAATCACGCGCCCTTCGGCGACGCGGAACGCCAGCGTCTTGGCGATGCGGCCCGGCTCCACCCCGTGCGCCTCGGCCGCCAGCGCCACCGTGGCGGTGCTGACTTCCAGTTCTACAATGGGAAGATCAAGATCACGGGCGAGGAAGAATTCACGAACAGATTGCAGGCTCATAGACTTATGCTGGACAGTTTTTATCAGCCTGCAGTGTAGCAGCAGGTCAGGTCGGTGTGTCGACGTCGTCCCAATCGCGGTCCTCGAAATGCACCAGCCAGTTCAGCGCGTGGTGTCGTTCCTGCAGCACGCCGTCGTTCAGCGCTGCGGGAGCGGCGGTTTTCTTCAAGATCGCCTGGCGCGTGGCCCAGTGCTGGCGGTAGTGCAGGTCCAGCGCATCCAGAATCTCCGCCGCCGGACGCATGGCCAGTTGCTTGCGCAGGCCTTCGGTGCCGCGCTCGATGACGGTGCGCGAGATGGCCGCCACGTCGCAGATCGCGTCGGCGAACGGCAGCGCCTCCTGCAGGCCAAGCGCCCATTGCAGCACGAGGATGGCTTCATAACGCCACAGGAACTGGGTGGTCTCCTGCTCCGTAGGCGCTTCCTGCGCGAGGAAGGCGCGCTCCGCGTCGGTCAGACCGGCGAAGGCAGGCGGGAAGCGCTTTTTCAGATCCTCGACGGCGATGGCATGGCCGCCCGTCAGCGACTCGGCGCGGATCGCGACCACGAACAGCGCCAGCATCCGGCGCAGCACATCCTCCGGCGTGCGCAAGCGCAGTTCCGGCTCGGAGACCAACGGCGGCAGCGTGGCCGGTACCGCGATCTTGCGGGCGGCAAGCAGCTCGTCGGAGCGCGCCTTGCGCTGCCAGGCCTGCGGTGGATACGGAACCACGGCTTGCGGATCGCCGTCGTTGCCGGATGCTGGCAGCAGCACGCGCCCTTGCGGATCGCGCACGCTGCCGTCGGCCATGAAGACGATGGCGTTTGCCGCCTCCGCCCATACGGCAAAGCCGTCCATCGCGCCCTCCTCGATGGACAGGCTGACATGCTGGCGCACGCGCTGCACATGGCGGATCACGTGGTACCGCACCTGCGTCATCTGGCCCGCTCCGGCCTGGGCCAGATAGTTCATGAAGCCGTTGAGGTGGGGCTGCAATTCAGGATCGGCCAGGTCGCGCCGTGCATTGAGCACGTGCGGGAAGCCGGGCTTGGGAACCTCGGCCATCGTGCAGTAGGCGTTGATCAGGATGTGGTGACTGGTGTCTTTGGCGGAGAACAGTTGCTTGATTCGGTTTAGCATGATGTGCTGGACAGTTTGACTGTCCAGCAGTGTAGCAGAGGCCACGTGCCGTCCTTACATGGCAGCCGACGCGAATTCATATTCGATCAGCGACTCGTCGTCCCAGCTGGTGTCGGCCAGAGGGGGCGCGAACACGTTTTTCTTCTTTGCGATGAACGGCAACGTTTGACGTCGATCTCCGGAGACCAGCGTCACGCCGGTCGCGTTCAATGGCGCCTGATAATTCAGCTGTACACTCTTGATATGGCAAATACCGCCGCCCAGCGCGAGCCCGTTACGGATCAGGAAAGACAGTTCGTCCTTATTGACAGCCCAGGCGATCTCGCACTCCATGCGCAAATCGCCCAGGCGACGCGCGTTGGCCGGCACGCCGGGCGTATGGATATCGCCGCGCCAGCGCAACAGGCTTTTCTTCTTGTTCGTGACAAGGTCCGCCTTGTCGTCGATCGCGGCCTGGATGCGCGGCAGGACGAAGGTGCCATCCGCTGCGACAGGAACGTTTTCGGACGTATTGTCGCCTGCGATGCGCAGCGTCACGCCATCCACCGATCCGCCGGGCGCGGCCGACACCAGCTTGAATTTCATCGGCGCGGCGGGCGCGTAATGACGGTGCTCCTCGAATGCGTCCACGCCTTTCAGCATGACCTTGTAGGATTTCAGTTCAGGGTTCTTTACACCGCCCACTTCAACCACTTGCGGCGCCTCGGCATCGGCCGCCGGGACTTCCTGTGCGCAGGCGCCGGCACAAGCCAGCAGCATGCTTAAACAAAGCAGTTCGTGTTTCATAGGTCCTTTTAACGCATGTCGAGCGCGCGGCTCCGGCGGGGTGGCGGAAATGCCCGATCCAGCGCGGCCAGATCCTGCGGGGAGAGTTTGATATCGGCGGCGGCGCGGTTGGCGCGCACATGCACGGGATCGGTGGCCTTGGGGATGGCGATCACGCCGTCCTGGTGCAGCACCCAGGCCAGCGCGATCTGCGCCGGCGTGACGCCATGGGCGTGGGCGACGGCATGCAGGCCAGGATTATCCAGCAGCGCGGCCTGTTCGCGGCCGTGCGACTCCAGCGGCGAGTAGGCCATCAACGGCATGCCCTGCTGGCGGCACCACGGCAGCAGATCGAACTCGATGCCGCGCTTGCACAGGTTGTACAGCACCTGGTCGGTGGCGATGGCGCCGCAGCCGACGGCGTCCTGCATGCTTTCGAGGTCGAAGTTGCTGACGCCGTAGTCCTTGATCTTTCCGGCTTTCTTGAGCGCCTCGAAGCCGTCGACGGTTTCGTCCAGCGCGAAGTGGCCCTGCCAGTGCAGCAGGTAGAGATCGAGGCAATCGACCTTCAGCCGGCGCAGGCTGCGCTCGCACGCGGCCTGCGTGCCTTCGAAGCTGGCGTTGTGCGGATAGACTTTGCTGACCAGGTAGACCTCGTCGCGGCGGCCGGCGATCGCCTCGCCCACCACTTCCTCGGCGCCGCCCTCGCCATACATTTCGGCGGTGTCGATCAGCGTCATGCCGAGGTCCAGGCCCAGCTGCAGGGCGCGGACTTCATCGCGCTTGCGGGCGGCTTCCTCGCCCATGTTCCAAGTGCCCTGGCCCAGCGCAGGAACAGTCGATCCCGAAGGGAACTTCACAGTTTTCATCGCGGCACCCGCCGTTAAAAAATGTATGGTATCCCCAACCATGCTTTTTAAGCAAATGAGCAGGCCTATTTGAATTCGAATCGAACGTCCTTGATGATTTGAACTTTACCCCAGCGGAAGTTGCAAACGCGCGCGACTTCGATCTGGTCCTTGCTTTCGGGGACGCAGCCGCCGACGATGCTGACCGGGTTGCCGCCCTGGCGCGACAAGGGGAATTCGATGGTCGGCCCATCGAGCAATTTATGCTCCAGTTGCACCGACTCGGCGTAGTCATCGACCAAGGCGGCGATCAAGACCTTGTCCGCCTTCAGTGTGTACAGGTCATGCTGGAACGCCGCGCCGGGAAGCAGGCACATTTCGAAAACCGTCTTTTCGGCGGTCTGCGTCTGACACTGCGCTGGTTCGCTGGCGTGGGCGGTTTGGATCACGCAGGTGGCAATTGCCACGGTGAGGTATTTGATTTTTTTCATTTTGGTATTTTCTTTTTATGTTCGCCAAACATGCTGGTGCCACTGGACAGTGGCCCGTACAGCGGTGGGCGGCAGCTAGAGGCTGAAATATCGACGCGGTTTAATCTCTCAGGCAGATAGGTCCTTCGTGCCTCTGGGCCACATAACGTCGCCGGCCCTAGTTTTAAATCAAATCAAGCCCATAAAGTCTTATTATTTCAGATATCTCTTGCCTGTAAGAGGGATGAGCTACAGAATAAGCCTCCAATGTCTCACGAAGAGCCTTATAAAATGTTTCGCTATCATAGATCAGCTCCTCCTCATCCAAACAACTTATTTCCTTATCGGCCCAGACCCTAAAACCATGACCTACTACAACATCCTCCGAGTATTCAATCTCCCAACCCGGATCGCCCCCGAAGCCCTTTTCCGCCACCAAGACTCTTTTAAGGAAATGGTCTACCGGACGGTTACTGTACGGAGCAATAATCCACATTAGGACCTTATAAAGCAGATGCTCCTCTGAAGCAATTCCATCCAACTTCGCCCATTTCATTTAAATTCCTCTAATGTAGTCCTGCATCACTAAAATTCCCTCCGCGCTCTCTAAGACTATCCGACAACAGTAATTCGGCAGTATCCCGCATCAATTCCTTTCGGACCAAGGGCTATCGTTTTTTATTTGACAATTTATTGATTTAATTTTCACGATATTCATTTCTTTTTTCGTACCAAACCCATCAAACCAGCTTCAAAATAGATAGATCATATAAAAAATCATTTCTCTCATCTGGCGGCAAATCATTCGCGATATCATGCAATCTCGTTCCAGCAGAAAATTCTGAAATTTTTTGATAGTGATACAATGCAGACTTCGTCAATCGCCCAGATGCCAGAACCAATACCAATACTTCCAGCATTATTTTCTCAATTGGCAGATGAAACGCATCGGAATACTGATCATACGCATATCCCAGTTCGTGCTCACCTTCTTCCCACTGGCTTCCACTAAACATCTTCTCGCGGCAATATACATAATAGCAATCCAATAACCAGGTGCGAATTTCGTAGTAAGTAATTCTATCACGCATGCTATTTACCATTCTTGGGAGGATTTAATACAACCCCATCATTATCCATTACTTTCAGTGAAATATTAGGATATTTCGCCTGGAATTTTTCAATGATATTTGAACAACTAGTACAAGGTTCGCGTTCAGTTAGCAGGATGACAGAGCCTTTTGCAGAAGTATTATTCCCAAGCCTGTCTGCAATATTGTTCAGTATCTTAGCTTCCGAATCCGGTCCTCGGTGTATCAGCTCACCGGCCGCATTAGGTACCGACGTACTAGCAAACGTTTCAGTAGTCTTACCGACGAAACCCAATTCTAGCTGCTTTGCAGTTGGAACATCGATTCTACTGGAAGCAACCATCTGGTTTGGTAATCCAGGGATATCGATCTGAGCAATCCCCATATTGCCGCCTGTCCTAGCGCTCGACGGAAGCTGCAAGCGCAACTCCTTAATTTGCTGCACCAAAGAAACAGCACTAATGCTTTCAGTAACAGCAGATCCTGCCAGCGCTCTTGATGGATTCCCCAAAAGCATTAATGCTAAGGACTTATCAGTATTACTTACTGACTGAATCGCTCCTCTCACCAGTTCTTCTCTAGTAATACCCGATCCTAAGTCAATAATTTGCTGATTTATAATTTTAACGCTACCAGGGTCATCCTGATATAAGACAGCTGCCTTTTCAAGTGCATTAACAGCTTCAGCAATTGCATCGAATTTAGCTGCGCAATTATTAGTGCATGGTTTACCAAGGAATTCTACGGCTTTGGTAACCGCTCTACTTGCTGCCTCTCCAGGTGTTTTTGGACCAAAGCGCGCAGCCATCTCAGGGGTCCACGAATTGTCTACATTCCCATTTAGGAATGGACTAGCCCGCTCAGCGGCTGTGGCAATAAATAGGCCACTCGACTTATTTTCAGATAAATACTGTAACGCGAATATATCGCTTTTCCCGCCTATTTGAGCAGCATTATCAACCACAGCATATCCGGCCGAAAGCAGACGTTGATATGCATCCTCTGCTGAAATGCTATCTCCAGTTTTATCTAGCAGATATTTTTGATACTTCTTAGCATTTTCTTTTGCCCATTGACGCTCATCGGGATGTAATTGCCGATTATTGGTGTCCGTGGCGAGCGACGCCGCTCCGCCTGCAGCACCTCCCACAGCAGTACCTATCCCAAGTGCCGTGGTTTCCGCCAAACCCTGCGAAATTGCTTTGGCTAATTCTGGACTAACACCTTGCGCCAATAATGCGTCTCGGGCATTATTTTGCAATTGATCCAGTAATTTTGCGGAATCAGCTACTACACCAGCACCCAAGGCACCATTCAGCCCACCAGTCAAGCCACCGCTTACGGCGTGCAGCGCTACGCGATAAGCACCACCCTCATCCCATTTTCCGGCCTCGTCCAGCAGTGATTTTTTCCTCACCTCGTCGTTTTCTTGGGCTGCCTGCGCCTTGAGTGCGTCGCGCTGGTCGCCAGCATATTGAGCAATCGCCTTCGGCGCCTGCTTGCTGAACTCCTGCGTGATGGCGATCTGCGCGTCCACATCCTTCTGCAGTTGCTGGGCATCCCAGCCCTTGGTCAAGGCGCCGGCCTTAGCCGCGGCCGATTCCGTCGTCACGTCGCGGTCCACGCCGGCCACGGCTGTCGCGGCGTCCTTGCCGGTCGCCAGTTGTCTGGCCTGGTCGGTGATCGTGATCAGGCCGCCGCTGATGCCGCTTGCGGTCGTGCTGCCCTGGTCGCCACTGGCCGAACCGAAGCCGGCGCTCGCGCCGGGCTTGCCGTCAGCGGCTGCGGCTTTCTTCTGTTCGTCGGTCCACTTGTCGGTCTTCTCTTTGGGCGGGCTCTGATCGCCCAGCTTCCCGCTGATCGAGCCGGACAATGCAAAGCCGCCCGCGTCGTAGTGGTCCTTGTTCTGCAGGTCGCTCGACGTCAGGCTGCCGGTCATCAGCACATTGCTGCCCTGGTCGATGGCCTTCTGGCTGCTGCTCAACAGGCCGCCCTTCAGGTCGGTGTTGCCATTCACCGCCACCTGGAAGCCGCCGTCGCCGGCCTTGATGCCGCTTTGCTCCAGCACCGACAAGAAGTCGCCGTCCACATGCGACTTGCCGATGCTGCCGCTCACGGTGCTGGCGCCGTAGCACGCCGGCGGGATGCACAGGCTGGCGCTCAGGCCGGCGCTGCTTTGCTTGCTGTTGTACTTGCTGCTGTCCTGCAGGCTCTCGATGTTCAGGTTGCCGCCGATGTCGGCCACCACCGTCGGCGCCGCGATCACGCCGCCCTTGAGCGTGGTGTCGCCGCCGCTGTGCACGTTGACCTGGTTGCCGGCCGTGACGTGGCTGTTGGTGTAGCCGACGTCGTCGCCGTCGGCCTTGCCGCGCGCCTGGCTGACGGCCAGGTCGATCGTGAAGCCGTTCGACGTGCCGCCGATGCCGAAGCCGATGCCGATGCTGCTGCTACTGGAGCTGTTGGTGCTGTGCTGGCTGGCCGTGTTGCGCGCCGCCAGCAGGTTCACCTGGTTGTCCGCCGACAGGCTGACGTCCTGGCCGGCCTTGATGTCGCTGCCGATCGCCGTCAGGTTGCTGTCCTTGCCGGCGCCGGTCGCGTGGATGGTCACGTCGCCGCCGGCCGTGATGGTGGAGCCCACCGCCGTCTCGCTGGTGTGCACCACCGTGCTGTCGTTCTTCTGGTTGCCCAGGCTGATGCTGACCTTGATGCCGGTCTTCGTGACGGTGTCGTAGGCCTTGTACGCATCGACCAGGCTGCCCGCCGTGTTCAACGCCGCCAGTGCCTGCATGCGGCTGTCGCTGGTGTTCTTGGCCGCGCTGACCATGCTGTTCGCGCTCTTCAACGCATCCACCAACGGCACGCTGACGCTGCCGCCGATGGCGGTCTTGCTGTAGGTGCTGTGGTCGCTGCTGTTGGCGCTGTTCATGGCCGCGTTGATCAGCACGTCCTTGGCGCTGATGTCGATGTCGCCCTGGGGCGCCTTCACCTCGCTGGCGGTCTGCGTGTAGTGCTCGCCCGCCTTCAGGCTGACGTCCCCGCCCAGGCTGGCGATCTGGCTGCCCACCTGCGTCACGCTGGCGTTGGTGCCGTCGGTGGCGCTCTTGACCGTGCCGACCGCCGGCTGGAACGTCGTGCCGATCGAGCCCGACTTCTTGCTGCTGGTCG
The DNA here is from genome assembly GCF_040362985.1 of Duganella caerulea. Taxonomy (NCBI): domain Bacteria; kingdom Pseudomonadati; phylum Pseudomonadota; class Betaproteobacteria; order Burkholderiales; family Oxalobacteraceae; genus Duganella; species Duganella caerulea. Next base: position 318,047 of record NZ_BPWJ01000006.1, on the reverse strand, counting down.
ACGACGCGCCCGTGCTGCTGTTCTCGGCGCTGACGATGCTCAGGTTGCGTCCTGCGTCGATGGCGATGTCCTTGTCGGCCACCACCGTGCTGCCGCTGATGACCGTGTCGCGCCCGCTGCTGGCGCTGACGCTGCCGCCGCTGAGCACGCTGCCCACCTGCGTCACCGTATCGCTGTTGCGGGCCTTGGCCTCGTCGCTCTTGCTGTAGCCGAGCGCGCCGGAGGCAACGTTGAAGGAGAAGCCGCTGCGCTGGTGCTCCTCGCTATGCTTTTCACTGTCGGTCTGCTGCGCGCTGGACACCAGCAGGTCACGGCCGGCGGTCAGGGTCAACGCCCCGGTCGCGCTCAGATCGCTGCCACGGATGACAATGTCCTTGCCCGACTGTACCGTGACCGCGTCGCCGCTGACGCCGCTGCCCACCACCTTGCTGACGTTGCTGTAATCGGCCGAGGTGTTGCTGCTCTTCTTGAACGTGCTGCTCGATTCATCATGGTGCGCCAGGTCGGTCAGGTGGGTTTCCTGCACCTGCGTGATGCTGACGTCGCCGCTGGCCGTCAGCTGCACCTTGCCGCCGCCGGCCAGGTTGCTGCCGGCCAGCGCCAGGTTGCCCAGGCCGCTGTCGCCGGCCTTGACGGCCAGGTTGCCGCCGGCCGTCACCGACGCGCCGACCACGGTCTGGTCCTGATGGATCTCCTTGTCGTACAGCTTGCTGCCCGGATCGTTCTGCTTGCTGATGTTGACCTCGTTGACGACGGCCGCCAACGTCACGTCGCGTCCCGCCAGCAGCGTGCCGCTGCCGGTCGCGCCGATGGCCACCTGCGTGCCGCTCAGCTTGATGTCCTGGCCGGCCACCAGTTTCAGGTCGCCGCTGGTGGCGACTTGGCCGGTCTTGCAGGTGGCGCTGCTGTCTTTTTCCGTGTAGCCCGCCACCTGCGAGGCGTAGGTGCTGCCGGTCTGCAGCGCGTTGAAGCTGGCGTCGCGGCCCGCGCCGATGGCGACGCTGGCACCGGCGATGCTGCCACCGGTGTCGGTCACGTCGCGCCCGGCCTTGATCGTCAGCGCGCCGCCGGCCGCGATGCCGGCCTGGTTGGACAGCGTGGTGTAGCTGCCGCTGGTGTTGACGCTGGCGTATTCCTGCTTGACCGTCAGCGACTGGTTGATCACGTCGCGCCCGGCCTGCAGGTCCATGGCGCCGCCCTTGACGGTGCCGCCCTGGTTGACGATGTCCTGTCCGGCCACCAGCACCGTGCGGCCGTTGGCGCCGTCGATCAGGCCGCCACGGTTGACGATGTTGTCGGTGGTGCGGATGTCGACGCCGTCGCCGGTCACCAGCGCGCCGCTGGCCTTGACCGCGCCGGCGCCCGCGTGCGCCAGGTAGACCTTGGGCACCAGCACGTTTTCCACCGTGCCGTCCGGCAGGCTGACGGTTTCCGTTTCCATCCAGACGATGTCGCTGGTCAGGTGGCTGAACTGGTCGGCGCTCAATGCGATGCCGGGCCGCAGGCCGTATTGCTGCGCCACGCTGATGCCGCTGGTCAGCAACTCCTTGTAGCGGCTGTCGTCGCTCTGGCCGCCCGACGGCGCGCGGCCGGTCAGTTCGATCAGCTGGTCGCGCACCAGGCGCTGTTCATAAAAGCCGTCGCCGAGGCGCTTGTGCGTCACGGCCGGATCGGTGTCAAGCGCTTTCAGCAGATAGTCGCTGCTGACCCAGTCGCCGTGGTTGGCGAACTACGGACGGGTTTCGAACACATAGCTGCCGTTGGGGTTCGGATTCAGCAGCGACAGGCCGTTCGGCGCCACCTTGACCACCGCGCCACTGTTGGCGGCGTTCTGCGCCAGGCTGGCGCCGTGGCCGGTGCTGACGTCGCCCAGCGCCTTGCCGCCGGCGCAACCTGAGAATTCAACTTTTGTTTGACGTTACAGCACCTGGTCGACGAGCGCCCCGAGATGCATGTCGCCCAGGCTGAGCAGCAAGACATCGGCGCCGCTGTTGCTGATCTCTTGCGCGCCTAGGTTCAGGCTGGCGTGCGCGGCGATGACGCCGGTGCCGCTGTTGGCGATCTGGGCGGCGCCGATGCTGACCGTGTCGCCATAGACGCGGCCCGTGTCGAGCGCCTGGCCTGGGTGTCCATTTGCAGCGCGTGGGCGGCCGAAATCGGAACGGATCTAAACGTTTAAAGCAAAGGAAATGTTCACGGCTGATAATCCTCGAATTCCCAAGCGGCGAACCTAGCAATCTGGCGCGCAATGGCTAACCAATCATCGCCCTTGCAGCTTTCGACTCGGCGATCAATCTCAGCTTTAATCTCATCAAGATCATATTCAAATACAAACAGCATGTGGCGCCCCCAAATAGTCCTCTGCCGGCTGCGTTCACTTTTCAGCCATTCTGGCGTGCAAACAAACAGTCGAAAATCATCCGCCCCATCCCTATCTGTGATGCCTACTCTGAATTCAATCCACAAGCCGAAACATTCTGGGTCATCGGGCAAGTATGTATCCAGATCGATGGTTGCACTATCAAGCCATATTGATTTAACAATTGCTTTCATGGAGTCACATTCAAATGACCATTGTTGATCAAAGTCCCCGTTGGAGTTTGCCGACGAAATTTGCCTGCACCCCGGTCGTCGCAAAAGTCGAATTTTTGGGTTGCGGTGGTCCATAAATTCTTGTGCCATCCGCGCTTATCAAGCAGCCCGGATAAGCAGCCTGGTTGGTCACTAATCGAGCACCATCACTCACCCAAGCTTGGCCTAGTTGATTTGCCTCGGTCGCTGTCCCCGCTCCAATAGTAAAGTTCGGGTTTGGCGCCCCACTACCGTTCACTGCGTTCGCCAATCTAGGATCCTGCGCTGCAATGTTGGCAAGATTCTCACCAGTGAGCTGTCCCTTCCTCCCGGGCACAGTCGCAAGATTCGCAGTCCCGCCGGATGTTACCGGCGTTTGAACCGCACCTACACCGCCATCTAAGCCGCCAGGTGCTTTTGCCCCGCCAGCAGCGTCACCCGCGCCAGAACCGGGGTAGTTTTTCGAGGTGCCCTATTACACGTCGACCTCGACAACCGATTCCAAAGATTGTGGCATTTCAAGAAATCGACGCCAGCCCTCTAAAACGGTCTTCCACTCACTTAGCTTAAAATTCCCATCGGGCTGACCTATCCAATCTTCATTGATTTCAATATCAACTTGCACTCCGGTAGGTCTAATCGTGAGCGTAACGTCATTCCCCCCGGTCTCAATTTCAGCTTGAGTCCCGTTCTCAACGTCGCTGATATTTTTCAGAAGCCGATCACAATCATCGGTTCCTTGAGCGACAGAACTCAACACCTCACAAAGGTACTGGTTATAGCATTTCGCCGCTTCATCACCTAATGTCCTTGGTTGCCAATGAAATAATTGACCAAGTTTTGGATGAACTCCACCGTCCACATAAGAAAATCTAATTTTCATCGTTGCTCATTGTCGCTTTAAGGTTGATGTACTGGGTACACTGTCGTCCGCAGGGAAACAAAGCCTTCAACTTTTAACCAGAAGGTGTGAACGAGCTCCATTTTTCTCCATTTATAATCTTGTTCGGAGAATAAATCCGTTGCTTGCACAACATCCTTGTCATCCATATCACCTTCCTACCTTTGTTGTCTTTAGCGATGAGCCATGGTTTTATCCAAAATAATAGATACCCCCGCACTGGGGCTGATGACACATTCACTTCAGTAGGAAAATTGGATGTTCGCCTTTCCTGTCGCATCTACGTTCAGCACAAAACTCTTCCAATCGCCGCCAGTGTGTACCTTCATCAATTCGTGCAATTCATGCACAAAATTAGAAGCTTCATCCTCAGGGTCATCAAGCAACTCACTTACCGACTTACCCTCTCGAAGAAACTCATATTTTGAATCTACAGACCATCCATTTTCGTAGGATTCATATTTAAACTCACAACTCATACCATCATATGGGCCACGTGCAGAGTCATGCATTATCTGCACGAGCCGATTCAAAATCTTTGTCTGTTTTTCTATGCTCATTGTCCAGCCTCATTTTTGAATGATTTACGTTTTTTCACACCATCCACTGTGTAATCAATGATTAATGAATCCGGTCTGGCCGAAGCAGGATCACCTCTCGAGAAGCGAACCGACACTGGCCCTACTTTATCACCATTACCCAACGCACCTTTAATTTCATTCTCCCAACGCTTATAAGCGGAGTTATTGAAATTACTATCCTGAGGGAAAAGATTAAAACGATCACACGTTCCATCAAATTGACAACCCTGTATATGGCCACCAACATCCGTATCTAAGCCCTCTTTTCCAACAGCAGTCTGACGGGAATCACGAACATTTTTATTCAACGTAGGGGTAAAAGTAATTTCTTCTACATATCCACTCGCATTCGTCGTAAATTCGGTGCCATTGCTCAGCTTAACATGAGTATTAGGCGGTGGTTCATTCAGGGTTTTGTATTCAGATGTTCCCTTGGCAACTTTTGCAATATCTACTTCTACCGTAGCCAATTTCGGGCCACTGTTTGCCCCGACAGTCAAATCTGTCGTTGGTGTTACTTCTTTCGCGTCTACGCTTACTACCCTTTTTGGCACCGTCGGGTCTGTAAATTTCAATCGTCCGGCTACGCGCCCTGCTAAAAATTCTGCCAAAATAGGTATCGAATTAATTAGCAGATCTTTCCCAACCTTGCTAAAACGCATCTTCTCACGTGCATTGTAAACCGCCAACTCCTCTGCCGTAGGATTATCCGGTCTCAGATTATCCCCCATGAGGTTCCAATAGTAGTCGCGATAGGTCTTATCATTTCGATACTCGCTATAAACCGCTCCTTTCTGGAAGTCACCGGGCTTGGCTACAAACAAGGTCTGCTGTTTACCGCTGTCATCAACAAAACTTCCCTTGCCATATTGGACGATGAATTGCTTGGCAGCAAAGAAGGCCGTGCTTTCTTCGGATGCCGCTGAGCCAATTTGCCTGGATGCCAAAGTTTGGTAACTCATGTCGACATCCGCCTCGCCCGCCATTGTCAACCACTGCGTCGCCTGCAATTCTGAGACGGGGCGTTCCAGTTTTTCGGATAGGGTCTTGGCAAAAGCCTTTGCATTCGCGGTGATCCAAGATATTTCTTTCGGATGGAGCTGCCGATTATTGGTATCCGTACCCAATGCGCTGGCGGCGCCCGCAGTGCCGCCAACCGCAGCCCCAAGGCTAAGCGACGCCGCCTCCGCCACGCCCTGCGCCAGCATCTTCGCGGTCTCGGGGCTCATGCCCTGATCGACCAACGCGGCCACTGCCTTGACCTGCAATTCATCCAGCCGATTCGCCTGTCCGGCAACCACGCCCGCACCGACGGCGCCGCCCAGTCCACCGGACAAAGCGCCACCGATTGTATGGAGCGCAACGCGGTAACTGCCACCCTCCGCCCATTTGGCGATCTCTTCCTGACTAGCCCCTTGTTCTTCCAGCTTCTTTATCTGTTTGTCCGCGAAGTCTGCTATCGCCTTCGGCGCCTGCTTGCTGAACTCCTGCGTGATGGCGATCTGGGTGTCGACGTCCTTCTGCAATTGCTGGGCATCCCAGCCCTTGGTCAAGACGCCGGCTTTGGCCGCAGCCGATTCCGTCGTCACATCGTTGTCCAGGCCGGCCACGGCCGTCGCGGCGTCCTTGCCGGTCGCCAGTTGTTTGGCCTGGTCGGTGATCGCAATCAGGCCGCCGCTGATGCCGCTTGCGGTCGTGCTGCCCTGGTCGCCACTGGCCGAGCCGAAGCCGGCGCTCGCGCCGGGTTTGCCATCGGCGGCTGCAGCTTTCTTCTGTTCGTCGGTCCACTTGTCGGTCTTCTCTTTGGGCGGGCTCTGATCGCCCATCTTCCCGCTGATCGAGCCGGACAAGGCAAAGCCGCCCGCGTCGTAGTGGTCCTTGTTCTGCAGGTCGCTCGACGTCAGGCTGCCGGTCATCAGCACATTGCTGCCCTGGTCGATGGCGTTCTGACTGCTGCTCAACAGGCCGCCCTTCAGGTCGGTGTTGCCATTCACCGCCACCTGGAAGCCGCCGTCGCCGGCCTTGATGCCGCTTTGCTCCAGCACCGACAGGAAGTCGCCGTCCACGTGCGACTTGCCGATGCTGCCGCCCACCGTGCTGGCGCCGTAGCAGAACGGCGGGATACACAGGCTGGCGTTCAGGCCGGCGCTGCTTTGCTTGCTGTTGTACTTGCTGCTGTCCTGCAGGCTCTCGATGTTCAGGTTGCCGCCGATGTCGGCCACCACCGTCGGCGCCGCGATCACGCCGCCCTTGAGCGTGGTGTCGCCGCCGCTGTGCACGTTGACCTGGTTGCCGGCCGTGACGTGGCTGTTGGTGTAGCCGACGTCGTCGCCGTCGGCCTTGCCGCGCGCCTGGCTGACGGCCAGGTCGATCGTGAAGCCGTTCGACGTGCCGCCGATGCCGAAGCCGATGCCGATGCTGCTGCTACTGGAGCTGTTGGTGCTGTGCTGGCTGGCCGTGTTGCGCGCCGCCAGCAGGTTCACCTGGTTGTCCGCCGACAGGCTGACGTCCTGGCCGGCCTTGATGTCGCTGCCGATCGCCGTCAGGTTGCTGTCCTTGCCGGCGCCGGTCGCGTGGATGGTCACGTCGCCGCCGGCCGTGATGGTGGAGCCCACCGCCGTCTCGCTGGTGTGCACCACCGTGCTGTCGTTCTTCTGGTTGCCCAGGCTGATGCTGACCTTGATGCCGGTCTTCGTGACGGTGTCGTAGGCCTTGTACGCATCGACCAGGCTGCCCGCCGTGTTCAACGCCGCCAGTGCCTGCATGCGGCTGTCGCTGGTGTTCTTGGCCGCGCTGACCATGCTGTTCGCGCTCTTCAACGCATCCACCAACGGCACGCTGACGCTGCCGCCGATGGCGGTCTTGCTGTAGGTGCTGTGGTCGCTGCTGTTGGCGCTGTTCATGGCCGCGTTGATCAGCACGTCCTTGGCGCTGATGTCGATGTCGCCCTGGGGCGCCTTCACCTCGCTGGCGGTCTGCGTGTAGTGCTCGCCCGCCTTCAGGCTGACGTCCCCGCCCAGGCTGGCGATCTGGCTGCCCACCTGCGTCACGCTGGCGTTGGTGCCGTCGGTGGCGCTCTTGACCGTGCCGACCGCCGGCTGGAACGTCGTGCCGATCGAGCCCGACTTCTTGCTGCTGGTCGACGACGCGCCCGTGCTGCTGTTCTCGGCGCTGACGATGCTCAGGTTGCGTCCTGCGTCGATGGCGATGTCCTTGTCGGCCACCACCGTGCTGCCGCTGATGACCGTGTCGCGCCCGCTGCTGGCGCTGACGCTGCCGCCGCTGAGCACGCTGCCCACCTGCGTCACCGTATCGCTGTTGCGGGCCTTGGCCTCGTCGCTCTTGCTGTAGCCGAGCGCGCCGGAGGCAACGTTGAAGGAGAAGCCGCTGCGCTGGTGCTCCTCGCTATGCTTTTCACTGTCGGTCTGCTGCGCGCTGGACACCAGCAGGTCACGGCCGGCGGTCAGGGTCAACGCCCCGGTCGCGCTCAGATCGCTGCCACGGATGACAATGTCCTTGCCCGACTGTACCGTGACCGCGTCGCCGCTGACGCCGCTGCCCACCACCTTGCTGACGTTGCTGTAATCGGCCGAGGTGTTGCTGCTCTTCTTGAACGTGCTGCTCGATTCATCATGGTGCGCCAGGTCGGTCAGGTGGGTTTCCTGCACCTGCGTGATGCTGACGTCGCCGCTGGCCGTCAGCTGCACCTTGCCGCCGCCGGCCAGGTTGCTGCCGGCCAGCGCCAGGTTGCCCAGGCCGCTGTCGCCGGCCTTGACGGCCAGGTTGCCGCCGGCCGTCACCGACGCGCCGACCACGGTCTGGTCCTGATGGATCTCCTTGTCGTACAGCTTGCTGCCCGGATCGTTCTGCTTGCTGATGTTGACCTCGTTGACGACGGCCGCCAACGTCACGTCGCGTCCCGCCAGCAGCGTGCCGCTGCCGGTCGCGCCGATGGCCACCTGCGTGCCGCTCAGCTTGATGTCCTGGCCGGCCACCAGTTTCAGGTCGCCGCTGGTGGCGACTTGGCCGGTCTTGCAGGTGGCGCTGCTGTCTTTTTCCGTGTAGCCCGCCACCTGCGAGGCGTAGGTGCTGCCGGTCTGCAGCGCGTTGAAGCTGGCGTCGCGGCCCGCGCCGATGGCGACGCTGGCACCGGCGATGCTGCCACCGGTGTCGGTCACGTCGCGCCCGGCCTTGATCGTCAGCGCGCCGCCGGCCGCGATGCCGGCCTGGTTGGACAGCGTGGTGTAGCTGCCGCTGGTGTTGACGCTGGCGTATTCCTGCTTGACCGTCAGCGACTGGTTGATCACGTCGCGCCCGGCCTGCAGGTCCATGGCGCCGCCCTTGACGGTGCCGCCCTGGTTGACGATGTCCTGTCCGGCCACCAGCACCGTGCGGCCGTTGGCGCCGTCGATCAGGCCGCCACGGTTGACGATGTTGTCGGTGGTGCGGATGTCGACGCCGTCGCCGGTCACCAGCGCGCCGCTGGCCTTGACCGCGCCGGCGCCCGCGTGCGCCAGGTAGACCTTGGGCACCAGCACGTTTTCCACCGTGCCGTCCGGCAGGCTGACGGTTTCCGTTTCCATCCAGACGATGTCGCTGGTCAGGTGGCTGAACTGGTCGGCGCTCAATGCGATGCCGGGCCGCAGGCCGTATTGCTGCGCCACGCTGATGCCGCTGGTCAGCAACTCCTTGTAGCGGCTGTCGTCGCTCTGGCCGCCCGACGGCGCGCGGCCGGTCAGTTCGATCAGCTGGTCGCGCACCAGGCGCTGTTCATAGAAGCCGTCGCCGAGGCGCTTGTGCGTCACGGCCGGATCGGTGTCGAGCGCTTTCAGCAGATAGTCGCTGCTGACCCAGTCGCCGTGGTTGGCGAACTGCGGACGGGTTTCGAACACATAGCTGCTGTCGGCGTTCGGGTTCAGCAGCGACAGGCCGTTCGGCGCCACCTTGACCACCGCGCCGCTGTTGGCGGTGTTCTGCGCCAGGCTGGCGCCGTGGCCGGTGCTGACGTCGCCCAGCGCCTTGCCGCTGGCGCCGCTGCCTTGGGCCGCACCGCTGGTCGCGGCCGTGCGGGTCTTGCCGCTGGCGTTGACGTTGTCGCGTTCGCGTGTAGCGTTGTGGATGCCGCTGCCGTAGTCATCCAGGCGGGTGCGCGCCTGGTTGCCGATGCCGCTGCCGGCCGCCTGCCCGGCCTCCGCCGCCTGGTTGGATAGCCCGCTGTCGCCGGCCTGTCCGCCCAGCGCCGCGTTGTTGGCGGCGCCGCTGCCGCCGGCCTGGTTGGCCTGCGCGGCCTGGTTGGCGATACCGCTGCCGCCGGCCGCGTGGGCGCCGCTGGCGTTGTTGCCGATGCCGCTGCCGTCGGCCGCGCCGGCCACGCTGGCGTTGTTGCCGATGCCGCTGCCGCCGACGTGTCCGCCGGCGCTGCCGCCGCTGGCGCCGTTGCCGGTGGCGTGGCTGGCGGCGCTGGCGCTGTTGTTGCCGGTCGCCAGCACGGTGACGCTGTCGCGGATATTGCCGACCGTGCCGGCCGTGATGTCGACGTTGCTGAAGCTGCGTCCGGTGATCGAGACGCCCTTGCCGCCGGAAATCACACCGGCGGCGGAGCCGATGATTTCGCTCTGCGACGGCATGGTGTAGGCTGTGACATCGCCGTCGTAGGTCTTCCAGGTGCCGTCGAAGGTATGGTTGCGGTACAGCGTCGCGCCCTGGTTGCTGATGGCCGCGCCGCCGTCGATGTTGAGCGCCCCGGTGGCCATGATCTGACCGTACTGGTTGGTCAGTGCCTGGCCAACGGTCAGGTGCATATTGCCGCCGGAAAGGATCTGCGCCACGGCGCCGGAGCCCGGGGCGATCTGGTCTTCCTCGGCCGTGTGGTGCGCCAGCCGGGATTGTTCCAGCTTGCCGGCCTCGGACACCAGCGAGCGTACCGTCGACCGGTTGATGATGGTGGTCGGGTCATCGTAGCCGGGTTGGGTGACGAAACGCACGCAGTTGGACGCGCAGCTGCCGTACAGGTTCGAATACGCCGGTGGATCGCTGGTCCACTTGGAGACGTGTTCCAGATAGAAGCCATCGGGCGTGCCGGTCGGTCCGCCCTGGTCCGGGTTGGCTTGGTCGTTCTGGCTGAACTTGTAATACAGCACCCGCGTGCCGTCAGTCATCGTGATGCGCTGGCGTGCCCCCTGCGCGTTGTAGGCGCCGGTGGAGGCCCAGAAGAACGCTGAATCGTTGGCGTGCGTGCGGATCACCGCGCGGCCATAGGAGTTGCCGTCCGGCGCGAACAGGATTTGATTTTCCAGGATGTCGTCGGGGTTGACGTAGTAGAGCTCGTGCGGATAGTAGTTCGCCGCATTGGTATCGTAGTTGTCGTGGTTGTCGCCGTTGTGGTCCCAGCTCGGCAGATACATCTGCTTGGTCTCGTCGACGGTCTGCACCTTGACCAGCGTGACGTTCTCGCGGATGTTGTTGACGCTGGCCGCGTTGAGCGACAGGTCGCCGGCCGCCTCGATGGTCGACGACATGTTGTTGACCAGCCCGGTCGAGCCGCCGCCCGGCCCGCCGCCGATGGCCAGGCTGCCGCCGCTGTAGATGCTGGCGCCGCCGGTGTTGTTGAGCGTGCCCGCCACGCCCAGCGTCATCGCGCCGGTCGAGCCGAGCAAGGTGCTGGCGCCGGTGTTGTTCAGGTTTTGCGCCACCAACGTCAGGTCACCGCCGACGATGGCGTTGCTGTTGTCGAGCGTGCCGCCGCTCTTCAGGTCCACCGTCGCCGTGCCGTTGATCTGGCCGGCGTTGCTCAGGTTGCCCGCCGCGTTGACCGCCACGCCCTGCCCCTGCATCACGGCGCCGGCGTTGTTGCTGACGTTGTTGCCGCTCAGCGTGAGCTTGCCGGCCGCCTCGAACGTCGCGGTGTTGACGATATTGCCCGTCACCGTCAGGCTCAGGTCGCGGTTCGAATGGAACTGCTGGGTGCCGCTGCCCTGGGTGTAGTCGCCGTCCATGCTCAGCGCCAGGTCGCGGCCGCCCTGCAGCTCGCCGCTGCCCTGCATGACGTGCGTGGTCACGTTCAGGTCGCGGCCGGTGGTGATGTGGCCGCCTTCGTTGCTCAGTTGCTGGGTCGTCAGGCTCAGGTCGCCGCTGGAACCGGCGCCGGTGCTCAGGCGGCCGCCGTTGTTGTTGATCTGGTTGGCGACGATCTGCGCGTTGCCGCCCGAGACGATCAGGCCGCTGTTGTTCAGGTTGGCCCCGGCTTGGTTGAAGGTCAGCGTGCCGGTGCTGTTGATGGTGCCCTGGTTGTCCAGCAACTGCGTCAGGCGCAGGGTCATGTCCTTGCCGGAGGCGACCATGCCGGTGGCGCCGTTCTGCAGCGTGGTGGCGTTGAGCAGCAGGTTGCCGCCGCCGGCGATCACGCCGGCGTTGCTCACGCCGCCCAGGCTGGTGATGCTGGTGTCGCCGCTGCCGGCGTTGACGATGCGGCCGCTGCCGTTGTCGATGGACAGCGCCTTCAGCGTCAGCGCCGAGGTGGCGCCGGCCGCCTCGATGGCGCCGTCGTTGTTGGTCAGCGCGCCGCCGGCGTTGACCTGCATGTCCTTGCCGGACTGGATGGTGCCCTGCACGTTGTCCAGCGCGCCGGTGATGGCCAGCACGGCCTTGCCGTCGGACAGGATCTGTCCCTTTTCGTTGCTCAGGCTGGCGGCGGTCAGCGCCAGGCCGGCGCCGCTGCCCTTGGCGGTGGCGATCTGGCCGTTATTGTTGTTGACGGCCTTGGCGACGATGGTCATCGCGCCGCCCGCGACCAGTTGGCCGTCATTGTTCAGGTTGGCGCCGGCCTGCTGGAAGGTCAGCGTGCCGGTGCTGGTGATGGCCGCGTGGTTGTCCACTTGCTGGTTCACCGCCAGCAGCAGGTTGCCGGCCGAGCCGATGGCGCCGCCGGTGTTGTTCTTCAGCGTCTGCGCGGTCAGGTTCAGGTTGCCGTTGGCGGCGATCAGACCACTGTTGACGAGGTCGGTCGCTATCAGCAGCGTCGTGTCGCCGTTGCCGACGTTGACGATGCGCCCACCGCTGCTGTCGAGCGTGGCGGCCGTCAGTTCCAGCGTGCTGGCGCCGCCGTCGGCCTCGATCGTGCCGGCTGCGTTGCCCAGCGCGCCGGTGGCGTCCAGCTTCAGGTTTTTGCCGGCCTGCAGTGTGCCGGCGTTGTTGTCCAGGCCGGAGGCGCTGCTCAGCGTGGCATCGCCGCTGGCCAGGATCTTGCCGCCGTGGTTGCTGATGCTCTGGCTGGTGACGCTGATGTCGGCGCCGGAAGCGCTGGTGGTGGCGATCTGGCCGCCGTCATTGCTGAAGCTGGCCACGTTGAAGGTGGCCGTGCCGCCCGAGATCATCTGTCCGCTGTTGCTAAAGCTGGCGCCGGCTTGCACGAAGTCCAGCGTGCCGGCGCTGCTGACCGCGCCCTGGTTCTGCATCTGTCCGGTGACTTCCAGGTCCAGGTTGCCGCCGGCGGCCAGCGTGCCGCCCGCCTTGTTTTGCGCGCTCTGGGCGGCCAGCAGAAGGTTGCCGTTCCCGGCGATCATGCCGCTGCTGACCAGCGTGCTCTGGCTGACGATCCGCGTATCACCGCTGCCGACGTTGACGATGCGGCCCGAGGTGTTGTCGATGGACTGGCCCTGCACCGTCATCGTGCCGCTGGCGGACAGCGCCTCGATCACGCCGCCGGCGTTGCCCAGCGCGCCGCCGACGGTCAATTGCATGTCGCGGCCGGCCTGCAGCGTGCCGCCGGCGTTGTTCAGCGCGCCAAACACGTTGACGCCGGCATTGCCGCTGGCCAGCACGCTGCCGCCACGGTTGCTCATGCTTTGGCTGCTCAGGTCGATGTTGGCGCCCGAGTTGCTCAGCGTGGCGATCTGGCCGCCGTCGTTGTTCAGGCTGCCCGCCGCCATGCTGATCGCGCCGGCGGCCGTGATCGTGCCGCTGTTGTTCACCTGCGCCGTCGTCTGCGTGGAGGTCAGGGCGCCGCCGCTGCGGATGGCGCCGTGGTTGTCCAGCAGTTGCGACAGCGACAGCGTCATCTGCCCGCCCGACGAGATCGCGCCGGTGTTTTGCAGGGATTGCGCGCCCAGGTCCAGTGTGCCGTTGCCGGCGATGGTGCCGCTGCTGCTGATGCCGCCCTGCGCGCTCACGCTGGTCGCCGCCGAGCCGACATTGACGATGCGGCCGCTGCCGTTGGCGATGTCGCCGGCCTGCACCCGCATGGCGCTGCCCGCCGCCAATGCCTCGATCACGCCGGCGTTGTTGCTCAGGGTGCCGCCGGCGCTCAGGCGCAGGTCCTGGCCGGCCTGCAATGTGCCGCCGGCGTTGTCCAGCGCACCGCCGACGTCGAGCACCGCGTCGCCGCTGGCTTGCACGCGGCCGCCGTGGTTGCTCAGACTCTGGCTGGTGATGGCGATGCCGGAACCGGAATTCGGCAGCGTCGCGATCAGGCCGCCGTCGTTGTTCAGGCTGCCCGCCGCGATGCTGGCCTGGCCGGCCGATGCGATCTGCCCGCTGTTGTTGACCACCGCCGTCGTCTGGCTGAAGGTCAGGCTGCCGCCGCTGTTGATGACGCCCTGGTTGTCCAGTTGCTGCGCCACGCCCAAGCCCATGCGCTGGCCGGACGAGACCGTGCCGCCGGCCTGGTTGCGCAAGCTGCCGGCAGCCAGGTCGAGGCTGCCGTTGCCCGCGATCAGGCCGCTGTTGGTGACGAGGCCGGTGGCGCTGACCGTGGCCGCGCCCGTGCCGACGTTGACCATCCGGCCGGCGCTGTTGTCGATCGCGCTAGCCTGCACCGACAGGGTGCTGGCGGCGGTCACCGCCTCGATCGTCCCGCCGGCGTTGTTGAGTGCGCCGCCCGCCGTCAATTGCAGGTCGAGCTGCGCCTGGATCGTGCCATGCGCGTTGTTGGCCGCGCCCGCGACCGCCAGGGTCGCGCTGCCGCTGGCGATCACGCTGCCGGCCTGGTTGCTCAGGCTCTGGCTGTCGATGGCGATGCTGGCGCCGCTGTCCTTCAACGTGGCGATCTGGCCGCCGTCGTTGTTCAGCACGCCCGCCGCGACGTGCACCTGGCCGGCCGCGACCATCTGGCCACTGTTGTTGACCACGCCGGTGGTCTTGCTGAACTCCAGCGTGCCGCCGCTGCTGATCACGCCCTGGTTGTCCAGCTGCCGCGTGACCGCCAGGTCCATCGCCGCGCCGGACGACACGGTTCCGCCTGCCTGATTCCGCAGGCTGTCGGCCGCCAGGTCGAGCGTGCCGTTGCCGGCGATCAGGCCGCTGTTGGTGATGAGGCCGGTGGCGCTGACCGTGGCCGCGCCCGTGCCCACGTTGACCATCCGGCCGGCACTGTTGTCGATCGCACCCGCCTGCACCGACAGGGTGCTGGCGGCGGTCACCGCCTCGATCGTCCCGCCGGCGTTGTTGAGCGCGCCTCCAGCCGTCAATTGCAGGTCGCGCTGCGCCTGGATCGTGCCGTGCGCGTTGTTCGCCGCGCCCGCGACCGCCAGGGTCGCGCTGCCGCTGGCGACCACGCTGCCGCCCTGGTTGCTCAGGCTCTGGCTCTCGATGGCGATGCTGGCGCCGCTGTCCTTCAGCGTGGCGATCTGGCCGCCATCATTGTTCAAGGCGCCCGCCGCGACGTGCACCTGGCCGGCCGCGACCATCTGGCCACTGTTGTTGACCACGCCGGTGGTCTTGCTGAACTCCAGCGTGCCGCCGCTGCTGATCGTGCCCTGGTTGCCCAGCTGCTGCGTGACCGCCAGGTCCATCGCCGCGCCGGAGGACACGGTTCCGCCCGCCTCATTCAGCAGGCTGCCCGCAGCCAGGTCGAGCGTGCCGTTGCCCGCGATCAGGCCGCTGTTGACGATGGCGTCCTGCGCCGCCACCGACGCCGCCGCGTTGCCGACGTTGACGATGCGCCCCGCGCTGTTGTCGATGGAACCGGCTTGCACGCGCAAGGCGCTGCCGGCGCTGATCGCCTCGATCACGCCGCTGTTGTTGTTCAGGGCGGCGCCGGCCGCGAACTGCAAGTCCTGCCGGGCCTGGACGGTGCCGTGCGCATTGTCCACCGCGTAAGCCACGCCGACCGCCACGTTGCGGTCGGACTGGATCACGCCGGCACGGTTGCTCAGGCTCTGGGCGTTGAGCGCGATGTCGGCGCCGGAACCGCGCACGGTCGCCAGCTGGCCGCCGTCGTTGTTGAAGGCGCCCGCGCTGATGCTGGCCGCGCCGCCGCTGACGATGGTGCCACCGTTGCGCACCGCCGCCGTGACCTGTGTGAAGTCGAGCTTGCCGCCGCTGCTGATGGCGCCCTGGTTGTCCAGTTGCCGGCTCACGCCCAGCGCCAGGTCATTGCCGGCCGAGATGGTCCCGGCCGCGCTGTTCTGCAAGGTCGCGGCGGTGACGGACAGGCCGCCGTTGCCCGCGATCAGGCCGCCGTTCACCAGCGCGCCTTGCGCGCCGACGCTGCTGGCGCCGGTGCCGACGTTGACGATGCGCCCGCCGGTGTTGTCGATGGAGCCGGCCAGCACGTTCAAGGCGCTGGTGGCGCCGGTGGCCTCGATCACGCCCTTGGTGTTGTTCAACGCCGCGCCGACGTTGGCCTGCATGTCCTTGCCCGACTGGATCACACCTTGCGCGTTGTTCAGCGCGCCGGTGACCGTCAGCGCGGCGTTGCGGTCGCCCACGATGGTGCCGCCCTGGTTGCTGGCGCTGTTGGCGACGATGCTCACGTCCGTCTGCGATTGCTTGACGGTCGAGATCTGTCCCTTGTCGTTGTTCAAATCGCCAGCCTGGAGATTGATGCCGCCGCCGGAAACAATCTTGCCGTCGTTCTTGACCACGCCGGTGGCCAGGTCAAACCGCAACAGGCCGTAGCTGCTGACCAGTCCGTGGTTGTCCAGCAGGTCGCGCACCGACAGGCCGAGGCCGGCGCCGGCCGTGATGCTGGCGGCGTCCGTATTGAGGACCGACGCCGCGCCCAGGTCGAGCTTGCCGTTCGCGGCGATGCGCCCGCCGTTCCAGACATAGCTCGCGCTGCTCACGCCCACGTTGCCCGCGCCGACGATGTTGCCCGCCGTGTTGTCGATGCCGTTGGTCTGCACCGTCAGCCCGCCGCCAACGCCCAACGCCTCGATCGTCCCGCCGCTGTTGTCCAGTGCGCCGCTAGCGCTCAGCAACAGACCCAGGCCACCCTGGATCCCGCCGCTCCGGTTGTCCACGGTGCCGGCCACGTTGAGATTGGCGTTGCCGGCCGCGAGGATGCGGCCCAGATAGTTGCGCAGCTGCTGGCTCTCGATCGCGAGATCGGCGCCGCCGGCCTGCGTGGTCGAGATCTGGCCGCCGTCGTTGACCAGCAAGCCCGCCTTGATCAGCATCGCGCCGTCGGCCATGATGATGCCGCTATTACCCACTGCGGACGTGGTTTTGCTGAAGTCCAGCGCGGCGGCGCTGCGGATGATGCCGTCGTTCTGCAACAGCTGCTCCACAGCCAGCGTCATCTGCTTGCCGGACGTGAGGGCGCCGGCGGCGTTGTTGTGCAGCGTATCGCTGGTCACATCGACGGCGCCGTTGCCGGCGATCAGGCCGCTGTTCTGGATGTCGCCAACCGCCGCGATGGCGGTGTCGCCAGTGCCCACGTTGGTGATGCGGCCGCCTGCGTTGACGATGGCGCCCGTGTTCACCTGCATGGCGCTGGCGGCGCCGATGGCTTCGATCGTGCCGGAGGTGTTGTCCAGCGTGCCCTTGGCGACTATGCCCAGGTCGCGGCCGGCCTGCACCAGGCCGCCGGCGTTGTTGAGCGCGCCATCGACGCGCAGATCGACCGCGCCGCTGGCGGCGATGCTGCCGCCATGGTTGTCCAGCGTCGTCCCTTGCAGGGTGATGCCGCCTCCGCCGGCGGTGGTGGCGATCTGACCGGCGTTGACGAAGTTGCGCGCCTGAACGCCGATGTCGCCCACCGCATAGACCTGGCCGGTGTTGCGCATGTCGGCGCTGGCGTTGCCCAGGTCCATGGCGCCGCCGCTGCTGATCAGGCTTGAATTGTCGAGTTGATCCGTCACCGCCAGCTTAAACGCGCCTACGCTCGACAGCGTGCCGCTGTTGGTGACGGTCGCCGCCGCCATCGCCATGCTGCCGTTGCCGGCGATCAGGCCGTCGCTGACGATGGCGCCCTTGGCCGCCACATTGCTGTCGCCGCTGCCGGCGTTGACGATGCGTCCGCCCAGGTTCTGGATCGCCCCGGTGTCGAGGCTGAGTTTGCTCTTGGCGTTGACCGCTTCGATCACGCCGTCCTGGTTGAGCAAGGTCTGCGCCGCGTTGACGCTGGCGTCGTTTCCGGCGTGGATCAGGCCCTTGCTGTTGTCCAGACCGCCCTGCGCGGCGCTGACGCCGACGTCACGGTCGGCCAGCAGGCTGCCGCCGCGGTTGCTGATGTCGGCCGCGCTGAGCGACAGGCTGGCGCCGGAGGCGGCTGCGGTGCCGATCTGCCCGCCATCGTTGCCGGCGTGTTGAATTGCGATGTGGATGTCGCCGCCGGCCGCCATCTGGCCGGAGTTGCTCAGGGTGGCGCGGCTTTCGTCGAAGCTGAGCACGCCCCCGCTGGTGATGCCGCCCAGGTTGTCCAGCTGCTGGCGCACGGCCAAAGCCATGGCGCCGGCGGACTGGATGCTGCCGCCGGCCTGGTTCTGCAGCGTCAGCGCGCTCACGGTCAGCGCGCCGTTGGCGCCGATGGCTCCGGTGTTCAGCAGCCCGCCAGCCGCGCCGACACTGCTGGCGCCGCTGCCGGCGTTGGTGATGCGCCCCTTGCTGTTGTCGATCTCGCCGGCCTGCACCTGCATGGCGCCGCCGGCGCCGATTGCTTCGACCACGCCGGATTGATTGTCCAGCTTGCCGCTGGCCTTGAGCGCGAGGCCGGTGACGGCCTGGATCTGGCCGCCGTGGTTGTCCACCGCGCCGGCAGAGGTGATGGACGCGCGTCCGCCGGCGACCAGCTTGCCGTCGCGGTTGACGATGGCGGCGCTGTCGAGCGCCAGGTCGGCGCCGGCCGACAGCAGGCCGTTGCCGTTGTCCAGCCCTTGCGCCTGGACGTCGACGCTGGCGCCCGCCACCAGCTTGCCGTCGTGGTTGTCGAAGCTGGTGCCGTGGATGCTGGCGCCGTGCTGCACATTGATCTGCGCGCCGTGGTTGTTGAACGCGCCACCGTTGACCGCCAGCGACGACAGGTTCATCTGGCCGCCGGTGTTGTCCACCGCCGTGGCCGTCAACGCGATGCCGCCGCCGGACAGGATCTGGCCGCCGTCGTTGTTCAACGCCCCGGCTGCGTGCACGAAGCCGGGCACGATCGGTGCCGGCGGCGTGGCGCCGTTGTTGGCGCCGTTGCCGGAGCCGCTGGTGCTGCCGCCATTTTCGCCACCGTTACCTGAGCCGTTGCCGGTGCCCGCGCCGGTCCCGCTACCAGAGCCGGAGTTGGAGCCGCTGCCGTTGTTGTCGCCGCTGCCCGTGCCGGCGTTGCCAGCTCCGCCATCCGCGCCGTTGCCCGCGTTCGCACCGCTGCCATCCGCGCCAGTCGAAGGCGCCGCCCCCACCTGTCCGCCGTTGGCGTTGTGCAGGCCGGCCACCGTCACATCCAGCGCGACCGCCGCTGTCTGCAACAACTTGCCAGACTGGTTGTTGATGCCGCCGCCACTGCTCAGCGCAAGGCTCTGCGCCTGGATCACGCCGTGACTGTTGTCGAGCTCGCCCGCCAATGCCAACGTGGCGCGGCCGGTGCTGCTGATTAGATTGCTGTTGCTCAAGCTGGCGGCCGCCAACTGCAGGCCGCCCACACCGCTGATGGTACCGCTGTTCGACACCGCCGCCGGCGTGCTCATCGCAAGCGCACCGCCGGCCGAGATGCCGCCGCTGTTGACCACGCCATCCCGCGCCGTCGCCGACAAGGCCAGGCTGGCCCCCAGGCTGCCGGTGTTTTCCAGCCGTCCCTCGATGGTGACGATCAGCTCGCCCGCCGCCGCGCCCAAGGCACCGGCGTTGCGCACGCCGACGCCGGCCTCGGTGCCGATGAGCGTGATCTTGTTGGCATACATGCCGCCCAGCTGCGAGGCATCGATGCCGTAACGTGGCACGTCCCCGCCAGCCGCGACCGGCGTCGCCGTGTTGCCGGCGGCCACGCCATCAGCGGCCAGCGCGACGTCGTTGACGCCGGTCGTTACCTCCAGCTGCTGCGCCCACAGGCCCGCGTTCAGCTGCACCGAGCGCGCGATCAGCGCCGTGTAGTCGACCTGCCGCGCATCCAGGCCCGCGCCGCTGATGTTGATCATGCCGCCCCGCACCGCATAGCCACGCAGCGCGCCATCGGCCTGGTCCAGCAAGGGTTTGCCGGTGGTCAGCGTGGCGCGGCTGACGTTGATAAAGCCTGCGCCATCGACCACGATGCCGGCAGCATTGGCGATCACCATTTCCGCGCGCGAACCGGCCACCTCGATATAGCCGCGCAACTGGCTGGGGTCGTTGGAATTGACCTCGTTCAGAATCACGCGGGCGGTGCCGTGCGCCATCCAAGGGTTGGCGTCGATCCAACCACCCAACTGGCTCTGCACGGCGGTGCGCGAATTATTCAGCACCGCGCCGGTCTTGGGCACGTCGAAACGACTGTAGACATTTCGCGACACTCCGGCCACGCTCGGCGTCTGGATATTGACCTGCAACACACCGTTGGCCGCATTGAGCACGGTGGCCTGCTGGCGGCCGGACGCGTTCGGATCGGCAATGATCTGCGCCGAAGCCAGCCCGGCCAGCAAGGCCGTCCCGCCAAACGCCCCGAGCAAGGCGCGCGCCAGGCTGCGCAAGCGCGTCGCCAGGCCGCCCGCCGCCGCCGTGCCCGCCGGCCCCGCCTGCCCCGCGCCCTTGCCGTGGCTGCGGGCGGTTTCCTGTACGGCCATGCAGAGGCCACGGGCTTTGTTGAAGACGATGCGGTAGCAGAGCTTGTTCATTGCGAGTCCTTCCGCCGGCGGGGTTGGGGCCGGCTAAGAAAATTAATACTGATAATTGACGTTGAAGCCGCCGGCGTTTGGGGCGGTACGGAAATGCTCGGGCTTGCGGATTGGCCGCCCGATGAAGAGATCGATCTGGGCGCCGCCGAACTGGCCGCGCCAGCCCAGCGCGCCGCCAGCCAGGCTGGTGCCGGCCAGCGCGGCGACGTGCCCCCCCGAGACCTGGCCATAATCCAGGCCCAGATACAGCTGGGCGTGGTCGCTCACCGACCAGTTGAGGTCGTTACGCAGCAGCCAGCCGCGCTCGGCCGACAGGCTGGCCTCGCCGTCGAAACCGCGCACCGTGTAGCGGCCGCCGATGGCGAAGCGGTCCTGGGGGATCAGCGTCGAGCGGTTCCACTGCGCGCGCCAGTTGACCTGGTATTGCAGCTTGGCCGAGCGCAGCGCGAACGGCAGCGTCAGCGTGGCGTCGGCGTTGATGACGGTGGGCCGCGACGTGCCGTCGTCGAACTCTTCCTCGGGCGCCGGCAAGGTGCCGAACAGGTGCGCGCCGCGCTTGTAGAGCAGGTTGCCGTCCAGCGTGGCGTCGCCGATGAATTCCTTGTGCGACAGGCCCAGTTCGTAGCCGCCCATCTGGCGGCGCTGCACCTGCACTTCGGTGTCGTCGATGAAGTTGTTGCTGCGGCGGCGGTACAGGCGCAGCGCGCCCGTGGTCTTGCGCGCGGCGTCGCGGTACAGCACGCGGGCGGCCTTGAACTCGAGGTTGCCGCTGGTGCCACTGTAGACGTAAGTCTGGTTGGCGCCGGCGATGCCCTGGTAGTAGCGGTAGCGGCTGGCGTTGAGCGAGAACAGCCAGTACCCGGCCGGCATCGAATAGTGCAGCGCATAGTTGCGGGTGCCGTGGTCGCGCCCGTGCGCGGCCAGGTCGCGGGTGACGCTGACATAAGCCAGCTCCTGCCAGCCCAGCAGATTGTCCAGCGACACCGTGGCGCCGCCCTGGTACTTGCCGGTGGAGTCGCTGCCGCTGTCGTCGGCGGACAGGCTCAGGCGCACCGGCAGCGCCTGGCGCCACTTGATCAGCAGGTCGCTGTCGCCGGGCTGCTCGCCGGGCACGATCTCGATGTCGGCCTCGGCGGTCGGCACGCGCTTGAAGTTCTCCAGCGCCTGCTCGATGTCGCGCAGGTTGAGCAGGTCGCCGGGCCGCGCAGGCAGCGCGGTGCGCCACGAGGCCCGGTCGTTGCTGGCGCCGGCGGCCGGCTCGGCAAAACGAATGGCGCGGATGCGCCCCGGCACCAGCACCAGCTGCAGATCGCCCCCGCGCAAGTCCTGCGGCGCGGCCACCACGCGGGTGGTGACGTACCCGGCCGCGATCAGCGCGTTCTGCACCTTGCCGATCACGGCGTTGACGCCGCCGCTGCCCAGGCACCGGCCGGTGGCGTCGGCCGCCGCGTCCAGCGCCCAGGCGAACTTCGCCGTCATATCGCCCTGCAGGCCGATGTGGCGGATCGGGAAACACGGGGATTCGTTCGCCGGATAGGCGGCAGCGGCCGGAACCGGCTCGCGCGGCAGCCGCACGGCGGGCCGCTGCTCCTCGGCCTGCTCGTTCTGTGCCCGCTCCTTTTGCTGCTGACGCTGGATCTGCTGCGCCGCGATCTCTGCCTGGGACTGACCGTGCGCCGCCTGATGAACCAGGCTGTACAGCAGCACCACGCCGCACAGCCGACTGCTTACCTGTTGCATTTATTGCCTTACGGAAACTCAATAGTTGCAAATTATATCTATTGAATTTCCATGCGGCAATTAATTTATTCTAAAATATATAACTTTTATTTTGCTAGTAAGTCAATGGCCTTGCCCGCCGCCGAGGTAGGCGGCGATCACTTTCGGGTCGGTTTTGAGGCTTTCCGCCGGGCCGTGGACCGAGATCGTGCCGTTTTCCAGCACGTAGCCGTAGTCCGCCACGTTCAGCGCGGCGGCGGCGAACTGCTCCACCAGCAGCATCGTCACGCCTTCGGACTTCAGCCGCTGGATGATGCGGAACACTTCCTCGACCAAAATCGGCGCCAGGCCCATCGACGGTTCGTCGAGCAGGATCACTTCCGGGTTGAGCATGACCGCGCGCGCCATCGCCAGCATCTGCTGCTCGCCGCCGGACAGCGTGCCGGCCAGCTGGTGCTGGCGCTCCTTCAAACGCGGGAACAGCTCCAGCGACTTTTCCAGGTCGCGCTTGATGTCGCCCTTGGGCCGGGCGCGCGTGAAGCGCGGGAAGGCGCCCAGCAGCAGGTTGTCCGTGACCGTCATCGACGCGAACACGCGCCGCCCTTCCGGCGAATGCGCCAGGCCGGCGCGCGCGATCTTGTGCGAATCGGCGCCGGTGATGTCCTTACCATCCAGCGTGACCTTGCCCTCCTTCGGCTTGAGCATGCCGGAGATGGCGCGCATGGTGGTGGTCTTGCCGGCGCCGTTGGAGCCGATCAGCGTGACCAGCTTGCCCTTCGGGACCTCCAGCGAAATGCCGTGCAGGACCTCGACTTTGCCGTACGACGCGTGCAGATTGGTGATCGATAGCATGTGCTGTCCTCTTTAATGCGCCGCTGGCGCTTTGGTGCCGCCGTGTTCTTCGCCGCTGCCGCCCAGGTAGGCCTCGATCACCTTCGGATCGCTTTGCACCGCGGCCGGTTTGCCTTCGGCGATCTTCTGGCCGAAGTCCAGCACCGTCACGGTATCGGACAAGGCCATCACCACGTCCATGTGGTGCTCGATCAGGATGATGGTGATGCCGTGGTCGCGGATCTTGCGGATGATCGCCATCAGCTCCTTGATGTCCGGCGCGGTCAGGCCGGCCGCCGGTTCGTCCAGCAGCAGCAGGCGCGGACTGAGACCCAGCGCGCGGCCTATCTCCAGCAGGCGCTGTTTGCCGTACGGGAGATTGCGCGCCTCCTCGTTGGCCATCGCCGTCAGGCCGACGAACTCCAGGATGCTGGCGGCACGCTCGCGCGCGGCACGTTCCTCGCGCTTGTAGCGTGGCGTCTGCAGCATCACGTCGAGCACATTCGATTCGAAGGTGTTGTGCAGGCCGACCAGCACGTTCTCGGTCGCCGTCATCTCGCCGAACAACTGCACGTTCTGGAAGGTGCGCGCCACGCCGCCCAGCGCGATCTGGGACGGCGTGCTGCCGGAGATCAGCGCGCCGGCGAACGACACCTTGCCGGCGGTGGGCTTGTAGATCCCGGTCAGCACATTCATCATGGTGCTCTTGCCGGAACCGTTAGGGCCGATCAAGCCATGCACCGATCCCTGCACCACGTTCAGGTCGACCTGGTTGAGCGCCTTCAGGCCGCCGAACTGCATCAGGATGCGGTCGACGCTGAGCAGCGTCTCGCCGGCCGCGCCGCCCTTGGCGCGCGCGAACGGCTCGGCGCCGCTGGCCTGCACCGCCTGGGCGTGCACGGCGCCCCGCCCCATCAGGCTTTGCAGGAAACCGACGATGCCGTCCTGCAGATAGTAGACCACGAACAGCGTCATCAAACCGAAGATGGTCAGGCGCCAGTCGACGATGTTTTCCAGCTTGTAGGAATACGCGGCCATGCCGATGGTGGCGACCAGCGGCACCATCACGCCGCGCACGGTGGCGCGCCTTTTGTACAGCATCAGCGCCGCGCCGATCACGCCCAGCACGGCGGCCGCCACGGCGATCTGGCGGAACAGCTCAATATCGGCCAGCAGGCTGGGAAGCATCACCACGATCATCGCGCCGATCAGCGAACCGGAACGGGTCTTGCGGCCGCCCATGATCACCGCCAGCAGGAACAGGATGGTCAGCTCGAAGTTGTAGGTGTTCGGCGAGATGTACTCCTCCGAATACGCATACAGGCTGCCGGCCAGGCCCGCGAAGCCGGCGCTGATGATGAAGGCATACACCTTGTAGCGGTACACCGATACGCCCATGCAGTCGGAGGCGATCGGGCTGTCGCGCAGCGCCTCGAAGGCGCGGCCCAGGTTCGATTTCAATATGCGGTGCACCACGATCAGCGACACCACCATCAACGCCGCCACCATGTAGTAGTAGCTTACCTCGCCGAGCTTCTGGCCGATGATGGTGGGCTTGGCGATCTTGATGCCCATCGGGCCTTCGGTGAGGAAGGTCATCTCGTTGATCAGGATCTGGATGATGGTGCCAAAGGCCAGCGTGACCATCGCCAGATACGGCCCGGTGACCCGCAGCGCCGGCAGCGCGAGGATGGCGCCGAACACTGCGGCGCCGGCCACGCTGGCCGGAATGGCGATCCAGAACGGCGCACCGAGCTTGAACACCATCACGCCGGTGGCGTAGGAGCCGATACCGAACAAGCCGGCGTGGCCCAGCGACACCTGCCCGGTGTAGCCGACCACGATGTCCAAGCCGAACAGCAGGATGGCGTAGATCAGGATCGTCTCGAACAGATGGATGTAGTACGGATTGGGGATCAGCACCGGATACAGCACCAGCACCGCCAGGCCCACGATGCTCGCCGCGAGGAGTTTCTTGTTCATGTCTCAGACCTTTTTGATGGCGGCTTTGCCGAACAGGCCGGACGGCTTGATCGCCAGTACCAGCAGGAGCAGCAGCAATCCCGGTACTTCCTTGTAGCCGGTCGAAACGTAGTAGCCGGTGGTGGTCTCGGCGATGCCCAGTATCAGGCCGCCGACGATGGCGCCGACGCCGGAGGTCAGCCCGCCGATGATCGCCACCGCAAATGCCTTCAGCCCGAGCGAGGCGCCCATGGTGGCGCCGGTGAGCGTCAACGGCGCCACCAGCACGCCGGCAAACGCCGCCGTCGCCGACGACAGCGCGTACGAGAAGGTGATCACCATGCGGGTGTTAATGCCCATCAGGCCCGCCGCGTCGCGGTCGTTGGCGGTGGCCACCACCGCCTTGCCGTAGATCGATTTGCGGTTGAAGATCTCCACCGCCGCCATGATCGCCAGCGCGCCGACGATCACCGCCACCTGCATCGGTTGCACGTTCGCGCCCAGCACCTGGAACGGCGCGGAGCTCAATGGCGACGGGAAGGTCAGGTCGTCCTTGCCCCAGATATTCTCTGCCACGTTCTTGAAGATGATGGCCAGCGCGATGGTCGACATGATCCAGCCAAACTCCGACTTGATCTTGATCGCCGGCCGCACGCCTATCCATTCGACGAACATGCCTTGCAGCGCGCCGAACACGATCACCAGGGGAATCATCAACAGGTAGCCCATGTAAGGCCCGCCGTGGATGGTGCCGACCAGGCTAAGCCCGACCAGTGCGCCCAGCATCAGCGACTCCCCCTGGCCGAAGTTGAGCGTGCCGGAGGTGGCGAAGGTGAGCTGATAGCCGAAGGCGATGACGGCGTAGATCATGCCGAGAGCGATGCCGCTGAATGCCAGTTGCAGGAAGATTTCCATGATAACCACCACTTTAGGACGACAAGAAAAAGGCCAGGCTTGAATCCTCAAGACTGGCCAGTACGAAGACCTGCGAGCTTACTTGGCCAGCACTACTTTGCCATCTTTGACTTCGCCGAACACGGTGATGTCGGCGGTGATCGCTTCGTGATTGTCTTTGCTGAACGGCTTGTTGTAGGTGGTGACGACGCCGTCGATCTTCTCGTTCAGGTTCTCCAGCGCGGCCTTGACTTTAGGTCCGTCGGTGGAACCGGCCTGCTTGATGGCCGCGGCCAGCAGGTAGATCGAGTCGTAGCCCTGCGCCGCCGACACCGGCGACGGCATGCGGTCGCCAGGCGGATGGTAGGCCTTGACGTAGGCGTCGATGAAGGCCTTTCGTTTCGGCGTGTTCGGGTCCTGGATGAAGGTCTGCGGCATGCGCGTGCCGTTGCCGTTCTTGCCGGCGTTGTCGATGAAGTTAGCCATCGACAGCGTCCAGCTGCCGATCAGCGGCACTTTCCAGCCCAGCTTCTCCATGCCGTTGGCGATCTGCGCCAGCTCCGGGCCGATACCGTAGGTCAGCACCACTTCAGCGCCGGCCTGCTTGGCCTTGAGCAGCTGGGCCGTCATGTCGACGTCCTTCAGGTTGTATTTTTCGATGGCGACGGCGCTCATCTTCTTCAGGGCCAGCGCCTTCTCCAGGTCCTCGCGGCCAAGCTGGCCGTAGTTGGTGGAGTCGGCCAGGATGGCGACCTTCTTGAACTTGCGGTGGTCGACCGCTTCCTGCACGATCATGTGCGACTGGATGGTGTCGTTGGCGGAGTTGCGGAAGATGTAGTTCTCAGGCTGGTCCGCGAACTGGCGGGTGACGATAGAGCCGGTGGCGACGTTGTTCATGACCGGGATCTTGGCCTCCTGGTAGAAGCGCTGCGAAGCCAGGGCCACGCCGGTGTTGATGTAGCCGACGGTGGCCGCGACCTTTTCCTTGTTGATCAATTCCTGGGCGATCTGCACGCCACGCTCGTTCTTGGCTTCGTCGTCGCGCTCGACCAGCTGGATCTGGCGGCCCAGCAGGCCACCCTTGGCGTTGATCTCCGCCACGGCCAGCTTGACGCCGTCGCGCATGGACACGCCCATCGGCGCCGAACCACCGGTGAAAGGACCGGCCACGCCGATCTTGATGGGGTCAGCCGCCATCGAGGAAGCCGAGAAACCGAGTGCCATGCCTGCAACGAGCAATTTCAACTTGAAATTCATCTGTGATCTCCTGTTTACAACGTTCTTATAGTAGTCGCTTACGTGGGAAATTCGGCCGGATGGGCTCCCCATCGATGGGCCATTGTAGGGTAGTAGATCGGTAGCGGCAACAGATAGATGTGCGGCATCGCAGCAAGCCGCAGAAGGGCCGCCGCGTGTAAGCAAGCAGTAAGGAAGGCGTGCGCCGAAGGCCCGGACTACATGCCGGAGGTACGTTGCGCCAGGGCGCGATTGGCGAAGCGCATCTGCGTTTCGGACAGCGCCTCGTTGCGGTCGAAGCCCATGGAGCCGTCGCGCAGGCCGATGGCCATCGCCATCACCGCTTCAGGATACTCCAGATCCGCGGCTTTTTCTATCAGGTGGCGTGCGGCCTGCTCGTCGCGCTTGACGCCGTCGCCGCTCAGGTACAGGTTCGCCAGCGCGAACATCGCGGCCGGCATCTGGCGGTCGGCCGCGAACTTCAACCAGCGGGCCGCGGCCTTGGCGTCGCGCGCGACCGCCATGCCGTTCCGGTACATCATGCCCAGATAGTAGGCGGCCAGCGGATCGCCGGCCTTGGCGGCGGCGCTGAAGATCGAAAACGCTTTCGGCAGGTTGGCGGGCACGCCCGAGCCGCCGCGCAGGTACAGGCGCGCCTCGTCGACCGGCCCGGCCGCGGCGTAGCCTGCGACACTTGCCGCCGCCAGCAGCAAACACGCCAGCGCTTTTCGCCCCTGCTTCATGCGTCCTCCGTTCATATGGACAAATCGATGGCGTACAGGGCCAGTCCCTTGCCGCCGCCATCGTCCGTTTTAAGCTGTGTGACGGCCTTCAGGCCAGCCTCCCTCGCCAGTTCCACCATGTTGGGGGCGGAGTGAAACACCACCGCGCCCTTGGTCGCCACCGGCGCGAAACGCCAGCTGCGCGTGGAACCGTTGCGGGCGCGGGTCACGTTCTTCTGCTGCTGGATGTAGGCGATCAGCACATCGCGGCTGGCGTCCGGCGATGCCAGCACGGTCTTGCTGCCATCCAGTCCCGGGAAGGCGCCGCCACCGCTGGCGCGGTAGTTGTTCGTCGCGACCAGGAACTCCTGCGCCGGCGACAGCGCCGCGCCCTTGTACCGCAAGGCCGTGATGCGCTGGCCGGCGGGTTTGGTCACGTCGATCTGGTAGCTGATGTCGGCGTCGCTCAGCATGTCGAAGTTGAAGCCGGGGACCGCGGTGTTGACCAGTTCCTGCTGCGCGCCGCTGGCCGGGTCGATGCGGTTGAAGCGTTCCGCCGCCTTTTCCAGCCAGGCCTTCAGGCCGGCGCCATCCACCTTCACCACGTGCAGCGCGTTCGGGTACAGGTACAGGTCGGCCACGTTGTTGAGCGCCAGGCCGCCCGGCTTGACGTCGGTGTAGTCGCCCGCTCCGGCGGCGCCGGCCTTGAACGGCGACGCCATCGACAGCACCGGCAGCGCCGCGTACTGCGGCAGGTTGGCCTTGACGTAGTTTTGCACGTAGGCGGTCTGCGCCTGGTTCACCACTTCGATGGCGCTGGTGTCGCCGACATCGGCGAAATAGGTCGTCATGCGGAAGTCGCTGCTGCCGACCGGCGTTTTCACGTAGCCGATGGTGGCCTCGTGCTCGGCCGCCACCATCGGCGCGATGGCCGGATCGGCGGCGACGTAGCTGCCGTCGGCGTTGCGCGTCGAGCGCACTTCGACCGTGGTGCGGCTCTTGTCCACCACCCATGCCTTGCCGTCGTACTTCAGGCGCAGGCCGATCACGCCCAGGTGCTTGCCCCACAGATTGGCCATCACAGCGGGCACGCCGTGGACAGTGCCTTTGGCCTTGTCCACGTCCGGCAGGCCGAATTCCGGCACCTTGCTGGCAGCGTCCGGGAACGGCTGGTGCGAGTGGCCGATCATCATCGCGTCCACGCCCGGCACCTGCGCCAGATAGTAGTTGGCGTTCTCCATCTCCGGCGAATACGGCGCGCCATCGAGGCCGCCGTGCGAGATGGCCACCACCAGGTCCGCGCCCTGCGCGCGCATCTGCGGGATGTACTTGAGCGCCGTCTCGCGCACGCCCTCGGCGTAGACCTTACCTTCCAGCCAGTGCTTATCCCACGACATGACCACCGTCGGCGCGAAGCCGATGATGCCGACCTTGATCGTCGCCGTCACTGGCTTGCCATCGGGGCCGGTGGCGCTGATTCGGCGCGTGAGGATGCGGTATGGCTCGAACAGCGGCTGCCTGGTCTTCGCGCTGTAGATATTCGCCAGCACAATGGGGAAGTTTGGCCCGGCGCAGCGCGGCGCATTGGCCGGCACGCCGTCCACGTCGAAATGGCTGGCGGTGACCTGGTTCAGGTAGGCCAGGCCGTAATTGAATTCGTGGTTGCCGATGCCGCCGCCGTCCACACCCAGCGCGTTCATGGCCTTGTAGATGGCCAGCGGTTGCCCGCACGGCACCGGTGCGACCAGCGCCTGGTAGTCGGCCAAGGCCGTGCCCTGGATGGCGTCGCCGTTATCGAGCAGCAGGTTATTGGGGAATTCGGCGCGCGCCTGCTTGATCAGCGTCGCGGTGCGTTCCAGGCCTATCGACGGATCGGCCTTCAGCTTGTAGTAGTCGTAACTGAGCACGGTCGCGTGCAGGTCGGTGGTTTCCAGCAGCGCCAGCGTGGCCTGTGCGCCCACAGGCGTGGTCTCGCCGTGCGGCAGGCCGGCACAGCCAAGCAACAAGGTGGGCAACGCGAGTGTGAGGCGGCGAACTGCTGAATGCATGAGGGAAATAGCTAAAGTTGCAACTTTTTGGCAACGGACCGATGCGCAACATCATACGCACCCGATTTCCTTGCATCAAGCAACTTAAGGCAGAGAGGCCATAATTTTATGTCATGTGTGGCAAAAATGTCAGCTTTTTGCATCATGGCGGGCGGGCGATGAGGCGCCCGCCCCTGCCCCGGCGTCGCGCTGCCCATTTAGCTGCGAGGGAACGGCCCGGCTAGGGTATAATCGAAGGTTTGGTGCGACATCGTGTCGCGTTCAGAGCATGCTAGGACTCTAGAAACATTCCCAGCCCTTGAAACGTCGCGCAAATGCGTGATATGTCCCTGATTTATCAGGGATTTTAAAGACGGGAACTTCTGTCAAAAACGGAAGCTCTTTGTTGAACACGATTCTTTAGGAATCCATGCAGAAATTCTCCAATTGCAAGTGTCTTTGCAGTTAGGAACGGATTTTGCCGATTCCTGTCTTACGAGACTTAAATCGTGTTCAGAGGCATGCAAAAGTAGGCATTTTCACATCTGCTTACAATTTCTTTATAGCCAGCCTCCTTTCAAGGATAGGTTGCGACGTCTACTTGTCGCAATCTTAGACTCAGAGCGCAAAGCTCTGTGATGCCTTGTTGTGCTCCATTCAATCCCGACGTTACGATTGGATGCCGCCACAACCGAGTGTACGACCATTCGTCACCTACTCAAGCATGCGTCGCCAGCAATGACGGGGTGTGAAGCCTTGAGGAAAATGTACCCCCAGTTTTACTTGGCACTGGATTTGCGCGAGCAAGTCGGCGGACACTGCCAGCAGCAAGGCGGTCGAGGGGCTAGGTGAATGCCGCATGGGCAACGTAAGTGAATTGTCGCTTGAATCCTCGTAACGATTGAAAGGCCCAAGCTGCTGTTGGCCTTAACCAAAATGGTGTGTGGTTGGTTATCCCTTTCAAACTTGGGGATACGTCGTCATAAAACCATCGGGGAATAGACAGGCCCTAACCGGTTAGTCGCGACGCAATCGCTGGTCGCGTCGGCATTGCAGGGAACGTGGTAAGTCCGATTTTCCGCCATCGCCTCCGGAGTCCGGAAGATGGCAGGCGACCCGCGAGGGGAGCTGTCGGAGGAGCGGATAGAGGATGATGGAGAAAGCGAACGCCGGACTGTAATGGCCCGGATAGGGATTCAAGATTTGTCCCAGTCCGAAAGGACGCCCACTTCCATCTGGTGTAATAGTCGTTCAACGACTGCATAAACTTTAGTAGTCATTTTCAACCGCCCCGAAGGGTCGCTGTTTTCCCTTCGGGGCGAATCGCGTCCTCGGCGGGCACCACTACCCGAGGCTCAGCATGAGAGTAACTGATCATCAGATCGGTTCTGCGTCCTCGCACGCCCCATTGGAATGGTCGGCCATCAACTGGCGACTGGTCCAACAGAACGTGAGAGCCATGCAGATTCGATTAACGAAGGCAACGCAGGAAGGCAACTGGCGCAAGGTGAAAGCCTTACAACGGTGGCTGACCCGCTCGTTTTGCGCGAAGGCGCTGGCAGTTAAACGAGTGACCGAAAATCAAGGCAAGCGGACGGCGGGAGTCGACCGCGAACTTTGGGAAACACCGCAGCAGAAGTTTGCTGCGGTTGCGCGGTTGAAGACGCGCGGTTATCGGCCCCGTGCATTACGCAGGGTCTATATTCCAAAATCGAACGGGAAGATGCGCCCGCTGGGCATCCCCTGCATGATCGACCGTGCCCAGCAGGCGCTGCATTTGCTGGGACTCGATCCGGTCTTGGAATCGGTGAGCGATCCAAATTCATACGGATTCAGGAAAAACCGCTCAACGGCCGATGCGATGTCGCAGATATTTGTCAGACTGTCCCAGAAAGCTTCGGCTCAATGGGTATTGGATGCCGATATCGAAGGCTTCTTCGACAACATCAATCACGACTGGATGCTTGGCCATGTCCGGATGGACAGGTCGGTCCTTCGGAAGTGGTTGAAGTGCGGGGTTGTGGACCGCGCGCATATGCTTGCAACGACGGCAGGAACGCCACAGGGAGGCATCATTTCCCCTGCGGCGGCGAACTGGACGCTGAATGGACTGGAAACTGGACTCATCAAACACCTCGGTGCGAAATGGGGCCCGGCCAAGGTTCAGAAGCTCAAAGTCGGTGTTATCAGGTACGCGGACGACTTTGTTATTACGGGTGCTTCAAAAGAGCTCCTTGAAAACGAGGTAAGGCCATGGGTAGAGGCATTCCTTGCGGAACGGGGATTGCGACTCGCCCTGGCCAAAACCAAAGTCGTGCACATTGACGAGGGCTTTGACTTCCTCGGGTGGAATTTCCGAAAATACTCCGGAACCCTGCTCATCAAGCCGAGTAAGAAGAACGTGAAGACGTTCTATGAAAAGCTGAGGACGGTCATCGGCAGCAGCGTCAGTGAAAAGCAGGAGGATTTGATCACCCTGCTCAATCCGATGCTGCGGGGCTGGGCGCAATATCACAGCCCGGTCGTCGCCAAGGAGACGTTTTCGCGCATCGACACGCTGTTGTACTGGCGGTTGGTGCGCTGGGCCAAACGCAGGCATCCAAACAAGAGCACGGAGTGGATTCGCTGGAAATATTGGCGATCAATCGGTGACCGGGCTTGGGTGTTTGCCGCAGGAGTAAGCAGAAAAGATGGCAGTCGCGGCTGGATGGAACTGTACTCTTTATCAAGTACGCCCATTGAACGCCACAAGAAAATTAAGGGCGCTTATCACCCTTATGACCCAAATTGGGAGATGTACGGGGAGCTTCTTCAGCAGGAACGCATGCTCAATAAGATGCGGTACCGCACTGAATGGGTTAAACTATACATTTCCCAACGAGGTATGTGCGCGCTATGCGGTTGCGCGATGGATATGGACACAGGATGGCATGACCACCACATAGTACACCGTGTGGACGGCGGCTCCGATGTTCTTGGAAATCGCGTTCTATTGCATCCAAACTGCCATACCCAGGTTCACAGCCTGAAGTTGAAAGTTGTGAAACCGGCCTCTGAATAGAGGCTTTTATTATGCTTGAGCCGTGTGCGGTGAAAGTCGCATGCACGGTTCTTAGGGGGGAGAGAGTCCGGTAACGGGTCTCTCCTACCCTACATTTCAGCCTTAGAAAAGAAGAAAACATGGAAGCCGAACGCATCAACTCCCTCTCCGCCCTGCTCGCCGATCTGACCTCGCGCGAAGCCGAACTTCGGAGGTATCTTTGACTTCGATAAAAAGTCAGAGAAACTCGAACAAGTAAACGAAGAACTGGAAGACCCGACGGTCTGGAACGACCCGAAAAAGGCCCAGGATCTCGGCAAGGAAAAGAAATCGCTCGAAGCCATCGTCTTCGCGCTGACCAAGGCCGACACCGACCTCAAAGACATGGGCGACCTGTTCGCCATGGCCAAGGAGGAAGGCGACGACGACACGCTTGAAGCGCTGATCGTCGATGCCGAGGAAGTCCGCAAGGTCATCGAAGGCATGGAGTTCCGCCGGATGTTCAACAATCCGATGGATCCGAACAACTGCTTCATCGACATCCAGGCCGGTGCCGGCGGCACCGAGGCCCAGGACTGGGCGTCCATGCTGCTGCGCCAGTACCTGCGCTACGCGGAACGCAAGGGCTTCAAGGTCGAGGTCATGGAACAATCCGACGGCGAGGTGGCCGGCATCAAGACCGCCACCATCAAGGTCGAAGGCGACTACGCCTACGGCTACCTGCGCACTGAAACCGGCGTTCACCGCCTGGTGCGCAAGTCGCCGTTCGACTCGGCCAACGGCCGCCACACCTCGTTCACGTCGCTGTTCGTGTACCCGGAGGTGGATGACTCGATCGACATCGAGATCAACCCCGCCGACCTGCGTATCGATACCTACCGCGCGTCCGGCGCCGGTGGTCAGCACATTAACAAGACCGACTCCGCGGTGCGCCTGACGCACGGCCCGTCCGGCATCGTGGTCCAGTGCCAGAACGACCGCTCGCAGCACCGCAACAAGGCCGAGGCGATGGAAATGCTGAAGGCGAAGCTGTACGAGCTGGAACTGCGCAAGCGCATGAGCGAGCAGCAGAAGCTGGAAGACTCCAAGACCGACGTCGGCTGGGGCCACCAGATCCGCTCCTATGTGCTGGACCAGTCCCGCATCAAGGACTTGCGCACCAACTTCGAGACCGGTAACACCAAGGGCGTGCTGGACGGCGACCTGGATGACTTCATCTCGGCATCGCTGAAGCAAGGCGTCTAATGAGCTCCTCGAATTCGCAGCGCGCGTTCATCTTCGACATGGACGGCACCATCGTCGACAACATGGCCTTCCACACCAAATCGTGGCTGGCCTTCTTCGCCCGTCGCGGCCATGACCTCGACGCCGATGAATTCTTCCGCGCCACCGCCGGCCGCCAAGGCCATGAAATCATGAGCACCTACCTGGGCAAGCCGATGTCCAAGGAAGAAAGCGCAGCGCTCGACTTCGAGAAGGAATCGCTGTACCGCGAGCTGTACGCGCCGCACCTGGCGGCGGTCGACGGCTTCGAAGCCTTCATCGCCCGCGCCAAAAGCGCCGGCGTCAAGCTGGCCGTGGCCACCGCCGCGCCGACCGAGAACATCGACTTCACGCTCGATGGCCTGGACCTGCGCAAGCAGTTCGACGCCATCGCCGGCGCAGCAGATGTCGCGCGCGGCAAGCCGGAGCCGGATGTGTTCCTGCTGGCGGCGGAGCGCAGCGGCGCCCTGCCCGCCCACAGCATCGTGTTCGAAGACGCGCCGCTGGGCGTGGAAGCGGCGCGCCGCGCCGGCATGCGCGCGGTGGTGCTGACCACCACCCTGCCGGCCGAAGCCTTCGCCGAATTCGACAACGTCATCGCCGTGGTGCGCGACTTCAGCGAGCTGGATGTCGAAGAGCTCTTCGCCGCCGCCATTAACTAATCATCACCTCAACAAAAGAACAGACCATGACTACGGATCTTCAAGAACAAGCAGCAGCGCCGGACGAAAACAAGATCATCGCCGAGCGCCGCGCCAAGCTGGCCGCCATCCGCGAACAAGGCGTCGCCTTCCCGAACGACTTCAAGCCACAACACAAAGCCGCCGACCTGCACGCGCAGTACGGCGCGAAGTCGCGCGAAGAGCTGGAAGCCGAACCGGTCACCGTGGTGCTGGCCGGCCGCATGATGCTCAAGCGTGAAGCCGGCAAGAAGGCCGCCTTCGCCACGCTGCAGGATTCGTCCGGCCCTAAAGCCGACGGCCGCATCCAGATCTACGCCACGCTGGACCTGACCGGCGAAGCCGCGATGGCCGCGCTGCACCACTACGACCTGGGCGACATCCTGGGCGTGGTCGGCACGCTGTTCAAGACCAAGACCGATGAACTGACCATCAAGGTATCGGAACTGCGCCTGATCACCAAGTCGCTGCGTCCACTGCCTGACAAATTCCACGGCCTGGCCGACCAGGAAACCAAGTACCGCCAGCGTTACGTGGACCTGATCATGAACGAAGAGACGCGCCGCACCTTCAAGGCGCGCACCGCCGCGATCTCGTCGATGCGCCGCTTCATGGAAAAGAACGACTTCATGGAAGTGGAAACGCCGATGCTGCACGCCATCCCTGGCGGCGCCGCGGCCAAGCCTTTCATCACTCATCACAACGCGCTGGACATGCAGATGTTCCTGCGTATCGCGCCTGAGCTGTACCTGAAGCGCCTGGTGGTCGGCGGCTTCGACCGCGTGTTCGAGATCAACCGCAACTTCCGCAATGAAGGCGTGTCGGTCCGCCACAATCCTGAATTCACGATGATGGAGTTCTACGCGGCCTACACCGATTACCACTGGCTGATGGACTTCACCGAAGCGATCATCCGCCAGGCCGCGATCGACGCGCACGGCACCGCAACGCTGACTTACGGTGGCCGCGAGCTGGATCTGGCCAAGCCGTTCCATCGCCTGACCATCGTCGAAGCGATCAACAAGTACGCGCCTGGCTACACGCCGGAGCAGTTGACCGACGTTGAGTTCATCAAGAAAGAACTGCTGAAGTTCGGCGTCAAGCCGTTCGCCACGGCCGGCCTGGGCGCGCTGCAACTGGCGCTGTTCGAAGAAACCGCCGAGGCGCAACTGTGGGAACCGACCTACATCATCGACTACCCGGTTGAAGTGTCCCCGCTGGCCCGTGCTTCGGACACCCGCGAAGGCATCACCGAGCGCTTCGAGCTGTTCATGGTCGGCCGCGAAATCGCCAACGGCTTCTCCGAGTTGAACGACGCGGAAGACCAGTCGGCACGCTTCCTGTCGCAAGTGGCGGCCAAGGACGCGGGCGATGAAGAGGCGATGTTCTACGACGCCGACTACATCCGCGCGCTGGAATACGGCATGCCGCCGGCCGGCGGTTGCGGCATCGGCATCGACCGCCTGATGATGATCATCACCGACTCGCCGAACATCCGCGACGTGCTGCTGTTCCCGCACCTGCGCCGCGAAGAGTAAGCAAGCAAAAAGGCCGCTCAACCGAGCGGCCTTTTTTTTCTGCCGTTGTCCCTAGTGCGGGAGCTTGCCACGATAGGCCGTCCGCATGACCGTGCCGCCCTCTTTCGTCGTGAGCAGCGAGACCAGCATGTCCGGCAGGATGAACACGGTGGCTTGCCCACGGGCCGCGTCGATGACGAGATCTCTCAGCCGGTAGTTGGTGGAGGGGCCGATGTTCAGCTTTGACTTGATCATGTCATCGCAATCCAGCCACCATTGTTTATGGGTGCACTGGTCCGATCGCACGTACGGTATCCTGCGGCTCTCCAGCCGCTTTGCATATTCGGCCATCACCTGTTCCGGGGGCGAGTCGGAATACAAGGCATAGCCGCTGTAGATTCCAGACGAGGTTTCATACGCGAGCAGCTTGACGTTTGCGCCAAAGGCCTGCGTGGGAACCGAAGGCGCATAGACCATCGGCTGCGCAGGGTCATAGGGAATCGCCTTCACCACTTCGTCCCTGCTGGCCTGGTGCCAGTTGGCCAGGCAGTGGGCGTCGGCCGCTGTGAAGCAACTGCGGTAGCCGGTCCGCTCGCTGAGAAAAATCTCTTCCGCCGGATTGGCGGCCGGAGGCGCCACCGGCGCCAACGGCTCGGCTGCCCACTTGCCGTTGCTGTCCCGCTGCCATTTGTAAGTGGCGTTGAACCAGGTCCGGACACGATCGTATGGGTTGACATCGGATTCGGGCCGGGGCGCTAGTTCAACGCGCGGAATCGGAATGGGATCGCGCCGTTCGCCATTCTCATCGACGACCATCACGAACGACGGCGCATCCATGTCGTCAACATAGGCGAACGATTTCTCGTCGGGCGATATCGCTGCGAGCTGGTTGGCGGCCAGGCGCTTGAGCAGGTCGACCGGCTGCGGCAGAATACTGACCTTCATGGGAAAGACGCTGAGCAGGAATCCCGGCGTCATCGCGCGCGGGAAGTACCTGACGCCCTGACGCAAAGGATAGCCAAAATTGAAGCCCTGTGTGGCCACACGATGGGTATCATCCCGTCCCGGGGGCCCCTGCTCTATGCGTTCGACCACAGGTTTGCCGTCCACCTCATGAATCAGGAGGTCCCGCCAGTAGTCCTCGTAGACTTCGGCGAAAAAGGCTGGCGTATCCAACTCCGACCAAGGCTCGAGTTGGCGCGCATCCTTGATGACAATTTTGTCGCGATAAATCAGGCGCTCGGATATCACCTGTCCGGAAGTCATATAACTTCCGCCACCCAGATACCTGACGGTTAGCTTGGTGAACTCCCCGTGCGGGACGGCCTTGATGACATCCTCGTCGTCGAAAAGGGTTTTTGCGTATTTCCCCTCAGGCTTGTAGTGCATCGTGCTAAAACAACCGGTGAGCAGGGACGCTGCCAGCATCGCCGAGCCAAGCAATTTAACTAGTCGGGCTCCAGTCATTTTTGTCATGGCGCGTAGATAACCACAGTTCCGGCCATAAAATCGTGCGGCGCGCGCCGGCGTTTATTGGTCAACATAATGATCGTCTCTCCCCAGGTCCGTCCGGCGGAAAACCGAACGCATAGTTATTAAAGGTCACGTAGTCTAGCGGATCAAAGCCAATTGAAATGCACGGATTGTCACGCCAGAGCGCCCGGCGCCCGAGCAGGCAGCCGCTACGTGTTTCTGCATGGGTTCTCCAAGGGCGACAAGGCAAACATCACGCAGGACGAAAAGAAGGCGCTGCAATTCGCCGGCAAGGTGTTCCTGGAACTGTCCACCCTGGCTTTGTTGAAGGCGTTGCAGTCGGGTGTGTTATTGGAGGTGCATTGTGAGCAAGATCATTGAATCCCTGCGTGGCGACCTGGCTACGCTCCTCGAAGCGGGCGCGATCAGCAAGGTGACGATGCGCGAGTTCCACGCGATCTGCCCGCCACCAGTGCGGGCGTTCAGCGCTGCCGACATCAAACGCCTGCGCGAAGCCTTGAAGTTCAGTCAGCCGGTATTCGCGCTTCATCTGCACACGTCGGCATCAACCGTCCGTAAATGGGAACAAGGTGACACCCATCCCACCGGCCCTGCCCTCAAGCTGCTCAACATCATCGCCGACAAAGGCCTGCAGGCCATCATCTGACGACGACGGCGGCGCGGCAAACCGGCCAGGCTCGGTAAAAAAAACGGAGGCGCGCGGCCTCCGTTGTGCTCACGTCAGGGACGTGCGGCTTGGTTGCTGCACTTAGTTGCTATATTGCAGACCACGCGCAACACCATTGACGTAGATGCGGCCATACGTGTTCCAGTCACCCACCACCACCGCGTTGCCGCCAAACTGGTGCGCATCATCGTTGAAGCGCGACCACGTTGCGCCACCATCGTCGGAGCGGAAGATGCCCCACTGGCCGTTGATCGTGCCCTCCACATAGACCGCGGCCGAGTAAGACGCGCCGCTTTGCGCCTTGCCCAGCGTGATATTGGTGGCGCCCAGCTTGCCGTTGGAGGTCGCAAAGGCGGTGAGCTTGGTCCAGCTCGCACCCGAGTCCAGCGAGTGGTAGACCGCATTGCCATCGGCCACCCAGATGTCGCCCTCGGCGTTCGGGTTCACCGCCATCGACGTGTCGCCCCAGGCATTCCAGGCCATGTTCGCGTTCACCGACCCCTGGCTCAGCGTGAACGTGTGGCCGCCGTTGGTTGAGACATAGATCTTGCCAGGCTGCCAGCTCCACGGTGCGCCGCCCGAGTCGAAGGCATAGACCTTGTTCGGGTTCTTGCGGTCCACGGCCAGGCGATACGCGCGGAAGAAGCCATTCCAGGTGGCGGTGAACGCCGGCAGGTTGGTTTGCGTCCAGCTCGCGCCATTGTTGGTGGTGTACGACGGCACCGCGTCCTGCGGCGCCCAGACCAGGTTGTTGCGGGCCGTGACGGCCAGGCTTTGCACCTGGCTTCCGCTGGTCGAGCCGCCGGCCGGCATCGACGAGAACTGCGACCAGCTATTGCCGGAGTCGCCGGACCAGAAGGCCTTGATGACGGCACCGTTGGCGTTGTCGACACCGGTGACGGCGATGTAGGATGGATCGGCCCACGCGATGTCGACCGCATTGCCGCTGCTCCATCCGGGCATGGGCGCCCGCGTCGGCCGCGTCGCGAGGTCCGTGATCACCCACGCGCCGATGTCGCCGGCGGCGTTGATCAGCTTGTACTGCGCGCCGGCCGGAGGGGCGACGGCGAACAGCGTGGCGGTCTCTTCCAGGTTGTTGACCTTGGGGCTCCAGGTCGGCGTGGCCGAGGAAGCGTTCGTGGTTTCGCAGATGCCGCCGCCGTGGACGTGCATGATGTGATCGCGGTTGGCCGGATCGATGGTGACGCTCTCGATCCACCCGCGGCAGCTGTCGGAGGTATGCGGCATGTTGGCCTCGACTTCGCGCCAGGTGCTGCCGCCGTCATCGGACATTTGAATTTGCTTGCTGCTGTCGCTCCAGCCGGTCATGCCCACCGCGATGCGGGCGCTCGAGCCGGTGCCGGAGACGGACAGGCCGGCCATCCCCATGCTGGTGGAGCTTGTGAGCTGGGTCCAGCCGCTGCCGTTGCTGGCGCCGAACTTGTAGAGATAGCTGGGGCCACTGCCGCCCTGAACCTGCGGAGCGGTCGGGCGGAACGTCATGTAGAAGTTGCCGTCGGACGTTTTCACGACGTGCGGGATGTCGTAATTGCTCACGTTGGACGGGACCGCGACCGGCGCCCAGCTGGCGCCGCCATTGGTGGAGCGGTACAGCGTCGACGTCAGGCCCGCCGCCTGGGCGTAGTCGGCAGCGACGGTGGCCCAGATGATCCACGTCGGCTGTCCGGTCCCCTTGAACGGGGTGTCGAAGACGATTTGTTCGACGCCGATCGGGGTTCCCCCGCCGGTCATCGTGGTGCTCGAGAAGCTCGTGACCTGGTTCCACGTGTGGCCCGAGTCCGTGCTCTTCCAGATACCGGCCTTGCGCGAGCCGAACATCAACGTCGATGGATTCTGCGGATCGACCGCCAGGCGTTCGCCGTAGCCCCGGGCGTTATCGTTGCCGCCCACCGCGAACGGCAGCTCGTAGTACGTCCAGCTGTTGCCGCGGTCGCCCGAAATGTAAATGCGGCCGTGGGTATCCTGATTCACGGTATCGCCGGTCATCATATACACCAGCTGGTCGTTGTTCGGGTCGAGGGCGATGCTCTCCACGCCGTGATAGCGGCCTTCGCCGGCGCCGAAACCCAGGCCATCGGTGATCGGTGTCCAGGTCGAGTTGCTGGCGTTCCAGCGGTAGGCACCGCCGACGTCGGTGCGCGCGTACAGCAGGCTCGCATTGACCGGGTGATAGATCGTGCCGGTGACATAGCCGCCGCCGCCCCACTTCACGCTGGTCCAACTGGAAGCCGCCGCGCCGGCGAGAGCTTCGCTGGTCACGGTGCCGGCGAGGGTGCGGGCCGGTGCGTCGGCGCTGGTTCCGGTATTGCCGCCACAGCCGGCCAGCAGGCCCGCCAGCAGGGCCGGGATGATGAACTTGTTGTTTTGCCTCATGGGTATCTCCTCCATATAGATTGCCAAGGTTCTTTTTGTTTACTTCGAACTGCTCAGGCAGTGTGCGGATATGGGGGAGTGGCCGCAATTCACAAAACCATCAAACGACTGAATAAAATTTCACATTTCAAGATGTTGGCAGGTTATCATTCAGGCATCACGAAATTGCATGAATGAAAATTTGGTTGCGAGAAGTAAAACGTCTATTTCCCCAGAGCCTCTACGCGCGGGCGGACGGCCGTCGACCGTCTTGAATCATGCTTGACTCCCTAACGAACGTTAGTTAG
Source organism: Duganella caerulea (assembly GCF_040362985.1). Taxonomy (NCBI): domain Bacteria; kingdom Pseudomonadati; phylum Pseudomonadota; class Betaproteobacteria; order Burkholderiales; family Oxalobacteraceae; genus Duganella; species Duganella caerulea. The sequence continues at coordinate 277,254 of NZ_BPWJ01000006.1, read as the reverse complement.
AGTGGCGACCTCTACTTACAAATAGGAGTTGGCGCATGATTCTGGCTCAACAAGCTCAACGCGACTGGTGCGACTCCGGGATCGCCGGCGTGCAAACCTGCTCGACCTGGAGCGGCAACGACGGCGACGGCGGCTACCTGGCCAAATTCCAGGCTGGCGCGCGGTTTCCGAAACACGCTCACGATGGATGGGAGCAGATCCTCGTCATATCGGGCGCCATCCGCTTTAACGATGTCGAGATGCGCGCTGGCGACGTGCTGCAGGTTCAGGGATGCGATGAACATGAAGCCTGCGCATTGGAGGAAACGCTGCTGTTCGTCGCCCACCGCGGCGGCATCGCCATTCTGGAATAAACCCCATGGTGCCAACGAAGAAAAACAATCCGCCATTGACGCGGGAAACCATACTCGGGGCAGCGATCCGCCTATTCCAGCGGCGCGGATTCAACGGCCTGGGTATGCGCCAGATCGCAGAGCACCTGCAAATAAAGGCACCCAGCCTCTATCACCATTTCGCTTCAAAGGAAGATTTGACCAGGCACGCGCTGCGGCAGTATCGGGAGGAACAAGCCACGCGGCTGCTCGCCATCGAGGACGGCGAAGACCTGGCCGAGCAGCTTCGGATGTATGCGGGCCTGTTTGCCGAGATGCTGCACGACGGGAATCGCCTGTGCATGTACGTGACGATGGTGCGCGAGCCGTCTTTTCAGGAGCAAGCCTGCGTCGACGAGCTGCAGCTGTTCGCCAAACAAAACATCGACTGGCTTGAGAAGATTCTGCACGCAAAAAAAGGCGGCGCGCGCTTGCCGGCGGGCGTACGAGAACGCGAGCTGGCGGAAATCATCTTCGCGTCTTTCGAGGGCTTCATGACGGTTTCCCTTGCCGATAAAACGCCATCCGCGACGTTTCGGAAAAAAGCCGCCAATCTCCTGAAGATCGTGATCAGCTCGGCCGCTTAATGCGCCACCCGCTTCAGCGGACCGGCGACCGATGCGGTAACCTGCCGGGGCATCGGGGCACGATGGCCTGCCGCCTCAAGCTTCACAACAACCGCCGTGTGCGCGCCATCCAGCTTGAACACCCCCACGACGTGCGACAGGTTGTTGGCTTGATCCTGCAGCGCCCCCGCCGCCGCGGCGGCTTCTTCGACCAGCGCGGCGTTCTGCTGCGTGACCTCATCCATCTGCACGATCGCCTGGTTGATTTGCTCGATGCCCAGGGTTTGCTCTTGTCCAGCGGTCGTAATCTCCGACATGATTTCGGTCACCCGCTTGACGCTTTCCACTATTTCGTCCATCGTCGCCCCGGCCTGGCCCACCAGCCTGGCGCCGATATCGACCTTGTCGACCGAGTCGTCAATCAGCGTCTTGATTTCCTTGGCGGCGGCGGCCGAGCGTTGCGCCAGGTTGCGCACCTCGGAGGCCACCACAGCAAAGCCCCTGCCCTGTTCTCCGGCGCGGGCCGCTTCAACCGCGGCATTCAAGGCCAGGATATTGGTCTGGAACGCAATACCATCGACCACGCTGATGATATCGACGATCTTCCGGGAAGACGCGTTGATTGAACTCATGGTGTCAACCACCTGCGCCACCACGCCGCCGCCTTTGACGGCCACTTCGGAAGCGGACACCGCCAGTTGATTGGCTTGCCGGGCATTGTCTGCGTTCTGCTTAACGATAGACGTCAGCTCTTCCATTGACGACGCTGTCTGTTCCAGCGAACTGGCTTGTCCTTCGGTGCGCGCCGACAGATCGAGATTGCCGGCCGCGATCTGCGCCGAAGCAGTGGCGATCGTGTCGGTGCCGATGCGAACCTCACCCACAATTTTTCTCAGGCTGTCGTTCATAATCTTCAGCGCCTGTAACAATTGGCCGATTTCGTCAGTCGATGTAATGTCGATGCGACTGGTCAAATCGCCCGCCGCCACGGTCTCCGCCACCTTTACCGCCTCACGGATCGGACGGGTGATCGAGCGGGTGATGCCATACGCAAAAGCCACGCCGATCAGCACCGCCGCCAGGCCCAGGCCAACCATCAGATTCCGGGAAGACGCAATGTTCTGCTTGATGTCGGCTCCGCTGGCTTCAACGATCTTTTTCTGCTGCCTAGTCAATTCCTTGACGCTGCCCTGCAGCTGGTCGAGCATTGGTAGCGTTTCCGCGATCATCAAGCTTGTAGCCTGCTCGCGCTGATCCTCGGCCACCAACTTGCCGACCTTGCCGAAAGAGACCACATATTGCGCGCGTTGCTCTTTGATTTTTGCCAGCAGGGCCCGGCCTTCCGGCAGATAGACCAGCTTGTCGAGCGTCGCCAGCGCTTCGGTGATGGTCTTCTTGTTGACCTCGATCTGTTCGCGCACCTTGTCCGCATAGGCCTTATCAGGCGCGATCAGCAATTCCATCGAGCGGCGCGCGTTGGCCCGCGTCGTGGCGTCGATGACGTTGGCCGCCTCCGCCTTGATCCAGTCCTTCTCGATCATTTTGCCGCTCGTTTCGCCGATGTCCGCCAAGTGCATGAGGCTGACCACAATCAGCGACGCCATCAGCGCCAGCACCAGCCCGAAACCTGCGCCGAGACGGCCGGCGATCCTTATATTCGCGAAACTCATTTAAACTCTCCTGACTCTGGATAACTGCGATATGCGATTCCGTTACATCGGAGCGCACACCCGTTCCGAGCAGCGTGCTTTTCGATCAATCCGATGTTTTCTCGTTGTGCGCCAGTTAGCCATCACGGAATAGATCGTCCGCCCCGGCGCGGCGCATGAACGCGCTGATTCCGGTGCGAGATTATTCGATGAGATATTGCACGGGTTTAGGTGCGAGGAACTTCGGTTGGCGCGAAATTGATATAATTGACTAATTCAATTGTACCTGTATTTGGCTTATTGATATTTATCGAATTTAATAATTCTTGATTTGCATTAAGATTCCTTGCGGCAACGAGTCGATCCTTGTGCGGACTTGCGCCGCGAAGAGTAAATCAAGCCACAATGTACTGAATCACACGACCCGGGGCGATTCATTCAGCGCTCGGTGGATCTTCGCGCGAAAAGTCCTCGCGGAAGATGGTCGCGATCACGGTGCCGCCATTCTTCGATGGCAGGACGGCGAAGGCGAGATTCCGCATGACGAACACCGTCTCGCCAGCCTCTCCAGTGCGAATCGCCTCATCCAACCTATAGCCATTGCGTCCCTGCCTGCCCAGGCTGGACTCGATCAACGCGTCACAGTCGATGCGCTTGGTATCCTCGCGGCGCGGACATTGGTCGCCCCGCACGAAGGGGATCTTGCGCTGCTCTAGGCGCTTGGAGATCTCGGCGACCACCTTCTCCGGCGTGGAATCCGCGAACAGCGTATAGCCGCTGCCGCTGAGTTGGGCGCGGCGAAGCAGCAGCAGCTTCGCATTGGCGCCGAACGCCTGCTTGGCCGTAACCGGAGCGTACACAAACGGCGGCGTGTAGTCCTCGCCAAATTCTCGGTTCATCTCGCCGACCGTCGCCTGGCGCCAGCCGCTCACGCAGCCCTTATGGGCGGGATTGAAGCAATTGCGATATCCGCCAGCCTCGGTCAGGAATAACTCCTCGAGAGGGTTGGGGGTTTTGCGATTCTCCGGCGCCGCAGGTACGACATCCCACTTCCCTTCCGCGTTACGCTGCCAGGTGTAGGACTGGTCGAACCAGGCACGGACGCGATCATATGGATTAACCTTGGGATCCGGTTCGCGCGGCAGGCTGACAATCGGAATAGGCAGCGCATCGCGCGATTCGCCATTGTCATCCGCAACCAGCAGGTTCGATGGATCATCCAGGCTGTCCACGTAGGCAAACGACTTCTGGTCCGGCGAAATCGACACAAGGGACTGTATCCAAAGCTTGTCGCGGCGCTCATTGAAGGGAGCCGGCAATACCTGCACCTTCATGGGAAAAACGCTAAGCAAGAATCCCGGCGTCGATCTGCCGGGGAAGTATCTTGCGCCAGCGCGCAGCGGATAACCGAACGGGAATTCCCTGGTCATCGCACGCTGGCTGTCCCCGCGTTCCAGGTCGCCATGGTCTATGCGGTCCACCACCACCTTGCCGGCGGTTTCGTGCACCAGGTATTCCTCTTTCTCTAACGGCGAGTTGGAGTGCACGAAAAAGGCGGGACGATCGAGGCCGGGCCAGGGTTCGATCAGGTCGGACTTCTCGATGACGATCCGGCCATTGTGGATCAGGCGTTTGTAGTCCGAGTGCCATGCGCCGAAAAAGCCCTTGCCGCCGGACTGCCGAATGGAGAGCACTGTAAATTGTCCATTGGGCGCATCCTTCGTGACGTATTCGCCGTCCTTGAGGGTGCTGACATACGGCCCAAAAGGCTTTTGCATATTACTGGTTTCGCAGCCGGCCAGCAGGCCAAGGGCGATCAAACAAATTACAGGGACGGCTTTGGCCATGGTGCTCAATCTGGCGTCCGCGCCTATTGCACGCGGACGCCGGCTGGTGTTACTGGATCACGCGATAGCAAGGCGTGTACTGCTTGCCCGCCAGCTTCATGCGATGCTGCGCCACGAAGGATGCCAGCAGCGCATCCATCGGCCCCATGATCTCCTTGTCGCCGTGGATTTCGAAGTGGCCGAATTTCTCGATGGCGCGGATGCCCTCGTCCTTGACGTTACCCGCCACCACACCCGAAAACGCGCGGCGCAGGTTCGCAGCAAGCAGGTGCACTTCCTGGTTCTTGTGCAGGCTCAGGTTGCGCATGTTCTCGTGCGTGGGCGCGAATGGATGCTGGAACTCGTGGTCGATCTTCAGGCCCCAGTTGAAGTAGTAGGCGTCGCTGCGGGATTTGCGGAACTCGCGCACCTGCTTGATCCCCGCCTGCATCTCGCGCGCCACCAGTTCGGGATCGTCGATGATGATCTTGTAGCGCTGCTGCGCCTCGGGGCCCAGCGTATCGTGGATGAACTGGTTGATCTGCACGAAGTACTCGCGCGACGTCTCCGGCCCGGTGAACACCAGCGGGAACGGGATCTCGGCGTTATCGGGATGCAGCAGGATGCCCAGTATATAAAGGATCTCTTCGGCCGTCCCCGCGCCGCCGGGGAACACGACGATGCCATGGCCGGAGCGCACGAACGCTTCCAGGCGCTTCTCGATGTCCGGCATGATCACCAGCTCGTTGACAATCGGGTTCGGCGATTCGGCCGCGATGATGCCCGGCTCCGAGATGCCCAGATAACGCCCCTTGTGCAGGCGCTGCTTGGCGTGGCCGATGGTGGCGCCCTTCATCGGGCCCTTCATCGCGCCGGGACCGCAGCCGGTGCAGATGTCCAGGTCGCGCAAGCCCATTTGATAGCCGACTTCCTTCGAGTAGTTATACTCGGCGCGGTTGATCGAGTGCCCGCCCCAGCACACCACCAGGTTCGGGTTGAGCATGGGCTTGAGCACCCCGGCATTGCGCAGGATGTGGAACACCGAGTCGGTGATGCCTTCGGTGCTGCCCATGTCGAACTTTGGATTGTCGCTCACCTCATTGCTGACGAAGACGATATCGCGCAGCACCGCGAACAGGTGCTCGTGAATCCCCTTGATCATTTTGCCGTCGACGAATGCGATCGCCGGCGCTCCCTTGATATCGAGCTTGATGCCTCGCTCGCGCTGCACAATGCTGATTTCGAACGACTTGTATCGTTCCAGCAGTTCCTTTCCATCGTCGATCGTGCTGCCGCAATTGAGCACGGCCAGCGCGCAATTGCGGAAGATGTTATAGAGGCCGCCCTGGCTTGTGTCGAGCAGCTTGTTCACTTCCGCCTTCGAAAGCACTTCCAGCTGGCCTTCGGGCGAAATCAGGGTATCGACAACGTCATGTTCCATGATGCGAAAATCCTTATTCAAATTCGATGCATAACAGGTAAGCCTGCACTGCCAATATACGACAAACCAGCGCATTGTGGGGCGGAGAATGCCGCAGCAGGAATTTACATAGTTCTTAGCACAAAAGACATAACTTTGCAGGCACGCCATCAAAATGTACGAGCGGAGTGATTTGTAGATTAAAATGGCGCCCAATTTGGCTCCCCATAAGGGAACCCGAGACACTTTTCATAGATCATAAAATTAGGAGAAGCCGCATGAGCGGTGCTACCACCACCAATACGGAAGTCGCTATTCCCGAATTCAAGCAGATCATGGGTCACCCTGCTCCGCTGTGGATGTTGTTCATGACCGAGTTCTGGGAGCGTTTCGCGTTCTACGGCATACGCTGGGCCCTGGTGCTCTACGTCGTGGCGCAGTTCTACAGTGGCGCCCCCACCGGCGAGGCCCCGGCCAACCTGATTTACGGCTCCTACCTGGCGCTGGTCTACGCCGCCGCACTGTTCGGCGGCTACGTGGCCGACCGTGTCCTCGGCTACCAGCGCTCCATCCTGGTCGGCGCGACCTTCATGGCCGCCGGCCTGTTCATGATCGCCTTCCCCAACCAGACCGTATTCCAGCTTGGCCTGGCGACCGTCATCGTCGGCAACGGCATGTTCAAACCAAACATCTCGACCATGGTCGGCAAACTGTATAGCGCCGCCGATCCGCGCCGCGATTCCGGCTTCACGATTTTCTACATGGGGATCAACTCCGGCGCGATGGTCGCACCGGTGCTGACCGAGTGGCTCGCGTCGACCATCTTCGGCACCAACGGCATGCCCGCTTACAAAGTGGTGTTCATGTCGGCCGGCGTCGGCATGCTGATCTCGCTGGTGTGGTTCTTCATCGGCCGCCGCAACCTGAAAGGCATCGGCGCTCCGGACGCATCGAACTCCGATCCAAAGCGCGTGATGTACGTGGTTCTGGGCTCGCTGTGCGTGATCCCTGTGGTTTACTTCCTGCTGGCCGCCGGCGCCAACAACCTGCAGGTCGTGCTGTCCGCGCTGTTCATCCTGCTGTCGGTGATGCTGCTGATCGAAGGTATCAAGAACGGCAAGGTCGCCCGCGACAAGGTCATCGCCATGCTGCTGATCTTCTTCTTCAACATCATGTTCTGGATGTTCTTCGAACAGGCAGGCAGCTCGTTCACCTTCCTGGCCGAGAAAATCGTCAACCGCCAGATGTTCAACTGGACCTTCCCAGTGGCCTGGTTCCAGATCTTTAACTCGCTGGCCATCATCGGCTTCGCGCCTGTCGTGGCCTTCGTCTGGATCGCCATGCGCAACAAGAATCCTTCGATCCCGCGCAAATTCGGTCTGGGCCTGCTGTTCAACGGCTCCGCCTTCGGCCTGCTGATGTTCGCGCTGTCGTCGCTGGTCAGCGCCGACAACCATATCCCGTTCTGGACCCTGGTCATGGTCTACGTGCTGCAGTCGATCGGTGAACTGTGCCTGTCGCCTATCGGCCTGTCGATGGTGACCAAGCTGGCGCCTACCCGCCTGGTTGGCCTGGGCATGGGCGGCTGGTTCCTGTCGACCGGTATCGGTAACAACCTGTCGGGCATCTTCGCTTCGGCGGTCAGCGGCGAGAGCGGCATGTCGGTAGGGTCGGCGCTGTCCGGCTACACCTTCGGCTTCTGGTCGCTGATGGCCGGCGGCGTGCTGCTGTTCCTGATCGCACCGCTGATCCAGAAGCTGATGCACGGCGTGAAGTAAGCGTCTTCCGCACCCAATAAAAAACCACCTGCACGGAGCGCGATCCTAAGCGCTTCGGCAGGTGGTTTTTTTTATGCGGCCTGCTTGAACTGGAACGGGTTCGCCGCGAGCCAGGCCTGCAGCTTGTCGCCGGCATCCTTCGGCAGGTGCAGGCCCAGTTTGGAGCGCCGCCACAGGATGTCCTGCGCGGTGCGCGCCCATTCGTAGCGGCGCAGGTATTCCACTTCCGCCGCGTACAGGCCTGGCGCGATCTCCTCGCCCATTTCGGCGACATCCTCTTTCTTCCCGAGCAGCGTGTGCACGCGCGTGCCGTAGGCGCGGGCGTAGCGCGCCACCAGCAACGGCGGCAGCCAGCTGTAGCGGCCCTGCACGTTGCGCAGCCAGGTGTCGAATTCCAGCACCGAGCGGTTCTGCGGCTCAGCCCCGAACAAATCGCCGCCAGGCAGGCAGGCGTTGTGGGTCCAGGCGCCGTGGCGGTTGCCCAGCGATTTGGCGATCAGGTCGACCGCCTCTTCCGCCAGCTTGCGGAAAGTGGTGATCTTGCCGCCGAAGACGCTCAACATCGGCGGACCGTCGCTGTCGACTTCCAGCCGGTAGTCGCGGGTGACGGCCTTGGCGTCGGCGCCGTCTTCCACCAGCGGGCGCACGCCCGAATAGGTCCACACCACGTCGGCCGGCACGATGGGCTTGACGAAGTACTGGCTGGCCAGCTCGCACAGATAGGCGATTTCGTCCTCGCTGATGGCGACCTGGTTGGCGTCGCCGTGGTAATCGAGGTCGGTGGTGCCGATCAGCGTGAAGTCGCGCTCATACGGAATCGCGAACACGATGCGGCCGTCCGGATGCTGGAAGATGTAGGCGTTGTCATGCTCGAAGATGCGCTTGACGATGATATGGCTGCCCTTGATCAGACGGAGATTCCCGCCGCCCTCCTTCGGCAGCGTCGAATGCAGCAGGCTCGCGGTCCACGGCCCGGCGGCGTTGACCACGTAGCGCGCGTTGACGCGGATGTCGCCGCAGCCGGTCTTGTGCAGTGCCGCTTCCCAGCCGTCGGCCTTGCGCGTCAGGGCGCTGCACAGGGTCCGGGTCAGGATGGTGGCGCCCTTTTCGCAGGCATCGATGGCGTTCAACACCACCAGCCGGGCGTCGTCCACCCAGCCGTCCGAGTAGATGAAGCCGCGCTGGAATTCAGGCTTGAGCGGCTTGCCCGCCGCGTGCGCGCGCAGGTTGATACCGGCCGACGCGGGCAGCAGCTCGCGCTTGGCCAGCAGGTCGTACAGCATCAAGCCGGCCCGTATCATCAGCGCCGGACGCTGGCCTGGCGCATGCGGCATCACGAAGCGCAGCGGCCACATGATGTGCGGCGCGGCGCGCAGCAGCACCTCGCGCTCGATCAGTGCCTTGCGCACCAGGTTGAATTCGTAGTACTCCAGATAACGCAGGCCGCCGTGTATCAACTTGGTGGAGGCCGACGAGGTATGCGATGCCAGGTCGTCTTTTTCGCACAGCACCACCGACAACCCGCGCCCCGCCGCATCGCGCGCGATGCCGGCGCCGTTGATGCCGCCTCCTACGATCAGGATGTCGCAATCAAGAGTGTGCAGCGGTTCCGCCATGTCTTCCCCGGTTGTAGAGCGTTTTTAGTCAGATATCTGCCAATATCTATTACGTTACGACAAAATCACCAATAGTCATAGGGGGGAGTGACCATATTTGCATAAAAAGCCACTTTTCATTTAAGGGTACCCAAATTTTTGTTGGTCTATAATCGCGCCTACCCGCCGCTATCGTGAGACTAACGCCTTGAGTGCTTCCCCCATCAATCTGTCCAAATGGCTGACCCGCCGCAACGCCATTCGCGGCTTTATCGTGGCCGGCGTCGCCGCGCTGATCGCCGGCGGCCTGCTGCTGGCCTATTTGCTGCTGTATGTCGCGCCCAACCTGCCGTCGCTGGAGGTCATCACCGACTACCGGCCGAAGATCCCACTGCGCATCTACACCGCCGACAATGCCCTGATCGGCGAATTCGGCGAGGAGCACCGCGACTTCGTGCCGATCAAGGACATCCCGGAGATGATGAAGAAGTCCGTGCTGGCGATCGAGGACAAGCGCTTCTACGACCATAACGGCATCGACTGGCGCCGCGCGCTGGGCGCCGCACGCGCCAACCTGGGCGGAGCGATGCGCCAGGGCGGTTCCACCATCACCATGCAGGTGGCGCGTAACTTCTTCCTCACCCGCGAAAAATTCTACGGCCGCAAACTCAATGAGGTCATGCTGGCCTTTAAGATCGAGGCTGCGCTCAGCAAGGAGCAGATCCTCGAACTGTATATGAACCAGATCTACCTCGGCCAGCGCTCCTTCGGTTTCGGGGCGGCCGCGCAGGTCTACTTCGGCAAGCCGCTCAAGGACCTCGACATCGCCGAGATGGCGATGCTGGCCGGCCTGCCGCAGAATCCGGCCCGCCACAACCCGGCCGTCAATCCCAAGCGCGCCAAGCAACGGCAGCATGTGGTGCTCAAGTCCATGCGTGACCTGAACTACATCACCGAAGAGCAGTACCAGAAGGCGCTGCACGAAACGCTGCACGTCAGCCATCGCGGCCAGGAGTTCGACACCCACGCCGAGTACGTGGCCGAACTGGCGCGCCAGGTGGTCTACGCCCAATTCAAGGAGGACTCGTACACCAAGGGCATCAGCGTCTACACCACCATCCTCAAGGCCGACCAGAACGCGGCCTACGAATCGGTGCGCCGCAATGTGCTGAACTACGACCAGCGCCACGGCTACCGCGGCCCGGAGGCCTTCATCACGCTGCCGGCCACCGAGGAGGAGCGCGACGACGCCATCGAGGAAGCGCTGCAGCGCCGTCCGGGCAGCGACCGCCTGATCCCGGCCGTGGTGCTGGAGGTGGGCGCCAAGTCGGTCAAGGTGCAGAATCCGTTCGGCGAGGAGATCACCATCAGCGGCGACGGCCTGCGCCTGGCCGCCAACGCGCTAAGCGACAAGGCCAAGGACAGCGTCCGCCTGCGCCCCGGCGCGGTGATCCGCATCATCCAGGAGAAGAACAGCTGGAGCATCACGCAGGTGCCGCAGGTGGCGGCGGCGTTCGTGTCCATAGATTCGGTCACGGGCGGCTACCACGCCATGGTCGGCGGTTTCGATTACAACCTGCAGAAGTTCAACCACGTCACGCAGGCGTGGCGCCAGCCGGGTTCCTCGATCAAGCCGTTCGTGTATTCGGCGGCGCTGGAAAAAGGCTTCTCGCCGGCGACCCTGATCAACGACGTGCCGCTGGACCTGACCGGCGCGGAAACCGGCAACGAAGCCTGGAGCCCCAAGAACGACGACGGCAAGTTCGACGGCCCGATCACCATGCGCACCGCGCTGGCCGAATCGAAGAACGTGGCCTCGGTGCGCATCCTGCGCTCGATCACGGTGCCGTACGCGCACAACTACCTGGGCAAGTTCGGCTTCGACCTGGCCAAGCATCCGAAGAACCTGACCATGGCGCTGGGCACCGGCTCGGTCACGCCGGCGCAGCTGGTGGGCGCGTACTCGGTGTTCGCCAACGGCGGCTACACCGTCGAGCCTTACCTGATCGCGAAGATCGTCGACGGCAGCGGCAAGATCATCTCCGAGGCCAAGCCGCGCACCACGCTGCCGGACGACGCCCGCGTCATCGACCCGCGCAACGCCTTCGTCACCGACAGCATGCTGCGACAGGTTACGCGCACCGGCACCGGCGCCGCCGTGGCCCGCCTGGGCCGCCCCGACCTGGCCGGCAAGACCGGCACGTCCAGTGACGCCATCGACGGCTGGTTCGCCGGCTACGGCGGCGGCATCGTGGCGGTGTCGTGGATGGGTTACGACGACTCGAAATCGTTGGGCGGCAAGGAGTTCGGCTCCAGCGTGGCGCTGCCGATCTGGATCGACTACATGAAAGTGGCGCTGCAAAGCCGTCCGCCGCAGGAGCGCCAGGTGCCGGCCGGGCTGACGCAGGTGGACGGCGAGTGGCTGTACGACGAGTTCACCGGTGACGCCGCGCGCCACACGCTGGACATGGACGATGTGCCGCCGGGCGCGGAGAACGTGGCGCCGCAGCCGGCCGGCACGACGCCGCCGCCGCCGACCAACTAAATCAGGGCGCCAGGTAGGCGCGCATGAGGCGCACGGCGCTGTCCGCAAACTGGTCCGGGCTGACATCGGCGGCCCGGTACTTCCAGCGTTTCACATACCAGTCCTGGAACGTCGCCATGATGTGCGCGGCCTGCATTTCCGGGCTGCCTTCGGGACGATCCGGAATTTGCGCGATCACGCCGGCAAACAAGGCCTGCACGTACAACTCCGATTCCTTGGCGGTGGTGCGCTGGGCCGCCTGCAGCACGCGCGAATCCATGAACACAAAGTAGAACCACGGCTGCAGGATCTCCGACACGTAGATCGAGGCGCGTATCAAGGCCTCCAGCTTGTCCAGCGGATCGGCGACGTCGTCGGACAGGCGCGGCATCTCGTGGGTGGCGTGGCGCACCACGTCCTCGATCATCTCCGCCAGCTGGTCCTTGTTGCTGATGTAGCCGTACAAGCCGCCCATCGACAGGCCGGTTTCCTGGCACAGGTCGCGCAGGTTCATGGCGCGGAAGCCGACGTCGTTGGCCAGCTTGAACGTGGCGCGGAAGATCCGCTCCAGGTTCTCCAGCGCCGGCTTGCGGCGCTTGACGGTGATGCGTTCAGCGTTGTGGTCGAGCAGGTACGCCCAGACATTGGCGCCGTCCAGCGGCGTCATCGCCTGAAATTGTTGGAAGTCGAATCGCGACGGCAAGGGAGTCTCTTTGTAGGATTTTTATCATCGATTATAGCGCACGAAAACAACTGTCATCAGCAGCCCGTCAGATTGGCTCCCCAGGCCTAGCGTGCGGACTGCAACGCCATCGGCTCGGTGCTACATTTTGTTGACCGGGGAAGCACCCGGACTTCAAAAATATAACCGGAGACTTCAATGATTAAACGCTATTGGACCTACCTCGCCGCCTGCCTGATCGCACTTGCCGCCCTGCCCGCGCCATCCTGGGCCACCGGCTACACGCAAACCAAATATCCCATCGTGCTGGTGCACGGCCTGTTCGGCTTCGACAACATCGGCCCGGTCGACTACTTCTACGGCATCGCCTCGGGGCTGCGCAGCGGCGGCGCCAATGTGTACGTGACGTCGGTGTCGGCCGCCAACAGCACCGAGGTGCGCGGCGAGCAGCTGCTGTTGCAAGTCAAGCAGATCCTGGCCGCGACCGGCGCCTCCAAGGTCAACCTGATCGGCCATAGCCACGGCGGCCCCACCGCGCGCTATGTGGCGTCGGTGCGTCCGGACCTGGTGGCTTCGGTCAGCAGCGTCGGTGGCGTCAACAAGGGTTCGAGGGTGGCCGATGTGCTGATCGGCGCCGTGCCCGACGTGACCTACGCGCTGGCCAACGCGGTGTCGGGCTTCATCAGCTTCCTGTCCGGCAGCCCGACCTTGCCGCAGAACGCGCGCGCGGCGGCGACCTCGCTGAGCACCGCCGGCACGCTGGCCTTCAACAGCAACCATCCCGAAGGCGTGCCGACGTCGGCCTGCGGCGAAGGCGAGTATCAGGTCCATGGCGTGTACTACTTCTCGTGGAGCGGTGCGCAGCCTTACACCAATATGCTGGATATCAGCGATCCGGTGCTGGCCCTGACGGCGATCGCCTTCAACGGCGCCAAGAACGATGGCCTGGTCAGCAGCTGCTCCAGCCATCTTGGCCGCGTGATCCGCGACGACTATGCGATGAATCACCTGGATGAAGTCAATCAGATGGTGGGCATCACCAATCTGTTCGAGACCAGCCCCGTGACTATCTTCCGCCAGCAGGCCAATCGCCTGCAGGGACTGGGACTGTAAGGAGCTGATGATGAGCACAAACGCGAAACTGCTGCGCTTCGGCGCGTTGGCCGCTGTCGTCTGCACCGGCTTGTATCTGGCGCTGCCGCGCAGCGAGCCTCCGCCGGCCAGGCCTGCAGCGGATCCAAACTATTTTGCGTTTGTGCCGTCGATGATCGGCACCCGGCCGGATGGCGACGTGCGCCAGGTCGCTGGGGACAAGCTGGCCGTCAACGCGGAACTGGCCTACCTGTTCGACTACTATCTGGCGGGGCTGGGCGAGAAGCCGCTGGAGGCGATCCGCGTGGAGATAGGCCGCGAACTGGATCGCCGCCTGAACGCGGCGCCGGCGGCCGAGGCCAAGCGCCTGCTGGACGCCTACCTGGCCTACAAGCGCGCGCTGGTCGATGTGGAACGCGCACTGCCGGCCACACCTGATCTGGCAAAGGGCGCGCGCCAGCGGCTGGAGGCCATGCAGCGTCTGCGGCGCTCCTACTTCAGCGATGCGGAGGCGGAGGGCCTGTTCAGCGCCAGCGATGCCTACGACCTGGATGCGCTGGCGCGGCTGGAGATCAATGCGGACAAGGGCTTGAGCGATGCGCAGCGCAAGGAGCGGATCGCGGCGCTAGACGCGAAGCTGTCGCCGCAGGAGCGCGAGGAACGCGCCGCGCCGGCCAGGGTGATGAAGCTGGAGGACGATGTGTCGAAGGCCCGCGAACAAGGCATGGGCGACAACGAGATCTACCGCATGCGCGCGGCGGCGCTGTCGCCCGAAGCGGCGGCTCGCCTGGCCGACGTGGACCGTGAGGAAGCTGACTGGCACCGGCGCATCGCCAGCTATCAGGCGCAGCGCCAGCAGCTGGCCGGAGCCGGCGATCCCGCTTCATTGCAGAAGCTGCGCGACGCCATCTTCTCCGCCGACGAGCAAAAGCGCCTGGGTGCATACGAACAGTAAGCGTATTTCTAGTGCACGTAGCGGGCGATGTAATCACTCAGATCCATTCCAGACTCTTGGGTGGCGAAATTGTTCTGCATGACAGCCACGTCCTTCTCCAGCACCCCGAGGCGCGCCTCGACACGTTCATCATAGGTGCGGCCCGGGATATTTTCAAATTTACTTCCTTCAATGTTCGCAGGCATGGCAGCTCCTCGGCAGCGGGACACCCTCCACACTCGCGCGCCTACGTGCCGCTCCGTTTGCGCCAGATCAGCGAAAAAAAAGCAGCCCGAAGGCTGCTTCACTTTGCTGCTACGCCAGATAGTGGCTTACTTTATTGTTAGAACTCTCTTGCCGCAATATGCTGCCCAGCCGCCGCAGCGTCAACCAGATTCTTCGGATGTGTGGCGCGATCCGCACAGTTATCGGTTAAGCTTGCGGCTTTTACATCGCCTCGACCAACATGGAACCAATGGAAATTCTCGACACCCAGACCGAAGCCCAGGCCACCGGCAGAAAGCTCAACGCCACCGTCGCCATCACGGTCGCGCTGCTGGCCACCTTCATGGGCATCTGCAAGGTCAAGGACGACAACATCAACCAGAGCATGCAGCAGGCGCAGGCCAACCGGGTCGACCACTGGGCCTTCTACCAGGCGCGCAACGTGCGCGAGGAAGTCGCCAGATCGACCGTGGTGCAGCTGCGCCTGGCGTCGGCGGGCAAGCCGGCGGCCGAACAGGCGGCCTACCAGCAGGCGATCCAGGAATACGAGAAAGTGGCGCAGGACCAGGCCACCAAGAAGGCCGACGCCAAGGCCCAGGCCGAACAGGACCAGAAAACCTACGACGCCGCCAACTTCAAGGACGACCAGTTCGACCTGTCCGACGCGCTGCTGGCGATCGCCATCTCGCTGCTGGCCATTACCGCGCTGACCCAGTTGTGGGCGCTGTACTTCACCGCGCTGGTGCCGACCGCGTTCGGCGTGCTGATGGGCCTTTCGGGGCTGGCCGGCTGGGGCTTGCATCCGGACTCGCTGATCGCGCTGCTGTCCTGACCGGCGCCGGGCCGCATCATCAGCCTGCGATGACGCGGTTGCGGCCGGCGCGCTTGGCCTCGTACATGGCGGCATCGCCGGCCGAGATCAGGCGGATCAGGTCATAGCCATATTCGTCCGACGACACCACGCCCACGCTGGCCGTGTAGCGCACCGACAGCGCATCGATCTCCACCAGCTCCAGCTCGATGCGCGAGCGCAGGCGCTCGGCCACCTTGATCGCGGCCTGGCGGTCCAAGCCATCCAGCGCCAGCACGAACTCCTCGCCGCCGAAGCGCGCCAGCAGATCGTAGGGCCGCAGTTCCAGCTTCAGCATCCGCGTCAGATGGCGCAGCACTTCGTCGCCAACGGGGTGACCGTAGGTATCGTTGATCTGCTTGAAAAAATCGACATCGATCATGATCACGGCCAGGCTGCGGCGGCCGCGCTGGGCCCGCAGCGCCACCCGCTTGCCCTCGTTTTCCAGGCCGCCCCGGTTCAGGGCGCCGGTCAGCGGGTCCAGCGTCGACAGGTGGCGCAGCCGCTCGGCGTAACGCCACATCACCATCAGGATCATGCCGAAGACGATGCAGACCTGGGCCAGCGGAATGGCCAGCATGCTCATGCCCATCACCAGCGAGGCCGGCACATCGGCCGGATCGGCGTGCCGCAGCATGTGGGCGCCGCGCATGAACAGCGCCAGTCCCAGCACCGCGAAGCCGCTCACGCAGATGGCGATGCCGCGCCAGCCGCTCTGGCGCGCAAGCGTGACCGCGCACAGCCAGTTGATCAGCGCGAAATAGAAGCCGCTGAAGCACAGCCGTCCACGCAGGCTCGGCACCACAAGCGTGAAATAACCGGGGATGAGCAGCGCCAGCACGGTGAAGATGGCCACCACGCGCCATGACAAGGTGGCGGAGCCGTGCACGCGCAGGCCGCGCAGCACCAGCCCCATGCCGAAGGCGATCACACCGTAGCCGATGACGGCGCTGAAGATGAAGGGCAAGCCGTCCAGGTTGGCCATCGCCAGGCCAGCCGACACCACCAGGTTGCCCGCCGCCCACCAGCGCAGCTCGGGCGGGCTGCCCGCGTAGCAAGCGGAAGCCACCAGCAACGCCGTCGTCAACAGCGTTACACAGACCTGAACCAGTAAAAGTGTGTCGAGATTGAGCACGCCGGTTTCCTGTCCTGAGGATGCTTCAATGTATCCCAGCGTCGTGCCAGTGGCAATCGCGCATGCAAGAAAGAAACAAAAAAAGCTGCCGAAGCAGCTTTTTTGGCGACGCCAATGTGGATCAGGCGTTGCGGCGGCGGCGCGCAACCACGCCCACCAGCGCCAGGCCGCCCAGCAGCATGGCGTAGGTTTCCGGTTCCGGCACCGGAGTGGCGACGTAGCCCTTGAACGGCTCGTAGCCGATCTCGACGGCGCTGACCAGGGATTTGGCCACCACGCTGCCCTCCAGATGGCCGGCGCCGGACAGCACGGCGTCGTTGGCCAGCACCGAGCCCCAGACGAAGGTGTTGACCTTGACCACATTGGCGTCGTTCAGGTTGAACAGCACGTTGGCGCGCAGCTGCTCCAGCAGGCCATCCTGGCCGCCGCCGAAGACCACGTCGCCGCTGCCGCTGACGTTGATGACCACGGTGGCGCCGGCCTTCACATTGCTCAGCGACAAGTTGGTCAGGTTGCGGGTGTTGACGTTGAACACTTGCAGGCCTGCGCTGTTGTTGCCCACCAGCTCGATGCCGCCGTTGGCGAAGTTGACCTTGCCGTTGGCGGTCTGGCTGTTCAGCGTGCTCGACAAGCCGGTCAGCTGGGTCTTGGCCGCGCCGAAGTCGGTGTAGGTCGAGACATTGGCTTTATTCAGCGTCAGGTAGCTCGACGACGTGTTGACGCCGCCGTACACACCGTAGCCGTTGTAGTTCTTGGCGTACTCGGTGATCGGGCCGATGGTGGCATTGGTGTTCACATTGGCTAGCGGCGCGGCGTAGATGTCGCCGCCGCTCAGTTTGACGTTGCCGCCCACCACCAGGCTGGGCGCGGTCACGCCGTACGGGGTGCGGTAGCCGATCGACGCGCCTGAAGTGGAGACATTGCCGCCGACGGCCAGGCGGCCTTCGATATCGGTGAAGTTACTGGCATTGCCATAAAAATAGGCGCTGTAGCCATTGGCCAGTCCCAGGTCGAAACTCGGGACCGCTGCCTGGGCGGCGCACATGGCGCCCGCGCCCAGCACCAACGGCAAAACACGTTGCATCAAAGTGGAAATAGTCATGGTATGTAATTGGTATGTTCGTTAAGAAACGGAGGAAACCCGCATGCAAGGGCTAAATTATATCTCATAAACAACAGTAATAAGCTTATTGATAATAAAAAATATTGAGATATATGACCAAAACAATACCAATAATATGCCACGCGTGAAGAATGCGAATCGGTTAAAGTGATGCTAATTGCAATCCACAGACAAGACCATGGCCTACCCTATCGAGCACAAACTGGTGATCGGCATCGCCTCCAGCGCGCTGTTTGACCTGACCGAATCGCACAAGATCTACCTGGAAGGCGGCGCCGAGGAGTACCGCAAGTACCAGGAGCAGCATATCGACGTCATCCTGGGCAAGGGCGTGGCCTTTCCCTTCATCCGGCGCTTCCTCAACATCAACAAGCACTACGCGCAGACGGCGCCGGTGGAGGTGGTGCTGATGTCGCGCAATTCGCCGGAGACCGGGCTGCGGGTGATGAATTCCATCGCCCACTACGGGCTGGACATCTCGCGCGCCTGCTTCGTCACCGGCAAATCGCCGTACAGCTACCTGCCGGCCTTCAATACCTCCCTGTTCCTGAGCGCCAACGAGGAGGACGTGCGCAACGCGCTGGAGGCCAACTATCCGGCCGGCCTGGTGCTGCCCTCGCGCACCGAGGACGATGACGACGAGGAGTTGCGGGTCGCCTTCGACTTCGACGGCGTGATCGCCGACGACGAATCGGAGACCGTCTTCAAGCGCAACAACGACGTCGACGAATTCCACGCGCACGAGCGCGAGCGGGTCGCCATCCCGCACCAGCCCGGCCCGCTGGCCGACCTGTTCCAGAAGCTGTCGCTGATGCAGCGGCTGGAGGAGCGCGCCCAGCGCCGCGACCCGTCGTACAAGCGCATCCTGCGCATCGCCATCATCACGGCCCGCAGCGCGCCGTCGCACGAGCGGGTGGTCACCACGCTCAAAAGCTGGGGCGTGTCCGCCAACGAGACGTTTTTCCTAGGCGGCATGGAAAAAGCGCGGGTGCTGGGCATCTTCAAGCCGCATATCTTCTTCGACGACCAGCTCAGCCACCTGAAGTCGGCCGGCGGCAATATACCGATGGTCCATGTACCCTTCGGCATAGCCAACCGGCCACCCAAGCCGGCATGAGCGCGAGGCGGCGGGCGCGCGGGGCTTCGTCTATAATGTCGGCAGCGGCATTGCCCCCTCTGGCGGTGCGTCGAGGTCCCATTAACCGTTGAATGTGTGTTGTGTCCCTGGTCTTAAAAAACTCCCTACCAAAACCCGGCACCCGCTTCGCCCTGCCTGCGCTGCATGGCTCGTCGGACGCCTACGCATTGGCGCTCACCGCGCTTGAACTCAAATCCAAGGGCCAGATGCTGGCCGTGATCGTCGCCAACGCCAGCGACGGCCAGCGCCTGCTCGACGAGATCCCATGGTTCGGCGGCGACAAGCTGCGCTGCCACCTGCTGCCGGACTGGGAGACCCTGCCCTACGACGCCTTCTCGCCGCACCAGGATCTGGTGTCCGAGCGCCTGGCCACGCTGCACGAGATCTCCAGTGGCCAGTGCGACGTGATGCTGGTCCCGGCCACCACCGCGCTGGTGCGCATGGCGCCGCCGTCCTTCCTGGCGGCCTACACCTTCTTCTTCAAAAAGGGCGAGTCGCTCGACGAAGCGCGCCTGAAGTCGCAACTGACGCTGGCCGGCTACACCCACGTGGCGCAGGTCATGTCGCCCGGCGAATACTCAGTCCGCGGCGGCTTGATCGACCTGTTCCCGATGGGTTCCGCCCTGCCCTACCGGCTCGACCTGTTCGGCGACACCATCGAAACCATCCGCACCTTCGACGCCGACACCCAGCGCTCGCTGTACCCGGTCAACGAGGTGCGCTTGCTGCCCGGCCGCGAGTTCCCGATGGACGAAGCGGCGCGCACCACCTTCCGCAACCGCTGGCGCGAGCAGTTCGAAGGCGACCCTTCGCGCTCGGTGGTGTACAAGGACATCAAGAGCGGCATCGCCTCGGCCGGCATCGAGTACTACCTGCCGCTGTTCTTCGAAGAGACGGCCACGCTGTTCGACTACCTGCCGCAAGGCGCGGCGCTGGCCCTGGTGGGCGACATCGACGCCGCCATCAAGCGCTTCTGGACCGACACCGGCTCGCGCTACCGCTTCCTCAAGTCCGACCGCGACCGCCCGATCCTGGCGCCGGAAGCGCTGTTCCTGTCGGACGAGCAGTTCTTCACGCTGGCCAAGCCGTACGGCCGGCTGGTGATTTCCAGGGACGCCAGCGAGGGCGCCTCGGAGCTGTCCGCGCCGGTGCCCAACATCGCCGTCAACCGCCACAACGACGATCCGCTGACCAACCTGCGCGCCTACCTGCTGCAGGCGGGCCGCCGCGTGATGATCTGCGCCGAGACCAACGGCCGCCGAGAAACGCTGCAGCAGTACTTCACCGAATACGACCTGGCGCTGACGCCGGTCGAAGGCTACGAAGGCTTCGCCACCTCCAGCGCGAAGCTGATGCTGGGCGTGGCCCCGCTGCACGCCGGCTTCGAGCTGTCGACACCCGGCGAGAATCTGATTTTCATCACGGAGACCGAGCTGTATGCGGGCTCCGGCCGCCGCGTCGGCACCAAGAAGCAGGAAGCCGTCACCCAGGTCGAATCGATGGTGCGCGACCTGTCGGAGCTGAAGATCGGCGATCCGGTGGTCCACATCAACCACGGCATCGGGCGCTACATGGGCCTGACCAGCATGGACCTTGGCGAAGGCGAAACCGAATTCCTGCACCTGGAATACGCCAAGGACACCAAGCTGTATGTGCCGGTATCGCAGCTGCACGTGATCTCTCGCTACTCCGGCGCCTCGCCGGACGACGCGCCGCTGCACGCGCTGGGCTCCGGCGCATGGGAAAAAGCCAAGCGCAAGGCCGCCGAACAGGTGCGCGACACCGCCGCCGAACTACTCAACCTGTACGCCCGCCGCGCGCTGCGCCAGGGCCACTCGTTCGAATACTCGGCGCACGACTACGAGCGCTTCGCCGACAGCTTCGGCTTCGACGAAACGCCGGACCAGCAGGAAGCGATCAACAACGTCATCAAGGATATGACCTCCGGCAAACCGATGGACCGCCTGGTATGCGGCGACGTCGGCTTCGGCAAGACCGAAGTGGCGCTGCGCGCGGCCTTCATAGCCGTCATGGGCGGCAAGCAGGTGGCGATCCTGGCGCCGACCACGCTGCTGGCCGAGCAGCACGCGCAGACCTTCGCCGACCGCTTCGCCGACTGGCCGGTGCGCATCGCCGAAATGTCCCGCTTCCGCACCGGCAAGGAGATCGCGCAGGCGATCAAGGGCATGGCCGACGGCACGCTCGACATCATCATCGGCACCCACAAGCTGCTGTCGGACGACGTCAAGTTCACCCGCCTCGGCCTGGTCATCATCGACGAGGAGCACCGTTTCGGCGTGCGCCAGAAGGAAGCCCTGAAATCGCTGCGCGCCGAAGTGGACGTGCTGACGCTGACCGCCACGCCGATCCCGCGCACGCTGGGCATGGCGCTGGAAGGCCTGCGCGATTTCTCGGTGATCGCCACCGCGCCGCAAAAGCGCCTGGCGATCAAGACCTTCGTGCGCAGCGAGGGCGAATCGATCATCCGCGAAGCCTGCCTGCGCGAGTTGAAGCGCGGCGGCCAGGTCTACTTCCTGCACAACGAGGTCGAGACCATCCAGAACCGCATGGCGATGCTGACCGAGCTGCTGCCGGAGGCGCGCATCGCCGTGGCCCACGGCCAGATGCACGAACGCGACCTGGAAAAGGTGATGCGCGACTTCGTGGCGCAGCGCTACAACATCCTGCTGTGCACCACCATCATCGAGACCGGCATCGACGTGCCAACCGCGAACACCATCATCATGCACCGCGCCGACAAGTTCGGCCTGGCGCAGCTGCACCAGCTGCGCGGGCGTGTCGGCCGTTCGCACCACCAGGCGTACGCCTACCTGCTGGTGCACGACCTGCAGTCGCTGACCAAACAGGCGCAGCGCCGCCTGGACGCGATCCAGCAGATGGAAGAACTGGGCAGCGGCTTCTATCTCGCCATGCACGACCTGGAGATCCGCGGCGCCGGCGAAGTCCTCGGCGACAACCAGTCCGGCGAGATGACCGAGATCGGCTTCCAGCTGTACTCGGACATGCTGAACGAAGCGGTGCGCTCGCTCAAGGCCGGCAAGGAGCCCGACCTGGCGGCGCCGCTGGCCACCACCACCGAAATCAACCTGCACGTTCCGGCGCTGCTGCCTGCGGATTTCTGCGGCGATGTGCACGAACGCCTGTCTATTTACAAGCGCATGGCCAACTGCAACGTCCAGGACAAGATCGACGACATGCAGGAGGAAATGATCGACCGTTTCGGCAAATTGCCCGATCCCGTCAAGGCGCTGATCGAGACCCACCGCCTGCGCATCGCCGCCAAGACCGTGGGCATTATCAAGATCGACGCCCATGGCGAAGCGGCCACCTTGCAGTTCATGGCCAAGCCGCCGATCGATCCGATGCGCATCATTGAGTTGATCCAGAAGAACCGCCAGATCAAGCTCAATGGCCAGGACAAACTGAAGATCACCGCCGCCATGCCCGACCTAGCCGCGCGTGTGGCCCAGATCAAAGGCGCCATCAAACAGTTGACCGCATGAGCCTTAACACGTAACTTGGGCGCTTAGCCCAAAAAACGCTATCCGCATTTATGAAGACTGCCAAAAATACTATGAATCTTGTGCTGCAAGGGTTGGACGACTGCAAGGCCAGACTGGAACGCATCGCGGCGCTGACGGCGCCGACAAACATCACCTGGTTGAACGAACGCGCGCTGCGCTGCGAAGGCATCACCTTCTCGCCGGCGCTGCGCCAGACCATCGAAGTGGCGGCCCAGGCGGCCCAGCTGGACGCCACCTACTCCATCGGCGTGCACAAGATGAGCGAGTTCAAACTGGTCGCCATGGACATGGACTCCACGCTGATCACCATCGAGTGCATCGACGAAATCGCCGACATGCAGGGGCTCAAACCGCAAGTGTCCGAGATCACCGAGGCGGCCATGCGCGGCGAGCTTGATTTCTCCGAGAGCCTGAAGCGCCGCGTGGCGCTGCTGGAGGGCCTGGAGGCGTCGGCGCTGGAGCGCGTGTACGACGAGCGCTTGCGGCTGTCGCTGGGCGCGGAGGCGATGCTCAAGGCGGTCCAGCAGGCCGGCCTGAAAACGCTGCTGGTATCGGGCGGCTTCACCTTCTTCACCTCGCGCCTGAAAGAGCGCCTGGGCCTGGACTACACCCACGCCAACGAACTGGAAATCGTCGACGGCAGGTTGACCGGCCGCGTGGTCGGCGGCATCGTCGACGCCGAAGAGAAGAAGCGCACCGTGGAGCGCGTGTGCGCGGAACTGGGCATCTCGCCGTCGCAAGCCATCGTCATGGGCGACGGCGCCAACGACTTGAAGATGATGAGCATCTCCGGCATGTCGGTGGCGTTCCGCGCCAAGCCGGTGGTGCGCGAGCAGGCCAACGTCGCGCTCAACTTCGTCGGCCTGGACGGCATCATTCCGCTGCTGACCTGATCCCCTCAAGCGCCGGCTCAATCCTGCCGGCGCGCCACCTGCTCGGGCCCCGACAGGCGCACGCCGGCGACATTGCCGTTGTCGCGCTGGTCGAACTCCACGCGCAGCCCGCCCCAGCGCGTCATGAACGCGCCTTTGCCCGCCGGCTCAAGCTCGACCTCCGGGCCGTTATTCATCTGCACAAACAGCTTCTTGCGATGCTGCGTGACGGTCAGGATGCGGCCGTCGGCCAGCGCATACTGGCCCCTGAACTCTTGCAAGTCAGTCTCGCGCAGCGGTTTCTCGGCGGCGCCCGCGGCGCCGGCCATGCAGCAGCCCAGCATCAAAGCCCACACAAAAGTACGCATGATATGTCCCATCCCGGTCGATATCGCCATCGCTCACAAGGTGGATGGCAATACGATCACTCTAGACAAGAAAACCACCTTTTGCACGGGGCATCCGACGAACGGCGCGTGCCGCAGGACGAACCGTCGTTTTGCGGCGACGAAGGGAATGCCAAACACAAAAGCTGACTAAAATGCTAACATCGGCATTTACCTACCGCTCCCTCGCTCCATGACCCGCTTCCTGCTTTGCGCAACCCTGCTGACGGCCGCCGTTTCCATCCACGCGGCCGAGTGCCGCTACACCGAACTGGCCGCGCTGGACATCGGCGTGGACGAACGCTTTTCCGCGACGCCCTATCTGGACGCGCAAATCAACGGCAAGTCGGTGCACATGCTGATCGATACCGGCGCCTTCAAGACCGTGCTGACGCGCGCGGAAGCCGATCGCCAGGAGATCACGCTCACCCGTAGCCGCGAACTTGTGTATGGCGTGGGCGGCCAGGCGGCGATGTTCTCGGCGCGCCCGAAGGAAGTGATCATCGGCCCCGCAAGGGTCGCCGGTACCTGGTTCCCGGTCATCGAAGGCTTCGACTTCCCCGGTTACGGCGGCATCATCGGCGCCGACTACCTGCTGCAGGCCGACCTGGAAATCGCGCTGGCCGACAAGAAGCTCAAGTTCTTCCGGGGCGCGGGCTGCGACGACAAGTCCCTCGCCTACTGGGACACCAACGCGCTGGACGTGCCGCTGGACATCCCGTCCCACGACAGCCGCGCCACAGTGCCGGTCTCGATCAACGGCACCAGGCTGATGGCGCTGATCGATACCGGCGCCGCGGTCTCGGTGATCAACCAGAACGCCGCCGAACGGTTGGGCTTTGATTCCGCATCCGCCAATGCCGTCAAGAGAGGCAAGCTACAAGGCGTCAACGGCAAGAGCCGGCACGCGTGGATCGCCTCGTTCGACAGCTTCGCCATCGGCGACGAGCGGATCGACCATCCCCAGATCACCGTCCTCGAACAGCAGAGCGGCGACATCGCCAGCAAGGGACACCAGATGATACTGGGCCGCGACTTCCTGCGTGCCCACCACGTGCTGTTGTCGCCCCATCAGCAGCGGTTTTATTTCACATATCTGGGCGGGCCGGTGTTCGCCGCCGCATATCGGAAGGAGAAACCATGAACGACTACATCATCCTGATGCTGAACGACGCGCCGGGCGGCGGCGACTGGGACGGCTACATCGCCGGCCTGCGCCAGACCGGGCACTTCGACGGCGGTAGCTCGATCGGCGACGGGGTACGGCTCAGGAAAGGCGACGCCGACCAGCCGGCCAGACTGGCCGTCACGGGATTCCTGCACGTGCGGGCAGCCAGCATCGACGACGCCAAGCGCTACCTGGCCGGCAATCCGGATTACGAAGCCGGCGGCAGCGTCGAGATACGCGAGCTGCCGCGCGGCTAGCGCACTACCCGGCTGAACATCCCTCGCTCACTGGGGCTTCGGGGGACGGATGCCGGTGTACTGCGCCGACGCCAGCTTCCACTTGCCGCCTTCGTTCACCGCGACATAGCCGGCGCGGAAGGCGAAGTTCCGCTTCTCCGCATTGACTGTCGCGGTGCCACTCAGCTTGACGAGGATGGTGCCGGTATTGCCGAACACCTGGATCGACGGCTCGGACACCGCCATCGTCGGCGCCTCGCGCTTGTTGGCCGGCAGGTAGAAGCCCAGCACCTTCTCGCGCGGGTCGACCTCGCCGATCGGGGAGACCTCGTAGAAATCGCGAGTGACGATGGCATCGATCTTCGACGGCTCGAAATCGCGCTGCGCCTCGGTGTAGGCCTGCACCAGTTTCAGCAACTGCTGCTGCGGCGCGGCTTCCTGCGCATGCAGCTGGGCCGCGGCCAGGGCGATCGTCGCCAGAAAAGCGGATTTGAATTTCATGTCGTCTCCTTAGTGTGGCGCAGGCGCCGAGGCGTCCGCAGTGGTTTCGGCCGGCGCGGCTTCGGCAACGCGCGGCAGGCGCATGTTGCGGCCGCCCTGCATCAGCGTCACCGCCTCCACCTTGCCGGCCGCGTCGCGATGGAGCTCCAGCTGCGCATCGATCTTGCGCAGGAATAGCTTGTCCGCCGACTCGGCGTAGATCGGCAGCGGATCCTGTCCTTGCAGCTGCGTCGTCATGCCGCCGTTAGCGGTGCGCAGCCACAGGCGGCGGCCATCCGGCATCGTGTAGGTGCCGGCGATGGCGGCCATCTGCTCCGCCGACAAGGCGATGTCCTTGCGCTCGGACGGCAGCACGTACGCCGCGCCGCGCGCGGTGGCGGTCAGGCCGGCGGTCAGCGCTTCCAGCTGGCTGCCCTGGAAGTTACTGAGCACGATCACGCTGATCTTGTCGCCCATGCGGTAATGCACCTCGGTGGCGAAGCCCGGAATGCCGCCGCCGTGGCCAACCTCCTTGCCGCCGTCCTTCTGCTGGATGCCCAGGCCGAAGCCATAGCCGGATTGATAGGGCGTCGTCATCGCCTCCAGCGAGGCCGGCGACAGCAGCTTGCCCTCATACAGGGCGCGCTGCCAGCGCAGCAGGTCGCCGGTGGTCGAGTACAAGGCGCCGGCGCCCTGCGGCACGCTCATGTTGATGTAGCTGGCGTTGGTCACGCCGTTCTTGCCGCGCGCGTAGCCGGCGGCGCGGTTCGGCAGCACGGTGGCGTTCCAGTCGTAGCCGCTGTCCTTCATGCCAAGCGGGTCGAAGATATTCTTGCGCAGGAAGGCGTCGTAGCTCTCGCCGCTGACCTTCTCGATCAAAGCGCCCAGCAGCACGTAGCCGGTGTTGCTGTAGTTGAAGCGGGAGCCGGATTCGAATTCCAGTGGCATGTCCTTCACCAGCGCCACCACTTCCATCGGCTTCTTGGAGAACGGCTCGATCGATTCGTACTCCTTCGCCGCCGTGAAATTGGGGATGCCGGAGGTGTGGTTAAGCAGCTGGAAGATGGTGATCTTGCTCCATGCGGCCGGCAGGTCGCTGAGGTATTTGCTGACCGGATCGGTGACCTTTAGCTTGCCGCGCTCCTGCAACAGCAGCACGCTGGCGGCGGTGAACTGCTTGGTCACGGAGCCGAGCCGGAACTTGGTGCTCGGCGCGTTGGGGATGTTCCATTCGAGGTTGGCGGAGCCGTAGCCCTTGTCCAGCAAGACCCGGTCGCCCTTGGCCACCAGCACCGTGCCGGAAAAATGATCGTTGGCGACGGCCGTATCGACCAGCGCCTCGAGGCGCTTCAGGTCCTGCGCCTGCACTGCCCCGCCGAACAGCAGGGCCGTAGCCACGCCCGCGGACAGCATCCAATTGCGATGTTGCGACATATTTTCTCTCCCGTTGCGGATCGCTCTCAAATGGCGATCGACCGCCGTATGCTGCCATTAACTTATTTTTTTCGCAATCGCTTTATTTCATCTTCAGGGCGGCGATCAGGCCATCGGAGGCGTCCTCGATATAGTCCAGCACCAGGTCGAAACCGCGCCCGCCGCCATAGTACGGATCGGGCACCACGTCGGAATCGCTGCGGCTGGCGTGCGCCATGAACAATCCCAGCTTGTGCCGGTGCTGTGGCGGACACGCCGCTTCCAGCAGGCGCAGATTGTCGTGGTCCATCGCCAGCACGTGATCGAAGTTTTCAAAGTCGGAGGCCGCCACCTTGCGCGAACGCTGCGCGGACAAGTCGTAGCCGCGATTGGCCGCATGCTCCATCGAGCGCGCGTCCGGCGGCTCGCCGACGTGGTAACCATGCGTGCCAGCCGAATCGATGACGAGGCGGTCCGCCAGGCCGGCCGCCGCGGCGCGGTGGCGGAACACGCCCTCCGCCGTGGGTGAGCGGCAGATATTGCCCATGCAGACAAACAGCACCGAAGTTTTCGCAGCCACGCCGGCTCCTTATATAATCAACATGATTGTATTTTATCGACTTTACTTCGCAGCCGCCGGCGCGCCGGCAAAATAAATGAGCCTCCCCAACGACCAGTCGCCCCGCGCCGAATACGCGCGCCGCATGAACCGTGTGCTGAACTACATCGACGCCCATCTGGACCAGCCACTGGAGCTGGCGCAGCTGGCCGATGTCGCCAACTTCTCGCGCTTCCACTTCCACCGCATCTTCCAGTCGTGGATGGGCGAAACGCTGGGCGACTACGCGCGCAGGCGCCGGCTGGAAAAGGCTGCCTTCCGCCTGAGCTGCACGCCGCCCGAGTCGGTGCTGGAAACGGCGCTGGCCACCGGCTTCGGTTCCGGCGAAGCGTTCGCGCGTGCCTTCAAACTCAAGTTCGGCTGCACGCCGACCGAGTGGCGGCGCGACACGCGCGCGCGGCTGGCGTCGCAGGCCCTGGGCGCGGACAGCAATCTGGATCAGGCGTTAAGCAAGTACGATCAGACGCCG
Source organism: Duganella caerulea (assembly GCF_040362985.1). NCBI lineage: Bacteria > Pseudomonadati > Pseudomonadota > Betaproteobacteria > Burkholderiales > Oxalobacteraceae > Duganella > Duganella caerulea. The sequence goes on along the minus strand of NZ_BPWJ01000006.1, from coordinate 249,158 downwards.
CAAACCGGCATCGGCGACGATGACATCTCCAACAACCAATCAGGAGATTTCAATATGGACGTTAAAGTGATCGACTTGCCCGCCGCGCGCGTTGCCTACCACCGCCACATCGGCCCTTACGGCCCGGCCATCGGCGCCTTCTGGGGCCGCATCGTGGGACCGTGGATGCAATCGCATGGCCTGGGCCAGGCGCTCTGCTATGGCATCGGCCACGACGACCCGACCGTCACGCCAGCCGACAAATGCCGCTACGACGCCTGCGTGACCGTGCCGGACAACTTCACCGCCGCCGGCTCGGCCGACATCACCACCCTGCCTGGCGGCCGCTATGCGGTCGGCCACTACGAAGGCCAGACCGCCGACATCGCCGACGCCTGGACCTGGATGACGCGCAACTGGCTTCCGTCGAGCGGCCTGCAGTGCGACGACCGGCCCTGCTTCGAAATGTTCAGGCCCGACTTGGCAATCAATCCGCAGACAGGCGCCATCAGCTGCGACATCTGCATTCCCGTTCGCCCACTGTAAGGAGCAAGGCATGATGCATGTATGTGGCTGTCGCCTGGCCGACATCGACGACGCGGTACAAGGTGCGGTGGTGCCGCTGGCGTTGCTGTATCCCGCAGATGGCGTCGAAACGATCGAACACTTCGGCCCATACACGCTGGATGCCGCCAGGGATGCGCCGCCGGCCGCCTGCGCGCATCCGCTGGTGGTCATCTCGCACGGGAACTCCGGCACGCCGTGGGCCTACCGCGAGATGGCCAGGCACCTGGTGCTCGCCGGCTTTGTGGTGGCGCTGCCCGCGCACACGGGCAATACGCGGCACGACAATAGCCTGGCCGGCACCGCCGCCAACCTCGCCAACCGCCCGCGCCACATCACGCTCGCCATCGACGCGGCGCTGGCCGATCCTGTTTTGCGCGGCCATATAGCCGGCGACGGCGTGGCCGTCATCGGTCATTCGATTGGCGGCTACACGGCGCTGGCGGTGGCAGGCGGCCAGCCGTGGTCCGGCCCGCGCGAAAGCAAGGACGGCCAGCCGGTGCCCGTCCCCGTGCGGGCCGACCCGCGAGTGCGCGCGCTGGTGCTGCTCAACCCCGCCACGTTCTGGTTCATTCCCGGTTCGCTGCAGGCGGTGCATGTGCCGATACTGATGCGCACCGGCGAGAAGGACGACATCACGCCGGCCGAACATGCGGAAAAAATCATCGCCGGCGTGGCCGATGCCGCGCTGGTCGAGCACCGGGAAATCGCGGGCGCCGGCCACTTCGCCTTCATGAGCAAGTTCCCGCCCGAGATGACGCGGCCGAACTTCAAACCCTCGCAGGATCCGCCGGGATTCGACCGCGCGGACATTCAACCGGAACTGTTTGCCGACGTGACCGCGTTCCTTCAGCGGACCTTGTCCAGCAAGCGCAGCGCCTGACGCAAGCCGTCGACGATGACCTGGTAGGCCTGCCGCCGGCTGGCCTCATCGCGCGCCCGCAACGCAAAGGATGGGTGGTAGACCACCACCACCCAGCGCCCTTCGTGTTGGAACGGCGCATCCATGAACGATTTCATCGTCGCGCCGCCATCCTGCAAAACCGACTTCAGCGCCGTGCCGCCCAACGCCACGACAACGTCAGGCTGGACGCGCGCCAGCTCCTCTTCCAGCCACAGATGGCAGGCCGTGATTTCTTTTTGCGCCGGGGTCTTGTGCAGCCGCCGTTTGCCACGCAGCTCCCACTTGAAGTGCTTGACGGCGTTGGTCAGGTAAATGCCGGCGCGGTCCACGCCAGCTTCCGCGAGGGCCTTGTCAAGCAGCGCGCCGGCCGGCCCGACGAAGGGCAAGCCTTGCAAATCCTCTTGATCGCCTGGCTGCTCGCCCACCAGCATGATGCGCGCACGCGACGGGCCAACGCCAGGCACCGCTTGCGTGGCGTGCTCCCAGAGACCGCACCGGCGGCACTGGTCCAGCGTGGCCGGCAGCTTGCCCTGCTCATGGTTTGGGGCTTTATCCATGGGCTTTTTATACAATAAACCTGGCGCCTCGGGCGCACGCCAGCGCCGCGCGCCGTGTGTCCCGCAGTGCGGCTATACTGCAAACCGTTACTCAACCAAAGGAGTGATCATGTCGCAAGAACTGGTTCTCGACGACCGTCTGGACGCGGCCAAAACCACCGCCTGGTGGCTTTATGTCGTCCATGCGGTCAGCTTCCTGTTTTCGCTCGGCCTGTTTTCCGTCATCCCGCTGGCGATCAACTACATACAGCGGCCCGGCACCAGCGGCACCTTCGTCTATAGCCATCACAGCTGGATGATCCGTTCATTCTGGTGGTACGTGGTCTTCGTGGTCGTAGGCGCGCTGCTGTTCGCCACCATCATCGGCATCCCGCTGGCCTACCTGGTCTGGCTGGGCGCGTGGCTGTGGAAGGCCTATCGCCTGATCAGCGGCGTGCAGCGACTCAACCGCAACGAGGCCGCCGCCGACTGACTCCTACACAATAGCCTTCAGTGCGTCGACCAGTTTGGCGCACTCCTCGTCCGTGCCGATGGAGATGCGCAGGAACTGGTCGATACGCACCTGCTTGAAATGGCGCACGAGGATCGCGCGCTTACGCAGTCCGGCCGCCAGCTGCGCTCCGTCGCGTTGCGGATGGCGGGCGAAGATGAAGTTGGCCGCCGAGGGCAGCACCTCGAAGCCCAATGCCTGCATCTGCGCCGTCAGCCACGCGCGCGTGGCGATGATGGCTTGCGACGTCTGCTCCATGTAGGCCGCATCGTCCAGCGCCGCCACCGCGCCGGCCTGCGCGACCTGCCCCAGCGGATAGCAGTTGAAGCTGTTCTTCACCCGCTCCAGGCCCGCGATCAGGTCGGGATGGCCGACCGCGTAACCCACCCGCAGCCCGGCCAGCGAGCGCGATTTGGACAGCGTCTGGATCACCAGCAGATTGTCGTAGCGGCCCAGCAGCGCGATGGCGCTTTGGCCTCCGAAGTCGACGTAGGCCTCGTCGATCACCACCACCTGATCGGGATGCGCGGCCAGCAGCGCCTCGATCCGCTCCAGCGGCAAGGCGATGCCGGTCGGCGCATTCGGGTTGGCGATGATGATGGCGCCACACGGCTGCTTGTAGTCCTCGACATCGATCTCGTAACGCTCGTTCAGCGGAACCTGCACCGCCACGATGCCGTACAAGCTGCAATAGGTCGGATAGAAGCTGTAGCTGATGTCCGGGCAAAGCAGCGGCAGCTCGTGCTTGAGCAAGGCGTGGAAGGTGTGCGCCAGCACCTCGTCCGAGCTGTTGCCGACGAAGACCTGCTCACGCGTCAAGCCGAAACGGCGGGCCACGGCGTCCTTCACGACCACGTTGCCGGGATCCGAATACTTGCGCAGCTGGTCGCCGACGGCGGCCTGCATGGCCGCTATCGCCTTGGGCGACGGACCGTATGGGTTCTCGTTGGTGTTCAGTTTGACCAGGCCGGGCATCTGCACCTGCTCGCCCGGCGTGTACGGCGTCAGGCCGTGGACCACGTCACTCCAGAAGCGGCTCATTGCAGTGCTCCCAGCGCACGTTCGATGTCCGCAATCAGATCGTTGACATCCTCCAGGCCGACGTTGAAGCGCACCAGAATCCCCTTGTCCTGCCAATCCTTGCGCATGTGCTGGATACGGTAAGGCATCACCAGGCTGTTGGCGCCGCCCCAGCTATAGCCGATCTTGAACAGCTTGAGCGCGTCGACAAAACGGTCGGTCTGCTCCTCGGTGTAGCGCGCGTCGAACAGCACGGAGAACAAGCCGCCGGCGCCGGTGAAGTCGCGTTTCCACGTCTCGTGGCCAGGGCAGTCGGTGAAGGCTGGGTGCAGCACCCGCGTGATCTCCGGGCGCGCCTGCAGCCAGGCCGCCAGCTTGCGGGCCGCCGCATCGTGCGCGTCGAAGCGCAGGCGCATGGTCGGCAGGCCGCGCGCAACCAGGTAGGCGTCATCCGCGCCGACGCCCATGCCGAGCCGCATGTGCGAGAGGCTGAGCCGCTCGTGCAACGCTGGATCGCACGTGATGACGGCGCCCATCAGCACATCCGAGCCACCGGACTGGTACTTGGTCAGCGCCTGCATGATGATGTCGACACCAAGCTCGAACCCGCGCAGCGCCAGGCCGGCCGACCACGTGTTATCCAGCGCCACCACCACGCCGCGCTCGTGCGCCGCCTTGCAGATGGCCGGCAGGTCCGGCACCTCCATCGACACCGAACCCGGCGCCTCGGTCCAGATCAGCTTTGTATTTGGCTGGATCAGCGCGGCGATGCCCTCGCCGACCAGCGGATCGTAGTAGCGCGCGGTGATGCCGAAATCGGACGACAGCCAGCGCCCCAGCTCGCGATTTGGGTTGTAGACGTTATCCGGCAACAGCACATCGTCGCCGGCTTTGAGCAGCGCGAAGTCCACCATCGCGATGGCCGCCAGGCCGCTCGGCGCCAGCAGGCAGTACTTGCCGTCCTCGATCTCGGCCAGGCGCGCTTCCAGCGTGAAGGTGGTCGGCGTGCCATGCAGGCCGTAGGTATAGGCGTTCTTCTCTTTCCAGTCGCCCGAACGCATGGCCGCCACGTTCTTGAACAGCACCGTCGAGGCATGGTGGATGGCGCCAGGGAAAGCGGCGAAGCCTTCCGGGGCCTGGTAGTCGGTATGTACGAGCGCGGTCTGCGGGGATTTTTTGATGGTCATGATGAGAGTGGACGGTCGAAAAAAAAAGGCGGCCCATTGCTGGTCCGCCTTCATTATAGGTTCGATTCGCTTATTGCGCCTCGCCCCACAGGTCGTGGGCGTCGGAGGTGGTGATCTTCACGTCGACGAATTGGCCGACGGCCAGCTTCTTGTGCGGCTCGTACGGCGGCTTGACGTACACCACGCCGTCGATTTCCGGCGCGTCGGCGCTGGAGCGGCCCACGCCGCCGCTGCGGTTGACTTCATCGATCAGCACACGCACGGTCTTGCCGACCTTGGCCTTCAGGCGCGCTTTCGAAATCTCTTCCTGCAGCAGCATCACGCGGCCACGGCGCTCTTCGCGCACTTCTTCCGGCACCGGGTTGGCCAGTTCATTGGCGGTCGCGCCTTCCACCGGCGAATAGGCGAAGCAGCCCAGGCGGTCGATCTGCGCTTCCTTCAAGAAGTCCAGCAGGTATTCGAATTCGGCCTCGGTCTCGCCAGGGAAGCCGGCGATGAAGGTCGAACGGATGGTCAGGTCCGGATTCATTGCGCGCCAGGCCTGGATGCGGTCCAGGTTTTTCTCGCCGCTGGCCGGACGCTTCATGCGCTTCAGCACATCGGGATGCGCGTGCTGCATCGGGATGTCCAGGTATGGCAGCACGTGCTCGCCCATCATAGGGATTACCTGGTCGACGTGCGGGTACGGGTAGACGTAGTGCATGCGCACCCACGCGCCGTAGGACTTGGCCAGCTCGCCCAGCGCTTCCATCAGCTGGGTCATGTGGGTCTTGACCGGACGGCCGTTCCAGAAACCGGTGCGGAACTTGACATCCACGCCGTAGGCCGAGGTGTCCTGCGAGATCACCAGCAGCTCCTTGACGCCGGACTTGAACAGGTTCTCCGCTTCCAGCAGCAGCTCGCCGATAGGACGCGACACCAGGTCGCCGCGCATCGACGGGATGATGCAGAACGAGCAGCGGTGGTTGCAGCCTTCGGAGATCTTCAGGTAGGCGTAGTGCTTCGGCGTGAGCTTGATGCCCTGCGCCGGGATCAGATCGAGGAAAGGCTCGTGCGGCTTGGGCAGGTGCAGGTGGACCGAGTCCATCACCTCTGCCAGCGCGTGCGGGCCGGTCACGGCCAGCACCTTCGGGTGCACCTTCATGATGATGTCGTCGCCGGCGGCGTCTTTTTTCGCGCCCAGGCAACCGGTCACGATCACCTTGCCGTTTTCGGCCAGCGCTTCGCCGATGGCGTCCAGCGATTCCTGCACGGCGGCGTCGATGAAGCCGCAGGTGTTGACGATGACCAGATCGGCGCCGTCGTACGACTTGGCCGTCTCGTAGCCTTCGGCACGCAGTTGGGTCAGGATCTGTTCGGAGTCGACCAACGCCTTGGGGCAGCCGAGCGATACGAAGCCGACTTTAGGCGCGGGGGCGCCGGCTGCGGGCATGGGGAGACGGGAGAGTGGTTGCGATTGCATGATTGGTAGCTTTATACGCCATGAAAATTACGAGCAATCGAGCATTATACCCCATTCGCCATAGGGAGATCATGCTAGGATAGAGGCTAACCCAGTGGCCCGCGCCGGCACTGTTTTCATCATCCAGTTCAGGAGAATTCGTGGCAACGCTGAAAGACGTCGCAGTGCTCGCCGGTGTAGGCATGTCGACAGCATCGCGCGCCATTTCAGGCGCCGGTCCGGTATCGGCCGAGGCGATGAAAAAAGTCCAGGCCGCGATTGAACAACTCAACTTCCGCCCCTCCTCCATCGGCCGCTCGCTGTCGGCGAAGTCGCTGGGCATGATCGGGATTTTCACGCCGTCCTTCTTCGGCGCCTACTACGGCACCATCCTCAAACAAACCGACTTCGAACTGCGCGCCATGCGCCGCCACGTGGTCGTGGCCACCGGCTGCGGCGACGGCACGCCGCGCGACGAGGCGCTGGAAGCGGTCAAGTTCCTGATCGGCCGCGATTGCGACGGCATCGTGGTGCTGGGCCACGACCTGTACGACGAGGACCTGATCGCGCTGCAGAAGATGAATCCGAAAATAGCCTTCCTCAACCGCCGCAGCACGCAGGTGCCGGAGGCCTCGTTCTGCCCCGATCATTTTCACGGCGGCGAACTGGCGGCGCGCACCTTGCTGCAGGCGGGCCATCGCGAACTGGCGGTGATCTCCGGCCCGGCCGCCACGTCGGACAACACGGAGCGGCTGGACGGCTTCTTCGCCGAGCTGCGGCGCAACGGCATCGAACGTTCGGCGGTGCGACTGATCGAATCGGACTTTTCGCGCGAGGGCGGCTTCGGCGCCGCGCAGCAGTTGATCAACGAAGGCCTCAAGTTCACGGGCCTGTTCTGCGCCAACGACGAGATGGCGGTCGGCGCCCTGTCCTGCTTCCACCGCGCGGGCGTCGACGTGCCGGGCCAGGTTTCCGTCATCGGCTATGACGACGACTACTCGGCCGAATATACCTCGCCGGGACTGACCTCGGTCCACATTCCGATGGAACAGCTGACGCAGAACGCCGTGCGCTGGTTGCTCAACCTTTGCTACGGCACGCAGCACGAGATCGTCCGCGACTTCCCGGTCACGGTGACGATGCGCGGCTCGGTCGCCGCACGCACGGCCCGGCACAACTGACTGGCCGGGCCGGCGCGCCCTATTGCGCCGCCTTGATGCGGAACAGGCGTGCGCCGTGGGGGACTACCTCGGGCGCGAAATCGCGGCCGGCGGGGCCGAGGTCTTTTCCGCTCCACAGGTCCCGCACCGGCGCCGCGTCGCCCACACCGAGCGAGGCAGGTTTGACGGCGACCCGCGCGGCCGTCTCGCCGGTATTGAAGACCGCCAGATATTTATCCTTGGACTGGGGCACATCGGCAATCCACGCGATCAGGCCATCGTCGGTGCGGAACAGCTGGCGGTTGTTCTCGCTGCGCTGATTGACGGCGATGACTTCATCGTTGGTGAGCAGCGACAGCGTGAACGGATCGGTCTTCGTCATGTCCCCGCCGTGTATCAGCGGCGAGCGGGCGATACTCCACAACGTCATCACCGTGGTTTGTTCGTCGGGCGTGAAGCGGCTGTGCTCATTGAACCGTATGGTCCCGAAGGGCAGCATGTCGGCGTCCGGCCACGCGCCGGAAATGCGGAACGGAGTCCAGTCGTGGAGGCGCTTGAACTGGTCGCGCAAGGACTTCCAGTCGTCCCAGAAGTCGTCGCTGACGCGCCACATATTGGCGTGCTGCGTGACGTGCGCGCCGGCGCTGAGCGGGGTCTCGCCAGGCGAGGTGCTGAGCAGGATCGGCCGTCCGGTCTTGTCGATCGCCTTGCGGAGCGCCTCGATCTCCGGCTGATGGTAAGGGCGGCTGAGGTCATCGACCTTGATGAAATCCACGCCCCAGTCGGCGACCAGCTGGATCAGCGAATCGTAGTAAGCCTGCGCTCCCGGCTTGCTCATGTCGACGCCATACATATCCGGGTTCCATTCGCAGATGCTATTGCGGTCGGCGATCTGGCCGGCGCGGATGGCGGTGCCGAACAACGGGGTGTTCTGCTCCACGGCCTGGCGCGAAATCCCGCGCATCATGTGTATTCCGAATTTGAGGCCCTTGGCGTGGACATAATCGGCGAGCGGCCGGAAACCGGCACCAGCGCGCGCCGACGGGAATTTTTCAGGCGCCGGGACCAGGCGGCTGAATTCGTCCATCGTCAGCTTGGCCCCTTTTTCGTAGCCATGACCTTTGGAGCTGGGCTGATACCACTGGATATCGACGACCAGATACTCCCAACCATGCGGCTTGAGCGTCCGCGCCATATAGTCGGCCTGCTGTTTGGTCTGAGCCTCGGTGATGGTGGTGCCGAAATTATCCCAGCTATTCCAGCCCATCGGCGGGGTCGGAGCCCAGATGTGATAATCGCTGGCAGCGGCGGCCAGCAGCGGAGCACTGAGCAGCAAAGCGCAGGGCAACATCAGAATACGTTTGAACATAAAAAGGACCGTGGACAAAAGAGCTCAATGTAGCTCTCTGCGCGTACACGATCCAATCACAATTTCTTCGCCAGCGATGCCAGTTTGGATATTACGTCAAAGCCGCTGCTCACTGGCTCCGTCAAATAGCGACACGCGTTTGGTGCGGATCGAGAAGCTGAGTTCCTGCTCGGTCTCGATCTGCTGCTGGTCCTGCACGATGCCGGCGACCTGGGTGCCGTGGAAGTCCAGCCACAGCACGCGATGCGCGCCCATGGCCTCCACCAGCGACACCGACGCACATACCGCGTTGTCGGCGCCATCGCAATTGCCGATGTCGATGTCCTCGGGCCGCACGCCCAGCACGCATTCCTGCTTGCCGGCCGGCGCTTGTTTGAACGGATAATCCGTCACGTCGACCGACAGGTGCTCATTGCGGAACAAGGTGCGCGCGCCCTCCTGCTCCAGCCGCCCCTTGAACAGGTTCATGCCCGGCGAGCCGAGGAAGGTGGCGACGAACAGGTTGGCCGGCTCGTTGTAGATGTTCGCCGGCGTGTCGAACTGCTGCACCACGCCGCCCTTCATCACGGCCATGCGCTGCGCCAGCGTCATCGCCTCCACCTGGTCGTGGGTCACGTAGATCATGGTGGCGCCGAGCTGCTTGTGCAGCTGCTTCAACTCACGCCGCAGTTCGGTGCGCAGCTTGGCGTCCAGGTTGGAGAGCGGCTCGTCGAACAGCATCACGTCCGCCTCGCGCACGATGGCGCGGCCGATCGCCACGCGCTGGCGCTGGCCGCCGGACAGGTTGGCCGGCTTGCGCTTCAACAGCGGCCCCAGTTGCAGCATATCCGACGCGCGGGTGACGCGGCGGGCGATTTCCGCCTTCGGCGTGCCGTTGATGCGCAGGCCGAAGGACATATTGGCCTCCACGTTCATGGTCGGGTACAGCGCATACGACTGGAACACCAGTGCGATGCCGCGGTCCTTGGGGTCGGCCCAGGTCATGTCCTTGCCGCCGATCTCGATCTGGCCGGAGGTGGTGTCGATCAGGCCCGCGATGGAGTGCAGCAGCGTGGACTTGCCGCAGCCCGATGGGCCGAGCAGCACCACGAACTCGCCGGCCTTCACGTCCAGGTTCAGGGACTCGATCACCTTGTTGCCGCCCAGCTGAATCTGCAAATTACGAATAGCTACGTTAGACATGTTTAACCCTTCACAGCGCCGGAGGCGATGCCGCGCACGAACCAGCGGCCAGAGATGAAATAGAGAGCCAGCGGCACCAGCGACGTCAGGATGGTCGCGGCCATGTTGACGTTGTACAGGCGCTCGCCGGTGGTGGTGTTGATGATGTTGTTCAGCTGGACCGTCATCGGCAGATGCTCGGAACCGGCGAACACCAGGCCAAGCAGGAAGTCGTTCCAGATGCCGGTGACCTGCATGATGACGGCGACCACGATCACCGGCGTCGACATCGGCAGCATCAGCTGCAGGAAGATGCGCCAGAAACCGCCGCCGTCGATGCGGGCGGCCTTGAACAGTTCCATCGGCAGCGCCGCGTAGTAGTTGCGGAACAGGAGCGTCATCACCGGCATGCCGAAGATGGTGTGGATCAGCACAATGCCGGGCAAGGAACTGAAGAGGTTCACGGCGGCCAGCACGCGCACCAGCGGATACACCATCACCTGCACCGGAATGAAGGCGCCCATCATCAGGATGGCGAACAGCAGGCCCGCGCCGCGCGGACGCCAGAACGACAGCGCATAGCCATTGACCGCGCCGATGGCGATCGACAGCACAGTGCTCGGCACCACGATGGCGACCGAGTTCCAGAAGCCGCCGCGTATGCCGTCGCATTCCAGTCCTGTGCAAGCCGATTGCCAGGCTTGCAGCCACGGCTCCAGCGTCGCGTGCACCGGCAGCGCGAACAGCGTGCCGAGACGGATCTCTTCCATCGGCTTGACCGACGTTACCAGCATCACGTACAGCGGCAGCAGGAAGAACAGCGCGGCCACGATCAGGAAGCCGTACACGCCGATGCGGGCCGGCGTCCAGGCCAGCTTGCGGCGCGGCTTGACGGCTGGCGGTGCGCCGATAGTGCTGTCGTTGGCGGCGCCACCTGGCGCCATCCCTGCTGCCTTGTCCATTACTTCCTTTTCGAGTTTGACGACCTGTCCCATCACGCCCCCTTGGCCGCGCGGCGGTTACGCACATAGTATAGCGGCGCGACGATGGCCAGCACGGTCGCCAGCAGCACGATCGACGCGGCGGACGCGAGGCCGATGTTGGCGCGGCCGAACAGGTAGTCCATAATGAATTTGGCCGGCACCTCGCTGGCCGTGCCCGGGCCGCCCTGCGTCATCGCGACGACGGCGTCGAACACCTTTACCACCATCACGAACAGCAGCACGAAGGCGGTCGATACCGAAGGCCCGAGCATCGGCAGCACGATGCTGACGTAGACGCGCCAACGAGGGATGCCGTCGATGCGGGCGGCCTTCCACAGCTCCTCGTCCACGCCGCGCAGGCCGGACAGCATCAGCGCCATCACCAGCCCGGAGGCCTGCCACACGGTGGCGATGACGATGGTGTAGATCGCCATGTCCTGGTCGACGATCCAGTCGAACGTGGCGCCGGCGAAGCCCATCTTGTGCAGCACTTCCTGGATGCCCAGCTCGGGATTGAGTATCCACTGCCAGATCAGGCCCGTGGCCACGAACGACATCGCATACGGATACAGGAATATGGTGCGCAGCGCGCCTTCGGCCATCACTTTCTGGTCGATGAACACGGCCAGCAGGAAGCCGATGACCAAGCAGGCGGCGATGAACAGCACGCCGTACACGGCCACGTTTTGCAGCGACAGCAGCCAGCGCTCGTTGTTGAACAGCCGGATGTACTGCGAGGCGCCGACAAAATCGCTGGCCGGGAAGGTGCGCGAACTGCTGACCGATACGCGCGCCGTCCACAGCATCGTGCCCAGGTAGGCCAGCAGCACCGTCAGTGCCATCGGGATCATGGCGACATAGGCTGCGAAGGATACGCTTTGACGCTTCTTGGCCATGGCTTATTGATCCTTCAGCGCGCGGGCGAAGGCCTTCTGCGCGTCTTCCGGCGATTGATTCTTGTTCCAGTAGCTGGTCAGCACGTCCTGCAGGGCGCCTGTGGTGTCGGGCGTCGCCAGCATTTCGGAGTTGGGCAGCTGGCGGCTCTTGTCCTTGATGATGGCCAGTCCCTGCTTCGCGCAGATGTCCAGCGTGGACTCATCGACGTCGCCACGGATCGGGATCGCGCCCTTGCGCGAATTGAAGGCCACTTGCGCGGCCGGCGAAGTGACCACTGTCGCCAGCAGCTTCTGCGCCTTGACGGCGTTGGCGTCGATGGTTTTCGGGAACACGAAAGCGTCGCCGGCGACGATGTACGGCGCCTTGGGGCCGAAGCCGGGGAAGCAGCCGAAGTCCTTGCCCGCCACCTGCTTGGCCGACGAGAACTCGCCCTTGGCCCAGTCGCCCATGATCTGCACGCCGGCCTTGCCGCTGACGACCATCGCCGTCGCGTCGTTCCAGTTGCGGCCCGGCGAGCCGGCATCCACAAAGGCCTTCAGCTTTTTGAAGTCGACCAGCACCTGCCTGAAGGCCGGCGACATCACGGCTTTCTGGTCGCGGTCGCGGTACACCTTCAGATACAGGTCGGCGCCGCCCACCATCGCGAAGATGGCGTCGAAAGTGATCTTCTCCTGCCATACCTGGCCGCCGAAGGCCAGCGGCACCACGCCTGCGGCCTTCAGCTTGGCCAACTGCGCCAGGAACTCGTCCCAGGTCTGCGGCTCATTGGTGATGCCGGCTTTTTTATAAGCGGCCTTGGAGTAGAAGAACCAGGCCGGCATGTGGATGTCCACCGGCGCGGCGTAGAAGTGGCCGTTGATCTTGATCGCGGCCAGTATCGACGGCGGCATGATCTGGTCCCACTTGCCGGCGGCGGCCACGTCGTCCACGTTGTTGAGCAAACCCTGCTCGACGAAATCGCGGAACTGCTTGGAGGTGTTGAACTGCGCCGCCGTCGGCGCGTTGCCGCCGACGATGCGGTTGATGGTGGTGGCGCGCGACTGGTCGGCACCGGCGATGGCGTTGTCGATCCACAGGCCGCCAGCCTTGTTGTAGGCGTCCGCGAACTGCTTGACGGCCTGGGACTCGCCGCCCGACGTCCACCAGTGGATCACGGTCGCCTTCAGCGGCGCGGGCGCCTGCGCGCTGGCCGCGCCGCATGCCGCCAGCGTGAGCGCGACGGCGCTCGCCAGTGTTGTAGCCTTAATCATTCTGTCTCCTGTGGGCGTCGAGCGCCCATTTTATTCGGATGGCTGCCGGATGTTCAATTATTTGCTGTTCCGCTCAGCCAGGAACTGCGTCACCAGTTTGGCGCTGCGCTTCAGCGTGCGCTTCTGGGTCGCGTAGTCCACGTGGATGATACCGAAACGGCGCTCGTAGCCGAAAGCCCATTCAAAGTTGTCCATCAAGGACCAGATGAAGTAGCCGCGCACGTCGACGCCCTCCTTCACCGCTTGATCCACCGCAGCCAGGTGCCGGTTCAAAAACGAAATACGGTTTATATCGTTAACCTCGCCGTCGATCACCTGGTCGTCGGAGGCGGTGCCGTTCTCGGTGATGTAAATCGGCGGCAGGTTCGGATAGTCGCGATGGAAGCCAACCAGCAGGTGGCGCAAGCCTTCCGGGTAGACTTCCCATCCCATCTGCGTGCGCTCCACGCCTTCCAGATCGACCTCCAGATAACCGTGCTTGCCGTCGCTGACGACGTTGGTGCGGAAGTAGTAATTGATGCCGAGGAAATCGAGCTTGCAGCCGATGACCTCCATGTCGCCCGCGTGCACCGGCGGCTCGGCGCCCGGCCACAGTTGCCACAACGCCGACGGATAGGACTTCTTCAGCAGCGGGTCGAGGACCCAGTTGTTGTGCTGGAGTTCGAACAGCCAGGCCGCGTGCTGGTCGGCGTCGGTCGCGCCGTTGCTGGTGCCACGGCCGACGTTGGCGACGATGCCCACTTGCGCGGCCGGATCGTTGGCGCGCAGCCGCGCCACCGCCAGCCCGTGGCCCAGCAGCAGGTGATGCATGGCGCGCGTGGCCAGCGCCACATCCTGCTTGCCCGGCGCGTGGTGGCCGGTGCCGTAGCCATGCATGGCCGAGCACCACGGCTCGTTCAGCGTGGCCCACGCATCGACCAGGCCCGCCAGCTGCTTGCTGATCATGTCGGCGTACTCGGCGAAGCGGTAAGCGGTGTCGCGATTGGTCCAGCCGCCCTGGTCTTCCAGATGCTGCGGCAGGTCCCAGTGGTACAGCGTGACGAAGGTCTTCAAACCCTTGGCGCGCAAGGCCGTCAACAGCTTGCGGTAGAAGGCGATGCCCGCGTGGTTGGGCGCGCCGTCCTCCGTCATCACGCGCGGCCAGGCGATCGACAGGCGATAGGCGCCGACGTTCAGGCTGGCCAGCAGTTCGACATCCTCTTCCCAGCGGTGATAGTGGTCGCAGGCGATGGCGCCGGTGTCGCCGGCCAGGGTCTTGCCCGGCGTGGCCGAGAAGGTGTCCCAGATCGAGGGGATGCGGCCGTCTTCGGCGACGGCGCCTTCGATTTGATAGGCCGCGGTCGCGGCGCCCAACAGAAATTCCTTGTTCCAGAGGACCGAACCGGCCGGCGGGGAAAACGTCTCTTCCAGTGCAACGGATGCATAGCCTGCCACAAACAACTCCTTCATCTGATCGTCAAGTGGAAGCGTTTCCACATCTGTTGTCGATAGTACTACCGAAGAAATTCAAGTGTCAAAGAATTTTTGTAACTTGGCTACAAAAACGGCACAGCGACCGAGGTGGCTGTGCCGTTTTGAACACCGCGAACGGTGAAGGATTACTTCTTGTCGGTCGGCGGTACGCCGGGCACGAACGGGAAGGTGCCGAAGATGTTCTTGCTCTGGTTTTGCATCTGCTCTTGCATCTGCACGAACAGGCTCTTGCTCTGGTCGATGTAGTTGTTCATCATGCCCTGCATCATCGGGCCTTGGACGTTCATGAACTGGGTCCACATTTCCGGGCTGAAGGGCTTGCCTTCCAGGCCGCCGACAGCGCTGCCGGTGAACTTGCGCTGGATGTCGGTGAAGGCTTGCACGTTCTTTTCCAGGTACGAGCCCATCATGCCCTGCATGGCGTGGCCGTAGAAGCGGATGATCTGCGCCAGCACGTCGCTGGAGAACATCGGCGCGCCGCTGGCCTCTTCTTCCAGGATGATCTGCAGCAGGATGCTGCGGCTCAGGTCTTCATTGGTCTTGGCGTCGACCACGGTGAATTCTTCGTTGTCCAGCACCAGCTGCTTGACGTCGGTCAGCGTGATGTAGGAACTGGTCTGCGTATCGTACAGACGGCGGTTCGGGTATTTTTTGATCAGACGGTCAGCATTTTTTTTCGCACTACTCATCACAAGTCCACTTATTGCGCCGCAGCGCGTACTCTAACAATTCGAAAAAAAAGCGAACTTCGGTCCGCTTTCCCACTAGCCTACTTTTCCTATTATAGAGGGGAAAAAGCAGATCTTGCACAATCTGATATAACTTTTAGGTTTTATTGCAACGCAACCAAATTTACAGATCGACAATACCATGCTTTTTCCCTGCCGACATCAATCGGCGCGCACCTTCACGTAGCGGCCGGGCGCCGGTTCGATGGCTTTATAGCGGGCATTGCCCGGCTTGGCTTTCGGCTTGACATCCTTGCCGCCGTGCTCGGCCAGGAACTTGGCCCATTCCGGCCACCAACTGCCGGGATTCTCGGTGGCGCCGGCCATCCAGGCCTCGCCGTCCTGCGGCTTGGCGGCGGCGCGGCCCAGCGGCTTGTCGTTGGTCCAGTAGCTGCGCTTGTTCTTTACCGGCGAGTTGATCACGCCGGCGATGTGGCCGGACGCGCCCAGCACGAAGCGGTTGGCCTTGACCTTGCCCGGGTTGAGGATGTTCATCGAACCGAAGGCCGACATCCACGGCACGATATGGTCCTCGCGCGAGCCGTAGATGAAGGCCGGCGCGTCGATGCTGCCCAGGTCGACCTTCTGCCCCGCCACCGTCAGCTTGCCGGTCTTGAGCTTGTTTTCCAGGTAGGTGTTGCGCAGGTACCAGCAGAACATCGGGCCCGGCAGATTGGTGCTGTCCGAGTTCCAGTACAGCAGGTCGAACGGTGGCGGCTCATTGCCCTTCAAATAGTTGGACTGCACATAGTTCCACACCAGGTCGTTCGGACGCAGGCTGGAGAAGGTGCTGGCCAGGTCGCGGCCCGGCATCAGGCCGCCGCCTTTAAGCTGCTGCTCGCGCATCGAGACCTGGGCTTCGTCGACAAACACGTCCAGCACGCCGGTATCGCTGAAATCGAGGAAGGTGGTCAGCAGCGTCAGGCTGGAGGCCGGCTTCTCGCCGCGCGCCGCCAGCACCGCCAGCGCGGTCGACACCAGCGTGCCGCCGACGCAGAAGCCCAGCATGTTCATCTGGTCCTGGCCGCTGATGTCCTGCACCACGTGGACGGCTTCGATCACGCCCTGGTCGACGTAGTCGTCCCAGGTGGTGCCGGCCAGCGACTGGTCGGGATTGCTCCACGAGATCAGGAACACGCTGTTGCCCTGCTCCACCGCGTAGCGCACCAGCGAGTTTTCCGGCTGCAGGTCAAGAATGTAGAACTTGTTGATGCATGGCGGCACCATCAGCAACGGGCGCTGGTGCACCGTTTCCGTGACCGGCTTGTACTGGATCAGCTGGAACAGCGGATTCTCGTACACCACCGTGCCCTCGGTCGTGGCCAGGTTGCGGCCCACCTCGAACGCCGATTCGTCCGACAGCGAGATGTGGCCCTTGTTCATGTCGGCCAGCATATTGGCCAGGCCCTTGGTCAGGCTCTCGCCCTTGGTTTCGATCAGCTTTTGCTGCGCCTCGGGATTGGTCGCGAGGAAATTGGCCGGCGACATGGCATCGATAATCTGCTGCACCGCAAAGCGGATTTTCTGCTTCTGCTGGGCCGAAGCCTCCACGGTATCGACCATGGCATTCAGGAATTTGGCGTTGAGCAGGTATGATGCCGCATTGAACGACGACATGGGATTGCCCTGCCAGGCGGACGAGGTGAAGCGGCGGTCTGCCACTTCCGGCGATTTGCCGGACAAAAACTCCTGCCACAAATCGCCAAAATCTTGCAGATACTGGTTTTTCAGCTGCTCCATGGCCTCCGGCTTCACCGAGGCGCCCACATCCTGCATCATGGCGGCCAACGGATTGGCGTCCGTTGTGGGCGCCATGTTGAACCAGGATTGCCACTGACCGGGGTCGCTCATCTGCGACATCCAGGCGTTGGCAATGGCTTGAGGATCTGGCAAATTCATGTTTGATTCCCTAAAAATAGTTAAATATCTTTACCTGGGCTGCTGATGCTGATTGTTGCTATTGCTTGGATTTACGTGGTCGGACTGATGGCACTGACCGAGCCTACCGTCGTTGCGGGAATTGTAACGTTTTTGTTCTATTGCGTGCTGCCGCTTGGCACCTTGATTTACATCGCCGGCAGCGGCAAGCGCAAAGCCCGCCGCCGGGCCGCCGAACTGGCGGCGCACCAAGCCCGCCAGGCCGAACGCGAAGACTAAGCCAGCGCGGGGTCGATTCATTTGATCCAGATCAGCGCAGCCTGCCGGCCGGTGACGCCGTCGCGCCGGAAGGAGTAGAAACGGCCGGAATTGGACACGGTGCAGAACTCGCCGCCATGCACCTGCTTCACGCCGGCCCGATGCAGGCGGTAGCGCGCCAGCCCGTAGATATCGGCCAGGTGCTTGCCCGGCTTGCCTTCCACGGGCGTGAACGCCGCCTCCACATGGCGCACGCCAGAATCGTCCAGCGCGTCGCTCAGGAAAGTCTGGCGCACCTCGGGGCCGACCTCGAACTGATAGGGGCCGATCGCCGGCCCCATCCAGGCCATCAGCTCGCCGGCACCGGCCGCGCGCATCGCGTCGACCGTGTTTTCCAGCACGCCGGAGGCCAGGCCGCGCCAGCCCGCGTGCGCGGCCGCCACGACCTTGCCCTCGACATCACAGAACAGCACCGGCAGGCAGTCGGCCGTCATCACCACGCACACCTTGCCGGCCGTTGCCGACAGGCTGGCGTCCGCCTCCGGCACCTCCTGCCGGCCGATCCGGGCCACATCCACCACCGCCGTGCCGTGCACCTGCGACAGCCAGGCCGGGTCGCCCGGCAGCATGGCGCGCACGATCTCGCGGTTTTGCGCGACATTGTGCGGCTGGTCGCCGACGTGGGTGCCCAGGTTCAGGCCGCCCTGCCCCATGCCGTCGTCATACGGCGCGGGGCTGACGCCGCCGCGCCGCGTGGTCGACAGCGCGCCGACGTTGGCCGGCAGGCCGGGCCAGTGCGGGATCAGCCATTGCGGCAGGCTGGACATCAGATCGCTTCCGGCACTTCGATGCCGGCACGGGCCAGCAGCTCGGCGAAGTCGTCCGCCAGCGGCACGGTCCACTCGCATTGCTCGCCGGTGGCCGGATGGACCAGGCCCAGCCGGCGCGCCTGCAGCGCCTGGCGCGGGAAATAATCCGCCAGGTGCTGCTTGCCGTAGGTGGTATCGCCAACCAGCGGGAAGCCGATCGACATCATGTGCACGCGGATCTGGTGGGTGCGGCCAGTTTCCAGACGGCACTGAACCAGCGTGACCGGACGGCCCTCGCCCAGCTTGCCGCCGCCCAGCACCTGGTAGTGGGTGATGGCCGGCTTGGAGCCCATGCCGGTCGAGACCGCCATCTTGATGCGGTCCTTGGGATGGCGGCCCATCGACGAGTCGATGGTGCCGCTGATGCGCGGCATGCCCCACACCACGGCGAAATACTCGCGCTTGACGGTGCGCGCGGCCAGCTGGCGCACCAGGTCGGTCTGGGCCGGCAGCGTCTTGCCGACCACCATCAGGCCGCTGGTGTCCTTGTCCAGGCGGTGGACGATGCCGGCGCGCGGCACGCCCGACAGCTGCGGGCAATGGTGCAGCAGGCCGTTGAGCAGCGTGCCGGACCAGTTGCCTGCGCCCGGATGGACCACCAGGCCGGCCGGCTTGTTGATGACCATCAAGTGCTCATCTTCGTAAACGATGTTAAGTTCCATCGGTTCCGGTTTAAAAGCCTCGTCTTCCGGCGCAGGTTGGGGCAGAATGACGATCTTCTCGTCGCCGTAGACGGTGTCCTTGGTGGACTTGGCCGGCTTGCCGTCGACGGTGACGAAGCCGTCGGTGATCCACATTTGCAGGCGGCCGCGCGAAAATTGCGGGACCAGGTGGGAGATCACCTTGTCCAGGCGTTGGCCGCAGACTTCGGGGGTCAGTTCCAGTTGGATCGGAGCCAGGCCGTCGTCCTCGCCAAAATCACCGTCCTGCTCGACCAGCAGGTCGGCGTCGGCATCGTGATCGGAGGAAGAATCGGCCAAATTCGGCTTTGGAGTTAATATCACAGCATTCCCATCGGCTATAATCAGCCTATTGTAAAACTTTGGTTAAACAGCTTCTTGCAAAACATATGCAAAAAAAATTGAAAGTAGTCGCAGCAACGTTGGTTCTGCTTAGTTTGTCCGCTTGCGGTTTGTTCTCGGAGAAAATCGACGAGACTAAAGGTTGGAGCGCTACGAAATTATACTCGGAGGCGAGCGAAGAGCTGGAAGGACAGCACTACGAACGCGCAATTCAGTTGTACGAGAAGCTGGAATCGAGCTATCCGTTCGGCACCTATGCCCAGCAGGCGCAGATGCAGATCGCCTACGCCTACTACAAATCGCAGGACCAGGCCCAGGCGCTGGCTGCCGTGGAGCGCTTCATCAAGCTGCACCCGAACCACGCCAATGTCGACTACATGTACTACCTGCGCGGCCTGATCAACTTCAACGACCAGATCGGCTTCCTGAACTTCATCTACGAGCAGGACGCCACCGAACGCGACCCGAAAGCCACGCGCGAAGCCTACGCGGCCTTCAAGCAGCTGGTCGACAAGTTCCCGAACAGCAAGTATACGCCGGATTCGCTGGACCGCATGCGTTACCTGGTCAACGCGATGGCTTCGTATGAAGTGCACGTGGCGCGCTACTACTACCGTCGCGGCGCCTACCTGGCAGCGGCCAACCGCGCGATGGGCATCATGAACGACTACCGCGACTCGCCAGCGATCGAGGAAGCGCTGTTCATCATGATCCGCAGCTACGACAAGCTGGGCATGACCGAACTGCGCGACGACACCATGCGCGTGTTCAAGCTGAACTACCCAACCAGCAAGTTCCTGGACGAAGGCAAGAAAGCCGAACGTCACTGGTGGAAACTCTGGAACTAAGCTAGCCCCAACGAAAACCGGGACCCAGGTCCCGGTTTTTCTTTTCCCCAATTTGGGGTCAAGTCTGACATTCGGACACGGGCTCTGCCGTAGCGGGCTGCTACGGCAGAGCCCGTGTCCGAATGTCAGACTTGACCCCAAGATTATTCGGTGCGGCGGCGGAATATCCAGGTTTTGTCAGTCGAGTCTTTCTTGTCGTAGGCGTAGCCGTCGACGTTGAATTTCTTGAGCTTTTGCGGGTCGGTGATGCCTTTGACGGCGGCGTAGCGCGCCATCAGGCCGCGCGCGCGCTTGGCGTAGAACGAGATGATCTTGTATTTGCCGTTCTTCCAGTCTTCGAATTGCGGCGTGATCACCGGCACGTCCAGCAGCTTGGGCTTGACCGACTTGAAGTATTCCTCGGACGCCAGGTTGACCAGCGTTTCGGCGCCCTGCTCGGCTGCGGTCTTGTTCAGCGCCCGGGTGATGGTCTCGCCCCAGAAGGCATACAGGTCCTTGCCGCGCGGGTTGCTCAGGCGGGTGCCCATTTCCAGGCGGTGCGGGTGGATCAGGTCCAAAGGCCGCAGCATGCCATACAGGCCGGACAGAATCCGCACCCGCGATTGCACATAGTC
Organism: Duganella caerulea; assembly: GCF_040362985.1. Lineage (NCBI taxonomy): Bacteria > Pseudomonadati > Pseudomonadota > Betaproteobacteria > Burkholderiales > Oxalobacteraceae > Duganella > Duganella caerulea. The sequence goes on along the minus strand of NZ_BPWJ01000006.1, from coordinate 228,506 downwards.
CAGCTGCGCCGGCTTGAGCGTGCGTGCGTCCAGGCCGCCGTAGACGTCGCCGTTGAAGGCCATCACGGCCTGGCGTCCGTCGGCGGTGTCGTGGCTCCAGCTGGCGTAGCGGGCGACGTTGAGCGCCGACAGGTTGTCGGACAGATCCATCAGCTCGCCGATCTGCACCGGCGAAAACTCGCGCAGGCGGTTGATCAGCTGCGCCGAGTGGTCGAGAAAATCAGGTTGGGAATGCAACTTGGTGGTCGGAGGGGTCTCAAGATCGAGACTTTTTGCGGGCGAAAGCACTATCAGCATAAGATTCCAGATGAACATTTTTACGAACTAAGCACATGATACCTGTTCCAGAGAAACTCACACCGACCCGCATCGTTATCGATACCAACGTTTGCCTCGACCTGTTCGTGTTCAAGGACCCGCGCTGGGCTGCCCTGCTGGCCGCGCTGGAAAACGGCACGGTCGAGGCGATCACCCGCTCCGACTGCCGCGACGAGTACAACATCGTGCTGCACTACAAGCACCTGCCGCTGGACGACGACTCGCGCCCGCTGGCCGCCGCGCGCTTTGACGAGCTCATCACTGTGGTGGCCCCGCCCGAGTCCGGCGTGCGCCTGCCGGTCTGCACCGACAAGGACGACCAGAAGTTCCTCGAAGTGGCGCGCGACGCCAACGCGGCCATCCTCATCACCAAGGACAAGGCGCTGCTGAAACTGGCCCGCCGCCTGGCCAAGGCCGGCATGTTCAAGGTGATGGTGCCCGAGGCGTGGAGCCCGGAAAGCTAAGGTTTTTTCGCCACACCAAACCCGGCGCGCTGAGCTAGAATAGGCTATCTGTCCACTACACAGCCGCCATGAATAGCCGTAACAACCTGCCGAGCAGCACGCCCTCCACACCGGTCCTGACCAGTCGCCTGCCGGCCGTCGGCACCACCGTGTTCACCCGCATGTCCACGCTGGCCGCGCAGGCCAACGCGGTCAACCTGGGCCAGGGCTTCCCCGATTTCGCTTGCGAACGCAGCCTGCTGCAAGCCGTCAACGACGCCATGCAGGCCGATTTCAACCAGTATCCGATGATGACCGGCGCACCCGTGCTGCGCCAGGCCATCGTCGCCAAGATCGCGGCCATTTACGGCCACCAGTACGACGTCAACACCGACATCACCGTGACCGCCGGCGCCACCCAGGCGCTCACCACCGCCATCCTGTGCTGCGTGCATCCGGGCGACGAGGTGATCGTCATCGAGCCGAGCTACGACAGCTACGTGCCGGCGATCACGCTGGCCGGCGGCGTGCCGGTGCTGGTGCAGATGGAAGCCGGCGCGCAAGGCTACACGGTGCCGTGGTCCGCAGTGGCGGCGGCGGTCAACGGCAACACGCGGCTGATCGTCATCAACACCCCGCACAACCCGACCGGCAGCGTGCTGCGCGCCGCCGACCTGCAGGCGTTGGCCGACATCGTGCGCGGCACGGACGTGCTGATCCTGTCGGACGAGGTGTACGAACACATGGTCTACGACGGCCAGCGGCACGAGTCCGTCTGCCGCCATCCCGAGCTGGCGGCGCGCGCCTTCGTGGTCTCCAGCTTCGGCAAGACTTACCACGTCACCGGCTGGAAGATCGGCTACGTCGCCGCGCCGGCCGCGTTGTCGGCGGAGTTCCGCAAGGTCCACCAGTACAACGTCTTCAGCGTCAACACGCCGATGCAGCACGGCATCGCCAGCTACATGGCCGACCCCAAGCCCTACCTGGAACTGCCGGCGTTTTACCAGCGCAAGCGCGACCTGTTCCGCGAGGGCCTGAAGCATTCGCGCTTCGAACTGCTGCCGGCCGACGGCACCTATTTCCAGTGCGTGCGCTACGACAAAATTTCAACGCAAACGGAAGCGCAGTTTGCGGAGTGGCTGACCACCGAGATCAAGGTGGCGGCGATACCGGTATCGGCGTTTTACCAGCAGGGCAAGGAATCGGGCATCGTGCGGTTCTGCTTTGCCAAGAAGGATGACACCCTGGCGCTCGCATTGGAGCGGCTGGGCAAAGTTTAATTCGGGGACGAGAATCATGGCCGAGAACAACCAGGCGGACGCGCCGCTCGTGGCGGGCGTATTCGCGGAGCAGGAGCCGCCGCCATCGGTGCTGCATCTGCTCAACGAGTCGAACCGCAGGCTGGAGCGCCTGCTGCAAAACCTGCGCAACGAGCACAACGCCGAGAGCGAGCTGCGCGACATCGCGCGCGACGTGATCCACGCGGTGGACCTCAATCCCGACATCGCGCTGGCCTGCATCTTCCTGTGCCAGATCGCCGGCAGCTACGCGGTGCGCCATTGCATCGAAACGGCCGTGGTGGTGGTGGTGATCGCGCACAGCCTCGGCAAGACGCCGGCCGATACGCTGACCGTGACGGCGGCCGCGCTGACGATGAACGTCGGCATGCTGCGCCACAATAACGCTTTCCAGGACAAGCACACGCCGTTGACCAGCGAGGAAATGGCCATCGTGCGCCGCCATCCGGAGCAAAGCGTGGACATGCTCAAGGACGCAGGCATCCAGGATGACGAGTGGATTTCCTGCGTGCTGCTGCATCACGAGAACGACGAAGGCAGCGGCTATCCGGCCGGTGTCGCCAGTCCCGAGGTGACGCAGAACGCAAAGCTGCTCAGCCTGGCGGACCGCTATTGCGCGCAGGTGTCGGCCCGCAATTACCGCCGCTCCATCCTGCCCGACCAGGCCTTGCGCAACCTCATCGAGGACAAGGTGGCGCCGGTCGATCCCATGCTGGTCCAGTACTTCCAGCGCGAGCTGGGCGATTTCCCGCCGGGGACGCTGGTGCGTTTGCAGAACGGGGAAATCGGCGTGGTGTGCCGCCGTCCGGGCGGCGCAGGCGGCTTGCAGATCCACTGCCTGCGCGATCCGGCGGGCGCGCTGCTGTCGCCGCCCCCACTGCGCAGCAGCGCCGACCAGGACGGCGCGATCGCCGCCGCCTTGAGCGAGGATGAGGCGTCGACCCGCTTCAGCATGAAACAGATCTGGGGCCAGCAGGCCAGCCTGTAAGCCGACCTAGTGCGGCAGCGATTCGATCTTGCGGTCGATGAAGGCCTGCAGCTCCGGCGACAGGCCGTTCGATACGCGCGCACGGCGGTAGGCTTCGCGCGCTTCCGGCAGGTGCATGTCGGCTTGCAGCGAAATGCCCAGACCCATCCACCACACGCCGTTCTGCGGCGCCAGCGTCAATGCCGCGCGGTAGTATTGCGCCGCTTCGGTGTGGCGCTGCTGGCGTTGCAGCACACCGGCCAGGAACGCCTGATATTCGGCGTTGTTGCCGGCGTATGGCAAGGTCGTCATCAGCGTTTCCAGCGCCGGGCCGCCCTTCTCCAATTGCAGGCGCGCCAGCACCATCGCCAGGCCAGGCTGGCGCGGATCGATGCCCAGCGCCAGGCGAAGCTGGCGGATGGCGTCGTCGTTGCGCTTGTTTTCAAGCAGCAGGCTGATGTTGGTTTGACGCGCGGCTTCGTTGCGCGGATCGATCTCCAGGGCGCGGTCCAGGTCGGCCAGCGCGGCGCTGACGCGGCCTTCCTGCAGGGCCACCAGTGCGCGGCGGTAGGCGTTCTCGGCCATCTGCTGCGGGCTGATGTCGTGCGTGATGGTGCCCTCGCCTGCCGCGGTGCCGGCACCGGCCTGGCGGGACGCCTTGCGTTCGGCGCGCGCGGCCGCGGCAAGCTTGCGCGGTGCCGCTTCCACAGCATCGGTTTCCGGCGTCGCCGGGGCATCGGACGTCGCCAGCGCGGCAGGCGGGGCCTGCGCCCGTGACCGCTTCGGCGCGGACTCGCGCGCAGCCGGCGGCGCATCGGCCGGAACCGGCGTCGGTGCCGCGGCCACTGCCGGCGCAGGCGCCGCAGCCGGCTCCGGCGTGGTCGTCGGCGCTGCGGCCGGAGCCGGCGCAGGCGCCGGTGCGGCCGCTACCTGGGGGGCCTTGACCGGCGCAGCCGCCAACGCAGGCGCCTGTGGTGCCGCCGCGCGATGGCTTTGACTATACTGCCAGCCGAACCATCCGCCGCCCACCACCACCGCCGTCAACACCAGCGCGCCGCCGATGACCAGCGGCCGTTTATCGCGCGCCTGTCCGCCAACGCCATGCAACTGCTGCTGGCGCAAGGCGTCATCGCCGGCACCGCCGCGCGCATCGAGGTCCTGCAACATTTTATTAATCAGACTCATTTCGTCAACGCCCAAGTCAGGCCGCACGCGGCGATCAGCAAACTGACGCCGGCCATCAGCCATTGCCATCGCAAGCCCGCCTTCGATTGCACGGTATCGACCGCCGCCATGTCCACATGACGGCGCGTCACTTGCTGCTTGCCTTCGCCGAAGCATAGCATCAACGACTTGTTTGCCATAATGTTCACCAGCCGCGGGATGCCGCCGCTGGCCTTGAACAGGCGTCCAATGGCGCCCCGGCTGAACAGGCGGCTGCCGCCATAGCCCGCCACGCGCAGGCGATGGGCCAGATAATATTCCATGTCGTCGCGGCTGAGCGGCCCCAGATGGTAGTGGAAGGTGATGCGCTGCGCCAGCTGGCGAATCGAGTTGGTCTGCAGATGCTGGTTCAGCTCCGGCTGCCCGAACAGCACGATCTGCAGCAGCTTGCGCTTCTCGGTTTCCAGATTGGTCAGCAGGCGCAAGGCCTCCAGGCTCTCCAGCGGGATCGCCTGCGCCTCATCGAGGCACATCACCACCTGCTTGCCCTCGCGCGCCAGGTCCATCAAGCGCTGCGTGAGCGACTTCAGCAACTGATGCTGGTCCACGTCGCGCTGCAAGGGCAGCTCCAGCTCATCGGCCAGGGCCAGCATCAGCGAGCGCGGCTCCAGGTAGGGATTGGGAATGTAGGCCGTGACGAAGCCCTCGCCCAGCGTCGCCATGAATTTGCGACACAACAGCGTCTTGCCGGTGCCGACCTCGCCGGTGATCTTGATGAAGCCCTCCCCGCTGCGCGCCGCCACCAGCAGCGTGTTGAGCGCCTGCTGCGAATGCGGGCTGGTGAAGAAGAAGCTGGTGTCAGGCGTGATCCCGAAGGGCATCTCGCCCAAGCCGAAGTGGGCCTGGTACATTTATTTGCGTCCTCCGACAGGCGGCGGCGCCAGTTGCTGGACCCGGCGGCTGGCATCGTCCAGGTCCTGCGCATAGCTGGACGCGCCATCGACGATGGTGGGCTTGATCAACACCACCAGCTCGCGCTTCTGCGTGCTGCGCTCGGTGTTGCGGAACAAGGCGCCGACCACCGGCAGGCTGCCGATGCCGGGCGCCTGGCTGTTGTCGTCGGTGCTGGACTGGCGCATCAGGCCGCCGATGGCGACGATACGGCCATCCTGCCCGCGCACCATGCTGTCCATCTCGGATGTGCTCGACGCCGCCAGCGGCAGCTTCAGCGTGTTGGTGCCGCCCAGGTCGACGGTCTTGTTCACCGTCGTCACCTGGCTCACCGACGGGTGCACGTGCAGCATGATGTTGCCTTCGTCGTCGATCTGCGGCGTCACGTCCAGCACCACGCCGGAGAAGAACGGCTGCAAGGTCACGCTGGGACTGGTGGTGTTGCCGCTGACGTTGGAGTTGGTCGTGGTGCTGACGCCGGTCACATAGAATTCGTCGGTACCGATCTTGAGCACCGCCTTCTGGTTGTTCATGGTGGCGATGCGCGGGCTGGAGAGCACGTGCACCGAACCCTGCGACTCCAGGAAGGAGATCATGGCGGCGAAATTACTGGTCTGGAAGGCCAGGCCGAACAGCGAGCCGGCGTTGCTGGCGGCGTTGGCCAGCGAGAAGCCGGCGCTGGCCGAGATCCCCGCCGTGCCGCCGCTGGTGATGACCGCCGGCTGCCCGCCGTTGGCCGGCAACGGCGCCAGTCCGGTACCGGGCGCGATGAAGCCGCCGGACAGGCGGTTGCTGCCGCCGCCACCGAACGAGGCGAAGCTGGCCCAGTTGATGCCGCTCTGGAAGCCGCTGTTCAACTGGACTTCGAGGATCTTGGCCTCCAGGATCACCTGGCGTTCAACCGCCAGGCGGGTCGCCTTCAGATACTGGTCCACATTGCGCAACTGCTCAGGCAAGGCGCGCACCACGATGACGCCCGACTGCGGACTGATCACCACGCTGCGGCCATCGCCAGCGCCGCCGACCAGGGCCACCAACGCTTCCTTCAGCTCGGTCCAGAAATCGGCGGCGGACGAGGTCTTGACGTTGCTGGAATCTTCCAACGCATACTGCTGGTTGTTCTGTCCCGGCTGCTGCGGCTGGTTGTTCTGGCCGTTGCTGCCGCTGCCACCATTGCCGCTCTGGCCGGACACCACCGTGCCCACCGTGTTCACCGACGTCGACGACACCCGCACGTTGGACGTGCCCTTGCGCGTGGAGTTCAGGTAGTTGACCTGGAAGATGCGGGTCTGCATCGTCAGCGGACGGATGTAGATGCGCGTGCCCTCCACCTTGTAATCGTAGCCGTACATCTCGCGCACCGCGTCCAATGCCTCGAACAGCGTCACGTCCTTCAGGTTGGCGGTGATGGTGCCGCTGACGTCCGGATGAATCAGCATGTTGTAGCGCGTGCCGGCCACGATGGAATTGTAGAACTGCTGCACCGGCACCTGGTTGAACGACACGTTGAAGCGCTCCTCCATCACCGCGCGCGCCTTGGGCAGCTCGGCCGCCATGGCCGCGGCCGGCGGCGGCAGCAGCGCGGCCTCCACCGCGGCCGGACTGGCCGGCTGGGCGTGGGACTGGGCGGCGGCGTCGCGCATCTGCTGGTCGATGGTGTTGTAGGTGTCGCGCGGCGCCTGGGTCTGGCAGGCCGACAGCGCGGCGGCCGCGCCCAGCGCGCAGGTCCAGCGCAGCATGTTGTGTGGTGTCTGTTTCGTCATTTTGTTTTCCCTGTCGGGTCTGCGGCCTCGGCCGGTTTGGGAAACAGGGTCAGGGTTTCCAGATTCTTGCCCCGGCGGAGTACCACCGAATTGTCGTTGATGCGTTCGAGTATCGCGTCGCCCACCTTGGCGCCGGCGCGCACGGTGGCGCCGTCGATCACCGCCAGCTTGCGGCCCCCGGGCGCGCGGCTGATCAGGATCGATTGCAGGCGCGGCCCGGATGGCGCGCTGTCCGATGCGGCGGCGTCGCTATCGGGCGCGGCCAGCGCGGCGGGCGGACGGGTAGGGTCGGCCATCTTCTGCGCCAGCGCGGGCAGCGCCAGCAACAGCGCGAGTACCAAGCTCAAGCGGCGGTTCACAGTGCGATCCATTTCTGGTCCAGGCTCAGGGTGTACAAGGTCAGTGTCAGCCGCGCTTGCGGGTATTGGTCGGCGTCGAGGACGGCGGCGCCCCAGAACAGCTGGGTCGGCATGGCTTCGAGCGCTTCGAGGTAGCCGATCATCTCCAGATAGCTGCCCTGCAGCACCAGTTGCACGCCGTGGCGGAACAGCAGCGGCGCCGGCGCGGCAGCCGGACCGGCAACGGCGGGCTGCGGCTTGGCCGCAACGGCGTTGGCGTTGGGCGGCACGATGGAGGCCGGCGTCGGCTGCGGCGGCGCGGCCGGACGTGCGGGCGGCGGCTCGGCCAGGTCCAGCGCGGCGAAGTTGCCGTCAACCGTGCCTTGTGGCGGCAGGGTCTTCAGCGACACCAGGCGCAACTTGCCGTGTCCCCGCACCATCTGCTGCAGCAAGGCGCCCATGCGCTCCGGCGCCACCAATCCTTTTTGCGCGCTGCGCAGCTTGGCGCGCAGGTCCGCGCTATCCTGCTGCAACACGCGCAGGCGCTCGCGCACTTCGCGGTCGGGATCGCGGCGCGACGCCGCGTCGAGCTGTGTCAGTTCGGAGTCGATGCCCGAGATCAGCATGCGCTGTTCCACCATGGCGGCGCGCAGCGTGCGCTCGCGGGTGTAGGCCGGATCGAGCACCAGCATGTACGTCAGGTACACCAGCATCGCCGCCGTGGCGCCCACCACCATCAGGCGTTCGCGCTGGCTCAGGGCCATCAGCCAGGCATCGAATCTGATCCAGTATGTTTTCATGGCCGCTCCGCCTTGCCGTGCTCGCCGGCCGATGCCGACTGCAGGCTGAATTCCACATAACGCGGCGCCGCCGGCGCGGCATCCGCCGCATCGGCCTTCGGTTCAGCCTTGGGCTCGCGCATCTCCAGCTGGCCGAAGGTTTTGCCGCGCAAGACAGCCTCGCTGGCCAGGCCATTCAGATAACCCGGCAGCAGGCTGGCCTTGAGCGCCCGTCCCTGCAGGCCGATCGCATCGCCGCTGCCCTGGATGGTGACACCGGTCAGCCACAGGCCATCAACGCCGCGCCGCGCGAAGGCGCGGAAGTATGCCGAGTAGCCGCGCGTCTCACCCGGCTCGCCCTGTTCGAGCATGCCGGCGACCCGCTGCAGGTTGTGGAACTCCACGCCGGCCTGGTCCAGCTCCTGCTGCAGCGCCTCGCTCTTGCGTGGCGCGACGAAGGCCGCGGTGGCGGTACTCTTGCGCTTCTCGTAACTGTCCAGGTTGGACTTGACGATGGCGGCCTCGGCCTCCATCGCCGCCAGCTGGGACTTGGTCCAGGCCGACACCCCGATCAGCAGCAACACCAGCACACCGACGCCGGCCGCCAGCACCGGCGCGGTGGCGTAGTTCTTCTTCCGCTGGAACCCGGCGTTGAACAGGTTGATCTGCTGGCTCATGCGCCCGCCCTTTCGCGCAGGGCCGCGCCCAGCGTGCGCAGGAAGCCGGCCTGCTGCGCAGGTTCCTGCAGCTCGGGCGCCGCGCTCAGGTCCAGCACCTTGGCCAGGTCCAGCTGTTCCACCGGCAGGTACAGATTGCTGGTCAAATAAGTGCACAGGCCGCCCTCGCCCACCGGCGACAGCACCAGCTTGGCGATCGTGACAAACGAGAACTGCCGCTCGAAATGGTCCAGCGAGCGTTGCAGCTCCAGCGTGATGCGGTCGTACAGCTGATGCAGGCGTTCATGGTCCGGGTCCAGCAACTGGTTCAGCGTGATGTCGATGCGGCGTGCCAGGTAGAGCTCGGACTGATAGCTGACCGTCAGCAAACCGCCGTCGGCGTCGAAGGCCAGCAGCGCCAGGCCGCGTCCCTCCGGCTCCAGCAGCGCCGAGATATTCCGCTGCGCCATCTCGCCGATATCGATGGCGGTCAGCGCGATTTTGCTGTCGGCGAACAGCTGCTGGTGCGGCATCAGCACGCTGTTGCGGGCGGCCACCGCGAACGCCTGCCGCGCCTGGTTCGAACCATTGGCCGCCGGCAGCAGCGCCATGTCGATGGTGGCCTGTTCCAGCGGGAAGTCGATCATGTCCTTGACGCGCCAGCCGAGCGCGGTCTTCATCTCCGCCTCGGGCACATTGGGCGCCTCCACCATCAGCAGCTGATAGCCGCCCGCGCCCAGCAGCGTGGTGCATTGATAGCGGTTGGCTTGCAAGTCCTTGCCCAGCCGCGTCAGGGTGGCGCCGGCCTCGTCGGCCTTGCCGGGGTAGGACGCGGCCAGCATCACCTTCGGCAAGCCGTCGGTGCGGCGCTCGATCGCCGCCGCCTGGACGCCGTCCGCCGTCAGGCCTATGGCCAGCCAGCCGTTCTTTTTTTCAGCTTTTCCGAATAAACGCATCCGACTGTCTCAAATGATTAAGCACGGGATTCAATAGTCGCCGCACATCGTTGATTATATTCAAGTTTTATTGGACCATCTCCCCTATTTCGGGCCATGTCTCCAGTTTGCCTTCTTAATGCTCAGATACAAAATAAAATGAGGCGGATTCAATACACTTCCCTCAAGAAAATGACCGGACTGCGGTACAAGCCGAAAGTCACACGCCCCTGGCCGGTCGGCAGCCACACCGGTTGATTGATGACGGAGACGTTGGCGCCGCTCTTGCCGGCACTGCTGCCCGCCTTCAGGCGCACGCCCGCCACCCCCGCGCTCATCGTGTAGCTCGGCTGCGCGCCGCTGGCCGGCGACGGGCAGGCCAGCAGGCAGCTGGTGTATTGCAAGTCCGTCGCCGGCGCAATCGCGGTGGTGCTGTCGCTGAGGTTGTTGCGCCAGGCGCGCACGGTGGCGCCGCCGACGGTGGTCTGGCCGTAATACTGGGCGGCCAGCTGCAGCGTCACCGGCAGGTTGGACGCGCCGTAGGCGTTGGGCACGAACAGCCGGCCGGACACCACCGCCACCCCGCCCTCCACCGCGCCGGTGCGCAGCGAGGTGACGCCGTCGTTGGGCGCGCCGGTCTCGTCGGCGCGCACGTACACCATGGTCGGCGGCACCCAGTTGTTGGCGAACGGCGCGGTCGACACGTACGGATTCGGCAAGTTGTAGGCCGGATTGGCGTAGGCCACGCCGGTCGGCGGATTGCTCGGCTTGCCCGCGACGGGATCGTAGTTGAAATCGGCGGCGGCCAGGTTGTTGGCGCTCATCGCCGCCCCGGTTGGCGAAGCCGGCGGATTGGCGGTGGTGGTCGTGCCGGGCGCCGACCAGGCCGACAGCTGCACCGCGCGCGCCAGGGCGCCGCGATAGTTGACGGTGGCGGCGCCCTGCAGGTTGGCCGCCGTCACCTTCACGCCGAACGGCTGGCGCGAGTACGCCATGCCGGCCACCGAGGCCGGACAGCTCATGCCGGCCGGGTCGCAGGCCATCTTCGGCGTGACCACCGTGTCGAAATGGTCCGGCACGAAGCGGCCGACGTTGACCGGCACCGACACCACGCTGCCGGTGCCGAGATAGCTGCCGCTGGGCGTGGAGGAATCCGGCGGAGCGATCACCGGCGTGATTTCCAGCACGCCGACATCGGCGTACGAAAACGCGTTGCCGGTGGCGCTGCCGCCGTTGAAGGCGCCCAGGCTGCCGTTCAGCACCAGCTCGTCCTCGGGCTTGGTCGGATCGATCAGCATGTCGATCAGCCGGTCGCCGTTCGCGTCCTTGGCCGCCTTCACGGTCAGCTTGATGGCCACCGGCGTGCTTTCCTTGCCAAAGTTGGGCGCCGGCGCGCCGCCATACATCAGCGCGCTGACCGTCAGCGAAAACGCGGTGCCAGCGCTGACGAACTTGGGGTCGGTGGCCGATGCCACCGGGTTGCCGGCATGGTTGCCGGATGGCGTGAACAAGGCCAGCTTGTCCGGGCGTTCGACAAAGGGGCCGCTGGTGCCGTAGCGGGCGCTGTTGTCGCTGACGAGGAACTCGATGCGGCCCACGTCCGCGTAATGGAACTTGTACATATTGACCGAGCTGGCCATGCCGGCGGCCATGTCGACGTTGTTCAAGCCGGTCCAGTTGGACGAGTTCTGCGCCGGCATCGCGCCCGAGCGGGCGCACAGCGGCAGCGTGCTGGTGCCGCCGCCAACCATGCCGAAGGTAGCGCGCACGCCGGCGTCCTGCACCGGATCGTGGCAGGACAGCGCGTACTTGAGCTGGATCGTCGTGACCGAGTTCGACAAGGCGGTCGGCACGCCGGCCGCCACGAAGGTCAGGTACATCGGGATATCCACGTTGGCCAGATACTGCTTGCCGGTGAAGTCGACCGGCTGGCAGGTCTGGCCCGGGTCGTCGAACGCCAGGCCGTTCACGCACTGGCCCTGTTCTGGCCTGCCGTCGTCTTTCGAGATGGTGTACACATAGGTCGGCGTAAAGCCCGCCGCGCCCACCAGCGAGCTGACGGTGGAGGTGTCGTTGCCGTCGTAGTAGTCGAACAGCTGGCCGCCGACGGTGGCGCTGTTGACGACCAGGCCGCTGGCGGCGGCGGCCGTGGTCACCCGCAGCGTGATCACCGGCAGCGTGGTGCCAGCGGCCATGGTCGCGCTGTAGGTGCAGGTCAGCGTCTGCCCCGCCATGCCGCACACCCAGCCGGTGCCGCTGGCGCTGACGAAGATCAGCGACGACGGCAGCACGTCCACCACGGTGGTCGGTCCGCCCTCGGCCAGCGGGCCGTTGTTGCTGACCTTGATGAGGTAGTTGCTGGCCTGCGCTGGCTGCAACGGGGTCTGCAGCGTCATCGAGATGGCGCGGTCGGCGGCCGGCACGTTGGGCGCGGCGATCACCTCGGCGTTCAGCAGCACCAGGTCCTGGCCGGACTGGTAGTCGCTGCGCGCCTGGGTCTGGCCGGCCTTGATGGTCGGCGACGACACGGTGTAGGCGTCGAAGTCGATGCCGTAGGACTTGTCGTCGCCGTCGATGTTGGAGGCCGAGTTGAACTGGTTGCCGGACGGGTTCATGTCATCGACCATCTCGACCCCGTTGTAGCGCAGGATCTCGCCGCCGCCCGACAGCGTGGGGTCGCCCTCCCAGGTGATATGGCCAATCTTGCCGGTCAGGCTGCCGATCGGCGTCGGGGTCTTGAAGTTGGCCAGCGTCAGCGTCACGGAGGAATAGCGGATGTACTGCAGGCCCTCGTAGACGTTGAGCACCCGGAACGGCTCGCTGGGATCGGAGTACACCACCAGCAGCTGGAAGCCGCCCAGCACGCCCTCCACCGCGCAATACGGGCTGCCGTTGTTAATGGTCAGGTCGTCGATCTTGTAGTTGCCGTTGCCCTTGGCGATCACCTGCGCGGTCACGTCCACCGCGCCCGCGAAGAAGTCGTAGCCCACCGTGGCCGAGGTGAAGCGGCGGTTGATGGGGGCGCTCACCGGATCGCCGTCGAAGGACACATCGAAATCCGGGGTCGAGCTGGAACCGGCCCAATACAGCTGGGCGCTGAGGATGGTGGCGGTGCGCGGCACATCCTTCAGCTTGAGCTGTTGCTGGCCATTCTTCAGATCGCAGGGACCGGAATCGTTGTCCTTGGCACGCAGGGTGGTCTGGGTGCCGGTGAAGCTGACATTGCCGGCGAAGCTCTTGAACAGCTTGATCGGCGTGTCGGCGCGCGCGACGCCGGCGGCCAGCGCACACAGCAGCGCCAGCAGGCAGGCCAGCCAGCGCGGCGCGGAGATGGGAGTCGTGGTGCGCATCGTCGCCTCCTCAGAACTGCGCCGTGACCGTGCGCTGCACATAGTCGGCGCTGGTGGTGGCGGCGTTCGGACACGCGCCGCCGGCCGGCTGGTTGCAGGCGGTGGCGGTGACGGTGATCCGGTTCATCTCCGGACCCATGCCGGGCGTGGGATTGACGGTGCAGCGCACGGTCACGGTAAAGGTCGACAAGGTGCCGCCCAGCGGGAAGCTGGTGGCGGCCACGCAGCTGCTGTTGATCTGCTGCTGGTACAGGCCGTATTCGACGCCGGCGCGGGCCGCCTCGTAGGCGCGCGCGCCCAGCAGGTCCAATGCCGAGCTGGTCTGCTGCGAGGTGGTCAGGCTCATCATGGCCACGCCCAGCGCCGACAGCACCACCACCAGGAACAGCGCGGTGACGATGGAGAAGCCGGCGGCGAGGCGTGGGCGGATCGGTCTCATGGCGTGTTGTCCAGGTGAACCTGGCGCACCAGGCTGATGGTCTCGCCATTGGTGCGCGCCAGCGTCAGCGAGACGGACACCAGCGCCGCGTTGGTGTTGGCCAGCACGGTGCTGTCGAAGTCGCAGGCCGCGACGAAGTTGGCCAGCCGCGCCGCCGCGCCGTAGGGCGGCGCGCCCAGTCCGTTCAGGCCGATGAGCTGGCTGGTGAAGTTGCGCGTCAGCGTACCGCCGGCGGCGGCCGGCGCGCACACATAGGTCACGGTGCCGGTCACCACCTGGAAGCGGCTGGTCGGCGATTGCATCGATGGCGACTGGGCCGCGAACGGATTGGTGGCCAGCGTGACGCGGGTGCCGTTGACCGCCGTCACGCGGGCGGCGTTGCCGAAGGTGCGGGCGTCCGCCGGCGCGGTGCCGATGTTGAACACGGTGATCCAGTTGCCCGGCACGATCGCCATGCGTCCGGTCGGCGCGGCGCCGGCAATGTCGAATTGCAGGCTGGCGGCCGGGCTGAAATCGAGCGGCAACAAGGAGGCCGGCGGCGAATCGGCGATGTCGATGTAGCGGCCGCCGGTGCTGGTCAGCAGGAACTGCAAGGTATGGCGGTCGGCGGAGATCAGCACGCTGTTGGGCAGCGCCAGCCGCAGCTCGCGCGTCATGCGGCGCAGGGCCAGGTCGGCGACGTCGGTCATGTCGACGCGGGCGGCCGTGTCGACGTAGTTCTGCACCGGAGTCCTGAGGAACACCGCCACCATGCCGGCCAGGATGCCGGTGACCACCATGACGATAATCACCTCCACCAGCGTGAAGCCGCGCGCGCGATGCCCGCTCATAGCGACCTCGGCGCGTAGCGGGTGCGGTAGCCGTCCAGCACCACGGGGTCGCCGCCTGCGCTGTCGGTGACCGTGACCGTGATGTGCAGCACGGCGTCCGACGGGACCGTGGCGCCGGCCGGCCCGAACGCATTTTCCGCGACCACCGCCACGGTAACGCCGTAACGGGCCGGGAAGGCATTGCCGGCGGCGTCGGTGGTGTAGCTGCCCACGTAATCGTTGACGTTGTCGTAAGGACGGGTGTCGCTGGGTTCCCTGCCGGGGCCTTCCGGAATCGTGCAATCGGCGGCGCTGGCCGTCGCCGGATCCTCGGCCTTGGGATCGTTGCCGTCGCAAAACGTGAAGTGCGCCAGCCGGACTTCCTCCATCATGCCCTCGGCGATGGCCAGCGCCTGCTTGCGCCGCATCGGATCGGGACTGGAGCGCGCGCCGAAGCCCAGCACCTGCAATATGCCGACCACGGCGATACCGACGATGACGATGAACATGATCAGCTCAACCAGGCTCACGCCCGACTGCGCGCGCGAGGCCGGCTTAATAGACATAGCCGGTCACCGGAGTCACGATGATGTTGTGGGTGCTGCCGTCGCCGGTGATGGCCAGCGTCAGCGGGGTGAAGGTCGAGTTCAGTCCGCCCGGCGGATCGTTTACCGCGAAGGGTTGGCCGGCGGGGTCGAAAAAGAAAGTGGCGGCGGAGGCTGCCAGACCGTTGGGCACGCCCTCGCAGGCCCAGGCGGTGGTGCCGCAGCTGGCAAGGGTGGCTTGGGTGCCGCTGTTGGATCCGCCCGCAGGCGGGAGGTACACGCTGCAGGCGGCGTCGTAGCACAGCGCCGCGCTGCTGCCGTTCAGCCGCACAAAAACGTTGCGGCCCTGGGCGATGGCGATCTTCTGGCCGTAGCGCAGCAAGGCGCGCGTCTGGTCGGTGTAGGCGACCGCGTCAAAGCCCTGGCGCTGGAAGAAGCGCGGCGCGGCGATGCCGCCCAGGATGCCCACCACCACCAATACCGTAATCAGCTCGACCAGCGTGAAACCACCCAGCCTCGCGGACCGGGTACGGCGCATTGGTGCCAGCCCCATCACGCCGCGGCCCCGGCCAGCCATTGCCAGCGGCGATTAACAGTTGGCGGCGGTGGCCGCTACTGCCACAACGGCGCCGCCAGCTGCGGTGGCACTGTAGGTGACCGTACACGCGGCGTGACTGATGTCGGGACGCAAGACGCCATCAGTGGCAAAGGTCGACGTATCATAATCAGTCAAACCACCCGCAGCGACCAACGCGCCAGCCAGCGTCGGATAGCCGGTAGCTGTATCGACGGTTACCGCGGGATTGTCATAGGTTACGGTGGCGGCGGCGGTCGGCGAGCCTGCCGCCAACCAGCGTCCGTGATACATATTAGCTCCGCTCAACAAAGCCGCGCGGGCCCCTTCCATTTTGGCCAAGCGCGCATCACCGCCCAGATTGGCGAACCGTGGCAGTGCA
Source organism: Duganella caerulea (assembly GCF_040362985.1). Classification (NCBI taxonomy): domain Bacteria; kingdom Pseudomonadati; phylum Pseudomonadota; class Betaproteobacteria; order Burkholderiales; family Oxalobacteraceae; genus Duganella; species Duganella caerulea. The sequence goes on along the minus strand of NZ_BPWJ01000006.1, from coordinate 212,795 downwards.
GTCGCTGCCAGCACACCCAAAATGACGATGACGACGATCAGCTCGATCAGCGTAAAACCGCCCTGCTGTGGCCGATATTTGAAAAGGCTTGCTTGTTTGGTTTGCATTTGAATCTCCAGACCTGGCTAAGAAAAGTTCATCAACGCCTTCCTGCGGCGGATAGCGGCAGCGGCAATTATTCGGGGACTTCGATTAGCGCGACACCGGCATTGTTTCCCGGCTGGCGCTCTGCGTTGGCGTTTTTTGAGGGCAAGCGCAGTAATTCTACCTTGAAACAAATGTTCTTTGAGGCACCATTTAACAAATTTCCCTGCGCTCCCCTCACGAAAATCAACTTTTGTTGAGATGGATCAAAATACCAATTGCCAGCTTTAACATTTTTTGCCGCGCCGTCTGTTAGCTCGCCAACATAGTTGCCCGGCGCCCGGTCCAGCCAGGCCACCGGATTGGCGCCGGCCAGCGCGTCGATTTCCCGCTCCCTGCCCTGCGCCTGCAGAGCCATCACTTTCCCAGACAAAGCGCTGCGCATATTGATCAGCAAAGCCTGCACCCCAGCCTCGTCGCCGGCCCGGCGGTAAAACGCCACGCGCTCCAGCGCCACCGTTATCAACACGGCAAAAATGCAAGCCACCACGGCGAACTCGAACAATGTGATCCCCCGCTCGCGCCGTCGTTGTGGCCGCACAACACTAGCTGGACGCGAACGGTCCATCAGTGCGGCAACGCCACTTTGCCCAGGTCCCAGATCGGCACGAAGATGCCCAGCGCCAGCACCAGCACCAGCACGCCGAGGAAGGTGATCAGGATCGGTTCGATCTGCGCCGCCAGGGTCTTCAATTCGTAATCCACCTCGCGCTCGTACATCTGGGCGATCTCGTCCATGAGCTCGTCCAGCGAACCGGACTCCTCGCCCACCGCGATCATCTGCAGCACCACCGGCGTGAACACCTTGGCCGCCATCGAGGTGCGCAAGATGCTGTCGCCGCGCTCGACGCCGTCGCGCATCTGCTCGACGCGGGTGCACAGGTAGGCGTTGTCGACCGTCTGCGACACCACCGTCAGCGCCTGCACGATGGGCACGCCGCTGCGGCTCGACAGCGAGAAGCTGCGGGCAAAGCGCGCCATCGTGGCCTTGTGGATAATCTTGCCGGCGATGGGGAATTTCAATTTGTAGCGGTCCCACTGGAGCCGGCCGGCGCTGGTGCCCACCCAGTAGCGGAAGCCGAACACCGCGCCGCCGGCCATCACCAGCAGCTGCGGCCAGTAGGTGATGGTGAAGTGCGAGGCGCCGATCAGCATGCGCGTCATCAACGGCAGCTGCGCGTGGAAACTCTCGAACACCTTGACGAACTGCGGGATCACGAACACGTTGACGATGATGATCGCGATGATCATGGCGACGATCACGAAGATCGGATAGCGCACCGCGCTCTTGACGCGGGCGCGCATCTCGCGGTCGAACTCCAGGTGGTCGAACAGTCGCAGGAACACTTCCTCCAGCCGCCCGGTCATCTCGCCCACGCGCACCATGGACAGGTAGAAGTCGTTGAACACGGTGGGATGGCGGCGCATCGCGGCAGACAGCTCGCGGCCGGCGTCGAGCGACTCGCGCAGGTCCTTGATGACCTTGCCGAACGATTTGCTGATCGCCGATTCCTGCAGGCCGGCCAGCCCGCGCATGATGGGCACGCCGGACTTGAGCAGCGTGTACAGCTGGCGGCTGAACAATTGCACATCCATCGAGGTCACCTTCTTCTCGAACAGCGTGGTCCACCAGGCCTCGCCGCTGGTGCTGCCGCTGGCGGCCTTGCGGGTCAGCGCGATCTCGACCGGAATGGCGCCGGCGTTGCTCAAGTGATCGGCCACGGCGCCGCTGTCGGCCGCCTCCAGCACGCCCTGCATCAGTTCCCCGCGCGCGCTGCGCGCCTTGTAGGCATAGAACGGCACGTCAATCCTCGATCTGGTTACTGATGCGCATCGCCTCGGCCACCGTGGTGCGGCCCTGGATCACCAGCGCCACCGCGTGGCGGCGCAGCGTTTCGCCGGCCATCTGCGTCGCCGCCGTGCGCAGGAAGTGCGACGGGTCGGGATCGTTGGCGGCATCGACCACGTCGCGCGTCATTTCCAGCAGCTCGTACACGCCGGTACGGCCGCGATAACCCATGCCATTGCAATGCGAACAACCCTTGCCGTGGAAGTAGCGCGCCATGTCCACCTTGTCGCGCAGTTCCATGCTCAACCAATCGCGTTCGGCCGGCGTCAGCTCATATGGCGTGGTGCAGCTTTCGCAGATCACCCGCACCAGGCGCTGCGCCAGCACGGCCTGCAGCGAACTGCCGACCATGTAGCGCGGCACGCCCATGTCCATCAGGCGCAGCGGCGTGCTGGCCGCGTCGTTGGTGTGCAGGGTCGATAGTACCAAGTGGCCGGTCATGGCGGCGCGCAAACCGATCTGGGCGGTTTCCTGGTCGCGCATCTCGCCCACCAGCACGATGTCCGGGTCTTGCCGCAGCGCGGAACGCAGCACGCGCGCGAAGTTCAGCTCGATCTTGTCGTTGACCTGCACCTGGTTGATGCCTTGCAGCCGGTATTCAACCGGGTCCTCCACCGTGATCAGCTTTTTCTCCACCGAGTTGAGCTCGGCCAGCGCGCAGTAAAGCGTGGTGGTCTTGCCGCTGCCGGTCGGGCCGGTCACCAGCACCAGGCCGTTGGGGCGCTGGACGATGGCGCGGAACTTCTCCAGCATGGCCTTCGGCATGCCGATCGCGTCCAGCCGCAGCTGGGTGTTGCTCTGGCTGAGCAGACGCATCACCACCGATTCGCCGTACTGGGTCGGCATGGTCGAGATCCGCACGTCGATGCGCTGGTTCTTCACGCGCACGGCGAAGCGGCCGTCCTGCGGCAGGCGCTTTTCCGAGATGTCGAGGTCGGACATCAGCTTGAGCCGCAGCGCCAGCGACGGTGCGATCTTGATATCGGCCTGGGTCTGCAGGTGCAGCACGCCGTCGATGCGGAAGCGGATCTGCAGCCGGCCCTCCTGCGGCTCGATGTGGATGTCGGAGGCGCGCACCTGGGTGGCGTCGTCGAACACCGTCTGCAGCAGCTTGACGATGGGCGCCTCCTCCAGGTTGGCGTTGGCGGCGGCCAGCGCGCCGAAGTCGACCGAGACATCGCCCAGGTCCTGCTCCAGCTCGCGCGCCAGGTCGGAGATGTCCTCGGTGCGGCGGTAGATGCGGTCGATCGCGCCCAGCACCTCGGTCTCGTTGACCACGGCCAGCTCGATCGGCTGCTTGACGATGCGCGAGATCTCGTCGTACGCGAACAGGTCGGTCGGATCGGACATGCCCACCAGCAGCGCGCCGCGGCGGTCCTCCAGCACCAGCGCGCGGAAGCGGCGGGCCTGGGTCTCCGGCAGCAGCCGCACGATCTCGGGATTGACGTTGTAAAACTTGAGGTTCAGATAAGGGATGTTCAGCTGCCGCGCCAGCGCGCCGGCGATCTGCTCCTCGGTGACGTAGCCGTTGTCGATGAACACCCGGCCCAGCTTGCGTCCGCTGCGCTTTTGTTCGGCCAGCGCCAGGCCCAGTTGTTCCTCCGACAGCAGCTTCTGCTGCACCAGAATTTCCCCAAGCCGCACTTTCTCAGGCCTTGCCATACCCCGCTCCCCGGCCTCTGCCGTCTGTCAACTTGCGGCCATTCTAGAGCAGAATGCGCCCCGGTAACACCAGGACATGCGGCGGGCGCGGCCGGGTGTCGCTTTCTTCGCACGAATGCGCTACAGTGTCGTTCGTTTTCCAGCCCGACAGAGCCACCACCTTCCATGACCGCACCCGCCCTGCGCTTCCAGCAAGTAGTCAAACGCTATGGCCAGGCCGAGGTATTGCGCGGCGTGGACCTGGAGCTGCAGGCGGGCGAATGCTTCGGCCTGGTCGGCGTCAACGGCGCCGGCAAGACCAGCCTGATCAAGTGCCTGCTGGATTTCTGCGCCCTCGACGGCGGCAGCATCGACATCTGCGGCCAGCCGCACGACCGCCCGGCCAGCCGCCTGCCGCTGGGCTACCTGCCCGAACGCTTCAGCCCGCCCTACTACCTGACCGGCGCCGACTTCATCCGCTACCTGCTCACCTTGCAGGGCCTGGCCTACGACCCGGCCGCGGTCGGCGCCATGCTGGAAGCGCTGGACCTGGACCCGGCCGCGCTCAAGCGCACGGTGCGCGGCTATTCCAAAGGCATGACGCAGAAACTCGGGCTGGCCGCCTGCCTGCTGGCGCGCAAGCCGCTGTATGTCCTGGACGAGCCGATGAGCGGACTCGACCCGAAAGCGCGCGCGCTGCTCAAACAACAATTGCGCCAACTGCACCAGGCCGGCGCCACCGTGTTCTTGACCTCGCACATGCTGGCCGACGTGGACGAGCTGTGCGACCGCATGGCCATCCTGCACGAAGGCCGCGTGCGTTTCGCCGGCTCGCCGGCCGAATGCCGCAGCCGCTACGGCGCCGGCAACCTGGAGCAAGCCTTCCTGGCTTGCATCGCCTGACCATGTACCAGTCGCACTTCGGCCTGCGCGAGTCGCCGTTCGGCATCACGCCCAACCCGGCCTTTTTCTACGCCGGCAACACCCGTGGCGAAATCCTGCAAGCCTTGCTGTATGCGGTCTGCCACGGCGAAGGCATCGTCAAGGTGACCGGCGAGGTGGGCGCCGGCAAGACCATGTTGTGCCGCATGCTGGAGAGCCAGCTGCCGCCGCATGTGGACGTGATCTACCTGGTCAACCCCAACCTCGATCCGCAGGAAGTGCAGTACGCCATCGCCGCCGAGCTGGGCATCGACGGCCACGGCCTGCGCGTGGACGAGGTCCAGCGCCGGCTGCAGGCCGACCTGATCGCCCGCCACGGCCAGGGCCGCCAGGTGGTGCTGCTGGTCGAGGAAGCCCAGGCCATGCCGCTCGACACGCTGGAGGCGATCCGCCTGCTGACCAACCTGGAGACCGCGCGCAGCAAGCTGCTGCAGATCGTGCTGTTCGGCCAGCCCGAGCTGGACCAGCACCTGGACCTGGCCAGCATGCGCCAATTAAAGGAGCGCATCACGCACAGCTTCACGGTGCCGGCCCTGGCGCCGTCGCTGATCGGCGAGTTCCTTGAATTCCGCCTGCGCGCGGCCGGCCACGACGGCCCGGCCATCTTCAGCCCGGCCGCCGCCAGGCTGATCGCCCAGCGCTCCGAAGGCATCGTCCGCCGCATCAACATCCTGGCCGACAAGGCCCTGCTGGCCGCCTTCGCGGCCGACGCCACCACCGTCAGCGCCCGCCACGCGCGCCAGGCGATCCGCGAATCGGCCTTCCGCCGGCGCGGCTGGCGCCAGATCTTCCCCTTGCGCGCTGTTGCTGTGGGGGCCCTGGCGGTGCTGCTAATTTGGGCTATTTATGGGGCTATCCTTGCGGTAGCACCGAATTTGTAAGATCATGGTGTCTATATTGCAAATGCACAACATCGTGCATTCCCTCCGGGCCGGAAAGAATCAATGAAAAAACTCGCCTCCCCCATCGTGCCTATGGTGTGCAGCGTGTTGCTGAGCGCCTGCGCGACCCATCCCCTGCCCAATTCGCCGACCCACATCATGGAAGCGCCGCGTCCCGCCGGGTCGATCCCGGAACCGGTACAGCAGAGCGCCGCGCTGCCGCCGCCGGCCGCCGCGCCCAAAGTCGAGACCTACAGCGTGACCGTGCACAAGGTGCCGGTGCAGTCGCTGCTGTTCGCGCTGGCGCGCGACGCCGGCCTGAACGTGGACGTCCATCCGGGCATCGAGGGCACGGTCACGCTGAACGCGCTGGACCAGACGCTGCCGCAGCTGCTCAACCGCATCCAGCGCCAGGTCGACATGCGCTATGAAATCAACGGCGGCACGCTGACGGTCCTGCCGGACACGCCGGAGTGGCGCAACTACAAGGTGGACTACGTCAACATCGCACGCAGCACCACCAGCAGCGTCAACATCGCCACCCAGATCTCGACCACCGGCGGCGGCAGCTCCGCCAGCCCGGTCGTGAACACCACGCCCGCCGCCGGCGGCCAGGGTCAGCAGCAACAGCAGCAGGCCGCGCAGGCCAACAACGGCGCGGGCGGCAACGGCAACAACAATTCGACCACCGTGGTCAACAACCGTTCCGACAACAACTTCTGGTACAGCCTGGAGAAGAACATCCGCGACATGCTGCGCGCCTCCAACCTGGCCGACAATCCGGTCGATCCGCTGGCCGCGGCACCGACCGGCACGCCCGCCGCGGCGCCGCAGAACGGGCAGCAGCAGGCCGGCTTCGACGCCGCCAGCTTTGGCGGCAAGTCCGGCGGCGCAGCGCAGCGCGGCAGCTCGGTCATCGTCAACGCCGAGGGCGGCCTGATCGCCGTGCGCGCGACCGCCCGCCAGCACGAGAAGATCCGCGAATTCCTCGACGTGGTGCTGGGCGCGGCCAAGCGCCAGGTGCTGATCGAGGCGACCATCATCGAGGTGCGCCTGAGCGACCAGTACCAGCAAGGCATCAACTGGCAGTCGCTGGCCAAGGGCGGCCTCAAGCTGACGCAGGGCGCGCTCGGCGCGGTCACGCTGCCCACCGCCACCAATCCCGGCGTGTTCGTGATGAACTACACCAATCCGACCAGCCGGCTGGGCAATATCGCCGCCACCATCGAGCTGCTCGAATCGTTCGGCAAGGTCAAGGTGCTGTCCAGCCCCAAGATCAGCGTGCTCAACAACCAGACCGCGCTGCTCAAGGTGGTCGACAACAATGTCTTCTTCTCGCTCAAGGTGACGCCGGCGGTGCGCGACCTGAACGGCACCATCATCTCGCCGGCCACCTATGAATCGCACCTGGAGACGGTGCCTGTGGGCTTCGTCATGAGCGTGACGCCGCAGATTTCCGACAGCGACGAGGTCACCCTCAACGTGCGGCCGACCATCACCCGCATCGTCGACTACGTCAACGACCCGAATCCGGACCTGGCCAAGGCCAACGTCGTCAGCAAGGTGCCGGTGATCCAGGCGCGCGAGCTGGAATCGCTGATGAAGGTGTCGAGCGGCCAGATCGCCGTCATGGGCGGGCTGATGCAGGACTCGGTCGACAACGCCAAGAGCGGCATCCCCGGCCTGAGCAGCGTGCCGCTGATCGGCGACCTGTTCTCCCACCGCAATGAGAACACCAGCAAGACCGAGCTGGTGATCTTCATGCGGCCGGTGGTGGTCAAGGACGCCAGCGTCAACGGCGACTACAAGGACTATCGTTACCTGCTGCCGAGCGAGAAGCCGGACAGCACTCCCTATGGCGCGGCCACGCCGGCCGCCGCCCCTGCCAAGGCGAACGGATCATGAGTCTCCTGATGCAAGCGCTCAAGAAGGCTGAGCGGGCCAAGCAAAGCGCGGCCGATGACGACGCCACCGACAAGCCATCGCAGGCGTTCGACGAGGTGCTGGCGCTGACGCCGGAACCGGCGGCGCCGGCCAGGACCAGCCTGAGCCTGGACCTGGAGCCGATGTCCGGCCTCAGCCTCGAGCCGATCGCGGCCGCGCCGCAGGCCAGCCTGCAGCCCTCGCCCGACCCGCTGCCGGCGCCCAGCGACCACCGCACCGCCGGCCTGACGCTGGACCTGGCGCCCGATCCGTCGGCGCCGCCGTCCGCCGCGCAGGCGATGGCGTTCGAACCTGCGACATCAGCCGCCCCGGCGCCCGCACCCGCGATGGCATCTGGAGCGGCGACAACGCCCGCTTCGGGCGCCACGATGGCGTTCGAAGCCGCGACGACAGCCGCTCCAGCGTTTGCGTCCGCCACGGCGCACTCGTCGGCGAGCACGGCCGCATCCGCCGCTGCGCCTGCCTCCGCGTCCGCCGCCAAGGCCGGCGCCGCCAAATCGGCCGCCGGCGCGCCGCGCGCCGACAAGGCCGAGCAAGCCGCCCCGTTGCGCGGCGCCGCCCGCGCGCGCGCCGCGGCGGCGGCCACCGTGCCCTCCGAATCCGCCGGGCTGGACCGCGAACGCCTGCGCCTGATCGGCTGGGTCGCGCTGCTGGTGCTGGTCGTGGCCGGCATGGGCTATTACTACTGGCAGGCGATCGCCGCGCCGGGCGCCGGCTCGCGCCTGCCGCCGGTGCCGATGCCGCCGATCGGCGCCACCGGCGCCACCCCGGTCAAGGTCGCCGTGGCGCCGGACGCCGCCGCAGCCGCAACTGACGCAGCGCTGGCCGACACCGCAGCCATCGCGCCGCCGGCCGCCCGCGCCGGCAGCGAGGAACTGGAACGCCGCCTGAGCGCCGCCGAACAGGCGCTGGCCGCGTCGCAACAACTGATCCAGACCCAGATGGCGCAGCTGAACGCGCCCCGCCCCGACCGCCTGCCGCCGATCACCGCGCCGGACAACACCGACATTCGCGTGGCCCGCGCCAGCAAGCGGCAAGTGGTGGCGCCGGCGCTGGAGAACGGCTACCAGGCGCTCAACAGCGGCGACTTGGCGCAAGCCCAGCAGCAGTACGAGGCCGCGCTGCGCGACAGCCCGACCAGCCGCGACGCCCTGCTCGGCCTGGCCACGCTGGCCGCGCGCAAGGGCCAGGGCGAACAGGCGGCGGGCTACTACCTGCGCCTGCTCGAACTCGATCCGAACGACGCCACCGCCGTGGCCGGCCTGGTCGGCGTGCGCCAGGGCGACGCCGCCCAGAGCGAGGCGCGGCTGCGCGCCATCCTCGGCACCAATCCGGACGCCGGCCCGGTGCTGTTCGCGCTCGGCAACCTGCAGGCGCAGCAAGGCCGCTGGCCCGACGCGCAGCAAGCCTACTTCCGCGCCTACACCGCGATGCCTGACAATCCGGACTACGCCTACAACCTGGCGATCGGGCTGGACCGCCTGAACCAGCCCAAGCTGGCCCTGAAGTACTACCAGCGCGCACTGGCGCTGGCGCAGGACCGCGCCGCCGCGTTCGACCGCAACGCTCTGCGCGCGCGCATGCACGAGCTGAGCGCGCCGGCCAAACAACAATAAGAGATCCATGGCAGAACAAGTCAAACTCCCGCTCGGCAAGCTGCTGATCCAGAAAGGCGTGATCAGCGAGGACCAGCTGCGCATCGCGCTGATCGAGCAGAAACGCAGCAGCGAACCGCTGGGAAAACTGTTGATCACGCTGGGCTTCGTGACCGAGGCCACGGTGCGCATGGCGCTGTCGGAAAACCTCAACCAGCAGAGCGCCGACCTGACCAGCCTGGTGGTGGACGCCATCGCGCTCAAGCTCATCCCCAAGGACGTGGCCAAGCGCTACAAGGTGTTCCCCATCGTGTACGAGCGCGCCACGGACAACCTGATCCTGGCCATGTCGGACACCAGCAACATCGTCGCGCTGGACCAGATCAGCGCCATGCTGGTCAAGGGCATCACCATCAGCCCGCTGCTGGTGAACGATTCCGACATCCAGCGCGCGATCGACCAGTACTACGGCTTCGAGTTATCAATTGATGGCATCCTGCACGAGATCGAAACGGGCGAGGTCAACTACGCCAGCCTGGGCAGCACCTCGGACGAGTACAGCCAGCCGGTGGTGCGCCTGATCGACGCCATCCTGGCCGACGCCGTGCAGAACGGCGCCTCCGATTTGCACTTCGAGCCGGAGCAATCGTTCCTGCGCATCCGCTACCGCATCGACGGCATCCTGCGCCAGATCCGCAGCCTGCACAAATCGTACTGGCCGGCGATGGCCGTGCGCCTGAAGGTGATGAGCGGCATGAACATCGCCGAGACCCGCGCGCCGCAGGACGGCCGCATCTCGATCAAGTTCTCCGGCCGCCAGATCGATTTCCGCGCCTCGGCGCAGGCCACCACGCACGGCGAGAACTTCGTGCTGCGCGTGCTGGACCGTCAGAAAGGCATCGTGCCGCTGGACGGCCTGGGCCTGGAGGAAAACGAGCTCAACCTGCTGAAGCTGATGATCGCCCGTCCCGACGGCGTGATCCTGGTGACCGGCCCGACCGGATCGGGCAAGACCACCACGCTGTATTCCATCCTCAACCACATCAACACCGAGAGCGTCAACATCATGACGCTGGAGGACCCGGTCGAGTATCCGATGAACATGATCCGCCAGACCGCCGTCAACGAGTCCGCCAAGATGGGCTTTGCCGACGGCATCCGCTCGATGATGCGGCAGGATCCGGACATCATCCTGGTCGGCGAGATCCGCGACCGCGAGACCGCCGAGATGGCGTTCGCGGCGGCCATGACCGGCCACCAGGTGTACTCGACCTTGCACACCAACTCGGCGATCGGCTCGATCTCGCGCCTGCTCGACATCGGCGTGGTGGCCGACATCATGGCCGGCAACATCATCGGCATCATCGCCCAGCGCCTGGTGCGCCGGCTGTGCCCGCACTGCCGCGAGGCCTACCCGGCCGAGGACCTGGAGCGCCGCCTGCTCGGTCTGCCCCAGGACGCCGCGCCGTTCACGCTGTACCGCGCGGTCGGCTGCGAGCGTTGCGGCCACCAGGGCTACAAGGGCCGACTGGCCATCATGGAACTGCTGAAGATGACGCCGCAGCTTGACGAGATGGTGGCGCGGCGCGCCTCCTCGCGCGAGCTGAAGAACGCCACCGCCGCGGCCGGCGTGCGCTCGCTGGTGGACGACGGCCTGCGCCGCGTGCGCGAGGGCGTGACCACGCTGGAGGAAGTGTCGCGCGTGGTCGACCTGACGGACAGGCTGAGCTAATGCCCCAATACCTCTACCGCGCCATGGACGCCAGCGGCCAGCTGCTGCTGGGGAATATGGACGCGCTCAACGAGCCGGACCTGGAGCTGCGCCTGCACCGCATGGAGCTGGACCTGATCGATTGCCAGGTCTCGCGCCAGAAGCTGGCCGCCATCGGCCGGCGCGACATCACGCGCAAGGACCTGATCAACTTCTGCTTCCAGATGGAGCAGCTGACCGGCGCGGGCGTGCCCATCCTGGAGGGCCTGAACGACCTGCGCGACAGCATGGACCATCCACGCTTCCGCGAGATCATCACCGACCTGATCGAGAACATCGAGGGCGGCCTGCAGCTGTCGGCCGCGCTGGAGGCCTACCCGGACGTGTTCGACAAGACCTTCACCAGCCTGATCACGGCCGGCGAGCGCACCGGCAAGATTTCCGAGGTGTTCCTGAACCTGTCGGAAAGCCTGAAGTGGCAGGACGAGCTGGCCTCGCAGTCGCGCAAGATCGTCATGAAGCCGCTGTTTGTCGGCGTGGTGATCCTGGGCGTGGTGGCCTTCCTGATGATCTACCTGGTGCCGCAGCTGACCGCCTTCATCAAGAACATGGGCAACGAGCTGCCCTTCCACACCAAGGCGCTGATCTTCGTCTCGGACATCTTCATCAACTACTGGTACGTGCTGCTGGCGCTGCCGGTGGCGGCGTATTTCGGCGGCCGCGCCTGGCTGGCGCGCAGCGAGCAGGCGCGCTACAACTTCGACGCCTTCAAGCTGCGCATCTGGATGATCGGCCCGGTGCAGCACAAGATCATCCTGGCCCGCTTCGCCACCTTCTTCGCGCTGATGTACGGCGCCGGCATCACCATCCTCGAATGCATCCGGCTGTCCGAGGGCATTGTCGGCAACAGGATGGTGGCGGCCGGGCTGCGCCGCGCGGCCCAGCTGATTTCGGAAGGCCAGAGCGTGACGGCGGCGTTCCAGAACACCGGCATCTTCCCGCCGCTGGTGATCCGCATGCTCAAGGTGGGCGAGGCCACCGGCGCGCTGGACGGCGCGCTGCGCAACGTCAGCTATTTCTACAACCGCGAAGTGAAGGAAATGATCGAGAAGGTGCAGGCGATGATAGAGCCGGCCATGACCGTGGTGCTGGGCCTGCTGCTGGGCTGGATCATGCTGTCCGTGCTGGGGCCGATTTACGACACCATCTCCAAGATCCGACCCTGAGGCCGCCGTGTTGCACAGCCATTTACTTTATCTCAGCAGCGAATTCGTGTGGGCCTACCCGTGGCACAAGGGCGTGCTCGGCGAGCCCACGCGCTATCCCAACGACCGCGCCGGCGTCGACGCCTTCATGGACGACCTGGACGCGCGGCCGTACGGCCCGGTCTACCTGATGGTCGACCTGATCGAGGAGGATTTCCAGCGCATCACGCTGCCGCACGTGACGGGCCGCTCGGGCCGCCGCCTGCTGGCGCGCCGCCTGCTGCAGCAATACCGCGAGACGCCCTACCGCTACGTGCGCGTGCAGGGCCGCGAGGCGGACGGCCGCCAGGACGACATCGCCCTGCTCAGCGCGCTGACCAATCCGGCGCTGGTGCAGCCGTGGGTGGAGGCGCTGGAACTGCTGCGCGCGCCGCTGGCCGGGCTGTACTCCACTACGCTGATGACCGCCTCGCTGGTGCGCAAGCTGGGCCTGGCGGACCAGCGCCTGCTGCTGGTCACGCAGCAATCGGCCGGCCTGCGCCAGAGCTATTTCCTCGACGGCCAGCTGAAGTTCTCGCGCCTGACCCTGGCGGTGGACCGCGACGGCGCCCCGGTCGACGTCGCCCGCGAGACCGCCAAAACCCAGCAGTTCCTCACCAGCACCCGCCTGATCGGGCGCGGCGAGGTGCTGCACACGGTGATCCTGGCGCCGGACGAGACGCTGGACCGGCTCGAGCCGCAGTGCCAGGACGGGCCCGAGACGGCCTACCATTTTGAATCGATGGAAACCGCGGCCGAACGCACCGGCCTGCCGCAGGCGCCGGAGCTGGCCGACACCCTGCTGCTCACCCTGCTCGGCCGCGAACGTCCGGCCAGCCAGTACTCGCTGGGCGAGGCGCGCCGCTACTTCCAGCTGTGGCGCGCGCGGCTGGCCCTGTTCAGCGCCAGCGCCGTGCTGGCGGCCGGCACCCTGGTCTGGCTGGGCGTCGACATCTGGCGCTATGTCGAGGCCACCTCGGCCACCGATGCCATGGTCGCGGAAGCCAGGCAATATGACGACCGCTACCGCGCCGCGCTGTCGACCATGACGCCGGCCATCGACAAGACCGCCAACATGAAGGCCGCCGTCACGGTGGCGCAGCTGCTGGTGCGCCAGGGGCCGCAGCCGCTGCCGCTGATGACGCACCTGAGCGCGGCGCTCGACAAGGTGCCGCAGATCCGCGTGGTCCAGCTGGACTGGAAGATCACGCCGCCAGCCACGCCAGCCGCGCCGGCCGAACCAACCACCGGCTTCATGAGCACCGCGCCGGGCACGGCGACGGAGCCGATCTCGTCGCTGATGCTGGGCCTGCCGGGCAAGGTGCCGCAGGCGCTGCGGCTGGAGGCGGAGATCATGGTGCCGCCGGATAATTACCGCGAAGTGGTCAACAGCATGAACGCCTTCACCCAGGAACTGGCGCGCCAGCCGCGCATGGCGGTGGAGATCGTGCAGCAGCCGGTCGACACCCGCTCCAACGTCAAGCTCAGCGGCAAGGCCGGCGGCGGGCCCGTGGGCGGCGTCGAGACCAAGGCCCGCTTCATCCTCAACCTGACCTGGCAGCCATGAACGCCTCCCCCGCCCCCTTCAGCAAGAAGCCGGTCCGCGCCGCCAGGCCGCTGCCGTACTGGCTGCGCGAGTTCGCGCTGATCCGGCTGGCCGTGGTGATGGCCGCCGGCGCCCTCGCCATCGGCGTGGCGACCGTGTTCGCCAGCAGCTGGTATGTCAACCACGCCGAGGAAAACCGCCTGCAGGCGCTGCAGACGCGCGACGCCGCGCGCCAGCGCTTCGCCCAGGTGGAGACCGAAAAACGCGAGATCCGCGCCTTCCAGCCGCGGTTCGCGCTGCTGCGCAGCCAGGGCCTGATCGGCGAGGAAAACCGCCTCGACTGGGTCGAGCAGATCCGCCAGATCCAGGAGCGCCGCAAGCTGCCGCCGCTGAGCTACGAGATCGAGCCGCAGCAGGCCGTCAAGCTGGACGCGCCGCTGCCGCTGGGCGACTACGCGCTGCGCGGCAGCCGCATGAACCTGCGCATGGAGCTGCTGCATGAAGGCGACCTGTTCAACTTCCTCGAGGACCTGCGCCAGCGCGGCTATTACGCGGTGCAGGAATGCACGCTCAAGCGCGTCGGCGGCCTGCAGAACGTGCCGAACACGCCGACCATCGGCGCCGACTGCAAGCTCAACTGGCTGACGCTGGCGCCGTCCGCCGCGCTCAACGCCGCCGTGCGCAAGAAAGGTTCGTGATGACCAAGTCGACTTCGCTGATCCGCGCCCTGCTGCTGGCTACGCTGGCGGCGGCCCCGCAAGTGGCGGCCCAGCAGGTGGCGCTGGGCCGGCTGTTCGCCACGCCGGCCGAACGCGAGGCGCTCGACCGCCAGCGCGCGGCCGGTCCCACCGCCTCCGCCATGCCCGGCGCGGCCGACCAGGCCCAGGCCGGCGTCGCCGGTGCCGCGCCCGGCGCCATGCCGCCACCGGAGGCGCCGCCCGCCGGTACCGATGCGGCCGCTCCGCCCGCCTCGTCCGCCGTCCAGCTGAGCGGCGTGCTGCGCGGCAGCAGCGGGCGCACCACCGTCTGGATCAACCAGGTGCCGCAGACCGGCGGCGTCAAGGCCGGGCCGGGGACGGCGGTGTCGCTGCGGCTGTCGTCCGGCCGGCGGCTGATCATGAAACCCGGCCAAAGCTACGACCCCGACAATGGCAGCGTGCAGGAAATCGGCCGCTAGCCGGCGCCTCCCTTATCCATCCATGCCTACGCCATGAAGAAACACAGACAATCCGGCTTCACGCTGGTCGAAATCGCGATCGTGCTGGTCATCGTCGGCCTGATGATAGGCGGCCTGCTCACGCCGCTGAGCATGCAGCTGGAGCAGCGCAAGATCACGGAAACCCAGAAAACCATGGAGGACGCGCGCGAGGCGCTGACCGGCTTCGCGCTCCGCAACGGCTACCTGCCCTGCCCGGCGATCTCGGCCAGCAACGGCCTGGAGGCGCGCGACGGCAACCGCTGCGCCGGCGACCGCCGCAGCGGCTACCTGCCTTGGGCCACGCTGGGCCTGGGCAAGCTCGACGGGTGGAATCATCTGTTCCGCTACAGCGTCACGCCGGCCTTCAGCGACAGCGGCGCGCTGTTCACCCTGCGCACACCGCGCGACATCACCGTCGCCACGCGCGACGCCACCGGCCAGCTGGTGGCGGCCACCGGCGTCAACGACATCCCGGCGGTGATCGTCTCGCACGGCAAGAACGGCTACGGCGCCAGCAACGAGCTGGGCGGGCTGATCGCCAACACGGCCACCAACAACAGCGACGAGCGGATCAACGCCGGCTCCGACACCCAGTTCGTCAGCCGCTACGCCACCGACACCGCCACCGCGCCGGGCGGTCCGTTCGACGACATCGTGGTCTGGCTCTCGCCCAACATCCTGTACAACCGCATGGTCGCGGCGCAGAAGCTGCCATGACCGCCGCGCTGGTCATCGCCCGCTACACGCTGCTGGAGGCGCTGCGCAATCGCCTGCTGTGGCTGCTGTTGCTGGTGCTGGCGGCGGCCGTGTGCGCCGGCGGCTTCCTCGGCCAGCTGGCGCTGACCGAGAGCCGCCAGCTGCAGGCGGCGCTGCTGGCGGCGGTGCTGCGGCTGGCGGCGGTGTTCCTGGTCGCCACCTTCGTGGTCAGCAGCATGGCGCGCGAGGCGGCCGACAAGGGCGCCGAGCTCCTGCTGGCGCTGGCCCTGCCGCGCGCCGTGTACGTGTTCGGCAAGCTGGCCGGCTTCGCCGCGCTGGCGCTGCTGCCGGCGCTGTTGTTCGGCGCGGTGGCGCTGGCCTTCGCGCCGCCCGGCCAGGCCGCGCTGTGGGCCGCCTCGCTGCTGGGCGAGCTGTGGATCGTGGCCGCCTTCAGCCTGCTGTGCTCGCTGACCTTGAGCCAGACCCTGCC
Source organism: Duganella caerulea (assembly GCF_040362985.1). Taxonomy (NCBI): domain Bacteria; kingdom Pseudomonadati; phylum Pseudomonadota; class Betaproteobacteria; order Burkholderiales; family Oxalobacteraceae; genus Duganella; species Duganella caerulea. Next base: position 196,914 of record NZ_BPWJ01000006.1, on the reverse strand, counting down.
GGCGCTGACGGCGGCCGGCGCCTTCTACCTGCTGGCGCGCGTGCTGGGCACCTTGCAGTTGCTGGGCCACGCCGGCGCCGCCCAGGCCGACGCCGGCCAGCGCTGGCTGACGCGCGGCATCGACGCGCTGGCGCTGCTGCTGCCGCACCTGGACGCCTTCACCCGCACCGAGTGGCTGCTGTACCACACCGGTGGCCTGGCCGACCTGGCCAACGTGGCGGCGCAGACCGCGCTGGCGGTGGGCCTGCTGACGGCCGCCGCGCTGTTCGACCTGTACCGGAAGAACCTGTGAACACGCCGCCCCGCCCGCCGTCATCCGTGCCACGGGCCGTGCGCCTGCCGCTGGCCGCCGTGCTGTTCGGCCTGGACCGGAAGACCCCATGAACGCGCCGGCCCGTCCGCTGTCGTCTGTGCCGCCGGCCGTGCGCTGGCTGCTGGCGGCGGCGCTGGTTTTGCAGCTGGGTTGGCAGGCCAGCCGGCCGCCACCGCGCGCGCAAGCCGAGACGCTGCCGCCGGCGCCGTCGCCGGCCGCGCTGCGGCTGGCCAGCCTGGGCGATCCGCTGGCGCTGTCGCGGCTGCTGATGCTGTATGTGCAGGGCCACGACGACCAGGCCGGCGTCGCCATCGCCTGGCGCGACCTCGATTACGGCCGCATCCGCCAGTGGCTGGAGCGCGTGCTGGAGCTCGATCCGCGCAGCCAGTATCCGCTGCTGGCCGCCAGCGAGGTGTACGGCGCGGTCGGCGATCCGGCGCGGGTGCGGCAGATGCTGGAGCTGGTCTACGAGCGCTTCGGCGAGGACCCGGACCGGCGCTGGCCGTGGCTGGCGCACGCGGTCGTGGTGGCGCAGCACCGGCTGCACGACCTGCCGCTGGCGCGCCGCTACGCGCAGGCGATCCGGCTGCATGCCACCGGCCCGCAGGTGCCGGCCTGGGCGCGCGAACTGGAGTTGTTCGTGCTGGAGGACATGGACCAGGCCGAGGCCACGCGGGCGCTGATCGGCGCGCTGCTGTCGAGCGGACAGATCACCGACGCCAACGAGTTGCGCTTCCTGGAGCGGCGGCTGCAAAACCTGCCGCCGCCGGCGCATCCGCCACGCTAGTCGGGACGACAGTTTCCGTCTATCATGATGGTTACAGAGCGCGAAGTCTTTGCGCCACCGACACCGTTACGAAAGGATGCCCCATGCAGCGAGCCCAACGCGGCTTCACCCTGGTTGAGATTGCGATTGTCCTGGTCATCATCGGCCTGCTGCTGGGCGGCGTGCTGAAGGGGCAAGGGCTGATCGACAGCGCCAAGGTCAAGAACATCATCCAGCAATCGAACTCCCTGTCGGCGGCGGTCAACTCCTACCAGGACAAGTTCCACGCCCTGCCCGGCGACGATCCGCAGGGCACCACCCACGCGCCCGGCGCCACCGGCAACGGCAACGGCGACGGCCAGATCGCCGAATACCAGCTGGCGCCGCAGCACCTGGCGCTGGCCGGCTTCATCACCGGCTCGTTCAACGGCACCACCGACTTCATGACCAGCGCCCAGGGCGGCGCGGTCTACATCTACAACGACGTGGTCGGCGGCCGTGGCGGCAACGGCATCCGCCTCGACAACCTGCCGGACTCGTTCGCCGAACAGGTCGACAGCAAGCTCGACGACGGCAAATACAACACCGGCTCGGTGCGCGCCACCGCCGCCTACACCAACAACGGCACGGTCATCCAGCGCACCGCGCTGTTCTTCTAATCATTCAGCGCGCGGCCAGCAGCGCGCCCAGCCCCACCAGCAGGCCGCCGAACACGCGGTCTATCCAGTGCCGCGCCCGCAACAACCGGGCGCGCACCGTCCCCGCCGAAAAGCACAACGCCACCAGGCAGAACCAGACCACGTGCGCCGCCACGATGTAGGCCCCGTAAGCCAGCTGGACGGCGAACGGCGTCTCCGGCCGCACCGCCTGCATGAACAGGCTGACGATGAACACCGTGGTCTTGGGATTGAGCAGGTTGGTCAGGAAGCCGGTGCGCAGCGCCGCCAGGTCGGACAGCGCCACCGGCTGCGTCCCCTCGCCCGCCACGCCGGGCCGCGCACGCAGCATTCGCACGCCCAGCCAGACCAGGTAGGCGGCGCCGGCCAGCTTGATCGCGTTGAACAGCCACAGCGAATTGCGGATCAGCAGGCCCAGGCCCAGCAGCGTGTAGCCCACATGGATCACCACGCCCAGCCCGATGCCGACGGCGGTCAGCACGCCGGCGCGCCGCGACAGCATCAGGCTGTTGCGCGAGACCATGGCGAAATCCGGTCCGGGGCTGATCACCGCCAGCAGCGTAATGGTGATTACAACTATCATTTCGGTCATACCGCATCCCTTCATTGAATTGAACCAGACGCCATGCTAAAGGCTACAATCGTCCTGACATAACGATCAATCCTGACCACCATGGTGACTACAGCTCACAGAATGCCCTCGCTGACGGCGCTGCGCTGCTTCGAGGCGGCCGCCCGACTGGAGCATTTCGGCCGCGCCGCCGAGGCCCTGCACCTGACCCACGGCGCCATCAGCCGCGCAGTGCGCGCGCTGGAGGACGACCTGGGCGTGCAGCTGTTCGAACGGCGCAGCCGGCGGGTCTTCCTCACCGACGCCGGCCGCCTGCTGGCGCGCGCGGTGCAATCGGGCTTCGGCGTGATCGAGCAGGCGGTCGGCGAACTGCGCGCCGGCGCCGGCCCCAGGCGGCAACTGGTGCTGTCGTGCGAGCCGACGTTGCTGATGCGCTGGCTGATCCCGCGCTGGCCGGCGTTCCAGGCCGCCCATCCCGGCGCCGACTTCCTGCTGGTGGCCGGCGGCGGCCCGTTCGCCTTCGATGGCGGCATCGACCTGGCCATCCGGCGCGGCGACTTCAGCTGGCCGGAACATTTCCATGCCCACGCCCTGTTCGCCGAACAGGTCGGCCCCGTCTGCCGGCCGGACATGGCCGCGCAGTGGTTCGCACCCACGCTGCAGCCCGACGCCCCGCGCCTGCACGCGCGCAGCCGTCCCGACGCCTGGCGCGACTGGGCCCGCTCCGCCGGCATCCGGCACAGGCAAGGTGGCGCCGGCCAGTCCTTCGAGCATTTCTACTTCAGCCTGCAGGCGGCCGTGGCCGGGCTGGGCGTGGCCATCGGCCCGCGCCATCTGGTGTGCGATGACCTGCGATCCGGCCTGCTGGCGGCGCCGCTCGGCTTCGTGGCGGACGGCACCAGCTACTATCTGCTGTCGGCCGCGCCGCTGGCGGAGGCCTCGCCCCAGCAGGCGGTGCTGGACTGGCTGCGCAGCGCCGCCGCCGACAGTTGAAAATAAAAAGCACGCACGTACTTTTATTGGACTAGAATAGCTGACACTCACAACAGCGGGAGACAGCATGTTCGAAGAATTCATCGGCACCAAGGCGGTGTCGGCGCGCCACCAGTTCGACGTGGCGGCACTGGACGCCTATCTGCGCCAGCACGTGGCCGGCTATCCGGAAGGCACGCTAGGCGTGGAGCAGTTCAAGGGCGGCCAGTCCAACCCCACCTACAAGCTCAGCATCGGCGGCCAGCATTACGTGCTGCGCACCAAGCCGGCGCCGGCCGCCAAGCTGCTGCCATCCGCGCACGCGATCGAGCGCGAGTACCGCGTGATGGACGCCCTCAGCAAGAACGGCTTCCCGGCCGCGCGCCAGTACGCGCTGTGCACCGACGAGTCGGTGATCGGCCGCGCCTTCTACGTGATGGAATTCGTCGAGGGCCGGGTGCTGTGGGACCAGGCCCTGCCCGGCATGACGCCGGCCGAGCGCGCCGCCATCTACGACGAGATGAACCGCGTGATCGCCCAGCTGCACACGGTCGATTACGCCGCCATCGGCCTGGCCGACTACGGCAAGCCGGGCAACTACTTCGCGCGCCAGATCGAGCGCTGGAGCAAGCAATACCTGGCCTCGCAGACCGAGACCATCGAGGCGATGGACCAGCTGATCGCCTGGCTGCCGGCCCACATTCCGCCGGGTGAAGACACCTCCATCGTGCACGGCGACTTCCGCCTCGACAACCTGCTGTTCCACCCGACCGAGCCGCGCATCCTGGCCGTGCTGGACTGGGAGCTGTCGACGCTGGGCCACCCGTTCGCCGACTTCTCCTACCACTGCATGAGCTGGCACATCGCGCCCGGCCAGTTCCGCGGCATCGCCGGGCTGGACCTGGCGGCGCTGGGCATCCCGTCGCAGCAGGAATACATCGCCCGCTACGCCGAGCGCACCGGCAAGACCATCCGGTTGGAGGACTTCAACTTCTACCTGGCCTTCAACATGTTCCGCCTGGCCAGCATCATGCAAGGCATCATGAAGCGCCACGTGGACGGCACGGCGGCCAGCGCGCAGGCGCTGGAATCGGGCCGCATGGCCAGGCCGATGGCCGAGCTGGCCTGGAGCTACGCCCTTGGCAAGCCCCTCTGACATGGACAAAATCGCTTTCTGAAACGGCCAGTCTCGGCTACTATCGTGCTGCCTGCCTGAACCCGCATCACCGCCGAGGCCCACCACGTGCCAGCACCGTCCCGCCGCCTGCCATCCATCCGCTCGCAGATCACGCTGCTGGTGCTGGCGTGCGCGTTGCCGACGGTGATCGGCTTCGGCGCCGTGGTGGCCCAGTTCTACCAGCGCGAGCGCGACACGCTGATGGAGGACACCGGCCAGGCGGCCCGCCTGGTGGCAGCCGCCATCGACCGCGACCTGCTGCAGGGCGAGAGCGCGGCGCGCGCGCTGGCCGGTTCGCCCAGCCTGCAAAGCGGCGACCTGGACGCGCTGCGCGGCCAGGCCGCCGCCCTGCTCGGTCCGCAATTCCCGGCCGCCCAGTTCCTGCTCAGCGACGCCTCCGGCAAGATCGTGCTGCAGGTCGGCGCGCCGCTGCCGGCCGCGCTGGCCGCCGCCGACAACCGCCGCCGCCTGGCCCCGCTGTACGCGCACGACCGCGTGCAGCTGTCGCTGGTGGGCAACGGCGCCAACGCCCAGCTGGCGATCGACGTCCCGGTGCGGGTCGATCGCCGCCTGGCCTACGCGCTGACCGCGCTGCTCAAGCCGGAACGCCTGGCCAACATCCTGCGCGACGAAAATATCGGCCGCCACCAGGCCATGTCGCTGTTCGACAGCGAGGGCGTGATCGTGGCCCAGGCCGGCGGTCCGCACCAGTTGCTGGGAGAGCCCGCCGAGGCCGCGCTGCGCACCAGGCTGCAGGCCAACGGCAACGCCCTGCTGGCCACAACGGCGGCCGACGGCACGCCGATCTACCTCGCCTTCAGCCGCTCGCCGGTCAGCCGCGCCATCGTCGCCATCGCCACCCCGCAGGACCAGGCGCTGCGCGAACTGCTGGGCGCCATCACCACCATCTCGCTGACCATGGCGGCGGTGCTGCTGGCCGGCTTTTCGCTGGCCTGGTGGGTCGGCGGCCGCATCGCCGGCTCGGTGCGCGCGCTGGTCGGCCCGGCCCAGGCGCTGGCCGGCGGCAGCCCGTTCACGCTGGGCGCGGCCACCTTCCGCGAGGCCGACGAGGTCGGCCAGGCCTACCGCGCGCTGGAAGTCGACCTGCGCCGCAACCAGGCCCAGCTTGAACAACTGGTGGCCGAGCGCACCGCCCAGCTGGAAAAAAGCCGGGCCCAGCTTGAAACCCTGTACGCCACCGCGCCGGTCGGCCTGAGCTACGTCGACAGCCAGTTGCGCTTCGTGCGCCTGAACGACTACCTGGCCAACCTCAACGGCCAGCCGGTCAGCGCCCACCTGGGCCGCCACGTCGGCGAGATGATCCCCGACGCCGCCGTGCGGCGCGGCGTGCTGGCCGACTACCGCGCCGTGCTCGACAGCGGCCGGCCGCTGACCGGCCTGCAGCGCTCCGGCTATACGGCCGCCTCGCCCGATCAGCTGTGCCACTGGGTGCTGAGCTACTACCCGCAGTTCGGCACCGACGGCCGCATCGCCGGCATCACCGCGCTGCTGATGGACGTCAGCGAGCTGAAGCGGACGGAGGCGGCGTTGCAGCGCTCGCGCCAGTTGATGAGCTCGGTGCTGGAAAACGCGCCGGCGATGATCTTCCTGAAACGCGCCGCCGACCTGCGCTACGACCTGTTCAACCGCTACGGCGCGCAGATGCTGGGCCATCCCGGCGGCGAGGAACTGATCGGCAGGAACGACTACGATTTCGTGCCGGCCGCCCAGGCCGACAGCTTCGCCGAGGCCGACCGCAAGGTGCTGGCCGCGCCGCCCGGCCACGTGACCGAGATCGCCGAGGAACCGATCACCTCCGCCGACGGCCAGACCCGCTACCTGACCACCCGCAAGGTGGCGCTGCGCGACGAGCACGGCGCGGCCACCCACGTGCTGGGCATCGCGATCGACATCACCGAGCGCAAGGAAGCCAAGGAAGCCTTGCGCGCCACCGTGGCCAAGCTGGCGCAGAGCGAGCACTTCGTGCGCACCGTGGCCGACAACCTGCCCGGCATGGTGGCCTACTGGGACGCCGGCCTGCGCTGCCGCTTCGCCAACCGCTATTTCCTCGACTGGCACGGCCGCGACAGCGCGCAGATGCTGGACGCGCTGATGCCCGAGGTGCTGGGCCCAGCCGAGTACGCCGTCTGCGCGCCCTACGTGCAGGGCGCGCTGGCCGGCCAGCCGCAGGCGTTCGCCGACCGGCTGCGCTGGCCGTCGGGCGAGATCAGCCACACCTGGGTCAACTACATCCCGGACATCGACGAGCGCGGCGCGGTGCGCGGCTTCTTCGTGCTGGTGTCCGACGTCACCGAGCTCAAGGAAACCGAGCTGCACCTGCAGGAGCTGAACGAGGAACTGGTGCTGGCGCGCGACCGCGCCGAGGCCGCCAGCCGCGCCAAGAGCGAGTTCCTGGCCAATATGAGCCACGAGATCCGCACGCCGATGAACGCCATCATCGGCCTGGCCCGCCTGCTGGAGCAGGCCGCGCTGGCGCCGCGCGAACGCGAGCAGCTGGACAAGATCCAGCTGGCCACGCAGTCGCTGCTGGGCCTGGTCAACGACGTGCTGGACTACTCGCGCATCGACGCCGGCCAGCTGGTGCTCGACCACGCCAGCTTCAGCCTGGAGCGCATCCTCGACAGCGTCAGCGTGCTGGTGAGCGGCGCCGCCGGCGACAAGGGCATCGAGCTGGTCTACGACATCGACCCGCGCCTGCCGGCCGCGCTGGCGGGCGACCCGATGCGGCTCGAGCAGGTGCTGCTCAACCTGATCGGCAACGCCGTCAAGTTCACCGAGCGCGGCGAGGTGGTGCTGCGGGTGCGGCCGGCGGCCGGCGCCGACCTGGCCGGCCGGCACGCCATCCTGCTGGAGTTCCGCGTGCGCGACACCGGCGTCGGCATCCCGGCCGCGCAGCAGGCCCGCATCTTCGACGCCTTCTCGCAGGCCGACGGCAGCAGCAGCCGGCAGTTCGGCGGCGCCGGCCTGGGCTTGGCGATCTGCAGCCAGCTGGCCGACATGATGGGCGGCGCCATCAGCGTCAGCAGCGAGCCGGGCGGCGGCTCGGAGTTCCTGTTCAGCTGCCCGTTCGAATGCGCCGCGCCGCTGGCCGCGCCGGTGCCGCCGCCCGCCGCGGCCGGCCTGTCGCTGCTCATCGTCGACGACAACGCCAGCGCGCGCGAAGCCCTGCGGCTGGCCTGCAACCACCTGGGCTGGGCCGCCAGCTGCGCCGCCGGCGCCGGCGCCGCGCTGGCCATGCTGAGCGAGCGCCAGCACCGGCCCTACGACCTGGTGTTGCTCGATTACCACATGCCGGACGGCGACGCCGCCACCGTGCTGGCCCGGCTGCGCGCCGGCCTGGCGCTGCCGCCGGTGCTGCTGATGGCGCCGGAACCTGTCGCGGCCGGCCAGGCCGGGCTGGCCGACGGCCTGGGCGTGGCCGGCGTGCTGTCCAAGCCGATCCTGCCGGCGCGCCTGCTGGAACGGGTGGCCGGCCTGTTCAGCGGCGGCCCCGGCGCGGCGCCGTCCGCCCCGCACGGCCAGCTGGACGGCCAGTTGAACGGCATGCGCATCCTGCTGGTCGAGGACAACGAGATCAACCAGGAAGTGGCACAAATGATGCTGCTGCACGCCGGCGCGACGGTCGAGACGGTGGCCAACGGCCAGCTGGCGGTCGACCTGCTGCGCGCCGACCCGCAGCGTTGCGACCTGGTGCTGATGGACGTGCAGATGCCGGTGCTCAACGGCTACGACGCCACGGCCGCGATCCGCGCCGCCGGCGGCCCGCTGGCGCGGCTGCCCATCGTCGCCATGACCGCCAACGTGATGGAGGACGACCGCCGCCGCGCCGACCAGGCCGGCATGAACGCCCACGTGGCCAAGCCGATCGATGTCGCGGAAATGATCGACGTGCTGACCCGGCTGGTGCCGCGCCCGGCCGCGCCGGGCCCGTCCACTTCCGCCGCGATGCCGGCCGCCACGCCGGCCGCGGCGCAGCACGCCCCCCGGCCATCCGCCCCGCCCTCTTCCGCCGCCGCGCCCGGAGCGATGCCAGCCGCCGCGCCAGGCACCACGCCGGCTTTTGCGCCGGCCGCCAGCCCTGCGGGCGTGCCAGCCAGCCTGCTCGCGCTGCCCGGGGTCGACGCGAAGGCCGCGCTGGCCCGGCTGGGCGGCAACAGCGAGGCCCTGGTGGCGCTGTTCAAACGCTTCGAACAAACGCAGGGCGGCACCGTGACCGAGGTCCGGGCGCAGCTGGCGGCCGGCCAGCGCCAGTTGGCCGCGCAAAGCCTGCACCGCCTGCGCGGCGTGGCCGCCAACCTCGGCGCGACGCAGGTGGCCGGCCTGACCGCCGAAGCCGAAGCCATCCTGCACCGCGACCACGCCGACCCGGCCGCGCTGGACGCCGCGCTGACCGTGCTGGACCAGGCCCTGCAACGCCTGGCCGCCGACGCACGCCAGTTGTCAGTCTCCACAGATTCGCTTCCCCAAGGCAACCCGGTCGCACACGACTTGCCGCAAAAGCTGGCGGAGTTACATAGTTTGCTTCAGAATAACAACTTGAAAGCTTTGGACGTGCTGCGCCAGCTGCGCCCGGCGCTGGCGGACGCGGCCGGATGGAGCGCGCTGGCGGAGGCGGTCGAGACGCTCGACTTCGCCGCGGCGCAAGCCATCGTGGCGGATATGTTGTATCGAAAGGATAGTGCATGAGTTGGACCGACCTGGCCAGGAACGGACGGATACTCGTGGTTGACGACGCCATGGAGAACATCCAGATCCTGCACCACGCGCTGCGCGACGAGCACGAGGTGCTGTTCGCGCTGAGCGGCGAAAAGGCGCTGGAGCTGGCGCTGGAGCAGCAGCCGGACCTGATCCTGCTGGACGCCGTCATGCCCGGCATGGACGGCTACGCGGTGTGCGCCGCGCTGCGCAACTCGCCCCGGCTGCAGGACATCCCGGTCATCTTCGTCACCGCGCTCAACCAGCCGGAGGACGAGACCCGCGCGCTGGAGGCCGGCGCGGTGGACTTCATCAGCAAGCCGTTCAACGTGGCCGTGGTGCGCGCGCGCGTGCGCAGCCAGCTGACCATCAAGCGCCAGGCCGACGCCATGCGCGAACTGAGCATGACCGACGGCCTGACCGGCGTGGCCAACCGCCGCAGCTTCAACGACACCCTCGACGCCGAATGGCGGCGCTGCGCGCGCGCCGGCCTGCCGCTGTCGGTGATCATGATCGACGTCGACCATTTCAAGCTCTACAACGATCACTACGGCCACCAGGCCGGCGACCTGTGCCTGCAGCAGGTGAGCCTGGCGATGGCGCGCTGCGCCTCGCGGCCGCAGGACCTGCTGGCCCGCTACGGCGGCGAGGAATTCATCCTGCTGCTGCCGCAGGAGCCGGCGCTGGGCGCCGAGGTGGTGGCGCGCCGCATCCTGGAGGAAGTGCGCGGGCTGGCCATCCCGCACGCGGCCGCGCCGGCCGTGCCGTACGTGACGGTCAGCCTGGGCGTGTGCACGGCGCTGCCGCCGCTCGACAGCACCGACAGCAACGCCCTGATCCGCATGGCCGACAGCCAGCTGTACCGCGCCAAGCAGGACGGCCGCAACCGCTACCACAAGGCCGAGATCGGCGGCAGCGCGGCCTGACGCCGGCTCAGTAGCGTCGCATCACGAACTCGGCGACGCAGACCGGCTTGTCGCCGCCCTCCCGCTCGATCACCACACCCCACAGGATCTGCGCGCCGTCGGCGATGTCGTCGATGGCGACGATGGTCAGCCGCGCCCGCAGCCGGCTGCCGACCGGCACCGGGGCCGGGAAGCGCACCTTGTTCAGGCCGTAGTTCAGGCCCATCTTCATGTCCACCATGTGCAGCGCGTTCACCAGCAATGCCGGCACCAGCGCCAGCGTCAGGAAGCCGTGCGCCACCGTCGCGCCGTACGGCGACTCGCGCGCGGCCCGCTCGGCGTCGGTGTGGATCCACTGGTGGTCGCCGGTGGCGTCGGCGAACAGGTCGATGCGGGCCTGGGTGATCTCCACCCAGTCCGACACCGCCACCTCGTTGCCGATCTCGGCCTTCATGGCCGTCAGGTTGGCGAAGTTGCGCATCAGCTGTGCTGCTGGAAGCCGCGCTGGGCGATGAACCGCTCCAGGTGGTGGTCGACGTCGCCCAGCGTCAGCTCGATCATGGCCATGCGCTTGAAGTGGTGCGCGGCCGGCAGCTCGTCGGTCACGCCCATGCCGCCGTGCAGTTGCACCGCCTGCTGGCCGATGAATTTGGACGCCTGGCCAACCCGCACCTTGGCCGCCGACACCACGCGCCGGCGCTCCTCGGCGTCGCCGCAGGACATGCGGGCCGCGGCCAGCATCGCCATCGAGCGGGCCTGCTCCAGGTGGATGTACATGTCGGCCATGCGGTGCTGCAGCGCCTGGAAGCCGCCGATCGGCGTGCCGAACTGCTTGCGGGTTTTGAGGTAGTCCAGCGTGGCGGCGAACAGCGCGTCCATCGCGCCCACCGCCTCCGCGCACAGCAGGCTGGCGCCGTAGTCGGCCGCCTCGTCCAGCATGTCCCAACCGCCGCCCAGCTTGCCCAGCAGCGCCGAAGCCGGCACCGCCACATGGCTGAACTGCACGGTGGCGGCGCGCTGGCCGTCGATGGTGCGGTAGTCGCGCACGATCACGCCCGGCGTATCGGCCGGCACCACGAACAGGCTGATGCCGTTGGTGTCGCGCTGGGCGCCGGCGCTGCGGGCCGACACGATCAGCGCGCCGGCCTGGGCGCCGTGGATCACCACTGTCTTGGTGCCGTCGATGCGGTAGCCCTCGCCGTTGATGCTGGCGATGGTCTTGACGTCCGACAGCTCATGGCGCGCATGCTTCTCCCCCAGCGCGCACGCCAGTTTCAGCTCGCCGCTGGCCACTTCCTCCAGCATGCGGTGCTGGTTGCCGGCCAGCTTGAGAAACTGCGCGCCCCACACGGTGGCGAAATACGGCTCGACCACCAGGCCGCGGCCGATCTCCTGCATCACCACCCACAGGTCGACCGCGCTGCCGTTGAAGCCGCCCTGCTCTTCCGGCACCGGCAGCGCCGTCATGCCCAGCTCCACCAGCGTGTTCCAGGCCACGTCCGAGACGCCGCTCTGCGAGTGGACGATGCGATGGCGCACATCGAAGCCGTAGTCCTTGTCGATCCAGCGGCGCAGGGCGTCGGCGAACTGCTGCTGTTCTTCTTTCAAATTAAAATCCATCGCTGCCCCTCACAGTCCCAGGATCATCTGGGTGATGATGTTTTTCTGAATCTCGTTCGAGCCGCCGTAGATCGACGTCTTGCGGAAATTGAAGTAGTAACCGGCCAGCGGCGCGGCGGCGTCGTCGCCGGTCACCGCGTGGTCGGCCTTGCCTTCGAGGTAGTCGGTATCGAAGGGCAGCGCGTCCGGGCCCAGGGCCTCGACCATCAGCTCGGTGAGCATCTGCTGGATCTCCGAGCCGCGCACCTTCAGCAGCGAGGCCTCCGGGCCGGGCGCGTGCGACTCGCGCGTGATCACGCGCAGCACCGTGGTTTCCAGCGCCATCAATTCGATTTCGAGGCTGGCCACCTTGGCCGCGTAGACCGGGTCCTGCAACAGCGGCTTGCCGTGCTTGTAGTGTTCGGAGGCGATCTTCTTCAGGAACAGCAGCTCGCGCTTGGAGCGGCCCACCGCCGCGATGCCGGTGCGCTCGTGGCCCAGCAGGTACTTGGCGTAGGTCCAGCCCTTGTTCTCCTGGCCGATCAGGTTCTGCACCGGCACCTTGACGTTGTCGAAGAAGACCTCGTTCACCTCGTGGTCCTCGTCCAGCATGATGATGGGGCGCACGGTGATGCCCGGCGTCTTCATGTCGATCAGCAGGAAGGAGATGCCCTCCTGCTTGCGCACGGTGGTATCGGTGCGGACCAGGCAGAAGATCATGTCGGCGTGCTGGGCCAGCGTGGTCCAGGTCTTCTGGCCGTTGACGATGTAGTGGTCGCCGGAACGTTCGGCGGTGGTCTTGAGGGAGGCCAGGTCGGAGCCCGAGCCGGGTTCGGAATAACCCTGGCACCACCAATCCTCGCAGCTGAGGATGCGCGGCAGATAGTGGGCCTTCTGCGCCTCGTTACCGAAAGCCATGATGACCGGCGCCACCATGTTGACGCCGAACGGCAGGATGGGCGGCGTGCCGGCGCGGGCGCACTCTTCCTCCCAGATATGGCGCTGGGTGGCGCTCCAGCCCGGACCGCCGTATTCGACCGGCCAGGCCGGCGCGGCCCAGCCCTGCTTGGCGACGATCTGATGCCAGCGCACATAATCCTGGCGGCTCAGGCGCAGATGGTTGCGGACCTTCTTCTGCAGATCGCCCGGCAGGTTGGCGTCGAGGAAAGCGCGCGCCGCGTCGCGGAACGCCAGATCCGCCGCCGTGTAGTTCAAATCCATGCTGTCTCCGTATTCTTATGACCCCGCTAAAAAAGCACGATCGTTCAAGAAATTGTACCCGATATCCCGCCACGCATTGTGGCATTTTTAGAGGGCGACAGAATGGTCTGCTTTGTCCACTTTTTGCCAAAGAAAATTGGGGTCAAGTCTGGCATTCGGACACGGCCTCTGCCGTAGCGGCGCCACTACGGCAGAGGCCGTGTCCGAATGCCAGACTTGACCCCAAATTTTGATGCGGAAATTTACTTCATCGTGTAGCTTTGTTGCGCGGTGTCGACGGCGTAGTTATGGGCGGTGTCCCAGTAAGTGAAGCTGTAGTTCACCACGTCGCCGATCTTCAGGCCGCTGGCGGTGTAGCTGTTGGTGCCGGCGTTCTGCGTCATCCGCACGTTGAGCTGGCCGCCGCCGTTGACGGTGTAGTGCACGTCAGCCCAGCTGCTGGTGTTGAGCGAGAACTTCAGCATCGTCGCGCTGGTTTGCTGCGCGGCTGGCGTCGGAGTGGGAGTTGGCGTCGGAGTCGGCGTGGGCGTTGGGGTGGGTGTCGGCGTTGGAGTCGGCGTGGGTGTCGGCGTCGGCGTGCCGGTATCCCAGACGATATCGTCAATCGCCATCTGGAACGCGGAGCCCGGCAGCGCGGCGCTGTCGCTGGCGATCTGGAACAGGTCCAGCATCGACTGCAAGGCGATCTTGCTGCCCGCCAGGTCGGCCACCGGGATGGTCGCCGTGCCCCAGTCGCCATTGCGCACCAGGCCGTACGTGGTGGCGTTGGCCGGGAACTTGACCGCGTTCTGGTTGGTGTACGTGTCCTGCACGCCGACCGTGAAGGCGACGTTGGCCGGTATCTTGATCTTCAACTTCATGGTGCCGTTGCGGAAGTTGCTCATGTCCCGCGCCTGGCGCGATTCGACGCTGCCGCCGAACCACTGCCCCGGCGTGTTGAAGCTCCACGCCATCACATTGCTGCCCTCATACGGCGGCAGGTTGCCCTGCGTGACCGAGGCGTTGTTCCACACGAAGATGTCGGAACTGGTGCCGGCCACCAGCTTGTTGTTGACCACCGTGTTGTCGGTGAACACGCCGAACTTGCCGACCTCCGGCGTGCTCTGGCTGCCCAGCTGGACCGAGCCCTTGCCGTCCAGCTGGTACACGCGCACGTAGTCCACGTACATGGTGCCCGGCAGCGGCGCCGTCACCTGCCCCGGCGTGGCGGCGTCCGTGAAGTTGCCGCCGACGGCCAGGTTGAACAGCAGGTAGAACGGCGCCTGCAGCGCTGTCGAGTTGACCGGCAGCGGATTATCGTACAGGTCGTGCTCGACGCCGTTGTCCACCACGGTGAAGCGCATCTGCGTGTCGGTCCAGTACAGGCGGTAGATGACGAAACGGTTGGCCAGCGACTGGCTCGGCGTGTACCAGTTCTTGGTCTGCCACGCGGTGGAGGCGGCGCAGCTTTCGTTGCCCGGCACGCAGGCGGCCTGCTGCCAGGTGATGACGTTGGAGCCGACGAAGTTGTCGATCGCCGGCGTCGGCGAGCCGGCCGCCGCGCGGCTGCTGGCCTTGTGGCCCATTTCGACGATGTCCATTTCGCCGTTGCGCGGCCACGCCTGCGGGCTCACGCCCAGCATCCACGCGGCCGGCCACAGGCCGATGCCCAGCTGCGGCGTGGCCATGCGGATCTCCACCATGCCGTACTGCACCTGCACCTTGCCGAAGGAGCCGATCTTCCCGGAGGTGAAGACATTGCTGCCCACCGTCTGGTTTTGCGCCTTGAGCGCCAGCGCCCGCGTGTTCGGCTCGAACGGGACGTTGACGATGGAGACGTTGTTGGGGCTGTAGTACTCGAGTTCCTGGTTGCCGTAGCCGCACAGGTTGATCTGGCAGCCGTTGCCGTCCACCGCCGTCCACAGCGAGGTGTTGAGCGCGGCGCCGTTGAACTCCTCGGACCACAGCAGCTGCCCGATCACGGGACTGGTGACGCTGGCGAACACTTGCGGGCCGTACGCCGACAGAATGCCGGCCGCCACGGCGGACAAAACGAATTTCTGTTTTTTCACAATGCATGTCTCCTCGTATCCAAACTTCCACATTCGAACCGGACGGGCGTCCGGTCCGCGCTATTCCGCTTGTGGTCAGGGAGCATGGGACGATGCGCGGTCCGCTTGCCCGAAAGCTGTCGCCAAACGAAATTGGAAACGATTCCAATTTCGTCTTCAAAATATATTCTGATTAATATTTTTTGTCAACGAAGACGGGCAAGCGTGCGCGGGCTTACTTTTTACGGAGGCTTTTGAGGAAGCTTGGCAAGCGGTTGAAGATGCCGACCAACGCATGCATCTGCCAAGGGAAGACGCAGCGCTCGTCGCGCCGTTCGATGGCGGCGGCGATGCGCCGCACCGCGTCCTGCTCGGACATGAGAAAGGGTTTGCCGCTGGCGTCGCCGTTGTTCAATTCGCGCAGGCGGGCGGTGTCGACGTAGCCCGGCACGATCACGGTGACGCCGATGCCGAATGGCGCCAACGCCTTGCGGTAGGCGTCGCAGATGGCGATGGCGGCGCGCTTGCTGGCACTGTACAGCGAGCCGCCAGGATAGTCCCGCTGTAGGCCGGCGATCGACGCCACCGCGACCAGCTGCCCTCGCCCGCGCGCCATCATCGCTTCGGCGGCGGCACTGAAAGCGTGATCGAGACCGCCCACGTTCACGCGCAACACCGGCAACGTGCTGGCGGGATCGCGCGCGATGGCGGCGGCGTCGGTGTACTGGCCGGCGGTGACGATCAGCAGGTCCAGCTCCGCAAACGCGGCCACGGTGCGCGCGACGGCGTCGCGGTCGGCGATGTCGCAGGCGTGTATACTGATGCGCTCCTCCGCCAGCAGCGGCGAGCCTTCCAGTTTTCCCGGATGCCGCCCGCAGATGGCGACGCGTGCGCCCTGCCGCCAGTAGTGCCGCGCCAGTCCCAGGCCGATGCCGCTGGTGCCGCCGATGATCATCACGTTCATGCTGTTGCCTTGTTATGTCGGGTTGCGTTGCGCATCGCGGGGCGGCGGCCTTGCGCGGCCAGCGCGTAGGCTTCCTTTGCACGCTGGTAGCCGTACTGCCATTGGGTTTCCACGTCGGCCACGTAGCGTTCGTAGGTGGCCGGCGCCACCAGCTGCACGCGGTTGGCGCGCCACGCGATGCGCTTCTGGATGCCGGTGCCGCGCAAGGCCTGGCTGACGTCGGAGGTGTCGATCCATACGTCGGCGGGCTGGCCATGCACATGGCGCAGGCGCGCGTTGGCGTCGATGCCGAACACCGCGCGCAGTGCGGGAACGGCCGTCTGCTGGTCGTAGGCCTGCTTCATTTCCATGCTGACGTGGCGCGCGAGGCAGCGCGCCAGTTCAATCGGGAACAGGTCGATGGCGCCGCCGGTGTAGTCCGCACCACCGGCGGATTGGCAGCGGAAGTAGACCATGTCGGCAATCGAGATGCGGGCCGCGTCGGCCAGCGGCATCGTCGTGTCGATCGCCAGGTCGTGCGCGACGGCGTCGGTCCAGCCGTCGCGGCCGATGGCGAATGCTTGGCCGGCCGCCAGCGCGGCGATGCGATCATCGCCGAACAGCGTGACGCGATAAATGGCGCGGCCTTGCCGCAGCTGGCCCGCTTCGCCAGGGCCGAACAGCAGCCTGCCGCCGACGATGGCTAATGCGGGTACGGGCGCAGGCGCCGGCTCGGGCGGCAGTGGCAGCACCGGCGGAATCTCGAACAGGTAGTCGTTGAACAGATCGGGAATGCGCGCTGCCCTCGCGCCGTTCATCCGCCGCAGCGCGATGCCGGCCAGTGCGCGCAGCGGCGTGGCGCGCGGACCGGATCGCAGGCCGCGGAAAAACTCATACATCTGCGGCGATGCCAGCCACGCCTTGCGCGCCGCGCTGTCGGGCAGGTTGCGGATGATGGCGCCGGCCACCGCGCCGCCGCACGTGGCCAGCAGCAGGTCCGGCTCCTGGCCGGCATCGACGGCCGCCGCGTGCATGCCGAGGTAGTAGCCGAAGCGGAAGCCGCCTCCGGCCAGCACCATGCATCGTTCATATCTTGGGTCTCGCGCAGCGTCGGTCATGCGTGACATAATGCCTCAATTACATCGTTATCAACAAGGACAGTCAGACAATGAACCGCCCCGGCATGTCGCAGCGTCTCATCCAGCTAGCGCTCAACGGCGCGCTGTTCGGCATCTGCTACCCGCTCACCAACTACCTGGCGCAGGGACGGCGGGACGTGGGCAACGTCGCGATGGCGTGGGAAGCCGGGCTGCCCTTCCTGCCTTGGATGGTGCTGCCGTACATGACGTCCGGCCTGTTCTTCGTGCTGAGTTTTCTGCTGGTGCGCGACCGCGCCGGCCTGCAAGCGCTGAGCCGCCGCACCGCGTTCGCCACCATCGCCGCCTGCCTGGTCTTCGCCGCCTGGCCGCTGCGCTTTTCCCTGCCCCGCCCCGCCGTCGACGACGCGCTGCCCGCCTGGCTGTTCGCGCAACTGGCCGCGATGGACCATCCCTACAACCAACTGCCGTCGCTGCACGTGGCCTACTGCCTGATCTTCTGGGCCGCGCTGCGCACCGCCACCACATCGACCCTGCTGCGCGCCGCACTCGCCGCGTGGCTGATGCTGGTCGCGATCAGCACCGTGTTCACCTACCAGCACCACGCGCTCGACGTGGCCGGCGGTGCCGTATTGGGCGCGCTCGCGCTGCACCTGCTGCCGGTCGATGGCGATGTGCGCAAGCCGGTGGCGTTCTGCTACACCGTACTGGCAGGGCTGTCGTTGCTGGCCTGGTTCGCGCTTGGCGGCCCGTGGTGGCTGTACCTGGCGGCCAGCCTGCTGCTGGTGGCGCGCGCGTACTACCGCCGCCACGCCGCCTTCCTGCACAAGCGCGACGGCCACTATCCGCTGTGGATCTGGCTGATGTACGCGCCATACCTGTGCGGCTACCTTCTCACATGGCAGCTGGTGCGCTGGCGCGAACGCCACCGGCCACCTTTCGTGCGACACAGCGAAAGCCTGTGGGTAGGCCGCCGCCTGACCGACGCCGAAGCCGCGCAGCTGCCCGCCGATTGCGCCGTCATCGACCTGTCAAACGAATTGAGCGAGACGCGCGCGCTGCGCAATCGCAGCTATCATCACTTCCCGCTGCTCGACCTGCACGCGCCGGATGCGCAATCGGCCCGCCCCATCCTGGCCGCCATCCGCGCGCACGCGGCACAAGGCCGCGCCATTTACCTGCACTGCGCCATGGGCTACCGGCGCAGCCGCCAAATCGCCCAACTCTACCTGGAGCACTACCCGCAATGAGCTTTTCGATCTACCAGCTGAAACCGCAATTCCAGCAACTGCTGCAACCGTTGATGCGCGCGCTGGTGCGCTGCCGCGTCACGCCCAACCAGATCACGTTGACGACCATGCTGCTGTCGGTGGCTTACGGCGCCGCGCTGGCCACGCAGCCGCAATGCGCGGGTCTGTGGGCCGGCCTCGCCGCGTTCCTGCTGCTGCGCATGGCCCTCAACGCCATCGACGGCATGCTGGCCAACGCCACCGGCCAGAAGACGCGCCTCGGCACGCTGCTCAACGAAATCTGCGACCAGGTGTCCGACGTGGCGCTGTACCTGCCCTTCATGCTGGTGCTGCACGCACCGCTGGTGGTGCTGGCCGTGGCGGCCGCGCTGCTGGCCGAATTCGCCGGCGTGCTGGCCCTCAGCGTGGGCGCGGCGCGCCGCTTCGACGGCCCGATGGGCAAGAGCGACCGCGCCTTCTGGTTCGGTCTTCTCGGCCTGCTGATCGCCTACGGCGCCGCCCCGCTGCTGATGAACGCCATCCTGGCGCTGGTGATCGCCTTGTCGGCGTGGACCGTCGTCAATCGCCTGCGGCAGGCGCTGCGGGCTTCTGCGCCAGCGACACCGTAAAGATCCCTTCCAGCCCGATGCGGGTGGCGATCTTGCGGCAGCCCGCATGCGCCACCAGGCCATCCATCTCCGCCTGCGGACGCGGACGCATCTGCCACGGCTTGCCCTGGTGGCTGGTCAAGGTCAGCGCGATCATGTCCAGCTGCGGGTGCCACGGCTGGCCAGTGTAGATCAAATGGCCGCCGGCGCGCAGCACACTGACGATGCCCTGCAACGAAGCCGCCACCGGCGCGTTCTCGCTGAACAGCTCATACAAACCGGAGACGATAACGATGTCGTACTCGCCCTCCTCCGCGCGGTAGCTGCCGGCGTTGAAGGCGTCGCGCAATTGATAATCGATCTTGGCCCGCAGTTGCAGCTGGTCCGCCAGCACGCGCGCCTCGTCGAGGTTATGCTGCGTGAAGTCGCGCAGCGTGACTTCGATCTCGCGGTCCTGGAAGCGCTTGATGGTCTCCAGCACGTAGCGCCCCGAACCTGCCGCCACGTCGAGGATACGCAGCGGTGCGTCGCCTTGATGCGCGGCGATGCGTTCGCCCAGCATCTGCTGCAACTGGCGCTTGCGCAAGCGGATGCCGCGCCAGCCCACCGCGTCCAGATAGCCGCGATCCATCATCCCGCCGAACAGGAAGCGCCCACCGGCCTGGTTGCGGTACACGTAATCGAGCGAGGCGCCGGAATCGAAACCGTGCCGCAGGCCGATCTTCATGCCGTTGCTGACTGGTCCCATCATACCGAGCATCACACGCTGCATGCCGAACCACGCCTTGGCCACCGGACCGCAGCTCTGGCCCGCCTGCAGCGCCGCGTACTGGCGGGCGCTGTGGCTGTCGCGGTCCGCGCTCAGGTAGTGCGACGGCGCCAGCGGCGCGCGCTCGAAACACTGCTCGATGAATTCGCGGCTGGCCTCCAGCGCCACGCTGATGTCCTGCTCGTAGAACAGCGCGTGGAAGGCATCCGGCAGATGCACGTAGCGCTTCAGCGGCGACGACAGGCGCCGGTAGAAGTCCTGCTGCGGGCCTTCCTTGACCACGTAATCCTTGCCGGCGCTGAGCATCAGCACCGGCGTGTCGATGGCGGCGGCGTCCTGCACGATGCGCTTGGCGGTATCGGCCAGGCCTAGCAGCACGCAGGCGGAGATGGCCTTGGCGATCAGCGGATCGGCGGCGTAGGCGGCCGCCTCCTGCGCCGAATGGGTCAGCATGCCAGGGCGGATGTAGCTGGTCACGAACAGTTCCGGCTTGAAGCGGCGGGCGAAGCGCAACGCCGGCTTGGCCAGCGGGACGTAGAGGTTGATGTCGAATGCGGCGGCGGCCATGATGACGCCGCGCACGCGTGGTGCGTAATCGTGCAGCCAGGTGGCGGCGACCACCGCGCCGACGCTGTTGGCCACCACCAGGATGTTCTCCGGCGCGAAGCCGTAGGTGGTGGCGATGTGCGCGATGAAGGTGTCGAAGTCCTCGACCAGCGCCTCGAAGCTGGGCGCGTCGCCACGCTCCCCGGGCGAGTAGCCGTGGCCGCGCGCGTCCCAGGCGAAGGCCCAGTCCTGCGTGTACCCGAACTGCTCGACCAGCGGCTGGATGCGGCCCGAGTGCTCATGGCCGCGATGCAGGAACACCAGCGCGCGCTGCGGTCCGTCCTGGCGCGGCGACTGCGGCTGCCAGGCGCGGTAGAACAGGCGCACGCCGTCGTTGCAGTCGAAGCCGGATTCGGTGGTGCGCCATGCCAGTGAGCGTTCAGCTTTCATATTATTTTTCCAGGAGATGAGTGATGAGGAAGTACAGCAGCGGCGCAGTCACCACCAGGCTATCGACCCGGTCGAGGATGCCGCCGTGGCCGGGAATGAGCTGCGAAAAATCCTTGACGCCCAGCGCCCGCTTGGCGGCCGAGAACATCAGGTCGCCGCAGAAGCCGCCCAGCGACAGCAGCATCGCGCACACCATCGACAGCAGCAACGCGCACACCGTCAATTGCGCGTCGCCGGCCAGATGCAGATAGCGACCCAGCGCCAGCGACAGCGCGATGCTCACCACCACACCGCCCAGCAATCCTTGCCAGGTCTTGTTCGGACTGATGCCGGGCGCGATGCGGTGGCGGCCGAAGATGGTGCCGCTGATGAACTGGGCCACGTCGTTGAGCGCGGTCAGCACGTACAGGTAGAACAGCCAGGCCAGGCGCGCATGCGCGTCCAGCGGCAGGCTGTCGTACAGTGGCAGGAAGCGGCAGCTGTAGCACAGCACCAGCCATAGCAGCCATGCCAGGACTGCGGCGCCGCGCTTGCGCAGGTAGATCGCCGCCGTCAGCGCGACGGCCGGCGGCAGCGCGGCCATGGCCACCGGCGCCGGCAGGAACAGCGCCGTACCGAACACGATGGCGGCCGGCACCACGAAGCCGCGCCCGGCGAACGGCGCCAGCTCGCGCAAGGCCAGGAGGCCGATCAGCATCGCCAGCAGCGTCGCGCCGAGCGGATGCAGCAGCAGGCTGACGGTCACCACCGGGAAGATCCACCACCAGGCGTTGACTTGGTCGCGCAACTGGCTGTGCGGCCGCGCGCGCAGCTTGACGCCCACGCCCAGCGACGCCATACCCAGCATCAGGTACAGCATGCCGAGCGCGGTCAGGATCTCGGTGCCCAGCAGGGAAAACAGCAATTGCATAAATGCCTCAATTATTTTTGTGGCAATTGTATAGCGTTTTCCGGCGCGCGGGTCAGTCTACGGTGATCAGGACGTCGCGCCCCTTGGTGGCGGCGTTGCCCGCGTAGTCCTCGGCCGTGATGCGCAGCGTGTAGTTGCCGGGGCCGAGGGCGCCAACTTTCCAGCCGCCCGGCGTCAGCTTGCCGTGGATGAGCGTGTTGTTGATGGCGTAGGAGAAGCGCGTCTCCGCCGCGCCGTGCACGGTGATGCCGCTGGTGCTCGAGTAGGCCAGCTTGACGGCGTCGCGGTTGCGCGGCAGACGGTCGTAGAGTTGCGTGATCAGCGGCTGCTCCATGCCGGGGATGATCTCGCCGTCCGCGTTCAGCAACTGGTAGCCCAGCTTGTACAGGCCGAGGCGGCGGCGCGCCTGGTTACCGTTCATCTGGTCGAACGCGTCGACGATGATCTGCACTTCGCCCAGGCTGCGCGGCACCATCAGGCGGCCGTCGACCTTGTCCTTGAGCGGCTTGCCGCTGCTGTCGGCCAGCGTGATGCCCTGGATCTGCGGCGCGATGGTATCTTCCAAGTCCACGAACGGCAGCGACAGCGGATTGAGCACGTCGCCGTTGGGCAGGTAGTCCAGATGCACGTGGGCCATGCGGTTGACAGTGCCCAGCGTTTCGCCCACCACGAAGCGGGTGCCGCGCTTGACGCGTACCTCCGACGGCACGCCCTTCTCGTCCTTCAGCACCTGGAAGCGCGGGTCGAGCGGCTTGTCGTTGGCGCCGCGTCCCACGCGCATGTGGATGTAGCGCATGCCGTCCAGCGCCAGCCCTTCCGACAGCTCGCCGTAGCCCCAGCTGGCGAGCGGGCTGCTGACCTTGCCGGAGGTGACGGCCAGCACCGGCGTGCCGATCGCGGCTTGCACATCGAGGCCGGCGTGGAAATGGTCGCGGCTTTCGCCGTCGAAGTTGCCGCGCACCTCGCCCATCAGGCCGACCACTTCGTGCGGCTTGTCCTGGGGCTTGACCGGCCACGGCATCGTGGCGCCGTGCGCCGGGATCCCGGACAAGGGCTCGTCGGGCGCTCCCTCATCGCCATCCCGCGCCGGCGCCACGCGATGCACGCGGAAGGTGGCGCTGTCGGCCACGTACAGCGAGCCGTCCCGCGCCAGCGCCAGGCCGCGCGGCGCATAGAAGCGCACGCCGCCGTCGGCGCCATAGCCCGGCTGGGCCGGATGGTCGACGTCTTCCAGCGCCAGCACCTCGCCGGCCGGCGTGATCTGCGCCAGGCGGCCGTGGGCGTTGCTGGTCACGTAGAGGAAGCCGTCCGCCGTGCGCGCCAGCCCGATCGGCGATTCCAGCGGCGGCGAGCGGTCGCCGTCCTTGGCCTGGGCGACGGTGCTCACGCTGCCGTCCTTGCCCAGCTTGCGGATGGCGTGGTTGCCGGTGTCGGCGATGAACAGCTCGCCGGCGGCGCCAAGCGCCAGGCCGGTGGGGCCGTTGAACAGCGCCTGCGCGCCAGGACCGTCCACATCGCCCGCGCGGCCGCCGCCGGCCACGGTGGTGACGTCGCCGTTGGGCGCGATGCGGCGGATGCGGTCGTTGTAGGTGTCGGCCACGTAGACCACGCCGGCCGCGTCCACCGCGACGCCGACCGGGCCGTTGAACTGGGCCGCCGCGCCGCGGCCATCCTTGTCGCCCGCCAGGCCGTCGCCGGCCAGCGTGCTGACCGTGCCGTCGGGCGTGATCTTGCGGATGGCGTTGTTGCCGGTGTCGGCCACGTACAGGTTGCCGGCGGCGTCGATCGCCAGGCCGGACGGCGTATTGAACGCGGCCGCCTTGCCCGCCCCTTCCGCATAGCCCTCGACCGCGCCGGCCAGCGTGGTGGTGGTACCGTCCGGGGCGATCTTGCGGATGCGGTTGTTGTCGCCGCCGTCGGCCACATAGACGTTGCCGGCGGCGTCCACCGCCACGCCGAACGGGTCGGCGAAGCGCGTGCTGCGGCCGTGGCCGTTGTTTGCGCCCGGCATGCCGTCGCCGGCGATGCTGGTCACGCGCGCGCGCCAGTGCGGCTGCGTGCCTTGCGGAGCGGCCTGCCGGGCCGGGCCTGCTTCTGGATGCGATGGATGCGTCAGGAGGTAGGCCGCTCCGCCCCCACCCAAGGCGCCGCCCACGGCCAGGGCGGCGGCAATTAACTTGAATTGGCTGGGAGTCACGTTGCAGGAGCCTAAACGTTGAT
This sequence comes from Duganella caerulea, assembly GCF_040362985.1. Lineage (NCBI taxonomy): Bacteria > Pseudomonadati > Pseudomonadota > Betaproteobacteria > Burkholderiales > Oxalobacteraceae > Duganella > Duganella caerulea. Next base: position 173,195 of record NZ_BPWJ01000006.1, on the reverse strand, counting down.
TTAAAGAAAATATTTTACCTGATCTAACGCGCCTGGGCAAAAAAAAAGCCCGCTAAGTTAGCGGGCTAAATCTATTTCCTTGGAGGAGATAGAGGAGACAGGTGAATGATGCTGCATCGCGGCATATAGGTCCAATTTATATTGGCAATAGCAGAGATATTCACCGTGAATATCTCTGCGTGCTCCCCTTATTTGCCGATGTCCGCGGCGTACGGCAGCACGCGCGAAGCCATGCGGGTGTCGGTTTTCAACAGGCCCACCTCGTCGGCCAGGATGTGGACCGCTTCATTTAGCAGCACATCCTTGGCGGCCTTGGCGGCCTTTTCCGCGTCCAGCTCGGCCGTCAGCGAGCGCTCGTCGCCCTGCAGGCCGTCGTCGGTGCGCAGCGCGCCCTTGACCGCCGCCACTTTCGGCGACGGCGCGGGCTTGCCGTTGGCCGGCTTGGCCGAGATCGCCTTGTTCAGCGCGTCCTTCGGATCGGGGATCAGCACCGGATCATCCGCGCCGAGCGTGGTCGACAGCAGGCGCGCCTCGCGCAGCTTGGCGCGGGCCTCCTGGGCGTCGCGCTCCTTGCGGCGCACCGCCTCGTTGAGCGAGATCAGGTTGTCCTTGCGCTGCTTCTTGACCAGCGCGATGTCCTCGGCCAGGTACTGGAAGTCCTTGTCCTTGGCCACGCGCGCCTCGTGCTTCTTGTCCAGCAGCGGCAGGATCTCCTTGAGCTCGCCGGCCGGGATGTAGACCGCCGGCTTGATCGAGGTCCACGGCAAGGCATTGTCGTAGCTCGATTCGCCGAAGGTGTCCGAATCGCCCATGGTCGGCAGCTTGATGTCGGGCGTGACGCCGCGCAGCTGCGTGGTGCCGCCGTTGATGCGGAAGAACTGCGCGATGGTCATCTTCAGCTCGCCGTAATGGATCTGGGCGTTCTGCGAGAAGCGGTCCAGGCCGAAGATGGTCTGCACCGTGCCCTTGCCGAAGCTCGGCTCGCCGATGATGACGCCACGGCCATAATCCTGGATCGCGGCCGCGAAGATCTCGGAGGCCGAGGCCGAACCACGGTTGATCAGCACGCCCAGCGGACCGTCCCAGGCCATGCCGGGGTTGGTGTCGCTTTCGACTTCGATCTTGTTGTCGCTGTTACGCTGCTGCACCACCGGGCCCTTGTCGATGAACAGGCCGGTCAGCTGCACCGCCTCGGCCAGCGAGCCGCCGCCGTTGTTGCGCAGGTCGATCAGCACGTTGTCGACTTTTTCCTTCTTCAGCTCGCCCAGCAGGCGGGCCACGTCGCGGGTGGCGCTCTTGTAGTCCTTGTCGCCCTTGCGGCTGGCTTCGAAGTCCTGGTAGAAGGTCGGCAGCGAGATCACGCCGATGCGGCGCTTGGCCGTGCCATCCTTGACTTCCAGGATGGATTTCTTGGCCGACTGCTCTTCCATGCTGATCTTCTTGCGCACCAGCGACACCTGGGTGTGCTTGCCGTCGACGCCGGCGTCGACCGGCAGGATGTCCAGCCGCACGGTGGAATCCTTCGGCCCGCGGATCAGCGCGACCACGTCGTCGATGCGCCAGCCCAGCACTTCGGTCATCGGCGAGCTGTCGTCCTTGGCCACGCCGAGGATCTTGTCGCCGACCTTGATCTTGCCCGACAAGCCGGCCGGGCTGCCCGGCACCACTTCGCGCACCACCGTGTATTCGTCGCGGGTCTGCAGCACGCAGCCGATGCCCTCGAGCGACAGGCGCATGGCGATGTCGAAGTTTTCCGACGCGCGCGGGCCCAGATAGTTGGTGTGCGGCTCGATCGACATCGCATACGCGTTCATGAAGATCTGGAACACGTCCTCATTGGTCAGCTTGCGCGAGCGGCTGATGTAATTCTCGTAGCGCTTGTCGAGCGTCTCGCGGATGCCCTTGTCGTCCTTGCCGGCCAGCTTGAGGCGCAGCCAGTCGTTCTTGACGCGCTTGCGCCACAGCTCCTTCATTTCAGCGTCGGTCTTGACCCAGTCGGCCTTCTCGCGGTCGTACTGGTAGCTGTCGTCGAGGCTGAAGTCCGGCTTGGTCTTGAGCAGCTCGCGCGCGTAGGCGATGCGCTCGTTGAAGCGCTGCTGGTACAGGTTGTAGATGGCGAACGGCACGCTGAGGTTCTCGCCGTTGATGGCGTCGTCCAGGCGGGTGCGCACGATCGCGTACTGGTCGAGGTCGGCCTGGGTGAAGAACAGTTTTTCCGAATCCAGCGATTTAAAATAGCGGTCGAAGATCTTTTCCGACATGGCGTCGTCCAGCGGCATGGACTTGTAATGCAGTTTGGTCAGCACCCGCGAGGCCCACACGGCCGCCTGGGCCTGGCCCGGCTGAGGTTTGAGCGCGGTGTCCGCCGCGGCTTTTTCCGGCACGGCGGCGCCGGCCTGCGCCGACAGCGCCGCTAATATGGCCACCAACAGCATTTGCTTCTTCATCGGCTTACTCCGAAACGTAGTTATCAATATCGTCCTGCGCAGCGCTCCTGCCTGCCATTCCATTCTACAGGATAGCACCTGGCACAGGCGCTGGGAGTTTGCAGTGTCCCCGCGCAGGCTTAAGCCGGCCTGAAATACCCCATCGACATCTATGTTGCCATGCAGCAAAAGTGTGATATCATGCCGGTCTGTTGTTTTTTGACGGCCCGCCAAGCACCACTCCGGCAGCGCCGATACGCCTCGACCCGTGAGGCGCCCTGAAGTCCTCACGCAGTCGCTCCGCTGGAGCATGCTCGCTTTCGAGCCCTCAATCCGCAGTACCCTGAACTGATAAATACATGCAAACCTTTACTATGAACGTCCGCAACTGGGGCGTTGGCACCAAGATTTCCGTTTTCACTTTCGGCCTGATCGCCGTCATCCTGGCCATGCTGCTCAGCCTGATCAACATGAGCACTTCGGCCATGCTGACCGAGCGCGCCAAGGCCAACGTCGCCAATACCCTGGGCGGCATCGCCAACACGGTCGAGGTGTTCAACACCGCCATGACCAATGAGGCGTCGAGCTTTGCCCGCCTGTTCGCGGCCGGCTTCGGCGAAGGCAAGTTCACGCTGGACACCGGCGCCACGGTCGACATCGGCGGCAAGCCCACGCCCACGCTCAAGCACAACGGCCGCCCGCTGAACCTGGACTTCTCCATCCCCGACAAGTTCACCGCCGACACCGGCGTGGTCGCCACCATCTTCGCCGCCAGCGGCGACGAGTTCGTGCGCGTGAGCACCTCGCTGAAGAAGGAAAACGGCGAGCGCGCGGTCGGCACCCAGCTCGACCACGCCCACGCCAGCTACGCGCCGCTGCGCGCCGGCGGCAGCTACATCGGCCTGGCGACCTTGTTCGGCAAGCAGTACATCACGCAATACGATCCGATCAAGGACGAGCGCGGCCAGGTCATCGGCGTGCTGTTCATCGGCCTGGACATCTCGAAGAACATGGCGATGCTGAAGGAAAAGATCAAGGCCATCAAGATCGGCGACACCGGCTACATCTACGTGCTCAACGCGGCGCCCGGCAAGGCGCAGGGCACGGCGCTGGTGCACCCGGCCAAGGAAGGCGAGAACCTGATCGACAGCCAGAGCAGCGACGGCCGCCCCTTCGTCAAGGACATGCTGACGCAGCAGAAAGGCGCGATGACCTACGCCTGGGCCGACAGCGCCGGCGCCGCGCCGCGCGACAAGATGGTCGAGTTCCACACCTTCAAGCCGTGGAACTGGCTGATCGTCGGCGGCACCTACACCGAGGAGATCACCCACGAAGCGGGCCAGCTGCGCAACCGCTACGCCTTGCTGGGCTTGGTCTCGCTGGCGCTGTTCGCCGTGGTGCTGTTCCTGCTGGTGCGCGCCAACGTCACCCGCCCGCTGGCCCGCGCCGAAGCGGCCGCCGCCCGCATCGCCCAGGGCGACCTGGACGTGCAGCTGGCCATCGACAATAAGGACGAGATCGGCCGCGTCCTGCGCGCCCTGAACGGCATCAGCAAGAACCTGTCGGGCGTGGTCGGCCAGGTGCGCCTCGGCGCCGAGCAGATCGCCACCGCCTCGAACGAGATCGCCGCCGGCAACCTCGACCTGTCGTCGCGCACCGAAGAGCAGGCCTCCAGCCTGGAGGAAACCGCCGCGTCGATGGAGCAGCTCAGCAGCGCCGTCAAGCAGAACGCCGACAACGCCGCCCAGGCCAACCAGATGGCACTGGCCGCCTCCAGCATCGCCGCCAAGGGTGGCGATGTGGTGGCGCAGGTGGTCGACACCATGGGCTCGATCAACCAGTCGTCGCGCAAGATCGTCGACATCATCTCGGTCATCGACGGCATCGCCTTCCAGACCAACATCCTGGCGCTGAACGCTGCTGTCGAAGCGGCGCGCGCCGGTGAGCAGGGCCGCGGCTTCGCGGTGGTGGCGTCGGAAGTGCGCAACCTGGCGCAGCGCTCGGCCATGGCGGCCAAGGAAATCAAGGCGCTGATCGACGACTCGGTCGGCAAGGTCGAAACCGGCAGCCAGCAGGTGGCGCAGGCCGGCACGACGATGCAGGAAGTGGTGGTCAGCGTGCGCCGGGTGACCGACATCATGGCCGAGATCAGCAGCGCCAGCGAGGAACAGCGCGCCGGCATCGGCCAGGTGCACGAGGCGATCGCGCAGATGGACCAGGTCACGCAGCAGAACGCCGCGCTGGTCGAGCAAGCGGCTGCGGCGGCCCACGCGCTGCAGGACCAGGCGTCCGACCTGGAGCAGGTGGTACGCATTTTCAAGCTGGGCGATGCTCAAGCCGCGCCTCGCCTCGCGCTGAGGTAATCCTACCCCTAAGTGGCGCGGCCGGCCCGTCGCTCAGGCACGCGGGGTAGGCCTTCCGGTTTTGGCCTATAATCGCGCCATGGGCAAATTTCTGAAGCACCGGCGCGGTTACAGCCTGATCGTCTGCATGGCGATCGTGCTGAACCTGCTCGCCCCGGCGATCGGCCACGCGATGGCCACGCTGGCGGGCGATCCGCTGGCGCTGGAAATTTGCAGCGCCACGCCGGCCAAGCCGGCGCCAGGCGATCCGGCCACGCACGCGATCAAGCATTGCGCGCTGTGCGCCACCCATGCCGACACCTACGCGCCACCACCCGCGCCGTCGTCCGCGCTCACCGTGCTGCGCGGCCACGACGCCTATCCGGCGCTGCACTACCAATCCCCCACACCACTGTTCAACTGGTCCAGCGCGCAGCCGCGCGGACCGCCCGCCCTGTCCTGATGTCCCGTTAAATCCGCAAGCCACCGCGCCGCACCGGCGACGGCTGGCCCGCGCCTGTTCAACGAATCACAGGATTAATCATGCAACGCCGTACCCTACTCACCGCGCTGGCCGCACTGCCGTTGGCCGCGCACGCCGCGCCGCCGGCCTACACCGGCATCGACGTCACCGGCAGCAGCATCGGGCCCGACTTCCGCCTGTTCTACGGCGACGGCAAGCCCGCCTCGCTGCAGGACTTCAAAGGCAAATACGTGCTGCTGTTCTTCGGCTTCACGCAATGCCCGGACGTCTGCCCGACCGCCCTGTCGCGCGCCGTCGAAATCAAGAAACTGCTGGGCGCCGATGGCAACAAGATGCAAGTGCTGTTCGTCACCGTCGATCCTGAGCGCGACACCGCCGCGCTGCTGGCCGAATACATGCGCGCCTTCGATCCGAGCTTCATTGGCCTGCGTGGCGACGCCGCGCAAACCGCCAAGGCCGCCAAGGACTTCAAGATCTTCTACCGCAAAGTCCCCAGCGGCAGCTCGTACACGATGGACCACACGGCCATCACGTACGTGTTCGACGCCACCGGCAAGATCCGCCTGGCCTTCAAGCACGAGCAAACCGCCCAGCAATGCGCAGCCGATCTGCGCCAACTGATGCAACCTAAAAAAGAAACCAGCTTCCTGAAAGGACTCTTCTCATGAAACGCATGCTCTACCTGATGCTCCTCGCCGCCCTGCCCGCGTTCGCGCAAGTCACCGTCAGCGAGGCCTGGGTGCGCGGCACCGTGGCCGCGCAAAAAGCCACCGGCGCCTTCATGACGCTGACCTCCGCGCAGGACAGCCGCCTGGTCGGCGCCAGCTCGCCGGCCGCCGGCGTGGTCGAGGTGCACGAAATGAAAATGGTCGACGACGTCATGCGCATGCGCCAGATCGACGGCCTGGCGCTGCCCGCCGGCCATCCGGTCCAGCTGTCGCCGGGCGGCTATCACCTGATGATGATGCAGCTGAAGCAGCCGCTGGCCACCGGCCAGAAGATCCCGCTGACGCTGGAGTTTGAAGACGCGCACAAGGTCCGCAGCAAGGTCGTGGTGGACGCGGTGGTCAAGCCGCTGAACGCCGCGCACTAGTCGCGCATAGTGGCCGTCGCAGCGATTACGGCAGCGGCCACCAGCACTCTCTATTTCGTCGACACCAATGGTGAGCCGCCACCAAGTTGTCGCTGCATCAGGTCCTTGGCCGTCACGAGCGCATCGTCGACCTTTGCCGCAACATCCGGAGTGATGCCCGTGCCCTCCCAGTTGGTATGGGTGATCGGGCTGATCGAGCGCCTGCTTGGTATGAATGCGGCAAAGTGCTCGCTGAGACGATAGGGGCGCGAAGCGTTGGCGCCGCCCCAGGTGCGTTCGCCAATCACCGTGGCGCGTTTCAGTGCCTGCATCTGGTACGCGAATGATTCGGCGGCGGACTTCGTCTCGGGCCCCGCCAGGATCAGGACCGGCTTCTTGCCGCCATAGCGTTTGCCGTCAAGCTTATCCTGCGTCCAATACTGCGTGGTGATGCCGGTCGAACGTTCCCAGGTGTCATCGAGGCGGGTGCGCTCGTCGACCAGATAGCTGATCAATAGCGCCACCGAGTCTCCCCCACCGCCGCCATTGTTGCGCAGATCGATGATGAGGCCATCGGTGTCCGCGAGTTCGTTCATCGCCGCGGCGTACTTGTCGGATACGAGGAAAACCGGCGCGAAGGAGGAGATCCGCAGGTAGCCGATATTGGGGCCAAGGTGATCGACCTTTTCCACGCCAAGGTTGGATGTGCGGACCCTTTCAAGCACGGCGGGCGGCACCTGTTTTTCCCATTCCGCCCGCGTGCGAGGTGGCGGCGGCATCGCATCGTCGGACGGCACAGGGCGGGCGCTGACATCGATGAACATATGCTTGTCATGGACCACGCCATCAATGTCATCCAACAGCTGTTTGGCCAGCTGTTCACCGTCCGTGATCCCATCGTACTTGCCTTCGCGCTGGTTCTTGCGCAAAACGACCTCGGCCTGTTGTGCCTTGTCTGGAAAAACGTAGTTGGCATTCAACTTGGCGATCAGCGTATCGATGACCTCCAGCCGGGTCGCCTGATCGACCGCCACCGGCGGCGGCGACGGAGGCGTGTTGGCGATTGCCACTGTCGCGGTCAGCGAGAACAAACATAGTGCGGCCATCCATTTCATGTTCATTATTTTCCTTTCACATCGGTAGGTGGAACAAGCTGCTACATCTGGCGGAACTGCTTGGTGAATCCCTCGCTCACGGGAAGACGCTCGGTCCGGCCCTTCAGGACGACCTCCAGCCCGGCGCCGCCGCGCGCCCCGTATTCGCTACGTTCGATACGGTCGATGGCCTGTAGGTTGACAATGGCGCTGCGGTGGATTTGCGCGAACAGCTGCGGGTCCAGTTGCTCGAGCAACGACTTGATAGGCAAGCGAATCAGCGAATCACCGCGCTCCGTCACCACCCGCGTGTACTTTTCGTTCGACTGGAAGTACAGCACTTCGCTCACCATCACCAGCCGCACCGAATTGCCGCTCGAAGCCTTGATCCACTTGAGGTACACCGGCGCGCTCTCCTGCTCAAACAACTGTTCCCACACGGCCGGCGGCGGGCTGGCGGCGGTGCGCGACTTCAGGCGGCGGATCGTCTGCAACAGGCGCGCGGTCGTCAGCGGCTTGACCAGGTAATCGGACGCGCCGGCATCGAAAGCGGCCAGGGCATACTCCGCATGCGCCGTCACGAACACGACCTGGCACGACTCGGGAATATGCCGCGCCACTTCCATGCCGTTGAGGCCGGGCATCTGTATGTCCAGGAAGACGATGTCCGGTTTCAGTGCATCGATGGCTGTCACCGCTTCGATGCCGTTTTCGACCTGGCCAGCGATGTGCAGTTCGGGCCACAAGGCATGCAGCTGGTCCACCAGCTCCGCCCGCAGCAAAGGCTCGTCTTCGACAATCAGGGCGCGCGGCATCAGGCGGGGCTCCCAACAATCGGCACAGTCAACAAGGCGCGCACTCCGTGTGCGTCGCCCGGCTCGACGAACAGGCTTGCCTTCCGCCCGTACAGCAGCAGCAAGCGCTCCGCGATATTCGCCAGCCCCGTGCCCTGCCCGGCTTGTTCGGTCAAGCCGACGCCGTCGTCGACCACGGACACGATCAGCAGCTTGTCCTTCCCGTCGCTCTCGTGCCTTGCGCCGATGGTGATCAGGCCCGGCCGGCTGGCCCGCTCCAACCCGTGCTTGACGGCGTTTTCCACCAGCGAGATCAGCATCGCGGGCGGGAACGGCAGGCCGCGCAATTCATCGGCCACCTCGACCGCGAAGCGCAGCCGCGCGCCCATGCGGATGCGCATCACCGCCAGGTAGTCGCTCACCAGATCCATTTCGCGCCCCAGGGTCGAGGACACCGAGCGCATATCCGGCATCGCGTTCTGCAGGTAGCCGACCAGGTGATCGAGCATTTCCTGCGCGGCCCGCTGGTCGGTGCGGATCAGGTACTTCAGATTGGCCAGGGTATTGAACAGGAAGTGCGGCTCGACCTGGGCCTGCAAGGCTGACAGGCGCGCCTGCAGCGAGGTGCGCTCCAGCTCGCGCTCGCGCCGGACCGCGTCCAGTGCGCTGGCATGCCGTGCGAGGTGCTGGCGCAGTTGGGCGGACACCAGCTCGGCGGTCTTGAGCGACTCGCCCTGCTGGATCGTGAACCAGGCCAGGCCCGGGCGGCAGCGGACATCGATGTGGCAGCTGGGGCCCAAATCGGACGACACCTTGACCTCGACATGGCGCCCCAGCGTCAACGGACGCCAGCGGCCCAGCACGATCCGTCCCTTGAAAGGGTCGTGGAAGAACGCCGGCGGGCCGGAATAACCGAGCGCGGTGCCCAGCGCCAGCCCCGACAAGGACTCGGTGCACAGGTCAAAGGTGGTCAAGGGATTGAACGGCGCATCGATGCGCCGCGTCACCGAGGAAGCCATCGCCTCGGCGCTCAGCGCCTTGCCCTCCTCGACCAGCCGCGCAAGAAAGCCGCGGGCGATTCCGCTGGACATCAGTGCGAGCCAGATCATCACCGCCAGCACAACGCCGCCGGCAATAATGTACGGCGTCAGCTTGCGGGTCTCCATTTCGTCCGGCGCGGGCGGGCCGAGTTTCAGCCAGAGCGGCAGCAGCGCGATCGCCAGTGACAGGAACAAAAGCGAGCCGGCGTTGAAGCGCAGCGCCGACTGCAACAGATAGCGGCGCACCAGGCGGCGGTCGTGCTCGACCTCCGATACGGCAGGCGCGTTAAATGGCAGAAATGGGGGAGAACTCATTAAATTCCTCGTGTTGAACTTGCACCGCCATTCTAGCGGCAGGGACGCGCGTGTCTTCGCCTATGCGACGAATGGCCGCAAATCGGGGAGGAAACCGGTGCTGGCGGGATGAATGCCGCCGGGAAGATGCGTAGCAACTACGCAAGCAGTCGATGGAACTGGAAAACGCCCAGCCAAATCAAACAAGCGATACAGCCATACATCAGGGCGGACAGCGCTCCCATTTTGATGTCGATATGGGAGGGAAGGCAGGAGAACAAGGCGACCGCCGCGACATAGCCGGACACTATCCAGCTCATGTAGTCGCCGTTCTGGAAAGCCGACTGGGTCCAATGGTTGAAGATAAACCAGCTCACCCAGGCCAACAGAAGCGGGGCAAAGGCCACTGGCGCGGAGTTCCAGATATTCAGGTTTCTGAAGCCCACGGAACCCAGCATCCAGTAGTTTTTCCCCCGTCTGGGAATGATGGAAAACGACGTTGGTTTCGCATACACCATCCAGCCCACCGCCGCGTGGAGGATCTCATGGCTGATCGTCCCGATCAACGTCAGGATCGCGATGCCCCAACCCGAATACCGCACCCAGCGCAGCAAGCAGAACCAGACAAATATCAAGATGAGGGATGGGATGGAGCCAACCGTCAGGCCCAGGTGATTTAGCGAGAACATTCTGGCCTCTTGTCAGGTATGGCCGCATCGTCGCACGGAGGCGAAAGCGCGTCAATTGTCCCGATTAAAGTTGTACGATGTCTGACATCTGCGTTATGATCGCTGCAAAACCACCATAGCAAGGAGACCGCATGACCCCTCTTCCGACCAAGGCCAGCCGGGTACGCTGGCTGATACTCGCCATCCTGTTCGCCGTCACGACCATCAACTACGCCGACCGCGCCACCATCGCCATCGCCGGGCCGGAGCTCAAGAAGCTGCTCGGCCTGTCGCCGGTGCAGATGGGCTTTGTGTTCTCGGCCTTCGCCTGGTCCTACGTGCTGGCGCAGCTGCCGGGCGGCTGGCTGCTGGACCGCTTCGGCTCCAAGCGCACGTATTTCTTCAGCATCTTCCTGTGGTCCAGCTTCACCATGCTGATGGGCACCGTGGGCTTCCTGACCGGCGCCGCCGCCGTCTCGACGCTGTTCTGCCTGCGGCTCTTGATCGGCGCGGCCGAGGCGCCCTCCTTCCCCGGCAACAGCCGGCTGTCCTCGGCCTGGTTCCCGACGGCCGAACGCGGCACGGCCGCGGCCATCTTCAACTCGGCGCAATATTTCGCCACGGTGCTGTTCGCGCCACTGATGGGCTGGCTGGTCCACAGCTTCGGCTGGCAAAGCGTGTTCTACGTGATGGGCGGGCTGGGCATCGTCATGTCCTTCATCTGGCGCAAGACGGTCTACGGGCCGAAGGATCATCCGGCCATCAACGCGGCCGAGCTAGCCTACATCGAAGCAGGCGGCGCGCTGGTGGACCTGGAGAGCAAGAACAAGGCCGTCGCCACCACCCGGCTCGACACCTGGTCCTGCATCCGCCAGCTGCTGGGCAACCGCATGCTGCTGGGCGTGTACATCGGCCAGTACTGCATCAACACGCTGACCTACTTCTTCCTGACCTGGTTCCCGGTCTACCTGGTGAGCGAGCGCCACATGACGATCCTGAAGGCCGGCTTCGTGGCCGCGCTGCCGGCGGTGGCGGGCTTCCTTGGCGGCGTGCTGGGTGGCGTGATCTCGGACCGCATGATCAAGTCCGGCAAGTCGCTGTCGATGGCGCGCAAGACGCCGATCGTCGGCGGCATGCTGCTGGCGATGTCGATGATCGTCTGTAACTACGTCGACGCCGACTGGCTGGTGGTGCTGGTGATGTCGCTGGCCTTCTTCGGCAAGGGCATCGGCGCGCTGGGCTGGGCGGTGGTGGCCGATACGTCGCCCAAGGAAGCCGGCGGCATGAGCGGCGCCTTGTTCAACACCTTCGGCAACACGGCCGGCATTACCACGCCGATCGTGATCGGCTACATCCTGCAGGAGACCGGATCGTTCGCCGGCGCGCTGGTGTTCGTCGGCGCCAACGCCGCCGTCACGGTGCTGTGCTACGTGCTGATGGTCGGCGAGATCAGGCGCTTCGAATTCAAGACGCCGGTGCTGAAGCACATCGGCGGCGCGACGCAGGATGCGGGCGCTCCACTGCCCTCGACAAACACCAACTGATGCCGCGCCGACTCTGCGGCGGCCGGGAACGCCGCCGCGGAATTAATATGCGACCGTCTTTGCGCACCTGTACAACCGCTGAATCAGCGCAAGCGGGCACACCACCTCATTTTCAAGGGTGGCATGGTTACTCACGCCTCGGCGGGAATAAAATTGTATAAATAATATTCGCTGAACAAGACGTCCAGGATCTTTTCTTCGTGGTGCGCCCTAATTGCTGCGCGCACAGCTGGGTCGGTGTACAGACGCTTGCACGCCTGACAGCGGTGGGCATATTGATCCTCCCACTTGATACCTGAATCCTTGGTAGCTGCCCACTGCAAGATTCGCTCCGGGCCCTCGTTTCGAATCCACCGTTTGAGGAAATCGCTTTCGGCCCTTTGGCGAACTGTGGCCAAGGTGTCTTCGAAAACGCTGCCGATCTCGAGCTCTGGTATGGTTCGAGTCCCAAGGCCGCAACACGCCATGATCTTGCCGTCGGCAAGGACCGTCGTCGTGTTGATCACGCTATCGCACCCGAGCCTGCGCGAAATGTTGGCGGCGTTGGTAGCCAGCCCTTCCGGGTAATGTTCGAGCTGCTTCTCATCCAGCGGCATCCATGGACTCTCGCTGAAGGTGATCAACTCGAGTTCGGCCGTTGAGATCAGTTGGCAGAGCAGCGGCTCGGCAAGCAGCGATGACTTGGTGACCGAGTTTCCGGACACCACTTCGATCATCACCGCGACCGGCATTCCGGCCATCAGGGCGGCCTTGATGCCCCAGATGATCTGGTTTATGTCCACGAATTTTACGTGCTCATCGCCTGTCGAAAAATTGATCTCCTTGAGCCCTGCTTGCTTGAACCTGTGCGTCTGTTCCCTCGCGGCCTCGAGATTCTTCGCCCAATGGCCATTGGTGACGATTCGCGTGGGCAGGGACAGGCTGTCTGCGAATTCAATGAGTTCGAAGAGCTCCTTGCCGTAGAGCGTTGGTTCGCCGCCGGTGAACACGACGGAGTCGTAGTCCAGCGCCTTGGCCTGTCTGATGAGATCCCTCGCCACATCGGCTGCGAGGCGCCCTTTTACTCGCGGGCTGCTCAACGTGCCGCAATGTTTACACTCTGCTGTGCACTGCAGCGTCATTAACAGGGACAGGATCTTCGGATTCGGCAATGGGTCGAGGATTTTCATCAATGTTCCCGCGAAATGTCAGCCTTGAGTGCGTCGAGCTGGTTTACCAGCAGCCGCACGGTGTTCCTGGACAACAGATCGTCCCGCGAGTGCGGAGCAACGACGACCACGATTACTGCAACGAAAACGAGAAGCACGATCGCGACGTCGTCTTCGCCGGAGACTTGCCCGCCAAGCACCTTCTTGCCCATGAATTTGTTAGCAATTCCCTCGGGGAAGTGCGAAGCGACCCCATCTGAAAACTCCTTCTGAATTCTGGCGGCCACGGCCTTCGAGTTGTTGACCATTTCAGTGAGCGTCATCGCCTCAGTCAAAGACGGAACCTCCGTTTCGACTTTGTGCTGAAACTCCTCGCACCACTTGTTGAACGCGTCGTCTTGCATGAGCGATGCAAACGCCTTGTTCGCAGAGCTAATTGCCCGCGAAGGCATTTTCAAATGGAACTCACGCATGGCCGTCCCCGAGGGATCGGCCAAGAACCGCTTCTTGAAATCCGGCGTTCGCATGAGATTCGTGAAACTCACCGCCCTGCTGGTGAACTCCGGGCTGGTCAGGTCCAGTTTTTCGGTCATCGCAACTCCTTCACGTGTGAAATCAACTGGCGCGAACGCCCTGCATAGCCACTTTAGACAATCTAGCCGAAAGAATTATCCACACACTCACACTTTGTCACGAATTCAAGACGCCGGTGCTGCGCCGCATCGGCGGCGCCGCGCCGGGTGCAGGCGTTCCCCTGCCCTCGGCGAACAGCAACTGACGCGGCACTGGCTTGGCGGCTGCTTTAGTCGGTAATTGCACGCAGCCGAGACGACAACACTATCCGCCACGATGGTGGCATGCGCTTCACGTAGCAAGACATCACGTGCGAAGGCCGACACGGTCATACCTCGCAGTGCGGCGGCTTTGACGATCCTGTCCTTCTCGCGGGACTCAAGGCGAAGATCGAGACGGACGGTAGCAGACGTCATGGCAGACTCCTTTGTAATCTCTTACTGTACCCCCCCAGCATCAGCAAGACATAAAGATTTAGTGGCTGTCCGCAGAGGTATTCGTCGGCGCCAACGCCGGCGTCAGGGGGCTGTTCTACGTTCCGATGGTCGTCCGAACTGGTATGGCGTCAGCATTCCGGCCTTCGCTTCTTCAGCGGCGAGAAGCGTATCCTTAATGAACTGGAGAGGTAAGCCGGGGTTCTCATCCACCAACTTGCCCAAGCGCGCCCAATATTCAATCTGCTTCGGCACAGAGCGGTGCTCCGCCGCCGCGTACGGCTTGGCCATTTCCACTAAGTAATCCGGTAATCTCAGTGCAATTGACATGATTTCACCTCCAGGTTCGAGATTTCAGTGTGTCGCCGTTTGCAACCTTTTGCAACCTGCCAAAGGCGGCGCGGCGCCGGATTCTATACAGGATCGATCATTCCCAGATGCTCCCGTAAGAAATCAATGAAGCGCTGTATCTTCGCTGGCAGCAGTCGCGTTTCCGTCAGGGCGTAGACGGGGATCGGCGTGGCCTGCCACTCCGGCAGCACGCGGCGCAGGCGCCCGGCGGCGACGTCGTCGGCGGCGATATCCCTGGCCAGGACGGCGATGCCCATGCCGCGCGTGGCGAGGCGCTGAATCATGCTGACGCTGTTGAGCAAGAAGCGGCCGCCCACCACGACCTCCTCCCGGGTGTCGCCCTGAAGCAAAGACCACCTGTCGGGCTCGGAGGCGCGTAGCCTGAGGCATTCATGCCGCGCCAGGTCGGACACCTGCTTCGGCTCTCCCACCACGTCCAGGTAGGCGGGCGAAGCGTAGAGATAGCGCGGCAGGACGGCGAGACGGCGCGCGATCAGGTTCGAGCTCGGCGGCTCGCCCATGCGGATCGCCACATCGACCGGCTCCGTGACCAGGTCGACCGGCCGCGCACCCAGATCCAATTCAAAACGAATGCCGGGATATCTGCGGGCGAACTCGGCGATCAATGGCGCCAGGAAGATGTTTGCGAAACCCTCCGGCATCGAAGCGCGCAAGACGCCGCTTGGCTGCGCCAGCATTTCCCCGAGCTGCTCGTGCGCCAGGTTGGCTTCGTCGACGATGCGCTTGCAGCGTTCGAAATACAGCTGCCCGGCTTCGGTCAATTCGATCTTGCGCGTCGTCCGATGCAGCAGCCGCAGCCCGATCGACTTTTCCAGCGCAGTGACGCGCCGCGACAAGGTGGAATTCGGCACGCCGGTCGCGGCGGTCGCGCCACGAAAACTCATCGCTTTGACGACCTCCACGAAGAGCGCCATGTCGTTCAATATTTTCATGGAGATTGCGTCAAAAATGGATCAGTTATATCCATTTTCACACATTTACTTTGAATATGCATCAATGCATGATAACGCCTCATCGTCACTGAGGAGCAGCACATGACCCGGCCCACCATCGCCCAACTGCGGCCCATGAATCTCGGCAGCCACTTCCGCGCCTACTCGCTGCGAGGCGACCAGGCGGCCGAGCCGATCGATCCCATCCTCGGCGTCGATCACGCCTGGGTCAGCGCGCCCACGTTTCCGCCGCATCCGCACGCCGGCTTCTCGGCGGTCTCGTATTTGTTTCTCGACTCGGAAACCGGTATCGACAATCGGGATTCCCTCGGCAACCGCAACCTGATCGCACCGGGCGGCCTGCACTGGACCGCCGCCGGCCGTGGCCTGATGCACGAAGAGGTTCCCGTCGAGACCGGCAAGACCGTCCATATGCTGCAGATCTTCGTCAACCTCGCCCGCGAACGCCAGCACGACGCGCCGCACGCGCTCAGCCTGGCGCCGGAGGATGTGCCGGTCGTGCAGCTGCCCGGCGCGAAAGTGCGCGTGCCGCTCGGCAGCTTCGGCGAGGCGCACTCCCCGCTGCGCCCGCCGACCGCGATCACCCTGCTCGATATCAGCCTTGACGACAGCGCCGAATTGACCGTGCCGGTTGCGGCCGGCCAGAGCACCTTCGTCATGCCGATCCACGGCGAATTGTCGGTCAACGGGCAAACATATGAACTCGACAAATTCACGCTGCCGGCCTTTCCAGCGCAGGAGGCACCGCACGCGATCTCGCTCGCGGCCGTCCGGGGCGGCGCCAAGGCCGTGGTGTTCACCGGTACTCCGCTGCAGCAGCCGGTGCATTGGCAAGGCCCGATGGCGCTCGCGTCGCCCGAGGCGCTCGCCGCCGCCATCGCGGCTTATCAACACGGCGATTTCGGCACATTGGACTCCCCCATTGCGCCGGCAAATCACGCGTAGGACCATTCAACCCCAAGGAGAAATCACATGACCTTCCAGAGATTCACCAGCGACAACGCCGCCCTTTTGCTGATCGACCACCAGGTCGGCACGATGGGCTGGGTCAAGTCCACCACCTTCGACGAAATGAAACGCAACGCGCTGATCCTGGCCAAGTCGGCCAAGATCCTCAAGCTGCCGACCGTGCTGACTTCCAGCATGGAGGAAGCCGCCCAAGGTCCGCTGCTGAGCGAGCTGGAGGCCATCTTGCCGGCCGAGTTCGCCGCCCGTATCAAGCGCCTGGGCATCGTCAACGCCATGGACGATGAACACTTCGCCGCCGCCGTCAAGGCCACCGGACGCAAGCGCCTGATCCTGGCGGGCGTGACCAATGACGTGTGCACGGTCTACCCGGCTTTAAGCCTGGTGGGCATGGGCTACGAAGTACAGGTGGTTGCCGACGCGGGCGGTTCGCCGACCAAGATGGCCGACGACATCGCGCTGCGCCGCATGGAACGCGCCGGCGTCACGCTGACCACGACCAATCAGCTGATCGCTGAACTGGCGGGCAGCTGGGCCACGCCGGAAGGTAGCCAGCTGGTTCAGGTGTTGATGGTCGGCGAGTAAGGAGATTAGTGGCTGTCCGTGTAGAAGCACCGCCCGCAAGCCTGGCGGTAGCTTTCATTCCCGCCGATGCTGATCTGCTCGCCTTCCTTGAGGCGCTTGCCGTTCTCGTCGACGCGGATGTTCATGGTGGCCTTCTTGCCGCAGGTGCAGATGTTCTTGAGCTCTTCGATATCATCGGCCAGCGCCAGCAGATAGGCCGAGCCGGGGAATGGCTCGCCGCGGAAGTCCGTGCGCAGGCCGTAGGTGATCACGGGGATGCCGCGTACCTGCGCCAGCTGGTGCAACTGCTGCACCTGCTGCGTGCTGAGGAACTGCGCCTCGTCGATCAGCAGGCAGGCGATCTTGCGGTCGATCGCATCGAGGAAATTGGTGCCGGCGTCGAACACCTCGGTCTGCCGCTGCGGTCCCAGCCGCGACGTCACCTGCCCCACGCCGTAGCGGTTGTCGATGGCGGCGGTGAACAGGCGCACCTGCTGGCCCTGCTCTTCATAGTTGTGCGCCACTTGCAGCATCGCGGTGGACTTGCCTGCGTTCATCGCAGAATATCGGAAATAAAGTTTAGCCACTACTGCCCCTTTTGAAGAGCGCGATTATAAACCGTCGTTCTTGAAAAAGGCGCATACTGGCTGTTGCCCTTTTCGCATATAGAAACTCGAAAACATTCGTTTCCAGCGCTTATCGAGCGACCTACCATCCGCTCTTTACAAAAAAGCACGGACGGACACAATCCTTCCGTGCAGACAGTTCGCAAGGAGAATCGTATGCCCACCCCCGCATTATTCAAACTCATCGGTAACACTCCGCTGGTCCAGGTCACCCGCCTGGACACCGGCCCCTGCCAGCTGTTCCTCAAGCTCGAATCGCAGAACCCCGGCGGCTCGATCAAGGACCGTATCGGCCTGTCCATCATTGAAGCGGCCGAGGCCGACGGCCGGCTGCAACCGGGCGGCACCATCGTCGAAGCCACCGCCGGCAACACCGGCCTGGGCCTGGCGCTGGTCGGCCGCCTCAAGGGCTACCGCGTGCTGCTGGTGGTGCCGGACAAGATGTCCACCGAAAAGGTGCTGCACCTGAAGGCGCTCGGCGCCGAGGTGCGCACCACCCGCTCCGATGTCGGCAAGGGCCATCCCGACTACTACCAGGATTACGCCGCCCGGCTGGCGCGCGAGCTGCCCGGCGCCTTCTTCGCCGACCAGTTCAACAACCCCGCCAATCCGCTGGCGCACGAGACCACCACCGGCCCGGAGATCTGGGAACAGATGGGCCATGAGCTGGACGCCATCGTGGTCGGTGTCGGTTCGGGCGGCACGCTGGCCGGCCTGACCAGCTACTTCCGCCGCGCCGCGCCGCAAGTCGGCTTCGTGCTGGCCGATCCCAAGGGCTCCATCCTCACCGAATACGTCGAGACCGGCCGCGTGTCCGACACCAGCGGCTCGTGGGCGGTGGAAGGCATAGGCGAGGACTTCATCCCCGCGATCGCCGACCTGAGCGGCGTGCGCAAGGCCTACACCATCACCGACCAGGAAAGCTTCGACAGCGCCCGCAGCCTGCTGCGCGCCGAAGGCATCCTGGGCGGCTCGTCGACCGGCACGCTGCTGGCCGCCGCGCTCAAGTACTGCCGCGAGCAGACCACACCGAAGCGCGTGGTCACCTTCGTGTGCGACACCGGCACCCGCTACCTGTCCAAGGTCTACAACGACGGCTGGATGCACGACCAGGGCCTGCTGCGGCGCGAACCGCTGCACGACCTGCGCGACCTGATCGGCCGCCGCCACGACGAGGGCGACGTCGTTAGCGTCTCCCCCGGCGACACGCTGCTGACCGCCTTCAACCGCATGCGCAGCACCGACGTGGCGCAGCTGCCGGTGCTGGAGAACGGCAAGCTGGTCGGCATCATCGACGAGTCCGACCTGCTGCTCAAGGTCGACAACCACGCCGAACAATTCTCCAGCCTGGTCGGCGCGACCATGACCTCCCGCCTCGAGACGCTGCACCCGAGCGCCAGCGTGCAGGCGCTGCGCAGCACGCTGGACCGCGGCCTGACCGCCGTGGTGGCCGACGCCGACGCCTTCTATGGCCTGATCACCCGCTTCGATTTGTTGAACCACCTGAGAAGGACTTTATCTTGAGCCAACCGCACAAAAAAGCCGCCCTGGCCACCCGCGTGATCCACGCCGGCCAATCGCCCGACCCGTCGACCGGCGCCATCATGCCGCCGATCTACGCCACCTCGACCTTCGTGCAGGACAGCCCGGGCGTGCACAAGGGCCTGGACTACGGCCGCTCGCACAACCCGACCCGCTGGGCGCTGGAGCGCTGCGTGGCCGACCTGGAAGGCGGCGCGCAAGGCTACGCCTTCGCCTCCGGCCTAGCGGCGATATCGACGGTGCTGGAACTGGCCAACGCCGGCAGTCACATCATCGCCGGCGACGACATGTACGGCGGCACCTACCGCCTGTTCGAGCGCGTGCGCCGCCGCAGCGCCGGCCACGACTTCACCTACGTCGACCTGACCAACCCGGAAAACCTGCTGGCCGCGATCAAGCCGGAGACCAAAATGGTGTGGGTCGAAACGCCGACCAACCCGATGCTCAAGCTGGCCGACCTGAAGGCCATCGCCAAGATCTGCCGCGAGCGCGGCATCATCGCCGTGGCCGACAACACCTTCGCCAGCCCGCTGGTGCAGCGCCCGCTGGAACACGGCTTCGACATCGTCGTGCATTCGACCACCAAGTACCTGAACGGCCACTCGGACATCATCGGCGGCATCGCCGTGGTGGGCGGCGAGCCGCACCAGCAGGCGTGGAGCGAGCAGCTCGGCTTCCTGCAGAATTCGGTGGGCGCCATCGCCGGCCCGTTCGACAGCTTCCTGGCGCTGCGCGGCGTGAAGACGCTGGCGATCCGCATGGAACGCCACTGCCGCAGCGCGCTGGAGCTGGCGCGCTGGCTGGAGCAGCAGCCGGAAGTGCGCAAGGTCTATTACCCCGGCCTGGAATCGCACCCGCAGCACGAACTGGCCAAGCGCCAGATGGACGGCTTCGGCGGCATCATCTCGATCGACCTGAAGACCGACCTGCCGGGCGCGCGCCGCTTCCTGGAAAGCTGCTCAGTGTTCGCGCTGGCCGAGAGCCTGGGCGGCGTCGAAAGCCTGATCGAGCACCCGGCCCTGATGACCCACGCCACCATCCCGCCGGCGCAGCGCGCCAAGCTGGGCATCGGCGACGGGCTGATACGGCTGTCGGTGGGAATCGAGGATATAGAGGACTTAAGGGCCGATATTCGCCGTTCGCTCGACGCGATTTAGGTGCTAGTATCCGGGCATTGCGTAATCAGCCTGAGAGCTCATGGAATTCCTCTTAATCATCATTGGCGTACTGGCCATAGGCGCCATCTACTCGATCGGCGTGGCCAGCGCCAAGCCGGTGCCCGGCAGCGACTTCTACAAGGTGTCGAAGGATGGCCGCGTGCTGGCCGCCGGCGGCCCCAAGGTGACGGCGCTGCGGCCCAAGGTCACGCCGGAAGGCTTGATGGTCAAGCTGCGCAACGGCCAGCGCACCGGCGAATTCCTGGTGCACGACCTGGTGGCCGAAGTCCATCTGCCCAATCCATCGGGCCTGAAGAACGTCCGCCACAAGGACGGCAACCTGCGCAACAACAAGGTCGAGAACCTGGCGTGGATCAGGGAGCCGGCCCAGGCGCCGGCGCCCGACGCCGTGCCGCCCGAAGAACAGCCTCAATCGCCGGGATGATACCTGCGTTCCAGGTGCCTTTCCACGTCCGCCTTGTAGAACAACACGTCCTTGAATTCGCCGCGCGCATACATCGCGGCCTGGTCGCTGAAATGCGGCGAGGCCGGATCGCCGCTCTCCCCGCCCGCCAGGATGCTGCGCGCCTTGATGCGCGGCCCGAACTCCACCGCCGCCACAAAGCTGTTGCCACGCTCGCCGTAGATTTTTTTGGTCTGGCTCTTTGACGTCATGCCGTAGGCCGCCAGCGATCCCCAGTTGGCCGACGCGAACGCCACCGGCAGACTGGGCTTGCTGTCGTCGAAGGGCTGGACGATGTCGCCGGTCAGGCGCTGGAAGCGGTTGATCTCGCCCCACGGCGTCTGCCACGTGCCGAAGTCCGCCGCCAGCTTGGCCGAGGCGCGCTCCAATGCCTGCAAGCGCTGCTGCGGCGTGATCGCGGCCTGCAGGTAGTCGAGCACCTGCACCTCGCGCGCCTTGGCGGCCGGGCCGTAGGTCGCCGCCAAGTCCTGCGCCCAGAAGATCGCCAGCGAGGTCGGCACCGAATCCAGTGCATAGCGCATGTTCCAGCCGCGCAGCGCGGCGATCTGCGGCGCCAGGCTGGCCTTGAACGGATCGCCTTCCGGCAGCTCGTCCCATGCCGCGAACAGCTGCGGCAGCAACGGCTCGAAGGCCGGCAGCTGCGTGTCGTAGGCGCTGGCGATCAGGCTGTCGAGCGTGAAGTTCTTTTTGTTCTCCAGCACCCGCACCGCGTGGATGCCGCGCGGGTTCTCGGGATTCATCGACATATAGGCCGGATAGTCGCGCGCCTTCGGGCTGTACGCGCCGGCCGCCGTGTAGGGCCAGTTGTTGGTGTTCTGTATCCAGCCGTTCTTCGGGTTGAACAGCGTGATGGTGTCCTTCACCGCATGCAGGCCTTGCCATTCGGTGGCGGGATCGCTGCCGTCGACCGGATGCTTCCAGTCGAACTTTGGATCGCGCTTGGGGATGAAGTTCCCGTGGAAGTAAGCGATATTGCCGTCGGCGTCCGCGTACACGGTGTTGTTGGACGAGTTGGTGCGCAGCTCCATGGCCTTGTAGAAGTCCTTGTAGCTGCGGGCCTTGGTGCGGATGTAGGATTGCGTCAGCGCCTTCAAGGGCTCGTTCATCAGGCGCACGGCGATCCACTTGCCGTCCTTCGCGCGCACGATCGGGCCGTGGTGGCTGTAGTAGACCCTGACCGTTTTGCTGGCCGTGCCGTCCGCCGTCTTGTACGGCAGCGCGATGTCGACCGCCTTCAATGGCCGCAGCTCCTGGCCGTACTGGTAGTGGAACTGGCCATCCTTCTCGCTGATGGTCTCGAGGTATTCGTCGATGACGTCGCCGCCGCCGGACGTGTGCATCCAGCCCAGCCGGTCGTTGAAGCCCTGGTAGACGAAGAACTGGCCCCAGGTCACGGCGCCATACGCGTTCAGGCCCTGCTCGCTGTGCACCTGCACCTCGGGCCGGAAATAGAACGAGGTGTGCGGATTAATCAGCAGCAGCGCGTGGCCGTCCCTGGTCAGCGCGGGCGCGATGGCAAAGCCGTTGGAGCCGCCCGGTTCCTTGTCCAGGTCGACGCCGTCCCCGCGCGCCGACAGCAGCACCGGCGGCGCCAGCGGCAGCTTGGCGCCGTTGGCGTACAGCTCCTGCAGCTGCTTGATGTCCACCGATTCGATGTCGCCGCCGATGCTGCCTTCGCTGAAGCTGAGCGCCATCCACGGCTCGAAATGCGTGATCAACGCCGGCTTCACGTCGGGGTGGGTGGCGAGGTAGTAGTTCAAGCCGTCGGCGAAGGCCACCATCAGCTGCTTCAGCCACGCCGGGCTTTGCTTGTACTGCGCCTGCAGCTCGGCCGGATTGATGAACAGCTTCATGCGCAGGTCGCGATACAGCTCGGCCTCGCCTTCAACCTCGGCCAGCCGGCCCATGGCGTTGATGTAGTTGCGCTCGACCCGCTTGAAGTCGTCCTCGGCCTGCGCGTACATCAGGCCGAACACGGCGTCGGCGTCGGTCTTGCCGTAGACGTGGGGGATGCCCCACTTGTCGCGCAGGATGGTCACGCGCTGGGCTGCGGCCTTCAGGCGCGCAGCCTCCGCTTTGTCCGCCGGCTTGGCCACCGGCGGCGCCGCCACCGCCGTACTCATCGCAACACAACACATCAGGGCTAAGCTTGAACGCATCGACAGGACTCCGGGCGGTGGTGGGGACTACAACTCAGCTGGCGTCGACCAGTTCCGAGATGCGCAGCTGCAGCGCGGTGATTTCCGCCCGCAGCGCCGCGTTCTTTTCCTTCAGCGATGCGTTCTCGGCGCGCAGTTCCTCGACCTCGGTCAGCGGCCGGCCGTAATCGCCGCCGCCCTCCTTCGGCTCCTTGGCCGGACGCGAGGCGGCGCGCAGTTCGCGCACTTCCTTGGCGGCCTTCTGCAGCTCCTTCTTGCCGCCGGCGACCGCGGCCACCTGGTCCGCCTCCGGCAACGAAGCCACCGTGGCGGCCGCGTTGATCGAGATCGTGCCCGAACGGACCGCCTCCACCAGCTCCGGCGTGGCCGTCTTCTGGATCTTTTCGATCTGGCTGATGGTGGCGCTGCTCAGGCGCGCGGCGCGGGCGATGTCCTCGCGCGAGGTCAGCGGCATGGCGGCCGGCTTGGCCTTGGGCGCCTCGCCCTCGGGCGGCGCGATGGCCGCATCCTCGGCGGCGGCCTGCGCGGCCAGCTCGGCCACGCGGGCCGCGACGATTTCCTTCTTGCGCAGCGCCAGCACGCCGCGCTGGAAGTCGGAAATGCTGCGGCGGCCCAGGTTGTTATCGATCATCCACAGCTTGACGTCGTCCAGGTTGCGGAAGCTGGTGTTTTCCGTGACCTTGAACGGAATGCCATGCTGCTGGCAGATCTGGTAGCGGTTGTGGCCGTCCACCAGCACGTCTTCCCACAGCACCAGCGCGTCGCGGCAGCCTTCCACCAGGATGCTGCGCTCCAGCGCGGCGTATTCGGCCTCGGTCAGCGGCTCGATATAGCCGCGCAACACGTCGTTAATTTTGATTTGCATAGTTGTCCTCGAAATACCGGCGGGCCGGCGCCTGTGCGCCCGGCCAAATCGCCGTCCCGCATGCTACACCATCCGCGCGCGCGGCCAAAGCCCTGGGCCGACAATGGCAATTAAGGCAATCTTAAGCCTTCTCCACTATCATGCTCTCCAGTCAACAAGCTTTCTCCGGCCACTTGACATAAGCCCCGACAGGTTTCCCTCCTGCTCGGGGCTTTTCTTTTGGATTGCTTTTGCCTGGGCCTTGTCGCATGATGCAACTTCATCAACCAAGGCCCGACCATGATCAACTACATAATCCAAGTCTCCTTCGCCGATGCCGCCGCCGACACCATCGTGCGCCTGAGCCACGAACTGTCGAAATACAATATCGCCGCCGGCGTCAGGGCCGACGACGGGCGCGCCTATCACCTGCCGCCCGGCACCTTCATGTACCACGGCGGCGAAACCATCAACGAGGTGCGCGACGCCGTCCACCGCCTGGCGGAAACCATCCAGTCCGGGGTCTCGGTGCTGGTGACGGAAGCGGCGTCGCTGTCCTGGAGCGGACTGCAGGAATTGCCGGCCGCCTGAGCGGCATGACCGCGGCCTAGTGCCGGCCGGCCGCCTCGACCAGCACTTGGTCGTCGCAGCCGATCTCGCGCGGCGCCGACGGGGCGGCGTTGCCGACCAATTGCGGCAGCTCGCCGCCGGTGCTGAAATCAAGCGGCAGCGCCACCCGGATCTCCTGCAGGTATTTGTGCTGGGTGCACACCAGCGTGATGCTGGCCGCCACCCGCTCGCCGTAGCGCGCCTTGACGCGGTCGAAGAACTCGCCGACGCGGAAGCTCTTGCCGGCGCTGCCCAGCACGATCTTGCCGACCTCCGAATCGTTCACCACCTTGACCGCCGACACCGCCTTGACGAAATACTCGTCCGGCGGCAGCGCCTGGCATTTGCCGTGCTTGTTCCACTCGTACGCGCCGAACGTGCGCTCGAAGTAGAAGTTGGGCATCCACGGCGCCACCTTGTCGATGGTTTCCTTGGTCAGCGCGAAAGCCGGACCCTCGCAGCCGCCGTAATGGGTGCCGCATTCCTTCTTGTTCGGCCACAGGCCGTGCAGGCTCAGGGTCTTGGCTTCCAGCGCGCCGCTGTTCATGGCGTCGCATTCAGGCTTCTTGCCGTTGTACGGCACGTGCTCGCAGAACCCGGGCTGCCAGGTGATCGCCAGCACATAGCTGTCCTGCTTGTTGGCGATGCTGCACGACTCGCCGCCACCGTTGCCGCCGGACGGCGCCTTGACCGCCTGCTCGGCCAGCGCCGGCGTGCCGCAGCTGCGCTGCACCCAGCGCAGGGATGGCTGGGCGCCTGGCACCTCCACCCGCAGCCAGTCGTATTCGACCTTGTTAATCTCGCGCACCGTGTAGGCGGTGCCGGCGGCGACCTTGGTCTCGCCCGGATTGGTGCGCTTGGCGAAGGAGGCGAACGCCTCGCAGGACTGGGTCGCGGTGAATGTGCCGCTGGCCGATTCGCTGGCGGCGGCGTCGAACGCGGCGATGGCCAGCAGCAGCGCTGCGAGATGACGATGCATGGAAACTCCTAAGGTGGGGAAAAGTCGCGCTATTCTATTACAGCCAGCCGGCATCGCGGGCCAGGCGGAAGGCCTCGACGCGGTTGCCGGCATCGAGCTTGCTGATCGCCTCCGACAGGTAGTTGCGCACCGTGCCCTCGGACAGGTGGATCCGGCGCGCGATGTCGCCGCTGCTGCAGCCCTCGCCGGCCAGCCGCAGCACCTGCCGCTCACGCTCGTTGAGCGGATCCTCCTTGCCGCTCCAGCTCTCCAGCGCCAGCTCCGGCGCGATGGCGCGCCCGCCCGCGTGCACGGTGCGGATGGCCGCCGCCAGCGTCTCGGCCGGAGCGTCCTTGAGCAGGTAGCCGCGCACGCCGGCGCCCAGCGCGCGCCGCAGATAGCCGCTGCGGGCGAAGGTGGTCACGATCATCACCCGCGTCGGCAGGCTTTGCGCGGCCAGCGCGGCGGCCAGTTCCAGCCCGGTCATCAGCGGCATCTCGATGTCGGTCAGCAGGATGTCCGGCCGCAGCGATTCGCACAGCGTCAGCGCCTGCTGGCCGTTGGCGGCGCGGCCCACCACATCGATATCTCCCTCCAGCTTGAGCAGCGCGGCCAGCGCGCCCAGCACCAGCGCCTGGTCTTCGGCGATCACCACGGATATCATCGTCATGCAGTCCCTCCCATCGGCAAACTCAGTTCCAGCGCCAGCCCGCGGTCGACCCGCAGCGCCAGGCGCCCGCCCAGCGCCGTCACGCGCTCCTTCATGCCGCTCAGGCCCGAGCCGTGGACGATGGCGCCGCCCCGCTCCAGCGCCTGGCCGTTGTCGCGCACCCGCAGCAGCACCATGCCCGGCTCCAGCGTCATCCTCACCTCGCAGTGCGAGGCGCCGGCGTGGCGCAGGATGTTCGTCACCGCCTCGCGCAGCGCCAGCGACAGCACGTTCTCCAGCGCGGCCGGCAGCACGCACGGCTGCACCTGCTCGGTGAAACCGACATTGGCCGCCGCCAGGCTGGCGCGCGCCGTCGCCAGCTCGTGCGCGAAGCCGGTCTGGCGGATGCCCGTCACCGCCGAGCGCACCTCGCCCAGGGCGTTGCGCGCGGCCTGTTCGATGTCGCGGATCTCGCCGCGGCAAGCCGCCGGGTCGCGCTCCAGCAGCTTGCCCGCCAGCTCGGCCTTCAGCGTGATCATCGACAGCGTATGGCCCAGCAGGTCGTGCAGGTCGCGCGAGATGCGTTCGCGCTCGGCGATGCGGGCCAGGTGCGCCACCTCCTCCTGCTTGCGCAGCAACTGGTCGCGCGAGCGCCGCATGCTTTCCTCGATGACGCTGGCGAATCCGACCGGGCCGCCGACGATCAGCGCCGGCGCCAGGAAGTTGATCTTCAACGTGACGTAAGGCGTCATCACGCAGGCGCACAGCAGCACCAGCGCGATCCCCAGGTAGGAATAGCCGCGCCGTTCGAAGCGCGAGCACATGGCGCAGCCGAAGATGAAGAAGGTGCTGGCGCCGGAATTATACGGCGCCCACAACACGCCGAGCAGCACGACGAACAGCAGCAGCGGCACCACCTGCAGGTTGCTGCGCCAGAAGCTGAGGAAATACACGGGAAAGAACACCAGCACCGTCAGCGCCAGCCACGCCATCTCTGCCGGGCTGGGACCGATGTAGACGTACTTCCACAGGATGAACAGGAATGACCACGCCCACAGGTACGGGCCCTTGCCCATGGCCGGCGGCACCCACGGCGCGCGCAGCACGTTCACCAAGTTCCGATCAATGCCCAAGCTCTTCCCCGTTCCGTTATTCGTTCACCAGCCGCACGTCGGCGATCTGGAACTGGTAGTCGCCCACCACCGGGCCGGCGTTGAACGCGATCATGGTCACCGCGCCGAAGTCGATGCCCTTGAAGCCGTCGAACGGCAGCGCCACCTCTTTCCACTCGGCCGAGGCCTCGAAGCCCTGGTTGACCGGGATCGTGATCCCGCTCGACAGCACGGCGACATTGTAGCGCCGGCCGTCACCCTTGACGCGGAAGCGCAGCACCTTGGCGCCTCGCAGGTCGGCCGGCTGCATGATCTGCGCGCCCGGCATGAAGGCCAGTCCGGCCCAGGGATAGGCAAAGCCGGGCACCACCTTCGCGTTCACCGCGACCGTGCCGGGTTCCCGCACCTTCAAGTCGACGGTGGATTTGCCGCCGGCGAATTGGTCGGTGGACGGCACCCAGCCCATGCCGATCGGGCTGGCCAGCTTGTCGGCCGTGAACTGGCTGATACGCCCGCCGTCCGGCAGCGCCATCGGCGGTTGCGTGCGCGGCGCCAGCTCCTGCGCCACCTTGTCCTGCTGGGCCTTGCGCAGCGGACTGGCGGCGTCGCCGTCCTTCCACACTTCGACGATGTCGTGCAGCACGCCGATATCGCTGCCGGCGTCGCCCTGCACCAGCAGCAGGTCGGCCTTGTAGCCCTTGGCGATGCGGCCGCGATCGGCCAGCTTGAAGGCGCGCGCCGGCGCCGACGTGGCGGCGGCCAGCGCCTGTTGCTGCGTCAGCCCGGCCTCCACCAGCGACCGCACCTCATGCAGCAGGCTCACGCCGTGCTGGGTGCCGGCGTTTCCGGCGTCGGTCCCGGCTAGCACCGGCACGCCGGCCTTGCCCAGCGCCGCCACCAGCTGCCGCGGCGCCGCCATCAGCGCGGGATTGGGCTGGGCGCCGTATGGGGACTTCAACGGCGCCATCTGCTCCTTGGTGAGCAGGGCCGCCAGGCCGGCGTCCCCCATCACGTCCTCCTCGCGCAGGCCGGCGACGCTTTCCAGCACGCTCAGGGTCGGGATGATGAAGGCGTGCTTCTGCCGCGCCAACTGGACGAAGGCTGCCACTTCCTCTCCGCTCATGTCGCGGGCGTTGAACAGGTGGGCCAGGCCGTCGGCGCCCGCGTCCAGCGCGGCGCGGGCGTCGGCCAGCTTGCTGATGTGGACCACCGCCAGCTTGCCGCGCGCGTGGGCGGCCGCGATGAGGGCTTTGACCGTCGGCAGGTCCAGCGTTTTCATCGGATGGCCGGGCCAACCGCTCTCCATCACGATCTTGATGAAGTACGAGCCCTCGGCGATGCGGGCGTCGACGAAGGCCTGGGCCTCCTCGGGACGGGTCAGCGTGGGGATCGGCAAGCCGTATTCGGTGCCGTGGCCCTCCGGCGCGGTGGCCAGCGTGCCGGCCGAATACATGTCGGCCTGGCCGTGGTTGGCGTTGGCGCGCATCTTCGCGCTCATCGCCTGCATCGTTTCCACGGCGGTGAACATGTCGATCTGCGTGGTCACGCCGAACATCAGCGGCAGCTCCAGGTGGCGGTAGGCGTGGACGTGGGCGTCGATCAGGCCAGGCAGCAGCGTGCGGCCGGCGCCTTCGACGATGCGCGCGCCGGCCGGCGCCGCGCTGCGGAAGTCGGCGTCGGCGATCTTGTCGTCCTTGACCAGCACCGAGCGCTTGGCGTACATCTGCTCACCATCGAACACGCGGGCGTCGCGTATCAGCCAGGTGTCGGCCAGCGCCGGGAGGGTCAGGCCGAGGCCACAAGCGAACAGCATGGTCGAAAATACAGGTTTCATTGAAGTCTCCGGGTTGGTATGACGACAGTGTGCCGCGAGACCAGGCGGCGGACCAGACGCAAATGCCACAACTTTGACGTGACAATTGTCAGCACGCCCCTCGCGCCAGCCGATGCGGTTAGAATTGTACTAAACAAGCTCCATCCGCCGAACCGGAAGAAAAACACCGTATGCTCAAACGCCGTTTACGAATACTGGCCAGCCTGGGCGCACTGGGCATCCTGCCCGCCATTGCCGCGCCGGCGGCGCCCGTCGCCAAATTCGCGCCGGTGCCGGTGGTATCGATCTTCCGCCCGCTGCAGGCCAACGGCTCGGCCGACGACGCGCTGGCCAGCGGCCGCGTGGTCCCCGGCAGTTATGCGATGGCGCCCAAGGCCAGCAAGCATTGGCGCATCGCCTTCCTGTTCCCCCATTTAAAAGATCCGTACTGGGTCGGCTGCAGCTATGGCGTCATCAGCGAGGCGCGCCGTCTCGGGGTCGCGGTCGACATCCTGCCGGCCACCGGCTACGACGACCTGAAAGGCCAGTTGCGCCAGATGGACGCCGCCATCGCCGCCAAATACGACGCCATCGTCATCTCGCCGATCGGCATGACGGCCAATAACCAATCGATCGCCAAGGCGCGCGCCGCCGGCATACCGGTGTTCGAGCTGGCCAACGACAGCCGCAGCGACGACCTGACCATCAAGGTCACGACCTCGCTGCGCAACATGGGAGTGGAAGCGACGCGCTGGATGGTGCGCGACGCCCAGCAGCGCGGCCTGAAGTCGGTCAACATCGCGCTGCTGCCCGGCCCCATGGGCGCGGGCTGGGTCAAGGGAGAAGTCGACGGCACGCGGATCGCCGCGGCGGAAGCGGCGATCCCGGTCAACATCATCGATATCCGCTACGGCGACAGCGACCGCCAGATCCAGTCGCAACTGGCGGCGCAGCTGCTGGCCAAGCACGGCGCCAAGCTCGATTACCTGCTTGGCTGCACCGGTTGCGCGCCGGCCGCGGTCCAGCCGGTCAAGGCGGCCGGCTTGAAGGGCAAGCTGCGCGTGGTGGCCTTCGACCTGACCGACGAAATCGCCCGCCTGATCCGCAGCGGCGACATCTACGCCGCCGCCGACACCAAGGGTGTGAGCCAGGCGCGCGTGGCGATCAACGCCGCCGTCAACCTGCTGGAGGGGCGCGGCAAGAACCTGCCACATACCATCCTGGTCAACCTGGGACTGGTCGACCAGCAGAACTACGCCAGCTATCCTTTCGATACCTCGATCGCGCCGGAAGGCTACAAGGCCGAGCTGTCCTACGACCCGGCCAGGAACTGATCAGGCCTGGCGCTTCAGTTCCACCACCTTGGCGGCGCGGAAGCGTGCCGCCAGTTCGGCCCACTGCGCATCGGCCTTGTCCAGCGCCGCCAGCTTCACGTGGCCGTAGCCGCGCACCTGGTCCGGCAACTGCGCCAGCTTCAGCGCCACCTCCTTGTTGTCGACCCGCAGGCCGGACGCCAGTTCCTCGGCGAAGGCCAGGTAGCGGTCGCGCAGCGCGCGCTCACGCTTGCGCTCCCGCGTGTAGCCGAAGACGTCGAGCGGCGTGCCGCGCAGGGACTTGAGACGGGCCAGCGCGCCGAAGGCCGGCATCATCCAGCCGCCGAAGGTCATCTTGGCCGGCACGTCGGAGCCTGGCTTGCGGCGCGCCAGCAGCGGCGGCGCCAGATGGAAGGCCAGCTTGTAGTCGCCGTCGAACTGCGCGGCGATCTGCGCGCGGAAGGCGGGATCGGCATGCAGCCGCGCCACTTCGTATTCGTCCTTGTAGGCCATGACCTTGAACAGGTTGCGCGCCACGGCCTTGCTCAACTGCTTGCGCGAGCCGCTGCCTTCCAGCGCGATCTCGCGCAGTTCGACGGCGGTCACCGCATCGAAGTACTGCCGCGCGTAGGCGGCGTTCTGGTACTTGGTCAGCCAGTCGACGCGGAAGGCGACGGTTTCGGCCAGCGACTTCGGCGCGGCGAACTGGATCACCTGCGACGGTTGCGCGAGGCGGTCCAGCGCCGCGCGGTCGGCGGCGGCCAGGCGGCCCAGCATGAAGGCGCGCTTGTTCATGTCGATGGCGACGGCGTTCAATTCGATCGCCCGCATCAGCGCCTCCAGGCCGACAGGCACCAGCCCCAGTTGCCACGCATAGCCCATCAACAGGATGTTGCCGCCGATAGGATCGCCGAGGAAGCGCGCCGCCGTTTCCTGCGCGTCGAGCTGCGACAGGTTCTCGGCGCCGGCCGACGCGGCCAGCTTCTCCAGCAGGCCGTCCTTGTTGATGGAGGCGTCGCGCTCGCGGGTGAATTCGGCGGTCGGGATTTCGCGCTCGTTGGCCACCACCTTGGTGTGCCCGTGGCGCATGACGGACAGGCTGTCCGGCATGGCGGCCACCACCAGGTCGCAGGCGAACACCGCGTCGGCCTGGCGCAGGTCGATGCGCACCTGGTTCAGGCGCGACGGCGACGAGGCCACGCGCACATGCGACAGCACCGCGCCACCCTTCTGCGCAAAGCCCATGAAGTCCAACGTGGAGGCGCCCTTGCCTTCCAGGTGGGCGGCCATCGAGATCAGCGCGCCGACGGTGACGATGCCGGTGCCGCCGACGCCAGCCACCAGGATTTCAAACGGTTTGGCCAGCGCGTGGCGCGCCGGCTGCGGATAGGCGGCCAGCGCCTGCTCAAGGTCGGCCAGCGACAGCTTCACGCTTTCCGGCTTGCGCAGCGCGCCGCCCAGCACCGAGACAAAGCTCGGGCAGAAGCCCTCGACGCAGGAGTAGTCCTTGTTGCAGGACGATTGCTCGATCTGGCGCTTGCGTCCCAGCTCCGTCTCCAGCGGCAGGATGGACAGGCAGTTCGACTGCACGCCGCAATCGCCGCAGCCTTCGCACACGGCGGGATTGACCACCATGCGCCGCGCAGGATCGGAGAAGACCACCTTGCCCGGCTTGTTCTTCTTGCGGCGGCGGCGTTTCTCGGCGGCGCAGGTCTGGTCGTACACCAGCACCGTCACGCCGGCGATCTCGCGCAGCATGCGCTGCATGGCATCGAGCTCGCTGCGGTGATGCACGGTCACGCCTTCCGGCAGCGTCACGCCCTGGTAGTTTTCCGGCGCATCGGTCACCACCACGACCTTCTTCGCGCCCTCGCTGCACACCTGCTGCACGATCTGCGGCACCGACAGGCTGCCGTCCACCGGCTGGCCGCCGGTCATGGCCACCGCGTCGTTGTACAAGATCTTGTAGGTGATGTTGGTGCGCGCCGCGACCGCCTGCCGTATCGCCAGCGATCCCGAATGGTAGAAGGTGCCGTCGCCCAGGTTCTGGAACACGTGCGGCTCGCCGACGAAGCGCGAGGAGCCGACCCAGCTCACGCCCTCGCCGCCCATCTGCGACAGGTAATTCGTGTCGCGCTTCATCCACGTCGCCATGAAGTGGCAGCCGATGCCGGCCAGCGCGCGGCTGCCTTCCGGCACGCGGGTCGAGGTATTGTGCGGACAGCCGGAGCAGAAATACGGCGTGCGCTTGACGCCGTCGGCGCCGTTCGACAGCAGCTCGGCGGCGCAGAAGTCCGGCAGCATGCGCGCCAGGTCCAGCTGCGGGAAATGCGGCGCCAGCCAGCGCACCAGCGCCGGCGCGATGCGCGACGGCCGCAGCTCGCCCAGCGCCGACAGCAGCGCGTCGCCATGGCGGTCGGTCTTGCCGATGACGATGGGGCGCTGCTCGTGCGGCAGGTTGTAGAACAGGTTCTTGACCTGCTGCTCGATGACCGCGCCCTTCTCCTCGACCACCAGGATCTCGGCCAAGCCCTCGGCAAACGCCGACAGGCGGGTGCGCTCCAACGGATAGGTCAGGCCCGGCTTGTAAAGGCGCACGCCCAGCTGCTCCAGCCGTTCGAGCGGCAGCTCCATGCGCTCGAGCGCCTCCAGCAAATCGAGGTAGGCCTTGCCGGCGCTGATGATGCCGATGGTGGCGCGCGGCGCCGGCACCACCAGCTTGTCGATGGAATTGGCGCGGGCGAAGGCCTGCACCGCCTCCAGCTTGGCGGCGGCGCGCTGCTCCAGCGCGAGGCCCGGCAGGTCCGGCCAGCGGTTGTGCAGGCCATCCGGCGGCGCCGTGTAATCGGCCGGCTCGACGTAGCGCGGCAGCGGCGGCAGCTCGACCACCGCGCCGCCCTCCACGGTTTCCGAGATGGCCTTGAAGCCGCTCCACGCGCCCGAGTAACGCGACATGGACCAGCCGTACAGCCCGAACTCCATGTACTCCTGGATGTTGGCCGGGTTAATCACCGGCATGCCCCAGGCGATCAGCGCCTGTTCGCTCTGGTGCGGCATCGACGACGACACGCAACCGTGGTCGTCGCCCAGTATCACCAGCACGCCGCCATGCGGCGACGAGCCGTAGACGTGACCGTGCTTGAGCGCGTCGCCGGCGCGGTCCACGCCCGGCCCTTTGCCGTACCACATGGCGAACACGCCGTCGACCTTGCGGGTCGGGTCGGCCTCGACCTGCTGCGAGCCCATGACGGCGGTCGCGCCCAGTTC
Source organism: Duganella caerulea (assembly GCF_040362985.1). Taxonomy (NCBI): domain Bacteria; kingdom Pseudomonadati; phylum Pseudomonadota; class Betaproteobacteria; order Burkholderiales; family Oxalobacteraceae; genus Duganella; species Duganella caerulea. Next base: position 139,894 of record NZ_BPWJ01000006.1, on the reverse strand, counting down.
CTCGTTGATCGCCGGGAGGAATTCGATGTGGTGGCCTTGCAGCAGGTCCTTGGCGCGCCACAGTTCCTGGTCGACGGCGCCCAGCGGCGAGCCGCGGTAGCCGCTGACGAAACCGGCGGTGTTGAGCTGGCGCGCCTCGTCGCTGACCTTCTGCATGCACAGCAGGCGCACCAGCGCCTGGGTGCCGGTCAGGAACACGCGGCCTTCGGCGCGGGTCAGGTTGTCGTCCAGCGCGTAGTGCGGATCGGCCAGGAATGGCACGGGGATGGTCAAGGTATTCATTGTCTCGTTATGTTTTTTTGATGAGACAGGATATGCCGCCACTATGGAAAAATTATTTCTATCTTTGCCGCGTGCGGGACTAGAATGGCGAGAATCTTTCGAAATTTGACCTAAAACATGAAAAATATTTCTATCGACCCCGCGTCGGTGAAAATCCTTGCCGAGCTGCAAAAAAACGGCAGGATTTCGTCCAACGAGCTGGCGGAAAAGATCGGCATGTCGGCCAGCCCGTGCTGGCGGCGGCAGAAGGAATTGGAGGACAACGGCTACATCGTCCGCTACACCGCGCTGGTGGACCGGCGCAAACTGGGGCTGTCCGTGGTGTGCCTGCTGCACATCTCGCTGGCGCGGCACGAGGAAGGCGTGGTCGAACAGTTCGAGGCGACCATGCGCATGCGCCCGGAGGTGGTGGAGTGCTACGAAACCACCGGCAGCTCGGACTACATGGTCAAGGTGGTCCTGGCCGACATGGATGCCTACCACGACTTCCTGCACAATGTGCTGGTCAAGCTGAACGGCGTGGCGCAGGTCAACACCAGCGTGGCGCTGCGCGAAGTGAAGTACGAGACGGCGCTGCCCTTGTAGGCCCGCCGTTATTCGTGGCGCAGCGCCTCGATGGGATCCATGCGCGCGGCGCGGCGCGCCGGCACGTAGCCGAACACCACGCCGATCCCGGCCGAGAACAGGAAGGACAGCAGGTTCACACCGGGATTGAACAGGTACGGCAGCTGCAGGCCGCGCGCCATCAGCACCGTCGCCAGCGCCGCCAGCAGCACGCCGGCCAGGCCCCCCAGCGCGGCCAGCACCATGGCCTCGATCAGGAATTGCAGCAGCACGTCGCGTTCCTGAGCGCCGATGGCCAGCCGCAGGCCGATCTCGCGCGTGCGCTCGGTCACGCTCACCAGCATGATGTTCATGATGCCGATGCCGCCCACCAGCAGGCTGACCGCCGCGACAGCCGCCAGCAGCGTCGTCATCACGCGGGTGGCGCCGGACATCGTCTCGGCCAGCTGGCGCGTGTCGAGGATGTTGAAGTTGTCCTCCTCGGCCGCGCCCAGCTTGCGGCGCTCGCGCAGCAGCAGCCGCAGGCGCGCCTGCAGCGCGGTGGGGTCGCTGCCCTCCTGCATGGAGATCAGCAGCGTGTTCACGCGCTGGTTGCCGGTCACGCGGCGCTGCAGCGTGTGCAGCGGCAGCAGTACCACGTCGTCCTGGTCGTTGCCCATCGCGCCTTGGCCCTTTGGCGCCAGCAGCGCCACGATCACGCAGGAGAACTGCTTGATGCGCAGCCGCTCGCCCAGCGGATCGCGGCGGCCGAACAGTGAGCGCGCCACGGTCGCGCCCAGCGCGCAGACGGCGCCGCCGGCGCGCTGCTCGCCGTCGTCGAACTGGCGGCCGGCGCTCAGCGTCCAGTTGGCGGCGGTCATCCATTCGGCGCTGCCGCCGGTGACGGTGGTGGTCCAGTTGCGACCATTGGCCACCACGGTGGCGCCGCTGCGCGCCTCGGCCGCCACCGCGCGGATGCCGCCGATCTGCAGCGCGATGGCCTCGGCGTCGGCTTCCTTGAAGGCCGGCGCGCCGGAGCCGCCCTGCCCCATGCGCTGGCCGGTGCGCACCATCAGCAGGTTGCTGCCCAGGCTCGCGATCTGGTCATGCACCGCCTGGGTCGCGCCGTTGCCCAGCGTGACCATGGCGATCACCGCGCCCACGCCGATCACGATGCCCAGCATCGTCAAGAAAGAGCGCAGCAGGTTGCGCCGGATCGAGCGCAGCGCCAGCAGGATGGTATTGAACAGCATTAGCTCACCTCCAGCGCGGCCGGATTCAGTTCATCGCTCTCGATGCGGCCATCGCGGAAGCGTACGATGCGTTGCGCGTACAGGGCCATGTCCGGCTCGTGGGTGACCATCACCACCGTGATGCCCTGCTCGCGGTTCAGGCGCGCCAGCAGCTCCATGATTTCGGCGCTGCGCTGGCTATCGAGATTGCCGGTCGGTTCGTCGGCCAGCAGCAGCGACGGCGCGCTGACGATGGCACGCGCGATGGCGACCCGCTGCTGCTGGCCGCCCGACAGTTCGGCCGGCGTGTGCTGCTCCCAGCCTGCCAGTCCGACCGCGGCCAGCGCCTGCGCGGCCAGCGCGTGGCGGCGGGCCGCGCCCTCGCCGCGGTACAGCAGCGGCAGTTCCACGTTCTCCTGCGCCGAGGTGCGCGCCAGCAGGTTAAAGCCCTGGAACACGAAGCCCAGGTAGCGCCGCCGCAGGCGCGCCCGCTGGTCGCGGCTGGCGGCGCCGACGTCGATCTGATGGAACAGGTATTGGCCGGCGCTGGGCGTGTCGAGGCAGCCGAGGATGTTCATGGCGGTCGACTTGCCCGAGCCGCTGGGTCCCATGATGGCGACGAACTCGCCCTGCGCGATATCGAGGTTGACCCGGTCCAGCGCCATCAGCGCGGTGCCGCCCGCGCCGTAGCGCTTGCAGACGTCGCGCAGCCGTATCAGCGGGACGGTATCGTTCACGGCGCCGCCGCGCGCTGGTCGGTGATGACGGGCACGCCCGGCTCCAGCCCGGCGCCGCTCACCTCCGTGTAGCGGCCGTCGCTGATGCCCAGCGTGACACTCAACTCCTGCGGCCGTCCATCGCGCAGCACCCACAGCGAGCGGCGCACGGCGGCGGCCACGCCGGCCTGGCGCGGCGCCCGTGCCGGCAGGCGTGGCATCAGGCGCGACACCAGCCCGGCCGATGCCGCCACGCCGGCGTCGCCGGGGGTGAAGCGCAGCGCGCTGTTCGGGATCAGCAGCACATTGTCATGCTGGGCCGCGCGGATCACGGCGGTGGCGGTCATGCCGGGACGCAGGCTCAAGTCGGCGTTGTCGACGTCCAGGTAGGCGACGTAGGTCACCACGTTCTCGGTGATGGTGGAGCCGTACGAGACGCGGGTCACGGTGGCGGGATAGCTGCGGTCTGCATAGGCGCTGACGGTGAAGCCGGCCTGCTGGCCCGCCTGCACCGCGCCGACGTCGGCCTCGTCGACGTTGACCAGCAGGCGCAGATGATGCAGGTCCTCGGCCAGCGCGAACAGCGTCACCGCCTGCAGCGAGGCGGCCACCGCGTTGCCGGGATCGACGCTGCGGCTCAGCACCACGCCGTCGATGGGCGAGCGGATCGACGCGCGCGCCAGGTTGGTGCTGTCGGTCGACAGCGTGGCCTGCGCGCTGTCGACGTTGGCGGCGGCGCTCAGGACCGCCGCTTCGGCGCGGGCCAGCGTCGCGCGGCCGGCGTCGAGCTCCGCGCGCGACGGCACTTTGCCGCCGGACAGCCGGGCCACGTCCTCCAGCCGTGCCAGCGCGCTGCGCGCCTCGGCCAGGCTGGCCTGGTTCTGCGCCAGCGCGGCCCGGGCGGCGGCCAGCGCGGCGCGCGAACGCACGATCTGGTCCTGCAGCTTGGCCGTGTCCAGCTCCACCAGCACCTGGCCGGCGTGGACCTGGTCGTTGACGTCCACCAGCACGCGCGCCACAGTGCCGGACAGCTCGCTGCCGATGTTGACCGCGCGGGTGGGCTGCAAGGTGCCGTTCGCGGTGACGCTGAGCGTGACGCTGCCGCGCTTGACCGGCACCGTCACATAGCCGGGCGCGCGCGCCGCCTGGCGCTGCGCCTGCCACGCGTACAAGCCGGCGCCGGCGGCGAGCAGCGCCAGCATGCCTGCCCAGAATGCGGCGCGGCGCCACCACGGGCGCCGTACCGGTTCGGCCAGTTCGCTCAACGGCGTGGATGCGGCGGGCCGGGGCGCCTGCGCCAATGGTTGGTTCATGGTGCGCTTCCTTGTTTCGTTGCGGCGCCTTCGCCGTCGGGTTGCCAGCCGCCGCCCAGCGCCTTGTACAACCGTACCAGATCGCCGCCCAAGTCGGCGCTGGTGACGGCCACGCCATCCTGCGACGCGTACAGTGCGCGCTGGGTTTCCAGCACCGTCTGGAAATCGACCAGCCCGCTCGCATAGCGCTGCCGCGCCAGCAGCGCGGCACTCTCGGCGGCGTCGGCGGCCAGGCGCAGATGCTCCAGCCGCGCGCGTTCGCCGGTCAGCGAGGCCAGCGCATCCTCCACTTCCTGCAAGGCGCCCAGCACGGTGGACAGGTAGCCCGCCTGCGCCTGCGCCAGCGCGCCACGTTGCAGGTCGAGCTGGGCCTGGCTGGCGCCGCCGTCGAGCACATTGCCGGTCACGCCGGCCAGCAGCGTGCGCAGCAAGGTGCCGCCGCTGGCGCCCCAGCCCAGGCCGCTCAATCCCAGCGAGCCGTCCAGCCGGAACTGCGGATAGCGGGCGGCGTCGGCCTGCCCGACCCGCGCGCGCGCCGCCTCCAGCTGGAACTCGGCCGCGCGCACGTCGGGACGCTGATGCAAGGTCGCGGCGGGCAGGCTCAGCGCCAGTTGCGCGCCGTCGCCGGGGATGGCTCGCGGCGGCGCCAGCAGCGCATCCAGCGCGGCCGGCGACTGCCCGCACAGCACGGCCAGCGCGTGGCCCAGCTGCGCCACGCTGGCCTCCAGCACCGGCAGCTGGGCGGCGGCCTGCTCGGCGGCGGTGATCGCCTGCTGCTGTTCGAGCGAGGTCAACATGCCCGCCTGGACCCGCCAGTTGGTGATTTCCAGCGTACTCAGTTGATTGGCCAGGTTGTCGCGCGCGATCGCCAGCCGGGCCTGGGCGCCGCGCAGGTCGATGTAGTCGCGCGCCACCTCGGCCGCGACCGACACCTGCGTTCCGCCCAGCGTGGCCGCGCTGGCCTGCAGGGCGGCGGCGCTGGCCGCCAGCCCGTAATGGTTGGCGCCGAAGATGTCCGGTTCCCAGCGGGCGTCGAAGCCCAGGTTGTAGGAATTGGAGACGGCCGAGCCGTCCTGCTTGCTGCGCTGGGCCTGGCCGCTGCCGCTGACGGTGGCGGCCAGGCCGGCCGCGGCCGCCGCGCGCGTGGCACGCGCCTGCTGCAGCGTGGCGCGCGCCTGCGCGATGCCGGGGTTGGCTTGCAGCGCCTGCCCCACCAGTTGCTCCAGCAAGGGATCGTTGAAGCGCCGCCACCACGCGGCCAGTGCGGCGGCATCGGCTGGCGCCGCACGGGCCTTGCCTTGCGACCAGTCCGCCGGCGCCTGGAAAGGCGCCGCCGCAGGTGGCAGGCTGACCGGCCGCAAGTTGGCGCAACCGGCCAGCGTGGTCAGCGCCAGCAGCAGCGGTGCGCCGGACGACAGCGGGGACGTTTTCATCGGATGCGGCTCCTGTCTATCGGGCGGCGGTGCCGCCCACTACCAGACTGTACGGGCGCACCCGGCTGGCGTCACCATCGCCATTTGATCCAACTCAAAAAATGGAAACATACAGCGCGAGTATCACCAGACTAAGTCGCGCTTGATTTGGATCAATCAATTTGGGCGGTCAAATCACTACGATGGCGGTACTTGACGCGACTCAATTGCCGCGTCGCTGAATCCGTGCCAGCCACCAGGGAGACACCATGACCTACAAAACCATACTCGTGCATGCCGACGGCACGCCGCAGGCCGAACAGCGCATCCGGCTGGCGGCGCTGGTCGCGCTGGCGCATGATGCCCATCTGGTGGGTGCCGCCATGACCGGCCTGTCGCGCCACGCGCTGCCGGACGGCTCGATCGCCGCGGTCGGCACGCCCTTCCCCTTCGACCTGCGCCTGCTGCACGACCGCGCCGACGCCGCGCTGTCGCAGTTCACCGATTGCGCCAGCCGCCTCGGCGTGCCGTCCATCGAGGCGCGGCGGGTCGACGACGCGGCCGACGACGGCCTGATCCTGCAAAGCCCGTACGCCGACCTGCTGGTGCTGAGCCAGGCCGACCCGCACGACCACAGCAACAGCCTGCAGGCCCGCCTGCCGCAGACCGTGATGTTCCACAGCGCCCGCCCGGTGCTGCTGGTGCCGCACACCGGCCGGTTCGAGCAGACAGGCAAGCACGTGCTGGTGGGCTGGAACGGCAGCGCCTCGGCCGCGCGCGCGGTCACGGCCGCGCTGCCGCTGCTCAAGCGCGCCGCCACCGTCACGGTCGCCGCCTCGCCGCAAACCGGCGGCCACGGACGCCAGACCGACGTGCCGGGCGCCGAACTGGCCCGCTTCCTGTTCCGGCACGGCGTGGACGTCACGCTGGTCGCGCAGGAGGATGACCGGCGTGCGGGCGAAGCATTGCTGGACCTGGCCTACGGCACCGGCGCCGACCTGCTGGTGATGGGTGGCTACGGCCACCAGCGCCTGCAGGAATGGCTGCTGGGCGGCGCCACCCGCACCGTGCTGCGCGGCATGACGCTGCCGGTCCTGATGGCGCACTGAACCAACACCCCCGCAACACCAATAACAATGGAGATCACCATGAGTACCGTCAGCGCCAACGTCATGCAAGTATTGAGCAACCGGCTCCAGCAACGGCGCGAGCAACTATCCGTCCAGTTGCGGCAACGTCTGCACCAGGCTGACGAACAACAGGAAATGGCCCTGTTTAACAACTACGCCATCGACGCCGACCTGGCCGAAGCCAGTCAGCTCAGCGATACCGATATCGCGCTGCTCAATCATGAATTATTGGAGTTGCGCAGCGTGGACAATGCGCTGGGGCGGCTGCACCACGGCGGCTACGGACAGTGCTCGCGCTGCGGCGAGGCCATCCTGGAAGCGCGCCTGCTGGCGCAGCCCGAGGCCGAGATGTGCCGGGACTGCCAGACGGAACTGGAACTGCGGGGTGGGTCGAAAATGCCGCCGCGCTGACGGCGGCGTCAGGCCATGGCGGCCTGCATCATGATAGCCGGACGGGCGCCGGCGGCGGGTGCGGGCATGCCGGTGGCCAGCGATTCCAGGCTCGGGTGGTCGAGGATGGTCAGCTCGCGCTTGTCGACCGCGATCCAGCCGCTGGCGCGGAAGCGCGACAGCAGGCGGCTGATGCTCTCGATGGTCAGGCCCAGGTAATCGCCGATGTCCTCGCGCGACATGCGCAGCTGGAAGCTGTTGGGCGAGTAGCCGCGCGCGGCGTAGCGGGTCGACAGGTTCAGCAGGAAGGTGGCGAAGCGCTGCTCGGCGCGCATATTGCCGAGGAAGAGCATGGCGTTCTGTTCACGCATGATTTCCTGGCTCATGATGCGGTGGAAGTGGCGCAGCAGCTGCGGCACTTCGGCGAACAGTTCCTGCAGGCGGGCGAACGGGATCTCGCAAACTTCGCTGTCCTCCAGCGCCACCACGCCGCAAGCGTGCTGGCCGCTGCCGATGGCGTCCATGCCCAGCAGTTCGCCGGCCATCTGGAAGCCGGTGATCTGCTGCTGGCCGCTGTGGTTGACGCGCGAGGTCTTGAAGTGGCCGAAGCGCACCGCGTACAGGCTGTGGAACGGCTGCTCCATGCGGCACAGGTTCTCGTCGCGCTCCACGCGGCGGCGGCGGCCGATGATCTTGTCGAGGCGGGCCATCTCGCTCTCGTTGAGGCCCTGCGGCAGGCACAGGTTCTTGAAGCCACACATGCCGCATTTCGATTGCGCCGCGCCTACGTTGCCGCCGGATGTCGCGAGTTGTATATTGGTCATCATGTCCATGCTCCTTAGTGTGCTGGCCTGCACATCGCAATGATGCTACGGCATGGACACAGTATCGGCGATGGACGGCCCGGCGCTAATCGGGCTTCGCTGTCCTGTCGTGTAGTGGCCGGCCGACAGAATCTTGTAGGGGATCCCCTACAGCGCTAGATAATGCCGTGTTCAAGGGCATAACGTGTCAATTCGGCATTACTTTCCAGGCCCATTTTCTCCAGGATGCGGGAGCGGTAGGTGGTCACGGTGTTGGGGCTCAGGTGCAGGGTTTCGCCGATGCGCACCAGCGATTCGCCGGCCGCGATCAGCTTGAACACTTCCAGCTCGCGGTTGGACAGCGCCTCGTGGCCGGCGTCGCCGCCGCCGCCGATCAGGCTGGCCAGCTTCTCCAGCAGCGCCGGGCTGACGTGCTTGCCGCCCGAGGCGGCCTTGCGCACCGCCGCCACCAGCGTGGTGGTCGGCGCATCCTTGATCAGGTAGCCGGCCGCGCCCAGCTTGAGCGCGCGCACCGCGTAGATGTCTTCCGAATACGTGCTCAGCATCAGCACGGCCAGCTTGGGCCGCTCGCTGCGCAGCTGCTTGAGCAGTTCCAGGCCGTTCTTGCCGGGCATGGTGATGTCGAGCAGCGCCACGTCGAATTCCTGGGCCATGACCAGTTGCAGCGCCTCCTGCGCGTTGCACGCCTCGCCGTCGACGCGGATGTCGTCGGCCGTGCTCAGCATCAGGCGCACGCCGTTGCGGGCGATCGCGTGATCGTCGACCAGCAGCACGCGGATGGGATGGTTACTCATGTTTTACTCGTCTTGATCGTGCAATGGCAAGCGCAGCAGAAGGGTCGTGCCCTCGCCCGGCTTGCCGGTGATTTTCAGTTCGCCGTCGAAGTGACGGCAGCGTTCGTGCATGCCGAGGATGCCCCAGGATTCGCGGTTGAGCAGGCGCTCGGCCTCGATGCCCTGGCCGTCGTCGCTGATGCGCAGCTCCAGCACGCCGTCGGCGTAGTCGACCTGCAAGGTGGCGTTGCTGGCCTCGGCGTGCCGCACCACGTTGGTCAACCCCTCCTGCGCGATGCGGAACAGCATCGTGCTGCGCTCGGCGCCCAGCTCCAGCGCGGCCGCGGCCGGCGCCACCGTGCACTGGCAATGCAGGCCCGAGCGGCGTTCCACCTGCTCGGCGTACCACTCCAGCGCGGCCCACACGCCCAGCTGGTCCAGCACGCTCGGGCGCAGGTCGGTGATCACGCGGCGCACGGTGTCGATCGCGTCCTGCGCCAGCCCGGCCACCTCGGCCAGCAGCGGCTCGGCCGGCGAACCGGCCGCCGCCGCGCGCTCGATGCTGACCGCGACGTAGGCCTTGATGCCGGTCAGCAGGCCGCCCAGCTCGTCGTGGATCTCCTGGGCGATGCGCTTGCGCTCGTGTTCCTTGATCTGCTCCTGGTGCGCCGACAGGCTGCGCAGCGCCTGCTGCGAAGCCAGCAGCGCCTGCTCGGCCAGCTTGGTCTGGGTGATGTCGATCATGATGCCTTGCATGAACAGCGGCTGGTCCTGCTCGTCGCGCACCAGCTCGGCCTGGTCGCGGAACCACAGCGTGCGGCCGTCGCGCGCGTGCAGCCGGTATTCCAGGTGCAGCGGGCTGCCGTCGCGGCGGCTGCGGCGCATCGCCGCCAGGATGGCCTCGCGCCGGTCCGGGTCCATGCGCTGGCCGTGCAGCGCCGGATCGGCCAGCCATTCGGCCGGGCTGAAACCCAGCAGGCCGATCTGCGGGCTGATGTAGCGCAGCGCGCCCTCCTCGCCCAGCTCGGCGATGTAGCTGATCGCCTGCATCTGCTCGATCAGCGTGCGGAAGCGGGCCTCGGCCTGGCGCTTGTCGTCCAGCAGGCTCTGCTCGCGCAGCATGCGGTGGATCGCGCCCGGCAGGAACTCCAGGTAGTAGCCGTCGACATCCTTGACCAGGTAGTCGCGCGCGCCGCGCCGCATGGCCTCGGCCGCCACGGCCGCGCTGTCGGCGCCGGTCAGCATCATCACCGGAATGGCCTGCGCGGCGGCGTCGCCGTTCAGGTGGGCCAGGAACTCCAGCCCGGTCAGGTCGGGCAGATGGTAGTCGAGCAGGATGCAGTCGGGCCGCTGGCTGCGCGCCAGGTCCAGGCCCTGCTCGCCGCTGTCGGCCTCCAGCAGTTCGAACGGCGCGTCGGCCGCGGCGGCGAAGGCGCGCCGGCACGCCATGCGGTCGACCGCGTCGTCCTCCACGATCAGCACGCGCAACGGGGCGTTCACGGCATCTCGCTGATGGTCCAGTACAGGTCGATCGAGCGCATCATCTCGACGAAGCGGCGGTAGTCGACCGGCTTGGCCATGTAGCCGGCCACGCCCAGGTCGAAGCTGTGCACCTTGTCCTGTTGTTCCTCGGAGGTGGTCAGCACGACCACCGGAATGCGGCGCAGCGAGGCGTCAAGCTTGATCTGCTGCAGGAATTCGATGCCGTTCATGATCGGCATGTTCAGGTCGAGCAGGATGATGCACGGCCGCTCGTTGGCCGGGTCGCGCAGGTAGGCCAGGCCCGCCTCGCCGTGTTCCATGCTGACCACCTCGTTGCCGACATGGATTTCCTTCAGCGCGCGCTTGATGGTCATGATGTCGACGTGGTCGTCTTCGACCAGCAGGATGGGCTTGTTCAGTACTTTCATTGGATGGATCCTGTTCTGGGTAAGGGGGCGCCGGACTTGGGCAGCGTGAACCAGAAGGTGCTGCCCTGTCCCATTTGCGATTCGAGCCAGATGCGGCCATGGTACATTTCGACGATTTTCTTGGCCAGCGCCAGGCCGACGCCGGTGCTCTCGACGCGGTCGCGCGAGGCCAGCGTCTGGAACAGCTGGAAGATGCGCTCGAAATGGCGCGTCTCGATGCCGGGGCCGTTGTCGCGCACGCTGAAGCGCCAGTGGCTGCCGTCGTCTGCGCAGGCGATCTCGATCTCGCCGTCCGGCTTGTCCATGTACTTGATGGCGTTGGAGATGAGGTTGTGGAACACCTGCTGGATGCGGGTCGGCTCGATCAGCACGGTCGGCAGCGCCGGCGCCACCGTCACGCGGAAGTTGGCCGGCGGCGCCAGCAGGTCCACCACGTCCGCCAGCAGGCGGTTCAGGTCGACCGGCAATTGCGCCTCGCGCACCCGGCCCACGCGCGAGTATTGCAGGATGCCGTCGATCAGGCTGCTCATCCGGTGCACCCGGTTGATCAGCAGGCGCATGTGCTCCTTGCCCTCGTCGTTGAACTGCTCGGCGTAGTCGGTGGCCAGCCAGTCGGCCAGCGAGCCGATGCCGCGCAGCGGCGCCTTGAGGTCGTGCGACACCACGTAGGCGAAGTTGGTCAGCTCCTCGTTGGCGCTGCTGATTTCCTGCATCAGGCGGCGGTTGCGGTCCTCGGCCGCCTTGCGCTCGGAAATGTCGCGCACCATGCCGGTGAACATGCGGCGCGCGCCGATCTGCATCTCGACCACCGACAGCTCCATCGGGAACACGCTGCCGTCCTTGCGCAGGCCCTCGACCTCGCGGCCCTTGCCGATGATGCGCTTCTCGCCGGTCTCGCGGTAATGCGCCAGGTAGCCGTCGTGCTGGGCGCGGTGCGGCTGCGGCATCAGCATCGAGACGTTGCGGCCCGCCACCTCGGCCTCGGCGTAGCCGAACATGCGTTCGGCGGCCGGGTTCAGGCGCTCCAGCACGCCACGCTCGTCGATGGTGATGATGGCGTCCACCGCGGTCTCGAAGATGGCGCGCATGCGCGCCTCGCTTTCCTGCAGCGCCTGCTCGGCCAGCTTGCGTTCGGTGATGTCGCGCACCGTGGCCAGCACCATCTGCTGCCCCTGCGAGGTGCGCAGCGGCGACAGGCTGACCTCGACGCCGAACTCGTAGCCGTCGTGGTGCAGTCCGTACAGCTCGGCGCCGGCGCCCATGGCGCGCGAACGCGGCTGGTCGAAGAAGTCGTCGCGCTGGCCGACGTGGGCGGCGTGGAAGCGCGACGGCACCAGCGCCTCCAGCGTCAGCCCCAGCATCTGGTCCGGCCCGTAGCCGAACAGCTTTTCCAGCGCCGGATTGGCCAGCACGATCTTGCCATTCTGGTCGACGATCAGCATGGCGTCGGTGGCCGAGGCCACCAGCCACTCCAGACTCAAGCCCTCAATTCCCAGATTTTTCAAAGGTGCATCCCGAATAACGATGCCGATCCGGCACCCAAACCTCGATGATACGTTTGAATCGCCCGAAATACAAAAAAAAGTGCCTTATCGGCAAGAAGCCGGACCGATAGTATTCCCGGGCATTTTGATCTGGATCAACGGGCGCTACAGACGGCGCGGCGGCGCGGCCCTACAGTGATGCCATGAACCCGTCCTCCCTCCCTGAACTGGAAGCGCTCGCCGCCCGCCTGCACCGCCACCGCGCCGAACTGGCCAGCCAGCTGCGCCTGCGCCTGGGGCCGTTGCCGCTGACGGCGCAGTTGCTCGACGGCACAATATCGCCGGACGATCCGGCCGTGGCCAGGCAACTGCCGGGCTGCGACCCGGTGCGTCTGGCCGAGGACCTGGCCACCCTGCGCAGCCTGGACAGCGCCTGCGCGCGGCTGGCGGACGGCAGCTACGGCCGCTGCCAACGCTGCGGCACCGCCATTCCCCACGAGCGCCTGCGGGTGCAGCCGACCGCGCACATGTGCCTGCCCTGCCAGCAGGCGCACGAGCGGCGCCCGCATCGCGGCCCACGCGGCTGACCCTATCCCCTTACCGGAGCCCGACCACCGACATGTCCGCCAATCCGCCCAGCACCGCCAACGCCCAGCAACAAGCCCTGCTGCAGAACTACGCCGCAGCCGATCCCGACGCCGCGCTGCGCCTGCTGGACAGCCGCGCCGGCGGGCTGACCGAACAGGAGGCGCGCACCCGCCTGCAGCAAACCGGGCCCAACGCGGTGGTCCACCAGGCCCACGGCAACGCCTGGCTGCGCTTCCTGACCTTGCTGGCCAGCCCGCTGTCGCTGTTGCTGCTGGCCCTGGCGCTGGTGAACTACCTGACCGGCCAAGCCTGGGGCGCCATCGTGATCGCGGTCATGGTGGTGCTGTCGTCGCTGCTGGCGTTTGTGCAGGAGCACCGCTCCGACCTGGCGGCCGAACGCCTGCGCTCGATGGTGGCCACCACCGCCAGCGTGCTGCGCGATGGGCAGGCCGGCGACCTGCCGCTGGCCGCGCTGGTGCCGGGCGACATCGTGCGGCTGTCGGCCGGCGCGCTGGTGCCGGCCGACCTGCGCATCCTCTCCAGCCGCGACCTGTTCATCAGCCAGTCCGCGCTGACCGGCGAGGCGCTGCCGGTCGAGAAGCACGGCCAGGCGCTGGCCGCCGCCGGCCTGCCCGCGCTGGAGCTGGGCAACATCGCCTTCATGGGCAGCACCGTGGTCAGCGGCACCGCCAGCGCGCTGGTGGTGGCCACCGGCGCGCGCACCTGCTTCGGCCAGATCGCCACCGACCTGGCCGGCGCGCGCGCCCTGACCAGCTTTGACCGCGGCGTCAACCAGTTCGTGTGGCTGATGATACGGGTGATGTGCGTGATGATGCCGCTGGTGTTCCTGCTCAACGGCTTGAGCAAGGGCGACTGGCTGCAGGCGCTGCTGTTCGGCGTGGCGGTGGCGGTCGGCCTGGCGCCGGAGATGCTGCCGATGATCGTGACCATCAACCTGGCCAAGGGCGCGCTGGCGATGTCGGGCAAGCAGGTGATCGTCAAGCGGCTCAACGCGATCCAGAACTTCGGCGCGATGGACGTGCTGTGCACCGACAAGACCGGCACGCTGACGCAGGACCGCGTGATCATGGAGCGCCATGTCGACATCGAGGGCAAGGACTCGGCCCGCGTGACCGAGTACGCCTACCTGAACAGCTACTACCAGACCGGCCTGAAGAACCTGCTGGACGTCGCCGTGCTCAACTACGTGGACGTGCACGAGCACCTGGACGCCGACCACGCCTTCCACAAGATCGACGAGCTGCCGTTCGACTTCCAGCGGCGCCGCATGTCGGTGGTGGTCGAGCGCAGCGACGGTACGCGCGTGCTGATCTGCAAGGGCGCGGTGGAGGAAGTGCTCAGCGTCTGCACCCGGGCCGAGACCGGCGCCGGCGTGATCTCGCTGCAGGACCATCACGGCGTGGCGCTGGACCGCGTGGTGAACGAGCTCAACGAGGACGGCTTCCGCGTGATCGCCGTGGCCTGCCGCGAGCTGGCCGCCGGCGATACGGTGATCGACAACAGCGCCGAGGCCGACCTGCTGCTGGTGGGCTACATCGCCTTCCTCGACCCGCCCAAGGACAGCGCGGCCGAGGCCCTGCGCGCGCTCAGCCATTACGGCGTGGCGGTCAAGGTGCTGACCGGCGACAACGCCACCGTCACGCGCAGCGTGTGCCGCCATGTCGGGCTGCCGGTGCAGCAAGTCATGCTGGGCAGCGACATCGACGCGCTCGACGACGACGCGCTGGCGCTGCGCGCTGAAGAAGTGTCGGTGTTCGCCAAGCTGGCGCCGCAGCAGAAGGCGCGGGTGATCCGCGCGCTGCAAAGCCGCGGCCACGTGGTCGGCTACCTGGGCGACGGCATCAACGACGGCGCCGCGCTGAAGGCGGCCGACGTCGGCATCTCGGTCGATAGCGCGGTCGACATCGCCAAGGAATCGGCCGACATCATCCTGCTGCAGAAGAGCCTGATGGCCTTGAAGGACGGCGTGGTCGAGGGCCGCAAGGTGTTCGGCAACATCAGCAAATACCTGCGCATGAGCGCCAGCTCCAACTTCGGCAACATGCTCAGCGTGCTGGGAGCCAGCGTGCTGCTGCCCTTCCTGCCGATGGCGCCGGTGCAGATCCTGCTCAACAACCTGCTGTACGACGTCTCGCAGACCGCGCTGGCCAGCGACCGCGTCGATCCCGGCTACCTGCGCCGGCCGCGCCGCTGGGACATCGGCAATATCTGGCGCAACATGCTGTACCTGGGCCCGCTCAGCTCGCTGTTCGACTACCTGACCTTCGGCGTGCTGTGGTATCTGTTTGACGCGGCCCATCAGCCGGCGCTGTTCCAGTCCGGCTGGTTCCTCGAATCGCTGCTGACGCAGACGCTGGTGGTGCACGTCCTGCGCACCGGCAAGGTGCCTTTCGTGCAAAGCAAGCCCAGCACGGCGCTGCTGACCACCACGCTGGCGGTCTGCGTGCTGGGCCTGTGGTTGCCGGTGTCGTCCTTTGGCGGCGCGCTCGGCTTCGTCACCCCGCCCGCCGGCTACTGGCTGGCGCTGTCGGCCATCGTCGGCGCCTACCTGGTGTCGGCCCAGCTGCTCAAGAGCTGGCTGGCGCACCGCTATGGCCAACTGTAGGGAGCGCCCATGAGCATCAGCGCCAATTTGATCGGGCTGGGCGCCGCCCTCGGCAGCGGCATGCTGATCGGCATCGAGCGCGAGCGGCGCAAGGGCGCCCCCTCCACGCACACGCTGGCCGGCGTGCGCAGCTTCGCGCTGGTGGCGCTGTGCGGCGCGCTGGCCCAGACCATCGATCCCGCGCTGACGCTGATGGCGGCGCTGATGGTGGTGGCGCTCAACGTGATCGGCTACTACCGCGCCAGCGCCCAGGAGTCCGGCATGGTGACGCAGCTGGCCTTGTTCGTCAGCTTCCTGCTGGGCGTGAACGCGGTCGGCCATCCGCAGCTGTCGGCCGGCCTGGCGGTGCTGGTGGCATCCATGCTCAACCTGCGCGCGCCGCTGCACCACTTCATCCGCGTCACGCTCAAGAGCGGAGAGCTGCGCGACGGCCTGATCCTGGCCGGCGCCGCGCTGGTGATCTGGCCGCTGCTGCCGGACGCGGCCAACAGCTGGCTGCTGGGCGTCAATCCGCGCCGCATGTGGGGGCTGGTGGTGGTGCTGATGGCGCTGCAGGCGGTCGCCCATGTCGCCATGCGCATGGCCGGTCCGCGCATGGGCCTGGCGTTGACGGGGCTGGCCTCGGGCTTTGTCTCCAGCGTCGCCGCCACCGCCGACATGGGGCGGCGCTACCGCCACGACCCGTCGCTGCTGGGCGCGTGCGCGGCGGCCGCGCTGCTGTCGAACGTGGCCACGTATCTGCTGCTGTTCGTGGTGGTGCTGACCATCGCGCCGGGACAGTTGCTGTCGCTGGCGCCGACGCTGGCCTGCGCCTTGCTCGCGACCGCGCTGGTGTCGGCCGCGCTGCTGCGCGCGGCGTCCACGCCGGTGCGTCCGCCCGCGCGCGGCGGCCGGGTGTTCAGCATCCGGCAGGCGGTGCTGTTCGCGCTGATCCTGAGCGGCGCCACCGCGCTGATGGCCTACGCCAACGCCTATCTGGGCACGGCGGCGGCCACGCTGGGGGCTTTGCTGGTCGGACTGGTGGATGTGCACGCGGCCGCCAGTTCGATCCTGTCGCTGGCCGACAGCGGCGTGCTGACGCCGGCGGCGGCGCGCCATATCCTGCTGGCGGCGCTGGCGGCCAACACGTCAAGCAAACTGGCTGCGGCCGCCGCCGGGGGTGGCCGCTTGTTCCTGCGGCGGGTTGGGTGGGGATTGGTGGCGATACTGCTGGCGGCCAGCCTGCCGTCGCTGCTGACCAGCTGGTGAGGCACGCCCGGCATGCGCCGGGCCGCGCTCGCCGCGTGTCAGCTGATCACCAGTTTCTTGGCGCCGTTGTTGGGTTTCTTCGGCAATGTCAGCTCCAGCACGCCATCCTGGTATTTGGCTTCGGCCTTGCCGTCGTCGACTTCCTTCTCCAGCGTGAAGCTGCGGTACAGCTGGCCGACGTAGCGCTCGCTGCGCACCACGGTCTTGCCTTCCTTCTGTTCGCTCTCGCGCTTGGTCTCGGCAGAGATCGTGACGCGGTTGCCTTCGACATCGACCTTGATGTCTTCCTTCTTCATGCCGGGCAGCTCGGCCTTGACGCTGTAGGCTTGCTCGGTCTCGGCCACGTCGAGCTTGATCAACGGCTTGGCGTCGAAATCGCGCAGCATGTTTTTGAGGCGGAAGTCACGGAAAAAGTCTTCGACGCCGCGCAACGGTTCCAGCCGCGCCAGGTCGCCAAAGGGGTCGAACTGCATCAGATTGTTAGCCATGTCATGCTCCTTGTATCAGTGAACGCCGGTGGGGGTTGACCGATGGCGCGCCGGCGAACACGCCATTACCATCGAGCTACCGAATTACTGTAGCAATCGAGGCTGGCGCTGTCACCACGGCATTTTGATTCAAGTCAAAGGTGCCGCAAATTCGCCGGTCTTTTGACCTGGATCAAGCGGCGACCTGTGCCGTCACAACGTCCACCGCTACAGTGGCCCACAGCAATGCGAACCACCAGCCAAGGATAGTCCCCATGCGCCAACTTGTACTCGCGGCGGCACTGACGCTCGCGCTTCCAGCCGCCCACGCGATCGACGGCTTCGTCTACAGCCAGGCCGACCAGAGCGCGATCGCCGGCGCCATCGTCACCTCCGGCGGCGCCAGCACGCTGACGGACGCGGCCGGAAAATTTCACCTGCCCGGACCTGGGCCGGAGGTGGCCGTCCGCGCGCCGGGCTACACGCGGCGCCAGGTCGTGCACGCCGACGGCGACGCCCCGCTGCGGCTGGCGCTCGCGCCCTTCCAGCCCAAGGCCGTGTACCTGTCGGCCTACGGCATCGGCAGCGACGCGCTGCGCGAGGCCGCGCTGCGGCTGGTCGAACAGACCGAGCTGAACGCTCTGGTGATCGACGTCAAGAGCGACCGCGGCATGATCCCCTACGCCAGCTCCATCGCGCTCGCCGAGCGCATCGGCGCGCAGAAGGTGCGCACCGTCCGCGACATGCCGGCGCTGATCGCGCAGCTGCACCAGAAAAACATCTATCTGATCGCCAGGATCGTGGTGTTCAAGGACGAGCCGCTGGCCACCTCACAGCCCGACCTGGCGCTGAAAAACAGCCAGGGCCAGGTCTGGCGCGATGGCGAAAACCTGCCATGGGTCGACCCGATGCGGCACGAGGTGTGGCAATACAACCTCGACATCGCCGAGGAGGCGGCGCGGCAGGGCTTCGACGAGATCCAGTTCGACTATGTGCGCTTCCCGGACGCGCCCGGCGCGCAGTACGCGCAGCCCAGCACGCAGGCCAGCCGGGTCGACGCCATCAGCGGCTTCCTGGGCGCGGCGCGGCAGCGGCTGGCGCCCTACAACGTCTTCGTGGCCGCCGACATCTTCGGTTACGTGCTGTGGAATACCGACGACACGGCGATCGGCCAGCAACTGGAACGCCTGGTCCAGCCGCTCGACTACATCTGCCCGATGCTGTATCCGTCCGGCTTCAAATGGGGCATTCCGAACTACCGCAACGCGGTGGCCCATCCGTACGAGATCGTGTACCAGTCCTTGCAGCGCGCCAAGCAGCGCACCGGACTGGGCGGCGCCCGCTTCCGGCCGTGGCTGCAGGACTTCACCGACTACGCCTTCGACCACCGTCCGTTCGGCGCGGCCGAGGTGCAGGCGCAGATCGACGCCGCCGAAGCGGCCCAGTCCAACGGCTGGATGCTGTGGAATCCGCGCAACCGCTACTCGGATGGCGGCCTGCACGAATGAGCCGCGCGCGTCACCCCTGCGGCGACGCCGGATAGCCGACCGATTGCGCCGCGATCACATGCTGGTGCGGCGCCAGCCCCATGACCTCGGCCAGCGCCGGCCGGTCGACCCAGCCGCGCACCACCGTGGCCAGGCCTTCGGCGGCGCAGAACAAATAGACGTTCTGGCTGATGAAGCCGGTGTCCAGCGCGGCGTAGAACTTCTGCTCAGTCTCCGGCCGCGTGCTGTCGTCCTTCAGGCTGGCCACGTAGATCAGGTTGATCGGAGCGGTGGCGACGAAATCCTGGCAGCCGGTGGCGGCGCGGATGTCCTCGGCCAGCACCGGCAGCAAGGCCAGCTGCTGCGCATCGAAGCGATACAGCCCGGCGTGCATCGCCACGTAGATGTCGATCTCCTGTCCGTTGCTGGCCGACGGCGCCGTGCGCAGGCCCAGCTGCGGCCGGTTGATGCCGAACGCGGCCCACAGCAGGCGCGACAACGCGTACAGCGGCAGCTCGCCGGGGCTGAACTCGCGGCTGGACTGGCGCCGCAGCAGCACCTTGAACAAGGCCATGCTCAGCGGCGCGAACTCGGCGTCGAGCGCCAGCGCTTCGGGAGCGATCAATTGCAATGGGGTTAGCGGGGTGTGGGGTGTGGTCATGGTGGTCCATTCAGGTGATTCATTGCGCCCGGTCCGGCGTGGCTCATTCCGGGTCCCAGTAAAAATACAGTTCACGCGCGGCCAGCGGCTGCACGGTGAGCGCCTGTGTCAATTCCTTGCCGCGCAGGCTGGCGACAATGCGATAACTGCCCGGCGCCAGCTTGATGTAGCACAAAGGGCCGGGCGACATGAAAGTCGCCGCCACCGCACCGGCGCGATCAACTATGGTGACCGAGACGTCGGCCCGGAATTCGCCGCTGCCCTTGGTGGCAAAGGTCAGCCGCACCGGATAGTCGGCGCGGGCCGCCTGCATGGCTTGCCGCTCGTCCTCGCCGACGCCGCCGCTCAGATAGGCGATGCCGTTCTGCGTCCGCGGCGCCAGCTCGGCCGCCAGCGCACCGCCTTGCGCGGCCAGCGCCAGGATCAACACCCCGCTTCTCAATGCGTACATGGCAGTTCCTCCGTGAAGAATCCTCACAGTAATAGGAGCCGCGCAGAAAAGCACCAGGGCCGCCTGACCCAAATCAAAAAACCCGTGAATTATTCAGACGCGGCGTCGCGGCCCAGGCCGGAACATTTTGATCCACGTCAAGGACTTGTACTGGCGAGCGGCGCGATGATCACGGTATCCCGCCGACGGCGGCCCGAACCATCAGCCTTAGCGGCAGAAAGCATTTATGTACCAGACCATCCTACTTCCCAGCGACGGCTCCGCCTTGTCGAAAGCAGCGGCCACGGCCGCCATTGAACTGGCGCGCAAGCTTGGCGCGAGCCTGGTTGCCATGTCGGTCGCCGAACCGTATCCCTACTCTCCGTATGTCGAGTTCGGCGCCGTGATGGACGTCCAGGTGTTTGCCGACGCCATGCAGGCCGCAGCGCACAAGTGCGTGCAGGAAATCGGCGCCGAGGCGGCCCGCGCGGGCGTGCCATGCACCACCCACGTCGCCACCTCGCTCAGTCCGTCCGACGAGATCGTACGCACGGCGCAGGACTACAACTGCGATTTGATTTTCATGGCCACGCACGGACATGGCGGCCTGCAGCGCCTGCTGCTCGGCAGCCAGACGCAGCGGGTGTTGGCCCATGCGACGGTGCCGGTGCTGGTGTATCGCTGACATTGCGCGCCGGCTCCAGCCCGACACGGCGTCTGAACGCCACGCGGAACGCGATGCCCCCAACGGCCGACGCGGTCGGCCAATGCGTCCCGCCCGGATTGGACGTCACTGTCGAAGTTCGTTCCGGCTGAGATAACGCAAGCAAGCTCATTCGTCCTCCCCCTACGCTACGTATGCCGTGCTGTCGCCGGCCAAGCGACCCAACCTGGTACAACCGAGGGGCAACCATGAACTTCGATCAACTACTTACGTTTATTCTTATCCACTGGCAAGCGGCGCTACTGCTGCTGATGCTAGCGATCATGACAGCCGGAAACCGCGTGGATCACTACCTGCAACGGCGCTTTGGCTTCAGTCTGGCCAACCGCTGGAGCAATATAAGCTTGGTGATTTTGCTGGTGGCGCCCGGTGTTTTGTTCCTCGCCTACACACGCCCTAACCGCTCATTCGACACGCTGCCACTGGGATGGCTGGCACTTGCTATGCTGGCGGTGGTCGCTGCCGCGCTAGCGCTACACAATATCCGCAATATCCCGTGGAAATGGGGACTGGCGACCGCGCTATTGCAAACGTGCGCCTTGTCCTTGGCGCTGTTCATCGGCGCCTTGCCACCGATGATGGTGACGGCGTTGAGTGGGCGAATTGGGTAACGGCGCACGTCTCCGAATATTCAATGACATGGAATAGATACACGCGCTACGATCTATTGCATTTATTGCCATCGATCCAGCGCTGCTGCGCCCGCTTTCTATCCTCGCTGCAGCGCGCATTCGCGAACATCCGGCCAAGATGGCACGTATCCCATCAATACCAGCATTGTTGGCAGTCGCGGCTTTCGCGAGAGTTCGCCCGCACACTGCGCCGAATTGGTGGCTCCTGGCCGTCAGCCGCCCAAATTACGATTCATTTTTTCGCTAGTCAGGAGCAACAACCTATTTATTCTTTCTTTTTCATCAAACCGGCTAATGAGGCAAACGGATTATGCGTTGCCGGCGCGACCTCGGCCGATTTCAGGCTTAGTCCCCGGTCGGCCTCAAGATAACGCGAGTGTTCGTTATCGTGGCAGTAAAGGCACAGCAATTCCCAGTTGCTGCCATCAGGCGGATTGTTGTCGTGATTGTGGTCACGATGGTGCACTGTAAGTTGCGACACATTCGCATGCGTGAATTCGCGCATGCAGCGCCCACACACCCACGGATACATTTTCAGCGAACGCTCGCGATAACCCAGCTCGCGCTGGTCGGCCGCGCGCCGTGCGTCGGCCACAATTTTGTCCAGTCGCGCGGCGTCCGGTTTTTTCCCAACGGTCATACAAATTTCCTTTACTTGCTGTTAGATACTCGTTGAGTCTCCCGCCGATCCGCACTTGGCCGCCTGCGTAAGTCATCGGGATGAATCGCCCTCTTTCGCTTATGTCGCATCCTGGTCAGCCTTGCTCCGCTTCTTCGCCATGACCGGGGTAAGCGTCTCTTGCCGAGCCAGCATGGCTGCGTATTCCTGTGCCTTGCGGAGCCTGGTCTCAGGCTTGATTGCTGTCTGAACCCTGAACAACACTGCATAGCGGTTTTGCGAATTGAGCGTGGCGAAAAATTCGGCTGCGCCGGGGTGGTCAGCGAAGGCAGCTTGAAGTTCGGGCGGCACGCTCGCGATGCTGGCCGATTCGTATGCGGCATCCCATCGACCGTCTTTTTTCGCTCACTCGATTTCAGCCAAGCCGCTCGGCTGCATCTTGCCCTCCTCGATATACCTGAGCACTTTCTCGCGATTGACCTTGGACCATAGACTGCGTGCACGACGCGGTGTCCAGCGCTGCAAATAGTGATGAGCGTCGAGCGAACGCTTCTGGCCGTCAATCCAGCCGAAGCACAGTGCTACTTCCAAGGCCTCTTGATAGCTTACGCTGGGGACCGGGGCCCCTTTTTTCGAGTGCTGCAGCCACACCCCGTCAGAGCTGTCGTGATGGGCTGCAAGCCAATGCGCAAACGCTCCCTGGGATGGGAACAGCATCATCTCAACATCTGCTGCCATTGAATTACTCCGTCTTTTTTAGTCAGGCTTCCGTAGAAAGCATAGCAGCTTGTCCATATAAAAAAAGCAAATTGTCACTGCAAAGCTAACTCTTCTTACCGCTAAACGCAACGGCATAAGTTAAGCAGAAACCGTTGAGCCAAACATACGTGATGTTATCGAATTTGGTAAGTGGTTCTGGCCACCATGCATGCCGCAGCAGAGACAGAATGCGTGTGTAACCGGCATGTACGGACGGTGAAAAGATTCGGAACCTCTCTTAGGGCATGAGCTATGCCTTGTCGCATTACCATCTTGCTCCTCAATGACCGAAGGGGCCGATAAATATGCTGCGGGGGTCACTTGACTTACGCCGAGGGGGACGGCCGTACATCATGAGAAAACTCACTAACATTTCAGATTCAGTTAGTCGCTCGACTCCGTAGACGATTTAGCTAGCTGCGACTTTCGAAACTTACTTTGCGCGCAATAGGCCGTTTTCCAGTCCATGTGCCACATATCTATATATCGGCGCCACGTAACAAGGCGCCAACTTTTCCACGAGGCAATATGCTATTCTTGGAAGTCGGCCCAACTCAGCGGCAGACGTCCATATATATAGGAGCGATGTATGCCTTTAAGTAAAGTAAACATTAAAAATACCCAGCATGAGATAGATGGCGGTACGCCAGTATTGCACGTTAACGACCCCCATGCGTTGATAATGGCTGCTGGCTATTTAAAATACAACCTAGCGAAAAAAAATCAAGAAGGCATATATTTCCGTGGTCAACGGAAAATCTATGCTTCGTTGCCTCCAACGGCGTACCGTAGCGCAAAAACCAACAAGGCACAAGCTGCCAAGAACGCCGCCATCGCTGAAATTATTTCCGAATACAAAAAAACGGGAAAAATTTTTAATACTTTCGGTGACTATGCGCATGAGCCGCTCTTGCAACACTATGGTATTGAAACCACCTGGGTCGATGTGGTGGATAATTTATGGGTTGCACTCTGGTTTGCATGTTACAAATCATTCTCGACCGGCGAATCGGGAAAATTTTTGCATTTCGAACGCAGGCTGACAAGTGATCCGGACAAATACGCATATATTTTGCTGATTGGGGCAGACATTGGACAGACAGTCAAAGGGCAGCCTGGCTATTTCCACGGTCCAAACACTGAACTAGTAGATCTACGCATTGCTGCACCGTCGATATTTTTGCGCCCTCATGCGCAGCACGGCCTGCTTTTCAGAAAAAAAGGCAATGCCGCTGGGGCACGTCCGGCGGACTATGCAGATCAGGTCCGAGGAGTTATTCGCGTCGACTTGACGAAAGCTTTAGACTGGCTGGGCAGCGGCACTATTGTTAATACTCATTCTATTTTTCCGCCACCATATTACGACAATGGCTATAGCATTTTACTAACATGCGGCGTTCCCGGAAACAGTGTAATCGGCGCAATTTCGCACATCGGTGCCTAATTCGATGCTTAAGATGATTATCTAGCGGTAATCATCTAAAGTTACCCCTCGGAATGGCCCTCCGTACCAGTCGGGAGGCTGATACCGTAAAAGTATTGCGATAAGATGAGATTCATTGAGATGCCACGACGCAAAAAACCCGCTTTTCCTGGAAGGCCCGCGGGTTTCGAAAGCATATGAGATGATTTAATTCATCACGAAAGAATATTTTTGGTGCTCCGAGCCGGAATCGAACCGGCACGCCTTGCGGCGGGAGATTTTAAGTCTCTCCGCTTTAATGCGGCAAATACCTAAGTCATTGATTAAAAAGGACTTTTGTATAAAATAATATTGCTGGCATGTATTTTTTATACCGAAATAGCCCCTTTTGGCATAAAAAGTGTGGGGGAAGTGTGGGGGAAGTGTGGGGAATGTGGGGGACATGAATCCCCACGCTATCCTCGCCGGCGCAACTCCTGCCTGCTTGCTTTTCCATGGGATTTTAGTGGTTGAAGTTCTTATACCCGACTAATTTACTCAAGCTCATATAACCACTACTGCCTAGACCTGATAGGTCAACTTTTTAGGCAGAGGACACATGGGCAAACACGCAGAGGGAAAACGCTGGAACGACAGCATCACGTACGCACTGTCGCGCAGGCCAAGCACAAAACCTTACTCAGACCCTGGAATGGCGGGTTTCGGGATGGTCGTCAGCGCTACTTCCGCGCGATGGCACGTACGCGTGTCAGTAACGGAGAACGGGAAGCGCAAATTTCACGAAAAAACGTTGGGATTTGTTGCCCGCGCGGGTGACGTCGCAGATGGCGAATTTACGCTGACATTAACGCAGGCGCAGGACCAAGCTCGGGCATGGCAGCGGTTCATGAAACTCCCCGCCGCCGAGCGAGAGAAACGGGATGCGGAACGGGCAGCCGATAACATCTGTCTCGAGACAATAATCGTGCCGTTTCTCGCAGAGCGTCGGACAAAAAACGGTACGCACTTAGCAGCGACAACAGTCGAGGGTTACCGCGCTTGTTATGAGCGATATCTGCAGCCGTACAAGCATTGGCCACTCGTGGAGTATCAACGCAAAGTTACTGAGTGGCAGCAGGTCATACGGAAAATCGATTCGGAGCACAGCAACTCGTGGGCGTGGCATACACTCAATCTGCTGTCGGGAATCTACAGCTTCCTGCAGACCAAGCAACTGTGCGATTTCAACCCGCTCAGCAACGTACGCCGCACACGCATTATCAAACGTACGCCAGTCCGGAAGGCTTCCGTGAGCACGCTGGATTTGCCCAAATTTGTCACACAATTGCAGACTACTCGGGGCCGTAATTCTAAGGAGGCTGCACTGATGATGTTGTTGGGTGGATTCCGTGGAAGCGCGGTCATGCAACTGAAATGGGAGCATGTCGACTTAAGTAACAAGATGTTGAAAATCCCAGCTGTCGATGACCAGACTGAGGTTTGTCCAGTTGAAGCACCTCAGCCAGGCACAGCAGTTGACAGCATCGTTGTGGTCGAATCGGGAATGCCGGGGTGGAAAGGCTTTTCCGGAGATTACCCGCTCAACGATGCCGTGTTTGAGATTTTGCAGCGGCGTCACGAGGTGCGTGAACATGGTGCAGTTTATGTGTTTCCCGCACGTCACGGAGACCAACCTCACATGATTGATATCCGGGGTGCGCTTGAGCGAGGGTCCGAAGGACTTGGCGTTAGGGTTTACCGGCACATGTTGAGGAAAACGTTTGGCACAATCGCAAACGTAGTTTTCCCAGGCGATATTATGCTCATCGGTGCGCTGCTTACACACCGTTGGGCGCTACCTGATGCGCCTCAGGCCGGCGTCACCTCGGACTATCTGGTTGCGACTGAGCGTATGAGAATTGCTACAAACCGTGTAGCTGACGTTATTCAGCAAATCGCAGGTATGAGGCCGCTAACCGAGGAAACAATCGCAATGCTCAAGCGTGCAGCTATCGACACATCAAAACTGACGATTACTGCTACGCCTGATGACGACGACGAGTGACAAATAAAATCTGATTGCAGCACAAATTCAAAAGCCCGCGATGTGCGGGCTTTCTTTTGACTGCAGTGTTCGGTCTGTGGTGCCTCGAGCCGGAATCGAACCGGCACGCCTTGCGGCGGGAGATTTTCGTACGCACTTCGGTTTTCACCGCCAGGTTCCAGTACTGAATCCTGTTCGTGGTCTGGAGCACGCCTTCGCCTTGGTCTCTCAACTTTAGGCGCCCGCCGTCTGCTCTCTACACGTTCCCGATTTTAAGTCGGGCTTCGCTCGGCGTTGGCTCGCACTCGCGTGCAGGGCTTTCTCCGAGTTTGACGGGCTTCACCGCAAATTTTTCAACAAGCGGGCTCAAATAATTTAAGTCTCCAGTGTCTACCAATTTCACCATCGAGGCAGCACAGCCCAGTATTATGCCACGACACGATGAGCACCACCAAATTTACGTTGAGGTAACCGTGTTAGCACCACCGGCACCACCCTGTGGACGCACGTTAGCCGTCCAAATCGACGACACTCCAGCCGCCGAACGAGCACTTCTGCGGCACGCCGAATGTGCGCTGGACTGAGCGCTCGTTTTGCGTGAGCGTGCGAGGGGTACGACTGTGCATTCAAATTTTTCAGACGTCGGGCGTTGTACACTGTTGCCGCCGTGCCGCCTTGAGGAAACTCTGGATTGAGGGAACTGTGCGGCCGGCGCGATGGTACTCCTCAGCACGTTAGCCGCCGGAGGTACTCTGCTCTTGAAAAAAAGAGCGCACCAGGGCGGTGCGCTCAGTAGTTAGGCTGTTTGTGCCCATGCCTGATTGTTCTCAGCTGCCTGCTGTGCGAGCGTCTGCTCCGCGGCTACCCGGGCCTCCGCCTCAGCGAGGAGCGCAGGAATATGCTGCCCACGCAGCCGTTTGAAAATCGCGTCGACGACAGTTGCAGACCACGACTCGCCGGGTTCTCGACGCAGGTTCCAGCTCACGTCGCGTGCGCATGTCGTCACCGCGTTGACGTCCAGGTGCGCGAGACGTAGCAGCTCGGCGAGCTGACGCTCCGGGATAGAGATGGTCGTGAACCCGAGACGGCCGGGTTTGTGCACGAAAATCCGTTTGCCTCGTAGGCGGTCCTGTGTTTTTTTATGTGTGCTCATTGTGTACTCCGGTGTGCAGAAGACAGTGCGTAACACTGACGGAGCGAATGCCCTCGTACTATGTATAGCCACGATGTTTATAGTTTTTCGGGCGTTCAGACCGTCTCCTATACCTACGCACCGCCGGCTATAAACAAACACCGCTAGAACCCGCATAAACACAACGTTTTAGCGTTGTGGCGGCTGTTGCGCAGCAGGACACGGGTAGTTATAGAACCGTTCAGCCGCCGAGGACGGCGAGCGCTCGATTGATAGCAGCGATGCGCTCGGGCAGTGCTGTCACGCCGCCGTTGATTTTGCGTGTGAGCGCGGTCCAATCTCGGGCGTCTGCAAACGTGCTGCAGCTGTTTGAAAACCAAAACCACCCCGCTGAATCGGCAGCAAATTCAGGCTGGAGTAGCAGGTCCGGGTTGGTCAGAACGTCGACGCCAGAGGCTATTTTGTACGCAGCGTAATTGCTGCGGCCAGTCAACTGCTTTAGGCCTCGGCCGCGGAATTTGTAGCCGTCTCCAGACGCCGGCAGGCCGTTGCCCATGCGGTTTGCGTACACGAAATTTGCCAGTGCATCGGGGCGGTTTGCGTACTGCTGCGCTGAGGACAGCGTTGGAAAACGAGCGTGCCAGACTGCACAGAGGCGTGCTGCTGAGTAGTTCAGATTCTCGCTGACGACGCTCAGATTGCCGCTCTCGATGCAGACCTGGCCCAGAAAGGCCGCTTGCCGCAGAGGGGAACTAATGCCCCATTTGCCCATGGCTGAGGTGAGAAACAGGGCATATTTTGTGGCGTTAGCCGGTGTGCAGCCGGTGGCTGCGATGAGCGTTTGAGGGGACACGAGAGGCTCCTGATGGATACCCCTCGTGTAGTGAAACGGTCAGCTAGTCAGCTGCCAGAACATTTCAACGATGGCAGATTGAGCGAACGAACCCCCGGCAGGCCTGTTAGTCTGGACGCGAATCCGAATCATCCTCGCACCCGCCGGCACGCTGCCCAGGTTGACAACGCCGGTGGTCGCGCCCGCGCTGCCTGTTGTGTATGTTCCGAAATTAGTGAACACCCCTGGGCTGGTTTCCCAATCCAGCGCGTAGCTCAACGTTACGCCAGGCTCGTTATCTGACAGCGCGGTGTAGTAGCCTGCAGTCGCGCGTGCGAGCCGGTTACGGTTGACCCAGTTCAGCGTCACAGTAGCAGCTCGAGTCACCGCAGGCACCACATCGGCCACGCTCAACGCCCCCCAAGAGCTGCCTATTTTCACTGCCCCGGGCGGCAACGGTTTCGGTGCACGCGCCCCACCGGGAGTCGAAACGTATGTCCACGACGCCTGGCTACCAACCGCATTTACGGCCTCCAGCCGCCCGCCGGCGCCATAAGAATCAGCGCGACCAACAGCCGACGTCAGGCCTGGCAACTCGTACCCGGCGGCCACATAGGTCCGCAGCCGCGCTGGGTAAATCGCGTATCCGAGCACCAGTTTCACGCTCGTCCCGGCAGCGAACCGCCCAGGTACTGTATCGAAAATCCCGCGCTCCACAGCCGTAGCCGTCAGGGTATTTCCGCTCAAACTCCACGTTCCAGCCACCATCCACTCACTGCCCGCAACAATATAGACCTGCCCCCGAGTGGCACGCGACCACTGCTCGACGGCCGCATCAGTCAGCGAAAACTGCAGCGTCGGAGACTGCGTAGACGCTGCTAGAGCTGCCACCAAAAATGCGCTGATTGCAGGTTCGTGTCGGTCCGCGTCGTACGTAGCGGTGTCGTAATCGCTCCATGCGGTGAGACCCTCCTGCACAGCTAGCTGGAACGAGGACGTGGACGTCGAGGGGTCGGTGCCGAGGTACAGCAGCTGGTCGTAGTCGTCCCCGGTTAGTGCGTACGGCGCCGGCGCTAGTGTTGCGGCAGTCAGCGATTCAGGCGGTGCAATAGGCGTCGACGGCGGGAGGGTTGGCGTGGTGGTGCCGGAGGAAACGCCATTCCGGAAAACGTCCTCGATAGCCTCAAGCTCGACACGTAGGCGGCTGCTCCAATTCGCGAAACGGGATGAAGCAATACGCATGCGGACGGTCAAATCGCTGCCAGGCGGGTGCAAAATTATCAGGTTTCCAGGTTTGAGGACCGTACCAGTGGGCACGGTGGCGGTCCACGTGGCGCTCGCCAGCGGAGACGAAACGACGCGGATATCGCGGCTCGCAAGTAGCCCGGCTAGGTCAGCGCGGCTCACGCCGATATACTCGTTGGAGCGTGCAATCTCGGCGCCGGCAGACCGCAGCCCGGTTGGGTTACTGGTCGAGGCGACCCGGGATTGCCAGTCCAGTTGGCGGTCCACAAATGGCACTTGAATGACATTCGGGGCCTCCTCAACAGAGATGCGCGAGAACGACGTCAGCTCAATGATATTCGAGTCGTCGAACGTCATGACTGGTGCGTCAGTCTCGCGAATCAGCGTCAGCTGCAGCTGGCCGGTGCGCTCGTTAATCTCGAGTTGGCCATTGAGTTGTTTGAGCAAATCTCCGATTACCTCGCCCACAGAGCGGCTGGATTCCCACGCGAATGACACGCCGTTTCCCTCACTGTGTAGCACGTCTGCGGCACGGAAAAACGTCTCCAGCGCGATAGCGTAGGTGCTCAGACGAGGCCCCACACCGGGCAGCCGCGTGGTCAGCAGCTCGAGGATTGCGAACGCCGGGTTAGCGTCTCCAGAGACGTCTGCACGCGCAGCCAGCCATCCATCTAGGTCGGCACGCGTGTAGTCGCCGTGGCTAACGCTGCCAGCAAACGGATAGCTGATTACACGAAAATCCCTGCTGCCGCCGCCTAGTGCTGCGGTCAAAACAGGCAGACGTTTCAACGTTAGCAGTAGCGGTGATATATTTGGAGAGCTGCCGACGAAACCATATTGAGGGGTTGAAATCGGCTTGCCAATTAGCCCTACTGACGCCGCCGAGGGGCCGAGGAAAACGGCATGCAGCGTGTTCGGGTACGCAGGAACCGGCTGTCCAATCTCGCCGGCCAGGTACGCGGTATCGAGCGGTACGTACGGTGAGCTGATAGCAGAATCAGCGACGTCAACAGCGTGATTGTAGAACGCAAATCGGCCGACGAGGCCATCAGAAATCTCTTGACCCTCGCTGGCTGTCCACGTCGAATTGACGTCTAGATTTGTCACCGCAGTGCGTGACAGCGGTTGGTCGCCAGCCCACACGAGGTGGTCGCCGAGGCGAACCTCGCGGACCGAATCGCACGTTGCAGCGCTCAGACTCAGCCACATGCCGACGTAATAGCGGTAGCCCAGCGACACCTTGGTCGTCTTGAACAATCCCGCTTTTACCGATTTTGTCACCTCGCGAGCATCGTAGTCGAATACGGAGAGCACGTTGGCAGCTACCTGGAACGTCCCGAAACCCAATGGCTGGGCGCGGTCCTCGGTGGCAGTTGGGAACTGAAATTCGGACAGCTGGTACTGCCGCGCGCGAGGCGATTTAGGCACCGGGGTGATAGCGGCGATAACCAAATTGATGATTAACGCTATGAAGAAATTGAACATTGGTACTAGCCTTTCAAGCCGGTTTCGAATAAGTTTTTTAACGGGATAAATGGGTAGCCGCCATGGCGTGGGGTGTTGCTGAACGCGGTGTTGCACGTGGTGAGCGATTTGTCGCAGCCACGGAATAGGCTGATGCGCATACCGGCTGAGACGCTACCTAGCGGCACGGGGGTAATAAGCTCCACTAGAGAGCCGCTGTGGCCGATTGCGGCGCGACGGATGCCACCGTTAGGGCCGGTAGCTGCGATGGCGCCTTGAGGTGTTGGGTCGGTAGGACGCGGATAGAACTGCTCTGACGTGCTGCCGTCGTTGCCGTACACGCCGTTGATAACGGCAAATCCATATTGGAAAAAGCCATCGGTACGGTTAGCTGCGGCGGCTACGGTGAGGGTCAGGCCATCGCTCGATACAGCGGCGACGTGGCCGTCCTCACGCCATTTCCAATAGTGTGTGGTGTAGTCGTACGCGGAGGCGGAAACGCCGCAGCTCGTGCGGTCGTACAACTCGTAGCCACATGTGCGCGGATATTTCCGCGTTAGGCCGGGGCGTTTTAAAACATCCTGCAGTGGCGTACAGCTCAGTTTGCACATCTGCTCGTCAAATTCAGCGCTGCGCACGCGTCCAATCCACACCACGAGCGGCGTGTCAGTTGGCGCGTCGAGCATTGCAACTGTGAGCCACACCTGCGCGCCAGGGGCGTCGTATCGGTAAAGTTCTGCCACTGGATGGCCGCGGTCGAGGGTCACCGCGAGCTGGCCGGCCGCCGATTCTGCGTCGAGGCGCAGGCCGTCGTGCTGGACGCGAATTGGCGTGTACGTCAGTGCTGTAGTACCAAATCGTGGCAGAAATGGGCTCGCTAGGCTGTCGCCTGCTATCGTGACGGACCGCTCAGAATTGGTGTGCGTGTAGAGCGTTTGCCGCATGCCGTCAGCTGCAGTGACGAGGGCACGTGTCGCGAGGCCAGTATCGTCGGCCATCACGCCGTCAGCCTCGAGCAGTTCGAATCGGTACAGAAAAATCACGTGGTAACCTCGACTAGAGAGAGCTGACAGGTAGCCAGCGATGGTTTTAGATATTGAATTTCAACGTCGTCGGAGCCGAGCCGCCACAGCCGTGGCTCCGCGTCATGTGGCGCCTGCCAGGCGAACGCGTTGAGACGACCGCGGACTGCGTAAATCCATCGGCGAAACTCTACAATTGCGGACCGGTCCATCAGCGTCAGCGACAGCCCGAGGGTGCGTTTGGCGTATCGCAGTTCTCGCAGGCGCAGGTTTCCAGCGTCGAACCGATTGGCGCTGAACGACGACGATTCTTTTAGCGTAGCCGCCCAGTTGTGCCGTTCCGGGAACGCCAGCCCCAATCCACCATCAGGCCATGGCTGAGGAACCTCGAGATTCGCCTCAACGTCAAACGACAGACTGACGGTCCGCGCAGTAGGCGTGCTGTACTCGACGTCAAACGAGTCCTCAGCTAGCTGCGCCACGTGCAGCGGTATCGCCAGAGCATCGTCGGCAGACCAGCCATCGAGCACATTCGTCCCTGGCAAAAATCCCAAGGTCACGTCCCGCCAGATGCCCCTTCGGTTCCTAATAAGCCACTCCCGCTCACCCACCAGCGGCACACCCGCGTCAACCACAGGCGGCGCCCCAGAGCTGCTAGCAAATTGATGCTGCCAGGCCGGGACTAGAAGCGTGCCGCCGGCGCGCAGAGGCGCGAGAGTGGCCTCAGGGTCATTGCGTAGCAGTACGTACTGTGCGGATAGGCTCAGGCGGGGGTACGCGCGTGATGCGGAGCGGCGCTCCGAGCCGTCGCGATGAGTTTCGACGTCGGTGGCGAACGAAAGCCGCTCTATCCTGGGAGCGGCGCCGGTGGGTTCAAGCAGAAACGGGGTCGGGGTTGGTGTGGGCATGCTGCGTATAGGAGCCGTTCAGACGTTTTGAGATTTGCCGCCAGCGCCCCAGGACAGCCTCCGCGATGCGCCACTGTGGCATGCCGGCTACCGATGCCCGGTGCGCTGCGTGGATTTTGGCCTGTTCTAGCAGCCACGTGGCCTGCGCAGCACGGCACTCGTGGGTCTGGCTAGCCACGCGCTCGAGCATGGCCTCGTCGACCGCGTAGTCCTCTCCTGGCTGCCAGTGCTGGCGTGCTAGCCACTCAGCCTCCAATTCGTTGCAGTTGTGGCCTGCGGCGGCTATCCAGTGCAACGCTATCTCGTCGTGTGCGCGGTCGAATCCGGGCAGCCAGCTGCGCATTATTTCGCGCTCTTTTAGCAGCTCGAGATAGCGGCCAATTACCTCCCGGCCGCAGATTGCAACCAGGTCAGGCATTAGTTTGGCACCGTAGTAGGCCCTCAGCTCGAATGGGCGGCCACGAGGGTATGACCTGTCTGGCTGCGCGTAATTCGGCAAATACGCCTCCAAGTCATAGTCTGGCTCGAACAACACGTCGTAGTCGTCGGTAAATTCGACGACCTGAAAAAGCGCCGCCTGTGCAGCGTCCATAAATTCGGACAGCAGGTTGTCAGGTATTCCGGCTGCGCAGAATTTGAATATCAATTTTGAAACGCGCGGCTTGTATTTTGTGGCTGCCATGGTGATGTGCTCTCGGGTGCCGGTCCACCTCATTGCGGACCTACTACGTATAGGCACGATGTTTATATAAAGGTTTTGTCAGAGACTCCCGACGTAAAAAAAACCGCCCAACCTCTTGCGAGACCGGGCGGCTTTCAACACACTGGAGTTTTCACATGACCAAGGGCTCACCACAAACCCTTGACACTACGTATAGTCACCGGCTGCTTATCCGGTTGAACCATTGATTTTGCGTTTGTTTGCAACGCTCAGCTCAACGTGGAGACGCTCAAATTCCGGGTCCTGGCGTAGCGCGGCGATTACGGCGCCAGTGGCGACTGTTACCCTCGGATGCACGTTGACGTGCGTATCTCCGCTAGCTGGTACTGGGGCTGCTGCCGGCGAATACGCTGCTGCGTTCGGAACCATGGCCATCGGCGACGCGAACTGCCTGCTGTACGTGCTCGACAGGCTGCGTTTCAGGGCCTCGTGCGAGACAATGGTACCGTTCGTGCCAGCCAACATTAACTCGGGCCCGCGCTCGCCTACAACGTAGGCCTTTCCTGCTTCAATGTCACCGCCGTTCACACGGAACCCGCCGAAAATCCCAGCCAGGAATCCACCCAGGCCACCGCTTGTCATCGAGCTGCCGAATGCGGACTGCAGGCCGGATTTGAGCGCAAAACTCGCAATCTGAGTCAGAGTGCTGATGACTAGGTCGCGCAGCGCGTCCAACGGGCGCTTGGCGCCGGTCGCGATGTCTTGAAATCCCTTCTCGATTGACGAGAAAAAACTCTCGTTAATTTGCTGCGCAGTCGTGCTGAACGCGGTATCCAGTTCGGCTATTTGGTCCTCAACCTGCCTGATGGCCTGCAGTGCGGCTGGCGAATCGTTCGAAAACTCTTTGAGCAGGTCCAGCCGCTCACGCAGCGCCGCTGCTTGCTCGCGTTTCAGAGCGAGGCTCTGCTGGTCCAGCTGAATGTCGGTCAGCGTGCCGGCGCGAGATTGACGCTCAAGCGCAGCCTGGCTGCTGTCGAACTGCGAATTGACCTGGCCGACTGCATCCTGCGCTCGTCCAAACTCGTTCTCACGACGTTGAGCCGCTGCCACGGTCTCAGCCCTTTTCAGCAGGTCCGGGAACGCTGCCAACTCTCGGCGTTTCTCCTCCAGCCACTGGTCTATTGCCACGCTGCGAGCGTCAAACGACCGGCCCTCAGCGTCCGCCAATTCCTGCTCCAGCCCTCGGCGCAGGTCTGCCAGATTGATTGCAGACTGAGCGATTTTGCCGTCAGTCTCGAGGGCCAGCTGCTGTCGCTGCTGCTCGACTGCTACAATTTGAGCCGACAATTCCGTAGATTTTGCAGACCTGGCTGCTTGCTGCACTGGGTCAGTGGTCACCGGCGCGGTCACATCAAACGCCTGCTGCTCTTTGAGGCGCTCCAAGTCCGCAGCCAGCGCTGTGTCTTTCAACGCGGCGGAACGCTTTAGAAACTCCTCCTCGCTGATTTGACGCGCGTCGTAAAGCTGCTGCACGCCGGCCAGCTCGCGTTCGCGGATTGCCGCCGACGAGGTTTTCTCTGCGTTAGCACGTGCCTGAAATAATTTTTCGTCGATATCACGACGCTGCGCGGCATCCTGCTTGCCCGCCTCTGAAACGTCGCGATTAGTCTGCAGGCGAACCTGCTTTATTTTGTTTGCAGCTACCGTAGCAGCCGCAATCTCGCTGTCGTAGGCGCTCTGTGCCTCTGCAACTTTCTCCTTGTCGCCGCTTTTTGTAGCAAGTTCGAGGCTCTTCTGCAAATCAAGCTGGCGCGCTTGTGTCTGCTCGAGCGTTTTTTGCGCCTCGTCCAGGTCGATGGCGGCCACGCGCTTTGCATACTCAGTGTGCGTGATAGCGTTTCTCGCAAGCAGTCCGTCCAGCTCAGCTTTTTGGGCATCTAATCCGGATTTGTAGATTGACAGCTCGTCCGACTGTGTCTGTTTTGCGCGCGCCAGTGCCTTGGCGGCGGAGTCGAGCTGCTGCTTGGCCTTGGCTTTCTCTTCCTCGTCAGCGAGGGTTTTTGCACGTTTTGCAGCCGCAGTTTTGTCGATGTCGTTTTTGACGTTATAGGTGGGTGCGGTAGGCCCGTGTAATATTTTGCCGTCTGGCCCGGCGACTGGGATACCAGTGTGATTGGTCGATAGCGGCGGAATCTCCGTATTTCCCTCTGGAATTGGCGACGGTACTTCTATACCAAACGCACGGCTGATGCTGTAGGCTATGGACGCCTTTTTACGGTTCCTGACTCTGTCAAATTCAGCGTTGACGTCCTCAGGGCGTTTAAATTTGCCGAACGCCGTAGACGCGTCACTGACGGCCGTAGCGACGCCATCGAAAGTTTTATAGATTGCTGCGCCGATGTGCACCAGTGGCGTCAAAACGTTAGTCAATAGCGACGCTC
The DNA here is from genome assembly GCF_040362985.1 of Duganella caerulea. NCBI lineage: Bacteria > Pseudomonadati > Pseudomonadota > Betaproteobacteria > Burkholderiales > Oxalobacteraceae > Duganella > Duganella caerulea. The sequence continues at coordinate 104,493 of NZ_BPWJ01000006.1, read as the reverse complement.
CGGCATTCTGCAGTGCGTAAAACGCCGGTGTCAGTTCGTCACCCACGGCGGTTTTAAGCCCGCCCCATGCCTGCGCGAGGTGCGCGCTCGACCCAGAAACGCCCTGAAGGGCCTTGCCGGTGTCGCCGACTTGCAGCTCGGTCTCTTTCAGGATGCCCAGCGTAATGGCCTGAACTTTGTCGGCCTTCGTCAGGCTAGTTGATACTACGCCGATTTTATCTGCGTACTCCTCGTACATTTTTGCTACGTTTTTTGTAACGCCAGCATTATCCACCAACGCTGAGTTTTCGTTGCGAATACCCTCTGTAGCAGTGACAACAGCCTCGCCCCAGTCGAGCCCGGCCTGCCGACCATACGCGGCAGCGTCCTTGATGCGGTCGATGATTTTCGCGGCTTTTTCAGCGTCTGTGATACCGAATGAAAATAGATTTTTGAACGCGGTCGCAGCCTGGCTCTGGCTCAGGACGCCGTCAGCAGTGACATCTTGGACAGCTTTCCACGCCCTCTCGATACCCACACCGGTACGATTCGAGACCGACTCCAGCCCCTTAAACGCAGCCTCCGCAGTGGTCGCGGAGTCCACGCTAGCTTTAGCGAACGTGGCCATGGCACCCGTGGCTGCGGCGAGTACCACAGCCTGTAAACTCACGAAAGTGCTGGCAAGCGAAGTCACTGAGGTGTTAGCTGCGGCGGCGCCGGCTGTGACGTTCTGCAACGGATTGCCGCTCGCGCCGGTTTGCGCCGCAGCGGCTGTGGCAGCCAGGTGCTGCTGCAAATTTGATAGTGCAGCCAGCGCCTGTTGAGGGTCGAGCGCGACGGTGATATTAAGGGCTTGAGTGGTCATGCGTATCTGTCTGGATTGGTATAACCCGTCTAGGGATTAGCCCAGGCCGGACTGGGCTAACAGACTTTTGACGTGGGACTGCCGCAGCCGGTCGCCGTCTCTGAACTGCGTAGGCGCCGCAACAGCTGTGATGTCACTGACGAGCAGAAACCGCGACCGTGCGTCTAGCTCGTGTGCTCGCTCGAACAGATACCAAATCGTCTTGGGAGTCAGGTCGAGTACGGCATCGAGGCTCATCCGCCCCAGCAGCACCAGATGTGTAATAGCGTCAGCGAGGGTTACGGTTATTTGCTCTGAGCGTCCGCTGTCACTATCAGAGCGGAGCGCTTTTTTGAGTAACGCTCCGCATTCAACTGGTTGATGATGCCCGCGAGCGTAATCAGCTCGTCGATATCGAGCGTATCCTCAATCCAGTCGGTAGGACGGTTGATTGCCGTGGCCACCAGCTCGACGTACTCCGGATAGCAGCGCTCGTGCACCAAGTCCATGGGAATCTCGTCGGCCGCCACCGCAGTGTCACGCCCCATCGCTGCGGCTGCGGTAGCTAGCTCTTGGCCGATTTCAGCCGCTTTGGCGGTGATGCGACGGTTTATATTTAAATATGGCACGGTGTGCCGTGCTTTGAATGCGGTCAGGGTGAACTGCTCGCCGGCGAGTGTTACAGTAACTGTTGAGGGGAATAGCGCAGCTAAGTCGTCCATGTGGTCTCCATGTAAAAGTGGCACCCGGTTGGATGCCACTTGTATAGAGAGCTGCTATTACTGGATGACGTCTTTGAATCCGAACTGTCCCATCTCCGCGTCAGCCGGTTTTGTGTCGTCAAGCAGCAGTTCGAATTTGACGTCGTACACGCCAAATTGGTCGGGCGAAATAAGGGAGATGTTATCCGGCAGCAGAGCGCGTGCGCGATACAGGCAGGTGTACTCGCCGTTTAGAACGTCTGTCACGTGCACAGTAAAGTACTGGTCGCCGCCAGCCGTGATGCCGGCGCGCTTCGTAGTGCCCGAGCTGTACGAGCATGCAGGGATGGCCGTGATATTGTCGGTAAGCGCTACTACAATTCCGGAGGCCCTGTAGAATTTATAGTCCACGCCCTGGACTTTGCCGGTTACCGTCATAGCCGTGATATTCGAGTGCGGCAACTTGAACGATTGGCCGGCTTCAAGCTCTGGATACGTGAACGTACCGTCCGTAACTGGCGCCTGAGTCGCCGTACTCGCGCGCACTGCGAGCACGAAATTGTCATAGCTCGTGTCGCCTAGTTTGAGTGTCAGCGTGCCGTCGGTTGAAATTGTCTGCGACGCGATAGTGCCCACAACCTCGTTTGTCGACTTTTTCTTGATGGTGTCCTCGCTGAACGAGTACGCAGCCTCGTCGACCACATTGATATCGCGCAGAACGCCCGAGCCGTACAGCTCTAGGTGGATTCGAGCGCGTTTTACTGAAATTACGGGAGTACTCATGTCGTTATCTTTCTGTAGTTGTTATTAGTGGCTAAACAGCCGTTTTTGCGTGTAGCGAGGCGGTCAGAGCCTCATCGTGGTCTGCGATTTGAGCGTCACGAAATATTCTCTGGCGTTGTCCCGATAATCGGTCGCGACGTTCTGCAATCGCATTGGGCTGTACTCGTACTCGTCGGGAGTCCAGCCATGGAGTGCCCGGATAATCGCCTCCAAGTGCTCGCCGTCGACCGCATCGCGCTCGCTCACTGCGCCCCGGCGGACGTAGTACACCGACCAGGTCTGGTCCGAGAGAATCGCTTTTGATTTGCTCTCAACGACGTCGCTGCTGATGAACGCGACGACCGCCGTCGGTTTGAGGCCGAGCGCTTTGAGGGCAACCTCGCTAGTGTCCGCAGTAGTGCGCACGATGAGGCCGGGGACGGCGGTGAGGCGGTCGACGATGTGCTGCTCGAGGCTCAGGTAGCTCATGCCGCGCCTCCTGATGCGGCTGAGACGGATTTACTGATTTGATAGCGCAGCGCGTTGTAGACGTACTGCTCGTCAGATTTTGAAAGCCCACGACCGCTGCCACGCTTGGAAAATACAAAGGCGCGGCGCGGTATGCGCCCGCTGCCAGGGCCATCAGGCTGCTCGTGGTAGGCGGCGTAGCTCGTTCCGAGGCGGAGACGAATATCGTTTCGGCCGGCGATGAACTTGACTTGGTCGCGAGTTTGCCGGGTATACAACATTAACTGGTGGCGGCCGTCGCGCTTGTACCGTGCCGCAGTCGACGGGGCCCATGGCGCCCATCGCTGGCCATCTGGGTCGCGTTTTGACGTAAATCGCGCCTGTACGCGCCGAGTTAACTCGGCCGCTGCGTTCCGGAGAACTGGCTGTAGGTTGCCGATATCGGTACGCAGCCGCTGCAGGCTGTTCAGTACGCCGCGGGCCTCAACTGTAATTTTGACTGTGCTGGCCATAATTACCACCCGCGCAGCTGTTCGCGACCGAGCAGGCGTGGCGCAGAGCCGCACGCGGCGCCGGTGTCAGACTCGTCATCGGGAGTGCTGGGGTCGTCAACGACCGCTGGCAGCGGCGGCAACGTGGTCTTGCCCTGAGCGATGCCATCGAGAGTGCGCTCAGCCTGCGCCGCAGCGGCTGCCTGTTCCTGGGATACGCCGCTGCCGTAGAGTTGTTGCATGACGAGCGCCGCCGTCGGCCGCGCCAAAATCGCCAGGGTTTGCAGTGGGACGTCAGCAGTCCATGCGTTTGAATAGCCAAGCTGCGCGTAGCCTGACCGCACTTTGCCATCTACGTAGGCGCTGGCGGCATCGATAACGTCTTGCAGCACGGCCTCGGTCTGCGCGGTCGCGTTTGCAATCTGCGGGGCGCCATAAAGCGCCTCGAGCTGCGGGATTGTGAGATAGGCTGGAGTCGTCATGCCTCGTATAGCACAAGGCTGGATAATTGTAGCGACTCTGTTTATATGAAAACATTATGCGCCAGTGGCGGCGCTGGTAACATCTCAACATTCAGCCATGGACGAGGAGGATGAGATGACCGATGCAACGCTTAAAACTTTGGCGGCGCGCCTGCGCGTGGTGGGCCTAACGGCAGGTGTTCTTGGGATAGCCGCAGTGTGCGTGCTACCCCTGCTCAGCTAAATTTAGCACTTGCCTGACCAAGGAAGGCTGACAGTTCGTGCAGTTCCAGATGTGCCAGGAAACTCACTCAGCAAAGCCTGGATGAAAGACGGCATAACTGTTGGCAGATTTCCGCAACTACCCTCACTTTTCAAGCGGCCCTGATAAACCTTCTTAGGGACCGAGCCCACGCTGTCCATTTCGACGATATCAATGTTCACGAATCGTCGATATATCTGCGAAGTCGTGGCAATTTGGTTGTAGCCGGTCACACCGTAGTTCGGCGTTGCAGTCGTCGTCGCATTGACGTATGCAGTGTTGCCAACGCGATTTACGGTCCCTGTAGTAGTTGAGTTGCCGTATCCGGTCACGCCCCATTGGGGTATCGAATAGCTTGCAGTTTCGGTGCGTCCGTCATCAATCCCAAAGTCCAAGAAAATCCCGTATTTCGCTGGTGACCCGTTCGCAACAACATTCAGCCCTTTCGCGGTCAAACCCGACGCCAATTGCTGCGCGTACGCTGCAAACTCGAGCGAGCCGACGTCAGCCTTTTTCCACGGTAGCACGGCGTATGTCGCGTCCGCCGTAGCCGCAGGCATCTGATGAAAAACAGTAACGTTGCTCTCAATACGAGAGCCGGGCGTAGCGCATCCAGCAAGTAGCGCTACTGCAGAAATAACGAGTCCTGTTCTAAAGTTCATGTTGTGTTCCTGGTTGGTTGCTTATATAAATATTGTAACCAAAATTACAGTATCCGAGCGGAAATGATTATATAATTTGCAAAACACTTTAATGAGATTGATTATGCGTAAATTTACTTCAGCGGTAGCGTTAGTTCTGGTTTTGGCCACAAGCACTGCGTCCGCACAGTGGTACGTAGGCGGCACTCTGCACAGAGCAACATTAAGCGAATGGACGGCTAGTACATCGAGCAACCAACTTGCCACACTTGCCGACATTGTCGGCAAGACTCTGAGTCTGAGAGACCCTGTGGCTGTTCGACCAATGGCAGAGCAGGTGCAGGCCTGCATTAACGTCGTAGCAGCAAACAAGAAGATGGGAACGCAGCCGGTGGCTGATACTGCAGTCGGCTGCATGTTCCAGCTTGGTTACCTTCCAAAGTAAAAGCCCGCCAATACGGCGGGCCTTCTATCACAGCCTCTGCTTCTGTTTTTCCGGCTTGGCAGGAGGTTCCGCCGGCGCTTGGGGCTTTTTACGCTTCGCTGCCGCCATCTTCAAATATGCATCGATGCTCATGCTGTCACCCCGGTTTCAGGAACTGCGTTCAAAACCTGCTGCGCCAGAGCTGCTGGTTGCGTGGATTTGAGGCCCAGCTCCGCCAGGGTTTGCATGATTGCTGTTTTCAGTTGGCCGCGCTCGCGTTTGCCTGCCAACAGTTTGCAGCAGCGCTGTACAAACTCGTGAATTTTCTCGCCCCTGCGCGGCTGAGCTTTGCACAGCGCGTCAAGAATCTGCTCGATTGCTGGCACGCGGTTAGGGGTCTGGGATTGAGGTGCAGCTTGGTTCATGGTCATCACTCGTTGTTGTGGTGCTGTGTATAGGCATGGCACAAAAAGCCCCCAGTCGGGGGCTCAGGACCGCTGCAGATTAGATGCGGTCTACCTCGAGGATAGTGATGCCCTCGGTCGCGTAGATGTTCGACTCGCCGTTCGCCAGGAACTGCTGCGTGAACAATTTGCGGGCTGCAATCGCCGCTGCGGTGCCGCGTTTCACGACGATATGAGTAGCGCGATTGTCCACCAACTCGCCGGCGTCATTTGTGAACGTCGCCATTGTGTCTTTGGCCGCTTGGTAGCTCTCAGCGGTCAGCACAGCCTTCGAACGCAGACTGTAGTACGCCATACCGCCGCGGAAAATCTTACGGGCTTTCCAGCCCCAGGCCAGATTGTCCGTGTCGAACGTGTACTCCGAGGAATCCGCGCTCCCACCCTTCATAGTGACGTTGTAGTCCTCGCCAGTTTGCGTTACTCGAATGATAGATTTTTTCGACGCCAAGTACCAAGGCGCGCCGGGGCCAGCGATATCGTTCGTGTAGCTGCCCAGGATTACAGGGTCGCCACTTCCATCTACCTTGATAGAGCCATCCGGATTCTGGTCGACGTACTCGTGTGTGCCGAACAGCGGGTCTAAATCGAACCCAACGGCGTTGTTTTTGAAAACCGCTAGGGTTTCGATTTCCTGCGTGAGTGCGGCGGATTCAGCCAAGCGTGCACCGATTTTTCCACCGTCCACAGCCGGGTTGTCGGTCAACTCATCAGATGGAATCTCGACGGTTTTTTCGAATTTCTCACACGTGAATTTTACGCCATAGCTTTTCAGACGAATATATACGCGGTTACCGACCCAGCGGCGACCTGCGCCAATACCGCCGAGGAAATAAGGGCTGTATCCGCCGTTGCTGCAGGTATCGTCAGTGACGATAGCGTCTACCGGCGAGGTACGCGCTTTCATGTCATCGATGAAGCGGGACGATGCGGTAGTCATCAGGTCCAGCAGCTTTTCTTTTGTCATTGCCATCGTAGTGTTCTTTCGTTAGTTGTTGTTGTTTATAGTCCGAGCTGGCTGCGCGCTTTTGCTCGCTGTTCTGAATAGGTCTGCAGGTCTTTAACTCCAGCAGCTTTTGCAGTAGCGACTTCGTCAGCGGTAAGGCCAAACGTCTCAGCCGGCGCGCTTGTGTTCGCGTGCGTTGCATTTCCCGCCGGCAGCACCGCCGGAGCCGCTGCCATCGCAGCGTTGAACGCAACGACGTCCAATTTGGCCAGGGCCAGTAAGCTGTCGCGTTGAGCAGGCGTGGCTTTGCGAGCGCTGATAGCAGCGTCAACCGCGGACAGTACGACGCGGTCTGCGTCAGCAGCTTTGAGCGCGGTCAGCTGCGTGGTCAGGTCGGTGACTGTCGCAGTCAGCGTGGTCACCTCGGCGCGCGCGGCTGTCAGCGCAACGGTGTCGGTATCACGCTGCGCGGTGAGAGTGGTCACGGTCGCAGCCACGTCAGCGGCCTGTGTTTGAGCTGCAGTCAGCGCAGTGACAGCGGCCAGTGCGGTTGCCTCGTCGGCGGTCTCAGCAAGGCCTAAGGCCAAGAGTAGTTTTTTGAGCATTTCGTCGTCTTTAGTTGTTGCCGATTGGTCGGCTTGCGTCGTATAGACAGTGATGTTGAAAGTCTGGGCATGCTGCGGCTGTGGCTGCGCGGAGAATGTTTGCGCGGTGTACGCGGCGGGATTGTTAGTCAGCGCCGTGGATTTCAGCTCTGTCAGGTGCAGCTCGTTTTCAGACAGCCTTACGCCGTGCGCAACTCCGCTCGTAAATCCATAAAGTTTGTCTCCAAGTTCCTGAAGCCCAAGCGGAGTCAGCTCGAACCATCCAAGCAAGCCTGGCTCAAGGCCAATTCCCGGTTCAAGTTCTGCAGTTGTCAGCGAGTGCCGCCAGCCGCGAGCGCGGGTATCAGTGCGGTCGTTCTCCGTGGCGTGCTCGACGTCCAGCGGAGACAACGTCTTGTCATTCGCATGTAGTGCAATCAGCGCAGCTGCGTCGTAGCTGATGATGAGATTTGAGCGCAAGTCGTCGCGTCTGGTCCGGAATGGCGACGGCGGGAAAATCTGCAGCGCAACTAGGTCGACCGTGCGGCCGTCCGCGGTCACCACGGTTTTGGTTGGACGCGTGGTCTGCAGCGTTGACGTGAACGCGGTTGTGAGCTGGTTTTTGAGGTTCGGCTTAGGCATGCCATGTGTAGTCACGCCACAATGAGAAAACCCCAGCGGGATTGCTGCTCAGGGGTTATCGCGAATCTGCTGCGCGTACGCCTCGGCGTCAGCCAGTTTGGCGTAGCAACGCATTTTTACTACGCCGACATACACACAGTAATACGTACCCGATTTCGCTACTGTCACTGCTACGTCTAATTCCATGGTTTATTCGTTTAGAGTTTAGAGTTTCACCGCTTTTCGGACGAAATTTGCGAACAGGCTGGCGCGGCTCACAACCAGCTGCCAGTACGTGTAGATAGGCTGGACGGCGGCGTTAGGGACAGCGTAGGTCAGCGCTATCTGGTCGCCGTACTCGTCTAGCGTTACCGCAGTCAGCGGAGTGACGTCAGAGAATTGGGGCATTTGTGGGTGCCGGCCTGCGATTTGAGCGGTGTCTGTGCTGCCTGAGTCGCGGTCAACGGTAATTGAGTACCACGCGGTCGGCGCGATTAGCGTGAACGTAGCCGTAGCCGGGCTGCCGTTGTCGCCGGCGGAGGTGCTGGCGTTGTCGGTCAGCACGAGGCACAGGTCAGAGTACTCGACGCCCGCTACGCCGGTCGCAACGCGGCGGTACTGTGTGTGCACGCGCGCCTCACCCTCGACGTCAGCTATGTAATATCGCCGAACGCGCACCAGATTGTCGATGCTCGAGCCCACGATTGAGGTGCCGTCGCTGAGGCTGGCGAGAGTAACGGACGCATCGGACGGCCCGGCAATGCCCGCTGCAGGCTGCAGGAGGCTCATAGAGGCGTTTTCTGTGTCAATTGCGATGTAGGTGCCGTAAAACGGTGACGCGCGCAGTAGGAGCCTCGTAGCCCCCCCGTACGGTGCGTACGCGAGGCATGCACGGTTCAGGTGGTCTGACTGCGAATCGAGGTACTGCACGTGCGTCACGGTAGTGGTGCTGCCGTCGTGGGTCCAGCGAATCGCGCCGGCCAGCTGCGTCTGCGTTGTACCCGTGCTGTCGTTGAGTGAAACTATTGTGAACATAGTTCGGATGCCGTCGACGAGCGATAGCTGCTCGCACGCCAGCACATCAACGACTGTGAGACTAGCGTCAAAAAACTCCGCCGGCCACGCGTAGTGGCAATTTATCGACGAGGCGTAGTTTTCGGCCGGGTAGAACTGCAGGGACGTTGCGGCAGGCCCGCTGCCGCCGAATTGCTCACAGCGCCACGAAGCGCCGGCCAGGGAGCGGCCGAATTGGTACGTGTCGCCGTGGAACGGGTCCGGGCGGGGCTGTATAAATGGCGGCGAGAGAGTATCAGTTGCAGCGACGAACTGGGTATCGCCCGGCGAGCAGCCCTGCGCGTACGACGTGTACGCGAGGCCGTCGAGGTACTCGTAGCCCGAGGGGGCGGCGCCAGTGCCGCGGACGTCTATGACGCTGCCTGGGACTGCGGAGGGGCCTCCGCTGGCGTTGCTGTGGTTGTCGAATATGCTCACTGTGCCACCTCCACTGCGACGGCGCCGCCGCTGGCTGACACGCGGATTGCGGTGAGCGGCGCCGGTATATCAGTAATGGTCGGGACGGACACGCTACCACCCGCGCCGAGCGCCGCTGGGACCCAGCGTGCGGTGCCTGCTGCAATTCGTGCTGGCGTGCTGATAGAGACGCTAACGGTGGCTGTAGCACCGGGGTCGGGGTGGATTGCGAGGACCGCTGGTGTGGCTGCTGGAAAATCGGCGTGGATAAGGGTTTCGCCGTCGTTGAGCGTGTAGTCCGCGATAGAGACGCGGCTGGTCTGTGTATATGACATTTGGTGTTTTTCACTGTGGTTGTTGTACGCTGCGTGTAGCGAACAATCGCGAATCGATAAAACGTTGAGGAGATTGATATGAGTTTTTTCAGTGACCTGCTGGGTGACGTGTTTGATAGTGTTTTTGCACCTGCCTGTGCGAATGACCCGTGCAGTTCTGGATACGTCGAGAACCTCGGCATCAGCGATAACAGCAGCGTGTTCGATAGCAGCTCGATGAGCGACAACAGCATCAGCAGCAGCGACTGGACGAGTGCGTTCGGTACGCAGTGCGATTTTCAGCCAGCTGCAGAGAGTGGCGGGCTGCAGTTCGGCGGGACGTTTGACTCGTTCGATTCCGGTATCGGAGGGTCGTCGGCATTCGGCAACGAATGGTAAAAAACCGCCCTCGTGGTGAGGACGGTTTTAATCAGTCAGGTAGGACCGGGAGTCGGTCTAGACCCAGTTCAAAATATCGCGCTGAGAAAAACGGCACACTGCTGCTGTATGAACCGCCGTGCCGTTTTATCGTCCAATTTTCATCCCCGTCGGGTGCTGGGCGAGGAAGCGAGCCGCTGACAGCTACGCCACGTTCGAACGCTTGGAGCTTGGTAGCTGCTTCTACAATCAAGAGTGGTTTTTGATTGTCAACTAAAGAAATTCTAAAATCCGGCATTACACTGCTCCTTGGAAGTTGGCCTCGACGCGTATAGAACTACTACCAAGCGGCTGCAGTAGAGGCCTAGGTTCCCATGGCTGATTGCTAAAACTTCTTCCGCTCGACAGCCGTTCTCCTAAGTGCCCCTGGCTGAATGCTCACGCTGTATTTTTCAGACTATTTTTCAGTCCTGTGTTTTGAAAATAGTTCTGCCGTCGTGCAGCCGTTCTTTAGAATCAAAAGCCCAGGTTTACTACATGAGAGTACTGCTGCCGAAATGTTGACCGTACTTTTTACAGTTCAAAGGTCTTGTTTAAAAACTCCCGCCGTCGAGCGAACGTGAGCCGTAGATTACAAGGATTAGCCCTCTTGAAACCCGCATGCAGCCTAGCTCTCCGGCCGGTCACCGGGGGTAAGCGGTGCAAAAACCGGGGGTAACCGGTGCATCCTGCCGAGGCCCGCCGCGCCGATTTCGACAACCGAGGCTGAAAAAACCGGGGGTAACCGGTGCGAAACGGGGGTAACCGGTGCACGTGAAAATGACCTAAAAAACCCATATAAACACGTGGTGACTATACGAGGTACAACACCTCGGAGACACCACGTGACCACCACCACCCGCACCGCTTCACCCCTACGCGCAGCACTCGCTGCAGCCGAGCAGACGTTCGAGGACGCGCGCCGTGAGCGCTGGCAGGAATTTGAGCAACGACAGGCTGAAATAGCTGCAATCGACGCGGAGAACAAGCGCCAGGCCGAGATTAGGGCCAACACCGTCCCTACATCATCGCTGCTCACGCCGATAGCGCTCACCACGCCCCTGTTCAGCGTCTACCGTCGCAAATCGGCAACCGCTGCGCTGCCGCACGTCACAGCACTCTACAACGCTAATGGCCGCGGTTACGTGCGTTACGAGGGCCCCCAGTTGACGCAGTCCCACCAGACTCTCCTACTCGCGCTGCTGCAGCTGCAGGCTAACCGCGTCGTCGACGAGCCACTTTTGACGCGTCCACGCGACCTAATTCTCGCGATGCGTTGGACCGATAACAAACGCAATCGCGAGCGTCTCGCGGAGCTGATAGACGATATGCACAAATCGCGCCTCCGAATCTGGGCCGCAGACCAGACAGAGAGAACAGACGCACTCCGCGCAACGCTAATCTCGTCGTGGCAGCCCTCGTCAGACGAGACCGCGCTGTGGACCATCAATCTAGACCGCAGCGCCGCCAGCTTGTTCAACGCGACCACTCCGACACACCTCAACCTCAATGTCCGTAGCCAGCTGCAGGAGGGAATAGCGACGTTTTTGTACGGTTTCGTCCGCGCAAACACATGTATTGTTGAGTACAAATTCCGCGACCTGCAGGCAATCTGTGGCTCGACCGCCAAGGACAGCGGGGAGTTTGGTGACAGCGTGTGCGCCGCGCTCGACCAGCTCGAGTCATTGGGCGTCATTAAGGGACATAAACGCCTCCGCGGGGCCGTGAAAATCAACAAGTAACCGCCGCCTCCCACCACCCCGAACGCCAGCTGTGTTTATATGAAAACAGCTGGCGTTCTGTCGTTATGCGCTAACCTCGCGAGAACACAACCACCACAGGATTTTCCATGGCCGAATTTCTGAAATACGCAACCTCGCTGGACGGGCTCACAGTTTTTTGTCTAGGCGTCCTCATCCCGTTCCTACGGCCGCAATGGTTCGGCGTCAAATTTGAAGACGAAAAAAAGCCCGGGTGACCGGGCTTTTGAATCAAGCACTTATAAAACCAGCGACTTCAGCGACACAGGACGCACGTAATTGAACAGACAAATCGCGAGAACCATCGCAGTAATCGCACCGTGCGGGGAAGCGCCCAGTGCAGCTGCTGCGAGGAATGCGGCAAGTCCAGCTGGGAGGCTGTACTCGTCAAGTTTATCCTCGCGCAGTACCGCCACGAGAGCGAAGCTGACTGCCGCGATGAACTTGACCAGCAGCATCGTTCGCAGCTGCTTGCCATGCCCGGTCAGGTACCGCTGGGTGTGCTGCGCGGTGCGGCCGAGGACGTAGACGACTGCTGCAAAATTGATGACGTAGGCGATGAAACCAAATACAAAAGTTGCGTTCATGATAAAAACTCTCCATTTCGAAATGACCTGAATCTGAGCCCCGGGACACCCGGGAGATTCGGGTGTTGGGGGGGATACCGGCTGCAGTCCGGGTAACGAGGTTCTCTCGATTACAATACGTATAGCAACTTTCTATAAACAGGGTTGGTCGTAAATTTATACGCATTGAAAATTGAGGAACCGGCATGGCAGAAAACTCGCAGTCCACTGAGGCCTACAAAATATGGCTGGCTGCCAGCGAAAAATACGATTACCACGTTGTAGGGGTAGCCGGCGCGCTATGCGCTTGGGCCGTGCAAGCACTGACGTTCAAGGTGCTTGACTGGCCTGCCGGAGTACAGTTGGGTGGAATAGCTGCGCTCGTCGCCTCTGTTGCGCTGGGCCTGCTTCGCATAGAACGGACGGTTCACGTGCACTCGTTGTCACTGCAAGGCGCCAAGTCGGCAGAACGGCTCTCCAAAGCCATGGCACAAGAGCGTGAGAACTACGCATTGAATAGCGAGTTTGACAAGCCGCTGCTTGAATCGCTGAAAAATAATCACTTGTCGCTGATTCAGAGAGCTAAAGACGCTAGCCGTGGTGCTGTTAAAGTTTACCGCTTCAGGAACTACGCGGTAGTTGCAGGGCTGACTTTATATTCTGTTGGTCGGGTGTGGGCGCAGCTCACCGCGCCCGTTATTCCAGTGACCATTCAGGTACAGTTGCCCGCATCTGCGGTAGTTGCACCGATTGCGCCGCCAGCGCTTAAGTCGCCGGCTCAATCTGGCGCGTTGCAGCCAACCCGGCCATGAGCAGCGCTTGCAGGTCAGCGACGCTCGATTTTTCTATAAACGACAGCAGCGCCGATTTGATAGCAGCCTCGCTACCGTTTGCCACGTCGGCGGGCTCGGTAGATGGTGGGTTACCCTGGCTGAGTGTGGTATTTGCGGTTACGTGGGCGGTCAGCGCTGATTTGGCGTCGACAGGTGGCGCTCCAGTCGCTGCGGCGGGGGCCGTGGTACCACCAACGGTCTTGTCGCCGTCCTGCGGCTCGGTAGTCTGCAACAATGAGTGGACGTCAGACACAAGGAATTGGACGCCACGGTCCATAAATCCCTGCATCGCTGAAGCCTTGGCCGCTGTGTCCTCGGCCTCCTCGACGGGCATCGTAAATGACGGCACGACCGCGCCGGCGAAATTGAACTGCACAAATGGCGTGAACAAATCGCGAACGATAGTGTCAGCGATGTCGCTCGCGTCTGCGCGCATGATATCTGCGCGCAATTCGTTGTGCACTACGCCGAGCGCCTGCGAGCCGCCGCTACCGGTGTTGCTCGTACCGCTGGTCAGTGAGCCGCCGAGAATCAGTTGTGTGAGCAGCTCGTCGAAATATCGAGACCAACGTTCGTAGGTCTCGATTGAGCCCTGAACGGTGCTGTCTTTTAAAAATTCAATTTGCATTTCCTCGGGGATAATGGCCCAAGCGTCAGCGCCAATGTGCTCGAGCGCTTGACGCATTACCGACAGATTTTTTTGGTGTTCAGGCCCAGCGCCACGGGGGAATTTACCAAGGCGCAATGGCATCGCAAACAGCTCGACAAACAACGAGCCGCGGCCTTGAATTACATCGAGCAGGCACGCGTAGAAAACTGCGGTGTATGCGAGGCCGTTTAAGTGGGGTTGCCCTGGTAGCAGTGATGGCGTGTGAAAGATAAATTTTCCGTACGGCGCTAGTGGCGTCGGCTTTTCGCCTGCGACAGCAGGTAGCAACAGAGGGCTACCGTCAGCAGCATCGAAGGCGAACCACGACGGCGGCATTAACCCGATATTTTCAACAGGCCAAAATTCTGTACCGCTCCCAAAACGCACTTGCGCGCCTTGCCACCCGAAATAGGAGGCCCATGCGAGATGCCGCACTAGATTTTTGAAGTGTGGTGTCTGTGCCAGCGCCTGACAGGCTGCAAGCGCTTTTTTGTCCTGTCGGCTCGTCCCTGCGCTCTCCACAAGCCGTGGCAGGCTCGTAATCGACATCACACGCGTCGCCATCAACGACCGCAATTTCGGACTGCGGCGTAAAACAGCCATGCCCATGTCCACTAGCCCGGTTAGGTTTTGACCAGACTGTGCCCCCTTTAGCGCCTTTAGCGCGGCGTCAGGCGTGTATGTGACAGCGGTGGCGGTCGACGTAACGCGACGAACCTCTCCCGTCGCCTGAGTCTCAAAAAGAGGCGGCGCGGGCGGAGCTATGTCGCCAGTCATTTCCTTCGCGGTCGGCGTCCGCTTTGCTGCAGAAAATGCTGCCAAAAAGGGTTTTAAGTTCAATGCCATTGGTCGTCGTCGCTGTCGCTGTCGGTTGATGTGGTGCTCGAGCTGATGTACTCCCAGCTGTTGCTCTCGAACGTGTAGCGAGCCGTCGCGTACAAAATGGCCTGGATAGCGCTGTCAACGACGTCACGCGGTTTGCACTTCGGGAACGCGTCCGCTTTATCCAGAAAGCCGGGTGTATCCGGGTCATCCTCTATTAGCCACACCAGTCCGTTCTCAATGCGCACAGACGCTAATGTGGCGCGGTCCTCCTTACTACCGCCAAGTGCGGTTTTCACGGCGTCGAGCGTGCGCGACGGGACGTGTATGTTTTTTGCCAGATTGCGCGGGTCTGCCGGCGTCAGCGTCAGAGCTGGATATTTAGTTTTCAGGAGTTGTAGCAGCGCTAGCCCGCTAGGACCAGCCGCTTCGATAAGGTGCTCAGCGCCGGTCTGCCAGTTGCGGCCGTAGTCAGGAATGCGTTTCTCTAATTCGGGTACTGTAAGCCACTCCTCCAATTGGCCGAGTTTGAACAGGCCCGCTTTTCCTGGCACTGAAGATAGGCCCCAGACTGTACACCCCGTTGGGTCGTTGTTCTCATTGTCAGTGGCGGCAGTGTCCCACGAGATAATGAAATGGAAAAATGACGGCAGGTCCCTCCGCTTGATGAGCCGCCAGTGGTTGCGTTTAATGATGCCGCCGCCACGCGGAGCTGGACGTTGCTGCAACTGCCCCGCAGCTGCGTACGACCCCACGGACAGCTTTAGCTCTAACAAGGCCTCGTGACCGAAGTGATTTTTCCAGAGAAGCTCGCCATCCTCTGTGCGTGGGTCCCTAAAACCCAGAACCGTGGAACAACGTCGTGCTGGCTCGTACTCCGCAGGCAGCATAAGGTGCACCCAGCCCCCACGCTTCAGCATACGCGCGCACACATCTGCCTCCGATAGTCGCTGCATTGTTAAGACCATCGCGCCGTCATTAGGATTATTGAGACGCGTGCTCCACACCTCATCCCACCAGATATTGAAGGATTCAAGATACGCTGCGGACCGCATTTCGTTGGAGTCCATCGGGTCATCAGCGCTCAATATGTCCCCGCCTTCGCCTACGGCACCTGCCACTGATGACACGCTGAGACGGTATCCGGTATGGTTGTTCGTGTATCGCTGCTTTTGATTTTGGTCGCGTGTGAGCGAAAACACATCAGAGAACCTGGCTTGGAACCACGGAGACTGTATGAGGCGGCGGGATGCTAGCGCATCGCGAATAGATAGCCCTTGTTTATATGAACAAGACAGGAATCGACGTGAGGGCTTGCTGAGCCAGTCCCATACTGGCCAGATAACGCTCACCAGCGCGGTTTTCATGTGGCGCGGCGGAATATTGATTAGCAGTCGTTTGATTCGGCCGTCGGACACTGCCTGCAGATGGTCGCAAATCGCGTGGATGTGCCAATTGTCCCTGAACGGCTGAACCGGCTCGAGGACGTGCCATGCGCGAATCGCAAATTGGTACAGCGAGCGTCGGCACAGCTCTCGTTCGATTTCGAGAGCTGACGGGAGCCGCTGCGCTATTTCTAATAACTGGGATTTTGGTGGACGTTGCATCCACCGTATAGGGTCTTACTTCGCTTTTGAATACGATTTAGCAGAGTGTAAAAGCTCGCTCAAGTCGGGGCTGTGCACGTGCCGGCAGATGCCGTCGGTATCAGTTACCCGAAGGCACCAACCGTCCTCCCTCAGGCTGGAAATATAGACCCTAAATCTACCGTAATCCAGTTGGCCCTCGGCAAGGTTGAGGTTAGTTAAAGACTGACGCTTAAGGCGAAGCTCAGCAATAAGCTTAGCCAAAACTTCGTCGTCATCCGCAATTGCGCCTGAAGGCTCACACCACGGCCTCATGCTACTTTGACCCACATCGCCAGGGTGACCGTCAGGGCGGCCAGAGCGGCATGCACGTCACCATCAATAACTGCAGGCGCCCCCAGCGCGTCTCCATCCTCGGCGTGCGTCACGTCCAGCTGCCAACTCTGTGGCCCAGTTTTCAATACAGTGAATTTTGTCGAGGCGCGCACGACGTAAAACATGCGAGCAATTTCCGTCGTGCAGCCAAATTCGGCTACAGCAGCATATTCGGCGGGCGTTAGTACGTAGAGTAATGTTGACAAGATTTTGTTGATTTTCAGCAATTCGGCCGACGATTCTACTCTATATAAACAGAAATTACTTGCCGTCCCCAGACCCCGGTGTTTG
Source organism: Duganella caerulea (assembly GCF_040362985.1). Taxonomy (NCBI): domain Bacteria; kingdom Pseudomonadati; phylum Pseudomonadota; class Betaproteobacteria; order Burkholderiales; family Oxalobacteraceae; genus Duganella; species Duganella caerulea. Next base: position 87,765 of record NZ_BPWJ01000006.1, on the reverse strand, counting down.
CGCTGCATTCATCAGCGAGTCAAGTTGCAGTAGCTGCTCGAGCGAGAGTGCCGACAGGTTGACGTTCGCAGTCGCTGACACTGATTGCAATGGCCCGCCGTCGCGGCCCGTCAGCTCGGTACGAGCGGCTGCATCGAGGCCTAGCAGTCTCGCCCTGCGCTCCATCGTTTTCAGGTAAGTGGTTGCGGCAGCAGTGTCGCCAGTCAGCGCGAGCGTTCGGAACGTCTGCGTCAACTCGTCGAGACGCAGCAGCTCTAGCTCGCGAACCTCGTCGGCCGCCTCGCGTACAACGGCACGATAGTCGGTTAGCGCACCGTCTACCAGCTGCCACGCCGCCTCTTTGGAGATTGCGAGTCGGTCGCCAATAGCCTGAAACGACATGCCCGTTTTTCGCAGCTCGAGCGCCTGCAGCCGTCGGTCAGTGCTGACGGCGGCCCGTTTAGAGCGAGGAGAAGCGGGTTTTTTCGTTACCATTTTTAAGACGTTTTCAGGTCATAGATGCGCACAACGGTGCGGCCGGCGCCGCGTTTTGCGGGCAGCTGTGTAACCGCCGGTGCCGATGGCATGTTTTTGGGGTTGTCGTCACGGATAAGCCCTAGGCCGTCCGGATTGCGGTCGCTCGCGCAGACGAGGCAATCGAGCAGGGGTTTGAGCCCGCCGTAAACATTATCCCAGTCGAGCAGGCCCGCGCTGTGGCGCTCGATTTCCATGTCCGATAGTTCGAGCGGCACAGCGGGCAACACGCCGCCAAGCTGCTCAAGCACCCACGCCCGCCACTGCTCGCGGAGTTTTTTGTAGACGCGGTAGTGCAGTTGTTTTATTACGTTGTTGCTCGGCGTGGCGTCTGGCAGTGTCAGCGTGAAAACGAGTGTGCGGGTCATGTTAGTGCCCCGCCGATTTTGCGAGCAGGAATAGGACCGCTGCAACGGTCGGAGCACCTAGCCACGCTACAAGCCGGATAACGCCCTGCGCGCGCAGGCGGTCGCCCTCGACTGTACGCAGACGGGTTTCGTGGTCGCTGAGTGTGCGCTCAAGCGCTGTCGCGATGCGCTCAATGTTGGCGTTCGTCGCGTGCAGCTCAGCGCGCAGCTGAGCTAATTCGATGGCAGTTTTGTCAGTAGTTTGTGAAGTCATTTACAGGCGTCTAGCAGCGTTTCCAGTTGTCGTGAGTACGAGCGCCAGTCGACGACACTCGATGCGTAGGCCCGCGCGACTGCATCGGGCTGTGACGCGTCTAGTGACGAGAGTCTCGAAACGGGGCGTGCTGGCCGTTTGTCGATGGCGGCGGCTGGGCATGGCTGTGGCACTGGTAGCATGCGTGGCGGCTGCGTAGCGCAGCCTGAAAGGCATGCCATGGCCATGTACGTGAGGAGGATGGGGGCGGCAATAGTGGCGCGCATATCAGTCGTCCGACTCGAGTCCGGGGCCTTCAGTCACCAGCCACTGAATCACCGAGGGGCAGTCTCGCGGTATCGGCAGCGCTTTTATAACGCTCACACGCTGACGTGCGTCCGCCGCCAACGACTGCGCTGCTACAACAGCTCCCCTGGCTGACTGCTCGCGGCGTGCCGCGTCGGTGCGGAGTGCCTCTGTCGCCGACTCGTACTGGTGAATCGCGTCCAGCCGCGCGGCGGATGTCACACGCTCGCTCTCGAGACGCAGCTGCTGCACTACGAACGCGAGCACGACAATCGCTGACAGCGCCAGCGCACGATAATTAACCCCCATTACGCACCTCCGGCGGCGCCATCGCCATCGCCATCGCCATCGCCATCGCCGGCACCACTACCACCGTCGTGCTCCACACTGCGCACACTGCGCACACGCAGGAATGCAATCAACGTGCTGACGACAACTGATAGCCCGACCATCGGCCAGCCGGTTAGCATCGTCGAGATTGCTGGCAACTGGTCGCGCAGCGACTCTGCGATTGCGAGCAGAATTGGGACGGCGCCGGCGGTGAGGACCGTGGCGGAACGGCGGGCGGCGGCGAACTTGGCGCGGACGGTATGGGAGCGGGAGCGGGCAGAGGTTTTCATACCTCGTGTAGCGAGTGCCGCAGCTCGATGGCTGCGGCTTTGTCCTTCGCCACACTCAGCCAAGTTCACATGGCCGCTGGCGTCGGGCACTCAATGCGGTAAAAGTCGCCCTTACCGCGTACGCCCGGCCGCTTGGTCCACGCCGCTCCGGCGGCCTCGCTTTTACAGCACCACACCCTCGCCAGCCCAGGCTCCACATGCTGCACGAGCAGCAGCGCGTCGTAGTCCCTGCCGTCCACGCGCCACACTGGTACCGCGAATGAATTTCCCGGGCGGACGTCTGCGGTTTTGACGTCAAAACGCACGCCGGCGACAGTGCGGTCTGGGCGTGCGTCGGTGGCGTCGGTGAGAACGGCGGCTACGTCAATTCCAAGCAGCTCCTCTATGGCCCCCTCACCGACACGGCCCAGTTCGTCAACGGTCAGTGCGTGGCCGGGGGTGTTCTGGTCGCCGGCATGCCAGCGGGCGCCGCGCATGGCGGCGTTTGCAGCGGCGCGTGCACGGCCCTCATCGCAGTAACGGTCGAAATTTGAGGCGGACGTTGAGACGTCGCAGATATAGCGCGGGGTGGACGATTTTGATGCGTCGAGAACCATCAACTCGAACAGGTCGCGGTCCACTGTGGACGCGGGCGAAAACGTTGGCATTTTCTTGCTCTTTTACAGCCGCATTTATGTCATCGCGCCCAGCCCGTGGCGCTCACTCATCCATCACGTGAATCTCCAGTTATCCTCAAGCGCCGCTGTCGGTGGCCGCGGCTCGCCAAAAATTGGGGTGTTACGCCAGCTCTAGTTCCTGCTGTGCAGCTGCGAGTCGCAGTACGTCGATAGTCCCTCCAACCAGCAGAGTCTCGATTAGCCGATTCCCGCGTTCGCTCGCCGGCCGATACGCGCTGTGTTTTGCGCTGCGGCGAAATATTTGACGACAAATTTCGTTCTGCTCGTACGTTAGCGAGTCGCAGATTCTGTACAGCCAAAACGTGTCGCAGCATGCGTCTGTCCACGCGGTGTAGCGGTCGTCACGGTCGCTGCACTGTAGCTGGCCGGCCGGGCGTTCGTATCGCCATGGATTTGCCTCGATTAGAGCGTCTACCTGGCGTGCGAGACGGGCCATCAGGTCACAGGCGGCGGGCGAGGCTGTTATCAGCTCTAAAAATGCAGCGTTACGTGCGCCGCCGCGCAGGGTTCTGTAGTCGGCCGAGGTGTGTGTGGTGGTGGTGTTCATGTTCGTGGTCTCCGTGGTTGTTACGCCAGTTCCAGCTCTTGCTGTGCAGCTGCCAGTGCGAGTACGTCGATAGTCCCAGCGATTAGCAGCGTACGCAGCAGCTCAATACCGCTCTCGCTCGCCGCACGCGGCGCACTGATAACAGCACTGTCCAGCGGCGCTAGAATTTCGTCGCACAGCAACTCCTGTTCGACGGTCAGGCGTCCATCTGCTACGAGCTGGTAGTGGCAGCAGAGCGTTGACATCATTGCGTCCGCCCAGTATCCAGTCTGGCCTCGCCACGGGTTGGCTGCAATCACGTCCGCAGCCTGTTTTGTGAGTCGGGACATCAATTCGGTGGCGGCTGGCGAGGCTGCGATTAGGGCGAGAAATGCCTCGCGGCGTGCGTCACCTGTGAGCTGGGTGTAGTCGGTCGTTGTGGTGGTGCTGGTGTTCATGTTAGTGGTCTCCGGCGTTGTTGTTGTTTTAGTCATTTTTTTGATGCAAGCGCTGTCGGCAGAAACGAGTTGTAATACGCCTCGCGGTGTGCGCGGTTGGCCAATCGCTCCGCCTCTTTTTTCGCACGGTACTCGTTGAACGGGGAGTCGATTCGACGCACAGTCCGGCCGTCTGGCTCGACAGTCAGCTCGTCGCCAGTCCGGAGGACATGCAGACCACTACGCTGTGCTGCAATTGCTCGCACAGCCATTTTTACGCCGGTCTTGCTGCGCGCGCGGTACAGTGCAGGACTGCGGCTGTCGTACGCGGTGACGACGCTTCCGGGTGAGGCGGTAGTCACCCGGACGTAGTCCGGGCCATCGTCTTGAGCGAGCAGGTACAGCAAATCCGCTAATTCGCACTCGTACCGAGGTACGTCCGTACCGACCGAGACGAATGAGGCGCAGATGTTGAAATTTTTACGCAGCATGGCAGGCTGCTTTGTAGCGGGACGTGCGAATTTCTCGAGTCCGTTGTAGCTGATTTCTGAGGGGGCTGCGGTGGTGGTGTTGTAGTTCATGTGACTCTCCGAGTTGGTAGTTGCGAGCTGCGTTTTGCTGCTCGTACTATGTATAGTCACGACGTACCCCCAATTCGGGGGTATCGAGGGTATCGACACCCCTAATTAAGTCATTCTTAAGAATATTTTTTATACGCCCAGACGCCCGCCACCGAGCACCGGCCGCAGACGTGAAAAACCCCGCCTGCGCGGGGTTTGGCGGGGTTTGTAATCAGTTTTTAGTGGCTGTTGACGACTCGTGCAGCTGTAATTGCAGTGCTACCCGCGCCGGCGAGAGCGGCGTAGCTGGCGGGTGGTGGATAAATTGCGCTCGCTCGAGAACAAACTCGCCGAAATTCGCTGGCGGCGGAACCGGCGGGACGTTAATGTACAACCGGTCGGGCAGCAGCATGGCTGCTAGGTGCCAGTGCAATAGTAGCTGCGGAAGCGCCGGCGCGATTTTGTACGTGTGCGCGTACTCTAGCTGACCGTAAGCGGAGTGCATCGTCGCCAGCAGCGCAGCGAGTACTGGGTCCTCGCCGGCGAACGCACTAAAATCGGCCAGGTCCTCGTTTTCCATGGGCAGCACCAGGCTGTGCGTCCGCGGTGTACTAGTCTCGACGTCTGCAAGCTCGAGAACCTCAACCCCCGCCACCACCAGCGCTGCCGCCACGGTAATCGGGTGCGTAGTTGCGAGCAAGCGCGCGCCGTCGATTGTGACGTCAAAACAGATTGACCCGCTGCCTGCCTTGAACCATTTGATTTTTGCCTGTCGCATGTTTTCCTGTGTAGTTGACCTGTGAACTACGTGTAGTGCATGCGTTTATATGAAGTTGGGCGCAATTTTAAATGCTGGCCAGGTTATCCTCATGCATGAGGGCTATCGGGAGTGAACCTGGCTGAATGTGAAGACGTGTAAAAAATGCCCGCAGGGCAAAGTGCGGGCAATGGCAATCAGACGCGGTTCGCGAGCGTCGTCATTATTTTGTTATCCGTGAGCCAGCGCCTCAACTGGACCAGCTCACCCGTCTCGAACATCTGCAGCGCGGGCAGCAGCTCAGGTGTAACGCGCTCAAATTCAGCGCGTATATCGGCCTGTTTTTCGCGCAGGTCCCGCGCCCACGTCCGGCGGTCGGCTTTCTCAACCTTAATCGCGAACGCATAAAATGCATCGTATAAACGGCGCACCACGCCCAGTTCGCCAAAACTGCGCGGCAGCTGTTCAAATCCGCAATAGTTGGCCATCTGCTCAATAATCTCGCGCACCTCTGGCGGCGGGTCGTATTTCGTTGTGCGTTTCGGCAGGTCTAGCAGTCTGCGCATCCACAAACCTAGTACTGCCGAATTTATATGCTGCGTGCCTGTTTTAGGGGTTTCCAAATGTTCCTGCCTACTAAGTTCCATCGCTACTACTACGCCCATTTTGTGTCCTTTTATGCCAACAAATCCGGCCGCGAGGGCCGGAATAACTATTAATTCTAGCTGACAGAGCCGTTTCCTGCCAGCAATCGAAGATGCTGCTTATATAACTGCTGCCCAAGGTGAATCGGTAACTGCGTGTACTGCAACGCCGGTGCTGATTCCAGCGCGGTGCACCAGTCCATACATGTTCAGTGTTGCTGGCACAGTTTCCTATGAGGTTAGTCCACGAATTTTCTGATATTTTCGAGGGTGTCCCAGCCGCCCTGACCAATGTCGTCAATTTCCTGTATTGCCTCAGCTCCACTCTCTCTTACTGCGGCTATGGCAGCTGCAGTCGCTGGCTCGTAGCGCAAATCGTCAGGCCCGTACTGGCGGAGGATACTGTCATGGCCATTTGCGGAATCGCGCATACTCGCCCGCGCATCGGCACGTGCGGATGCATACGTCTTGCCGCAGCCCCAAATTACACCGCTGCTCACGCAAAAAACGATGAACCCGGCGGCCACGAATTTATAGTCGTCGTTTACGTAGGTGGTTTCGTAAAGATGCATGTGATTGGTCCTAGTAGTAGTTGTCGTCAGCGAGATTGCTGACAGACCGTATAGTCAGGGTGTTTATATAAAGGCCTACGATTCGTGTGGGTATTACTGGCCGGCGGTGGGGCCAAGCGGAGTTACCCTGGCTGAATGTGCAGAGGTTCGGCGGTTGTCGCGAGGGAGGGCTGGATTGATGGCTGATGTGAAAATTGCCCGCAGGGTGAGCTGCGGGCAATCTGTTATTGGAGCTGACTGCGCTCGAGACGCGACGTGTAGTACGACAGCTCTAGCCGCCCACGAATGTCAGGCGCCATAACGGTCAAATTGTCGAGTGAGAGTCTACGTTCTACAATTTCAGCGTATATCGCTCGCAGTACGTCTGCGCTCGCAGCGACTAGGGGGTCTTCGACTAGCGCGACTACGCCGGCGTGATGGGTGAATGTCCCTACAACGTAGCGGCCGGGATTTTCTACGCACTTAAACTGTGGGAACCGGTACTCAAGCTCAAAGATTTTAGCGTCGGTGGTGATGTTCTGCAGCATGGCGATACTCCGTGTTTTTGCAGCAGCATCAGTGCCACCGCTCCCTCGTATAGCTCACGTGCTTATATAGATTTGGCTGCAAATTTATACGCCACCCCGCCATCGAGGGTTAGCCGTCCATCGTGCACCTGCAGCTGCAGACACTCCGACATTCAGCCAGGTTCACTGCGAGGTAGTTGTGCTGCCGACGAGTTGACGTGTGCCGCCGATGGTCGCTGGATTGGAGGCAAAGAAAAATGCCCTCAACTGGAGGGCACTTGATTGGGAGCCGTTACACATTAAACCAGGGCTGCATCCACTCCTCCGCATACTGCGCGGGAGTATCGCGCACTGCAGCTGCAATACGCCCGCGCAGTGCACGATTTGCAGAAAAATGCTGCGGTTCGAGTTGTTCTGCGAGGTGGAGTAGCGAGTACTCGCCAAACTGCTCCGTGCTCGTACCAGCCAGCAGCGACTGGACGGCCACGTTTTTCAGTTGCGGCGACCACGGCTCGTTTAGCTGCGCAGCTAGATAGAGCACCGGCGAATCGTCGTACTCCGCTGAATAGCACTGGTCAATTCTCAGGCTGTCGCCGTAGCAGTCAGTGAGCTGGCAGCCGGTCTCCTCTACAAGCTGTACGTAGCCGAGGATAAATCGCTGTTTTGCAGTCAGCTCAGCATTGTTGGTGTTCATTGTGGTGTTATTGGTCATTGCTAGTCTCCGTGCCGGCAGCGAGATTGCTGTCAGTACGTTGTCTAGCAATGATGTTTATATGGATTGGTAGCAGATTTATGCCTTGCAGTCACTTCGCAGACTTGCTGGCAGATGCTGGGACTGATGCCGCCGGGTGGGCGTTAGCAGGCGCCGATGGTGCTGTAGGTGCGGCAGGCGCTGCTGCCGCCGGCGGGGCTCGGTGCACCATTGTGTCAATCAAGGTCCAAATTAGCACTGCCAGGGTCGCAGCAGCTAGGCCCGTTGTCCAACCAAATTTCAGCTTTGACCAACGCTTCGCCAGTATTTCGTCAACATGGTCATGGGCTTCACGCCATTGCAGGTAGTAGTCGGTGTTCGCCGTAAATGGCCTGACGATACCTTCGTGCTCAGTCCGTGGATAGTATCGCAGGATGGACGCCTTCAGCTCTCTCAGTTCCTTGGTAGGCGCGGTGAGTACGTCTGGGTGAAATGCGTATACCAGCAGTTCGTCTCGCTGGGTATTGGTATTGTTGTATTCGAACTTTTTCAGCATGCCGGTGCGCTTAAGATTGATAACACGAACAGCATAACTGACAGCAATGATATGTACAAATTTGCAAGCAGCCAACGGCTGGCGTTAAGCGGCTAATGTGTTAAGGCAGACGGGCTTTGCTGCTGTTTATATAGAATCAGGGCCCAAGCGGCTATTGACGTGTACTGTACCGTCGCCACACCTCAAAATCACGGGGTGAAAAAGGTCAGTTTCACTCTGCTGCGTTTAAGCTGGCGGTGTGAAAAGGCATAGATTATGTGGGGAAAGTGTGGGGTGAGGGGGTAAGTCGAAAGTGCTTGCGCCAAGAAAATACCAGTAAAATCAATGACTTAGCATGACATAAAACAGGTATTTGGCTCAGACCCATATTGTTTTAAGTCTCCAGTGTCTACCAATTTCACCATCGGAGCGACGGAGCCCGTGATTATGCCACGAACCCGGCATAACTGCCATACCGGCAACTATCCAATCCAATAACATGGCATCATTGCCAACATCTACGTCACAAGGATAGCCATGACCGTTCTGCGCCGACTGCTCTTCGCATCGCTGTTGATGATGCTCCACTGCTTCGCAACCGCCGCCGACACCCTGCCCAGCCCACAAGCCCCTGCGCCCGCCGCCGTACCCACGCAAGCCAAACTGGTATTCGCCAACCGCACCATCTTCGTGTTCCGCTCCGTGCTGACCGGCTATCCGCCGGAGGAACGGGCCGATGGCGCGCGCAAACGGCTGGAGGCGACGCTGGCCCGCAACGGTCCGCAGTTGCCCGGCACCCGGACAATCGCCGAAGGCACGCAGGTGATGCTGGACGGCGCGCTGCTGTTCCTGGTCACGCCCGCCGACATCAATCCGCTGGCCGGCGACACCACCGACAGCGTCGCCGCCGAAAGCGCGGCGATACTCGGCAAGGCCCTGCTGGAGCGCCGCGAACAAGCCAGCCCGCGCTACCTGCTGATCGCGGCGGCCCTTTGCGCGGCTGCCACGCTGGCATACGGCCTGATACTGCATGGCCTGCGGCTGATGCACCGCTGGGTGGGCAAGCGCTCGACCCAGGCCATCAGCCGCCGCCTCGGCCAGGTGCGCCTCAAGAACGTGCGCGTCCTCGACGCCGAACACTACGTGGCCTTCATGCGTCAGCTGGTGAACCTGCTGATCTGGGGCCTGCGCCTGATGGCGACCTATCTGTGGCTGGCCTTCGTGATGGGCAAAATCCCCTACTCGCGCAGCTGGGGCGAACGTCTGCAGGACTACCTGATCGACATCATCGCCGGCATCGCGCAAGGCGTCATCGATGCGCTGCCTGGCCTGGTGCTGGTGGCCGTCATCGCCGCCATCGCGCGGCTGGTGATGCTGACCGCCGGCTCGGTGTTCCAGCGCGTGGAAAGCGGCGAGCTGCAGATAGCCTGGCTCGATCGCGACACCGCCATGCCCACGCGCCGCATCTTCAATGTCGTGATCTGGCTGTTCGCGCTAGCGATGGCCTACCCTTACCTGCCCGGCGCGCATACGGCCGCCTTCCAGGGCGTGTCGGTGCTGGTGGGGTTGATGGTGTCGATCGGCGCGTCGAGCATCGTCGGCCAGGGCGCCAGCGGTTTGATCCTGATGTACGCGCGCTCGCTGCGCAAAGGCGAGTATGTGCGCATCGGCGAGTCGGAAGGCACGGTGGTCGAATTGGGCATGTTCGAAACGCGGCTGCGCACCGGCCTCGGTGAGGAGATCACCATGCCCAACGCATGGGTGCTGTCCAACACCACCAAGAACTATTCGCGCGCGCATGCGGGCACCGGCTTTGTGCTCGACACCACCGTCACCATCGGCTACGACACGCCATGGCGCCAGGTGCATGCGATGCTGGAGCTGGCGGCCGCCAGGACGGAGGACATCGCCGCCACGCCCAAGCCCTACGTGATGCAGATCGGGCTGTCGGACTTCTACGTGGAGTACCGCCTGGTGGCCTATGCCACCGTGGAGACGCCGCGCCGCCGCGCAGAGGTGTTGAATCAGCTGCACCAGTACATCGTCGATGTGTTCAACGAGTTCGGTGTGCAGATCACGTCACCGCATTTCACGCAGGAGCCGGCCACGCCACACGTGATCCCGAAAGAGAACTGGCATCCGGCGCCGGCGGTGCGGGAGCAGCAGTAAGCTTTAAGCCGGCGGCTTGCGGTCGCGCGCCACCGGCGGCAAGCGGTGCTTGAGCATGCCGACTTTCTGAGCGCGGTAGATGCCGGCGTGGCCGGAGAACAGATAAGCCACCACGCACGCCAACGCGGCGTAAGGCCCGATCTCCGGCCCGAATAATTCGATCGCCATGATGGTGGATGCCAGCGGCGTGTTGGCCGCCCCCGCGAACACGGCGACGAAGCCCAGCCCCGCCAGCATGGCGAACGGCAGGTGCAGCAGCGGCGCCAGCGCGTTGCCCAGCGTCGCGCCGATGTAGAACAGCGGCGTGACCTCCCCGCCTTTGAAGCCGCTGCCCAGCGAGCCAACCGTGAACAGGAACTTGCCGATGAAATCCGTCGGCGCCAGCGGCTGCTGGAACGCTTCGATAATCACAGGGATGCCAAGACCGATGTAGCGCGTGCCGATTACCCACACCGCCACCGCCACCAGCGCGCCGCCGATCAGGGGACGCAGCGGCGCATATGCCACATGGCGCTTCATAAAGGCCGATGCGGCGTGTGTGGACTTCGCGAACAGCATGCCGGTCAGTCCGAACACGATGCCGGCGGCCAGCACGGCGGCCATGCTCCAGAAGCCGATCGCCACCACGCCGCTGATCGCATAATGGGTGTGATGCACGCCCCAGGCCATGCCCACCTGGTCGGCGGCGATGGCCGCCACCATGCAGGGGAAGATGGCGTCGTAGCGCAGGCGGCCGATGGCCAGCACTTCCAGTCCGAAGATGGCGCCGGCCAGCGGTGTGCCGAACACCGAGGCGAAACCGGCGCTGATGCCGGCCATGAGCAGGATGCGGCGTTCGGCGTGGCGCATGCGGAACACGTGGGTGAGCTGGTCGGCCAGGGTGCCGCCCATCTGCACGGCCGTGCCTTCGCGGCCGACCGAGGCGCCGAACAGGTGCGAGATCACGGTGCCGATCAATACCAGCGGCGCCATGCGCAGCGGGACGACTTTCTTGGGGTCGTGGATTTCGTCGATCAGCAGGTTGTTGCCGGCTTCGACGCTGCTGCCCAGTTTCAGGTACACCCAGCCGACCACGAAGCCGGCCAGCGGCAGCAGCCAGATGATCCAGCGGTGGGCTTCGCGCCAGCCGGTGGCGCGGTCGAGCGCGAACAGGAAGAAGGCCGAGGCCGTGCCGCTCAGCAGTGCGATCAGGCCTGCGATGAAGGTCCATTTGCCGATGTACGGCAACAAGGCGATTTGTTCGGGATAGCGGCGTGATTTCATCGGACTTGCATACTAGCAAATTCGCCGGAGGACGGCAATCAGGCCGCCGGGATTGAACTAGTTTAGCCGAAGCCGGTCTAACATCTCATCGGCTGGAAGGATGGCGCCAAAAGTGGAGACCGATGTCATATTAAGCAGGCTGGATAGGCAGGCAAGCCAGATCGCAAGTCTGCGGGAAGATATGGACCGGCAATTTCAGCTGACGAATCAGCGCTTCACGCAGGTCGACGCACGCTTCGATCAGATCGAACGAGGCCTGGACCAGCAAGACGAGGTGCTGAAAGAGCTGCGAACAGAACTCCGCTACGTCACCCGTTGGCTCTTCGGTGCCCAATGCACCATCATGATATTCCTGCTGGGGCTGGCGGCTAAGGTCATCTTTGTGCCGTGAGCGTCACCTCAGGCCAGCCGCACCAGCGGGTTGGCGATGATATTGTCGATCTGGCGGATCGCCTCGTCGCAGGCGGCGGCGATCGCCTCGTCCTCGGTGTCGCGCACGAACTGCATGGTGGCACCTTCGAACACCTCCACCCCGCCCACGCTGGCGCGCTCGATGTCGCAGCTGGCGGACCAGCGGCGGTCGGTGGTCTGCAGCGCGGTCGGCACGATATCCCAGCCCTTGTAGTGAATCTTGTCCATGATGCTCTCCTCGATAAGTCAGCAGCCTATCACGAAGGCTCCGGCGCGCCGCGCACGGATGCGCTGCGCGCCGGCCTGATCAGTCGTCGCTGTCCTGGTGCGCGGTGCGGCCGATCGGCTGCTCCATGTTCGCCAGGAACCAGCTCAGCGACGTCATCACCGCGACATGGCGCTTCAGTTCCAGCGGGTTGACCTTGTCCAGCGTATCGGCCGGCGTGTGATGGTAATTGAAGTAGGCCGACGAATCGACCATCGGCTCGAACACCGGCACGCCCGCGCGCTCCATCGGACCGGTATCGGTCGGGCCGGTGATATCGCGGCGTTCGAACTGGCCCGCGCCGATCGGCGCCAGCGCCTCCTTCAACGGCGCGAAGTACTTCACCATCGGCGGCGTCACGCTGCCGATGAAGCCAAACGGACGGCCACCGCCGCTGTCCGATTCGATGGCGGCGAAGTGTTTATCCAGCTTGTCCTTGTTCGCCTCGAAGTAGGTCTTGCCGCCGTGGGTGCCGTTTTCCTCGTTCATCCACGCGATCATGCGGATGGTGCGGCGCGGATGCAGGTCCAGCTTTTTCAGCGTCTCGATCACGCCCATCGCGCCGGCCACGCCGGTGCCGTCGTCGTTGGCGCCGGTGGCCAGGTCCCACGAGTCGAGGTGGCCGGAGACCACCACCACTTCATCGGCCTTGTCGGTACCAGGCCAGTCGGCGATGACGTTGAAGCTGTCGGCTTCCGGCAGCATTTGCGGGGTCAAGGTCAGGTGCATCTTGACCGGGCCGCGCGCCAGTAGGCGATCCAGCAGCAGCACGTCCTCGGTGGTGATGGCGGCGGCCGGGATACGCGCGCCATCAACCAGGCCGGTCACGCCGGTGTGCGGGATGCGGAAGTTGGCGCCGCCGACCGAGCGCACCAGCGCCGCCGCCGCGCCCATCTCCGCCGCCATCTTCGGACCGATATAGCGGAAGCCCGCGCCAGGACCGTAGGCCGCGCCGGCGTGGCCGCGATCGGCCAGTTCCTGGTCGAAGGCCACGTCCACCAGCACGATGCTGCCTTTCACCTGGGCCGCCTTGGCTTTCAGCTCCGCCAGGCTGCGCACCACCAGCACCGGCGCGGTCAGGCCGGCGGCGGGCGTGGCGCCCGAACCGCCCAGCGCAGTCAGCACGATCTTCTGGGTGATGCCGGCCGGACGGCCGTTGTAGTCGACCAGTTCCGCCGTCTCCACGCCGCGCACCCAATGCGGCACCTTGACCGGCTGCAGCGTGACCTTGGCGCCCAGCTTGCGCATGGCGGCCGCCACCTGCTCCACCGCCGCCGCCGCGCCGGGAGAACCGGACAGGCGCGGGCCAACCAGATCGGTCAGGTCGGCCAGGCGCTCGTAGGCCCAGTCATCCTTCATCGCGCTATCGCGGATCTGGGTCAGCGTGGCCGGATCGTTGGCCGGGGCGGCAATGGCGCCGGCGCTCAACAAGGCGCTGGCAAGGACGGTCAGGGACAACGGGGACTTGAACATGGATTTCATGCGTTTCCTATCGATGGGGAGTAAATAGCAAAGAACGATCTAAACGATAACCCATCATGGAGTTCTTGTCATCAATGTTGATTTGTTATGGCGCTTGCACTACCATGAACCTTCACCTCCGACGAAAGCGCCGCCTATGCTCAAGGGTTCACTCTGCACCGTGCGCCACCTGCTGACCACCGATTTGAACACCTTCATCGCGCTGGTCAACGACCTGCCCTCGCGCGGCGACTACTTCTCCAGCCATTTCAAGTCGCCGGAGACGATGCGAAAGGAGTTCATGCAGAACGGTTTCGTTTCGGACGACAGCGAGCTGTTTGTGATCGAGGACGGCCTGCACCACATCGTCGGCGTGATCACCCACTTCAAAAGCCGCACGCCGGTCACGCGCGAAATCGGCTACCGCCTGTTCGACAGCAAGCTGTCCGGGCACGGCTACGTGACTGAGGCGTGCCGCATGCTGGTCGATTACCTGTTCAAGGTCCACCAGTTCCACCGGCTGGAACTGCTGTCGGCGCCGGAAAACGTGGCCTCCATCCGCGTCGCGCAAAAATGCGGCTTCAGCGCCGAAGGGACGCTGCGCCAGAGCTTTTTTATCAACGGGCGGTATCAGGATGTACAGGTTTTCAGCCTGCTGCGGCCCGAATGGGAGGCGCTCCGGGGCTAGGTGGGGGCCGGCGTCAATTGTTACAAGCCATTACCGGATCGGCCGGTTTGTAAGCATGTGTATAAGACGTGGCGTATTTTTTCGCGGGCTTTATAGTGGAGTCACTGGCCGACGTATCATTCCGATCCGGGCCACCGCAAGGGGAAATACCATGTTGAACAAAAAATTTATGGGTGTAGCGTTACTGGCCGCAGCAGCAGTATCGTCGTCGGCCTACGCAGGCGACCGTGATTTCAACACGGTAGCCGGTGCGGTGGTCGGTGCGGCCATCGGCCACAACGCCGGTGGACGCGATGGCGCCATCGTCGGCGGCCTGGTTGGCGCGGCGGTCGGCAACAGCATCAGCACCAATGACCGCTACTACGGCCGCGGCGACCGCTACGTCGAGACCCGTGTGTACACCCAGCCCGCTCCGGTGTACTACGAACCGGCACCGGTGTATTACGCTCCGCCGCCACGCTACTACGCTCCGCCTCCACGCGTGGTGTATGTGGAACCGGCCCGCCCTTACTACCGCGAATATCGCGAAGAGCGCTGGGAACACCACCATCGTCACTACGATCGCTGGGAACGTTAAGCGTCCCACGCCCAAAGCCCCGCAAGGGGCTTTTTTTTCGTCTTCCCTCCGCTAGCCCTGCGTAACGGCGCGGGCCGAGGGGAAATCATGACGACAGCAGACGCAATCATCGCTTTGGAACTGGGCCACTACCGGCTGCGCGAGCAGATCGGAGGATCCGCCTACGGCATCATCTGGCGCGCCAGCGGGCCGCCGGCCACGCGCGACGTCGCCCTCAAACTGATCAACCGCGAGCAGATGGCGCGCGCCCTGCCCGCCCAGCGCGAGCGCTGGATCGCCAGCGCAAACAATGAAATCGGCTTCCTGCAGTCGCTGGAGCCGTGGGACGAGCGCCACATCGTGCGCCTGCTCGACAGCGGCTGGCACGAGGGCCTGCCGGTGCTGGCGCTGGAGCTGATGGCCACGGACCTGGGCAAACACATGATCGCGCTGAAGGGACGCGGCCAGGCGCTTGCGCTGCCGCGCATCCTGCATTGGATCGCCCAGATCAACCAGGCGCTGGCTAAGGTGCATCAATACGGCTGGCGTTACCTGGACCTGAAACCGGCCAACGTGCTGCTGGACCGGGACCTGACCACCGTCAAGCTGGCCGATTTCGGCACCAACCGCCTGTTGGGCAGCCTTCAAGTTCACTCGTATGCCGGCACCGCCAACTGGCAGGCGCCGGAACAGTTCTTCCCCGCCGACGGCGGCGGCTACGCCACCGGCCAGCGCAGCGACTATTTTTCGCTGGGTGCCATGTTCTACTTCCTCGTCACAGGCGGGCTGCCGCTGCGCTTTTGCAGCGACTGCGGGCAGGCCTATCGCGAGCATCACACAGCGGGCGCCGATCTGCTGCGGCGCATGCACGGTGGCGCGATTCCGGCGGCGCTGCATGTGGAGGAGGAGGCGCGCTTCGCCGCCGAGATTCCGGCGCCGGCCCGCGATGCCGCGCTTGAGCTGCTGCGCGCGCTGCTGCATCTGGATCCGGCGCAGCGTCCGCGCCACGCGATCCAGATCAGCCGCATGCTGCACGCGATCGAGGGCGTCAAGCCGGCTCGCGGTGTTCTCGACGCCGCCGATCCAGTCCACGGCATGAACCGGCCGACAGCCAATAACAGCTGGCGCACCATCCAGGGGGCATGATGGCGATCTCTCTGCGTCTTACGTCTTCCACGAAGCCGGCTGCGCGCCGACGCGCGTTCGACCGGCCTCGCCTCGGCGACATTCTCGCGGCCATTGCCCGCGCCGCAGCGGCCAATTGCGCCGTCGCCGCCACATTGGCCTTGCTGGCCGCGTTGTGCGGCTTGCAGGCGCAGGCCCTGTTGCGCGCTCCGGCGGCCTGGCTGCCGGCCACCATCACCGTCAAGCTGGCGCCGGGTGAAGCCGTCGCGCTGGGGCGGCACGAATTGGCGGCGCCGCAGGCCGATCGCGATCACCTGTCCCTGCGCCGCGATGCGCAGGATGGCTGGACGGTTCGTAACCTGAGCGCGACCCGGCAAGTGGTCCTGTTGCGCGACGGCGGCGATCAACGATTGGGCAGCACGCCGCTGGCAGGCGGCCAACGCTTCCAGATCGACGGCGCACTGTTCGATGTGCGCGCAGCCGATTCCGGCAGCATCGCCTTCGCGCGAGACGGCCATGAATGGCGCTACGACGGCGCGGTGCTGTATCGCGATGGCCATCAGCAGGCCAACTGCCCCGAATCGCATCTGGCGTCCAAGGTACTGTCGTTGTGGAACCGCGCCATGCCTGGAGTGCTGACGATATCGCGTCCACTGTCCTTCGGCGGCAATCTGCATTGCGACAATCGGCTCGGCCTGGCGCAGGTGACACCCGGCGCGGCGCTCATCGCACGCGGCAACGGCGGCCTGCAGCTCACGGCCGGCAATCCGGACGGCGACCGTGCGGCTGTATTGGTGCACGGCGCTGGTTCGCAGATCGACTTGCGCAAACAGGAGGCGTCGCTGGCCGGCGTAAAGGCGATTGTGGTCGGCCATACGCGCTTCCAGCTGGAGACGGATGGCGGCCAGCTCACGCTGCACCCGAACCGCCACGTCAGCCTGTTCAGCGCACCGGACCTGAAACTGCCCGAGCACGTGAGCTGGCAATGGCAGCAGCGCGCGCTGTGGAGCGGTGGACAGTCCGGCGCCATCTGGGCCGGCATCGCGATAAGCCTCGCATGCATGGCGGTGGCCCTCGCGCTGACGGCGCGCCAGCCACGCAGCGCCGGCCGGTCCCGTGGCGCCGGAGGTAACCTCGGCGGCGATGGCCGCGTCGCCAGCCGCACTGGCCGCGTAAGCGCCGCAGCCGGCAAAAGCAGCGTTGGCCGCGTAGGCGGCATGAGCGGCGCTGGTGACTTGAGCAGCGCTGGCGACTTGAGCGGCGCTGACGGCGCTGGCCGCGCTGCGCGCGTCGGCGGCTTTGGGGACGTGAGCATGGTGCTGGCAGCCGGCGGTGTACTGGTTTGCGGCGTCGTCGCATTGATATCGCAGCGGGCGGGCTATGCGCCAAGCGCCGCGTGTTCGATGGCGTTGGCCGCCTGCGCGCTGGTGCTGTGGCTCGCGCTGCCCGGCCGCCTCACGCTGATGACCGCCGCCGGCGTGGTGCTGCTGGCCGCCGGCCTGCTGTCGCAATTGGAGCTGGGCCTGGGCGCCCCCGAATCCTCCTGGCTGCGCTATTACCAAAAAAGCGCCGCCATGCTGGCTATAGGCGCCGGCCTTGGCGGCCTGCTGCGCCTGTGGGCACAACACCAGGCCGCGCGCGGCGCCCACCTCCAGCAACGCAGTATCGAATGGCTGCTCGCGCTGTTCGCCGCCGTGGCATTGGCCGCGCTGGCCGCGCAAGTACTGTGGGGCGACGAGCAAGGCGTCTTCGACCTGCAGCCGGTGGAACTGGCCAAGCTTGCCCTAACCGCCCTCACCGCCCACTGCCTGGCGCTGCGCTTCAATTGGCACGCCGGCCCGCACACGCTGTCCGAACATGGCGCCCGCTGGCTGCAACTGATCGCCCCCGCGCTGCTGTTCCTTGCCTTGCTGGGCCTATCGCTGGTGCAGGTCGACGACTTTTCACCGCTGATCCTGCTGCTCATCTGGAGCAGCATCATGGCCTTCGCCTACGCCCTCGCCGCGCGCAACCGCAAGCTTGCTAGCGCGCTGGTCGCGATGGCGCTGACGGCCGCCGGCGCCATCGTCTACCTGCGCTGCACCGGCACCGACGACCTGATACGCTGGGGCTTCTACGCCGACCGCTTCCTGGTCTGGCTCAATCCCGCTGAGCATCCACACACCGGCCAACAACTGCTGCTGGGCGCCCGCGCCATCGCCGACGGCGGCTGGCTGGGCGCCGACCACTGGCTCGGCCTGCGCTCGCTCGGCATGGCGGCCGGCGGCGCGGTGCAGATCCCCGCCGTGCAGGACGATTTCGCCGCCTCGTTCTTCCTCAATCGTCACGGCTTGATCGGCGGCCTGCTGCTATGGACCGTGCAAGCCGCCTTCCTGGCCGGTATCGCCCTCACCGCCGCACGCGCCTACCAGGCCGGCACCTCGGCGCGCGACTTCCGCCATGCCTGGTCCGGCCGCTTCCGCTACTTCGCATTGTGCGGCGGCGGCGCCTTCGTGCTGGGCCACTTCCTGCTATCGTGGGGAACCAACCTGGCCATCTTCCCCATCATGGGCCAGCCCATGAGCTTTCTCTCGGCCGGCGGCAGCCACCTGCTGTTTTTCCTCTGCCCCCTGCTAGCGTTTAGTGCCATCAGCGCGCAATCATCAGAAGGAGAATGAATCATGCCGATCTATGTACAACACCAAGTCCTGGGCCGCATTCCCGACGTCTTCAACGCCGAGGCGATCTGGCAGGCGCCCGGCCTGGCGCTGTTCTCGCGCCGCCCGCTGCTGCGCGACCTGCTGGAACGCAGCCCGCGTGAGCACAAGGGCCGCGCCGCCACGCGCTGCTTCTCGCACGTCACGCTGATGCTGCCGCAGGAAGAAGTCGACGACGACTACCACCTGACCCGGGGCGCCCGCGCGCGCGACCTGGCGCAGACGCTGACGGCGCTGCACCAGAAAGACTTCGGTGACCTGCTGGGCGGCGACCAGGTGCGCTACGACGTGATCGGCACGTCGTCGCTGGCGCCGGGCGAGATCGAAGTCAAGTTCGGGCACGCCGTGTACCTGCCGGCGCCGGACGAAAAAATCCTCTACAACGTCAGCGTCTCGCGCGACAGCGCGATCTGGCACCCGGTCTGCCCGATCTACCCCAACCAGCGCCTGGCGCTGATCGGCGGCGAAGGCGGCGAAGCGAGCTTCATCGCCAGCGGCTGGCCGTTCGGTCCCGACGGCGCCATCCTCGTCATCAACGACGGCCCGGATGCGCCACCCGTCGTGCAGATGCGCCCCAAGGACGCCTACGATTGCCGCTTCGATCCGCGCAGCGGCTACTACACCATCAAGTCCACCCGCGAAACGCCGGGCGGCAGCCCGCGCCTGATGCTCAAGATCGCGCGCACCGCGGCGGCACCGCGCCCGCAGGCAGTTGCAGCCGCCGACACCATCAGCATCGCTCCGGTCAACACCGGCAAGCCGGCGGTATGGCAAAGCCGCGCCCACAACGGCGCGGCGCCCGACATGACGGCCATCCCGGTCAGCCACAAGCCGGCCAACAACGCAGGCGAAAGCGACGCCACCTACGCGCCGGTATCGCAACAGCGCGTCAGCCTAGTGGCGCTGGCCATGCCGCGCCTGAGCCGTTACCGCGACACCGGCGCGCAGGCGATGGAACTGCCCTTCAACCGCGCACTGGCCTTGTCCAGCGACGGCAAGCCGGCCATCAGCTTCGTGGTCGACGCGTCCGACGAGCTGTATGCCTGCACCGCAGAAGGCCGCCAGCGCATCACGGCGCCGGCCACCTTCACGCCGGTCGACACGCAGGCCATCCGCGTGCTGGCTGCCGCGCCGCAGATGGATGACCGCTACCGCGCCCTGATCTGCCTCGCGCAGCCGGTCGGCGCCTCGGTGGCGAGCGGCGCGCGCTTCAGCTTCGGCCGCAACTCGCCGATGCTGGCGGCATTGCGCCTGCTCGATTCGCCGCGCTTTCTCAAACGTGCCGGCGGCGCCAACACCGCCAGCACCGACCGCATCGGCCTCTCGCGCGAAGCCTTCAGTTTCGAGGCGGCGGCGCAGGGCTACAAGATCGGCCGCCTGAGCGCCTCGCAGGCCCTGTATCACCTGGACGAGAAGATGGAATTCGTCGCCAGCATCGGCGATGCCGACACCGACGCGCCCTATCTTCTGCCGACCGGCCATCACCTGGTCGCGGGCCACTACGTGCTGCGCTTCGACGCCTGAGCGCACAGGGAGCCTGCATGGAAACGGCAAAACTCTACGCGGCGGGCGCCTACGCGGCGGGGCTGGTGATCACCCTGTTCCTGGCCGCCTACCTGACGCCGCGGCAGTGGTGGCGCCGTCCGAACGCGCGCGCGCTGCTCATCATGGTGGCCGGCGCATGGGGCTTCGGCAGCCTGATACTGTACGCCGCGCACGGCCGGCAGAGCGAGAACGACGCCGCCGGCGTCACGCCGGACCGCACCGCCGAAGCGCGCGCGATCACAGCGGCGGCCGCGGCACGGGAGGCTGCGGCCCGCGCATCCGCACTGGCATCGGCGCCACTGATCGCCGGACAGCCCTTCGCCGTCTACCGCGACCTGAACCTGCGCGTGGCGGCCGGCGTGCACGCGGCCCGCCTGGTCACCGTGCCGGCAGGCGCCACCGTCACGCCGACCGGCGCGCGCAACGGCGACTGGTGGCAGATCAGGGCCAGCGTGGCCGGCCACGAAAGCACCGGCTGGGTCAACAGCCTGTGGCTGCGCCGGAGCGGCGAATGACGCCAGCGGCCACGCCATCCCGCGCGAGCATATTTTCGGCTAAGCTGTGGCCTTTCATGTCCCGCGCCACGGCGCCCGCACCGATGACCCGAATCACCGACCCGCAGAACTTCGGCCCCCACCTCGACATCGCCGCCCGCAGCAGCGCCAGCATCAGCAAGCTGCAAGTGCCGGAGAACCAGGACAACCTGCTCATCATCGACGCCCACGGCCATGCCGTCTTCCTGCGCGACCAGACACCACACAGCATCACACTGCCCGACTGGCCGCGCGGCCATGTGCGCCTGGCCGTGTTGGACGGCATGGGCGGACATGGCAACGGCCGCGAGGCCGCCGAAGCCGTGGCCACCGGCCTGCTGCTGGTTCCGGCCTGCGCCACGCTGGAAGAACTGGGCGCCCGCCTCGACGCGCTGCACGCCCGCCTGCAGGATCAATTCCGCAGCGAGGGCGACGCCGACAACTTCCGCCGCCCCGGCACCACCTTGACGCTGCTCGAAATCCCGCCCGGCGCCGCGCCGATGCTGTACCACGTCGGCGATTCGCGGCTGTACGAAATCACCGCGCAAGCCGCACAGCCGCTCACGGTGGACCACGTGCCGGCCACCTCGTTCGCCATGCACGGGCTGCTGGGCGAACGCGAATGGTGGCAGCAGGTACACGGGGAACATCGCCCGCAGATCACGCAGGCCTACATCCTCGGCAACGCCTTCACCAATCCGCAGGTGCTGGACGACGGCCTGCTCGCGCTGAGCGCAGCCAACCTGCCGCCCTTCCTGACCGGCCTTGCCGACCGCCGCCTGCTGACCGTGCGCGCGGATGCTACCTATCTGCTAGCGACCGACGGCTTCTGGTCCTGCGGCCGGCCGCTGCACTGGATCGCGCGCTGGCCGGCGCTGCTGGTCCAACCGGGCCACTCGGCCGGCGCCGCGCTCGACGCGCTGTTCAACGACTACGCCGACCATCCGCCACCCGCGCTCCACATCGACAACCTGAGCGCCATCGTGCTGCGCTTCGCGCCGCCACCCGATCCCGCGCCCGGTGAAAACGTTGACGAAACGGCACTCCCGCACGCATCAATGCCGTCGCATTTTTGATAACTGATGGGCGGCGGTGTTGCGCCGCCGCCCCACGACGCGGCGTGGCTCAAAAATATGTCGTTTGATTGGCCGGCGAATTGCCAAACCAGGTGAAAACCGCATAAACTGACGGGTATCCCATCGGTCGGTTCACCATGAAAAAATGCAGTAATGCCCAGCACCCGCATTGCACCTACTGGGTCATGCCAGGAGCGCAAGCTTGCGAAGGCGGCCATGCCCAAGCAGAGCCCTCCAGCTATGACCTGCTGAGTGCCGTGCGTCGTAACCGTTCCGGCGCCCCCGGCACGGTGCTGGACGCCGCCCCTGCCGACACCACCGCCCACGCATCCAGCACCTACGCCCGTCCACTGCAACGCGCGCAATCGGAGCGCCCGCAGCTGCACATCAGCGGCTTCGACCCGCGCGCCGCCGGCGGCCGCCAGACCCTGAAGATGGAATTGCGCGGCATGCCGGACGCCTGCGCGCCGCAACTGACGCTGCAAGTGCAGTCCGACCTGATCCCCAACGGCGCGGCGCGCCAGCAGTTCGTGCGCGCCACCAGCGGCGAATGGCGGCCCGTGTTCGTCGAATTCTCCTCGCGCGGCAAGGAGCACGGCCAGTACCAGATCAGCATCGAGCTGCTGAGCCAACACGCGGCGCTGGCCTCGCGCAAATGGGTGTGCACCTTCGTGATTCTGGTGCCGCGCCTGGACGCGACGCTGACCGAAATCCATCGCATCTTCCTCAGCACGCACAAGAACGTGCGCGTGATGGCGGACGACGCCTCCATCGCCCGCGTCAGCGCGCAGGGCGGCGAGAGCCTCGATATCGATGTCACCGCGCGCAACGCCGGCATCGCCCACCTGGACCTGAACGCGCCGGCCGGCAAAGTCGACATGGGCTTCACGACCATCGCCTGGGACGAGGACCTGATCGAGATCGACATGCCGGTGGCCGCCGCCATGCATCCGCACCCGAGCCGCGCGGCCTGCCTGGTCAACGCCGCGCCGGAAGCCGGCGCCCAGCGCCAGATCCGTTTGTTCGCGATGGAAGAATGCGTGCTGGGACGCTTTGAACTGGTCGATCCCGAATCGGACGTGCTGCTGACCCACTACAGCGCCGACGGCCAGGACACCAATGGCCTCACGCGCCGCCTGTCGGGCCGCCACGCGGTGATACGTCGCTCCGGCCAGGGGTTTGAAATCGAGGACGTGTCGCGCTATGGCCTGCTGCTGGACGGCGTCTGGCCCGGCAAGCACAAGCCGACCGCGCTGCGACTGGGCATGCGCATCGAGCTAAGCGCCAGCATCAAGGGCATCGTGGTGCTGTCGGTGTCGGCCATCATGCCGCATGGCGTGATCCTGCACCGCATCGACCAGGGTGCCAACGCCGAGTGCTTCTACCTGCTGATGCCGGAGACGCATCCCGGCTATCCGCTCAAGTCCTTCGCAGCCGCGCCGCATGCGGCCGCGCTGCCGCTGCTGCTGCACCGCGACGGCGGCTTCTGGCACCTGGATCAGTTGACCGGCAAGGAAACCGCGCTGGCGCCGACCGTGCCGCTCGATAAACTGAGCCGCGTGCCGCGCCACAACCGTTTCGCCAGCGATCCGTATCCGGAGCACTGGATCATCCGCACCGGCGGCAACGACCTGCATAGCACCGTGGCGGCCAACGCCATGTCCACCGCCTGACGTCATTCCCGCGCAGGCGGGAATCCATACCTCGCATCCGTCACAGGCTCCGCATGGGTTCCCGCCTGCGCGGGAACGACCAGCTTACGCAGGCTTCTTCGCCGGCAGCGGAATGAACTCGGTTTCGCCCGGCACCTTGTCGAAACGCTGCGCTTCCCAATCCTCGCCCGCCTGCACGATGCGCTCCTTGCGCGACGAGACAAAGTTCCACGACATGAAGCGGTGGCCATCCAGCGGCTCGCCGCCGATCACCACGAAATGCGCATCCGCGCCGGCCTTGATCAACTGCGCGCTGGATGTATCCAGCAGCGCCATGTTGTGCAGCGCCAGCGCGGCGCCGTCGACACTCAACTCGCCGCTGATCGGATAGATCGCCGCTTCGGCCGGCAGGCCGCTCAGCGCCAGCTCGTGGCCTGCCTTCAGGGTCACGTCCAGGTACAGCGTCTGGCTGTAGGTCTTCACCGGCGAGGTCTGGCCGAACGCCGAACCGACCAGCACCCGCACGCGCGCGCCGTCCACGTCGAACTCGGGAATGTCGCCGGCCGGCGTGTGGCAGAAGCCCGGCTCGTCCTCTTCATGCGCGACCGGCAGCGCGGCCCACAGTTGCAGGCCGTGCGTGCGATGTGGCTTGCCGACCAAATCCTTGGGGGTGCGCTCGGAATGGACGATGCCACGGCCGGCCGTCATCCAATTGATCGCGCCGGGTTCGATACGCTGCACGCTGCCAATGCTGTCGCGGTGGTCGATCGCGCCTTCGAACAGATAGGTCACCGTGGCCAGGCCGATATGCGGATGCGGACGCACGTCATGGTCGGCGTCGAGCGGCACGTCGACCGGACCGAAATGGTCGAAGAAGATGAACGGTCCCACCGCCTGCTTGACGGAGGACGGCAGATAGCGGCGCACCACAAAGCCGCCGCCCAGGTCTTTCTCGTGGCCCTTGAGCAGATTCGAAATCGTCATGGTCTTATCCCAGCACGGTGGTGACTTCGGTGGTCACGGAAGTCATCAGTTTATGGATCGGGCATTTCTGCGCGGCGGCCAGCAGTTCCGCGCGCTGGGTCTCGGTCAGGTTGCCGGTCAGGTGCAGCGTGGCGGCCAGGCGGTACGTGCCCTGGCGCTCCTCGCTGGCGTCGCGCTCCATGCTCACTTCCACATGTTCGAGCGGGATGTTCTTGCGCTTGGCGTACCAGACGACCGTCAAGGCCTTGCAGGCGCTCAGCGCCGCGTCGTACAGGTCGTGCGGCGAAGGGCCAGCGTCGCTGCCGCCCTCCTCCACCGAGCCGTCGGTCGACAGGATATGGTTGCGCACATGGACGATGTGACGCATCGGCAGCGACTGGTCGCGCAGTACTTTGATAGTCATACGGTGGTCCTCGAAAACGGCATTAACAAAACCGTCACTCTACACCGTTTGACCGGGTTCCGCCTCTCCTAAACGGTCAGAGGCCGTTCAGCAGCACCATCGAAAAATCGGCGCCGCCCTGGCGCAGCTTTTTCAGCGGTGCGTGCGCCGGATCGTTGTACCAAGCCTGCGCGTGCTCCATTGACGGGAATTCGACGATGATCTGCGTTTCCGGCAGCATCGGCGAACCTTCGAGCACCACGGGCGCCACTTTCGCCAACGGCTTGCCGCCGTGCTTTTGTGCCAGTGCCGGCATGTGCGCGCTGTACTCGGCCACCCAATCCGAGTTGCGTAAAGTGAGATAGCCGATTGCGTATGCTGCCATGATGACCTCCTTGCTGTTGAATGAGGCTTCATTATTATTCGAAGCCATCACCGCATAAATGAGCTAGAATTTCGCAGACTCGTAACTATTACTTCCGAATCGAAATGAGCGATAAACTCCGCAGCATGCAGGTATTCGTGACCGCCGCCACGGCGCGCAGCTTTGCCGCCGCCGCGCAGGCGCTGGACATGTCCCCGGTCATGGTCGGCAAACATGTGCAGGCGCTGGAGCAGGAACTGGGCGCGCGCCTGATCGAGCGCACCACGCGCAAGCAGTCGCTGACCGAAATCGGCGCGGTCTACCTGGAGCGCTGCCGCGATGTGCTGGCCAGCGTGGAGGCAGCCGACCATGTGGCCGAGCACCTGCGCGCGGAGCCGCAAGGCAGCCTGCGCATCTCCGCGCCCTCCACCTACGGCGAGCACCGGCTGATGCCCGTCATCGGCGCCTACGCGGTGCTGCATCCGCAAGTGAAAATTGACCTGATGCTGACCAACCGAGTGGTCGACATGGCCGAGGAAGGCGTCGACATCGTGATCCGTTCCGGCACGCTGGCGGACAGCGGCTTGATCGCGCGTCCTTTGCGGCCGGGCCGCGTGCTGGTCTGCGCCAGCCCGGCCTATCTGAAGCGGCGCGGCACGCCGCGCCATCCGTCGGACCTGGAAAAGCATGACTGCCTGATGTTCTCGGACTGGCGTCCGCATGCGACGTGGCGCTTCCGCAAGGGCGAACAGGAAGTCGAGGTACAGGTGCGCAGCTCGTTCGTCAGCAATACGGGAATGTCGCTGGTGACGGCCGCGATCGCGGACATGGGCGTGGCGATGCAGGCGGATGTGCTGCTGGAGCCTGCGCTGGCGGAGGGAAAACTGGTGCGGCTGCTGCCGAAGTGGGAACTGCCGTCGCGGCCCATGCACATCTTGCGCCGGCCGGAAGCGCGCCCCAGCGCCAAGGTCCGCAGCTTCGTGGACTTTGCGCTGGAGCGGCTGGGATGATTACACGACTTTGCGAACGAATTCCGTTTTCAGGCTCATGGCGCCGAAGCCGTCGATCTTGCAGTCGATATCGTGGTCGCTGTCGACCAGGCGAATATTTTTGACCTTGGTGCCCACTTTGACGGTGCCGCCGCCGCCCTTCAATTTCAAATCCTTGATCACGGTCACAGTATCGCCGTCCTGCAGGATGTTACCGACGGAGTCGCGATAGACCTTGGCGCCTTCTTCCGCGGCTTCCGCAGCGGTGGCGCTCCACTCGTGGGCGCACTCCGGGCATACCAGCTGGGTGCCGTCTTCGTAGGTGAACTCGGAATTACATTTCGGGCATGGTGGCAAGCTGCTCATGGTACGGTCCTGGTGTTTTGAAGAAGGCAGCATTATACCAGTGCTTGACCGTAGTTAGACCAATTTTCGCGCCACTCTGAAGCCGACGATGTCGTTGGCCAGCACCGCCGAGAAGCCGTTACGCACCGCGGACCGCAGGTAGCGCGGGTTGTAGAGCCACGAACCGCCGCGCAGGATGCGCCGCACAGGGTCGCCGCCCTCCTCCCACGCACTGCCGTCGACCGGTGCTCCGACGTAGTTATCGTGCACCACATCCTGCGTCCACTCCCACACGTTGCCGTGCATGTCGAACAGGCCCCAGGGATTGGGCTGGAAGGTCCCGGCCTTGTTGGTTCCCTGTAGATAGGCGCCGCGCGGGCTGCCGTTGTAGGTGTAGTGGCCGTCGTAGTTGGCCTGCTCTGTGGTGATGGTGTCGCCGAAGCTGAAGGCGGTCTTGGTGCCGGCGCGGCAGGCGTATTCCCATTCCGCCTCGCTGGGCAGGCGGTACAACTGGCCGGTCTTCTCCGACAGCCAGCGCAGGTACTGCTGCGCATCTACCCAGCTGACGCCGACCACCGGATGCTCGTCGGTCTGCGCGAAGCCCGGCGCGCGCCAGTCGGTGTCCGATTGCGACTCCCAGCCGGTGGCGCGCACGAACTGCCGCCATTGTCCGACCGTGACAGGCGAACGTCCCATCGCGAACGACTGTTCGATGCCGACCCAGTGCTGCGGGGTTTCGCGGTCCAGCCAGTTTTTCTGCGCACCGGCCTTGATGGCCGCCGCCTGTTCATGTTCGTGTGAGCCCATCTGGAAGCGGCCGGTCGGAATCAGCACCAGGTCGGGACCGACGCCGGTGCCGTCGAGGAAGCGGTCGCGCAGCACGCCGTTGGCATCGGCGACCGGGCTGCCGGGCGTGGGCATCAGCGCGGCCAGTTCGGCGGCGTTGCGTTCGGCCTGCTGCCTGCGATGGCGTTCCTGCTCCGCGCGATACGCAGCTTCCGCTTTCAGCTGCGCGGCCTTGCGCTGCTGCTCCTCGCGCTCGTCGCGGGCCTTCTTCGCATCGGCATCGCGGCGCGCCTGCAACTGCTCGCGCAAGGCCTGCTTGCGCGCCTGCGCAGCCGCTTCCGCCTCGGCGCGCTGTTTGACTTCCAGTGCGCGGCGCTGCTGGTCCAGCTTTACCTTCTCCGCCGCAGCCGCCTGCGCCTCGGCCTGGCGGCGCGCCGCCAACTCGGCCACTTGCGCCTGGCGCTTCACTTCGGCGGCGCGCGCCTGCTCCGCTTGCGCGGCCTTGGCCTCGGCGTGGGCGGTCTGTTCGGATTTGCGTTGCTGCTCGCGCTCCTGCGCCAGCTTGGCTTGCGCTGCCAGTTCCTCTTCGCTTGGGCCGGCGGCGCGGTGCAGCTCCGCCAGCAGTTCGTTGACCGACGCCGGGCGGCGCTCCTGTGCGTAGGCGAAGCCGTTCTGCAGCACCTTCCACTGGGCGGGATTGAGTCCCTGCGGCGGAGATGGATGGAAGTCGGCCGGGCGCATGTCGTCGAACGGCATGCGGCCTTCCAGCAACTGGTAGATCATCACGGCGACGGCGTAGACATCCAGCTTGGGCGCGGGCTGGCGCTGATGCGTGCCCGCCTCCGGCGCGCGGTAGCCGACCGTGCCGGCATTGGGCGTCTGCAAACCGAGGCTGCTGCCGGCGCTGCGCGCGCGCGAGGCGATGCCGAAGTCCAGCAGCTTGATCTCGCCGCGCTGGGTCAGGAACACGTTGCCGGGCTTGATGTCGCGGTGGACCAACTTGTGCTTGTCCCATGCGTATTGCAAGGCGTCGCCCACTGGGGCCAGCAGGCGGTAGACGGTGTCCAGCGGCAGCGGGCCTTGCGCCGCCAGATAGGCGTCGAGATCCTGGCCTTCCAGGTATTCCATGATGATGAAATAGCTGGAGGTGGCCGGATCCTGCGCCCATTCATACACGCGGACGATATTTTCGTGCGCCAGCTTGCGCGCCTGCGTCGCTTCCTCGATCAGCAGCTTGGCGTGGGTGGCGCTCTGGGTCAGCTGCGGTGGCAGGATCTTCAGGGCCACCATGTCGCTGTGGCCCAGTTCCGCGTGGGTGGCCAGGTCGGTCGCCTGCCACACCTGCCCCATGCCGCCCATGCCGATCAGGCGCTCCAGCCGGTAGCGGCGGTTCTGCGGGCCGATCTCCTGGCCGGACATCAGCCCCAGCTCCGTCCCCTGCCGCACCGGCGGCGTGGCCGTGACGCCGCCTCCCGGTGGCGCGTACTCCGCGTCCAGGATAGCGTTCTTGCGGCGGTCGAACTCCTGCAAGCTCAGTAAACCGTCATCATGTAAGGCCCGCAGCTCGCGGATCTTGTCTCTTGCTGTTTGCATCATTAAGCGAAGTGTAACCGTTCCTGCTTCAAGCCGTTCAAGCTAAAGGCACGCCACATTGGGCGCAGAATTTGTCCAGCGGGTGGCCGGCCCGCGTCGGATGGCCGTTGACGCAGTAGCGCACCGGCGCCGGAGCGGGTGCCGGGGTGCCGGCGCCGGCCTGCGCCACGCCGATGCCCAACTGGCTCTGCGTGGTCAGTGCGCTGGCACTGGCCGTGTTCTGCACGTTCAGCAGGTCGAGCTGGTGGCGGCGATCCTTGTCCATCTCGGCGTCGCGGTGCGCGCGCTCTTCCAGCACCCGCGCGTGCGCCAGCTGCGCCGCTTCCGCCGGCGTGACGCCATGTTCGGCCGCCACCACATGCGCCAGCGCCTGTATCTGCTCGGCCGTCATGCCGCCCTGGATTTGCAGCTTCATGATCTGCGTCAGCGCCTCGGCGTTCGGCGCGGCGGCGGTGGCAACCTTGCCGGTATCGCTCAGGCGTCCGATGGTTTCGATGCGCGCCAGTTCGTGCGACTGCTGCGCCAGCAGCACATCGTACTCGCCCTTCCAGCGCGCGAACTTCTCATCGCGCTCGTGCTCCAGTTTCTTCAGGTCGCGCTGCCACTGGGCTTCCTGCTCCTTCTGCTTGAGGATCTGCCGCTGCTCCTCGACCTCCAGCTGGTCCAGCATGGCCTGCTTGTTCACGGCCAGGTTCTGGCGCTGGTGCACGCCGTCCGCCTCGATGGTGCGCAACAGCTTTTCGTACTGGGCGACGGAATCGGCCTGCGCGCCGACGCGCTTCAGCTCTTCGATCTTCTGGTTGATTTCCGCCACCTGCACGGCGTTGGCGGCGTCCTTGACGGCGTCGCCGCGCAGCAGCTCTCGCTGGCGGGCCAGTTGCAGCTGGTCTTCCCATTCCTGCACGCGCTCGGCCTCGCGGCGGCGTGCGGCGGCGGCCAGGGTCATGCCCTGGATGCGCTCATTGTGGCCTTCGGCCTCGATTTGCAGCTCGCGTTCTTTTTCCGCCTTCTCGCGCTGGCGCAGCGCGGCCAGTTCGTTGCGGCGATGCGCTTCGTCTTCGATCAGCAGCGCCTGAGCCATCTGGTTTTCGATGGCCTGCTGGCGCAGCTGGTGCGACAGGCGCTGTTGCGCCAACTGGCGCTGCTCGGCTGCGGTCTGCTGCAGCACTTCGAGCTCGGTGCGCATCTTGATCTGGGCCAGATGGCGCACGTGCTCCCAGTCGGCCTGCTCGCCGGCGCGGTGCGATTTGTTCTTCGCCAGCTCGTGTTCCAGATCGGCCAGCACGGTGCCGGCGCCCTTGTCGACGGCGACCTTGCGGGTCTTCGATTCCATCACGCGGCTGTACAGGTCCACTTCGCGCGCGCGCAATGCCTGCATGCGCTCGGACTCCTTGAACGTCAGCTCCGCCTTGTCGACCGCGGCATCCTGACGCAACTCGGCGCGGCGCAGCTCGGAGCGCATCTTCTGCTCTTCGCGCCAGATGGCCTGCCATTCCTCTTCGTCGTAGATCTGGTCCAGTTGTTTGGTGTGCTCCAGCTGCACGTGGCGCTCGTCCGCCACCAGCCACAGGGTACCGATGCGTTCGCGGTTGTGATCAAATTTGTCGTGGCGCAGCGCGGCGGTCTCCACGCGGTCGACGGCCAGGCCGTAGGCGGCCAGGCGCAGCTTCAGCGCGGCCTGCAGGCGCTCGTCCAGTTGCATGCGCAGGTCGGCGTTGTGGGCCATGTCGCGCATTGAACGGCTGCCGACGAATTCCGCCGCCACCTGGTGCACTGAGGGGCCAAGCAGGTCGTGCAGGTGTCGCGTGCTGACGGTGCCAGGCACGGTCATGAAGTGCTGGGCAAAGGCCGGCACGTTCTCGATGCGAATGGCGACCGTGAAGCGGGCCGATACCTTCAGGTGTTCCGCCGTTTGCAGGTCGGCGAAGGAGAACTCCACCGGCAGCGCGGCGCTGCGGGTGATCAGGATTTCGGCGTTCTGGTTGCGCAGCAGGTGATTCAGGCGGGTGAAGAAGCCTTCGATCTCGTACTCGCCCTGCGGGACTTCGGTGGCCTTGTCGCCCTGCAGGATGTAGGCGCGCGAGGTGGCCGGCACGCGCAGCGTTTTGGTGAAGATGCCGGACAAGGCGCTCACGCCGAAGTACACGGCCAGTTCGTCGTCGCCGGGGATCCAGCGGTTATCGCGCAGCACCGGCTCGTTGCGCGGGGCGCCCAGGGTCAAGCCGCAATGCTTGCAGTAGCCCGATTGGTCGTCGTTTTTGTGCTCGCAGCGCGGGCATTTAACGCCGCCAAAACCAAACATTTGGAACATGTCAGACTCCTTCTTCGATTCGTCTTCCGGGCCGTCCTGCCATGCGGCGATTTTAGCAGGGCAGGCCCGATTTCATTCTTGCGCACGATACCGCGACGCGCTAAATCATGCCGATCCGCTCGATACAGGCCACGCTGGCGCCTCTTTGGCGCAGCTCAGCAGCAAACCCGGGCGGCAGTTCGGGCTCCCAGTCCTTGGGCAGCAGGATGCGGTCGCCGGCGATCGCTTGCATTAATATCAACTCCAGCTTGGGGTGGCGGCCTTCGACCGTGTCGACGCGGCCGGCATGCCACGCGCTGGAGCAGCCGGTGGCGATGATGCGGCCGCGCGGCACGAACTCGCGGCCGCGCGCGAGCCGGTCGGCCATCACCAGCGCCAGTTGGTACGATCCGCCCTGGAAGCGCGGCTGGCCAAAGCGCACCACGCTGCGCCAACGCCCCATACCCTTGGCGTCGAAGTGGCGGGCGCCGGCCAGAGTCTGGCGCACTTCCTGCTGGGCGCTCAGGTCCAGGCCCGGTGCGGCGATGGTGTCTTCCTCGCTTGGCGCGGCCTGGCCGTCCGAGGAGCTTTCGATTGCGAAGACGCTGACTTCCACCCATGCGAGGCTGTCGTTGATGCCGCCGCTGTGCAGCGGGAACCATGCGCGCACGGTGGATACGCCAGACGATGGATCGGCGTGTCCGCTCAAGGCGCCGAGGTGGGTGATATGCAGCGTACTTGCCGCGCCGTCGCCGACGGTGCCGTTGACGCGGCCGAGGTGCCACGTGTCGGACCAGCCTTGGGCGTGTTCGCAACCGGCGTGCATCGGCTGATACAGGCCGCGCACCATGCGGTCGGCCAGCACGGCGGCCAGTTCCCAGTCGCGGTCTGCCGGTTCGGGGGCGATGTCCATGCTGAGGACCACCTGGTCGCGGCTGTCGAGACGCACCTCGGTGTGGCGGGCCAGGCGCACCACTTCCTGCATCCGCTCGGCGATGGCCGGGGCGCCAGCGACGGTGCATTTGACGTCGGCGCGGTTGGCGCGCGGGCGGCGGCTGGCAGTGATCGTCAGCACGCGGCCGTCCGGCAGCATGCTGCGGCATTCGGCGTTGGTAGGCACGGTGGCGGCGGACAGTGAGGTCATAGCGATGGCTCGGCGCGGGGCGCATGCGGGGCGCGGCGGAAGGCCAGGCCGGTTTCCAGGTTGGCGCAGATGCGGTCCGCGTCTTCCAGCAATGCCGGCCATTGCGCGTGTTCGGCACGCTGGAAGCGGGCCAGCAGCGCCCAGGCTTCGTCCAGCGCCTGTACCGCCAGCAGGGTTTGGACGGTGCGGCGGGCTTGTTCGTCCTGCGACAGCGGCTGGTCGGGTGCGGCCCAGGCCAACGCCGGCATGGTGTTGACGTTCAACGCGGCCATGCCGAGGCGCAGCAACAGGGCCTGGTGCTGCTGGAAGATCTGCAAACCGTCCGGCAGGACAAGCGTGCGCAGTTCGCTGGCGAGGCTGGGGAGTTCGATGAAGAGGCGCCGCAGGCCAAAGGCGTCCTGCTGGGCGGTCGGCATCGCAGCCGTGGCGGTGCGCGCCGCAAGCGCGGCCGGCGCGAAGATGGGCGCGGACGTGGCGGTGGCCTCCTGCCGTGCGACCCGCGCTGCTGTCGCGGCGGTACGCGGCGCTTGGGCTGGCGGCTCGAACCGAGCTGCGGTGCCCTGTTGTGCGACCGGCGTGGCGGTCGCGGCGAGGCTTGGCTCTTGCGTGGGCGACGCGAATGCAGGCGAGGCACTGGCTGTCTCCTCGGACGGCACCACTGCTGCTTCGACCGCGGCGCGGGCCTTCAACACTTCGGCGTAGTCGACCTGATCGCCGAGATCCACCGGCACGCAGTCGTCGACGGTCACGCCGAAACGCGTGTACATCAGCTGATTGAGGCCGGCGCGGAATGCGTGCCACTCGTCCATCGTCGTGCATGGCGGCAGATCCAATGCGCCTTGCGCCAGCTCCATTTGCAGCGCCGCTTGCGCAGCCGCGCGCAGCGCTTCCAACTCCAGGCGCTCCGCCATCTCGCTGTACAAATACAAGTCGAAACGCTGCTGCGTCACGCGCGGATTGGCCGCGTCGACCACAAAGCGCAGCCGCAGCCCCCACTCCGGCGCCGAGGCGAATGGCGTCAAGTGCACCGTGTACGGCCCAGGGTGAAAGCACAACGCCGTCTCGCCCTGCTCGCAGGCCACCTTCCCTGCGGGTACGCGGCGCGCATGGCCGCCGGCATTGAACACGACAACCGTGCTGCCAACCGGCGCGGAGTCGCCCGCATCGAGCCTGAGCGCGATGAGCGTGACTCCCAGTCCATCGGTGTCGATAGCTGGCTTGCGGCGCCGGGAAAATATACCCATGGTCTAAGGCGTCACCGGCTCGACGGCGAAACCCGCGCCGTACATCTGAAAGTGCCGCGCCGGTGCGGTGGCGAAAGGCCAGCCGCACTCGCATTCGCCGTCCGAGTCCAGCCGGCCCTGCAGGACGATCGCCCCGCCGCCGTCGATCACGCGTACCATCACGTGCTCGCGCAGCAGGCGGGCGGCGAACGGCGCCTCGGCGGACAGGCTAAGAATCACTTGCCAGCCTTCGCCTTGCGGCAGGAAGTGCAGCGTCCAGCAGCCGTCGTCGGTGGCCAGCGATTCCAGCTCGGTGGCGCTGGAGGCCGCGCGCAGCATGCCGCTGCTGCCGCTCCATACCGGATCGTTGGCGGCCTGCGGCAAGCGCGCCGACGCCTGCCGCTCCAGCGACAGTTGACGAAAGCGCCGCAACGTCAACGGCGACGCGGACAGCGTTTGCCGCTCGTTCGACGTCAGCACCCGGCTGCCGTCCAGCGCCGCCAGCAGCGTGGCGTCGGCCAGCATCAGGCGGTCGCCTGGCACGGCGCGGGCCAGCAGCGCGCGCTCGCGCAGCCGGGCGTCCAGCTTATCTTGTGCGGATTTCAAATCGTTCTCCTTCATTTCGCCGGCGCGGTGTTGGCCGCGTACAGCTTGTCGATCGCTTCGTTGCGGCGCTTGCGCAGCGTCGGCATCGAAATCTGGTCCAGCGCCGCCAACTGCTGCAGGGTCGGCAGCTCACCGGTGGCCGGGTCCAGCCAGGCGTCCGGGTAGGTGTCGTCGGCTGCGCCCAGCAGTTTTTGGTAGACCGCCAACCGGATCGGCAGCGATTCACCGCCCAGGATACGCAGCGTCCAGCTACCGGCTTCCTGCGCGGCCCGCGCCAATTCCAGATAGCGGGGGGGCAGGGAAAGCGCGCCGGCCAGCGACTGTTCCACCGCCAGATCGTGTGCCTCCAATTCAGGTTCCGGCCCGGCGGCGCCGTCCATCGCATCGTCGGGCACGTCGTCCGCCAGGTCGGCTTCGCGGTCCTCCGCCGGCTCGGGCAGGATACGGTCCTCGTCCAGCGCCTCGCCCTGTTCGGACTCGCCGATCACGCGCCAGTAGTCTTCCAGCCACAGGGCCGCCTCGCCGGCGTCGCCCGACCAATCGTCGGCGCGGTCCATGTTGGCGGACAGCTCCTCATAGTCGCCGATTTCCGCCAGCATCGCCGCGATCTTGTCCGGACTGTTTTTCAGGCTGGCGAAACGCTTTGATTTGGTGTGCAGCGGCCCGGGCGAGCCGGCATAACGCTCCTGCGACTCGCTCCAGCGGATAATCCATTCCGCCTTGCAGCCGCCGATGGACTTCATCTGCCGCGTCTCAATCGGGCTGCCGTCGATCGTCCGTCCGAGGATGGCGCCCACCTGCTCCGCGTGCTGCTGCCAGTCCGCGAACAGGCCGGCGATCTCGCGGTAGGCGGTATCGAGCATACGGTATGTATAGATTTTGTTGGGCGAGCAGTCGCGGCCCGTGGTGACGATGTAGTTGTCGGCGTCCACCTTGTCGCGCAGGCCGGCGTACATGTCGTTGACCTTCTTGCGCATCACGCCTTCGGCGGCGGCGTCGAGCCAGAAGGCGCCGCTGCGCGCATACTCGGCGGCGACGGCGGCGGCGAACGCCAGCCAGAACGCGGGCTGCGCCTGCAATTCGAACAACAGGCTAAGCGACAATTCATAGACGCTGTCGCCGTAGCTGTTGCCCTCGGCCTCGGCGCGGGCCGAGCGCGCGCCTGCGCGCAGCGCCGCAGCCACCGCGTCGGTGTAGCAGTCGAGCAGCGCGGCGTGCTGTCCGGCGTCGGCTATCTGGTGCATCTCAAGCCGCCGGAACGCCTGCAGCGAGCAGTGTCCCAGCAGCTTGCGCACTTGTTCCCAGCCGTGCTCCTGATACCGGGTTCCTGGCAAGCGCATACAGTCCTGTCAATAATAGAAAAACGAAAATGGGCGCGCTATGGCGGACGCCTCGAAATCATGCCACAAAAGCGGCGATTTCATTATCCCGTTTACAAGCCTATTTCCCCTTCTGTTCGCGGTTCTGCGCCGCCAGCGTGGACAGCACCGCCGCCAGCACCGGCGCAGCGTGCTCGCCGCCGGTGGCGTCGGAGTGGCTGGCGAAGGCCGCCATCGCCAGCCGGTGCGTCTGGCCGGGCAAGGTGCCCGGTTCCAGCCAGCCGGTGAACCAGACGGTGGCCGTGTCGTCGCCGCTGGGCGCGGTGCCGGTCTTGCCATACAGGCCGCGCCGGACGCCGGCCAGCGCCGCGCCGCCGAACGCGCCGGCGCCGGTGCCGACATCGACCACGCCTTTCATGCCGGCCTTGATGCGATCAAGGCGTATGCCGACCGGTTTCATCTCCGGCACCACGCTGTCGGTGCGGCCCAGCGTGAGCAGCATGCGCGGCGCCACCACCTTGCCCTGCCCGACCGCCGCCGCGGCCAGCGCCATTTGCAGCGGCGTGACCTGCATGCGCAGGCCGATCGACATCTGCCGCAGCTCGTGCCGCGTATGGATAGGATCGATGTGCGCCGGCGTCGCCTGCAGCGCATCCCAGCTGCGCCAGTTGAAATCGGCCGGCAGCAGGCCGCCGTCCAGGCGCAGCGTTTGTTCGAAGCCCAGCCGGTGCGCGGCGGCGACGATGGGGCGCACCGCGTCGAGCGCGTCGGCATCCAGCGCCTGCAAGTCCGGGGCGCCGCCGTCGGCGCGGCCGAACAGGCTTTGGTCGCTCAATTCGCCGGACCAGGCGAACCAGGTATTGAGGCTGTAGGTCAGCGCTTGCGCCAATCCCAGTCGGCCCTCCTGCGCGCGGCGGTCCAGGCTTTGCTCGTGGTAGTTGGTGATGTGGGCCAGGCGCGGATTGAGCGGGTAGCTGGCGGCGTCGGTCTGGAAGCCGAAGCCGCGCTGCCGCGCCAGGCGGTTGATGGCCGGTAGCGGCATGCCGCCCAACAGGGCATCGATCTGCGGATCGCGCTGCGCGGCCAACTCCAGTCCCAGCGCGCTGACCACCTTGAACGTGGAGCCTGGACTCTGGTGCGCGCCGCCGTCGTGCTGCAGGGCCGGGAGGCGCAGGGGGCTGCGTGCGGGGCTGGTGCGGTCGAAGTCGCGCACCTCGGCCCAGTTGGCGGCGCTGACGTTGCCCGCGCCGGCGCCGGCGGCCGCCAGCACGTCGCCGGTTTCGGTGTCGAGGATGACCAGGCCGGCATGGCGCCCTTCCGGCGCCGGCTGGCCGCCGATGCATGCCTTGCCATCCCATCGGCCGCGATGCATGCCGATGCACTCCAGCACGTGCTGGCTCAGGGCTTGCAGCGGCAGGTCCAGCGTGAGACGCGCGCCGACCGCCGCGCCGGATGCGCGCGAGACGGTGGCGTCGGACACCGGCAAGCGTGCCAGCATGCCGGCCACGCTGTTGGCATGGTCGCCGCTCACACCCAGCAAGGGCGCGAGGCCGGCGTCGATGGCGGACTGCGTCGGTGCGCCATCAGCCCACAGCGGCGTGCCATTGCGGTCCTCCAGCTGCACCGGCGACGGCGCGGCGGGCCGGGACACGCCGGGTGCGGCTTCGCCTGCGGCGGGGGACAACGCCTGCCACACCAGGCGGCCGGCGGCGATGCGCAGGTGGCGGTACTTCTGGTCCTCCGGCGCATTGAAGTCCAGCGGCTGGGCGGTGAGCTGCACGCTGTGCGCGCCCGCTTGCAGGGTGAGCGTGAGTTGCTGGACATCCGAAGCGCTGGCGCAGGCGCGGCCGGTGCAGGCAGGCGCCAGCTGCGCGCTGGCGCCGACCGTGCCGGTGACGCGGCCGGCCACCAGCACCTGCATCACCTCACCGCCGGCTGCGGCGCGGGGCAGCGCGAGGGTGAGGCGCACAATGGGGCGGGCGCCCTGCCCTTCGGCCGCCTGCGGCCAGCGGGCCACACGGGTCCACGGCTGCCAGCCTTGCGGCAGGGAGGCGAACAGGCGCGAGGCGGCGACCGGCATCTGGCTGGTGGTGGCGACCATCGACGGCACGCTGCCGGACGAGGCGTCGCTCCCGGCGCTGGCGCTCCAGTCCAGCGCACGGCCTGCGGGCGCTTTTACGCGCCAGGCCAGCAGGCGGCGCTCGCTGTTGTAGATGTCGATCTGCTGGCGGACGTAGGCGCCATCGGCCTGGTAGTAAAGGCGCTTGAAGAGTTTGTGCGTGGCGGCGCCGGGCTTGACCTGCTTCCAGTTGTCCAATTCGGCGGCGCGTTCGGCGGCGCCTGCCGCCTGCCACTGCGGCAGGTCGCGTGGCGCCAGTTCGATGGCGCCGGCGGCGGTCAGGCGCACCAGGCCCTGCTCCTGCAGCTCGTTGAACAGCGATTGGTCTTCCAGCGCGGCCGGTGCGGCGGCGGGCACTTGATACGAACCGGCAGCGAGCGTCGTACTCACCGCCCTGCCGCGCGCAGGGAAGGCAACCACCAGCGCGCCGGTGGGTACACCGGTGGCGCCAGCGGACATGCTGGCGGCAGCGGCAGGCGGCGCAAGGCGATACATCTGCACCACCAGTTCACCGGCTTGCGGGCACATGGCATTGGCGCGTCGTTCGATGCGCAACGCCGACGCGGTGCCCCACAACAGCCATCCCTGCTGGCGCAGCGCGACCTGGCCGCTGGCGCCCTGCTCGACCTGGCCGAAGCTGGCGTCGCTGATCCAGCGCGCGCCAGCTTGCGCGCTGCGCCAGCTCAGTTGCAGCGGCTCGCTCAGCGGATCGGCGAAGTCCGCGCGGGCGGTGCCTTCGATTTGTATTTCGGGGACGGCGTCGGCGCCGCCGTCGGCCACCAGCAGCACGTTGCGTAGCGAGATACGGGCGTCCGACTCCTCGTTGCGTTGGACCCAGCGCTTGACGTCGTCGAACCGGTAGCCGAGCCGCAGCGGCAGCAGCCGCGCATCGGTGGGGCTGCGCATCTGGCTGCACAGGTCCACGCGCACCGCCGGCGCGGCTTGCATCCCGGATGCCACCAGCATGACGCCGCCGGGATGAATGCTGGTGCTCAGGCCAGCCTGCGACGGTACGGTGAAGGCGACGCCCGGCAGTACGGATTGATAGGCGTATGCCGCGCGCACGCTGTTGAGCGCTTGCGGCGTGCTGACCGTGGCGGCGGCCAGGTGACGCGCGTGGCCGGCGATGAGCGCGCCCCCGCCCGCCAGCACGCAAACGCCCGCAATGGCGATCCACATGGCCCGCTGCCGGCCGAGCGTCCGCGCCGCGATCGCTCGGCCGTCCACCACGCCGGCTGGCGCACCGCGTGACCCACCGGCGGCTGCACCGGCTGGCGCACCCCGTGATCCGCCGACGGCTGCACCGGCTACCGCACCGCTTGACGCACCTGCCGCCGCTCCGCGTGATGCAGCGCCTGTCGCACCACTGGACGCGCCGCTTCCCCCCGGCTGGCCCCCGGCGCGTGTCGATGGCACCAGGCGCATCGACTGGCGTCCGCGCGCGCCGGCGCGCAGATTGGCCTGCCGGCGGCGCGCGCGGCAGCGGTCGGCCCAGGCTTGCAGGATGGTGGTGATGAATCGCGGCATAAGCCCCTCGCGCTGGTGGACGGTATCTGCCCAGCCTTAGCGGAGGGACCGGGAAAACCCAGCCAAGGAAGCCCCTTATCGCGCCAATCTGCATTTTGGGCCGCCAAAAGCGCGGCTCGTCGCAATCCCGTGGCGGCTTGACGGGCCTTTGCATAAAGTGAGCACATCGAAACACACTTTTAACCACCGAAAGGAAGCAAAATGAACGTCCTGAAAAACTTCGAAGCCCTGTTTGTCGTGACCCTGGGCCTGGCCTGCGCCGCCAACTACGTCCTCGACGAAAACATCGCTGCCCCAGCGCCGGTACAAGCCAGCTACACCGCGCCAGCCGCGAAGGACATGCAAGTGATCGTCGTCAGCGCAAAGCGCCTGAGCGCCGAAGAGAAAAAACAATCGCTGATCGACGAAAGTAAATCCGTGCTGGCCGCCGACACCACCGCAGCGAGCAAAATTTGAAGGCCCGTGAACCCTTCGCCTGTACGCGCTTCCGACATGCCGCGTAACAGGCGAAGCCTTTCCCCGCCTAGCTCCGTTTCAAGCACCGCCCCCGCCTCGCTGTCCTCTGTGCGCCATCGCACATAACACCATCCTCGTTTGTGTCAGATGTAAAAAGTTGCATCTTCGGGAGTCATCCGAGACGCCCCTTGCTATAGTTCGTTCCAAGCGTTGTACCAAAACGCGCAAACGGAGAACATCATGATCAAGCGCTCGCATACCATCTACGCCGCCGCCATGCTCGCCATGAGCGCTGCCGCATTCGCTCCCGCCATCGCGTCCGCGCAGGTCGGCGTCAGCATCGTGATCGGCAATGCGCCGCCTCCGCCGCGTTTCGAAAGCATCCCCGCGCCACGCCGTGGCTACGTCTGGGCGCCGGGCTACTGGAACTGGGACGGCTATCGCCATGTGTGGCTGGCCGGCCGCTGGGAGCAGGAGCGCATCGGCGCGCAATATCGCCCCGCCGAGTGGATACGCGATGGCGGCAACTGGCGCCTGAGTCCCGGCGGCTGGGTGACGGTCGACGCAGGCCCGGGCCGCGTGGACTATGTGACCGTCGCCCCGCCGCCGCCACGTTATGAGCGCGTGCCGGCTCCGCGCGTCGGCTATGTCTGGGCGCCGGGATATTGGGATTGGCGCGGCAACCGCCACGAATGGATAGGCGGCAGCTGGGTGGCTGAACGGCCGGGCTACGTGTACGCGCAGCCGCATTGGGTTCAACGCGAAGGCCATTGGTGGCGCGAGGAAGCACGCTGGGAGCGCGGCCCTTACGGCGACCGCGATCATGACGGCATCCCCAATCGCTACGACCGGCACGACAACCGGGGCCACGGCCGTGGCGACAGGGACCACGACGGCGTCCCGAACCGCTACGACCATGATCGCGACGGCGACGGCGTGCCTAACCGCTACGACCGCCATCCGGACAATCCACGGCGCGATTGATGAGCGAAACTGAATTCGAAATGCTGGCCACGGCCGCCTACAAGGGCGAGCGCGTGGCCGCTCGTCGTCTGGCGGCGCGTTCCAACGTGAGCGAGGCGCAGGCGCTGCATCAGGTGTTGACGCAAGTGGCCGGCGCGCAGGGCCTGCCGATGCTGCTGGCCGGGCGCGAGGCCTTGCGTGTGCGCGAGCAGGAACGGCGTTCGGCACGGATCGCGGAGAAGGCGCGGTTGCTGGAGCAGCGTGCCGCGCGCATGCGGCCGGCCGCCGATGGCTGGCGTGGATGGTTCGACGGTTCGGCGCATCCGAATCCGGGGCAGATCGGCATCGGTGCGTTGCTGTGCGGGCCGGGTGGCGAGCGGGTCGAGATCAGCCGCCGCGCGGGCCACGGCAATAGCGGCGAGGCGGAATACCTGGCGTTGACGGCTTTGCTGGAGGCGGCTGGACGGCTCGGCGCCACCGGCCTGGTGGTGCATGGCGATAGCCAGGTGGTGGTCAACGATGTGAACCTGAGTGCGCAGGCGGTGGCCGCCGGTCGCGGTGCGAAAGGACTGGAGGCGCATCGGCTGCGCGTGATGGCGTTGCTGGAGCCGCTGGGCGATGTGAGCCTGCGCTGGGTTCCGCGCCACCGCAATGGTGACGCGGATCGCCTGTCGCAGCAGGCGATCGCGGGATCGCCTGCGCCAAGCGCCCCCGGGATGCCTGCGGAGCGGGAGTCCGTTTAGCGCCGCGTCGCCGGTGGCTTCGTATGCGATCCCGCCTGCGCAGGAATGACGCGGTTCAGGCGGTGCTGGTCAATCGCAGCGCCGAACGGCCAGCCGTTGCGCGCGCCGGCGTGGCGCGCGAACGCGAGGCCGATCCATCGACCTTGAACACGCTGACGGCCTGCGCCAGCGCCGCCGCTTGCTGCTGCATCGATTCGGCCGCCGCAGCCGCCTGCTCGACCAGCGCCGCATTCTGCTGCGTCACACCGTCCATCGCACCGATGGCCTGATACACCTCGTTGATGCCGGCACTCTGTTCGTTGCTGGCCGCCGTGATCTCGGTGATGATGTCGCTGACGCGATGCACACTGGTGACGATTTCGTCCATCGTCGAACCGGCATCGGCCACCAGCTTGCTGCCCTGGTTGACCTTCTCCACCGAGTCGCCGATCAATTCCTTGATCTCCTTGGCCGCCGAAGCGCTGCGCTGCGCCAGGTTGCGCACTTCGGTCGCGACGACCGCGAAGCCACGTCCCTGCTCGCCGGCGCGGGCGGCTTCCACCGCCGCGTTCAGCGCCAGGATATTGGTCTGGAAAGCGATGCCGTCGATGACCGCGATGATGTCCACGATCTTGCGCGACGACTGGTTGATCGAATCCATCGTATCGACCACCTGCGACACCACCTGCCCGCCCTTCACCGCCACCTGCGCGGCCGATGCCGCCAGTTGGTTGGCCTGGCGCGCGTTGTCGGCGTTGTGCTTCACGGTCGACGTCAGCTCCTCCATCGAGGACGCGGTTTCCTCCAGCGCGCCGGCCTGCTGCTCGGTGCGGCGCGACAGGTCCTGGTTGCCCGCCGCGATCTCGCTCGACGAGGTGGTGATATGGTCCGTACCGCTGCGCACCTCGGTGACGATGCCCAGCAGGCTGGCGTTCATCTCCTTCAAGGCGGTCAGCAGCTGGCCGGTTTCGTCGCGCGCGCTGTCGTCGATATGGCCGGTCAGGTCGCCGCCGGCGACGCGGCGCGCCGCCGTCACCGCCTGCTGCAACGGCCCGGTGATACCGGTGGTCAGCAGCCACGAACTGACGGCGCCGAAGGCCAGCACCAGCAAGGCCAGCACGTACAGCAGATTGCGGCTGCTGGACGCCACCTCGTCGATGTGGAGGGCGCTGGCGTCGATCTTCGCGCGCTGCATCTTCAACAGTTCCTGCATCAGCGCCAGGTAGCTGGTGGAACCAGGAACGAACACGCTGGTGAAGACCTTGTCGGCAGCCTCCGGATCGCCAGCGCTTTTCAGCTTGGTCACCTGGTCGCGCGACGACAGGTAGATCTTGCGCTGCTCGCCGATGCGCTTGAACAGCTCCATCTCGTCGGCATCGACGATCAGGGCTTCCACCTTCTTCTGGTATTCCGCCGAGATGGCCGACGAAGCCTTCGCCTCGTCCGCGAAGAAGGCCGCCAGCGAGGGATCGCTGCTGCGGGCGATGGCGGTGGTGCGGCGGATCGCGCTGTCGATTTTGCTGGACCAGTCGGAGATCATGCGCTCCTTGGCCAGCGGTACCTGCATCATGTCGCTGGTGGCGGTGGCCACGCCCTGCAGGCGCCACACGGAGATCCCGGTGATCAGCATGGCTAACGCCAGGATGATGGAGAAGCCCAGCGCCAGGCGCTTGCCGATACTTATATTGGCCAGCATGCCCATTACGCGGCCAGCGCGGTGGTTTCGACCAGGCCCATGTCGGCGCTCGACATCAGCTTGTCGATGTCGATCAGGATCAGCATGCGCTCTTCCAGCGTGCCCAGGCCGACGATATGGTCGCTCTTCATGGCCGCGCCGATTTCCGGCGCCGGCTTGACCTGCTCGGGCAGCAGCGTGGTCACGTCGGAGACGCGGTCCACCACCATGCCCACCACGCGGTGGCCGATGTTGAGGATGATGACCACGGTGAACTGGTCGTACGACGGCGTGCCCAGGTTGAACTTGATGCGCATGTCGACGATCGGCACGATGATGCCGCGCAGATTGACCACGCCCTTGACGAAGTCGGGCGCGTTGGCGATGCGGGTCGGGGTTTCGTAGCTGCGGATTTCCGCTACTTTTTGTATGTCAATGCCGTACTCTTCCTGGCCCAGGGTGAAGGCCAAGTACTCGCCGGCGGGGTTCGTTGCGTGCAGTTCGCTTACATTGCTAGACATGGGGTTTCCTTCATTGCTAAAGTGACTGGCAGCAATGTTACCTCAAGTAAAGTTATTAAGCACTAAATAAATGCACCACGGAAACAAATTGAATTAACGCAGTTTCCAGTTTGATTTTTCGACCAGACGGTCGGCGGAGGAAGGCAGCGGGCGCAGCACGGTGGTGATCACGGCGCGTGGATTCGTGGGCTCGCGTTCGGGCCGGGCGGCCTCGTTCTCGGCTTGCGCGCGCCGGGGCGCCGACGACGCGGACGCCGCGGCGGTCGGACGCGTGCCGGCCTGGCGGCTGTCTTCCCCTTTGATCTGGAAATGGGGCGCCACGGTCGGGGTGTCGTCAAGCGCCAGCGCGGGGGCACTGAGCAGGCTCAACAACATCGGTGCAAGCGCCAGGAAGTTACGCATCATAGTGCCTGTGATTATCAAATATGGTTGCATTTTGCATAATCTCGTCCTACTTGGCAAGCAAACAATTGTTAATTGCCGCCAAGTTCCACTGCACAAGGGCTGTATCAGGCTGTATGATCTGAAAAAAAGCACGTCGAGACAGACATCACGGGAGAACAATGAACAGCTTGCTCAACAGCTGGCACCCGCGCCTGGTCCGCCTGGCCAGCGCCGCCGCCGGAGCCGACGGCGCCCACGACACCAATCACCTGCACCGGGTCTGGCGCAACGCCAGCCTGCTGCTGGACGACTATCCCGAGGCCGACGCGCTGGTCGTGCTGGCCGGCTGCTACCTGCACGACCTGGTCAACCTGCCCAAGAACGATCCCGAACGCCACCTGGCCTCGCGCAAGGCGGCGCTGCTGGCCAGCCGCCAGCTGGCCGAACTCGATTTCCCGTCCAACAAGCTGGCCGCCGTCGCGCACGCGATCGAGAGCCACAGTTTTTCGGCCGCCATCCGCCCCGAGACCATCGAGGCCAAGATCGTGCAGGACGCCGACCGCCTCGACGCCTTGGGCGCGGTGGGCCTGGCGCGGCTGTT
This sequence comes from Duganella caerulea, assembly GCF_040362985.1. NCBI lineage: Bacteria > Pseudomonadati > Pseudomonadota > Betaproteobacteria > Burkholderiales > Oxalobacteraceae > Duganella > Duganella caerulea. The sequence goes on along the minus strand of NZ_BPWJ01000006.1, from coordinate 43,388 downwards.
CTACACGGCCGGACGCATGGGCAGCGGCCTGGCGCACCCCGACGATCCGATGGCGCTGCACCGCGAGCTCGATGAAAAGGCCTATGCGCTGGACCATATCGACACCAAGCTGGCCACCCTGCCCGGCAAGATGCAGACCTCCGCCGGCCGCCACCTGGCGCAGACCCGCCTCAACGAGCTGACCGCCTTCCGCGACAGCTTCATCGCCGAATGGGCCGCCAGCCCGGCCGCGCCCTGACCTTTTGCATTCATCGATCACATGACCACCCCCGATACCGCAGCACCCGCCCTGCCGGCCGCCCCGGCGCCGGGCAACCTGAACTTCATCCTGATTTGCGTCTTCATCGACATGCTGGGCATCGGCCTGATCGTGCCGGTGCTGCCGATGCTGGTCGGCGAATTCACCGGCTCGCGCGAGAACCAGGCCTACTGGTTCGGCATCATGAGCGCGGTGTTCGGCCTGATGCAGTTCATCTTCATGCCCATGCTGGGCGCCCTGAGCGACCGCATCGGCCGCCGCCCGGTGATGCTGTATTCGATGGCCGGCATGTGCATCAACTTCCTGTCCACCGCGTGGGCGCCCAACCTGGCCTACCTGTTCATCGGCCGCGTGGTGGGCGGCATGTCGTCGGCCAGCATGTCGGTGGCGTCGGCCTACGCGTCGGACATCTCGACACCGGAGAACCGCGCCAAGAGCTTCGGCAAGGTCGGCGCGGCGTTCGGCCTGGGCTTCATCTGCGGCCCGATGCTGGGCGGCCTGCTGGGCAGCGTCAACCTGCACCTGCCGTTCTACGTGGCGGGCGGACTGTCGGCCGCCAATTTCGTCTACGGCTATTTCGTCGTGCCGGAATCGCTGCCGGCGGAGCGCCGCTCGCCGTTCAATATCGCCAAGATCAATCCCCTGTCCGCGCTGCTCAAGCTGGCGCGCCGCACCGACATCCGCGGCCTGGTGGTCACCTTCTCGCTGGTCACCTTCGCGCAGATGATGCTGCAGACGACCTGGGTGCTGTACACCCACTTCCGCTTCGCCTGGACGCCGGGCCAGAACGGCGCTGCCATGTTCTGCGTCGGCCTGACGGCGGCCGTGGTGCAGGCCGGCCTGCTGGGCATCCTGATCAAGCGCTTCGGCGAGGTGCGGCTGTCGCTGCTGGGATTGTGCTCGGGCGCCATCACCTACCTGCTGTACGGCTTGGCCACGCACGGCTGGATGATGTATGTGCTCATCCTGTGCAATGTGCTGGCGTTCGCGGTCGGCCCGGCGCTGCAGGCCATCGTCTCGAAGGCGACGCCGCCCCAGGAACAAGGCGAGTTGATGGGATCGATGCAATCGGTCAGCAGCCTTGGGGTGATCTTCATGCCGCTGCTGGGCACCGCCATCCTCGGTGAGGTCAGCCACCTGCCGGCCGACGACTGGCGCATCGGCAGCACCTTCTACCTGTGCGCGGCGATGCAGGCGGTGGCCATCCTGGTGGCGCAGCGCTACTTCCACCAGCACCATATGCGGACGGCCAAGCCATGAAACGATACGCCATCGCCGCGCTGCTGGCGGCCTGCGTGGCGCGTGCCTGGGCCGGCGACTGTTCACGCGACATCTCCGTGCCGGTGTCGGCCAGCGGCGCCAGCGTGCAGATCGAGGGGACGCACGTGGGCGGCATCTATCCCGACCTGCTGCGCGGCGCGAGCGGCAAGAGCGGCTGCAACTTCGTCTTCACCGTGGTGCCGCGTGCGCGCCAGGTGGCCATGTTCAAGGCCGGCAAGGCGGACCTGCTGCTGCCGGCTTCGCGCACGCCGTCGCGCGACCTGGCCGGCACGTTTGTGCCGATGATAGGCCATCGCGCCATGCTGATTTCGGTGGTCGGCCCGCGCGCGCCGGTCACCGACGCGAAGAACCTGCTGGAGCGCCGCGAGCTGCGCGTGGCCGTGGTGCGGGGCTTCGACTATGGCGAGCAATACACCGCGCTGGTGAACGAGCTGGCCAAGCAGGGGCGCCTGTTCATCGAGGTGGACGTGGTGGCGGTGGCGCGCCTGCTGCACGCCGGCTCGGCCGACCTCACCATCATGGGGCCGACGCTGATGGCCGGCGCGATCCGGCGCGATGCGCGCGTCAACGACTTGCAGGACAAGCTGCGGCTGGAGCCCATCCCCGAACTGCCGTGGAACGACAGCGGCGCCTACGTGTCGCACGCCCTGCCGCCGGCGGACCAGCGGGTGCTGATCGACATGCTGGAAAAGATGGGCAAGTCGAACCAGGTGCTGGAAGGCTACCGCCGCCACTTCCGCGCGGACGTGCTGACCGACAGCGTGCGTCCGCGCTAAACGGTTTATTCCGTTTGGCTTATTTCGCCTCCACGACCGGCAGCTCCAGGGCGCTGCTCTCCGCGCCGGCGTGGTACACGCGCAGCGTCGCTTTCTTGTAGTCGGCCGGCTTGGCGTAGAAGATGTTCGGCACGTAGGTCTGCGGGTTGCGGTCGTACAGCGGGAACCAGCTGGACTGGATCTGCACCATCACCCTATGGCCCGGCTGGAACACGTGGTTGGCGTTCGGCAGCGCGAAGCGGTACTTCTCCACAGCGCCCGGCGTGACCGGCGACGGATGCTCGAAGCTGTTGCGGTAGCGGCCACGGAAGATGTCCATCGCGATGCCCAGCTGGTAGCCGCCCAGCTCCGGCTGCGACGGCACTTCGTCCGGGTAGACGTCGATCAGCTTGACCACCCAGTCGGTGTCGGTGCCGGTGGTCGAGGCGTACAGGTTGACCATGGGGGCGCCGGATATCTGCAGGCGGGCCTTTAGCGGCTCGGTGACGTAGCTCAGCACATCGGTGCGGTCGGAGACGCCGCGCTGGTCGCTCACCAGCCATGGGCGCCACACGCTGGCGTCGTTCATGTGCACCGGACGCGGGACGAACGGTACCGGCTTGGCCGGGTCGGACACGTATTCGTCGAAGCCGGCGCCCTGCTGCGGCGCGTCGAAGTCCAGCTTGAAGTCGGGCTTCAGGTAGATCGGCTTGAGCGGCGCGGGGCAGCCGGTTTCGCACGCCAGCGGCCAGCGCTGCAGGCGCTGCCAGCGATTGACGCCGGTCTGGTAGAACAGCACGGGCGGCGTGTCGGCGGCCGGCGCGCCGTCCTTCAGGTATTGGTCGAGGAAGGGTTGCATCACGTCGCGGCGGAATTCCAGCGCGGTGTCGCCGGTGAACTTGAACGGGCCCAGGCTGGAGCCGTCGTAATTGACGCCGCTGTGGCGCCAAGGCCCCACCACCAGGAAGTTCTTGTTGTTGTCCTTGTCCTGCGGTTCGACCGCGGAGTAGAAGGCGTGGGCGCCGTAGATGTCTTCCTGGTCCCAGTAGCCGACCACGGTCATGGTGGGCACCTTCATCGGGCGCTTGGCCAGGATCTTGTCGAGCGCCTGCTGCTGCCAGTAGTTGTCGTAGGCCGGGTGCTCGAACAGCTTGCGGACGAAGTTGAGCTGGTCCAGGCCGAACTGGTGGGCGTAATCGGCGGTGGAGCCGCCGCGCAGCACGCCGTCGTAGTCATCGTAGACGCCGGTGGCCAGGGTCTTGCCGCTGCCCTTGGCGGCGGTCTGGCCGGCGATGTAGCTCAGGTTGGTCACGCGGAAGGCGCCGTTGTGGAACCAGTCGTCGCCGCGCCAGCCGTCCACCATGGGGCTCATCGGCACGGCGACCTTGAGCGCCGGGTGCGGGTCGACCAGCGCCATCAGCACGGTGAAGCCTTCGTAGGACGAGCCGATCATGCCGACGTTGCCGTTACTTTCGGGGACGTGCTTGACCAGCCAGTCGATGGTGTCCCAGGCGTCGGTGCTGTGGTCGGTGCGGGTGTTGTTGAGCGGGCCCTTGACGGGGCGGGTCATCACGTATTCGCCCTCGGAGCCGTATTTGCCGCGCACGTCCTGGTAGACGCGGATGTAGCCGTTTTCCAACATCACCTCGTCGCCCTGCCCGACCGTGGCCAGCACGCTGGGGCTGACGTTGCGCTGGGCGCGGCCGCTGGCGTTGTACGGGGTGCGGCTCAGGACCATGGGCGCGTGGACGGCGCCCTTGGGGATGACGATCACGGTGTGCAGCTTGACGCCGTCGCGCATCGGGATCATGACGTCGCGCTTGACGTAGTCGGCGTTGGGGATGGCGGTGTCGAACTTGGCGGGGATGTCGGGCGCCATCGGCGGCGTGGGCGTTTGCGCCGTTGCGGCGGAGGCCATCAGGGTGGAAAGCACTGCAACAGCAAGAACACGCATATCTGCTCCGGTAAGGGGTATCGCTCAGGATCGGCAATACTACCTTATCGTTTAGATTAATGCATAAGCTTGAAGAGCAAGGCGGTGACCCCGGTCTGCACGACCATCACACCGACCATCCACTGGATCAATTCAGACTTGAGCTGCGCCAGGCGCATGTCGAGATAGTTCTTGGTCACCAGGTGGGTGTCGATAAGCTGGAACATCGCCGAGGCCAGCGCTTTGGCCTGCTTCTCTGGCATGCCGCCTTCAGTCAGGGTATCCATAAACGCGACGGAATCGAAGTTATCGGCCATTTTAATCTCCTTTGTGTCAGACCGCGAACATTCAATCTAGTTCCGAATCCCGCCGCAGGGCTTGCGGCGCCTCACACCTTGACAGACCGGCGCTGAACTGCAACCATACGCGGATGACTTTTTACACCACACTTCACGCCTGCCTGAATTGGCGCCGCTCCTAGCGCGCGGCCACTGTCTACCCATAGTGATGTGATATTTTTATCAACGCCGCCCTTTTCTGGTGGCGTTTTTTACATTCGTCGCGCCGGACCGGGGCAACGTAAAGGAACCCCTGATGAGCCTGACCGAACAGTCCGAAGTAATCGCCACCGCACCCGCCGCGTCCAAAGGCCCGACCGTGATCCTGACCGGCGACCGCCCGACCGGCCCGCTGCACCTGGGCCACTTCGTCGGCAGCCTGCGCAACCGCGTCACCTATCAGCACGAATATAAACAGTTCATCATGCTGGCCGACGCCCAGGCCCTGACCGACAACATGGACGACACCGGCAAGGTGCACCGCAACGTGGTCGAGGTGGCGCTGGACTATCTGGCGGTCGGCATCGACCCGGCCAAGTCGACCATCCTGATCCAGTCGCAGATCCCGGAACTGGCCGAGCTGACCTTCTACTACCTGAACATGGTGACCGTGGCGCGCCTGGAGCGCAACCCGACCGTCAAGACCGAGATCGCGCTGCGCGGCTTCGAGCGCGACATCCCGGCCGGCTTCCTGACCTACCCGGCCTCGCAGGCGGCCGACATCTCGGCGTTCAAGGCCTCGCTGGTGCCGGTCGGCGAGGACCAGATCCCGATGATCGAGCAGACCAACGAGATCGTGCGCCGCTTCAACCGCATCGCCAACAAGGACATCCTGGTCGAGTGCAAGGCGCTGGTGCCGGAGATCGGCCGCCTGCCGGGCACCGACGGCAAGGCCAAGATGAGCAAATCGCTGGGCAACACGATCAACCTGGGCGCCACCGCGGCAGAGATCACCGCCGCCGTGAAAAAGGTTTATACCGATCCGCTGCACCTGCGCGTGGAAGATCCGGGCCACCTGGAAGGCAACGTGGCCTTCATCTACCTGGACGCCTTCGATCCTGAAAAAGACAAGCTGGCCGAGATGAAGGCCCACTACGTGCGCGGCGGCCTGGGCGACTCCATCGTCAAGAAGCGCCTGGAAGTGGTGCTGCAGGAGATGCTGGCGCCGATCCGCGCCCGCCGCGAAGAGCTGGCGCAGGACAAGGGCTACATCATGCAGATGCTGAAGGAAGGCACGATGCGCGCGCGCGAAGTGGCCGCGCAGACCGCCGACGAAGTCAAGGCCGCCCTCGGCCTGAGCTACTTCTGAATCTGAACGCGCAGGCCCTGCCCGCCTTCCAGCTGGCGCTGTGGCTGCTGGCGGCGGCGTATGGCCTGGCCAGCATCGCCTGCTTTATCGCCTACGCGGTCGACAAGTCGGCCGCCATCGGCCGCCGCCGGCGCATCCCGGAACGCACGCTGCTGCTGATGGGATTGGCCTTCGGCTGGCCCGGCGGATGGCTGGCGCAGCGCTGGCTGCGCCACAAGTCCATCAAGACCAGCTTCCTCGTCAAATTCTGGCTGACCGCCGCGCTGAACCTGATGGCGGCGGGCGGGCTGCTGGCCTGGCTCTAAGTCCTTCCTACAGCCCGGACGGATAGGTTTCGGGCAGCTCGTCCAGGCGCCAATGCGCGGACGATTCCAATGGCTTGACGGCGGTGGAACGGTCGATATGGATCACGGCGTCGAACTGACGCGCCACTTCTGCATCGAAATAATGGCTCTGGCGCTCGGTCTCCGGCCGGTAGACCACGCCGATCGCGCGCTCCAGCAGCTTTGCCGGCAAGGCCGCGCGGGCGTTCGCGCAGGCGCGCAGCGGCAGCAGGAAACGCGCCAGCCGGGCCGGATCCTCCTCCGTCACCTGGTGCAGCAAGGCCTCCAGGCTGCCCGGCAGCGATGGCCGCACGCGCTTGAGCTGGGCCGGCCCGTCCCATTCGCTGGCGGCGGTCACCGTGCCGTCGTGGGTGCTGAAACCCAACAGGTAGACCGCCGCCTCGCCGTGCCGCTCGCGCGCCAGCTGGCCAAGGTTCAGTTGTCCCCCATGGCCCATTTCCGTCGCCCGCGCGTCGCCCAAGTGCGAGTTGTGCGCCCACACCACCAGCCGTGCCGGACCGCTCCGGTTCGCGGACAGGTGGGCCAGCAAGGCATCCAGCGTGTCGGCCATGTGGGTGTCGCGCACATTCCAGGACTCGTCGCGGCGGCTGAACATGGCACGGTAGTAGCGCTCGGCGTTCTGCACCACGCGGGCGTTTTGCTGCGCGTAGAACAGCTCGTCCGGCACCGTGCCGCCGGCCGCGTCCAAATGCCGTTGCGCCTGCGCGGTCAGCTCGGCCAGCTGGCGCACCACTTCGGCCTCGCAGTCCTCGCGCAGGCCCAGGCTGGCCAGGTAGCCGTAACGCAGCGGATCGGCGCCGACGTGGTCGATGCAGCTGTAGCGTTCGCGCGCGCGCCCGGCGGCCGGTGGGTCGGCCTGCTCCAGGTAGCGCACCACCAGGCGCATCGACTGGTGCAGGCTGTATAGATCCAGGCCGTAGAAGCCGATGCGGCGCGCCGGTTCCCGCACTTGCTGGTTGTGCAGCCGCAGCCAGTACAGCAGCTCGACCATCTCCTCGTTGCGCCACATCCATTGCGGAAAGCGCTGGAAGCCGGACAGCGCCTGGTCGGCGGTCTGGCCGGCGCCCTTCAGCTGGACGAAGCGGCTCGCTTGCAGCGCGTCCGGCCAATCCGCCTCGACGGCGATGGCGTCGAAGCCGTGTTCGACGATCAGCCGCTTGCTAAGGGCGGAACGCAGTTGATAGAACTCGCGCGTGCCGTGGGTGGCTTCGCCCATCAGCACCAGCCGCGCCTGGCCGATGAGGCTCAGCACGGCGTCGAGGTCATCGTCGGTGCGCAGCGGCAGCACTTGCTCCCGCAGCCGCGCCAAGGCTTGGTCGGTCATGACGGTCTCCCAAACAAATCCACGCAGGTATGCAATACTCTAGGTCGATTTTTATTTTTGTGCTTTGGAAAGAGTGTGCGATGTGGACTGGTATCTTGTGCGGCTTGCTGGCGGGCGCGATGTGGGGCATGGTGTTCATCGTGCCGGAATTGCTGACGGCCTTCACGCCGCTGGAGATGGCCTGCGGACGCTACATCGCGTACGGCGTGATCGCGGCCGGCCTGATGGCGCCGCGCCTGCCCGCCCTGCTGCGCCGCCTGGACCGCGGCGATGTGGTCGCGATGATCAAGCATGCGCTGACCGGTAACATCGTCTACTACATGCTGCTTGCGCTGGGCGTCAAGCTGGCCGGCGTGGCGGCCACCTCGCTGATCATCGGGGTGCTGCCGATCTCCGTCACGCTGATGGGGAGCAAGGACCATGGCTCGGTGCCGCTCAAGCAGCTGACGCTGCCGCTGCTGCTGGTGGCGGCCGGCATCGCCTGCATCAATATCGATGTGTTCTCCCACGACGCGGGCAACGGCGCGCCGCTGCCGGACAAGATCCTCGGCGTGCTGTGCGCGGCCGGCGCGCTGTTGTGCTGGACCTGGTATTCGGTGGACAATGCGCGCTACCTGAAGCGCAATCCGCATTTCAGCAGCGGCGAGTGGTCGGCCTTGTATGGCGTGTCGAGCGGCTTGATCTCGCTGGCGATCGCGCTGGTGGCGCTGGCGCTGTTCCATGCCGACGTGACCGGCGCCGGCGCCGTGGCCAGCGGCCGCGATTGGACGCTGTTCTGGTTCGTCAACGCGCTGATGGCCCTGGGCGCCTCGGTGATCGGCAACCATCTGTGGAATGTCGCCAGCCGCAAGGTGCCGCTGACCTTGTCCGGCCAGCTGATCCTGTTCGAGACCTTGTTCGCGCTGCTGTACGGCTTTATCTACAAGCAGCAGCTGCCGCGCGCGCTGGAGATCGCCGCCATGCTGCTGCTGGCGGGCGGCGTGCTGTGGTCGATGCGCGTGCATGCGCTGGACGAGGCCAGCGAGGCGCATGCCGGCTAGCGCGCCGGCCAGTTCGCCGTCTATTCGGGCTTGAGGCGCTCGGCCACCAGCTGCGCCATCGGATCGTCGCCCAGGCCCGCCACCACGCCGCGCTGGTCGGCGGCGCTGCGGTTCTGGTTGACCTTCCATTTGCCCACCAGGCTGTCGATCGGGATCTCGATGCCGATGATGGCCTTCATGGTCGCGGCCATGAAGTCGGCGGGCGCGTCGTCCAGCTCCCACGGCTGCGGCATGCCGCCTTCGTGGACGGCGGTAAGGTGGTCCAGCAGGCGGCGCAGCCAGAACGGATCGTCCACCACGCGGCCGGTGCCGCGCGCCTGCACCATCACGTAGTTCCAGGTCGGCACCACCTTGTGCGTGGTGCGCTTGGTTTCGTACCAGCTCGGGCTGATGTAGGCCTCCGGTCCCTGAAAGACCACCAGGCACGAGGTCGCCGTCTCCAGCTTGCGCCACAGCGGGTTGGCGCGCGCCACGTGGGCGCGCAGCACGCCCAGGCCGCTATCGCCCTCGTCGGCGTACAGCATGAAGGGAATCAGGTCGGCGGTGACGCCGCCGGCATCGGCCAGGATCAGCGTGGCCAGCGGAAAGGCGCGCATCAGGCCGTGGCGGACTTCGAGACGGTCTTCGGCGAAGGCGGGTTGCAGATACATGGCGGCTCGGGTGGCGTGAACGATGAGGCCAGTGTAGCAGCGGCGCGCACGGGCGGACAGTGCCAGCGCGGCCTGCCCGCGTGGGGCCAAGGATTAGTCCAGCAGGCCGTTCTCGCTCAGCACGTCCTGGATCAGCTCCAGGCGCAGCACGGGATTCTCCTGCAGCAGCAGGCGCTGCTTCTCGCTCACGTCCAGCCGCAGCAGCTCGCACCAGCGGTTCGCCACCCAGCCGGCTTCGTCCAGCCGGTACGGCGGCGCCAGCGGCATGTTGGCGGTGGAGATCTGCTTCTTCTGCAGCGAGCGGATCAGCGAGCCCAGCGCATTGGCGACGTCCTGCTGCTCGGTGGGAACGGGCACCACCATGTCTTCGGGGACCCGGTCGACCTCGGCCATCCACAGGCCATGCTTGAGCTTTTCGGCCGAGCGGATCTGGAAGCGCGTGGTGCCAATGCAGGAGATTTGCAGCAGCCCGGGCAGCGGCGCGGTCCAATCCAGGATGCGCGCCATGGTGCCGGCGTCGGACAGGGTTTCCTGCATGTCGGGAATGCGCGTTTCACTGCCTTCGAGCAGGGGGACCACGCCGAATTCTTCGCCATTGGCGATGCAGCGCTTGATCAGGTCCAGATAACGTACTTCAAACACCTGCAATGGTAAATGCCCGTCCGGGAACAGGATGGTATTCAGCGGGAAAAGAGGAATTGATGCCATTCCACTATCATCTCACGAAATGGCTGTGACCGGTCTAGACAGGCGACACTAACCTTAACGCCAAGTTAAGGGCGGGGCTAATTTAACGCCTCTTTCAGCATAAAAGCAACGTCGCGTGGCGACAGGAGATATAGAACCGCAATCAAAGCGGAGAATAAGATTCGCGGGGACTCGGGATGTATCGCGCCCCGAAAAAGAGAAAAGCCGGGACCGGGGTTTATAAAAACATATAAACCCCGCTCCCGGCTCCCGGCAAACCGGCGGTGCGGCTTACTTAATCAGATACTGCTCTTTGTCCTTGCCTTCCAGCCATTTCGGAGCACGGCCACGGCCGGTCCAGGTCTGGCCGGTGGCGTCGTCGCGGTATTTGGTCGGCACCGGCGCGCGGGTTTTGACCGTCTTCACCTTGGCTACGCCGCCCAGATCCGCCACGGTCAGGCCGTATTCACGCATGATGGCCGTGACTTTCTCTTTCGCCTGCGCGATTTCATTTTTGCGGGCGGTTTCGGCCAGATTTTCCAGTTCGGCGATCTTTGCTTTGTATTCCTGGTAAGTCGTCATCTTATTTCCTTCTATCGGCAGGTTAGATTCTAAAAAAACCACTGGTGACAATGTGTGAGATTTGATAGCCGCAATTTACCATACCTTTGCACCAATTCTCCAGAGATATACGCGACAAATACCAATATAGCTATAAAAACGAATATTTTCCACCACTGTTGTTCAATTGAAGCGCGTATCGGACGGTTTTACGACGGCACGGCAATATGCTCCGCTTCGGAGAATAGCGCCCGGTGGATTAACTGTTTTCTATTCAGCCGCACAGCGGCCGGTGGACGATGCCGTCCTTCACCACTTTGCGGATCAGGTTGGCCAGGCGGCAGGTGGCCGGGCCGGCCACCTCGGGGTTGGCGACGATCAGCGACAGCGACTGCTTGCGGCGCTGCCCCACGCGCAGCGGCAGCGGCTTGAGCAAGCCTTGCTCCAGCTGGGTTCGTATCTTGTGCTCGGGCAGCCAGCCGAAGCCCAAGCCGTTGCAGATCATCTCCAGCCGCGTGTGCGGACTGGTGACGGTCCAGCGCTGGTTGCTGCTGAGCCAGCCGTGGTCGCGCGGATTCAATGTGCCCGAATCGCGCACCACGATGTGCAGGTTGCGGCCCAGGTCTTCCACCTCCAGCTCGCGGCCCAGCTCGTGCAGCGCGTGGCAGGGATGGGCCACGGCGATGAATTCGATATCCATCAGCACGTCGCCCAGGAAGCCCGACGGGATGCGGCTGGCGATGGCGATGTCGACCCGCTGTTCGACCAGCGCGTCCTCGGAGCCGGACAGCACGGTCTCCTCCAGGTTGACACGGGTGTGCTTGGCCCAGGGCTCGAAATCGCGCAGCACCTGCACCAGCAGCTCGACCGGGAACAGGCTGTCGACCGCGATCGAGACCTGCGGCTCCCAGCCCTCGGCCAGGCTGGTGGCCAGCTGCTCGAGCTGGAAGGCGCCGCCCAGCAGCTCGCGCGCCTTGGCCAACAGGGCCGCGCCGTTCTGCGTCAGGCGCGCGCGGCGGCCGTCGATTTCCAGCAACTCCACGCCCAGTTGTTCCTGCAGCTTGGCCACCATGTAGCTGACCGACGACTGGCTGCGGTGCAGCGCCTCGGCCGCCTGTGCGTAGCCGCCGCATTCGACGATCGCCTGCAGGACCTGCCACTGCTCCAGCGTGCTGCGAGGGATCTTCACTTCGATTCCATCACGAAGGTGCCGTCCCAGTCGTCCGGCGGCGGATTGGCCGCCATGTGCAGGCCGCGCTCGATGTACAGCGCGGCCACACGGTCGTGCGGATTGAGCGACAGCACCTCGTTGAACAGCTTGCCGGCGGCCGACCAGTTGCGCTTGCGGTAGCTTTGCAGCGCGTTGCGGAACAGGCCCATGGCCTCGACCAGGTTGGGATAGCTGTCCTCGCTGTGGTAATCCATCACCTCGTAGATCGACACCGGCCGGGTCTTGCCCTTGACCACCACAATGTCGACCTCGCGCAGGCGGTAAGTGCCCCGCAGCGCCCGGTAGGTGAACTCACTGATGAGGATGTGGGCGCCGTACTGCTTGCAGGCCGATTCCAGCCGCGCCGCCAGGTTCACGCCGTCGCCGATGATGGTGTAGTCCATGCGCTTCTTGGAGCCGATGTTGCCGGAGACGACCAGGTCGGTGTTGAGGCCGATGCCGATCTCCACCGGCGGCTTGCCCTCGCGCGCGCGCAGCTGGTTCCAGGCGCGCAGCTCGGTCATCATGGCGATGGCGGTGCGCAGCGCGCGGTCGGCGTCGTCGTCGTGGCCGACCGGGATGCCGAAGGCGGCCATGATGGCGTCGCCAATGAACTTGTCGAGCATGCCCTCCTCGCGCTGGATGCAGTCGACCATCATCGTGAAGTATTCGTTGAGCAGTGTGACCGTGCCCTGCGCGCCCAGCTGTTCAGTGATGGTGGTAAAGCTGCGGATGTCCGAGAACAGCACTGTGGCCGGGACGTTTTTACCGCCCAGCATTTCGGCGCCGTTGGCCACCATCTGGTCGGCGATGCCGGGGTCCATGTAGCGCGACATGGTCGAGCGCAGGCGCTTCTCGCTGGAGATGTCCTCCAGCATCAGCATCCAGCCGATGCGCTTCTTCTCCATCGACAGCAGCGGCTGCACACTGAAGTTGACCGACAGCGTGGCGTCGTCCACCACCAGCTCGGCGTCCATCAGGTGTTCGGCGCCCTGGTTTTCCTCGACCTGGCGCAGCTTGTCCATCACCCAGCTGTTGGCGCCACCGAAGAAATCCTGCGCCGGGCGGCCGAGGATGGCTTCCGGCCCGGTGCGCAAAATCCGCAGGCCGGCGGCGTTGCAGGTGACGATCTTTTCCTGCCCGTCCAGCGTGATGACGCCGTTCGACATCGACTCCAGCATGGCCTCGTTGTAGTTCTTGATTTGCTGGACGTCGGCGAACAGCTTGGCGTTCTCCAGCGCGATCGAGATCTGCGCGGTGAAGGCGCGCAGGCGCGATTCGTCCTCGTGCGTGAACGGCCCGCCGCGCTTGTTGAGCACCTGCGTCACGCCGATGATCTTGCCGGCCTTGTTGACGATGGGGACGCACAATATCGAGCGCGTGAAGTAGCCGGTGCGCTTGTCGAAGGCCGGGTTGAAGCGCAGGTCGGCGTAGGCGTACGGGATGTTGATGGTCTTGCCCGACGTGAAGACGGCGCCCGCGATGCCGGCCGTGTTGGGCAGGCGGATCTGCAGCGACTCCAGGCCCTGCCCCACTTCCGACCACAGCTCGCCGGTCTTCTCGTCGTTCAGGAACAGCGTCGAGCGCTCGGCGTTGAGCAGGCGCGTGGCCTCGCCCATCACCTTTTGCAGCAGCGAGCCGAGCTTGATGTCGGCCGTGACCTCGGATACCACGTCGATGAATTCCATCTCCTGGCGCCGGATCTTCTTCATGCTTTCGAGGAAGCGCGCGCTTTGCAGCGCCAGCGTGCCCTGCGTGGTGAGCGCCTCCAGCAGCTGCAGGTCGGCGCGGGTGAACTTGCCGCGCCGCTTGTTGAGCGTCTGCGATACGCCGATGATCTCGCCCTTGAAGGTCTTGATCGGCACGCACAGGATGTTGCGGGTGACGAAGCCGGTCTGCTCGTCGATGGAGCGGTTGAAGCGCGGATCGGCGTAGGCGTCGGCGATGTTGAGCGCCTCGCCGGTGGTGAACACGTGGCCGGCGATGCCGGTGTGGTTCAGGAAGCGGATCTCGCGCTGGATATTGCCTTGCGCGACGCGGGAGAACAGCTCGCCGGTCTCGGCGTCGTTGAGGAACAAGGTGCCGCGCTCGGCGTCCAGCTCCTCGGTGGTGACGTCGATCAGCGCGGTGAGGATTTCGTCCAGCGTGTCGTAGGCGGCCATGCGGCGCGACACTTCCAGCAGCAGCTCGACCTGGCGCAGCCGCTTGCGTTGGGCGCCGGCGACCGCTTGCGCCGACGCCGCCTCGCTTTTTGCGGGCGGCTTGACCGGCACGCTGCGGATCGCGGGCTTGGCGCTCATGCGCGCGTCTCCAGCGTGTCGCGCAGCGCGCGGATGGTGTCGTGCAGCTGGGCGACTTCGCCGTGGTGGAGCGTGCTGGCCTGTTGCAGCGCGTCAAGCTTATCCTGCGTCATCCGCTCCAGGCTGGCGCGCAGGGCGGCGACGGTCTCGCGCAACTGGGTGATCTCGCTGTGGGCGAAGGACAAGGCGTCCTGCACCGCGTGCTGGCGTTCCTGGTGGGACAGCTCCAATTCCGAGCGCAGCACGACCACGGTGCGCTGCAAATCGCGCACTTCGGCCAGCGCCAGACGCAGGGCTTCATCGTCCGGCTGGTTGATCTCGGTAACTTTAGGCTTTTTCAGAGGGGGCCCGCGGCAATTAAGTACACCGAAGAATCATATCACCTCGGAATCATGCCATCAAAAACGCTTTTCGACCGTGACGCGCAGCTGGGTTTCGCCGGTGGCCACGTTCAGCCGGTTCTGCGTGCCGTTGGCGTCGCTGTACAGGCTTTCCGTGACGTAGTCCTGCGCCAGCAGGTTGGAGACGGCGACCCGCAGGTTGTTCTGGGTGTCGATTTTCCACAACGCGTACACGTCCAGGTCGCGGCGCACGCTAGTGTAGCCGCCCTGCGTGCCGCTCAGGCGCGCCAGCCCGCCGTTGCGGAAGCTGAAGCTGCCGCCGGTGCTGAGCGCGCCGCTTGGGCTCTTGTAGTCGACGCCCAGCGTGGCGCTAAGCGGGGTCTGCTGGTCGAGGCGGTTGTCCGGGCCGGGCACGCTTTCCACGCGCGACCAGTTGCGGCTGACGCTGGCGCGCAGGTCCAGCGCCGGCGCGTGTTCCAGCACCGCGCGCACCGGGAACTTGGCTTCCAGCTCGATGCCGCGGGTCTCGGCGCGGCCGTCGTTGATCGAGGTCGAGACCCAGCGATCATCTTCATACAGCAAGCCCTGGTGGGTGTAGTTCTCGATGCGGCGCATCGAGGCGCTGGCGCTCAGCAGGCCGCCCTCGCCCCAGTAATGCTCGAACGAGGCGTCCAGGCCCAGCGCCAGTTCCGGCTTCAGGTGCGGATTGCCACGGCGGTCGGGATCGGTCGGGCTGTTGTTGGTCGAGGTGAACTTGCGTGGAATCAGGCTGGCCGTGGACGGCGCCTTGTAGGTGCGGGTCAGCGCCAGGCGCAGCTGGTCCTTCTTGTTCGGGAATTTGTACAGCGTCTGCATCAGCGGGCTGAGCACGCTGGAGCGCTGCTGCACGGCGTCGAAGGTGTTGCCGTCGCTGCGGGTGTCCAGGCCTTCCCAGCGCAGGCCGGTGTAGAGCGACCATTGCGGCGTCAGGTTCCACTCGTCCTGGCCGTACAGCGCCAGCCGCGTGACCTTGGCCGAGAAGTCTTCGTCGCTGTTGTCCGGCGTGGCGCCCGGCAGCGCGGCCTCGCGCTGCATGCGGGTGTCGTCGCGCTTGGTGACGCCGGCGTCCCAGCCCATGGCCAGCGCGTGCTCGGTCGGCGCCTCGCCCTTGCCGTCGGCCGGCGCCGCGCCGAAGGTCAGCGGCCGCGAGTACTTGCCCTGGGTGCTGAAGCCCTTTTCGCCGCTGGTCGAGATGACGGTGCGTTCCAGCGTGGCCGGCAGGCCGTTGTTGCCGCCGAACTGCAGGGAATCGCTGGTGTTGCGGTTGTCGCTGACGCCGGCCTTCATGTCCAGCTTGGCACCGCCGCCGAACTTGTGTACCCAGTTCAGGTCGGTACGGCCGAAGGCGTTGTGGCTGCTGAAGGTGCTGTCGATGCGGTCGTAGTCCGGGCCCCGGCCCAGCGTGGTGCTGGTGCGGCCGTGGCTGTTGTTGGCGAAATGGTTCAGGTTGACGAAGGTTTGCGAGGTCAGCGTGTCGCCGTTGTCCAGCGTCCAGTTGATGCGCGGCGACAGGTTCAGGCCGTCGGCGCGGCCCTGGTCGCCCCACGTGGCAACACGGTCCAGGTTGGGCTGGCCGTTGGCGTCGGTGCCGGTGTCGTACGACGGCGACGTGCGGTTGTACATGTAGCGCCAGGCGTTGCCGCCAAACGAGTAGGAGGTGCCGCCGAGCTTGTCCGACATCTGCAGGCTGAGGGACGGCGAACTGAACTTGCTGCCCTTGGCCTCGCTGAGCTTGACTTCGCGCTGGGCGGACTTCAAGGCTTTCTTCAGCACGATGTTGATGGTGCCAGCGATGGACTGCGTGCTGAACTCGGCGCTGGCGGCGCGCAGGACCTCGATGCGTTCGATCACCTCCGGTGCCAGGCTGTCGATGGCGAAGCCGGCCGGGGCGCGCTCGCCGTTGATCAGGATCTGCGTGTAGCCGCTGCCCAGGCCGCGCATGCGGATCTCGCCGCCGCTGCGGCCGGCCGCGCCGCTGACCGTGATGCCGGGCACGCGCTTGAGCACGTCGTTGACCGAGGTGTCGCCGTATTTCAGGATCTCCTCGCTGGTGACCACGGTCTTGCTGGCGGTGTCGTCGCGGCGCGGGTCGTAGCTGGCGGCGGCACCCTTGATCTCCACCTTCTGCATCGGCGCCGGCTTGGGCTGCCCGGCGGGCGGCGTTTCGGCCTCGGCGCGGACGGCGCCGGCGTAAAGGGACAACATGGCGGCGGCGAGCTGGGTCAGGCGGAATTGGCGGGCAGGCATAATTCTGGAAGGCAAGTTATCGGACAAGTGCGCGCATTATGCCTTGTTTTAAACAAAATGTTCCGGATTTGGCAAGTTGCGCTCCTTGTTTAGTCCATTTTTCTAAACCGCGCCGGCGGCCGGCGCTATAATGCGCGATCGTTCATTGTATGGATACCCTATCGTGTCTCGTCTTGCTGTCCTGCCACACTACCTGCTTCCCAAGGGAGCGCTGACCAATTTTGCCGGCCGCGTGGCCGGCGCCAAATGGGGCGGCAAAACCACCTGGCTGATCCGCTGGTTCGTCGGCAAGTACAACGTCAACATGGACGAGGCGCTCGATCCGAACATCGAGAACTACGGCAGCTTCAACGAGTTCTTCACGCGCGCGCTGCGCCCGGACGCCCGCCCGATGGCGGACGCCGACTACATCTGCCCGATCGACGGCCGCATCAGCCAGTTCGGGGCTATCAAGGACGACCAGATTTTCCAGGCCAAGGGCCATAATTTCACGACCACGGCGCTGGTGGGCGGCGACGCCGAGCTGGCCGCCAAGTTCCAGAACGGCAGCTACGCCAACCTGTACCTGAGCCCGCGCGACTACCACCGCATCCACATGCCCTGCGACGGCAAGCTGACCCGCATGATCTACGTGCCGGGCGAGCTGTTCTCGGTGAGTCCGGCGGCCGCGCGCGGCATCCCCGGCCTGTTCGCGCGCAACGAGCGCGTGGTGTGCGTGTTCGACACCGCGCACGGGCCGTTCGTGATGACCCTGGTCGGCGCCACCATCGTCGGCAGCATGGCGACCGTGTGGCACGGCGTGGTCAATCCGCCGCGCATGCCGCATGTGTGCGAATGGCAGTACGACGACCAGAATATCGTGCTGAAAAAAGGCGAGGAACTGGGCCGCTTCCTGCTCGGCTCGACCGTCGTGATGTTGTTCCCCAAGGATGTGCTGAGCTTCAATCCTTCGTGGCAGCCTGCCGGCGCGGTCCAGCTGGGCCAGGCGATGGCCAACCTGAAGAAGTAAGCTTCATCGCTCCACCGGACGGCCGTCCTCGAAGGCGGTCTCCAGCATGTCGAGGAACACCCTGGTCTTGGCCGGCATCAGCCGGCGGCCGGGGAACACCGCCCAGCCCGTCACTATCGGGAACGACCACTCCGGCAAGACCCGCACCAAGTCCCCACCCTGCAGATACTCGCGCGCGATCAGCTCGGTCGAGGCGGCGATGCCGACGCCGGCCGCCGCCATGCGCACCAGCATTTCCGGCGAGTTCGCCATCAGGCGCACCGGCAGCTCACGTTCCCATTCCACCTTGCCGCGCAGGAGCTTCCAGCGCGTGAGGCCGTTCAGGCGTGGCGGCAAGCTGAGCAGGTCGTGCTTGAACAGGTCGTCGGGATGCTCGGGCAGTCCGCGCAGCGAGGTGTACAGCGGCGACGCGTACAGCGCGATCGTGCTCAGCGTGACGCGGCGCGCGGCCAGCGAGGCGTCGTCCGGCAGGTTGCCCATGCGGATGGCCAGGTCGAAATTCTCCGCCACCAGGTCGACCCGGCGCGGCGACAGGTCCAGCTCCAGCGAGATGGCCGGGTACTGGTTCATGAAGCGCGCCATCATGCGGCCCAACGTCAGGTTGGCGAAGTCGGCCGGCATCGACACCCGCAGCAAGCCGCTGGGCGCGCCCTGCCGGTGCTGCGCCAGCGCGCCGGCCATCTCGGTTTCGTCGGCCACCCGCCGCGCGTGCTCCAGCAGGCTGGCGCCGAACTCGGTCAGCACCAGCTTGCGCGTGGTGCGCTGGAGCAGGCGTTCGCCCAGTTGCGCCTCCAGCAGCGAGATCCGGCGCGAGACCGTGGATTTGGGCAGCTGCACGCGCTGCGCCGCCAGGCTGAAACTGCCGCATTCCACGATGCGGGCAAACAAAAGCAGGTCGCCAGGGTCGATTTCCATAGGATTGTTCCATCAGTGGACTAATGTTATCCATTTTAACGGCTTCCGGAATGAATTTGAAACGATTAAAGTAACTCCATCGCAGCACAAACCCAATATCAGGAGCAACACCATGAACATCTTGCAAATCAACTCCAGCGCCCGCAGCACCGGTTCCGAATCCACCCGCCTGGCCGACGCCATCGTCGCCAAGGTCCGCGCCGCCAATCCGGCCGCCACGCTGCTGCGCCGCGACCTGGCAGCCGATCCGCATCCGGTGATCGACGAGCCGACGCTGCAAGCCCTGTTCACCCCGGCCGACCAGCGCACCGAAGCCCAGGCCGCCCGCGTGGCGCTGGATGATGCGCTGATCGCCCAAGTCCAGGCTGCCGACGTGATCGTCATCGGTGCGCCGACCTATAACTTCGGCATCACCGCGCAGCTGAAAAGCTGGTTCGACGCGATTGCCCGCGCCGGTGTGACGTTCAAATATGGTCCGACCGGCCCGGTCGGCCTGTTGACCGGCAAAAAAGTGTATGTGGCGCTGGCCCGTGGCGGCATGCACCGCGATGCGCCGACCGATACGCAACTGGCGCACATCAAGATGTTCCTGAACTTCGTGGGCCTGACTGACGTGCAGTACGTGTTCGCCGAAGGCATGGGCATGGGTCCGGAAGCCGTGGCCAAGGCGCAGGCTCAAGCGGAAGCTGAGATCAACGCAGTACTGGTGTAACACTAGCAAACAAGGAGAATGCCATGACCGACCAAGTAAGCAGCCCTCGCGGCGTAGAACGCATCATCAGCGGCCAGGCCGTCATGGACGGCGCCGGCGTCAAGATCAACCGCGTGCTGACCCAGCCGCTGCAGCGCCGGCTGGATCCGTTCCTGATGCTGGATAATTTCGGCAGCGACCAGGCCAACGACTACATCGCCGGCTTCCCCAGCCATCCGCACCGGGGCTTCGAGACCGTGACGTACATGCTGGAAGGCCGCATGCGCCACAAGGACAGCGCCGGCAACGAAGGCTTGCTGACCAACGGCGGCGTGCAGTGGATGACGGCCGGGCGTGGCGTGATCCACTCGGAAATGCCGGAGCAGGAAGCGGGCGTGATGGAAGGCTTCCAGCTGTGGCTGAACCTGCCTGCGAAGGACAAGATGCAGGCGCCCTGGTATCGCGATTTCAACGGTGCCGATGTGCCGGCCTTCACCACGGCCGACGGCGTGGACGTGAAAGTCATCGCCGGCAGCAGCCACGGCGTGGCGGGCGCGGTGCAGCGCGAGGTGACGCAGCCGATTTATCTCGACATCCATCTGCCCGCCGGCGCCAGCTTCAGCCAGGCGCTGCCGGAGGGCCATAACGCGTTCATCTTCACCTATCGCGGTGAGGTGAATGTGGGCGACAAGGCGGTGGCGTCGGGCCGCATGGCGATCCTGGCCAACACGGCAGGCGCCGATGGTGTGACGGTGCACGCGGCGGAAGCCAGCCGCCTGATCCTGGTGGCAGGCCAGCCGCTCAACGAGCCAATCGCGCAATACGGCCCGTTTGTGATGAACACGCAGGCCGAGATCTTCGCCGCCGTCGAGGATTTCCGCGCCGGCAAGCTGGGCGAGGAAGCCCACGCTTGACGCTGCGATAGCCGTGGCAACCGCCGCCGGACAGCCAGACTGTCCGGCGGCGCGCCCGTTCAGGGCATGCTGATGCGCTTGGTTTGATACGCCGGGTCGGCCGTGATCTGCGCCTCGGTGTAGGGCTGGGTGATCCATGCCTTGCGCGAGAAGCGCTCGGTCTGGTCGGCAAAGTACGGCGACGACGGCTCGCTCGATTGCGAATAGCTCAGCATGGCCTGCGCCACCGGGCCGTTCTTGTCGAAAGTGACGGCCTGGATATAGCTGGTGCCGTCGGTGACGTCGCGCAAGCCGCCGCCGATGTCGACGCTGGTGATGGCGTTGTACACGCCGTACACATCCTCGCCGCCGTGGATCGGGATCTTCTTCGCGCCGCGCACCGCCACCTGGATGTCGCCCCACTTCGCGTCCGGCGACCAGCCTTTGGCGGCGGCCGCGCGCACCGTGTCCTGCAAGGCCAGCCGCACCGCCGACGCCACGCCGGCGTCGGCCAGGTTCAGGCCGCGCGGCGTGTGCACCGGATCGGCCGGGTCGAACGGCACGGCCCACACATCCTGGTCGCGCACCCGGTCCCACATGCCGGCGAAATACGCGTAACCGATGTTCGCATCCAGGTTGGCGCTGCGGTCCCACGCGCCCAGCTTGGCGCAGGCCACCGCGAGGTCGGCGCCGCTACACACTTTCAGCACATCGTCCATGACCTGCTGCGCCATGTAGACCTGGTTGTTCAGGGCGATCTGCTGCAGCTGCGCCAGGCTCATGCGGTTGCCCGGCAGGCCGTCGGTGCCGGCCAGGCGCGCTTGCAGCTGGCTGATGCCGATGCGGGTGCGGCCGCTCTGCTCCGTCCCCTGCTGGCTGACAATGGCCGGGAACGACACCAGCGGCGCCGCCGGGTTGGTCAGCCAGGCGCTGTCGTTGGAGTTTTGCACGAAGTCGCTGCGCGTCAGCGTCGGCAGGCTGGCGCCGGAGAAGATGCCGGCCTGCGGCGCGGCCGGGTCGACGCCCCACGCGCAATCCGCGCGGCTGCCGTCAAGGATGATGATGCCGAAGCCGGCCAGCTGCTGATCCGCCGCCGATACGCACGCGGCCTGCTTGGCCAACGAAATGTTCGGCACCGCCGTCACGTCCAGGTACAGCGCCTGGCCGTCCTTGTCGGCCGCCAGCGTGTTCACCCACGGCAGCCCGACCGTGCGCACGATAGCCTCCTTGAACTCGGCCAGCGACGCGGCGCGGTCCATCGCGTACCACTGCGTCAGCAGGCGATGGTTGTCCTGGTTGGCATCGCCCAGCGCGTAGGCGGTGGTCCGGTCCCAGCTGGCCACGCCCGGCACCACGGCGATGCGGCCGAATTCGGTGCTGTAGAAGTCGCGCGACTGCTGCTTAACGACGCCGTCCGCACCTTTCACGTCGACCGTCACGGTGCGCTTGGTCATGCTCTTGCTCTGGCCGTCGACCAGGTACCGGGTGGGATCGGCCGGATCCAGCTTGAGCCGGTGCAGCGTGAAGTGCGCCGAGGTGTTGACGGTGTGGCTCCATGCCAGGTTCTGGTTGAAGCCGATGTTCACCAGCGGCATGCCGCCCAGCGCGGCGCCCATCACGTCCAGCTTGCCCGGTATCGTCAGATGCAACTGATAGAAGCGCAGCGGGCCCTTCCACGGGAAGTGGGGATTACCGAGCAACATGCCCTGGCCGTTGTCGGTGGCGTCCTTGCCCAGAGCGACCGCGTTGCTGCCGGTGCGCTGATGCAGGCGGCGCCAGTATTCGGGGCTCAGCACGTTCGGCTCGCCGGCCGGGGTGGCCGCTTGCGTGCGGTTACTCCGCGCCGCCGGCGCACCCGGCGGCGCGGCGCCGTACAGCGCGGCCATGAACTGGCCGGAGCTGCCTTCAACCGCGTAGCGCCGCATCATGCGTATCGCGTCAAGCTCGCTGAGCTCGCGCAGCCACGGCGCGCCCTTGCATTCGCCCGGCAGATTGGCGGCGCCGGTTTCCTTCAGATACTGGTTGTAGCCGGCCACGTAGCCCTGCACCAGCGCCTTGATCTCCGCCGGCTGGGCAGCCCAGGACTGGTTCACCGCCTCGTCGTCGTTCAGCATCCGGTAAAAATAGTCGGCCGCCAGGTTGGTGCTCTGGTAGCCGATGCGGGTTCCGTCCGGCCCGAAGAAGCGCGAGCGCTGACCGCTGGCGGTGATGACTTCCTCGGCCAGCGTGCACAGGTTGTCCTCGGCGTAGGCGTAGCCCACGCCGTAGCCGATGTCGCCTTCGCTGCTGCCTTTGATGTGGGGAATGCCGAACGCGGTGCGGCGGATTTCGGCCTGGTACTTGGGCGCCGGTTTGACCGGATCGACCGGCTTGTCCGGCGAGCTGCTGCCGCCGGAACAGCCGGACAGGGCGACCAGTGTCGGCAGCAGGACACGGGCCAGACGCAAAGTGGGAGATGTCATGGAAAGTTCCTTCATCGGATGGGGTGACAAGGTGCGCAATATTGCCAACCTTCCAAGAAAAATCCATCGGCTTTTGAAAGGGTCTGCCGCTTGGAACAGATGGTGGCGCCCGGCGATACCGGCGCCAGCAGAGTTGGTGGCGTCTGTCGGAGTTTAAGTCGCGCCGGCGGATGCACGCTCCCCGGGACGAAAGCTGATTGATGCGCATCAGGTCCGGTAGAGTCTCGCGTCTCAGGATAAAATGCCGGGATGATGCCCACTATCCTCAAATGGCTGCGCTACCTGAGCCACGTCCTCGGCTTTGAGACGGCCGAATCCTTCCCGCCCGGCCATCCGTATGAACGGACGCGCTGGAATGGCGCGTATTTCGATATCGCTTCGGACGTCAAGCCGGACCAGATCGAGAGCCGGCTGTGCGAGGCGATCAGCAATACGCCGCTGGTGTTCGGCTACATCACCAATCCGACACCGCGCATGCAGCGCGCGCTGCTGGCGATGCTGGAGGAACGCATGCGCAACAACCGCGGCCGCGCCAGCGAGTTGGCTGCATTGTTGGTGAACGCCTACGACAGTCCGCACATCACCGAAGTGGTGCCCGGCCTGCGCGCCTCCATCGCCGCGACCCGCCATGAGGACATGGGCGAACGTGCGCGCAGCGTGATGGCCTTCCTGGGTTCGATGCAGTCGCCGTTCGATGTGATCGAGCTGAATTAAGCGATAACGCCAGCCGGCGCCGCCGGCCGCGCGAAATTACCCGGCACGTAGCGGTCGCGCAGCTTCATGAACGGCGTCTCCACCAGCAGGTGCAGCAGCCAGCCGGCCAGCAGGCTGGCCGCGCTCATCAGCACGATGGCCTGCCAGCTGTTCGGCCCCCAGCCTTCCGCCTGCAGCGGCGCGCGCAGCAGCACGCATAGCGTCTTGTGCGTCAGGTAGATCGCGTACGACCACAGCGCGATGCTGGCCGCGCCCGGCACGCGCAACCGTTGCAGCAGCGAACCGGGGCTCAAGGCTGCGACCAGCAGCAGCGTAAAACTCAGGCCCAGCAGCGGATAGCCGGCCACCGTCATCGCATAGCCGTAGTGATCTTCCAGGAACAGTGACCACGTCAGTGCCAGCAACGCCGCGCCGGCCGCCAGCGCCCAGTTGCCGCGCGAGGTCAACCGAGTCCAGGCGTTTGCATGATAGTTCTTCACCAGCGCCAGCGCGACGCCAGCCACCAGCTCGTCGAAACGGCACAGCGACGAATAATAGATCAGCGTGTAGTAATGAAAACCGCCCTGCTCCTCCGGCCCCACGTATTGCGTCCACAGATGGCTGCGGATCGCCATGCCGGCCAGCAGCATGCCGACCACGGCCAGCCAAGCCAGCAGCAGCGGCTTGCGGCAAGCCGCGATCGCCAGCGCCACAGCCGGCAACAGGAAGTAGAACTGCTCCTCCACGCACAGCGACCACGCGTGCGAGAACGCCGTGCCCGGCATCAGCTGGATATTCTGGGTGAAGGTAAGGAACTTCCACAGCGGCGGCAGCACGTTGGCGCCGCGGAAAGCCGGCCACAAGGCGTACAGCGCCAGCACGAAGTAAAAATTCGGCAAGGTGCGCAGCAGGCGGCGCGCGTAGAAGCGCAGCAGCGAGAAGCGTTCGCCGCCTTCCGACTGCCGTGAACGGCGGATGCCGCCCAGGATCTGGTTGCCGATCAAATAGCCGCTGAGGGCGAAGAACAGGTCGACGCCGGTCCAGCCAACCTTGCCGAACCAGCCGAAGGTCGGGCTGGCGCTGACGAACAGCATGTAATGGTTGGTGAACACCAGCACGATGGCCAGCGCGCGCAGGGTGTCGAGGCCGGCGTTGCGGCCCTGGGATGTGGGATTCATGCCCGCATCTTAACAAATCAGGGCGAGATCACCATGTTGAGGACGTTGTTGGTCACGTTCAGCACGGCCGTGCTGCCGGCCGCGATCGCGAAGTTATGGCTGTGGCCCGAATAATAGTCGACGGTGCCGAGCCGGATGCTGTCGATCGCCGCGCTGACGCCGTTGCTGATGGTATAGGCCGCCAGCAGCAGGTCCGGCGCCGTGACGAACTTGAGCACCAGGTCCTGCCCCGTGTTGTTGAGAAAAATCGTCTTGGCCGGCTTGACCGTCTTCAGCGACACCGTCTCGGTGAATTGTATTATTTGCATCACAGCACCCGGAACAGGCCCGCCGGATAGCCGTCGTTGGTGCGGGTCAGGTCGACGCTGATGCGCTTGCCGTCGTCGACCAGCAGGCTGGCGGACGCCAGTTGCTTGAGGTTGAAGCCGACATAGTCGCGCGAGCCGTGGTATTCCGGCGACGGCGACAGCCAGCTCAGCGCCGCCAAGCCCCTGAGCAGCATCGTCTCGCAGCAGGCGCCGGAGCCGTACACGCCGACCTGATACTTGGGCTCGCCCGGCCCGGCCGCGCGGAACGCCTGGTTGACGCCCTCGAAATAGGCGCTGACCGGGCCGGTGATCGCCTCATCGGACGGATTGAAATCCACCGCGAAATAAATCGCCGAGCCGGACGGCTGGGTGATGACCTGCTGCGCCATCAAATACGCGGCGGCACCGTCGGCGCAGCCCTGGGCGCGGCTGAAGTAATTCAGGTGGTCGCCGCCGGCCTGCCACAGCGCGCCGATCTGGATGCTGGCATCCGTCAGCGAGCGGGCCTCGGCCAGCGACAGGCTCTTGCCCGCCTGATGGCTGTAATACCGGATCGCGAAATCAATCCCTTGTTGCTTAATTGCTATTGCGTGCTGCGTCAGTTCAAATGGCGCTTTCAGGCCAGTCAGAACAACCATGACATCTCCGATAGAAAGGGGTGTGGTTTCCCCGCGTTAATGTTAATATTTGCAAAAGATGTAGATATGAAACAACTGTAGTCAATCCGCATGGAATTGGCCTTCGGAAAACCTTCCGGCATCCAAGTCATTGATTACAAATAACTTATCGCTGAACCAAGAAGGTCCGTGTGAATCACAAAAGCTTTCGTTTCGGGCAGTGGCGGGTCGATCCCGCCACCAATACACTCAGCTGCGGCGACCTGAACCGCCAGCTCGAACCACGCGCCATGGATGTTTTGTTGTATTTGTGCAAACATCCGCACGTGGTCGTGTCCGCCGAAACCTTGCTTGACGCGTGCTGGGGCGACGTCTCCCCCAGCGACAACGCGGTCCACAAAATCATCACCCAGCTGCGCCGGGCGCTGGACGACTCGGCGGTCGAGCCGCGTTATATCGAAACCATCCGCAAGCGCGGCTACCGGCTGCTGGCCGAGCTGAGCTACGATGACGACGTCAGCAACGGCAGCTGGCTGCACGCCTCGCCGTTCCGCGGCCTGGAAGCGTTCGAGGAACAGCACGCCGCGATCTTCTTCGGCCGCAAGCTCGGCGTCGACCAGCTGGTGCAGGTGGTGCTCAGCCAGGTCCAGGCCGCGTGCGCGATGGTGCTGGTGCTGGGGCCGTCCGGCGCCGGCAAGACCTCGCTGGTGCAGGCCGGCCTGATCCCTGCGCTGAAGGCGGGCGCCGCGCCGGCCGAATCCGGCCTGGCCATCGCCAGCCATGTGCAGCTGGACTGCGCCGACATGGGCCAGTCCGGCCTGCTCGAAACGCTGGCCAGCGTGCTGCTCGATGCCGAGCTGGATGGCAATCTGCTGTTTGAAAACACCAGCGCGGTGGCGCTGGCCCAGCGCATGGCGCAGGACCTGCCGGGGCTGATCGAGCACTTGCAGGCGCGGCTGCCGACGATACGGCTGATGCTGTTCATCGACCGTTTCGAAGCCATCTTCCGGCTGCCGCATATCAGCGAGCAGGAGCGCGCCGCGTTCATCCACGTGCTCGACCAGCTGGCGCGGTCCGGCTGCATCCTGATCGTGCTGGCCTGCCGCAACGACTTCTACCCGCACCTGAGCGCCTATCCCGCGCTGATGAGCATGAAGCTGCGCGGCGGCCACTTCGACCTGGCGCCGCCCGGCGCGGCCGATATCGCGCAGATCATCCGCCATCCGGTGCAGGTGGCGCAGCTGCGCTACACGGTCGACGCCGAGACCGGCGAATCGCTGGACCAGGTGCTGATCGACGCCGCCAAGGCCGGACCGGACACGCTGCCGCTGCTGCAATACTGTCTGCAGGAGCTGTACCGGCTGCGCAGTGCCGACGGCGAGCTGAGCCACGCCAGCTTCCACGCGCTGGGCGGGCTGGAGGGCGCGATCGGCGCGCGCGCGGAACAGGTCATCTCGGCGCTGGGCAGCGCGCAGATCGCCGCCTTGCCGCATGTGCTGTCGCAACTGGTGCTGGTGGCCGAGGATGAATCGACAGTCACCTCGCGCCGCGTGCCGTGGTCGGCGCTGCGCGACGAGGCGGACCATGGGCTGGTGCAGGCGCTGGTTGACGCCCACTTGTTCGTCAGTGATTTGCATGGCGGCGCGCCGGCGTTTGGCATTGCGCACGAAGCGCTGCTGCGGCGCTGGCCGCGCGTGGTGGCGTGGATCGAGGAGCATCGCCAAGCTTTGCAGGTGCGCAGCCGCATCAGCGCGCAAGCCAGGCGCTGGCAGGACAGCGGCCGGGCGCGCGACATGCTGCTGCCGTCCGGCACGCAGGTGAACCAGGCGCGCCAGCTGCTCAAGACCAGCGGCTTCAGCTTCACGCCGCAGGAGCAGGCTTTTGTGCAGGCATCGCTGCAGGGCGTGCAACGCGGCGAGCGGCTGCGGTTGACGATCACCATCGTCATGGCCGGCCTGGCGCTGCTGGCCGGCGCCCTGTTCCTGATGGCGCGCTCGGCGCAGCAAGCGGCCGAGCAGCACCGCACCGAGGCCGAGGAGCTGATGGGTTATATGCTGGGCGACTTCGTCGACAAGCTGCGCCCGCTAGGTAAGCTGGACTTGCTCGATAGCGTGAGCAACCGAGCGTTGAAGTACCTTTCGGATAAAACCAATTTCAACGACAGCTATGCGGCCCTAACTCAGCGAGTCAAAACTTTACAACTAATTTCCGAAGTCAAGACCAAACGGGGAGATCCCACCGGCGCCTATGCCGCATTACAAGGCGGACGAGATATTCTGCACCAACAGCTGAATTCCAAACCGAATGACACCGTCTTACTGAAAAGCGCGGGGGAGAATGCTTTTGGACTGGGACAAATCCACTTCGACCGCAAGGAGTGGGAACAGGCACAGCATTATTTTGAAGAATATCGGACATTTAGCGACCGCTTTGCCGAGGTAGCGCCCTCGAATCCCGACAGCTGGATAGAACAATCGTATGCACACAATACCCTGGGCACGCTCGCCTTGAGACGTAGCGATGTGCGGCAAGCGACCAAAGAATTTATGCTGTCGGTAAATTTGAAAACTCGCGCATTTAACCAAGCTCCAAAGGATAAGCAACTAACGGCAGGCTTAGCTGATAGTCTATCTTGGCTTGCAAGCGCCCAACTGCAATTGGGACAGTTGACTGAGGCTGAGGCGCTATTCACGCGACAATTGGCACTCTTACAGTCACTTCGTCAGGCTAACCCGAATGATGTACTTTGGCTAAAGCCCCTCGCAGCGGCATGGCTACATCAGTCGGAAGTAAAATTGGCAGTGGGTGACATCAACAATAGCGCTAGCGCCCTGAGCAATGCACAAGAGTTGCTCACTTCTCTGGTCGCACAAGATCCAAGCAACCGCTCTTGGCAACGAGACCTCTTTATTGCTCAACTGAAAATACTGGACCTTAAAGGTGCCGATATGGACCAAACGCAGGCATTTCTGCAATTGGACCGCCTTCACGAGGGGTTATCGGCACTCAGCAAATTAGAGCCGAAGAAGCTAACACTACAAATGTTGGTGGCAGCAGTCAAACAACGCAAGGCCGCAATTGAACTCCGTCATGGCAAGGTTACCAACGCGGCTACAACTCTGCGGTCCTCTATCGATCAATTACGGCAAATTTATGCAAAGGCACCAACCGACCAGATAATTCGTGGCTACTTACTGGAGGCGTTAATGTTAAGTGCAGAAATCAATTTTTCATCGAATGACACCGCCGCCGCGCACCTCGACTGCAAGGCAGCCCAAGATATTCTGTCGCCACTGATAACCGGTACCGCTGATTTCCGAGTCCTGGCACCGTGGGTAAAAACCCATGCCTGTCTAAATGTTCATGTAGAAGCAACCGCAGCACGCAAGCAATTGGAAGTAATGAACTATAAAGACCCGACTTACCTGCAATACCTTGTTACTCACCCACCAAAGAAAGAAAATTCATGACTACATCGGTACCAGCAACCACCTTTCAAAACATTCAAGTTTGGGTCAAACCAAAAGAAAACAAACCAGGGCACTATGACGTCGTCACCGACCCGATCAATCCGAAGATAACTAATCCAGATACGGTTATTAACTACCAGATCGTGGACACCGGTGGCTATGAGATTGTCTTTACCGGTATGTCCGTCAAGCCAAATGACAATAATCAATTGAGCGAGGCAAGCGTGAGTATCGATGGAAAATTATTGACCTTTAGCGACGCCAACACCGTCAAAATGGCACTGGCGATCACATTAAAATTCAAAGATAAAGACAAAGTGGAGTTTTCACACGATCCGCAAATCGAGAACGACCCCGAATAAATTGTGTCTTTGTAGATGATATCTACCTACTTACGGCAGTCGGAGCAGCGCGAAGATTATATATTCAGTGCGAGGCACATCTCCTCAATAACCACAGGAAAAAATCATGAACCATACATTATTAAAGAAAATTAAAAAATCCTTGTCAGCCTCAGCATTAGAAATTAATTCGACAGCGGCCGAGAAAAATCCAAGCGGCGGTACTTTGATCAAGATTCAGCCTCTGACAATTGAGGAATACTCAGCTGTTGCCGGTGGTCCGCAGGTAGAAAACGAGCCGGAATAATCAGACATCGATACAGCGTAGCCTTTCCTCAAGGGAGCGACTTAAGGCTCCATTTTATAACCTACTAAGGAACTAACTCATGAACAAGCGGCTCGTTACAAAACTCAAGAATGCGGTCTCCAAATGCGCGAAAAATGTTAATTCGGAAGCTGTGAAGGAAAATCAGCACTCAAATACGGCCGGAATGCAACAACTTAGCGTTGAGGAATACTCGGCTGTTGCAGGCGGTCCGCAAGTGGAAAACGATCCACAAGGCTAACTTAGGAAAATCATGAACAATACGATTTTCGCCAACATCAGAAAGGCTATGCCCAAGCCTATAAAAGCTGTTGATTCGGCACTTAGCGGGAAAAACTCTGGCGCCACTGCCTCGCACGAAATCCAACATCTTTCGATCAGAGAATGCTCAGCTGTCGCTGGAGGCCCACAGGTTCAGAACGAACCTCAGCCTAGTTAACCTATGAGTATTAAAGTACATTGAAGGTTCACTGGCCGAAGCATGTTTTTATATAACGGCTATCGAGGAAAATCAAGACATCATTGCCCTTGCCGACATTCAGGACCTGCTGTTCAATGAATACTCGGCAATTGCAGCAGATTCACAAGTCGACCTGCTCAGGAATTAAATCATGAACAAGCTACTCGTTACAAAACTCAAAAATGCGGTGTCCAAATCCGCGAAATACGGTAATTCGGAAGCTGTGAAGGAAAACCTGTACCCAAATATAGCAGGAATACAACAACTTATCGTGGAGGAATACTCGGCTGTTGCCGGTGGTCCGCAAGTAGAAAACGATCCACAAACCTAAACTGGGAAGATTATGAACAATACGATTTCGCAAAAGCAAAAAAGGCTTTGTCCATATCGCTGAAAGAAGTTCATTCAGTATTTATCGAAAAAAGTCCAGGGGTCACCGCTCAGACCGAAATTCGCCACCTTTTGGTCAACGAATATTCGGCTGTGAGCGGTGGTCCTGAAGTCGAAAACGAGCCAGAAGGCGGCTAACTTAGGATAAATTATGCGCAATACGATTTGCACCAACATCAGAAAAGCTATGTCCGTATCGCTGAAAAAAGTTCACTCAGCAGCTATCGAGAAAAGTCCCAGCGTCACTGCTCCAACCGAAATTCAACACCTGTCGATCAGCGAATACTCGGCTGTGGCTGGCGGTCCGCAAGTAGAGAACGAGCCGGACTAATCTGAAATCGATACGGCGTAGCCTTTTCCTTAAGGAAGCGACTTAAGGCGCCATTTCACAACCTGCACAGTAATTAAATCATGAACAAGCTGCTCGTTACAAAACTCAAAAATGCGGTGTCCAAATCCGCGAAATACGGTAATTCGGAAGCTGGGAAGGAAAACCTGCACCCAAATATAGCCGGAATGCAACAACTTACCATGGAGGAATACTCGGCTGTTGCCGGTGGTCCGGAAGTCGAAAACGAGCCAGAAGGCGACTAACTTAGGATAAATTATGCACAATACGATTTTCACCAACATCAGAAAAGCTATGTCCGTATCGCTGAAAAAAGTTCACTCAGCAGCTATCGAGAAAAGTCCCGGCGTCACTGCTTCAACCGAAATTCAACACCTTTCATTCAGCGAATACTCGGCTGTGGCTGGCGGTCCGCAAGTAGAAAACGAGCCGCAGCAGTAAGCAAGCTCAGTCCGACGCCGCCAAGCGGGGCGTCGGACTACAGGCCCGCAACGCGCAAGTCGGTAGACTCCCCTGAAGCGATCAGCCTTCCATCCCTTAGTACAACCACTCTATCTGCACTAGCAATCGTCTCCGCCCGATGAGCCACGACAATCCGCGTGAGTCCCATCGATTTGACTGTGGTGTTGACGTTCTTTTCGTTGTCGATATCCAGTTCGCTGGTCGCTTCGTCAAGAACCAGTATTCGCGGCTGCCGGTACAACGCACGCGCCAACAATATCCGCTGCTTTTGTCCACCGCTGATGCCTACGCCGCTATCGCCAGTAATGGTGTTGTACCCCATCGGCATGCTGTCAATTTCCGTCGCGACCGCAGCCAGCCGCGCACACTCCTTGATGCGCTTCCATTCGGGCATAGGGTCGAAGAAACTGATATTTTCCGCGATAGAGCCGGAGAACAAACGGTCCTCCTGCATCACCGTGGCAACCATGTTCCGATAAGTGGTCAATCCGAGTTTGCGAATTGGCTGGCCACCGACCAGCACTTCTCCATGTGTAGGTGTGAGCAGGCCCAGCATGACCTTGACCAGGGTGGTCTTTCCGCCGCCAGAGATGCCGGTAATCGCAATGCTCTCCCCTGGTTCTATTTTGAGATCGATATTCTCAAACACATAGGGCTCGGTCGGCGAATAACGGAATGAAATCCCTCTCAACTCGATACTCGGCAAGATGTCCTCAATATCGACTTCATCGGCATCATGGTTCCCTGCCAATTCGACCTCGGCCAACACGATGTCAGCCACACGCTCGCCGTGCAGCTTCAACATCTTGAACTCCACGATCTTGTCGACCAACGCCGCCAGTCGCGTTGAGAACTGATCCTTGTAAGCGACGAACGCGAACAGCATGCCTGTCGTGAACACGCTGTTCATAACAGCCGTGGCAGCAAGCCAGACTATCAGCACACGCTCCAGGCCAAAGAGCAAGGTCTGCGCCGTTTCATAGCTGATACGGATACGCTGGATGCGTAGTTCGGCATTGAATTGTTCGGCGAGAATATTCAACCAGCCCGAACGCCGTTGCTCACCCTTGCCGAACAAGCGCACACTCTGAATGCCATTTGCGGTTTCAAAAAAATGGGTGGTTTGTTTCGCGGCATGAACGATCTGCTCGGCGGTCGCGGCTCGTAAGCTGTGGAACAAAACCCAGCGCATCAAGGCGTACAGCGCTACCGCGATCAAGGAAATACAAGCCAGACGCCGGCTATACAGCAGCATCATGCCGAACGTGCCTGCGACCATGACGCCATCAACCATCGCTTGCACAAAGCCGCCCGTCAGGGTTTTCTGGATGGTGGTGATGGAACCGAAACGCGACATGATGTTGCCGACATGCCGCTTCTCAAAGTACTCCAACGGCAGCTTGACCATGTGCCCAAAGACATTCCCCAGCCATTGGAAATTCAGCTGCGTACTGATCGCCACGACCGACCACCCGCGCACAGCGCCAATCGCGCCCTGTATCAGTATGAGCAGGCCGAAGCCCAGTGCCAGCGTCGTCAGCAAATCCCGATCTGCCGAGACCAGGGCATGGTCCACCACCCACTGCAAGAAGAACGGCAATGAGATCGATACGATTTCCAGCGCCAATGCCAGTAGCAGAATCTGCGTCAGGCCTCGCTTCAAACCGGTCACGTTTCCCATCAAACCGCGCAATGTAAATTGCAGCTTGTGATCGGCCGGCGCGAAGTCGGAAGCGGGGCTCAGTTCCAGCGCGACACCTGTAAAGTGTTTGCTGAATTCAGCCATTGTGAAGCTGCGCACACCGATAGCCGGATCATGAATCACCGCGCGGCGGGAAGATACCGACACCAGCACGACGAAGTGGTCCATGTCCCAGTGAATAATGCACGGCAGCCGAAGCTGCGGCAGATTGTGCATGTCCAATTTGACCGGCCGGCTGTCCAGCTTTAGCACCTGCGAGATGCGGATCAGACTTTCCAACGTCGCGCCCTTGCGCGAAATGGGGAAGCGCAGTCGCAGGGATGCCAGGTCTGTGCGGTAGCCGTGGTAGTCGGCAACCATCGCCAGGCTGCATAGACCGCATTCGCTGGCCTCAGTCTGCAAATAAATCGGCACGCTACGGTGCAGTCCTA
Source organism: Duganella caerulea (assembly GCF_040362985.1). Lineage (NCBI taxonomy): Bacteria > Pseudomonadati > Pseudomonadota > Betaproteobacteria > Burkholderiales > Oxalobacteraceae > Duganella > Duganella caerulea. The sequence continues at coordinate 10,074 of NZ_BPWJ01000006.1, read as the reverse complement.
TCCGTTCCATTCAGTACAGCTCCATCATAAGCGGCCGGAAATGCCGAGCAAGGGTTCCAATACCCACTCCACCAATGTGCGATGCTCCAGCACGAGCGTGGCCGACAATTGCATTCCTGGCTTCAGTGCGTGCACGCCTCTCGATGATTTCACCTCCTGAGCATCCAACTGTACGCGTACACGGTAGACCGGCTCGGATGAAGCGGCAGCGTTCGGCTGTAAGTCGCCGAGCGCGACAGTCGTCAAAGAGACGTCGCGTACATGGCCATGGAATTGTCCAAATTTTTGATAAGGGAATGCGTCGTAACGGAGCAGCACTTCAGTACCAGGTCGGACAAAACCGGCCGCACGCGTAGGGACATAAAGTTCCGCTTCAAGCTGGCTGTCTTTCGGCAGCAGGGAGGCCAGGCGCTGTTCGCCCGAAACGGCTTGTCCCTGGTCTACGACGATTCCTGCCAGTTTGCCGCTTTCATTGGCGCGCACCACCAGTTGGCGCTTGGCTTCGTTTTCGCTGGACTGCTGCTTAAGCTCTTCAAGGCTGCGCTGGAGTTCGGAAGCTTCACGGCTTCGTTGCAACGGCAAGTCGCTGCGCAGTGCCGAAAGCGCGGCGATGTCGCGCAAGATGCCCAGACGTTGGCCTTCGGTGCTCGACATACGAGCTTCCTGCTCAAGCAGTTCGGCGGTCTTTTGGCTGGCGGCGTTCTTTGAAACGCTTCCTTCTGCCGCAAGGCTATTCAAACTTGCCGACAAGTTGCGTGCGATTTCTATTTTGCGGCGCTGCAGGGACAGCTCACCATCCAGTTGCTTCAAGCTGGCGTTGAGGCTATCCAGTCGCACAGCGATGTCCTGTCCTTTGTTGTTGGTCTGGAGGCCCTGCTGTTCGATTTCCTTGCGCAGATGCGCCATTCGCGAAGACAGCGCATCGTTAATGGAAGCTTGAGTATCCCCTTTTGTGCTGGTGCGCTCGCTGGTCAGCACAAATACGGGATCACCCGCCTGAAGCAACGCACCTTCCTTCGCCTGGATATTCGTCACAACGCCGGATTGGGGTGCCACCAGACGTATCACTCCACGGTCGGGGACCACTACTCCATTGACCGTCTCCTTGCGGGTGAAGCCGTGGGTACATGCAAACACCACAATGGCTATCACGATCGAACAGAAAAATGCCGTCAATACCGTGTTCGACCAGGTGTGCGCCAAGATCACTACTCCATGCAGACGCTGGTTCTTATGAGCGACCGCTTCGGGTCGAAACAATCGACTCATCAAAGTTCTTTCATCGAATAAAAAAATGGGCGCGCAAGCGTCCATGGCGAAGAGGTTCAGAATGGACATACCAAGCAAGCTTGGTAATGTTCGATCGGTAACATGCTACTGGACGCGATCTGATTAGGCAACGCCAAAAGGTCATGTGCCACAAAAGCATTCTCAATCCCAAACGCCCGATGAGCACAAATTAATATAAAACGTATAGACTAAGGCCGAATTTAACCAAACCGGACCTCAGCATGACCGAAGCAAGCCATATCCAGTTCAAATCCCACCAGTACACCGGCCAGCATCACGGGACGCGCCTGATCGTCACCGGTGCCGTGCATGGCAACGAGACTTGCGGCACCAAGGCCATCACGCGCGTGATGCAGGAGCTGGACAGCGGTACGCTGACAATCCGCAACGGCAGCGTCACCTTCGTCCCCATCGCCAATCCGCTGGCCTACGCCAAGGGCGAGCGTTCCGGCGAACGCAACCTGAACCGCAACCTGTTCCCCAACCCGAACCCGCAAGACTTCGAGGACCGCGTGGCCAACTGGCTGTGCCCGCTGTTGGCGCAGCATGATGTGCTGCTGGACCTGCACTCGTTCAACGCCGCCAGCGAACCGTTCGTCATGGTCGGCCCGCGCAACAACGACGGACCGCTGGAGCCGTTCCGGCACGAGCAGCAGGAGCGCGCGATGGCGCGCCGGCTCGGCGTGCGCCGCTTTGTCGATGGCTGGCTGCGCACGTACGGCGCCGGCGTGCAGCGCCGCCTGCGCGACGACAGCCAACTGGAAACCGTGCTGCGCTACGGCATGGGCACCACCGAATACATGCGCAGCACCGGCGGCTACGCGCTGACGCTCGAGTGCGGCCAGCACGCCGATCCGCAGGCGCCCGAGGTCGGCTATCGCGCGATCCTCAATACCCTCGCCTTCCTCGGCCTGATCGATGCGCCGTCGCCGCAGCCCATCGCGGACGAGGCGATGGAGGCGCTCAGCATGGTGGCGGTCTACGACAAGCAGCACGCCGACGACCGCTTCACGCGCGCCTGGTCCAGCTTTGACCCGGTGCGGCAAGGCGAACAGATCGGCACGCGCGCGGACGGCACGCCGGTGCTGGCCGAGTTCGACGGCCGCATCCTGTTCCCCGACGCGGCGGCCGGCGCCAACAGCGAATGGTATTACCTCACGCGCGCCAATCCCGGCTTCTGATCAGACGGTCGACAGCTTCAGGCCGACGATGCCGCCGATGATCATGGCGATGCAGCCCAAGCGCAGCGCGCTGGCCGGTTCGTTGAGCACGACGATGCCGAAGATGACCGTGCCGACCGTGCCGATGCCGGTCCAGATGGCGTAGGCGGTGCCGAGCGGCAGCGTGCGCAGCGCCAGGCCCAGCAAGGCGACGCTGCCGGCCATCGCGCCCAGCGTCAGGACGGTCGGCAGCGGCTTGCTGAAGCCGTCGGTGTATTTGAGTCCGACCGCCCATGCCACTTCCAGCAGGCCGGCCAGGATGAGAATTATCCAGGTCATCTGTGTCTCCAAAGTTGGCGCAGACTATAGCACCGGCGCTAAATCTCTGCCGATGGCTTCCCGCCGCGCCCGCCTCAGGCCATAATGCCCTTTCAATAATAACGAGGAGCACCCATGCAATTACTGGCGCAGATCGTCACCGGACTGGTGGCGCTGATTCATGTCTACATCGTCCTGCTGGAAACCGTGCTGTTCCAGTCGCGCGGGCGCCGCGTGTTCGGGCTGAGCAAGGAGAAGGCAGACATCGTCCAGCCAGCCATGTCCAACCAGGGTTGCTACAACGGCTTCCTGGTGGCGGCGCTGGTGGTGGGCTTTGTGCATCCGAATCCGGCGATCGCCTCGGCGTTCACGGTGTTCGGCCTGGCTTGCGTGGCGGTGGCCGGCGTGTGGGGCGGCGTGACGGTCAAGCGTTCGATCCTGTTGATCCAGACCCTGCCGGCCGTCATCGCGCTGGCCCTGCACTTCGCCTGAGCCTAGCTGCCGGCGGCCTTGGTCACCGTCAGGCTCGGCAGCACGATGGTGTCGACCACCACCGGGGCCGTCTCGGTCGGCGCCGGCTTGGCGCCGGTGCCGCGCAAGGCCAGCAGCCAGCCGATGCCGTCGAACCAGAACGGCGATCCCAGCGACGAGGCGAAGGCGGTGATGATCCAGCCCATCAGCGCGAACGCCAGCGCGGCCATGAAGGCGCCCGCGCCCTTGCCGTGCGCGCCGTCGAAGCGCGCGGACGGCCAGCCTATCGGCAGCGCTTGCACGGTTTGCAGGTCTTTCTTGGCTTCCATCGCCTGGCTGAGCGGCGTGGGCGCCAGGGTACCGGGCGCGGCGGCAACGGGCGGTTTCATGCCGCCGGCCGCGATGGCGTCGGCGCTCTGTTGCGCCAGGGCGCTGGCGGCGGCGTTGTCGCGCCACAGGCGCTGGCTCAGCTGCAGCGCGTCGATGTTCATCGCGCACGCGTAGAACAGGCCGACGCAGAACAGCACCAGCTGCGAGCGCCGCTTGTACCAGCCGGTGATGCGGTCCATCACCGTGTCGTACCAGATGCGCACGGCGTTTTCCAGCGCCGCCAGGTCGTCCGGCCCCTCCCCCATGATCGCCAGCAGCGTGCGGCTCAAGCCCTCGTTGCCAACGTTGGCCAGCAGCAGCGCGGCAGTATGTCCCTTGCCGTACTTGGCCGTCAGCGTCGACACGAAGGCGCGCGCGAAGATCGCCGACGGAATGTAGGACGGCATGCGGCCCTGCTGCGCCATGCCGGTGATCAGCGGGTGCGACATGACGGCGGCCGACAGCGAATCGGGCCCGAGCTTGGCCACGTTGAAGCCGCTGTCCATGCGCAGCAGGCGCTTGATCGACGCTCCGATGCCGCTCAGGCGCGGCTTGCCGGCCGACTCGTGCAGGATCGTCAGCACGCCGTCCAGCAGCACCTTGGCGCGGGTCTGGAACAGCGAGGCGATGGCTTCGCGCGTGGCGCTGCACAGCAGGCTCACGGCCAGGAAGGTGTAGGACAGCCCGATGGCCACATCCAGGTAATGACTCGTCATACGGCCCTCATTAAACTTCGAACAATGTTCCAATAACATAAATGATTTTCGGGCCGCCAGCACGTTTTTCTTTTATATCGTAAGATCACGATATTGAAATCGGAAAAAGACGATCCATATATCGTTACATGGCAATGGACATAGACGCTATCCACAAAGCCCTCGCCAACCCGGTGCGGCGCCAGATCCTGGCGTGGCTGAAGGAGCCCGAGGTGTATTTCGCAGAGCAGCAGCACCCGCTGAGCCTGGGGGTGTGCGCCGGCCTCATTGACCGCCGCTGCGACTTGTCGCAATCGACGGTGTCGGCGCATCTGGCCACGCTGCTCAAGGCGGGGCTGATCACGTCCCACCGCGTGGGGCAATGGAATTATTTTAAACGCGACGAAGCCACCATCCAGGCCTTCATCGATCAAATGACCTTATAGGAAACTCATCATGGCAAATCTTTTCGACCCGCTCACCATCGGCGACCTCACCCTGAAAAACCGCATCGTCATGGCGCCGCTGACCCGCGCCCGCGCCGTCGGCGGCGCCCGCGTGCCGAACGCGCTGATGGCCAAGTACTACGTGCAGCGCGCCAGCGCCGGCCTGATCCTGAGCGAGGCGACCGCCGTCACGCCGCAGGGCGTGGGCTACGCCGACACGCCGGGCCTGTGGTCGGACGAGCAGGTCGAGGGCTGGAAGCAGGTGACGGCGGCCGTGCATGAGGCCGGCGGTCTGATCTTCGCTCAGCTGTGGCATGTGGGCCGCATCTCCGACCCGAGCTTCCTGAACGGCGAGGCGCCGGTGTCGGCCAGCGCCATCGCAGCCAACGGCCATGTCAGCCTGCTGCGTCCGCAGCGCGCCTACCCGGTGCCGCGCGCGCTCGATACCGAAGAGCTGGCCGGCATCGTGGCCGCCTACAAGCTGGGCGCGGAAAACGCCAAGAAGGCCGGCTTCGACGGCGTGGAAATCCACGGCGCCAACGGCTACCTGCTCGACCAGTTCCTGCAGGATAAAACCAACCAGCGCACCGACAACTACGGCGGCTCGATCGAGAACCGCGCGCGCCTGATGCTGGAAGTGACCGACGCGTGCATCGCTGTCTGGGGCGCCGGCCGCGTCGGCATGCACCTGGCGCCGCGCCGCGACGCGCACGACATGGGCGATTCGGATCCGGCCGCGACGTTCGGTTATGTGGCGCGCGAGCTGGGCAAGCGCAAGATCGCCTTCATCTGCGCGCGCGAAGCGGTGGGTGAGGACAGCCTGGGACCGTTGCTGAAGAAGGAATTCGGCGGCGTGTATATCGCCAATGAAAAGATGGACAAGCAGACCGCGCAGCAAGTGCTGGATGCCGGCACGGCCGACGCCATCGCTTTCGGCAAGGCCTTCATCGCCAATCCGGACCTGCCGCGCCGCCTGCAACTGGACGCGCCGCTGAACGAGTGGAAAGCCGAAACCTTCTACGCGCCTGCGGAAGAAGGCTATACCGACTATCCGGCGCTGGCGTAAACACTGGGATCAAACCATTGGGGTCAAGTCTGACATTCGGACACGAGCTCTTCCGTAGCTGGCTGCTAGGGAAGAGCTCGTGTCCGAATGTCAGACTTGACCCCAAATTTTAGCGCGGCAACGCGTAATTGACCGGCACGAATTCGTAGCCTTTGCCACCGTTGCTGCGCACGTGGCCCAGCGCCGGGAACGACAGGTGCGGCGCGCCGATCAGGTAGCCGTCCTTGGCCGCCGCGGCGAACGCTTCGCGCCGCTCTGCAATCGCCACCTTGCTGTCGGTGTCGAAGGCGATGCCGACGCCAGGATTCTCAAACTGCACCGCCTGCACGTGCAGCAAATCCCCCAGCAACACCAGCTTCTGCCCCGCGCTCTCGACCACGTAGGTGATGTGGCCTGGCGTGTGTCCGCCGTTGAAATACGATTTGATCCCCGGCACCAGCTCGCTGTTGGCGATGATGGGCTGGAACTTGCCGGCCTTGACGTAGGGATTCAGGGACATCATGACGCCGCGGAAATCCTCCTTGCCGTCGCCGGTCGCCTTGTCCATGTTGCTTTGGCTCAGGTAGTGGTCGGCGTCGAGCTTGCCGGCGCGGACCACCGCGTTCGGGAACACCCGCTGGTCGTTGGCGCTCAGGCCGCCGACGTGGTCGCCGTGCATGTGGCTGATGTAGATCTCGTCCACCTGCTCCGGCTTGTAGCCCGAAGCCTTGAAGTTGGCCAGCAGCTTGCCGGCGGTCGGCCCGAACAGGCTGGCGGCGCCGGCGTCGATCAGCACCAGCTTGCTGCCGGTGTTGATCAGGAAGGCGTTGATCGAGGTTTCCACCGGCGTTTTGAGGAAGGCGCGGGCCAGCGCGGCGTTGGTCTTGGCGGCCGGCTGCTTGAGGATCTGGTCGACCGGCAGGTCGATGGTACCGTCGTTGAGCACGGTGACCTCGAACTCGCCCAGCGTGGTGCGGTAGAAGCCCGGCGCCTGGAACTTGGCCATCGGCGCGGCCGCGTGCGCCAGCGAACAGGCCGCCGCCAAGGCGAGCATGGCGGCGGAGCGGGTCAAGGTGGTCATGGTCATAGCGTCCCTGAATGTGATTATCGAGAAACGCTACGATACCGCAAAATCAACTTTGTTGCTCAAGCACCTAGAAGGTGAACGGCATGCGGAACGACAGCTGCACGTCGGGCGTGTCGCGCGTGAGCCCGGCGCCGACCGCGACGTTGATGGTGCGCTTGTCGCTGAGGCGGTACGACACCCCCATCAGCAAAGTGCCCAGCTGGGTCCGCACCGAACCCGGCACCGGCACGCCGTTCTGGCGCGTGCGCGCGATCGAGCTGTGGTCGTAGCCCAGGCTGACCAGGACTTTGTCGTTGATCGCCAGGCCGATGCCGAAATTAAAGCCCAGCACATCGCCCGGCGCGACCGTCCCCAGCGGCTCCCAGTCGCCGGCCAGCACCTTGCGGCTGACGTTGCTGCGCTTGACGTTGACCAGGTAGCTGACGCTGCCGAACAGGATGGCCGGATCGCTGGCGTACAGCCACGTCAGGCTCGGCTGCACCGCATAGAAGCCCGAGCCGGTGGGCAGTTCCAGCGGCAGCCCGGTGCCGGTGGCGTTGGGCCCGACGCAGCGCTTGCTGCAATCGGTGACCACGCTGAACGGATCGGTGCCGGTGCGCGATTTCACGCGCAGCCCGGCCACGTAATACGGCTGGTCCGGCCCGCCCTGGTTGAGCTGGTAGCGCAGCGCCAGCTCGGCGTCGCCCACGCCCCTGCCGCTGGTCTCGAACACCCTGTCGACGCCGGTGCCGGTGAAAATCTCGCGGCTGACGGTGGAGTCGGAGCGGTACACATACGGCAGCTTGAGCTCCAGCTCGGCACGGTTGCTCAAACCGTAGCGCAGGCTGACGGCGCCGGTCAGCGTGTTGCGCTTGACCTCGCGCACGTCGACCAGGCCGATCAGCAAGGCCGGGATGATGGTGTAGCCGACCAGCACCACCCGGTTGCTCGACGAGTAGCCGAACTGCGCCGACGGCTCCAGCACCAGCCTGCCGCGCGGCGTGAGTACGCCGGGCTGCTCGAACAAGGGCGCCACCGCCGGCGGCTGCACCGCGCCGCCCTGCTGTTGCGCCTGCGCCGCCGCGCACGCCAACACCCACAGCGCCACCGCGCCGCCCTGCCATCTTGCACCTCGCATCGCCGCCCTCCTGAGTCGCGTTCATTTCGGTCCCACCGCACCGCTCAGGGCATCGCGCAACAGGGTTTCAAAGTTGGCGGCCTTGAGCAACGCCAGGTTGCTGACGCTGGTGCTGATCGTGGTCTGGCTGCGGATGGCCTGGTCGCTGACGCTGTTCTGGATCAGCAAGGCGCCCAGTCCCGGCGCGGCCGGTAGCGCGTCGACCGCGTTGCCCGCGCCGTTGCGCACCACCACGGCGGCCAGCGCATCGCCGGCCATCTGTGCTTCCGCAGCGCTCAACTTTGTCACATCGGCGATCGCGAAACGACTATTCGCTACAACACTGCCATTGATCGAAACCAAACGTTCGACACCTAGCGAGACAACCAGGCCACCGCCCAGCTCGTAGCCGCCGCGCGCCTGGTCCAGCCGCGCATCGTCGACGGCGGTCCAGCCGTCGGTCGGTTCCGGCAAATCGCCGGCGTGGGCCGCCGCCGCGCAGGCCAGCAGCAGGCTCAGGAAACTGGTGCGCATGCGCGCCTCCGTTCAGTAGTTGCCGCTGCCGTTCTTGGGCAGCGTGAGGTCGGTCAGGCTGGCGCGGTTGATGCCCTCGCCCAGCGGCGCGCGCGGCGCCACGCGCCAGTCCGCCGCCTGGTTGAAGCGCGGCTTGCCCGGCCAGTTGTGGATCACGAACAGCAGCCGGTCCTGCCACAGCGTCTCGAAGTCGGTGCGCCGCACGGCGCGCGTGCCGCCGGCCGGATCGCCCAGCAGCACACGCGTCTCGTCCAGACCCTTGATGACGACGAAATGGTCATAACCGTTTTCGCGGATGCGCACGATGGCCGGAAAGGCCGCCTCGGCCAGCTTGTGCAAGGGTTGCTGGTAGCCGTCGGCGATGAAGCCCAGCGTGGCCAGGTAGCGCTTCATGTCCAGCAGCGAAAAGCCTTCGCGCCGTATCTTCTGCTGGTCGCCCTGCGCGTACATGGCGTCGAATACCTGGCGCTCGCTGACCGGCGTGTCGTAGTGGTAGCTGAGCAGCGTGGCCACCGCCGCCGAGCCGCAACTGAAATCGAATTGCTGGCGCACGGTGGCGCGGAAGCGCGCCTCCTTCAGGCTGGTGACGTGCAGCGCGTAGCTGCCGCCCGCCACGCCCGGCAGGTCCGCCGCGCCGGCCTGGCCGCCAGCGAGGGCAGCCAGTACGATGATGCGTGCATAGGTGTTCATTGCACCCTGACGTTGATGATGGTGGCGTTCTGGATCAGCACATTGGCGCCCGTATTCTGTATCGCCACCGGCAGGCCGGAGGCATTGCTGAACGAGCCGCTGCTGATCGCGTTGGCGCCGGTGGTGACGTTGATCGCCGTGTTGCCGCTGACGGCGCCGTTCAACTGCATATCGTTGTTGACCACCTCCGCGCCCGCGCGCTTGCCGGCCAGTGTGGCGGCCGGCACCGGGGCGGCGTCAAAGCCGGCGGGATCGACCGCCGTGATGACGATGGCGTCCGGCAGCAGCGCCGGCCGGGATGGCGCGGGCCGTTGCGCCAGCGGTGGAATCACCGGCGCCGCCGCGGCCTGGCCGGCCAGCGCCAGCGCTGCGCATAAACTCAAGACTGGTCTGTGCATACCGTACTCCCTGTGAATGGCGGGATGCGACCGCACCCCGCCACCGTGTTACCTGCCGACCGACAGGTTGGACTGGACGTTGACGCTCTGCTGCACCAGCGAGGAGATGCCGCTGTTCTGCGACATGACCAGGATGCCGGCAGCCGACTGGCCGACATTGCTCATGGTGTTGGACATGTTGAACGTGCCCGCCGACACCGAGACATCGCCGCCGGCACCGCCCGTTCCGCCAGCCGCCGCACCGCCAGTGGCCGCGCCACCGGTGGTGGTGCCGCCACTGCCGCCCGCACCTGCCGTGTTGCCGCCACCACCCGCACCGCCTGCCCCGCCGGCGCCGCCGGTCGAACTTCCATTGGTGGGATTGCCATTGCTGGCCGTGCCGCCGGTGGCCGCGCCGCCCGCCGCACCGGCGCCGCTGGTGTTGCTGGCCGCGCCGCTGCTGCCGCCGTTGCCGCCGGCCGCGCCCGTGCCGCCC
>NZ_BPWJ01000005.1:0-651225 GCF_040362985.1 Duganella caerulea | reverse complement strand
GCCCTGGTGGAAAACAGCAGCGCCGCCAGCCGCGCCGATGGCGCCACCGACGGCGGCAGCATCACGCTGGGCGCCGGCACCGGCCTGGCCTCGTCCGCGCTGCACAGCGCGCGCGGCGGCAGCGGCGCGGGCGGGCGCATCGACGCCAGCGGCAAGGACGTCAGCCTGTTCAGCGCGGTGCTGGACGCCTCCGGCCAGACCCGGGGCGGGCTGGTGCGCGTGGGCGGCGCCTTCCAGGGCGGCACGCCGGCCGCCGGCGCGCCCGACCTCGCCCGCTTCGTCACGCGCTGGGACGGTAGCGCCGCCATCGCCAACGCCGGCACCACCTTCATCAACGACAGCAGCGCGATCGACGTGTCGGCGCGCGGCGCGGCCGGGCAGGGCGGCACCGCCGTGGTCTGGTCGCAGGACACCACCACCATGCTGGGTGCGCTCAAGGCGACCGGCGCGGCCGCAGGCGGCGCGGTGGAGATCTCGTCCAAAGGCGATTTGCGTTCGGTCGGCCTGGACAAGGTGACGGTCGGCGCCGGCGGCCAGCTGCTGCTCGATCCGAAGAACCTGATCATCCGCGCCGACGCCGGCCAGTGGACCTACCAGGCCATCATCGGCGCAGGCCGCAGCGGCGGCGGCAACGTCAATGTCGGCGGGCTGGATTCCGGCGACGCCTACGGCGCCGGCGTGGCGCTGAGCGCCTCCGGCACCCAGCTGGCGGTGGGCGCGCCCAACGACGCCGGCCAGGACAACGCGACCAGCGCCGCCGGCGCGGTGCGCCTGTACACCTTCACCAACGACAGCTTCGGCGGCGCCATGTTGCGCGGCACGCTGGGCGCCGGCTACACCGGCAACGGCAACACCAATGTCAGCCTGCCTGCCAACGCGCTGTTCGGCGCCAGCGTCGCGCTCAGCGGCGACGGCCGCACGCTGGCGGTGGGCGCGCCGGGCCAGCAGGGCGGCGTCGGCCAGGTGTACGAGTACCGCTACAGCGGCGCCAATTTCAGCGGCGCCACCACCACGGCCACGGTGGCCAATCCGCGCGGCGCGTTCGCAGACGCCTTCGGCACGGCGGTCGCGCTCAACAGCGACGGCAGCAAGCTGGCGGTAGGCGCGCTGTACGACGGCACGGCCGCCACCAACGCCGGCGCCGCCCACCTGTACGCCAATGGCGACCTGGCCGCGATCACCCGCACCGCCACCCTCAACGGCAGCGGCGGCGACGCGCTGTTCGGCACCGCGCTGGCCTACAACGGCGCCGGCGACCGCCTGGCCGTGGGCGCCATCGGCGAGAGCAACGGCCGGGGCGCGGTCTACCTGTACGACAGCAGCGCCGCCCCGGCCCTGCTGCGCAAACTGAGCGCGGGCGCCAGCGGCGGCAACAACACCAACGTGGCGCTGCTGGACGGCGAATATTTCGGCTCCGCGCTGGCCTTCAACGCGGCCGGCACCCGGCTGGCCGTGGGCGCCCCATCGTCGCCCGCCAGCGGCGGCGCCACCCTGGGGCCGGGCTCGGTGCGCATCTACGACTTCGCCAACACCGGCTACGCCACGCCGGTGCTGAGCGCCACGCTGGGGCGCGGCTACGGCGGCGCGCCGAACGTGGATGTCCCGCTCAACGACTACGACAGCTTCGGCTACGCGGTGGCGCTCAACGGCGCCGGCGACCGCATGGTGGTCGGCGCGCCGTACAGCGACGGCGCGCTGGCCGGCACCGCCGGCAGCGGCAGCGTCCACGCTTTCGTGCTGGCGCCGTCGCCGGCCGACAACCAGTCCTACGCCAACCCGAGCGGCGGCACCTCCACCGTCAGCTCGGTCGCGCTGGCGGCGCAGCTGGCCAGCGGCGTCTCGCTCACGCTCCAGGCCAGCAACGACCTGACGCTCGACAGCGGCAGCGCGATCAACGCCGGTGCCGGCGCAGGTTCGCTGACGCTGCAGGCCGGCCGCAGCGTTGTCCTCAATTCCGCCATCACGCTGGGCAGCGGCTCGCTGACGGTGGTGGCCAACGACAGCAAGCCGACGCCCTCCACCGGCCCGGTCGACGCCGACCGCGACGCCGGCGCCGCCACGCTGACAGTCAACGCCGCGCTCACCAGCGGCGGCGATGTCAACCTGGCGATCGCCGACGGCAGCGGCAAGACCAACCGCGACAACGGCGCGCTGCAGGTGAACGCCGCCGTCACGGCGCGCGCCATCAGCGTGAAGAACCAGGGGCCGACCGTCGGCACCGTGGCGCTGGGCGCGGGCGGCGTGCTGTCCGCGTCGGGCAGCGGCACCGCCATCGAAGTGGTGGCCGGCCCGGCCGGCGGCGGCCTGTTCACCAACAACTCCGCGCAGGCGACGCCGCTGGGCACTGGCCTGAACCTGACCGGCGCCGGCCGCTTCCTGGTGTATGCCGCCAATCCGGCCACCAGCGTGGAGGGCGTGTCCACCGCCGCGTACAACAAGCATTACGCGCAAAGCTATGGCGGCGGCACGCCGGCCTATGCGGCCGCCGGCAACTGGTTCCTGTATTCGATCGCGCCGACGCTGACCATCACCGCCGCCAACGCCAGCAAGGTGTATGACGGCCAAGGCGCGGGCCCGCTGGCCTATTCGGTCGGCGGCTATATCGACGGCGACATCTCCGCCGCGTTGAGCGGCGCGCTCGGCGTGGCGGGCGGCGGCAGGAACGCCGGCAGCTACGCCATCGGCCAGGGCACGCTGGCCAGCGCGATGGGCTACACCATCAACCTGGCCGGCAACGGCGCCACGCTGACGGTGACACCGAAAGCGCTGACCGTGGCGGCGGCCGGCATCGACAAGGTGTACGACGGCACCCGCAACGCGAGCGTCAACTACAGCAGCGATGCGATCAACGGCGATGCGCTCAGCATCAGCGGCAACGCCAGCTTCGCCGACAAGAACGCGCAAGCCGGCAAGAGCGTGACCGTCAGCGGCATCTCGCTGGGCGGCGCTGACGCCGGCAACTACACGCTGAGCAGCGGCACGGCGGCCACCACCGCCAGCATCACGCCGCGCACCCTCAACGCCAGCGCCACCAGCGCCGGCAAGGTCTACGACGGCAACACCATCGCCAGCGTGACGCTGGGCGACGACCGCATCGCCGGCGACCAGCTGGTGCTGGCCTCGGGCGGCGCCAGCTACGCCGACAAGCAGGCCGGTGCCGCCAAGACCATCACCGTCGGCGGTATCACGCTGTCCGGCGCGGACGCGGCCAACTACACGCTGGGCGCATCCAGCGTCACCACGCTGGCCGCCATCACGGCGCGCACGCTGAACGTTAGCGCCACCGGCGCCAGCAAAGTCTACGACGGCAACAGCGGCGCCACCATCGCGCTGGACGACGACCGTGTCAACGGCGATGTGCTGACCGTGTCCGCCGCGGCCTCCACCTACGCCGACAAGAACGTCGGCAACGCCAAGACCGTGACGGCGTCCGGGCTGGCGCTGGGCGGCGCCGACGCCGGCAACTACGTGCTGGCCTCTTCCAGCGCCAGCGGCACCGGCAGCATCACGGCGCGCACGCTGAACGCGGTCGCCACCGGCGCCACCAAGGTGTACGACGGCACCACCGCCGCCACCGTGACCTACAGCGACGACCGCGTGGCCGGCGACGCCATCACCTACAGCGGCAGCGCCAGCTACGCCGACAAGAACGCCGGCAGCGGCAAGGCGGTCGCCATCGGCAGCGTGGCCATTGGCGGCGACGACGCCGGCAACTATGTGCTGGCGGCCGGCGGCAATGCCACCACCATTGGCGTCATCACGCAGCGCTCGTTGACGGTGTCCGTCGGCGCGGCCGGCAAGGTGTATGACGGCACCACCGCCGCCAGCGTCACGCTGGGCGACGACCGTGTTGGCGGCGACCAGCTGGCGCTGGCCGGCAGCGCCAGTTACGACAGCAAGAACGCCGGCAACCGCAGCGTCACTGTGTCTGGCATCACGCTGAGCGGCGCCGACGCCGGCAACTACCAGGTGGCCTCGGGCAGCGCCACCGGCGCGGGCGTCATCACGCCCAAGGCGCTGGTCTTCAGCGTCAGCGGCGCTGACAAGGTGTACGACGGCATCACCGCCGCGCATGTGGATTTCCATGACGACCGCCTCGCCGGCGACCAGTTGGGCTTTGGCGCCAACGCCAGCTACGCCGACAAGAACGTCGGCACCGGCAAGACCGTCACTGTGGCCGGCATCGCGCTCAACGGCGCGGACGCGGGCAACTACACGCTGGCCTCCACCAGCGCCGCCACCACCGCCGGCATCACCGCGCGCACGCTGACGGCCACCGCCAGCGGCGTTACGCGGGTCTACGACGGCACCACCGCCGCCGTGGCGACGCTGGGCGACAACCGCATCCAGGGCGATCAGCTGACGCTGACCGCCAGCGGCGCCGCCGCATACGCCGACAAGAACGCCGGCAGCGGCAAGGCGCTCAGTGTTACCGGCGTGGCGTTGTCCGGCGCCGATGCAGGCAACTACGTGCTGGCATCGAGCACCGCCAACGGCACCGGCACCGTCACGCAAAAGGCGCTGACGGTCGCCGCGACCGGCGGCGACAAGGTGTATGACGGCACCGTCGCCGCCCGTGTCGACTACACCGACAGCGGCCGCATCGTGGGCGACCAGTTCTCCATCGGCGGCACCGCCAGCTACGCCGACAAGAACGTCGGCGCCGGCAAGACCATCACGGTCACCGGCATCACCCTGAGTGGCGCGGACGCCGCCAACTACGCGGTTGCGCCGCCCACCCTGGACGCCACCGGCAGCATCACGGCGCGTGCGCTCAACGTGGGCATCGCCAGCGCCGGCAAGGTGTACGACGGCACCACCTCGGCCATCGTCAGCATGACCGACGACCGGGTGGGCGGCGATGTGCTCAGCCTCGCCGGCAACCCCGCCAGCTACGCGGACAAGAATGTCGGCAACGGCAAGACCGTCAGCGTGAGCGGCATCGCGTTGTCCGGCGCCGATGCGCGCAACTACACGCTGTCGAACACCGGCGCCACCACCCGCGCGGACATCACGCCGCGCACGCTGACGGTCACCGGCTCGGGTGTGAGCAAGGTGTACGACGGCACCGCCGCCGCCAGCGTGACCTTCGCCGACAACCGTGTCGGCGGCGACCAGTTGAACGTCACCGTCGGCAGCGCCAGCTATGTGGACAAGAACGTGGATGCCCACAAGGCGCTGACCTTCAGCGGCGTCGCGCTGTCCGGCGCGGACAGCGGCAACTACGTGTTGGACGTGGCGGGCAGCGGCGGCACCGGCGCCATCACGCCGCGCACGCTGAACGCCGGCGCGGTGGGCGTCGACAAGGTCTATGACGGCACCACCGCGGCGGCCCTGGCCTGGAACGACGACCGTGTACGCGGCGACGTCCTGGCCTATAACGCCAGCGCCAGTTTCGCCGACAAGAACGCCGGCGGCGCCAAGACGGTCAATGTGACCGGTGTGACGCTGGGCGGCGCGGACAGCGGCAATTACGTGCTCGCGCTGGGCAATGCGCCGGTGCGGGCCGCGATCACGCCGCGCGTGCTGGCCGTGACGGCCAACGCCGCCAGCAAGGTGTACGACGGCACAACCGCCGCCAGCGCCACGCTGAGCGACGACCGTATCGGCGGCGATGCCTTGACGGTGACCGGCGGCACGGCGGCCTTCGCAGACAAGAACGCGGGCGTCGGCAAGGCCGTCAGCGTGAGCGGCGTGACGCTGTCCGGCGCCGACGCCGGCAACTACCGGCTGGCGTCGGCCACCGCCAACGGCAGCGGGACGATCACGCAGCGCGACTTGAGCTTTACCGCCAGCGGTGCCGACAAGGTGTACGACGGCGGCACCAGCGCGACGCTCTCGTTCACTGACAACCGCCTCGCCGGTGATAGCCTGGGTTTCGTATCGTCGGCTGCGTTCAGCGACAAGAATGTCGGCTCGGGCAAGACGATCACCGTATCCGGCCTGTCGTTGAGCGGCGCCGATGCGGCCAACTACCGGTTGACCACTACCTCCGGCAGCGCCACCGCATCGATCACGCCGCGCGCGCTGGCCGTCAGCGCCAGTGCGGCCGACAAGGTGTACGACGGCACCACCGTCGCCAGTGTCCAGTTCAAGGATGACCGCGTGGCGGGCGATGAGCTGTCGCTGTCCGGCAGCGCCAGTTTCGCCAGCAAGAACGCCGGCGTGCAGCAGGTGCGGCTGGACGGCGTGACGGTGGGCGGCGCCGATGCCGCCAACTACACGATTTCGGTGGGTGGCGCGGGCAGCGCGACGATCGCACAGCGCGCGTTGAGCGCCATTGTGACGGCCTCGGACAAGGTCTACGACGGCGGCACCACGGCCAGCGTGGCCCTGAGCGTGAACGCGCTGGCCGGCGATGCTGTACGCATCAGCGGCAGCGGCGCGTTCGCGGACAAGAACGCCGGCGCGGGCAAGAACATCGTCCTGAGCGGCGTTGCCTTGTCCGGCGCCGACGCCGGCAACTACAAACTGGACGCGGCAAGCCTCAAGGCCAGCGCGGCGATCACGCCGCGCGCGCTGGTCGCCAGCGTGAGCGCCGTCGACAAGGTTTATGACGGCACGGTGGCCGCGCAGTTCTCGGTGGCCGACAACCGCATCGCCGGCGATGTGCTGGACGTGGTGGGCGGCAGCGCGGCCTTCGCCGACAAGAACGCCGGCGCCGGCAAGACGGTCACGGTCAGCGGCCTGTCGCTGGGCGGCGCCGATGCCCGCAACTACACGCTGGCTTCGACCAGCGCCACGACCACCGCCGCCATCGCCCGCAAGGACCTGACCATCACCGCCAACAGCCTGGCGCGCGCCACCGGCGCCGCCAATCCGGCCCTGGGCTACACGGTCGGCGGGCTGGTGGCCGGCGACTCGGTCGGCGCGGTCACGGCCAGCACCAGCGCCACGGTGCAGTCGCCGGCCGGCGCTTATCCAATCATCCTGGCCGGCGCCGATCTGCCGAACTACGAGGTCAGTTACGTTGACGGCGTGCTGACGGTGACCAGTCCGCGCGTGCCATTGACGGACACCATCGGCGCCATCGTGCGGCCGGTGATACCGGGCACGCCGGCCGCTCCGGGCGTCAACAGCCTTGCCGTGCCGACCGCGCCAGCTTTCCCGCAGCAGCGGTTGGCGGACGTCGGCGCTGCCCCCGGCACCGTCGCTCCGGGCCTCACCGCCGGCGCAGGCGCTGACGCTCATACCGGCGCTTCGCCGCGCGCTGGCACCGTGGCCAACCTGAACGTCAACGAAGGTGCCGGCGCGAACGCCACCTTTGGCGCGCCGTCCGGTCCCGCCATCGGCACGGCGACACTGCCAGGCGGCACGCGGGTGGCGTCGCGCGACGGCGGCCTGCGGACCGCTGAATAACAATGCAAACGAAATCAAGGAACCACGTGCATCACAATCACACCGCGGGCGCATTGGCGCTGGCGATACTGCTCACCCCCGCGCTGGTGCTGGCGCAAACCACGCCGGCTCCGGACGCCGGCCGCCTGCTGGAAACCAACCGTCCGCCGGCGCTGATCCTGACACCCAGGACCGGCGGCCCCGTGCTCCCGGACAGCAAGGCCCGCAAGGGCGTGCAACTGAGCGGCGCACAGCGCGTGATGGTGCGCCGCTTCGTGTTCGACGGCGCCGGCGCGGTGCCGGAAGCGACGCTGCAGGAACTGCTCAAGCCCTACACCGGCCGCGAACTGACCTTCGACGAACTGAGCACCGCCGCCAACGCCGTCACCAGCTGCTACCGCGAGCGCGGCTACCTGCTGGCCACCGCCATGCTGCAGCCGCAGGAGCTGGGCCAGGGCGAGGTGCGTATCACCGTGCTGGAAGGGCGGGTCGGCGAGATCAAGCTGCTGCCCGACGCCACCGTGCGCCTCAAGCCGGAGCAGGCGCGCCGCTATTTCGACGCGCTGACTCCGGTGGGCCAGCCGCTGCGCGACAGCGCGCTGGAACGCGCGCTGCTGCTGACCGACGACTTCCCCGGCCTGACCGCGCGCGCCGAACTGGCGCCCGGCGCGCGCGTGGGCGAGACCGAACTCGATATCGCGCTCAGCGAAGCGCCGCTTGTCAGCGGTACCGTCGGCGTGGACAACTCGTCCAACCGCTACACCGGCCGCGTGCGCGCGCAGGGTGGCGTCAATTTCAACGATATCGGCGGCGCGGGCGGCCAGGCGTCGCTGCTCGGTTCAACCACCGGCGCCGATTTCCAATATCTGCGCGCCGGCTACGTGATGCCGGTGGGCGACCACGGCACCCGCGTCGGCGCCGCCTACTCGGCGCTGCGCTACCAGTTGGGCGCGGAGTTCGCATCGCTGAACGGCTTCGGTGGCGCCAGGGTGGCGCAGCTGCTGGTGACGCATCCGCTGCTGCGCAGCGGCGACACCAACATCCAGCTGCGCGCCGGCTACGACAACAAGCGCTACACCAATGACGCCAACGGCGCGCGCACCAGCGACAAGCGGGTCGACACGCTGGCGCTGGGGATCGGCTACACCAGCCAATACCGCTGGCTGGGCGGCTACACCAGCGCCTCGCTGGATGTCACGCCGGGCAAGGTCGACCTGTCGGCCAATCCGGCCTCGCTGGCGGCCGATGCCGCCGGCACCCAGGGCCATTTCGCGCGCGTCAACTACCAGGCCAGCCAATACCAGCGGCTGCGCGATGGCGTGATGGTGTCGGCCAGCGTCAGCGGGCAGCTGGCCACGGCCAACCTCGAATCGGGCGAGAAGATGTCGCTCGGCGGGCCGGGACGGGTGCGCGCCTATCCGGCCGGGGAAGCCAGCGGCGACGAGGGGTATGTGATGACGCTCGAGGGCCACTACGAGCTGCCGGCGCTGAAGTCCGACATCGCGGCCTTCTTCGATTACGGCCACATCACGCTGAACCACAAGGTGTACGAGGGCGCGCTGGCGGGCGGTGGTCCGGGCAACAGCTACAGCCTCAAAGGCCTGGGGCTGGGCTGGAGCTGGCGTCCGCTGGAGCGCACCGTGGTGCAGATCCAGGTGGCGGCCAAGGTGGGCAGCAATCCGGCCCGCAGCAGCAAGGGCGCGGATGCCGACGGCAGCTCCTCCCGCATCCGCGCCTGGTTCAACGTTTCGACCTACTTCTGAAGCAGGGCAGGCGGTGCGCCGCTTGTCATCCAGGCCGGATTTGGCTACCCTGAATCTCCCACTGAAAAGGAGACGGCCATGTCCTACGTAGATGGTTTTGTGATTCCGGTCCCGAAGGAAAACATCGAGGCGTACAAGAAAATGTCGATGGAGTGCGGCAAGGTCTGGAAGGAATACGGCGCGCTTGAATTCCGCGAGTGCATAGGCGACGATGTCCCGCCCGGCAAGGTGACGTCCTTCCCGCTCAGCGTCGACCTGAAGGAGGGCGAGGCCGTGGTGTTCTCGTGGATCGTCTACGCCTCGCGCGCTGCGCGCGACGAGATCAACGACAAGGTGATGAAGGATCCGCGCATCGCCCACCACATGGATCCGAAGAACATGCCCTTCGACGGCAAGCGCATGATCTGGGGCGGCTTCGAAATGATGATTGACCTGTGATGCTGGAACGCCGACCCACCCAGCCCGCCGACGAGGCCTTCCTGCGCAGCGTGTACGCCTCCACCCGCGCCAATGAAATCAGCTTGTTCGGCTGGCACTCCAGCCAGGCCGAGATCTTCCTGCGCATGCAGTTCGACGCGCAGGACCGCCACTACCGCGCGGCCTATCCCGATGCGCACTTCGATATCGTCGAACTGGATGGCGTGGCGATAGGGCGCTTCTATGTCGCGCGGCTGCCTGCCATGACCCACGTGATCGACATCTCGCTGCTGCCGCCTTGGCAGGGGCAGGGCCACGGCACGCAGCTGCTGCGCGGCTTGCAGGAGGACGCCGCGCGCGACGGCGGCGGCATCAGCATGCAGGTGGAGGTCAGCAATCCGGCGCAGCGTTTGTATGAGCGTCTGGGATTCCGCGTGACCGGCGACTCCGGTGCGTACAAGATGCTGGAGTGGCGCGCCTAGCTGGCCAGCACGGCGCGCATGGCGCCGCGCAGCGCGTTGCAGACCAGGATTTCATCGGCCGCCTCCAGCATCGCACGCGTGACGATGGCTTCGCTGGCCTGCCACTGCGGATCGTCCAGCATCACGCCGCGCATCACGCCGGGCAGCAGGCCGCAGCTCAAGGCGGGTGTGAGCCAGCGGCCGTCCACGCGCACGAACACGTTGGTGCGGCCGCCTTCTGTCAGCTCGCCGCGTTCGTTGAAGAACAGCGTATCGAACGCACCTTGCGCTTCGGCGTCGCGCCAGGCGGCGTCGTAGCGGCTGCGGACACTGGTTTTGTGGCGCAGGAACAGGTCGCCCGATTCGGTGGTGTCCGGCGCCAGCAGCACCCGCACCGGCTCCGTCAACGGCGACAGCGGCGCATGCTGCACCGAGAACGCGCCCGCCGCGCTCAGGGCCAATCGCAGCCGGTAGTCGGTGCCCGCGTCCAGCATGGCGCAGGCGGTGTCCAGGTAGGCGTTGGCCGCCGCCTCGTCCCAGGCGTAGTCGAAGCAGGCCGCCGATGCCGCCAGCCGCTTCAGGTGGCGCTGGCGATGGCGCACACCGTCCGCCCGCGTGGCGCGCATGGTCTCGAAAATCTCGAATTCGTTTTTCAGGCCGGTGAGGAAGCGCGCCTTGAGCTGGCACTCGGCGTATTCCTCCTGCGCGTCGCTGTCGAAGACGATGCCGGCGCCCACGCCCATTTCGCCGTGGCGGATGCCGTTCGGGCTGTCCGCCGGCTGCAGCATCAGGGTGCGGATCGGCACCGACATGCAGAAGTCGCCCACCTTGCCATCGCTGCGCGGATCGAACCAGCCGATGGCGCCGGTGTAGATGCCGCGCGGGTCCGGCTCCAGCTCGCGGATGATCTCCATGGTGCGCCGCTTGGGCGCGCCGGTGATCGAGCCGCACGGGTACAGCGCGTTGAAGATGTCGGCCAGCGTGGCGTCGTCGCGCAGCCTGGCGGTGATGGTGGAGGTCATCTGTAGCACGCTGCTGTAGCGGTGCACCTCGAACAGCGCCGGCACTTCGACGCTGCCAGTCTGCGCGACGCGGGCGATGTCGTTGCGCAGCAGGTCGACGATCATCAGGTTCTCGGCGCGGTTCTTGGGATCGGCGGCCAGCGTGGTGGCGCGCTGGATGTTCTCGGCGGCCTGCGACGGCGGCGCGGCGGGCGCCGTGCCTTTCATCGGCCGCGCGGTCAGCACGCCGTCCTCGTGGCGCACGAACAGCTCCGGCGACAGCGACAGGATGGCGCCACCATCCTCCAGCCCCACCAGCGCGCCGTAGGGCACCGGCTGGCGTCCGCGCAGACGGGCGTACAGCGCGTGGACGCTGCCAAACGCGTCAAAACGCAGCCTGTACGTGTAATTGACCTGGTAGGTGTCTCCGGCCTCGATGTAGTCGTGGATGCGCGCCAGCGCCCCGCTAAAGGCTTCCTGGCCGATGTTGGGGCGGATGTTGGCGATGCCGGACGGGCGGTCGATCGGGAAGGAGCGTGCCGCCAGCCAGTCGCCCACCTCGGCCGGCGACAGCAGCGTGCATTGCGCGAACAGCAGGATCTGCGCCAGCGGCGGCGTGCTGGCACTGGCGGCCGGCGCGTGCGCGCCCAGTTGCAGCAGCTCGGCGCCCAGCTCGTAGCTGCACACGGTGACGGCGTATTCGCCGCGCGTCAGCGCCGCCTGCATCTGCTCCAGCACTTGCGGCCACTGGCCGATGTCGTCGCAGCGCAGGGTGGCGGTGTGGCCGGTGTACAGGCGCGAACGCGCTCCCGGCGCTTGCGTGCCTTCCGGGCTGGCGTCGTCCAGCAGTGCGAATACTTCAGCGTTCATCTTCAACGTAGGGAAGCAGCAGGGCGATTTGCAACGGTGCGTCCTGCGCAGGGTTATTCTTGAATCCACTCTTGGCGTAACGGTGCCAGCGGCCGATGACGAAACTCACCAGCATGCCGGCGCGCGCCTGCACGTCCGCCTCGTGCGCCTGGCCTTCGGTCACGGCCAGCCGCAAGGCCTGCTTGAGCGCCAGCTCCACGCGGTCGTGGAACTGGTTCATGCGCAGTTGCAGGCGCTCGTCCTCGTTCACCAGCGCGTCGCCGGTCAGCACCCGCGTCATGCCCGGATTCTGGCTGGCGAAGTTGAGCAGCATGCCGACGATGTCGCGCGCCTGCGCCAGGCCGTCGCTCTGGCGTTCGGCGATGCGGTTGATCAGGCCGAACACCGAGGACTCGATGAACTCGATCAGCCCCTCGAACATCTGCGCCTTGCTGGCGAAGTGGCGGTACAGCGCGGCCTCGGAGAACTCCAGCTTGCGCGCCAGCGCGGCGGTGGTGATCTTCTCGCCCTTGGGTTGTTCCAGCATCTCCGCCAGCGCCTGCAGGATCTGCATGCGGCGCTGGCCCGGCGGTGTGCTTGCCATGTGATCTCGCGGATAAGTGAATGGGTATGTCTTTTTGACCTGGCTTCAGCGCAGATGGTGCAGGCGCGCCGGCAAATTCCTGACAGATTTTACTTTGACATCGACATAAGCGGGGCGAATTAACCTTTTTTGCGGATGCGCCAGGCCGACCGCGTCGCCCACCTTCAGGTATTGCGTGACCCACGCGGTGCGCATGCCTATCGCATGGGCGCTGCGCAGATTGGCCAGCGTGTCCTCGACCAGCACGCAGCGGCCGGGCGTGAGTCCGTGGCGCCGCATCAGCTTACGCAGCAGCAGCTTGGATGGCTTGGGCCGCATCTGCCGGTGCACCGTCATCGACTCGACCGAAATGTGATGGTTGAAGTGGCGCTGCAATCCCAGGTGGCGCAGCACCTGCGTCGAATAGCGGTGCGGCGCGTTGGTCAGCAGGATTTTGCGGCCGGGCAGGCGGCGCAGCAGCTGGCGCAGGCCGCGCTCGGCGCGGATCATGTCGGTCAGCCGTTCGAAGCGGTGGGTCACGTCGAGAAAATGCGCGGGCTGCACGCCATGGTGCTTCACCAGTCCCAGCATGGTGGCGCCGTAGCGCCGCCAGTACAGCGTGCGCGCGGCGTTGACCGCGTCCTCGCCGGCGGGCGTGACGCCGTCGCCCAGCACATTGGCGATATAGACGTTCATGTTGGCCATGAGCGCAGGGAAGATCGCGTGCGAGGCGTTGTGCAGCGTGTTATCCAGATCGAATAGCCACACCGGGGATTTGCGGGTAATAATGTCCACTTCAGTCAATCATCCAAGGAAGCCATGCGGGAAGCCATACAGCGCCAGATTATAGTGATGTTCTGGACTTTGTTCTCATTGACCTGCCTTGTGCCGATGCCGGCATGGGCGGCGGACAAAGCCCAGGCGCCCAACCATGGCGCGTTGTTCAAGGTGCAGCAGGGCGGGCATACGCTGTACCTGTTCGGCACCATCCACGTCGGCGCGCCCGATTTCTATCCGCTGGAGCCGCGCATTACGGCGGCGCTGAAGAAGGCGCCGGTGCTGGCGCTGGAGATCGATCCCCTGGGCGACCCGCAGAACCTGATGCGCGCCGTGCAGCGCCACGGCATGCTGACCAAGGGCGGCCCCGCCGGGCCGGAGCTGTCTGCCGACTGGCGCCTGCGGCTGGACCGCCTGCTCAAGCAGTACAACATCGAGCCGGAGACGGTGGCGGCGATGAAGCCCTGGCTGCTGGCCAGCCTGCTGACGGTGAGCGAGTTCTCGGCCCAGGGCTACGATGCGGCGCTGGCGGTGGACAGCCATCTGTCGAAGCAGGCGCACCAGCGCGGCCAGAAGGTGGTCGAGCTGGAGTCGGCCGAAAGCCAGATGGCGCTGTTCGACCAGATGAACGCCGAGGAGCAGCTGGTCTTCCTGCAGGAGGCCATCGCCGGCATCGAGGACAAGGAACAGGCCAACCAGGCGCGCGAGATCGCCGATGCCTGGCGCAAGGCCGACGTGGTGGCGCTGGACGCGCTGGCGCTCAAGGCGGAGATGGACGACACCTACTCCGGCCGCTTTGTGCAGAAGGTGCTGCTGGACAGCCGCAATCCCACGCTGGCCGACGGCATGGTCAAGCTGATGGCGCGCGCGGACAACTGCGTGGCGGCGATCGGCGTCCTGCATTTGATCGGCAAGGGAAGCGTACCGGAACTGCTGCGCAAACGCGGGCTGTCGGTGGAACGGATTTACTGAGCGGGGGGAGGGTACTGCAGAATGGTGCCCTTGACGTGGATTGAACACGTGGCCTCTCCCTTACCAAGGGAGTGCTCTACCACTGAGCTACAAGGGCATACAAATGTGGCGGTTTCACCGATTCGGCGAGACCGCCGTTTTTTCAGTGAGACCGGATCATAGTGCCAAAAGCCTGTTCGGTCAACACCTCGAGCAATAAACTGTGTTCAATTCGCCCGTCGATGATGTGAACCGTGTTGACGCCGGACTTGGCGGCGTCCAAAGCTGATGAAATTTTAGGCAGCATGCCGCCCGAAATCGTCCCGTCGGCGAACATCTC
This sequence comes from Duganella caerulea, assembly GCF_040362985.1. NCBI lineage: Bacteria > Pseudomonadati > Pseudomonadota > Betaproteobacteria > Burkholderiales > Oxalobacteraceae > Duganella > Duganella caerulea. Next base: position 636,745 of record NZ_BPWJ01000005.1, on the reverse strand, counting down.
GTCGATCTCGCGCGCCGACAAATCGGTCACCAGGTTGCCCTGTTTATCCTGCACGCCGGCGATATTGGTCATCATGATCAGCTTTTCAGCCTTCAGGATCTCGGCGATCTTGCCGGCGACGACGTCGGCGTTGATGTTGTACGCCTGGCCGTCCTGGCCGAAGCCGATCGGCGAAATGATGGGGATGAAGGCGTCGTCCTGCAGCGCCTTGACCACGGCCGGGTTGATCGCGTCGATCTCGCCGACGAAGCCGATGTCGAGGAACTGGCCCGGATTGTCCTTGTCCGGCATGGCCATCTTCTTGGCGCGAATCAGGCCGCCGTCCTTGCCGGTCAGGCCCACGGCCTGGCCGCCGTAGTGATTAATCAGCATCACGATGTCCTGCTGGACTTCGCCGCCCAGCACCCACTCCACCACTTCCATGGTCTCTTCGTCGGTGATACGCATGCCCTGCACGAAGGTGCCCTGCTTGCCGATTTTTTTCAGCGCGTTGTCGATCTGCGGACCGCCGCCGTGCACCACGACCGGGTTCATGCCCACCAGTTTGAGCAAAATGACATCGCGGGCGAAGCCGTGTTTCAGGCGCTCGTCGGTCATCGCATTGCCACCGTATTTGATGACGATGGTCTTGCCGTGGAAATTACGGATGTAGGGCAGGGCCTCAGCCAGGATCTGCGCCTTGATCTGCGGCGCCACCGCGGTCAAGTCGTCATTCATGCCTAAGTTAAGGTTAGTCAGTTGGGTCATGGCGAGTCCGGTTAGAAAATTCTGTGCAATTTTACAGCCTCAAGCTGCAATCAACCATGCATTATAGGGCTATCCGGTTGTATTTTCCCGGATCATCCGATACGCTGGCCGTCATATGAGCCCTACCGATACCCTTCACCGCCAGTTGGAAGTCATGCGCCCCCTGCTTGTTCGATTTGCACAATTGCAAATACGGAACCAGGCCCTGGCCGAGGACGCGGTCCAGGACGCGCTGATCGCCGTGCTGGAAAAGCCTGACCGCTTCAACGGCCAGTCCTCGCTGCGCACCTATGTGACCGGGATCCTGAAGTTCAAGATCATCGACTGCCTGCGCGCCAGCTCGCGCGAGCGCCAGATCGACACCGCCGAGGACCAGTCCGAGGACGACGCCATCGACGCCCTGTTCAAGCCGGACGGCCACACCGTCGAACAGCCGATGGCCTGGGGCGACCCGGATGCGACGCTGGAGCAGAAGGATTTCTTCAAGGTGCTGGAGATTTGCCTGGAAAAGCTGCCCGCCAAAACCGCCCGCATTTTCATGATGCGCGAGTGGCTGGAGCTGGAAACCGACGAAATTTGTAAGGAACTGGCGATTACAACGTCTAATGCATGGGTGCTCCTGTATCGTGCGCGCATGCGTTTGCGCGAGTGCCTGGACTTGAACTGGTTTGGCAACCGCCAGGCCACGTGACGGCGCCACTTACTGTTTCACCTACTGTCTGCGACCATGGAACCACATAAAACCGGCTTGAAGCCGACCTGCCGCGAAGTGCACCGGCTGGTGTCGGAAGGGATGGACCGCGATTTGTCCTTCGTTGAGCGCACCCGCATGCGGCTGCACTTGATGGTGTGCGACGCCTGCACCCGGTTCAACGGCCAGATGTCGCTGCTGCGCACCGCCATGCGGCGCTTCCCGCTCGAGCTGCCGGACGACGGCGCGCCGCCGCTGGACGACGACCCCGAACATCACCATCCATAGGCGCGCCATGAGCACCTGCTCGCGCTGCGGCGCCCAATTCAGCTGCGCCATGGTCGATGCCGATCCGTCGGCGCCGGCGCAGCCCTGCTGGTGCACCTATCTTCCGGCCTCGCTGCCGGTGCCGTCCGCGCCGGGGGCCAGCTGCTGGTGTCCGGATTGTCTGAAAAAGCATATCGCCGACCATCCCAAGCCGGCCGGCTAGCCTGAAGGAAGCACGCATGCGCCGTTTTAGCGACATGGGTATCCGCGCGCGCATCAGCAGCGGCTATATCATCCTGATCCTGCTGATGATCGGCGTGATCCTGGTCGGTGTGAGCCGCATCTATGCCATTCGCGCCGAGAGCGACCATATCCTGCACCAGGATTGGGCCGCGAGCGCCGCCATCAACGCCATCGACACGCAGTCGCGCGAGGCGGCCACCCGCATCGTCACCCTGATCATCCAGAAGGACCAGAAGCACCGCGTCGACAGCTACAGCCGCATCGACCGCATCAAGCTCGAAATCGACGCCCAGCTGGAGCTGCTGGCCAAACTGGACACCGCGCCGGAAGCGCGGGCGCAGATCGAGAAGGTCAAGCAGGCGCGCGCCGCCTACTACGACACCTTCATCGCCGTGGCCGACATGGTGGAGGCCGAGGACCGCGACCAGGCCGAGGAAAGGATGAACACGGCGGCGCTGCCGGCGCTGGACCACCTGCTGGAGCAAATCAAACTGCTGGACCAGCTGCAGCAAAGCCAGGTGATGGCCAGCGCCGACCGCGCGCGCGCCGACATCAATTTTTCGCTGTTGCTGATTTCGCTGATGGGCGGCGCGGCGGTGCTGGTGGGGATAGTCTTCGGCATTTCGGTGCGCTCGATCACGCGGCCGCTGGAGGCGGCGATCGGCATCGCCAAGCGGGTCGGGCAGGGCGACCTCAGTTCGGTGATCGAGGTGACCTCGCAGGACGAGACGGGCGAACTGCTACACGCGCTCAAGCTGATGACAGCCAGCCTGGCGGCCGAACAGCAGCTGCGCCACGCGGTGATGGTGGCCGAGGATGCGACCAAGATGAAGTCCGACTTCCTGGCCAATATGTCGCACGAGATCCGCACGCCGATGAACGGCATCATCGGCATGACCCACCTGGCGCTGCAGACCGACCTCACGCCCAAGCAGCGCAACTACCTGGAGAAGGTGGAGGGCGCGGCCAAGAACCTGCTGGGCATCATCAACGACATCCTGGACTTCTCGAAGATCGAGGCCGGCAAGCTGGCCTTCGAGCAGGTCGACTTCTACGTCGAGGATGTGATGGCGAACATCGCCGACTTGTCCGTGATGCGGGCGCAGGACAAGGGCCTGGAGCTGCTGTTCGATGTCGGGCCGGACGTGCCGCAGGTGCTGGTGGGCGATCCGCTGCGCTTCGGGCAGGTGATGATCAACCTGACCAACAACGCCATCAAGTTCACGCAGCAGGGCGAGATCGTGGTCACCATCCACGTGCAGGAACACCTGCCCGACCAGCGCGTGCGCCTGCGCGTGGACGTGCGCGACACCGGCCCCGGATTGACGCCGGAGCAGCAGGCGCGCCTGTTCCAGGCTTTCACGCAGGCCGACACCTCCACCACGCGCCACCACGGCGGCACGGGCCTGGGCCTGACCATCAGCAAGCGCCTGGTGGAGCTGATGGACGGCCAGATCGGGTTGGAAAGCCAGCCCGGCGTCGGCAGCACCTTTTACTTCACGGCGGTATTCGGCGTGGCCGCCGTCGAGGCGCCGCAGCCGCTGCCGGATATCTCCGGCCTGCGCGTGCTGGTGGTGGACGACAACGCCAGCGCCCGCGAAATCTTCATGGGCATGCTGTCGTCCATGCAGTTCGCCGCCGCCTGCGCGGATGGCGGCCCGCGCGCCCTCGACCTGGCCGCGCAGGCGCGCGGCGAGGGCCGGCCGTTCAATGTGGTGCTGCTGGATTGGCAGATGCCCGGCATGAACGGCCTGGAGACGCTGCAGGCGCTGCGCGCCCAGGCGGAGGAGGCGGGCGCGGAGCCGCCGGCCTTCATCATGGTCACCGCCTACAACCGCGATGTGCTGATGGAAGAGGCGCGCGGCATCGCCATCGACGCCATGCTGAACAAGCCGGTCAGCTCCTCGACGCTGCTCGATTCGATATCCACCGTGTTCGGCAAGGACTTGAGCCGCTGCCGCAGCACGCGCCGCCGCGCCGATTACATGGCGGCCGAGGAGGCCATGCGCGGCGCCTACCTGCTGCTGGTGGAGGACAACGAGGTCAATCAGGAAGTGGCGCAGCAGATCCTCAGCGACGCCGGCATCCGCGTCGACATCGCGGTCAACGGCGCGATGGCGCTGGCGAAGATCGCTGTGGCCGACTACGACGGCGTGCTGATGGACTGCCAGATGCCGGTGATGGACGGCTACGACGCCACCCGCAAGCTGCGTGAGGATCCGCGCAACGCCGGCCTGCCGGTGATCGCCATGACTGCCAACGCCATGGTCGGCGACAAGGAGAAGTGCCTGGCCGCCGGCATGAACGACTTCATCGCCAAGCCGATCGACGTAGCGCAGCTGTTCACGACACTGGCGCGTTGGGTCACGGTGAAGAATCCGCTGGCGCTTGAAACGGCGGCCGAAACACCGGCCGGCGCGGGCCGCGACGAGGTGCTGCCGGTGGTCGCGGGCCTGCGCATGGAAGCCGCGCTACAGCGTGTGGGCGGTAATGTTAAGCTGATGCGCAAACTGCTGTCGCGCTTTGTCGAAACCCAGTTCGACGCCATGCAGCGCATCGCCACCGCCATCGAAAACAACGATCTGGCCGGCGCCACGCGCGAGGCGCATACTGTGAAGGGCCTGGCCGGCAATATCGGCGCGGGCGGCATGGCCGATGCGGCCGGCAAGGTGGAGCAGATGCTGGCGATGGGCGCGACCAAGGGCCGCGACGAAGCCATCGCCGACATGGCGAACGAATTGAACGACCTGGTGGCGCGCATCGCGATGGCGATGGACGGCAAGTCGGCCGCCGTGGAACCGGCGCCAGCACCGCAGGCGGTGGACAAGGACGAACTGGCGGCGGTGGCGCACGAGATGGCGCGCCTGCTGGCGCAGGACGACGGCGCCGCCGTCAAGCTGCTGGACCGACTGTGCGGCGCGTTGACCGCCGCCGGCCAGGCTGAGCATGCGCGCCAGCTGCGGCGCATGCTGGGGCAGTACGATTTTGAAGGCGCGCTGGACGAACTGAAGGCCGCCGCCGATGCACTGAGTATCGCTTTGTGAAGAGAGAAGGCCGATGAACGCTAAACCAACGATCCTCGTGGTCGACGACATCCCGGACAACATCGATCTGCTGTGCGCCGTGCTGGAAGACGACTACCGCACCAAGATCGCCGTCAACGGCGAGCGCGCCCTGAAGATCGCCAACGGCGAGTCCAAGCCGGACCTGATTCTGCTGGATGTGATGATGCCGGGGATGAGCGGCTACGACGTGTGCAAGGCGCTCAAGGCCAATCCCGCCACGCGCGACATTCCGATCATCTTCGTCACCGCCATGAGCGAGACGGTGGACGAGCAGCTTGGCCTGAGCCTGGGCGCGGCGGACTACATCACCAAGCCGATCTCCGCGCCCATCGTCCAGGCGCGCATCAAGACCCAGCTGTCGATGAAGCGCGTGCACGACTTCCTGCGCGACCAGAACAACTTCCTTGAAACCGAAATCGAAAAGCGCACGCGCGAAATCGTCGCGCTGCAGGACGTGACCATCCACACCATGGCCTCGCTGGCCGAAACGCGCGACAGCGAAACCGGCAACCATATCCGCCGCACCGCGCATTACGTGAAGACGCTGGCGGAAAAACTGCGCACCAATCCGCGCTTCAGCGCCTTCCTGACCGATAAGAACATCGAGCTGCTGTTCAAGTCCGCGCCGCTGCACGACATCGGCAAGGTCGGCATCCCGGACCGCATCCTGCTCAAGCCCGGCCGCTTCGAGGGCAACGAGTTCGAGATCATGAAGACCCACACCACGCTAGGCCGCGACGCGATCCGCCAGGCCGAGCGCGAGCTGGGGCTGGAGGTGGACTTCCTCAAGTTCGCCAAGGAGATCGCCTACGGCCACCAGGAGAAATGGGACGGAAGCGGCTATCCCGAGGGATTGAGCGGCGACGACATCCCGATCTCCGCGCGGCTGATGGCGGTGGCCGATGTTTATGATGCGCTGATCAGCCGCCGCGTCTACAAGGCCGGCATGTCGCACGAGGCGGCGGTGGCCATCATCGCCGAGGGACGCGGCAAGCACTTCGATCCCGACATGGTCGACGCCTTCATGGAGCTGCAGCAGGACTTCATCGACATCGCCAAGCGCTACGCGGATTCCGACCACGACATGGAAAAGAACCGCGAGAAGATCGAGCGCTTTACCGGTTGACCGTCACGCGGCCAGCAAGGCCAGGCCCTCGGCGGCGTGGTTAGGGTCGACGTCGATGATCTCGGCCTTGACGATGTCGTGGACCACGAACGGGTCCTGGTCGATGCGGACCTGAAGCTCCTCGGGCGATGGCCCGGCGGCCAGGATGGCGCCACCCAATCCGGGCCGGATGCTGCCGGCCAGCAGGAAGACGCCGTCGGCTATCCCTTTTTGCAGCCATTCGCGATGGCCAGCCATGTGCGCCGGCGCCTGGCTTTTGTTGGCAGAGAAGCGAAGCAGAACGATATACATTGGTTTCTCCTTTGGCTAGGTGCCTAAGTGTCTAAGTGTCGAGTGACATGAGCCGGGTCTTCAGCCGTTCCACTTCGCGCTTCACATAACCACGCTCGCCGAAAGCGTTCGACAAGGTCGCGACGCCCTGGCCGAACGCCAGCACCTGCAGCGCGAGATCGTCCGCATTGGCCGCGTGGCCGAGTTCCGTGAACTGCTCCCGCAGCCAATCGCGGAAGACGCGGAAGATGTCCACGGCCTGCGCCCGCGAAGGATGGTCCAGCTTCGCGAGCTCGCTGGTCATGGTGCCGACCGGGCAGCCGTAATGCTCGATGTCCGCCCGGTTGGCCACCACGATTTCGACGAAGCGGAATACCCGCTCCAGCGGTGTGGCCGCGCCTTCGGTCCAAGCGGCCAGCATGGCGCGCGTATCCGCCAGGCGTGCCTCGAGGACCGCTTCCAGGATCTCGTCCTTGGTCTTGAAGTGATAGTAGAAATTGCCGCGAGAGATACCCACGGTTTCGGCGATGGAGGCGAACGACGTCCGTTCATACCCTTGTTGGTAGAACAGCCGGTTCGCGGCCTCCACGATCTGTTCGCGCGTCCCCATTCCTGCCCACGTCTCCCGTTGGTTAAGTTGCCGGGAGATTTTAGGACAAGTGTCCTAATGTGCGCAAGATGGACATTGTAAAAAAGCTTAGCTGACGGTGCGGAAGAAGCGCAGCATCTCGCGGCTGGCGTCCGGGCCTTTGGCGTCGGTGTAGGTGCCGCTGGCGTTGCCGCCGAACCAGGCGTGGCCGGCGCCGTGCACCACCCAGTGTTCGCCCAGCGGCGTGCCGTCCGCCTTGGTGTGCGTGGTCTGCGTGTAGCGGTGGCCGTTCGGCACACTGCCCGATTGCACCGACGGCTTGCCCCGGTGGCTATGCAGGCGCTGCTCGATCACCTGTTCGCCGTTGCGCGGATGGACTGTGGTGTCGCTGTCGCCGTGGAAGACGATGATGGGCTGCGCGCCGTCGCCGGCCTTGTGCGGCGAGTTGACGCCGCGCTTCATGGCCGACAGCGCCGACGGCAAATCCTGCGCGGAGGCGAACGGCAGCCCCGAATGCACGCCCACCGCCGCGAACAGCTCCGGATACAGCGTGCCGACGATGACCGCCATCGCGCCGCCCGCCGACAGGCCGGCCACGTACACTTGGCGCTCGTTGACCGGATACTCGTCGATGATCTGCCGCGCGATGCCGGCGATGATGGACGGTTCGCCCTGGCCGTGCTGCTGGTCGATGGCGTTGAACCAGTTCCAGCAGCGCTGCTGGTTGGCGTTGGGCGTCTGCTCCGGGTAGACCACGAAGCATTCCTTTTCCTCGGCCAGCGCATTCATTTGCGTGCCGACGGCGAAATCGTCCGGGTTCTGGGTGCAGCCGTGCAGCATCACCAGCAGCGGCATCGCCTGGCCGTGATAGCTGGCCGGGATGTACAGCTTGTAGTTGCGGGTGCCGGCGTGGTTGGTGTAGCTGCCCTTGATGAACTGTGCGCCCTCCGGCAGCGGCGCCGCCGGCGTTGGCTGCATGAAGGCGCTGGCGTCCATGGCGCGGCCGAGGTTCGCCTGCAGGTCGATCTGGATGCCCATGCGGTTCAACATGTCCTGCGCATACTCGGCGGGGTGCGTGGCCGGATTCGGCGTGGCCGGTTCGGCCGCCGTCCGCGTCGCGGCTTCTGGCGCAGCTTTGGGGGCTGCTTCGGGCGCCGCTTCCGCCGTGGAGCGGGCCGGCGGCGGATTAATGTCGCGCATCGGCGGTTGCGCCGGCGCGGCCGGCCGCATGGCCGGGTGCCCGCGCAGGCTGTCCAGCGCCTGCTGAACGGTGGCCGACGCGCTTCGATTCATCAGCTTTTGCGCCGCCTCGCGCATGTGTGAAAACAGTGGTAGTTTCATGATGCTCCCTTAATGGATGCGTTGGGCCAGCGCGCTTTTGAGCATGGCGCTGGCATGCAGCGATCCCAATACGAAAATTGAGTCGATCGTCGCCAGCGCCAGTTCGACCGAAACGTCGCTGGCGATGCTGGCCAGGCCCAGTACCTGGATCTGCAGCCGCTCGCCGGCCGCCTGGATGGCTTCCAGGTCGGCGCGCGAATAGTGCTGCATCCCGAGTACCAGGCTTTTGCGCGCCACCGTCTGTTTGACGACGTCGGCGTGCTGGTTCAACTGATTGCGGATCGCCGTGCGTATCAAGTCGGTGCGGTTGGAGTAAAACCCCTCCTGCACCAGCAGATCGATTTGGCCCAGGTCGATGGGACCAAGGTTGATCGTGATCTTTTCCGATTCGGCGGTCTTCAGTTTTAATTCTTGTTTTGCCATGTTATTCCATCCAGTTACCATCTACATGGATGGTAGTATAGACCTGAAAATCACCAAGTCAAGCGTGTTCGCGTCATAATGGCGGCATGAGTGAACCTGCCAACCTGATCCCTCCCGGCGCGCCGGAACTGGCCGTACCGGTGCCGTCGCCCTGCGTAAGCCTGTGCAAAATGGACGCCGACCGCCTCTACTGCATGGGCTGCATGCGCACGATTCCGGAAATCGTCGCCTGGTCCACCGCGGACGACGACTACAAGCGCGGCGTGTGGGCGGAAATCCGCCGCCGTGAACAATTGATCAACTTCGACGACGAATGAACGCGCTCCCCGATTCGATCCAGGTTTTTGAGCGGGGCTGGCTGTCGTCCAACAACGTGATGCTGCTGGGCCGCCACGATACGGCCATCATCGACACCGGCTACATGACCCATGCGCCGCAAACGCTGGAGCTGGTGCGCCATGCGCTGCGCGGACGGCACCTGGACCAGATCATCAACACCCATCTGCACTCCGACCATTGCGGCGGCAACGCCACCTTGCAGGCGCACTTCGGCAGCCGTACCTCGATTCCGGTGGCCGAGGCGGACAAGGTGCGGCATTGGGACGTGGAGGCGCTCAGCTTCAAGGCCACCGGCCAGCGCTGCGAGCGATTCACCTTCGACGCGACCGTCGCCCCCGGCGACGTGCTGACATTGGCGGACATGGAGTGGCAGGCGCTGGGCGCGCCCGGCCACGATCCGCATTCGCTGATCTTCTACTGCCCGCGGGAGCGGGTGCTGATCTCGGCGGACGCGCTGTGGGAAAACGGCTTCGGCATCATCTTCCCGGAGTTGGACGGCCAGTCCGGCTTTGCCGAGGAACGCGCCACGCTGGACCTGATCGAAGGGCTGGACGTGCGGCTGGTGATCCCCGGCCACGGCAAGCCGTTCAACGACGTGGCCGGCGCGCTGGCGCGGGCCCGTTCGCGGGTGGATTATCTGGAAGCCGACCCGCTGCGCAATGCGCAGAACGCGCTGAAGGTGCTGCTGAAGTTCCTGCTGCTGGAGCGCCAGAGCATTCCGCTGGTGGAGGTGCCGCAGCTGCTGCTGGCGATGCCGGTGTTCGCCAAGGCCAACAGCAACTTCCTGAAGCAGACGCCGGAACAGGTCGCCACATGGGCCGCCGGGCAGCTGGTACGAGCCGGCGCGGCCCGCGTCGAGGGTGAGCACTTACTTAATGTGTAGACACCAGGCAAGTGTAGAGGAAGTCGCCTAGTTTCGGCACGGTCGTACTATTTTCGATCTATAATCGATTTTCCTTAACTCACCGACAGCGAGTGCGCCATGGCCCTGCCAGCAGTCTTGCAAAACCTTTCCCTTCCCGTCATTGCATCGCCGATGTTCATCGCCAGCGGCCCGGCCCTGGTCGCGGCGCAGTGCAAGGCCGGCATCGTCGGCTCCTTCCCGGCGCTGAACGCGCGTCCCGCGGAAATGCTGGACGTGTGGCTGACCGATTTGCAAAAAGAGCTGGCCGACTTCCAGGCTGCCAATCCGGGCAAGCGCGTCGGCCCGATCGCCGTCAACCAGATCGTGCACCAGTCGAACGACCGCCTGGCGCATGACGTGGAAGTCTGCGTCAAGCACCAGATCCCGATCATCATCTCGTCGCTGCGCGCGCCGCCGAAGGAGATGCTGGATGCGATCCACAGCTACGGCGGCATCGTCATGCACGACGTGATCTCGATCCGCCACGCCGAGAAGGCGCTGGAGGCGGGTGTCGATGGCCTGATCCTGGTGGCCAGCGGCGCCGGCGGCCATGCCGGCACCTTGTCGCCGTTCGCGCTGGTGGGCGAGGTGCGCAAGTTCTTCAAGGGTCCGATCGCGCTGTCCGGCTCCATCGCGACCGGCGACGCGATCCTGGCGGCGCAGGCCATGGGCGCGGACTTCGCGTACATCGGCTCGCGCTGGCTGGCGACGCAGGAATCGAACGTCAGCGACGGTTATCGCGAGGCGATCGTGGAATCGTCGGCGGCGGACATCGTGTATTCGAACCTGTTCACTGGCGTGCATGGCAACTACCTGAAAAAATCCATCGTCGCCGCCGGCCTGGATCCGGACGCGCTGCCGCAGGCCGACAAGAGCTCGATGAACTTCGGCTCGGCCAGCGCCAAGGCCTGGCGTGACATCTGGGGCGCAGGCCAGGGCGTGGGCCTGATGGACGACGTGCCGACCACCGCCGAGATGGTGGCGCGCCTGAAGCGCGAGTACGACGCGGCCCGCGCGCGGTTGGCGCTCTAACTACTGTTTGACCGTCAGGCTGCCGCGTGCAGCCTGTTTGCCGCGCACCCAGACGGTGTCGATGCTGTCGTAGGCGCGGATATCGTCCAGCGGCGACATCTTCATCAGCACCAGGTTGGCGACCTTGCCCGCTTCGATGGTGCCGACCTGCGCGTCGATCTTGAAGGTGCGGGCGTTGTTGATGGTGGCCGCCTTGAACAGCTGCGCCAGCGACAGCCCGGCGTTGTGCAGGTCCTGCATCTCCAGGTAGCCGTTCAGGCCGGGGATGTTGCCGTAGGTTGGCGAGGATGGCGTGTCGGTGCCGAATACGAAGTTGGCGTCCTTGCCGGCCAGGTAGGCCACCACTTGCTGCTGGCGGCGCAGCGGCACTTCCATTCCCTTCAATGCCTCGGCATCGGTTTCGTTTTCCGCCAGCTCCTGTCTGAACCATTGGCCTTCGGGTGTCTTGAGCCAGGCCAGCATGGACGGCGGCAGCAGCTTGGCCAGCGCCGGGTTGTTCAGGTAGGCCGGTTCGAAGTAGGCGTTCATGCCATTCAGGACCTGCATCGTCGCCTGGAAGCCGATGCGGCGCTCGGCGATCTTGTCCAGCAGCTGCTTGATCTCGGCCGGCAGTTCCTTCTCCTTGTCCATACGGCCCCAGTTCCACATGCCGTGCGCCAGCACGTCGACGCCGCCGTTGACGGCGAAGGTCTGCGCCTCGAACGAATTACCGTGGGTGACCAGCACCAGGCCGTCCTTGCTGGCGGCCGCGCGCACGTCCGCGTACACGGCGGGGCTCATCACCGGCAGGTTGTGCATGTTGCCGAAGCCGTGTTCGAAGTGGGTCTTGACGCAGATGGCGCCGTCGGCCTTGACCCGCGCCACGCCCTTGGCCGGGGTGTAGTCCTCAGGCTTGAACCTGGCGGGGATCTTGTCCGCCTGCGCCGGATCGTAGATAAAGTTGGAGAACATCTCGAAGCGCGTCTCCGGCGGCAGGTAGGACGCCGGGTAGCCGTTGGCGAACACCAGCGGCGCGCCGCAATCGTAGACGTCCGGGTGCAGCGGCGCGGCTTTTACGCGGTTGATGAGTTGGCGGTCGACGGCGGCCAGGTCGATCACCGTGGTGTAGCCGTAGTAGAGGAAGGAGCGCGGCAGCTGCGCGAAGTATTCGGCGGCCATGGCCTTCTTCTGGTCGGCCTGCTCGAAGCTCATGCCGGGGATGGAGAACAGGTGGACGTGGGAGTCGATCAGGCCGGGCGTCAGGTACTGGCCTTTGCCGTCGATGCGGCGCGCGCCGGCCGGGGCTTTCTTGCCCGCGCCGCGTTCGACGCGGACGATGCGTTCATCTTCGATCAGGACACTGCCGGTTTCAATGCGGTCCAGCTTTTCCGGCGACATCAGCTTGACGTTGGTGATCCAGGTCTGCGCCGCCCAGGCCTGGGCGCAGAAGAGGAGGGAAAGGCTGGCGAGAATGCGGGTGGTTTTCATGCGTGGCTCCGTGTTGTGAGAGGTCCAGTGTGCTGCCGCGTACCGTGTTTTGCGTCTCAAATGATGATTTGGCACCTGCTACGCGGGCGTTCTGGCCTGGTCGCGGAATTCGCCTGGCGTCATGCCGGTCTGTTTTTTAAATACGCGGTTCATCGCGCTTTTACTGTTAAATCCGGCCAGTATCGACAGATCGAGGATGCTGGCGCTGGCCTGTTCGGGGTCGTGCAGGGCCAGTTTCAGCGCGTCCACGCGGTGGCGGTTCAGGTAATCGGCGAAATTGCCGCCGCAGTTCTCGTTGATCAGCTGGGATAGTTCGTGCGGCGTCATCGCCACCTGCGCGGCCAGGTCTTCCAGCTTCAACTCGCCGTTGCGGTAGGGCTGGTCCCGCGTCATGCAGTCGGTCAGGCGGGCGAGGAAGGCGTCGCGGTCGGTGGTGGACAACTGCTTGCTGGCGTAGCGCTGCTTGACCGGCGCCGGCGGCGGCAGCGCGCGCGGACGATAACCCAGCGGCAGCCGCATCGCCGTGATGGCGGTCGCGAACACGAACACCATCAGTGAGATGCCGTCCATTGCGTCGCCGGATAGTGGCGTTTCCACGTCCAGCACTGCCATCGCCAGCGCGACGATGCTCAGCGCCGCGCTGACCAGCCATGCGCGCATCAGGCGCCGCAGGTCGCGCACCAGGTCCGATTCGGCCGGCACGCGGCGCACCAGCAGGAAGGTGGCGCGGATGTAGGCCAGCAGAATCGCCAGCTTGGCCATTCCCGCCACGGCCATGTACCAAGGCCAGCCGTCCCAGTGGTGCATCCACGCCAGCTTCTGCTCGGCCGAGCGCAGGTAGAACGGCGTCATCGCCAGCGTGGCGGCGGCGAACGGCGCGAAATGCAGCAGCGCGCGGCGGCCCAGCGGCTGGTCCGACAGCATCGCGTGCAGGTAGAGATATTGAAGCGGCCCGACGGCCAGGCCGAGCGTGACGATGGCCAGCGCGCTGTGCGGATACTGCTGATACAGGTGATTGAGGCCCAGCCAGTTATGGCCGATGATGGCCGCGAACACCAGCAGCAGCGCGGACAGCAGCCGGTTAGCGGTACGCATCTCCGGCTGGCGCACGCTGAGCAGCGAGGCCGCCATCAGGAAGGCCTGGCCTATCGCCAGCAGGAACAGCCACGAAAGTATCAGATTGAACATTCCGTCGATGGTCGCATTTCTGAGGGAGAAAGAAACATCATACCCTGCTTGCATATCGCGGCAGCAGGGCTTGGATGACCAGGATGGCCGTCGTCATTCGCGTTCCCTGGCGAAGTCCACGAGGTCCTTTGGATAGACAATGTGGTCACGGAAGCTGCTGTCGTTGATGTTGTAGAGATAGACAATGGCGGCGGCCTCTATTGCCCAGTAGCCGAAATAGCTGCCACCTTCTTCCGTCATTTCCAGATGGCTATCATGCCACGGTGCCTTGCTCATCGATTTATACCAAATCTTTAGGTACTGCTGCACCTGCTCTATTTTTTCTTCGGAACTTGCCAAGTCAGTTGCGCTGAGGAGGTGCAGGTAGGGCAATTGATGATACCAAGCGTCCAAGTATGGACGATCAGGTAAATCATGGCTGACAAGTTCCTCATACATCGCATCTTGCCCGTCATAGGCGGAATTGGCGATTAAGGAATGAATGCGCGATATCAGTTCGCGTCGATGCAGCAATATGGCCAAGCCAAGTAGCTGAAGAATTCTTTCAAAATCTTCGATTTCTTGGAAGGCGAATGTGGAAAAATCCTCTTTTTCCTGAAAGTCTCGCTTGTATTTAGCGGATTTCTCGTAGGCCTCGACTACGCCGACGAGTTCATCCCGCAATACATCTAGCGATTCACCGCCTGTGTATCGAAGCAAGAAGAGGTCGAAAGTTTGACTTGCGACATCTGCTGCAGCGAGCGATCTTGCGAGTGCTTTCGTTTCTATGTCAGGAGCTAAATTATGCTTCCAATATTCAATTGCCTCTTTTATCGAGCCACAAAAAACCGAAAAATAATGTTCGCTTAAAAATCGCTGTCTACGTTTTTCATGAAATTGCATAAGGTTTATCCGAGAATTTTCCCGACGGGTAAGTGGCTGGTTTGAGGCGCGCATTGACACCGGCGGTGCTTATTTATCCAGCTTTCTTGCATAGTCCACCAAGTCTTTTGGATACACGATGTGATCGCGAAAACTGCGGTCATCCAGATCCAAAAGATATACTGCCGCTGCAGCTTCGATGGCCCAATAACCAAAATAGCCGCCCCCGTCTTCTCTCATGTCTAAATGACTGTCGTGCCAAGGCGCTTTTTTCATCGATGTGTACCAAGTTTTCAAATATTTTTCCAAATCGGAAATACTTTCTTCTGGCGTGTCGCGATAAAAGCTGTTGATGATGTCGCGATACGGCTTGTCGTGGTACCACTCATCGACATCGTAACGACCTTCAAGTTCATAGGAAAACAAGTCCTCGTAGAGCGTATCTTTCCCTGCAAATGCGCCGTCAAGCATTGCAGCTAATCGTGGCAGCAAGTCACGGCGATGCAGCAAATAACAAAGGCTAATGAGCTGAATTGCGCGTTCGTAATCGTCTATTTCGGCAAAGCGAAATGGCGGAAAATACGGCCTTTTTGTATACTCCCGATCGAATTTAGTATATTGCTCGTAAGTCTCGATGACTTTCGAAAGATCGTCACGCAAAATGTCTAAAGATTCACCGGCCGTGTAGTTCAAAAAAAAGTTCTTGCATGTGCTATCAGCGATTGCTTCTGAAACACGGCTTCGATCCTCAGCATCGCTATCAGAAGCATTAAGAACCTCCAATAGTCCCGGAATGCTTATATCAATAGTATGTTGAATGTCCAGCTGATAATATCGTTCGTCCAAAAATCGCTGTCTGCGTTTTTCATGAAATTGCATAAAGTTTATCCGAAAATTTTCCCGACGGGCAGGCAGTCGGTCTGGGGCCAGGGGTGGTTATTTATCGAGCTTTCTTGCGTAGTCCACCAAGTCTTTTGGATACACGATGTGATCGCGAAAACTACGGTCTTCCAAGTCCAAAAGATATACTGCTGCTGCAGCTTCAATGGCCCAATAACCACTATATGCGCCGCCGCCCTCGCTAGTATCAAAATGGCTGTCGTGCCATGGTGCTTTCTTCATTGACTGGTACCAAATCTTCAGATATTTTTTTATATCTACGATACTTTCTTCTGGCGTGTCTCGATAAAAGCTGTAAATCAGGTCGCGATACGGCTTGTCGTGGTACCACTCATCGACTTCGTAACGGTCATCGAGTTCATAGGCAAACAGGTCTTCATAGAGCGTGTCTTTGGCCGCAAACGTGCCATCGAGCATCGCCGCTAATCGCGGCAGCAAGTCACGGCGATGTAGCAGGTAGCATAGCCCAATAAGTTGCATCGCGCGTCCGTATTCGTCGATTTCGACAAAGCGAAGAGGTGGGTAATATGGATCGCTCGAATATGCCCGTTCGCATTTTGTATTTATTTCGAAAGCTTCAATAACTTTGGTAAAATCATCGCGCAAATTTTCTATCGGCTCGCCGCCGGTGTATTTGAGGATAAAAAGATCAAATGTTTGATTCGCGACTTCCACAGATGCCAATGCACGACCAAATGCTTCTGAGCCGGCATTGGCGGGTATATGATCACGCCAGTACAAAATAGTTTTTTCTATGAAATTCGTAAAAAAATTATAGTAGTGTTCGTCTAAAAATTGTTGCCTTCTTTTTTTATGGAACTGCATGTTGTGCGCCCTAGCAGGAAGCGTATTCCGTACTCAATTATCAAAGCAAGGTCTATTTTACTGGTGAAATGGGGGCGGTAATTAATCGGTACTCCGTTGCCAGATGGTCACGCCATACATTGAATCGGCAGATACCGGCATAATGTCACCTTGTTCAAAATGGCGAAGGCTATCCGGTATGGCAGGGGTAAACCAGTAACCGGGTTGGGGGCATGATTTGCCACCTTCAACCCGCAGTTTTTCGGGCACTAAAGATGGAGGTACGACTTGTTTATCGAACTCCCTTGCAAAATCCGCTAAGTCTTTGGGATAGACAATGTGGTCACGGAAACTGCTGTCATCGATATTATAGAGATAAACAATTGCGGCAGCCTCGATTGCCCAATAACCAAAATAGTCGCCACCATCTTCTGTCACGCCCAAGTGACTATCGTGCCAAACAGCCTTTTTCATAGACGTGTACCAAACCTTCAGGTACTTCTCCATCTGAATAATCTTTGCTTCTGGACCTTCCTCGTCCGTCGCATTGAGAAGATGCAGATATGGTAATTGGTGGTACCATGCATCAAGAAACGGACGGTCCGGTAAATCATGTCCAATCAATTCTTCATACATTGCATCTTTGCCGTCATAGGTGGAGTTGGCGATTAAAGAATGGATGCGTGGAATGAGTTCGCGCCGATGCAATAAAATAGCTAAACTAACAAGTTGGATGATTCGTTCAAAATCGTCTATTTCTTGAAATCCGAAAATTGGTGCAATGGAGCTTTCTGCATACTCACGATAATATCGTGCAGCACATTCGTATGCCTCAACAACCGAAATAAAGCTATCGCGCAAGACTGCTATCGAATCGCCCGCCGTGTAATTCAAGAAAAAGTTCTTGCATGTGATATCCGCGATTTCCTCTGAAACGCGACTCCGATCCTCTGCGTCGCTATCAGGGGCGTTAAGAATTTTCAATACGCCCGGAATACTTATGGTAATAGCGTCTTGAATATCCTTTCGGAAATACTGTTCACTCAGAAATTGTTGTCTGCATTTTTCGTGAAATTGCATAAGGCTCACCTGAAGAATTTTGATGTTGGGCAGATATGCAAATCATTTTTTAATAAAACGAGAAATGCTCAGTTTTCTGCTGGCTTAGTGGGAGGTAATTGCTCAGTACTCCATTGCCAGATGGTGGCCCCATACAGGGAATCTGCGGATACAGGCATAACCTCGCCTTGTTCGAAATAACGAAGGCTGTCGGCAATGGCAGGGGTGAACCAGTAGCCTGTTTGGGGGCATGGTTTGCCCCCCTCGACACGCAAATTTTCACGCACTGAGGATATCGCAGGCGGTTGCTTATCGAGCCTTCTGGCGTAGTCCACCAAGTCTTTTGGATATACGATGTGATCGCGGAAACTGCGATCGTCCAGCTCCAAGAGATACGCTGCCGCAGCGGCTTCAATCGCCCAATAGCCAAAATACGCGCCGCAACCTTCTGAGCTCATGCTCAAGTGGCTGTCGTGCCATGGCGCTTTTTTCATAGACTTGTACCAAGCCTTCAAATATTTCTCAATATCCTGAATGCTTTCCTCTGGCGTGTCGCGATAAAAGCTATTAATGATGTCGCGATAGGGCGCATCGTGGTACCACTCGTCGACTTCGTAACGATCCTTGAGTTCATAGGCAAACAAGTCCTCATAGAGCGTATCTTTGCCGGCAAACGCGCCGTCAAGCATTGCCGCTAATCGTGGTAAGAGGTCACGGCGATGTAGAAGATAGCAAAGGCCAATGAGTTGCATTGCGCGCTCGTAATGAGCTATTTCGGCGAAGCGCAGAGGCGGAAACGCTGAGTCATGTTGATACTGTCTAACATATTTAGTTGATTGCTCATGAACCTTTATAACTTCGGTAAGGTTTTCCCGCAACACATCCAGCGATTCGCCCGCGGTGTAGCTCAATAAATAATTTGTAAATGTATAGTCGGCGATCGCTGCTGACACAAGACTGCGGCCTAGTGCATCATTACTTGGATCGTGTAACTCGCGTGACAATTCCGCGTGCGCAGTAGTGATAAAAAAAGCCGTGGTTTTTTCAAAGGCTGTTTCATTTAAGAATTGCTGCCTACGTTTTTCATGAAATTGCATAAAGTTTACCTGATTAAAATCGGTGTTAGATGCGGAATTGTTCTATGGTTCAAGTTCTAAACCAAGTTTAGTATGTTTATGATTAACAGCCGCCTTTACTTCTTGTTCGTCGTGCCGATGCGTTGATGGTATATCGTGATCAGCATGTTTCTCGTGTTTCTCTGGTTCATTCTCAAGCAACGCCTTCTCATGCGCTGCGGCTGAAGGTAGATAAAATGGCGTATAGAATAGATGGCGAGAGTAGACTTTCGTTCGTTTGCTAGTTATTTCGAGGGCAATTGCCTCATCCTTAACTGCACTGCGGATATTCATTGAAATCCACTCCTGACTCATCTGCACAAGCGGTTGCCCAGCATTACTCTTCGATGTAGTTGACGCGACAACGGCCGGCGCCGCACGCTTCGGCTGCACTTGCTTACCGCCACCCGAGGGCTTTCCATTCCCATTGCCTTCTTTCCCACCTGGTTTTCCGCCCGGTTTGCCGCTTGGTTTTCCCGCCCCAGCGGAATCGCTGCCCTGACTTGTATCCGGCTCCAATAATTCCTCAGACTTTGGCAGCGCCCTGTCTTTGATTTGCCGGGCATTGTCCAGCAGCTTGCCTTTCACGCCTGGCTTACGGGAGGGGTTTTTCGGTGCCTTTCCCACGATCGACGCCTTCGATTCCACGATCGCATACGGCTTGCCGCCATTGTGCGGGTCTCCCATTTGCACTTTCCACACGCCGTCAATCCCCGTGCCATGCGCTTTCAGGGCGAACAATGAATTGAGCCGGGTCGCTTCGTTCAGTTTGCCAGGGAAGGTCTTGCTTGGCTTTTCCTCCCATTCGCCTTGCGTCCCCATGTCGTGTCGGCTCCACCCCCTGCCCCAGCCGTATTTTTCATACAGAAAATAATCGGTAATATGCTCACCTACAATGCCAGTCACGGTCTTGGTCACACCTTCGGCGACGCTGCTGCCGAGCGGGGCACTCTCTGTGTTGTTCGATGCGGTAAGCATAGGCGCGTTGTGGCCGGCTTCGGCGACTTTGGGATCTTTCTTGTCCGGCTTCTTTTCCGCCGGATCGACCTTGCCTTGGGGGCCGTTGACCCGCGCCGCATTGTTGCGTTGCTTGGTCTTCCAATGGGCCAACTTGAGTGTGACAAGCATTACCATGGCCGGCAACTGGGCGCGCACCGTGCTCATGCAGGTGCTCAAGGCGAGCCGTCCTTCGGCGGGCAGGTCGTCGTAAAGCCACGAACCTTCGATCGCGCTCTGGATTGTACCCAATTGGCTTTTCAGGCCGACCGCATCGAATAACTTGTCGAGCAGGACTTCCGGACTGGTGTGGATGCCGACTTTGTCGCAGACCATCCGCAGCACGTCGAACAAAATCGGGGCAAAGCGCTCGGGATGCTTGTTGACGATGCGGATCGTTTTCTTGACCCCGCCGCCCGCGCCCGGTATCCAGCCCACCAGCGCCAGGACCAGATCGAATTTGGCCTCCATCTGGTCTTCCGCCGACGTGCTGTTGTGGAGCGTCATCATGCATGTGATGGTGTCGTAGACATTGATCGCTTGGCCCAGGAAGGGGACGAGTCCGGTGGCTACGGCGACGCTGATCTCTTCGATGGCACTGGCGATGGCCGCGCTGTCGGTTTGTGCCTCGCCCGCTTCAGGTGCGGTGGTCGCAGGTGCGTCGCTCATTGGATATCCCTTCCAGCCATGTTGTACAGCAGCGATTCGACATCTTCCGGATCGATGGAATGGCCGTGTTTTTTCAACTCGTTTAGCACGTTTTCCAAGGTGGTCTTTCCAGCGTCTTTGACGCTATCTGGTGTGTACGGTGCAGGGTCTTCTCCGAAATAGACCTTGACCGCGCCCTGCGGAATGTTTTCCAGGCGGGCGTGGCCTTTGGCGTCCAGCTTGCCGACACGTGCGGTACCGTCAGCGAATTCGGCACGGTAGGCGCCGCCTGCGACAGGCGTCAAGTCCGGCCAGTGAAGGTTGAATTCGACGAAGTTCTTGATTTGGTCAGCCTTCGGCAGCGGTGGCAGGACGGGAGCGGAGGACGCGGGCCCAGCCAGTTCCTTCATGCTGGCCTTGAACGTCATCGTCCCCGGCCCGTGAATCATGATGTCGCCGCCTTCGAGCTTGATGTAGGCGCCTTGGGTGGTCAGCAGCACATGCTCCTTGGCCGCGACGGACACGCTCTTGGTGGTGCTCGCCACCGTGATGGCCTTGTCGGCCGTGATGCGCGTTTCGTCCGACTGGCTTTGGCTGGAGACCTTGCCGCTGGCCGCGTGCAACCTGATGCCCGTTTCCTGGTTCGGCTTGTCCTTGCTGTCGGCCTTGCCATACGTGAACAGGCTGATGCCGCCCTTGACGGCATACAGGCTGTTGCCCTGGGCCGCAAAGTTGATGTCCTGGCCGGCCGTGATGCTGCTGGTGTCGCCTGCGCTGATGACCACGGCGGCCGGCGTGGTCGCCGTGATGCCGGCAGGGCTCGACAACTGCAGATGCGCCTCGGCGTAGGCCGTTACCTCGCCAGCGCCGCCGGCACCATCGCCGCTCGCAGCATTGCCGCCCGTCGCTTCGATGACGGTGCCGCTGTGCGCCATCTGCGCGATCGACGGCAGCTTCTCGGGCGCGGGCTCGGCTTGGCCCTTGTCATCCTTGAGCATGGCATTGTGCTTTTGCGCCGTTGTCGCAAGCGCCGTCTGCAATTGCAGGCTCTGGTCGATCTGCGTCTTCGCCTCGCGCGAATCGAGTTGGCTGCCGTTGGCATTGATCCGCGCGTCGGCCGACAGCAGCAGGCCGGAACCGGCGCGAATGGCGGCGCCGTGCTCCGTCTTGAGCTCGGCGCCGAATCCCACAGGGTTGAGGCGCTGGTTATCGGTCTGGTGCCGCAAATGGCCCATGTTCAATTCGGCCGTGCCCTGGTGACGATCGGCGTGGCGCTGCAGTGCCACGCGCGGCTCTCCGGCCGTGTCGTCAAATACCAGCTGGCTGTACGCACCGCCGCCGTTTTGGCTGGTGCTCATCGCCTGCGTCTTGAAACCCGACATTACAGCCGGATGCGCATGCGCGCCGGCCTCGCCCGGGAACCATGCCGGTGCGTTGCCGGTCGAAACGCCCGCGCCCTGTGCCACCTGGTTGTTCTGGGCGTCGTCCTGGCCTTTGCCGTTGTACAGGCTTCCAATGACCACGGGGCGGTCGATGTCGCCGTCAAGAAAATCGATCACTACTTCACTGCCGACGCGCGGCACGGCGACCGCGCCCCAGTTGGCGCCCGCGACCGGCGCCATCGGCGTGGCGATGCGCACCCATGTCCCTGACTTCTCGCTTGCTGGCGCACCCGCGTGGCCGTCGGGCGATGGATGGTTCAGGCGGCTGTGGCTCAGGTCGTTGTCGCCCGCGCCACGCTGCCAATGAAACTGCACCTTGATGCGATGATCGCGGTCCGTGTAGGTGGTCGCGCCGGCCGGTCCGACCACGATGGCGGTCTGCTGCCCGCGGACGGTGGGGCGGGGATTCAGAAGTTGGCCATGCCCATCCTGCCCGCTGCTGCGGTAGGGCGTCTTGCTGCGGATGGCGTCGATACGGTTGCGGTAGACGGGACGTTCGCCCTTCTCCGTGCCCACCGCATGCAGACTGTGTTTGCGCTCCTTCTGGATCAGGGCATCGAGCGCGCTCTGGCCCAGTCGTTCGGTGATTTCTGTTTTCGCCTCGCTACTCAGGTTATTGTGGGCGAGGTGCACCACGCGCACGATGACAAAGGTACGCGCATCGTCGCCGCCGGTGGCACTGGCGGCGTCGAGCTGCGCCTGTCCATTGAGTGTAAAGGTCGTGCCGGCTGAGAGCGTGCGCACGGTACCTGCACCGGTGTGCGTTTCACGCATCGCGTCCAGTGCCTGCATCTGGTTGTCGGCGATGCGCTGGCCCTGCTCACTCGACTCGTAAGCATATGCGCCGGGCGTGTCGCGGCTGACCAGCGGATTCCCGCCGTCACCATCGGCACTGACCGAACTCACCGGTCGCGATCCAGTCGTGCGGTAGTCCCAACTCGACAGCTCGATGGCGTTCGTTTGCTGGCGCACACTGGTGCGCCAGCGGTCCATGCTGTCCTCTTTCATTACCGCGCCAGGCTGCGTGAAATTGATCGTGGCCTGAGCATTGGGTTTGAAACTGCCATTGTGGTCGGCGATGACCATCGTGTGGGAGCCGAGGGTGGCGCTTTCGGCATTGCCGGTGTGCTCGAAGTAGTAAAACAAGCCCTCTTCCCGCATCAGGCGTTCGGCAAAGGCCATATTACTTTCCTGATACTGGCAAGTCAGCGATCTGGTCGGATACGCGTCTCTGTCAAGTATGTCGTAGCGCCACGCCGGCACCAGCGGCCCCACATTCTGCCAACCGCCGAAGATCGCATCGAGGATGTCGAATACCGTTTTGTCCTGGAATATTCGGCTATCGCGGCCATGAGCCAGGAACGCGTACCAGGGGCCAATGGTGAAAACGTAGCGCGCGAAGCCGCCGTCGGCACCGGCCCATTCAGCCGAAGTGATGTGGCCATGGAACGGGCGTTTGTCATCGCGACTCGTGGCCGTGAGCAGTTCAAGCAGGGCGGGCTGCCCATGCAACGATTTGAGAGTGATCCCCGCGTCGGTCGAGAGCGCCGTGACCTTGAATTCATAGCACTCGCTCAGTCCTTCTTCGCCGCGGAAGCATTCGGCAAGAAGCTTGTCGCGGCCAATCGGCGTGCTGAACGTAAGCACGCGTGTATCTTGAGTGAAGCTGTTGAGCAGCGCTGACATGGGGGATGCTCCAGGGACGCGAATCGATCGCATCTTGATAGTGGCGGCGAAAAAGCCCAAGCCGGTATTAGATCACAGAAATGTTATCTATATTGCACGATTGAGCGATCGAGCTTGCTCGGGCCTCCTGGGCGGCCGGCGCGGATGATGACAGGTCAGTCGGCGTCCTGTAACTCTATTCGTTGAATCCAATTCGTGATCGTCGAGGTGCCATCCTTCTGTCGCAGCACCTTGGCGCTGCCGCAAAAATTATTCTGTTTGCCATACAGGCAAAAGTTTAATTCCCGCGTGCGGTCGGCGTGTGGGGACGGCACTTCGTCGATTAGCGACATGTGCCCCTTGGCGTTCTTCCCGCGGATGGATTGTACTTTTACTTCCGGAGCCGGATTTTCAAATCCGGTCGGCGCCGATTTTGGCAGGCAGCTGAGGTTCAGCCGGAGGGATTCCGGTGACGCGCCCTCGAATTTTATGACACACGCGGGACTGTCCGGGTCGAAGTTGGGGATAGTCCGTTCATGCGATTGAACAGGCTCCGCCTGCAGGCAGCCACAGACGTCCACGCCAATCAGCAGCACCACCAAACAGGTTTTTCTCATTTCTGGCCATTTCCCTGATAGAGCCCAATCCGAGTTTTGATGATGGTAGTCCCGGCGCCCCGAGTTAGAGGCGTGGAAGCGCGAACACCCGGACGGCATCCGCAAGTTCGTCGACGCATACGGCCTGCGGCCGTAAGGCTTAGTTCTCGGTCTGGATCGCCCACAGGCCTGGCAGGTTGCGCCAGTAGCCGTATGCGTCCATGCCGAAGCCCACCACGAAGCGGTTAGGGATGGTGATGCCGACGATGTCCGCCTTGACCGGCTTGGGCTTGCCGATCGCCTTGTCGGCGAAGACGGCCAGCACCACTTCGGCTGCGCCCATGTCCAGCAGGCGCTGTTTGACGTGGGCCAGCGTTTCGCCTTCGTCCAGGATGTCGTCCAGCACGATGACCACGCGGCCGGCCACGTTCGAACGCGGCACCACTTTCCACACCACTTGTCCGCCCTGGTCGTCGTCGCCGTAGCGGCTGACGTGGATGTAGTCGAATTCGAGCGGGAAGGTCAGCTGCGGCAGCAGGTTGCCGGTGAAGACCACCGCGCCACCCATCACGCCCAGCACCAGCGGGAAAGCGTCGCTGTCCGGTTGGTTGAAGCGGGTATTGAGGGTATCGGCCATCGCGGTGACGGCGTGGTCGACGTCTGCCTTGGTGAACAGCTCTTCCGCGTTTTCCAGCAGGGCGCGGGCGCGGTTGTGGTGGAAGTCTTGCATGGTCTTCTTCGGCTTCTAAAAACGGGTGGTAAGTTCGCTATTATCCGCCATATCCCGCCGCACCGCATGCCGTTGGTTTTCCGCCACAACGAGCTACTTGTAATCGCGGATGTCGTCGATCACCTTGCCGTCGTTGGGCAGGCTGCCGATGGCGGCAAACCGCACCTCGCCCCGCAATTTGGTCAGGTCGCGTATCGATTCGGTGATGGCGACGGCGCTGCTGGCGCTGGACGGATCGGCCACCTCGCAGTGCAGCGTCATCACGTCGTGCGCCATCTGGCCCGACACCACCAGCCGCGCCTTGACGATCTCGGGATGGCGGCGGGTGACGTCGTGCACCTGAGACGGGTGCACGAACATGGCGCGCACCTTGGTGGTCTGGTCGGCGCGGCCCATCCAGCCCTTGATGCGGGTGTTGGTGCGGCCGCAGGGCGATGGTGGCACGTCGGTCAGGATCGCGGACAGGTCGCCGGTGGCGAAGCGTATCAGCGGATAGTCCGGATTGAAGAGCGTGACCACCACTTCGCCGATCTCGCCGTCCGGCACCGGATCGCCGGTGCCGGGGCGGACGATTTCCAGGATCAGGTCCTCGTCCAGCACCATGCCGGGATCGCGCGTGCCGCCGCTCCGGGTTTCATACGCGATGCTGCCGATGTCGGCCGATGCGTAGCATTGCAGCACGTGTGGCACGCCATGCTCGACGAACCAGTTGCGCAGCGATTCGGGCAGCGCCTCGGCGGACATCAAGGCCTGCCTGATGCTGCCGATGTCCGCGCCCAGCTCCTGCGCCTTTTCGATGATGATCTTCAGGAAGGATGGCGTGCCGATGTAGGTATCGGGCCGCAGGTGGCTGATGGCCTGCACCTGCAATTCGGTCTGGCCGGCGCCGGCCGGTATCACGGCGCAGCCGATGCGCGCGGCGCCGCCTTCGACCATGAAAGCCGCCGGCGTGAAGTGATACGAGAAGCAGTTCTGCAGCAGGCCTCCGGCGCGCACGCCTGCCGCGTACATCGGCCTTGCGAAACGCCACCAGTCCTGGCCGCGTCCCTCGGGATCGAAGATCGGACCTGGCGACATGAACACCCGCGACAGCTGGCCGACCGGCGTGGTATTGAGGCCGCCGAACGGCGCCTGCTGTTTCTGTAATCCGTGCAGCTCGGACTTGCGCGTCACCGGCAGCGTGGCCAGCGCGGCGCGACTGTTGATGTCGGCGGCGTTCACATCGTGCAGGATGCGCGACCAGCCGGCGGCCGCCTTGGCACGCGCCACCAGCTGCGGCAGGCGTGACATCAGCTCGCGTTCGCGTTGTTCGGGCGAGCGCGTTTCCAGACTGTCGAGTGTATCGGCCATGGTTGTTTATCCTTGTATCTCGCGTTGCAGCTTCTTGGTAAGTTTGCCGAACACCAGTTCATAGGAACGCGTCAGCAGCTCTTTGGCTTCGGCGTCGTTGAGGGTTTTCAAATCTTCGACGCGCACCCACTTCGCGCGCGCCAGGTAGGGCGCGGGGATGATGCCGGGGCGGTCGGTCAGTTCCAGGAAGCGCTCGTCCTCCACCTTGAAGCTGATGGCCTTGGCCTTGTCATCCAGCTCGGTGACCGCGAACATTTTCGTCCCGACGGAGAACACGACGTCCGCGCCCCACTTGGTATCCTCGGCCGCGCCGGGGAAGGTGCGGCACAGGGCCTTGGCCTGCTTGATGTTCATGCTTTGTTGTCCTCTGTTCCTCAGGCCAGCCAGCGTTTGCGGCGGCGGTAGAATTTCATGTCGCGGAAGCTCTTGCGGCCGGCGCCGGAAACGCCGAGGTAGAACTCCTTGACGTCTTCATTGCTGGCCAGTTCGGAGGCCGCGCCCTCCATCACCACGCGGCCGTTTTCCAGGATGTAGCCGAAGTCCGCGTAGCGCAGCGCGATGCTGGTGTTCTGCTCGGCCAGCAGGAAGGAGACGTTCTCCTTGCTGTTCAAGTCCTTCACGATGCCGAAGATCTCGTCGACGATCTGCGGCGCGATGCCCATCGACGGCTCGTCCAGCAGGATCATCGACGGCTTGGCCATCAGCGCGCGGCCGATGGCGCACATCTGCTGCTCGCCGCCGGAGGTGTAGCCGGCCTGGCTGGCGCGCCGCTCGCGCAATCGCGGGAAGTAGTGGTAGACCTTCTCCAGCGATTCCTTCAGCTCCCCCCGCGATGCGCTGCGGGTGTAGGCGCCGGTGAGCAGGTTCTCTTCGATGGTCAGGTGGCCGAAGCAGTGACGCCCCTCCATCACCTGCGACAGGCCGCGCCGCACCAGCTCATTGGGCGTGAGCTGGTCGATGCGTTCGCCCTTGAACTGGACTTCGCCTTTGGTGACGTCGCCCCGTTCGCCGCGCAGCAGCGTGGAGATGGTTTTCAACGTCGTGGACTTGCCGGCGCCGTTGGCGCCCAGCAGGGCCACGATCTTCCCCTGCGGGACTTGCAGGGACAC
This sequence comes from Duganella caerulea, assembly GCF_040362985.1. NCBI lineage: Bacteria > Pseudomonadati > Pseudomonadota > Betaproteobacteria > Burkholderiales > Oxalobacteraceae > Duganella > Duganella caerulea. Next base: position 609,778 of record NZ_BPWJ01000005.1, on the reverse strand, counting down.
GCCCTTGAGCACCAGGATCACGTGGTCGTAGATCACCTCCACGTTATTCACGGACAGGTAGGGCGCTGCGGCCGGAGCGGCCGCTGTGTTGGCGGCGGTGGTCATTTTGCGCAGGCTGGCGTGATTTTTTTCTCGGCCGCGTAGGCTGCGGAGCTTTCCTCCAGCAGCTTGCGGGTCAGCGCCTTGTCGCCGACGATCCAGTTCGGCGTGATGGCGTTCCACTTCTTGCCGTCCCATTGCTGGACCTTGACCGCGCCCGAGCCTTCATGGTCGTCGCAGCTGGTCTTCACCGGCGGCAGCATGCCCAGGGCGCCGATGGCTTTCTGGCGCGCCTCGTCAACGTTCAGGTGCTCCAGGCCCCAGCGCATTTGCTCGCCGGTGACGGGTTTGCCCTTGCCGAATTTCTCCTGCGCGGTGCGCATCGCCTCCACCCACAGGATGGCCGCGCTGACGCCGCGCATGTGGTACACGGAGCCGATGCGGGTGCGGTCGGCCAGGTTGCCCTTGCCGGCGTCGTAGAGTTTTTTGTGGATCTCGTCCATCACCGGGTAGTTGCCAGGCGTGTTGAAGGTCATCGCGCTGTAGCCTTTGGCGGCGTCGCCGGCCGGCACCGTGTCTTCTTCGGAGCCTGCCCACCACACGCCCAGCAGCTTCTCGCGCGGGATGCCATTGCGCTGCGCGGTCTTGATGGCGACCGCATTCATCGAGCCCCAGCCCCACAGGATCACGTGGTCGGGATTGGCCTGGCGGATCTGCAGCCACTGCGATTGCTGCTCGGTGCCCGGCGGCGTGACGGGAATCTTGACCAGGTCGAAGCCGTACTGCTTGGACAAGGCCTCCAGCACCGGCAAGGGTTCCTTGCCGAACGCCGAGTCGTGGTACAGGTAGGCGATCTTCTTGCCTTTCAGCTTGGCCATGCCGCCGTCCTTGTCGCCGAGGTATTTGATCATCGCGGCGGCCTGGTTCCAGTAGCTGGTAATCAGCGGGAACACATAAGGGAAGACCTTGCCGTTGGCGGCGTCCGAGCGGCCGTAGCCGATCATCGTCATCGGGATTTTATCGACGGCCAGGCGATCCAGCACGCCGTAGGCGACGCCGGTGGACAGCGGCTCGACCAGTGTGGCGCCGCCGTTCTTGGTCTTCAGGCGCTCGTAGCATTCGACGCCGCGCGAAGGGTTGTATTCGGTCTCGCATTCCTCCCACGAGATCTTCACGCCATTCACGCCACCCGCCAGATTGACCAGGTTGAAGTAGTCGATGATGCCGCCATAGAAGCCGGAACCGCCCGCCGCATAAGGGCCTACGCGGTACGAGGGCAGGGCGACGTATTGGTCCTGGGCCCATGCGGGGATGGATGCCGCCAGTGTGAGACCAAGTACCAGGGATGCGATGCGTTTCATTGTCTTCTCCTCCAGGTTATTGTTGTTTGCGTTCAGTGCGGGAATGGCCACAGACGCAGTTTCTCTTTACCGATTTGCCATAAACGCGCCAGACCGTGGGGTTCCACGATCAGGAAAAATACGATCAATGCGCCGAACACCATCAGCTCCAGGTTGGAGGCCACGCTGGTCGGCAGCGCCAGGCCGTGCGCGAAGATGTTCAGGAACACCGGCAGCAGCACGATGAAGGCCGCGCCGAGGAAGGAACCGAGCACCGAACCTACGCCGCCGATGATCACCATGAACAGGATGCGGAACGACAGGTCCAGGTTGTAGGCTTCCGGTTCCACCGTGCCGAGGTAGGCATACGCATACAGCGCGCCGGCCACGCCGCAGTAGAAGGAGCTGACGGCGAAGGCCAGCAGCTTGGTGCGCATCAGGCGGAAGCCGATCACTTCGGCCGCCACGTCCATGTCGCGCACCGCCATCCACGAGCGGCCCACGTTGGAGCGGATCATGTTCTTGGCCAGCAGCGCCATCACCGCCACCACGCCCAGCACCAGCAGGTATTTGCGGCTTGGCGTGTCGAACTGGTAGCCGAGGATGGCGATCTTCTGCGCGGTGATCACGCCCGAGGTGCTGTAGTTGGTCAGGTAGGGGATCTTGGTGAGGCACCACACCACGAAGAACTGCGTGGCTAGTGTGGATGCGGCCAGGTAGAAGCCGCGTATCCGCAGCGACGGCAGGCCGAAGGCGATACCCACCATCGCCGCGCTCAAGCCGCCCAGCACGAAGGCCAGCAGCACCGGCAGGCCTGGCAGGCGCGCCAGGAAGTTATACGAGGCGAAGGCACCGACCGCCATGAAGGCGGCGGTGCCCAGCGACAGCTGGCCGGCGTAGCCGGTGAGGATGTTCAGTCCCAGCGCGGCCAGCGAGAAAATCAGGAAGGGGATCAGGATCGCCGACAAGGTGTACGGCGATGCGAACAGCGGCACCACCACGATCGCCACCGCCAGCAACGCGAACAGCGCGATGCGGTCCTGGAGGATGGGGAAGATCTGGCTGTCGGCCTGATAGCTGGTTTTGAATTGTCCTGCTTCGCGGTAGAGCATAGGTTGTACCTTTAGCCTCTCAGATTCTGCGGATGATTTTTTCGCCGAACAGGCCTTCCGGCCGCACCAGCAGGAACAACAGCGCCAGCACGTACGGGAACCAGCCTTCGATGCCGCCGCCGACCAGCGGGCCGATATACACCTCGGCCATTTTTTCGGAGGCGCCGATGATCAAGCCACCGACGATCGCCCCCGGCATCGACGTGAAGCCGCCGAGGATCAGTACCGGCAGCGCCTTCAGCGCCACAAAGGTCAGCGCGAACTGCACGCCGTTGCGGGCGCCCCACAGCAGGCCGGCCACCAGCGCGACCAGCCCGGCCACCGCCCACAACACGGCCCAGATGCGCTGCAGCGGAATGCCGACGGCCAGCGCGGCCTGGTGGTCGTCCGCCACCGCGCGCAGGGCGCGGCCCACCTTGGTCTTCGAGAACAGCAGGGCCAAGGCGGTCACCAGCAGCCCGCAGACGGCGGCCGCCATGATGTCGAACTGCGAGACCATGATGTTATATTTGGTCATCAGGTATTCGGACGGCACGTCCTCGATCGGCAGTTCCAGCTTGTGCACCTGCGAGCCCCACACCAGCTGCGCCAGGCCTTCGATGAAAAACGCCAGGCCGATGGTTGCCATGAACAGCGTGATCTCCGGCTGGTTCACCAAAGGCCGCAGCACCACGCGCTCGATCGCCATGCCGAGCAGGATCATCACCACGATGGTCAGCGGTATCGCCACCCACAGCGACACACCGAATTTGTCGACGATGCCGACGCAGGTGAGCGCGGCGAAGAACACCATCGCGCCCTGGGCGAAATTGAAAACGCCGGAGGCCTTGTAGATCAGCACAAAGCCGATCGCCACCAGTGCATACATCACGCCGGACAGCAGGCCGCCGATCAGCACCTCAAAGAAAAAGTTCACGTTCATTCGCAGGCCTTTCCGAGGTAGGCGTTGATCACGTCCTGGTTGCAGCGGATGTCGTCGGGCGTGCCGTCGCCGATCTTCTTGCCGTAGTCGAGCACCACCACGCGGTCCGAGATGTCCATCACCACGCCCATGTCATGCTCGATCAGCACGATGGTGGTGCCGAATTGGTCGTTCACGTCGAGGATGAAGCGGCACATGTCCTGCTTCTCTTCCACGTTCATGCCGGCCATCGGCTCGTCCAGCAGCAGGATCTCCGGCTCGGCGGCCAGCGCGCGGCCCAGCTCCACGCGCTTTTGCAGGCCGTAGGGCAGGCGGCCCACCGGCGTCTTGCGGATCGCCTGGATCTCCAGGAAGTCGATGATTTCCTCGGCCTTGACGCGGTGGGCGATTTCCTCGCGCCGCGCCGGGCCCCAGTACAGCGCCTGCATCAGGAAGTTGGACTTCATCTTCAGGTTACGGCCGGTCATGATGTTGTCGAGGACCGTCATGCCCTTGAACAGCGCGATGTTCTGGAAGGTGCGGGCGATGCCGGATTTGGCGGCGGCGTGGCAGTCCATGTTCTTGCGGTGCTCGCCGCGGTAGATGATCTCCCCCAGCTGCGGGCGGTACACGCCGTTGATCACGTTGAGCATCGAGCTTTTGCCGGCGCCGTTCGGGCCGATGATGGCGCGGATCTCGTGCTGCTTCACGTCGAAGGAGATGTCGGTCAGCGCCTTCACGCCGCCGAACGACAGCGAGATGTTCTTCAGGTCGAGGATCACCGGGCCGATCTTGCGGCGGCCGGGATCTGCATCCGCCCCGAAGTGGGTGTCTGGTTCGTTCATTTGCATGGTGGCTTCCTTCATTTCGACCTATGCCGCTGCCTGGATGGCAGGGAAGGTCTTGCAGGACTCGATCTTCAAGTCCGCCGCCACCAGCCCTGTACGGCCGTCTTCGAACTTGACCTGCGTTTCGATGTACTGCGACGGCTTGCCGGTGTAAAGCGCTTCGATCAGCACCGCATACTTCTCGGCGATGAACTTGCGGCGCACCTTGCGCGTGCGGGTCAGCTCATCGTCGTCGGGGTCGAGCTCCTTGTGCAGCACCAGGTAGCGGTGGATCTGCGTGTCGCTCATCATCGGCTCGGCCGCGAGGTCGGCGTTGACCTGCTCGATGCAGTCGCGCACCAGGCCATATACCTGCGGGTGCGCGGCCAGGTCGGTGTAGCCGGAATAGGCGATGCTGCGGCGTTCAGCCCAATTGCCCACGGCTTCCATGTCGATATTGATGAAGGCGCAGACCTCGTCGCGCTTGTCGCCGAACACCACCGCCTCTTTGATGAAGGGGAAGAACTTGAGTTTGTTCTCCACGTAGTTGGGCGCGAAGATGGCGCCGCCGTTCATCTTGCCGACATCCGCCGCGCGGTCGATGATCTTCAGGTGGCCTTCGTGGTCGAACAGCCCGGCGTCGCCGGTGTGGAAGTAGCCCTCGGCGTCGATCGCTTCGCTGGTTGCGTCCGGGCGCTTGTAGTAACAGTCCATCAATGTTGGCGACCTGACCAGCACCTCGCCATTGTCGGCCAGCTTGACCTCGACGCCGGGGGCCGGCAGGCCGACGCTGTCGAACTTGATCTGGCCGTCCGGCTGCAGGCAGATGTAGGCGCAGGTTTCGGTGGAGCCGTAGAACTGCTTCAGATTGACGCCGATGGAGCGGTAGAAGCGGAACAGGTCCGGCCCGATCGCGGCGCCGGCCGTGTAGGCGACCCGCACGCGTGACATTCCGAGCACATTCTTCAACGGGCCGTAGACCAGAACCTGACCTAGCGCATAAGCCAGGCGGTCCCACAGCGGCACCGGCTTGCCGTCCAAAATCGCCGCGCCGCTGCGGCGGGCCACCGCCATGAAGTGATGGAACATGCGGCGCTTGATGGCGCCGGCGTCCTCCATCCGTATCATCACGGTGGTGAGCATGTTCTCGAACACGCGCGGCGGGGCGAAGTAATAAGTAGGGCCGATTTCGCGCATGTCGGTCATGACGGTGTCGCCGGATTCGGGGCAGTTGACGGTGAAGCCGGCCGTCATCGCCTGCGCGAAGGAGAACAGGCAGTCGCCCACCCAGGCCATCGGCAGGTAGGACAGGATGTCTTCTTCGTCGGTGAGGTGCTCGAAACCGACGCCGCCGGTGCCGGCCGCGATCAGCGCGGAATGGGTCTGGCACACGCCTTTTGGCTTGCCGGTGGTGCCGGAGGTGTACAGGATGATGGCGTTGTCGCTGCCCTTGCCGGCCTTGATGGCGTTGTCGAACATGCCGGGATTGGCCTGGTCCCAGGCGCGGCCGATCTCCTGCAGGCGGGCGAAGGACAGCAGGCCTTGCTGGCGATAGTGGCGCATGCCGCGTTCATCGTCGTAGGCGACGTGCTCGATGTGCGGGTACAGGCTTTGCAATTCCATCAACTTGTCGACCTGTTCCTGGTCTTCGACGATGGCATAGCGGATCTCGGCATTTTCCAGCACGTAGGCCATGTCGGCGGCCGGGGCATCCTGGTACAGCGGCACGGGCACGCCGCCGAGGCATTGCGCCGCCAGCATGGACCAGTAGAGGCGGGGGCGGTTGTCGCCGATGATGGCCAGGTTCATGCCGCGCTGGAAGCCGATGGCGGCCAGGCCGCAGGCCAGCGCCCGGACTTCATCGTTGACCTGGGCCCAGGTCCAGCTTTGCCAGATGCCCAGGTATTTTTCCCTGAAAGCGGGTTTCCCTGGGCGGAGCCGGCCATGAGCCAGCAGCCAGCGCGGGAACGTCTCGTTCTGTGTATGCACCAGTGTCTCCTGTTGCTATTTGCTCGTACTTGTTAAACTTCTGATACGGCAGCCTTTTTATGTGATGATATTAGCTTGCCGCCGACAGTCAGGTTGTCTTTTCGGCGACATTTGACGGAACTTTCCATGGTGCGTTGCAATAATGCCTAATCAACATCAAATTACCCTCAAGGAAGCGCTGCGTACGGCGATCTGGGCCCAGGGTCTGACGCCGGAGCAAATGGCGCGCGTGGAGGCCGAGACCTTTGAAACCTTTGTCCCGAAGGGCGGTTATGTTTGCCGCAAGGGGGAAATGGTGGAGCATTGGCTGGGTATTATCGAGGGCATGGTGAAGATGACCAATTTCTCGGCGGCGGGTAAAAGCGTGTCATTTACCGGTGTGCCGCCGGGGGGCTGGTTCAGTGAAGGTTCGCTTTTAAAAAGAGAACTCCTTAAATATGACGCGATGGCTTTGCGCGACAGCCGTATTGCGCGCATGCCGCTTTCCACCTTTCATTGGCTGTTGGAAACCAGTTTGCCATTTACGCGGTTTTTATTAATGCAGCTGAATGAGCGCTTGGGGCAGTTTATCGGGATGGTGGAAAATGACCGTTTATTAAATCCCGATACCCGTGTGGCGCGTTGTCTGGTTTCAATGTTTAATTCCCATCTTTATCCGGGATTGGAAAAGCTGGTGCAGATATCGCAGGAGGAATTGGGCCTGCTGTCCGGCGCTTCGCGCCAGCGCGCCAATCAGGCATTACAGCTGCTGGAGAAACAAGGCTTATTAAGTCTTGATTACGGCGGCATCCGCATTCTCGATCTTGAAGGCCTGCGCCGCTACGAGGCCTGAGTCCCCTCTTTGGAACGATGAAATCCCGACCTAGGACGTTTCGCCCTCAAATCATGCCAGTTTTTAGCGCGTTTGAGCTAAAATCCAGCGCGGGAAGGGCGGATTTGCGCCATGCGCACGAATCGAGCAGCTGCTAAATGCCGCGTCGTCGTTGCTGAGCAGGAAAGTGAACGGGAATATCGGGAGCGCGCGTTTTACGAATAACGCGGCGATTAAATCATTATGCTGCGTTCCGCTGCTTTTCTAGCCAGCGGTCGTGCATTTCCTGCATGGCAAGCCAACTCTCTGGTGAACTTCCCAGTGCGGTTGCCAAGCGTTGAGCCATTGAAGCGGTCACTCTTCCACGGCCGCTTAAAATGCGGTTTAACGTTGACGGCGCGACGCCCAATTTCTCGGCACAACGCCGGCCGCTGATTTTCTGCGGTCGCAGATATACTTCCAGGATGAATTCACCGGGATGAAGAGGATTATGCATATCCATCAATGATAGTCCTCATAGTCAATTGCGTAGGCATTGCCATTATTAAATTCAAATGTCACACGCCAGTTACCGCTGACGGCGACGGACCATCGGGATGGCAACATTCCTTTCAGCACGTGCAGATGAAATCCGGGCTTGTCCATATCCGTGATGTTTTGTGCTGCCTGTAATGCCGTCAACAGCACTTGTAGCCGTCTTGCTTGCCAAGGCTGTATTCCAGCGTGATTGCCGGTTTCGAAAAACCGCCGCAGTCCTTTATGCTGGAACGAGACAATCATGATCACTATAGCTTTCGAAGCATTGCGGAACAAGCAGAGCCATTAAAGCATTTTGCAAGCTTGCTCATGTGGTGGCAGATCAAGCTGCAAACCTGCCCCCTACGCAATCGCGGTATCATAGCGACAAGCTATGCCGCATCGGCGGCGCACCGGAAATCGACTTATCCCATGCATACTCCAGATACTTCCCCCGTCGTCGAGCGCCTGGCGCTGTTGCGCGCGGCGATGCGCCGCCAGAATATCGACGCGCTGATCGTGCCGTCGGCCGATCCTCATTTGTCCGAATATTTGCCAATGCGCTGGCAGGGCCGTGAATGGCTGTCGGGATTTACCGGCTCGGTTGGTACTTTTATTGTCACGCCGGATTTCGCCGGCGTCTGGACCGACGCCCGTTACTGGACCCAGGCCGAGCAGCAATTGGCCGGCACCGGCATCGCGCTGATGAAGCTGACCTCCGGCGCCAGCGTTCAATATGTTGACTGGGTGGCAACGACCCTGACATCCGGCCAGACGGCGGCGGTCGACGGCGCGGTGCTCGGCCTGTCCATCGCCCGTCTGCTGGAACAGGCGCTGAAAGCGAAAAACGTCACCCTGCGCACCGATCTGGACCTGCTGGACGAAGTCTGGACCGGCCGCCCGTCGCTGCCCGAAGCACCGGTTTATGAACACCTGCCGCCGTTCGCATCGCAGACCCGCGCCGAAAAGCTTGTCAATTTGCGCACGACGATGCGGCAGCTGGGCGCCCAGCACCACCTGATTTCGACGCTGGACGATATCGCCTACCTGTTCAATCTGCGCGGCGCCGACGTCAATTTCAACCCGATCTTCCTGTCCCACGCGCTGGTCGGCCCGGACCGCGCCACCTTGTTTGTCGCCGACGGCAAGGTCTCGGCCACGCTGCGCGCCACGCTGGCGGAGGATGGCGTCGATGTCGCGCCTTACGAATCGGCCGCCGCCGCGCTGGCCGCGCTGCCCGCCGACAGCACGCTGCTGATCGACCCGCGCCGCTTCACCTACGGCACACGCCAGTGGGTGCCGGCCACGGTCCGGGTGATCGAGGCGATCAACCCGACCACCTTCGCCAAATCCAAAAAGAGCGATGCCGACGCCGCCCACGTGCGCGCCGCCATGGAGCAGGACGGCGCCGCCCTGTGCGAATTCTTCACCTGGCTGGATCAAACGCTGGCCGATCCGCAGCGCCAACCGCTGACCGAACTGGCCATCGACCGCGAGATCACGGCGGCCCGCGCGCGCCGTCCCGGCTTCGTCAGCCCGAGCTTTGCCACCATCGCCGGCTTCCGCTCCAACGGCGCGATCATGCACTACCGCGCCACCGAAGCCCAGCATTCCGTCATCGAAGGCGACGGCCTGCTGCTGATCGACTCCGGCGGCCAGTATTTGGGCGGCACCACCGACATCACCCGCGTGGTCGGCGTCGGGTCCATCACGGGCGAGCACAAACGCGATTTCACGCTGGTGCTCAAGGGCGTGATCGCGCTGTCCTCGGCGCGCTTCCCGCGCGGGACCAAATCGCCTATGCTCGATTCCATCGCCCGCGCGCCGCTGTGGGCCGAAGGATTGGACTTCGGCCACGGCACCGGCCACGGTGTCGGCTACTTCCTCAACGTGCACGAAGGCCCGCAGTCGATTTCGCAATCGGCGATGCCGGAGCCGCACACCGCCATGGAGCCAGGCATGATCACATCGATAGAACCGGGGCTGTACCGTCCCGGCCACTGGGGCATCCGGATTGAAAACCTGGTGCTCAACCGCCCCGCGGGCCAGACCGAATTCGGCGAGTTCCTCGAATTCGAAACGCTGACCCTGTGCCCGATCGACACCCGCTGCATCGAACCGTCGCTGCTGCGCGACGACGAGAAACGTTGGCTGAACGACTATCACGCCACGGTGCGCAAGCGTTTGCGCCCGCTGCTGTCCGGCGACGCGCTGGCGTGGCTCGACACCCGCACGGAGGCGTTATGAGCGGCCGCGCAACCAGGGCCACGACGGCAGTCGACCGCCTCAAGGTCCGAAGCGGGAACGCCAAATATTCGATGTCGCGCACCGGCAGCGGTCATTTCTTCCTGACCGAAGGCCCCGGCCAGCCACCGCTGTGCGCCCCGTTGGAGTTGGACGACTTTGTCGCCTTCGTCAACGGCATCTCGCCCGCCGCGCCCAAGCGCGTCAGCAAGCTCGATGTCGCATTTGAAAAGCAGCTCGTTAAAAAAGCGCCCTGAGCGCACCGCTGAAAGAGACCACGCATGCCATCGATCGAGTCCCTGTTTGCCTACTGGTCTGCCCACGAAATCGCCACCAACGGCGTTATTTTGCTCAACCTGGTCGGGGCGCTGCTGCTTGGCCTGATGGTTGGCTATGAGCGCTCGTACCACGGCCGCGCGGCCGGCATGCGCACCTACGGGCTGGTTTGCATGGCGTCCGCCGCGTTGACTGTGATCGGCGGCTATCCCGCGGAATGGTTCGGCGGCCATGCCGGCCACACCATCCTCACCTCCGACCCAACCCGCATCGTGCAGGGCATCGTCACCGGCATCGGCTTCCTCGGCGCCGGCGTCATCATGCGCGAGGGCTTTAACATCAGCGGCTTGACGACGGCGGCCTCGATCTGGGCTTCGTCGGTGATCGGCGTGATGGTCGGCATCGGCTTCTATCTTGGCGCCATGGGCTTGGCGGTGCTGAGCGCGGGCGCGATGATCCTGCTGACCAGGGTCGAGGCCTGGCTGCCCTCGCGGCACGCGATAGCGATCACCATGCGCTTCAAGGCGGGCTATCTGCCGCAGGAGCCGGCGTTGCGCGCGATGGCGCTGCAACGCGGCTATGAAATCGCCGGCGGCTCGCTGATGATAGGCAGCGACGGCGGCATGCAGGAATGGCGCTTCGTCGCCATCGCGCTGAGCAAGCGTAGCGGCGCGCCGATGTCGGTGCTGTCGGCCGAACTGGCGCAATTCGACGGCATTCACAGCTTCCAACTGTCGCACGCACGTAACTGAGCATGAACATGAACGAACAAGCCAAGGCGGTATTCGATTTCTGGTTCCAGCCCTCGGAGGGCCAGGCCGCCGATGCGCCGCGCCGCGAGTGGTTCCAGAAGGACGACGATTTCGACCGCGAGATCGGCAGCCGTTTCGGCGCGCTGATCGAGCAGGCGCTGGCCGGCGGCCTGCGGCACTGGGATGAGGAAGGTCCGCGGTCGGCGCTGGCGCGCATCCTGGTGCTGGACCAGTTCTGCCGCAACGTCCATCGCGGCACGCCGCTGGCCTTCGCCGGCGATCCGCAGGCATTGCAGGCGGCGCTCGCCATGGTCGATGCGCGACAGGACGAAACACTGACGCCTTTGCAGCGGGGCTTTGTCTACCTGCCGTTCGAGCACGCGGAGGACATGGCGATGCAGGAGCGGGCCGTGGCCCTGTTCGAACGCATGCACGATGCGGATCCGAGCGCGCCAGGCGTCGCCGGCATGCTCGATTTCGCGCGGCGCCATCGCGAGGTGATCAAGCGCTTCGGCCGTTTCCCGCATCGTAACGCCATCCTTGGCCGCGCGTCGACGCCGGATGAGCAGACATATTTGCAGCATCCGGGGTCCGGTTTCTGATGGCTGACCTGAATCTGATCGGCGCCGGCCACGTCGGCCGCGTGCTGGGACGCTTGCTGGCGGCGCAGGGCGGCTTCCATGTGCAGCAGGTGTTGACCCGGTCCGCCGCGTCGGCGCAGGCGGCGGTGGACTTCATCGGCAGCGGTGCGCCGGTGGAGCGCTACGATCAATTGCAGCCGGCTGACCTGCATGTGCTGGCGGTCGGCGACGACCAGATCGCCGCCGCCTGTGCCGCGCTGGCGCAGTCGGTGCCGCTGAAGGGCAGCGTGGTGTTCCATTGCAGCGGCGCGCTGGCGTCCGGCCAATTGCAGGCGGCGCGCGACGCGGGGGCGCTGATCGCCAGCGTCCATCCGATCCGCAGCTTTGCCGATCCGGCGGCGGTGGCTGCCCAATTTTCAGGCACCTTCTGCGGCATCGAGGGCGACGCCGCCGCATTGGCCGTGCTCACGCCGGCCCTGCAGGCGATCGGCGCGCAGCCCGTGCCCATCGACGCCTCGGCCAAGACCGTGTACCACGCCGCCGCCGTCTTCGCCAGCAACTACCTGGTGACGGTGTTGGACGCCGCCCTGCGCGCCTACATGGCGGCCGGCATCCCGGAACCTGTGGCGCGCCAGATGGCGCAGCCGCTGGCCGCCGAATCGATGGCCAATGTATTCCGCCTCGGCGCCGCCGCCGCGCTCAGCGGCCCGATCGCGCGCGGCGACATGGCAACTGTGGAACGTCAACAACGGGCGGTCGATCAATGGGATGCGCCGACAGGCGACCTCTACCGTGCATTGGTCGCGCCGACGGCCGATCTGGCGCGCCGAAAGCGGCAGAAATAGTCCGCGGGAGCCATAACGGCTCTTATCTCCTTGCAAATTACTGCTTAACAACTATATTTTAAGTAGGTGTATGTCCGACCAGGCGCCGTGCGTTGCAGTTTTATTGGTACGAATTCACAAATAAGTGGCGGGACTAGTCGACAAACCTCGGAATTAGCAATAAGCTTGTTTCTTAGAATGTTTTCTTGAAGAATCTAGCACTGAGCCGGCGCACCAATAGGATAGGGGTAAGAACATGTTATTTCTGAAGAGTACGACCGTCACGAAAGCGCCAGGGATTTACGACGTGGATATCGCCGCTAAACCACCCGGCAAAACCTTTGGTGTGTTCATGGCCACCGATCCGGACAATCCGCCGGCCGAAGTGCTGGCCGCGCTGGCAGCGATGGGCTTCAAGAACACCTACAGCGGCGGCTACACCCACAAGGACCGCGGCAAGGTGCTGGACCTGCACTTCCAGAAAGACGGCACCGACTTGTTCCAAGGCTGGAAAGCCGAAGAGATGGAAGCCAACATGGCCGCCATCACCGCGCTGTTCAGCGGCATCGGCATCACCATCACCCCACGTGTGATGACCTTGGCCGAAGCCTACGCTTAAACCTGCACTTCGATGTGATACAAGGCCCACGGGCAGGAACCAAACCGCTCCGCGAGCGGTTTGGCCGCCATTTCCGGGACCTTGTCGGCATCGTAGACCGCCCATAGCGGCCCCAGCCCGCCCAGCGCCATCGGCGCGCCATCCAGATGGGTGGCGACGATGGTGCGCTGCGCGCGCGCTTGCGCGACCGTGACCACGGCGGCATACCCATCCACCGCACGCAACACCAGCTTGCCGGCATCGCCCAGCGACGCGCCGGCCGCACGCATCACGTCCAGCAGCAGCGGGCCGCGCAGCGTGTGGACCTTGCCGTCGTATTCCAGCGTCGGCTGGATGGTGATGGCCGGCAGCGCGGCCAGCGCCGCGAAGTCGAAGGCGTGCGCCTTGTCGAAGCTGAGCTTTTGCTTGAACATCATCTGGTCCCGCACCGGATCGAAGCGTGCCCGGTTGACCTTGCCGACCGCGCCGGTGACGGTCAGCAGCGCCGGGCCGGCATTGTTCGCGGCGGCGGCCGCCGCTTGCGAGGCGGGCAGGGCGGCGGCGGCCATGCCGGCGAGCGCGGCGCGGCCAAGGAACTGGCGTTTTTTCATGGGGAATACTCCGGGTTGACGTAGTGCCGGTATCATACCGCGCATGGACTTATTTGCCGATGACACTGCCTTGACGCCCATCCCGATCGAGGATGGCGAACTGTGGTTCCAGCAGCGGCTGGCGCTGGACCTGGCGCCGGCCGAGGCCATGCGGCGCCTGCTCGACGAGACCGACTGGCGCGCGGAACAGATCCAGGTCTGGGGCAAGCTGCACATGCAGCCGCGCCTGAGCGCCTGGCATGGCGACGCGCGCTACCGTTATTCCGGCAAAATGTTCCATCCACTGCCGTTCACGCCCCTGCAGCTGCACATAAAACAGGCAGTCGAACAAGCCACCGGCCGCCAGTTCAACAGCCTGCTGCTGAACTACTACCGCGACGAGCGCGACCGCATGGGCTTTCATGCCGACAACGAGCCCGCGCTGGGCCCGAATCCGGCCATCGCCTCGGTCAGCTTCGGCGACCCGCGCACCTTCATCCTCAAGCACCGGACCCTGCCGAAGACCGTCAAGCTGGCGCTGGGCGACGGCTGCCTGCTGTTGATGGCGGGCAGCCTGCAGCATCACTGGCTGCACGGCATCAACAGCGAACGCCAACCGCGCGGACCGCGCATCAACCTCACTTTCCGCAACATTCTGCGCGAACCTTAAGCTGATCTTAAGTTTGGCAAAAGCTGATTTAAGCCATCCATAATTTGGCTTACATCCTGTCACACTTCTTACTAAATCGGTGCGGACAGGGGTTGGCGTGAGTGCTATCTTGGTTCCATCGCAATTCAGAGAACTGCGATCCCAAGCAAGTCCAACACTCACTGCTGAAAGATCAATACTATGAAAAAAATTCTGTTCGCTTTAGTTGCTTCCGCTGCCGCCCTGGCCGGCACCTCCGCTTACGCCGCCGATGACGCGGGCACCGCCTACATCGGCGCTGGTGTCGTGGGCAGCCACTACAAATTCGACGTACCCAACGCCACCAGCACCTCCGACCGCAGCGGCGACAAGGCCACCGGCAAAATCTTCGCTGGCTACAACTTCGACAAGACCTGGGCGATTGAAGGCGGCTACACCGACTTCGGCAAGAAAGGTTACGACTACACGATAGGCGGCGCACCAGGCCACGTGCAGACCAAGGCAGACTCGCTGTACCTGGCCGGCAAGGGCACGTACACCGTGAACGACCAGGTGGCCGTGTTCGGCAAGCTGGGCGTGGCACGCAATCACAACGACGTGACCACCACCGGCATCGCCTCCGTCACGGGCGACAGCAACAAGACCGCGCTGTACGCCTCGGTCGGCGCCGAGTACGCGATCAACAAGAACGTGAAGGTCTCGCTGGAGTATGAAAACTACGGCAAGAACAACATCGATCTGGGCCGCAAAAATGGCGCCATCACCGCCGGCGTGCGCTACAACTTCTAAGTTCAGCTAGCTGTAATAAAAAAGGCCACCTCATCGAGGTGGCCTTCGTCGTTTACACGGTCAGTGGCTTGTAGCGGATGCGTTTTGGCTTCGCGCCTTCCTCGCCCAGGCGTTTCTTCTTGTCGGCTTCGTATTCCTGATAGTTACCGTCGAAGAAGGTGACCTGCGAGTTGCCTTCGAACGCCAGGATGTGGGTGGCGATACGGTCCAGGAACCAGCGATCGTGCGAGATCACCAGCACGGAACCGGCGAACTCCAGCAGCGCATCTTCCAGCGCGCGCAGGGTTTCCACGTCCAGGTCGTTCGACGGTTCATCCAGCAGCAGCACGTTGCCGCCCTTGAGCAGGGTCTTGGCCAGGTGCAGGCGACCGCGTTCACCACCGGACAGGTTGCCGACCACTTTCTGCTGGTCCGAACCCTTGAAGTTGAAGCGGCCCAGGTAGGCGCGCGACGGCATGTCGAAACGGCCGACGCTGAGCATGTCGGCGCCGCCGGACACGTCCTCGAACACGGTCTTGCTGTCGCTCAGCGTGTCGCGGCTCTGGTCGACCAGCGAGATGCGGGCGGTCTGGCCGATCACCACTTCGCCGCTGTCCGGCTTGTCGAGGCCGGCGATCATCTTGAACAGGGTCGACTTACCGGCGCCGTTCGGGCCGATGATGCCGACGATGGCGCCCGGCGGAATGGTGAACGACACGTTGTCGATCAGCAGGCGGTCGCCAAACGCTTTCGACACGTTCTTGAACTCGATCACTTCGTTGCCCAGACGCTCGGCCACAGGGATGAAAATCTCCTGGGTCTCGTTGCGCTTCTGGTATTCGTACTCGCTCAGCTCGTTGAAGCGGGCCAGGCGGGCCTTGGACTTGGCCTGGCGTGCCTTCGGATTCTGGCGCGACCACTCCAGTTCCTTCGCCAGCGCCTTCTGGCGCGCGGACTCGGTGGCTTCTTCCTGCTTCAGGCGGTTGGCCTTCTGGTCCAGCCACGACGAGTAGTTGCCCTTCCATGGAATGCCATGGCCGCGGTCCAGTTCCAGGATCCACTCGGCGGCGTTGTCGAGGAAGTAGCGATCGTGGGTAATGCCGACCACGGTGCCCGGGAAGCGCAGCAGGAACTGTTCGAGCCATTCGACGGACTCGGCGTCCAGGTGGTTGGTCGGTTCGTCGAGCAGCAGCATGTCCGGCTTGGACAGCAGCAGCTTGCACAGCGCCACGCGGCGCTTCTCACCGCCGGACAGCACGCCGATCTTGGCGTCCCAGGGCGGCAGGCGCAGCGCGTCGGCCGCCATTTCCAGTTGCAGGTTCAGGTTGCCGCCGTCGGAGGTCGAGATGATCGCTTCCAGACGCGCCTGCTCGGTGGCCAGCGCGTCGAAGTCGGCGTCTTCCTCGGCGTAGGCGGCGTACACGGCCTCCAGCTTGGCTTGCGCTTCGAACACTTCGCCCAGGCCCGATTCGACTTCCTGGCGCACGGTTTTTTCGGGATCCAGCTGCGGTTCCTGCGGCAGGTAGCCGATGTTCAGGCCCGGCATCGGCACGGCTTCGCCCTGGATGTCGGTGTCGATGCCTGCCATAATTTTCAGCAAGGTCGACTTACCGGAGCCGTTCAGGCCCAGCACGCCGATCTTTGCGCCGGGGAAGAAGGACAGCGAAATATCTTTCAGAATCTGGCGCTTGGGCGGGACGATTTTGCCCACGCGGTTCATGGTATAGACGTAATTTGCCATTGAGAATCTCAGTCAGAATTTTTTAATTGCATGGAAATGCAAGGAAGGACGACAGGATACGATAAATCCCGCCGCCCGCCCACTATTTAGCGCGCCGGGAGGCCCACAGGCCCTCGCCCACGTACAGCGCCAGCGCGGCCCAGATGATGACGAAGCCGATCAGCCGCGCCTGCGGGAAGGTCTCGTGGAACACCCATACGCCCAACAGCGCCTGCATGCTGGGCGACAGGTATTGCAGCAGCCCCAGCACCGACATCGGAATCTTGCGCGCGCCGGCCGCGAACATCACCAGCGGAATCGCGGTGATCGGCCCGGCCGCCGCCAGCAGCCAGCGGGTGCTGTCGTACGGCGTGTTGAGGAAGGTGTTCTGGCCGTGCGCGGTCAGCCACAGCACATAGGCCAGCGCCAGCGGGAACAGTAGCATGGTCTCCAGCGACAGGCCCTCCAGTGCGGCCAGCGCGGCGGTCTTGCGCAGCAGACCGTAGCCGCCGAAGGTCAGGCCCAGGATCAGCGCGATCCACGGCAGCTGGCCGGCCGACCAGGTCAGCCACAGCACGCCGCTGGCCGCCACGCCGATGGCGATCCACTGGCCGCGGCGCAATTTTTCCTTCAGCACCAGCAAGCCCAGCAGCACATTGATCAGCGGATTGATGAAATAACCCAGGCTGGCATCGATGACATGGCCGTTGTTGACCGACCAGATGTAGACGAACCAGTTGGCCGTCAGCAGCACCGCCGAGGCCACGAAGCTGGCCAGCACGCGCGGCTTGCGCCACACCTGCGGCAGCCACTTCCATTGTTGGCGCGCGGTCAGCACCAGGCCCAGGAACAATAGCGACCACAGCATGCGGTGCGCCAGGATCTCCATCGCCGGCACCTCGCCGATGGCGTGGAAGTACAGCGGGAACAAGCCCCAGCAAAAGAACGCGAATGTGGCGTAAACAATACCAATGTTCATGGAGAGGACGGCGGGAGGGAGGCAAGGTCTGCCATTATCGCCGATCTGGCGCACCGTCGCTGTGCGGCCTCGCGCTTCGGCCCGCAGCAGCGTACACTGGCGATATTGAATTTTTGGAACGTCCTTCCATGCGAAAATCTCCTTGCCTTTTGCAAATACTTATCCTATTGTGCAATGCACCAAAACAACAACAGGTGCAATCTTGACCGAGCAACATAAGAAAAGCAGCCTCGTCGCCCTGACGCTGGCAGCGGTAGGCATCGTCTACGGCGACATCGGTACCAGTCCCCTCTACACCCTCAAAACCATTTTCGATCCCGAGCACGGCCTGGTCCTGAACGGCAACAACCTGCTGGGTATTATTTCGCTCATCTTCTGGGGCTTGACGATGATCGTCTCGCTCAAATACGTCAGCCTGGTGCTGCGCGCGGACAACCGCGGCGAGGGCGGCATCATGGCGCTGATGGCGCTGGCGCTCAATTCCGTGACCAAGACCGCGCCGCGCTGGCACTATCCGCTGATGCTGCTGGGCGTGTTCGGCGCCACCATGTTCTACGGCGACAGCGTGATCACGCCGGCCATCTCGGTGCTCAGCGCGATCGAGGGTCTGGAAGTGGCCGCGCCCGGCCTGGAGCAATACGTCGTGCCGCTGACCATCATCGTGCTGGTCTCGCTGTACGCGGTGCAACGCCACGGCACGGCCGGCATCGGCCGCCTGTTCGGCCCGGTGATGGTGGTGTGGTTCGCCGCGCTGTCGGTCATGGGCCTGATCAACATCGCGCAGGCGCCACAGATCCTGTGGGCGCTGAACCCGCTGCACGCGCTGCGCTTCATGTTTGAAAACCGCATGATCGCCTTCGTCGCGCTGGGCGCCGTGGTGCTGGCCTTCACCGGCGCCGAGGCGCTGTACGCCGACATGGGCCACTTCGGCAAGCGGCCGATCCGGGTCGCATGGTTCATGATCGTGTTCCCGTCGCTGGCGCTGAACTACCTGGGCCAGGGCGCGCTGCTGCTGAACCATCCCGACGCGATCTCCAATCCCTTCTTCCAGCAGCTCGGCGCCTGGAGCGTCTACCCGCTGGTGGCGCTGTCCACGGTGGCGACGGTGATCGCCTCGCAGGCCACCATCTCCGGCACCTTCTCGATGACCAAGCAGGCCATCGCCCTGGGCCTGCTGCCGCGCATGCGCGTGCTGCACACCTCGGCCACCGAGATCGGCCAGATCTACATCCCCATCGTCAACTGGCTGCAGCTGTCGGTGGTGCTGATGGCGGTGGTCGGATTCGGCTCGTCGGAAAAGCTGGCCGGCGCCTACGGCATCGCGGTCACGGCGACCATGCTGGCGACCACCTTCCTGACCTTCTTCGTGATCCGCTACCGCTGGCACCTGCCGCTGTGGCTGTGCTTTGCCGCCACCGGTTTCTTCATCGTGATCGACCTGCTGCTGTTCTCGGCCAGCTCGCTCAAGCTGTTCCACGGCGGCTGGTTCCCGCTGCTGTTGGCGATCATCCTGTTCACGGTGATGCTGACCTGGAAGCGCGGCCGCGAGCTGGTGTTCCAGAATCTGCAGAAGCACGCGATCCCGCTGGAAGACTTCCTGTCCTCGCTGTTCGTGGCGCCGCCGACGCGCGTGTACGGCACCGCCATCTTCCTGCGCGGCGAGAGCGACGGCGTGCCGCACGCGCTGCTGCACAACCTGTCGCACAACAAGGTGCTGCATGAGCGCGTGGTGTTCTTCACGGTGCACGTGGTGGAGGAGCCGTTCGTGCCGGAGGCCGAACAGGTCAAGGTGACGGACCTGGGCCACCAGTGCTACCAGGTGAACGTCCACTACGGCTTCAAGGACGAACCGGACATCCCGAAAGCGCTGGCCCAGTGCGACTGCCTCGGCCTGCCGTTCGAGATGATGGAGACCTCGTTCTTCATCGCCCGCCAGACGGTCATCTCGACCCCCGGCGCCGGCATGTCGACCTGGCGCGAGCACCTGTTCGTGACCATGTCGCGCAACGCCCGCGGCGCCGCCGACTACTACCAGATCCCCACCAACCGCGTGATCGAACTGGGCACGCAAGTGGAAATTTAAGCACACATACGGCGCTAAATAATGTAACCGAATGTAGCGCCCGGAGCGGAAGCGGCATGGTCTGCTAAACTTCTGCTCCGAAAGTGGGACCAATACGAACACACATCTAAGGTAATCATGAAATCGATGTTTCAATATATTGCTGCCGTTGCCTGCGTAGCGGCCTTGACCGCCTGCGGCGGCGGCGCGAAAACCCCGACGGCCGTGGTGGTGCCGCAGCCTGCGTTCAAATTGACCGATACCGTGGTTGGCACCGGCACCCAGGCGGCGGCGGGCGATCTGGTGGTGATCAACTTCACCGGCTACCTGTACGACTCGACCAAGGCCGATTTCAAAGGCCTCAAGGTGGAAAGCTCGGTCGATACCGGCAAGCCAGCCACGCCGTTCACGGTGGGTGTCGGCAGCGTGGTGACCGGCTGGGACCAGTCCATCCTCGGCGTGGCGCCTCTCGCCGCGATGAAAATTGGTGGCAAGCGCACCGCGATCCTGCCGGCCAGTCTGGTGTACGGCGCCGCCACGCGCGACGTGCCTAACCCAAATCCATACGGCTACGTGGCGATTCCAGCCAACTCGCCGATGGTCTACGATTTTGAGCTGGTCAATGTCGTCAAGGGTAACGTGCCGGTGACCGTGCCTCCGCCGACCACGCTGCAGTCGGTCGACACGCTGGTAGGTACCGGCGCCACTGTGGCCGCCGGCCAGACGGTGACCGTGAACTACGCCCTGTATCTGTACGATGGCACCCGCGCCGATTTGCGCGGCCCTCTGGTGCAAACCACCATTGGCGCCGCAGCGCAAGATTTTGTACTGGCCGATGGTAAGGTCATTACAGGTTGGATCCAAGGCGTACCGGGTATGAAGGTTGGCGGCAAGCGTACATTGACCGTCCCACCTGGTCTGGGCTATGGCGCGGTTGCGCAGACTAACATTCCCGCCAACTCGACGCTGATTTTCGATATCGTGCTGGTTGGCGTTAAATAAGCCAATTCGCGCGCAGAAAAAAAGCAGCCATCCGGCTGCTTTTTTTTCGCCCGCGTTGCGGCTAGTCGCGCAGCGCCTGCGCCGGCGCGATGCGCATCGCGGCCACGGTGTGGCGGATGGTGGCCATCGCCACGACCAGCAGCGCGAACGCCAGCGCCGCCGCCGGCGCCCAGCCGCCCAGCGCCGAACGCTCGGAGTAGTCGGACAGATAGCGCTCGATGGCCAGCCACGCCAGCGGCAGGCCCACCGCCGCCGCGGCGGCCGTCAGCAGCAGGAATTCGCGGCTGACCAGCACCGCGATGGCGTCGCGACCGGCGCCGTGCAGCTTGCGCAGCACGATCTCGCGTGCGCGCCGCTGCACGCTGTGCGCCGCCAGCACGTAGATGCCGAAGGCGGCCAGCGCGAACACCACCGCCGTGGCGCAGGCCAGCAACCTGGCCAGGCGCACATCGTCGGCGTAGGCCTGCGCGTAGTAGCTGCCGGCCGCGCGTATCACCGGTTCGCTGTCCGGGAAATAGCGGCTCCAGGCGGTGGCGATGTCCCGCTCCAGCGACTCGCGGCTGCGCGGGTCCGATGCGGCGCGCATGCGCACCGTCAGCAGCTGGTTGTCGCGGGTGATCTGGTACAGGGTAGGGCGCACCGGATCGCGCAGCGTCTCCCAGCGTGGATCGGGCGCCACGCCGACGATGCGGAACTGCGTGCCGCCGATGCGTTGTCCCAGTGCCTGCTGCGCGGACGGCCAGCCCAGCGCAAGCACCGCCGCCTGGTTGATCACGACGTTTTGCTCGCCGTCGTCGGTGGCGCCTTCGATGCGCGGATCGAACATGCGTCCGGCCAGCGCCTTCAGGCCGTACACGTTGAAGAAATCCGGCCCGACAAAATGGATCGACAGTGGTGTGCTGCTGCCGTCCACACGCTGGAACGTGCCACTGCCGTGCGTGCCGGTCATGTCGTTGCGACCCGGGACGTCACGGCTGTCGGCCACGCCCGCCACGCCGGGCAACTTTGCGATGGCTTCGCGCAGCGAGCGGGCGGCGGGGCTGTCGCGCAGGTTGGCCTTCATCTCCACCACCAGCAGCGGCGCGGGATCGAAGCCCGGTGGCGCCGCGGAGGCGAACTGCGTCTGCCACAGGATCGCCAGCGCCACGCTGCCCATGCACATGGCGACGCTAAACTGCACCGTCGTCAGCACGCGGCGCAGCCACGCGCCGCCGGCGGTTTCGCCGCTGCGGTGCGCCAGCGCGGCTCCCATGTCGACGCCGCGCGCCAGCCAGCCCGGATAGACGCCGGCCGCCGCGCCGACCAGGGTACCGAACAGCAGGCACGCGCCGACCACCATCGGCGTGAACAAGCCGTCCAGGGGGCGCTCCAGCAGGTCCGAGGCCAGCGGCTGCAGCAGCCACGCCACCAGCACGCCCAGCGCGGCGGCGCCGACGGACAGCAGCATCGATTCGGCCATGAACTGGGTCAGCAGCTGATGCGTGGTGGCGCCCAGTACGCGGCGCATGGCGATCTCGCGCTGGCGGCGCAAGGTGCGCACCGTGGCGAGATTGACGTAGTTGACCACCGCGAGCAGCAGTATCAGCAGGCCGGTGGCGCCGAGCGCCAGCACCACGCGCATGTCGCCGCGCGGGCCGGTGCCCATGGTGTTGGCGACGCTGCGGTCGAAGTAGGCGTCGGCCAGTGGACCGAGGGCGATATCGACCATCTTGCGCCGGGCCAGCGCCGCCTTCATTTCCGGCGTCGCCAGGTTATCCCACGGCGCGCGGTCGATCGTGTCCTGCAGCACCCGCTGCAAGGCTTGTGGCGTGGTACCGGGACCGGTCTTGACGTAGATGCGGCCACCGATGCTCATCCAGCTGGACATTGCCTCCTGCCGTTCCTTCTCCGGCCACAGCGCGCTGTCCACGCCGACCAGCGCCTTGAATTGCAGCGTGCTGTTGGACGGCCGGTCCGCCAGCACGGCGCGCACCTGCAGCGCCTGGCGATTGATTTCGATGGTGCGGCCCAGCGCCTGCGTGGTGCCGAACAAGCGCAGCGCGGTTTGCCGGGTCACGGCCAGGCCGTCGGGCCGGGTCAGCGCGGCGTGCAGGTCGCCTTCCAGCGCGGACAGGCCGCTGATGGACTGGAAGGCCGGATCGACCGCCGTCACGTCCAGTTCCTGCGTGCGCCCCTGCAGTTGCAGCGTGGCCTGGCGAGGCCACCAGGCGCTGACCTCCAGCTGCAGGCCGCTGCGCAGCGCCACCTCGCGCAGCGCGAACGGCGTGTACTCCATCCACTGCGGCTGCGGGATGAAGTTCAGCCGGTGCTTGATGACGAACACCCGCTCGCGCTGCGGCACGTCGTTGTCGTAGCTGAAGGAGTAGGCCACAAAGCCCAGCAGCAGGAAGCAGACGGCGAAGCCTGTCGCCAGCCCGAGTATCTCCACCGCCGATTGGAGTGGATGGCGCAGCAGCAGGCGCCAGCCGATGCGGAAGTCGCTTGGTTTCATCTTGTTCTCCGGTTAGTCGCGCAGTGCCAGCGCGGGGGACATGCGCAGGGCGGTCGCGGTGTGTCGGGTGGTCGCCAGCAGCGCCACCAGCAGCGCCATTGCCAGCGCGGCGGCCAGCGTCCATACGCCGATGGGCGCGTGCTCCGTGTACTCGGCCAGGTAGCGCTGGATCGCCACCGCCGCCAGCGGCAGGCCGATCAAAGCACCGGCGCCCACCAGCGCCGAGAACTCGCGGCCCATCATCAGCGCGATGTCGACGCGGCCGGCGCCGTGCAGTTTGCGCATCACGATCTCGCGCCGGCTGCGCTGCACGCTGTAGGCGGACAGCACGTAGATGCCGAACGCCGCCAGCGCGATCGCTATCAGGCTGGTGAAGGCCAGTATCCGTATCAGGCGCTTTTCAGTGCCGTAGCGTTCTTCAAGCACCGCCTGTTGCGTTTTCATTTCCATGATGGCGTTGGGGAAGTGGCGGCGCCATACCGGTTCGATCGCGCCGTACGCGGTCTCGAGGCTGTCGCTGGTGCGTACCATCACCACGCCGCCGGGACGGACGAAATACACGACCGCCTTCGACGGCTGGTGCAGTCCCTGGAAGCGCACGTCCGGCGCCACGCCGACGATTTCCATCCCGCCGGGCACCACCTGGCCGACCGCGTCCTGCGGCGACGCATAACCCAGCGCCAGCGCGGCGGCGGTGTTGACCACCACGCGCGGGACCTTGCTGTACTCGACATCCTGCGCCGCGTTGTACACGCGTCCTTGCAAGGCCTTCAGGCGGACCAGCTCAAACCAGTTGGCGCTGACGTTTTTGCCCTCCAGCGGGATCTCGCGGCCATCCCGCGTCGTCACCGTGTTGGTCAGCTTCATGCCGTCCCGGCCCACCGCTTCCGAAATGGAGGCCACGCCTTCAACGCGCGGCAGCCGGGCAACCTGCTCCATGAAGGAGACGGCGGCTTGCCTGTCCTCCCCATAGAACGGCAGGTTCAGCACCAGCAGGTGGGCCGGATCGAAGCCGGGTTTGGCGTGGCTGGCAAAATACGTCTGCCAGCCGACCGCCAGCGCCGTCGCGGACAGCGCCATCGCACTGGAAAACTGAAGCACCGTCAGCACGCGCCGCACCCACAAGCCGGCGGCGGTTTCGCTGCTGCCGCGTCCCGCGAGCGCAGGCCCCGGCAGCGCATGCTGCGCCAGCCAGGCGGGATAAGCGCCGGCGCACAGGCCGATGAACAGCCCGAACGCCAACGCGACCAGGCAGCGCAAGGGCGTGAACATGCCGGCCAGTGGACGGTTCATCAGATCGGAGAACGTTGGCAGCAGCAGCCACGCCAGCACCAGGCCAGCGGCGGCGGCCAGCAAGGAGGTCAGCGCCGCCTCGCTGAGGAACTGGCGCACCAGCCGTGCCGCGCTGGCGCCCAGCAGCTTGCGGATGCCGATCTCGCGCTGGCGGCGCAAGGTGCGCACGGTCGCCAGGTTGACGTAGTTGATCGCCGCCAGCAGCAGGATCAGGAAGCCCCCGGCCGCCATGCCGAATACGCTGCCGCGCCGGCCATACTGCTCGCCCGCGCGGCTGTTGGCCAAGCCCTCGTCGAAGTAGGCGTCGCGCAGCGGCAGCAGGCTGATATCGGCCACATTGCGGCCGTTCAGTCCTTTGCCCAATGGGCCGCTTTTCACCCGCTGGTTGATCGGCGACTTCTCGCTGGCCTCCTGCAGCAGCGCCGTCAACGCCTGCATCGACGCCCCGGGCTTGAGCTTCATGTAGACCGTGCCGCGGCCCCATTTGCTGATCGCTGTCTCGCGCTCCGGCCATGCGCTGCTGGCGGTGCCGACCAACGCCTCGTATTGCTGGCTGCTGTTGGCCGGAGGATCAGGCATCAGCGCCCGTACCTGCAGCACCGTGCCGTCGATCGTGACGGTCTGCCCGATCGCCGGGTTGGCGCCGAACAGCTTTTGCGCGCCGGTTCGCGTCAACGCCAAGCCGTCCGGCTGTGTCAGCGCCGCGTTCAAGTCGCCCTGCAAGGCGGCGATGCCGAACATGGTGCGAAAAGCGGGATCGACCACTTGCAGGTCCAGCGCACGGAGCTCGTTGCCGGCGCGTAGTGGCGAGTCCAGTTCGCTGGCGACGCTGGCCTCGGACACCAGGCCGCTGGCGATGGCGACGTCGCGCAAGGGCAGGAAGGCGCGGGTCTGCCATTCCGGGCGCGGGAAGACGTTGATGCGCTGCTTGACCACGACCACGCGGTCATTGTCGGGTATTGCGCCGTTGAAGTTGAGGCAGAATTCGACAAAGCCGAACAGCAGGAAGCAGGCGGCAAAGCCGATGGCGAGGCCGCCGATCACCACGGCGGAGTAGGCCGGCTGCTGCAGCAGCAGCCGCCAGCCTATGCGAAAGTCGCGCAGGTTCATTGATGTGATCCTGACGCTTAAGCGGCTTGCAGTACGTCGACCATGATGCGGCCGTCCAGCAGGTTCAGTGTGCGCGAAGCCTGCGCGGCATGGTCCGGCGAGTGCGTGACCATGACCACCGTCGTGCCTTCGGCGTTAATCTCGCGCAGCAGGCGCATGACTTCGTCGCCGTGCGCCGTGTCCAGGTTACCGGTGGGTTCATCGGCCAGCAGGACGGCGGGGCCGGCCACCAGCGCGCGCGCGATCGCCACGCGCTGCTGCTGGCCGCCCGACAGCTGCGATGGCCGGTGCGAGGCGCGATGGCCGACACCCAGCTTGGCGAGCATCGCCGTCACGCGCTCGCGCCGTTCGCGCGCCGGCGTGCCGTTGTATTCCAGCGCCAGTTCGACGTTCTCGAACACCGTCAATTCCTCGATCAGGTTGAAGCTCTGGAAGATGAAGCCGATGCGGCCGCGCCGCAGCTGGTTCAGTTTCGATTCGCTCCAGCCGGCCACGTTCTGGCCCTCGAACCAGTACTCCCCGTGGTTCGGCACGTCCAGCAGGCCCAGTATGCCCAGCATGGTCGACTTGCCGCAGCCGGAAGGCCCGGTGATGGCGACGTATTCGCCCGCTTCGATTTCCAGGTCGATGCGGTCCAGCGCTGTGGTCTGGATTTCTCCCGCCTGATGGATTTTGCTGACGCCGACAAGTTTGATCATGGGGTTTGCCTCTGTTGGTAGTTATGGGAATTTACTGCGTTATTTGAAGCCGTGGTGAATTTCCGTAGGCCGCGTAGCTGGACAGGATCACCTTGTCGCCGGCGGACAGGCCTTCGAGCACTTCCAGCTGGCTGTTGTTGCGGCGGCCGATCCTCACCGCGCGGCGCTGCGCCGTGCGTCCGCCGGCATCCAGCACGTAGACCCAGGCGCCGCCGCTGTCGTTGATGAAGGCGCCGTTCGGCAGCAGCAGCGCCTTGGCCGGCTCGCCCAGCGTGATGCGCGCGTCCAGGCTCTGGCCGGGATTGAGCACCGGCGGCTGGCCGCCGGTGAACACCAGTTCCACCATGAAGCGGCCTTCCTTGATCTGCGGGTAGATGGTGCGGATGTCGACCGCGAAGTTGCGCTCATCCTGCTTGACGCTGCCGTGCCGGCCCACCGCCATGCGGTTCAGGTAGTACTCGTCCACGCTGGCGGAGAGTTTGAAGCGCGCCGGATCGTCGATGCGGCCGATGTTCTTGCCGGTGCTGATCGATTCGCCCACCTGCAGGTGGAAGTTGGTCAGCCGGCCTTCGACCGGCGCCCGCACGGCCAGTGCATCGACCGTGGCGGCGACCAGTTTCAGGCCGGAGTTCAGCCCTTCGATGGCGGTTTCCAGTTGCGTTGCCGCGCTGCGGCGCACGTTTTCCTCGGTGCCGGACGCGCGTTCCTCCTGCGCCAGCAGACGGCGCTGCTGTTGCAGCTTGTCGGCCGATTCCTCCAGCGCGACGGCGGAGATGTAGCCCTGCGCCGCCAGCCGCACATTGCGCTCGTGCTGCTTGCGGACCTGCGCCAGCGCGAACTGGAGATCCTCGCGCCGGCGCTGGTGGTCGCTGGCGCTGGCCTCCTGCGCCACGCGCAGATTGGACAGGTTGAAGATGCTGACCGCGTGTTCCGACTGGCGCGCCAGCAGTTCCAGGTTGCGCTGCGGGTTGGAGATGCGGAACAGCAGCTGGCCCTTTTTCACCAGCGTGCCGTCGATGGCGAAGACTTCCTCGACGCGGCCCGATTCGACCGAGTCGAGTATCACGGAATTGAGCGGCTCCGCATTGGCGCGCACCACGATTTCGTCGACGAAGATGCCGCGTTCCGCCTGGCCGATGCGCAGGTCGGCGCCGTCCACCTGCAGGCCGCGCGGCATCCAGGACCACAGGCCGTAGCCGGCCGCCGCGACGGCCAGCGTGGCCGCCACGCCGATCGCGATGGCCTTGCCGCGTTTGCGTGGCACGACGACATCCATCGCCGCGCCGCTGGACGGCAGTTGAGTTGGACTTGGGCCGATATTTTTTTTGATGTGCATACCGCCCATACAGCAAGCGCTGTGCCAAGCCGGAAAACCCTGTATTGACGGCCTGTCCGGCCGGCGCCCGGCGTTCGGTGTCCGCTTATGAACAGCGGCCGGTGTTCGGAACTGAACAATTGCCGCGTGTGTCTGCGGCGCGCGGCCGCAAGCCATGTCCACAGCCGGTGGGCGGCTGCTAGAATGCCTGCATGTCCGCTTACGTTTTGATACTCGATGATGACGCCGATGTCGCCACTGCCGCGCAGTTGCTGCTGCGGCGGCGCTATGGCAAGGTCGCCACGCTGTGCGATCCGGCGGGCTTGCCCGCCTTGCTGGCGCAGGGCGTGCCGGACGTGGTGCTGCTGGACCTGAACTTCACACCCGGTTCCATCGACGGTGCCGAAGGACTGGCGCTGCTGGACCTGTTGCGCTCCCAGTCGCAGCCGCCGGCGGTGATCGCGATGACCGCCTACGCCGACGTGCCGCTGGCGGTGGAAGCGTTGAAGCGCGGCGCCGGCGATTTCATCACCAAGCCCTGGGACAACGCGCGGCTGGTGGCCGCCATCGACCAGGCGCTGGCCCGTCGCGCCGCCATGCGTGGCCCGGCCGCGGCGGCGCCCGACCTGATGGGCGAATCGTCGGCGATGCGTGAGCTGAAGGCATTGATCGCCAGCGTGGCGCCGACCGAGGCCAACGTGATGGTGCTGGGCGAGAACGGCGTCGGCAAGGAGCTGGTGGCGCGCGCCATCCATGCGCTGTCGCGCCGCGCGGCCGGCACACTGCTGGCGGTGGACATGGGGGCGTTGCCGGAATCGACGTTCGAGAGCGAGTTGTTCGGCCATCGCAAAGGCTCGTTCACGGATGCGAAGGCCGACAGGGCGGGGCGCTTCCAGGCCGCGCGCGGCGGTTCGCTGTTTTTGGACGAAATCGGCAACATGCCGCTGGCGGCGCAGGCCAAGCTATTGACCGCGCTGGAACGGCGCGAGGTGACGCCGATCGGCGCCGACAAGCCGGAGGCCATCGACGTGCGCATCGTCAGCGCGACCAATCTGGATGAGGCGCGGCTGTTCGATCCCGCCGTGTTCCGGCCGGACTTGCTGTTCCGGCTGAACACCATCGTGATCCGCGTGCCGCCGCTGCGCGAACGGCGCGAGGATATTCCGCTGCTGCTGGCGCATTATCTGAACCTGTACGCATTGCAGTACGAACGGCCCGCGCGCAATGTGAGCGCGGCCGCGATGGACGGCTTGCTGCGCCACGACTGGCCGGGCAATGTGCGCGCGCTGCGTCATGCCTGCGAGCGTGCCGTGATCCTGGGCCAGGGAACCGAATTTTCCTTGAGCGATTTCGGGCTCGGCGCCAGCATGGCGACGATGGACGGCGGCGCGCAGTTCGCCGCCCCGCCGGGCGTCGCCGCCGCCGCTTCCGCTTTCGCGCGCAGCGCAACGAGCGGCACGACCGGCGGCTCCACCAGCGGGGCGATCAGCAGCGGCGTCAATGGCGCGGGCAGCGGCAGCATCAACGGCGCCGTCGGCGGCGACATGACGCTCGACGCGCTGGAGCGCGAAGCCATCGCCTCGGCGCTGGCCCAGTTCAACGGCAACATCAGCCACGCCGCCAAGTCGCTGGGCGTGAGCCGCGCCGCGCTGTACCGCAAGCTGGGCAAGCATGGCATCTGAGCGCGCCCTCAAGCTGGGCGCCTCCGCCAGCGTCGCCGCCTTGATGGCGCTGGCCGCTGTTGCCGACATCATGTCCGCCACGCCCGAGCCGCGCCGCATCGTGCTGTGCGGCCTGGCCGCCTTAATCCCGGCCGCCACGCTGTGGCAATGCCTGCGCCGCCTGGCTCCCCGCACCCCGCGCATGGAAGCGCATGACAGCACCGTGCCCTATGGCGCCGCATCCGCGGGCCGCGAACTGTCCGACACCCTCCACGCGCTGGAAGCCCGGCTTGAACACGCGCCCATCGCCCTGTTCAGCATCCAGAACGCGGCCGGCGCCGGCGCGGTGGCGCCGCTCAACGCCAGCGCGCGCCGCCTGCTCGCACCAGGCCGCGCCAGCGCGCCGCAGGACCTGCACCAGCTGCTGGCCGCGCAAACCGCCGGCCAACGACAGCTGATCAGCTTTGACACCGAACGTGGCGTGGAGCGCGCATTGGTCGCCGTCTCCGCGCTGGCGATGCAAGGCGCGCCCCAGCGCCTGGCCGCGCTGATGCCGGTGGAGAGCGAACTGGAAGCCGAAGCCCTGAACGCCTGGCGCGAACTGGTGCAGGTGCTGACCCACGAGATCATGAACTCCCTGACGCCGGTCGCCTCGCTGTCGCGCACCGCCTGCGGTCTGCTGGATGAAGCGGCGGCGGGCCTGCCGGCCGATATCCACGCCGACCTGGGCACCGCGCTGGACGCCATCTCGCGCCGCGCCGCAAGCCTGGTGGATTTCGTCGGCAGCTATCGCAGCCTGTCGACGGTGCCGCAGGCGCAGCCGCAGCGGGTGCTGCTGGAGGAGCTGTTCGAACGACTGTCCATGCTGATCGCGCCGCAGTGGCAGGAGCGGGGTGGACGCGTGTCGTTCTCGGTGGAGCCGGCATCGCTGGCGGTGATGATCGATCCGGGGCAGCTGGAGCAGGCGCTCATCAACCTGCTGAAGAACGCCGCTGAAGCCATCACCGGCAAGGCGCCGGAAGCGCAGGTGCGCGCGCGCCTGAGCCGGGGCGGACGCCTGCGCATCGAAGTGGCCGACAACGGCCCCGGCGTGCCGGAGGCGCTGGCCGCGCACATCTTCACGCCGTTCTTCTCGACCAAGAAGCAGGGCCGGGGCATCGGCCTGGCGATGGTGCGGCATCTGGTGCACGCCAACGGCGGCACGGTGCGTTACGCGCGCTCGGTCAGCGCCGGCGCGCGTTTCATGCTGACCTTCTAGCGCACCATGTCGATGTGCAGGATGCCGTCTTCGTCGTAAGGCTCGGTGACTTTCCTGAAGCCGTAGCCGCCGTAGAATTTTTCCAGGTGCGCCTGCGCGCCGATGCGGAAGCCGTAACCGGGATGCAGCGCCTCGGCCAGCGGAATCGCCTTGGCCAGCAGCTCGCGGCCGATGCCGCTGCCGCGCGCGGCCTGCGTGGTCAGCACGCGGCCCAGCGACATCTCGTCGTACTTCACGCCCGGCGGCACGCAGCGCAGGTACGCGACCAGCGTGCGCTTGCCGTCGATCTCGCGCCACGCCATCAGGTGGTGGCACTGCGGATCGCAGCCGTCGATGTCCGGGTACAAACAGGTCTGCTCCAGGATGAACACCTGCTGGCGCTGCAGCAGCACCTCGTACCAGTCCAGGCGGGGGATGTCTTCAAAGGCCAGCCATTGCCACTCAATCATTGCGCGTCCCGATGCGGATCAAAACATCGATTGTATGTGAAAAAGGCCGGCGCCTCGGAGGAGGGGCCGGCCTGTCGTTCGCTGACGGTATCGATTAAACGATGGTCAGGGTCACGTCGATGTTGCCGCGGGTGGCGTTCGAGTATGGGCACACGACGTGGGCGGCGGCGACCAGTTTCTCGGCTTCCGCGCGGTCCAGGCCTGGCAGCGAGATTTTCAGTTCCACTTCGATGCCGAAACCGGTAGGGATGGCGCCGATGCCGACCGTGCCTTCAACCGAAACGTCCGCAGGCACGGCGATCTTGTCGCGGCCGCCGACGAATTTCATCGCGCCGATGAAGCAGGCCGAGTAGCCGGCAGCGAACAGCTGCTCAGGGTTGGTGCCGACGGCGCCGGCGCCGCCCAGTTCTTTCGGGGTGGTCAGCTTCACGTCCAGCACGTTGTCGGAGGAAACAGCACGGCCTTCGCGGCCACCGGTTGCTTTTGCGTTTGCGCGGTACAGAACTTGTTGGATCGACATGATGATTTCCTTTTTAGTGAGTGAGGATGTTTAATTAACTATTAAATCGCAAGCTACTTACTTCTACTATCCGGCGTTGTTTGCAGCGCCCATGACCACACTATAGATTGTGTGCGATTTAATAGCAAGCGATTTTTGAAAATATTTTTGAACTTGCCCGTTATCCGCAGTGCCCCACGGTTATCAGGTGTGGTCGTTTTTGCATGTTGTCCTCCCTACAATTCATCCATCAAACGCACTCTATGGATGGGAACCTGTGATGAACACGCATGTGATCAACGGACTGGCCGAGCTTTGGAAGGACTCGAAGGGGTCTCCAGATATTCGCATTGCGGTACTGGATGGGGTGCCTGACTTGTCTCATCCCTCGCTGCGATCGGCTGACATCAAATCCATCACCACTGGAGCCGCCGGTGCGGTTGGCGGTGCGACGACAAATCATGCGACGCACATCTTCAGCAAGATCTTCGGCGAAGGTGATGGAGACGGAGGCATTCAAGGCTGGGCTCCCGGCTGCAAGGGCATTTCGATCCCGATTTTTTCCGCCGGCCCCAGCAATCGCGTCTCGCAAAGAGACCTGGTCAACGCGCTGCGCATCGCCATCGACCACGAGGTCCAGGTGATCAATATCAGCGGCGGCCAGCTCGTCGCCGCCAACAATGAAGCCGACACATCGCTGCGCGACATCGTGCAGGAGTGCCATGACAAAAACATACTCGTTGTCGCGGCGGCCGGTAATAACGGCTGCGAATGCCGGCACATTCCCGCCAGCTTGCCGCATGTGCTGGCCGTGGGCGCCATGGACAGCAACGGCCAGCCGATGGATTTCAGTAACTGGGGGAATGAATACCTCACGCAAGGAATACTCGCGCCTGGACAGGAAATACTCGGTGCCCAGGCCAATGGCGCAAGCGCTCGCCTGACAGGCACCAGTTTCGCCACCCCACTCGTGTCCGCAGTTGCCGCCCTGCTGCTCTCTATACAACGGAAGAGAGGCATGCCCGCCTCTCCCAACCAGGTGCGTGAGGCACTTCTCGCGAGTGCCTCACCATGCGATCCCCGCTGGGGGTCGGACTGTCGCCGATTCCTGGCCGGGCGTCTGAATATTCAACAGGCCTACGTTCACCTATTCAATGGAGGAAGTGCTATGACTCACCAACAAACAGACGCCGACACCAGCGTCCCATCCATAGTATCGCTCACACCGTCCGGCCTGGAGCCACAAGGGTCCCTGGACACAGTGGCCGCCATGCCGGCCGAGGCGCCCGCGGATTCCGCAGGCGCCGTTAGCGTGGCCGCCGGCGCCACGGGCATCGTTCCATCCGGCGCCAGCGGCATCGTTCCTTCCGGCGCGTGCGGATGCAAGCCGTCATCGTCGTCGCTGGTCTACGCTCTCGGGAAAATCGGCTATGACTTCGGCACCGAAGCCCGCCGCGACGGCTTCACTCAGCTGATGCCTGCCGGCCAGAGCCCCTACAACCCTGAGCAGTTGCTGGCCTATCTGGAAAACCGCGAGTTCGAATCCAGCATGTTGATCTGGACGCTCAACATCGACCTGACCCCCATCTATGCAATCGAACCAAGCGAGCCCTTCGCACGCGACACGTACGGCCTGCTGGTGGGCGCCCTGGAAGGGCAGGTGGCGAAGCCGGATTCCGACGGCTATGTCGAGCGCGTTTCCATTCCAGGCTACCTCACCGGCAAAACGGTGCGGCTGTATTCCGGCCAAGTGGTGCCGGTGATCTCGGTGGTTCCGCGTGGCCTGTACTACTGGAACGTGAACAAGCTGATCGACACTGCGATGAAGGCGGCCAACCTCACCGACAAGGACGACAAGCTGAAGACCGGCCTGCGCGAGTTCCTGAACCGCATCTACTATGACTTCCGCAATCTCGGCACCGCGTCTTCGGAACGGGCCATGAATTTTGCCGCCACCAACGCCTTCCAGGCAATCACCGTATTCGCGGAAAACCTGACGCCGGACGACAACGGGCATTCGCGTCAACTGGCCAAGATCGCCGTGGAGAAGAGCCCCTTCTGCCGTCTCGATTCCGATTGCTGGGACGTCAAGCTGGCCTTCTTCGATCCCGAGAACGATCAGCGCGCATGGCGCATCGTGCGCTACACGATAGACGTGAGCGACGTGATGCCCGTGACGATAGGCGATCCGAAAGCCTGGGCGGCAACCAGCTTCTGATATCCGGCGTATTGCGCCGGGCAGGAAGACACGGGGGAGCAGCGGAGGTGGCGGCTGGTCCGCCTCAAGAGGCCCTCGTGGAGAAATCCAGCCATATTTCAACCTCACTTTGGAGAATCATCATGAAAAAAGCGAACTATGAGTTTTCGAGCAAACAGCACATCGGCATGCCTATGCAGGCCAGCCCTGTGCATCGCACCATGGCCGGCGGCGGCGCCATCTCCGACGCCAGCGGCATCGAGGCATCGGGCTGGTGGGATACGCTGAAGAGCGTGGCCTCCACCGTCGCCCCATATGCTGCCAAAGTCGCGGGCGCCCTGCTGTAAGCGCATGTTTGCGCGCTGACGCACGTCCCCGTTCGGTCTGACCGGGGGGACGGGGTTCCACCGGCCGGCGGCCTTGGCCAGGCGCCGGTGGAATTTCGATGCGTCACGCGCCCCCCAATCAATCCACGCGAGGACATCATGAAGACACGCCACCACCACACAGCTGTGCGCCGCTCCATGCCGGACCAGGCTCAGCCCATCCAACGCAGCATGTACCACGGACCGATACCAAGCCATCCAGACTTCGCGGGAGGATTCTTCAACGTGATTGCGGGGCTGCAGCATCCACATCCATCCATCTGCCACATCCTGTCGCCGGTCGCTCAATGGGATTGCCAGGCCGGCTTCGATTAAGCCATTGCCAGAAAGGACGCCAGCATGTCTGTCTATACCGTTTGCTTCAGCGGCACTGCCTGCACCCGCGATGAGGGAGAAAAGTCGCGCAAGGAAAGCGACCGCGACATCTACACCCCGGACACCGGCTACATCCCGGTTCGCATCCACAAGGAAATCACGGGTACGCTCCAGCCCGGTCGTGCCAGCGCCAGCGTCCGCGGCGTCGGTGAAAACGATTGGGCCTCCCCTCGGGACGATAGCGAGCCGCTCAAGCTTGACGGCCCGCTCGAAGTGCCACCCGATCTGCTCAAGTACACCCAGCCGTATTCAGGCGGTAACCAGTTCTCCTACCCAAGCCAGATTAATGGATGGGCCGCCGTCGCCCTCGCCCTGCACGGCGCCAATCTTGCGGCCGCCAGCGGCGCCGAGCAATACAATCTGATAGGCCATAGCCGGGGCGCGGCTGAATGTATCATGGCCGCATGGTTCCTGTACGCCTATGGTCGCCGGGACGTTACCGTCAACATCTTTGCGATCGACCCCGTTCCCGGTTCAGGCGAATGGTATGGCATCCTGACCCAGTTGCCCCCGAACGTCCTCAATTTCACCGGTATCTATGCCTGGGACCATGTGGGGGGACGCCTTGATGCCGGCTTCATGGCGCTGGTCCCCCGGCCCAACGCGCGCCAGTGCCAGGAAGACCAACCGCCGTTCAAACTAGGGACGACGTGGAAAACGTTAGCCGACCACAATCAACGCGCCGACCCGCTGCAGCTCCAGGCCGGCCGCACGCAACCCAAGGGCTATCAGCTTTATGCTTGCCGGGGACGGCACGGTACAGTAACAGGCAACAGGACATCGGACGGCATGTACGATGCCAGCAAAGCCGATCCCAGCGTGGACCCGGTACCGGAACTGATCTACAAAATGGCGCGGGAACATCTGTCCGACTGGGGCACCTTGTTTGAAACCCCGTGTGCAGTGCAGACCAAGTCAGCCGAGTTGAGCGAAGCGATCCACAAGAATCATGCTACGTTCGACAAAATGGGCGGCGGACCTAACCGAACAAGCACGCTGCCGTGGCGGCCTTTGGTGCGGCGTATTTCGTCAATTTCCGGCCTCAATCCAGCGAACTATTATTACCTGGAGGACGTCGCGGGAGCGCCGCCGGCGCTATCCAACTATCCCGTCACGTCGGAACGGACTGGCAGAGGCTGGGTGGACTGGTCGTATCTGTAAGTGTCAACGCCGACGCCGCGCGGAAGATCCCGCAAGTTGATGTCCAGCAGCTGCCGATAGAGCTGTTGGGCATCACCAGCGCGCTGACGGGGATCCTTATGCAATACTGTCCGCAATAACTCGCCCAACGGGTGCCCGATCAACGGGGCCGGCAGCGGCACCTCATCACCGGCGATCTGTTGCCGGTACAATCGTTCCACGTTTGGGCCGGCGAACACCGGCTGCCCAGCAAGACATTCGAGCCACACCAGTCCCCAGGCATATAAATCGAATTTGGTGCTCGGCGGCGCGCCGAGTAATTGTTCCGGTGCGCTATAAGCGGGAGAAAACAGCCTGCCGCCTGGCGTCCCCGGGGCCATCATCAGCGCACTACCGAGGTCAAATAGCTTGGCCCCCTCATCCACAATCATAATGTTATGCGGCTTGACGTCACAGTGTACGACGCCGCGGTCATGTAGATAAGCCAGCGCCTCCAGGACATGCAACATCGGCGCGCGCGCGGCGATCGCGGCAATCGCCCCTTCCTTGATCAGATGCTCACGCAGCGTGCGGCCATGGAGCAATTCGAATACAGCGAAGTGCGCGCCCCAATCCAATAAGGCGGCCAGTTGTGGGTGCGCCAATTGCCGGTAAAGTGTAATCTCATCGTCTAATTGACGGGAGTCCTGGTCTGCTTTGGGAAACTTGATAGCCACCAGTTCACCGTCCTCCTGACACCGCGCTTTGAATACGTGGCCGAATCCTCCTTCGCCCAATAGCTCAAGCACACGGTAGTGACGTTGAGCGATGCTGGCAACGATGGAGCCAGCTAATAGAGGAGAATGAGATGACAATGCGGCCTTGGCGAAGTCCGGTCATAAAGACAGACTTTACTCAGGCCGCAATTGGCACTCAACCACGTCAAATAACAGCGATCAACGCGGGATAACGGCCAATATTATTGGGCTCGGCTATGCATATAACTACCAACAAAATAAGCGGCGCGGCAAACTATCGCGGAATTATCCCGGAACTGTTTGAAGCGGATCGAACCTGGCCTCCAACCGGGAACCCCGCATAATCTGGAAGCTGAAATCACCAAAGCGCAATTCACCGCGCCGCCTCTCAATGAATCGCTCCCAACAGCGTTCAGCAGGAAGCGCGGTACTGATTTGATGACGCGCGCGGTGCAGCTGCATATTCAAATGTTTGGGCTCGAGCCTCAGCATTTCGGCAAGGCGCTCAGTTGCCAGCCACCCTTGGCTACGCACATCAAAGCCTCGTTGTGCATCGAGCAGGCGCTGGCGCGCCAGCGTCAGTATGCCGTAGTGATGGCTGCGCTCACCCAGCACCGCCTCGCCCCGACCAGTCTGAATGCGCAGCTCAACGTGCTCCTCGTTCTGGCTGACATCAAAACAAAACAAAATCTTCACCGGTTCGCGTGCCAAGCCGACATCGAGCTTGACGGTCTCTTCAGCAGACATGCCGTTGATGTACCGCCAGGAATGCCGCCCCAAGGTCAGCACGTCGCCATCCCTTAGCTCATAGATGCCCGTATCGTCCTCCCATAGCCACTGCCCGCCGTCATCCAAAAATATCATGACTTCCGGCTCATCCACGCTGGGCAAAAAATGCAGTTCCCGTAAGCTGATTGGCTGGTGCAGAGAATCTAGAGGTAACAGCAGCGGACGTGGCGGATCCAGATTGATGACAGTCCAACTGCGTCGCCTGTCACTTCCAAAATGTATGGTCTTTCCTTCGCTGATTTCAACACAGCCGTTCGGTACGACTACCTTCTGGTCAACAAAAGTACCGTTGCGGCTGTGGTCGAATAATAGCCAGCTCTTGCCGTTCCACCTTATCGAAGCATGAATAAGTGACACATCTGCCTGGTCAAGCACGGTATCGGCCCGCCACAAGCTTCGTCCAAAAAGATGCAATGCGCGTAAAAAAAGAAGCTGTTTCGCGCCACTTTCTTGTAAGATCGCCACGTCATTGTCCTTCGCTAGATGTTAAATGAGTCACCTATAAGTAGATTCGCCATTCGGTTTGAATGGCGTCTGGATATCAATCCAATTCGCGATAAAAAAAATGGAGGCTGCCCGGAACAATCAACGTCGGTTCCGACTTTTGGAAGTTGGTTTTTTTTCCACTTTACACGTGGGCCATAGCCAACAATCTATTGAATTGTCACTTGAAGAAAATGCACATCTGGAACCGCGTGGTCGAGCGCGTGGTGCGTCCTATTTAGCGTCCGTCTTGTGGCTTTAATTCGTGCAGCAGCGCCAAACAAGCACGGGCCGCCGCATTGTCGTGGTCCTTTTCCTCGTGCCAGGCCGATACCGAGACCGCGACGATGTTGTGCCCGCGCAGTGAACGGAACAGCGCGGCGATGTCGGCGTACTTGGGTCCCGATTTGACGTGATACTTCAGCGCCGGGATTTCCGATTCGGCGTCCATCACGTCGCTGTCGAAGTGCAGGTAGAGGCGCTCGTCAGAACTCAGGTGCTCGCCGATCCGGTCGATCGGGCAGACGACGATGCCGGAGCTTCTCACCGCCTCCAGCTCACCCGGATCAAGGTCGCGCGCATCGGACAGGATCACCTGCCGCTCGGGGTAGGGCGTGACGCCGATGGCCGCCAGCATCGCGCCGATGGCGTCGCGATTATGTTTGCGGCGATCGCCACGTCCCACCAGGATGGCAAGCGGCATGCCGCCGAGGTATTGGGTCTGCGTGGTTGCCCAGGTATGGAAGTCGCCATGCGCGTCGAGCCACAGGATCCGTTCCGGCGCATGTCCGCTCCGTTGCAGGCCGCCCAGTATGCCCAGGGAGGACATGCAGTCGCCGGCGATGCTGACCGGGACCTTGCCCGCTTCGACGACCTGTTCGACACGCTGCGCCAACCCGGCATAGATGCGGCCCATCCTGCGCAGCTTCTCGTTCGGATCGGCCAGCGAGGTCTCGGTAAAATCCGGCACGTCGACGACGTCCCAGTGGTGGCGGTCGAGTTCTGCGACGCGCCGCAGGCCGTCGCGGCGCTGGCCGATCAGGAACGGCACCAGCAAGTGATTGGTCAAGTCCATGATTCCGGATCCATCGTGTAGCCCAGCCGCTCCATCATGGCCCGCACCGGCGGGCGCCGGCCCATGTCCAGCAAGGCCTGTTCGCGTTTGCGCCAGCGCTGCGCCGTGGGGATGTCGGTGGCCATCGTGACGGGCAGCCGCGCGGGCAGCGAGAGGTCGGGAAGGCCAAGCCATGCGCCGATGCGTTCCAGCTGCGCCGCCGGACGTTCCATGAACTGCTCGAACCCCAGGCGCAGCATCGGCACGCGGCTGGCAAGGATCGCTTCGTGCGATGCCAGCCACTGGTTCAGGCAGACGTCGCCCAGGGGCGATTGGGTGAACTGGCGCCAGTTGGGCGGCAGGTCGAACTTCCACCAGCGCTGGCCGAACGGCGTGGCGTCCGAGTAGCCGCGTATCCGCAGCGTGGTGCCGGTCCGCGCCAGGTCCTGCGCGAAGAAGCCCTTCGGCGACAGCCAGCCGTCCATCAAGCCATTGACCGATTGCGCGTAGCCGCGGCTGAGGTGGATGTATTGGATGTCGGCGCGCGGGAACAGCTGCTCGTGGATGCCGATGCGGTAGGCGTCGCTCGGCGATTTGAACAGCAGGACCTTGTGGGCCGCATCGTCGATGGTGAACGCGCGGCGGAAGCCGCGCGGCAGCACGAAGGGCGGTTCCTCGATCTTCAACGGCTCGTCGTAGTAGCCGCTGGCACCCAGGCCGAAATCGCGCAGCGACGATGACGACTGCATGTCGTAGAAATTCATGCGCCATGGCTCGTCGCGAAACACGGCCGTCAAGATCGCGCGGTGGAGCGTGGCGTCGGTGTGCTGCTTGCCGCGCATGGCTTCGTCCAGCGCCGCGTCGAGTTTGCGCAGTTGGCCGGCCTCGATGAAGCACAGCGGGAACTGCAGCAGCAGGCGCCGTCGCCAGCGGCTCTTCAATTGATCCAGCGGCTGCAGGCCCGGACCGGGGACGGTGAGGTCGGCGAACAGATTGTCGGCCAGCGCGTCCGGCTGGGCCAGGGCGTCGATGGCGTCGCTGTCGGAGTTCATGCCGAAGCCATTGTGCGTGAGCGGCAGGTAGGGTTCCATCTCGCCGTCGAGCGAGGCGACGTCGGGATGCTCCGCCAGCACATGCTTGATCAGGCTGGACCCCGAGCGCGAGTTGCTGAGTATGACCGCGACGCGTCGTACCTCCAGGCGCCACGGCGCATGCGCGACCTCGCGCAGGCCGGCGATGGTCTTGTACACGTCGTTCATACCGGCTTGGCTTGAGGCGACCGCTTGATGAGGAAGGCGTAGAACTCCTTGGTCTCGTCGGCGCGCACGCTGGCCATCAGGCGCATGCTGTAGCCGTTCTCCTTGGCCAGCTTGCGCACTTCCTTCACCGCGCCGAAATTGGAATGCGCGAAGTAGATGCGGCCGTCCGGCTTCAGGTATTTGCCGACCTGCTCGAAGAACCTGGTATTCGTATGGAAGTCGGTGTCCCATTGCGAACGGGCGACCACGTCATGCGCCTCCTTGTTGCGGAAGGGGAGGTTGGCGGTGATGACGTCGAACTGCTCGTCGCCGACGTTGTCGAACAGGCTCGATGAGCGCACCTCCATGATGTCGCCGAAGCCGTGCGCCTCGGCGTTGTGGCGGGCGCTCTT
The DNA here is from genome assembly GCF_040362985.1 of Duganella caerulea. Classification (NCBI taxonomy): domain Bacteria; kingdom Pseudomonadati; phylum Pseudomonadota; class Betaproteobacteria; order Burkholderiales; family Oxalobacteraceae; genus Duganella; species Duganella caerulea. The sequence goes on along the minus strand of NZ_BPWJ01000005.1, from coordinate 569,612 downwards.
CAACGCGGCGGGGTTGATGTCGACCGCCAGCACGCGCGACGCCCCGCCGTAGCAGGCGAAGATCGCGATCACGCCGGAGCCGGTGCCGACATCAAGTACACTGTCGCCCGCCTTCACGCGCAGCGCGCGCACCAACGGCTGGCTGTCCGTGTAGGGCCAGAAGGTGTTGGGAAAAACGTGGAAATCCTTGCCCAGATAGCGTAAGGTCTTGCCATCCTCGGGTACTATCTTGAAAGCCTTTTGGCGGTTCTTCTGCCAGCGGTCGATGTGCGCATTCTTGCCTAGGGAATTGTCCATTTCTGTCACCTTTCGGATGAAGGAACAACAATCGTGGCGGCGCGGGGCCGCCTTCAGGGATGCAAGACTGGATACTACTCCGATAATTTATCGTTGGACGAACAAATTGAATGCTATGAAAAAACCGAGTCACTACCTGCTTTATACCGGCCTGGCCCTTGCCGTCATCGCGCATGGCGCGCAGGCGCAGATGCGGATTGAAATCAGCGGCGTTGGCAGCAACCAGATCCCGGTCGCCGTCGCCGGCTTTGCCGATGAGGTCCTGGCGCCGCAGCAGATCTCCGCCATCATCAAGGCCGACTTGGGCCGCAGTGGATTGTTCAATGTGATCGACGCCGGCACCGTCAATGACGTCAACAACATCGACTACGCCGGCTGGAAGGCCAAGGGCGCCGATGCGCTGGTGGTTGGCACCGTGTCCGCGCTGGCGGATGGCCGCTACGACGTGCGCTACAAACTGTTCGACACCGTCAAGGCCAGCCAGCTGTCGCGCCAGGACCAGTCGGTGCCGGCGCAGGCGGCCCGCCTGGCGGCGCACAAGATCGCCGACGATGTGTTCTTCAAGCTCACCGGCGTGCCCGGCGCGTTCTCCACACGCGTGGCCTACATCAAGCAGGAGGGCAGCCGCTACAAGCTGGCCGTGGCCGATATCGACGGCGAGGGCGAACAGACGGCCCGCGTGTCGAATGACCCCATCATGTCGCCGGCCTGGTCGCCGGATGGCAGCAAGGTCGCCTACGTTTCGTTCGAGCAGAAAAAGCCGGTGGTGTATGTGCAGAACCTGGCCACGCAGGCGCGCACCGTGGTCGCCAACGAAAAGGGCAGCAATTCGTCGCCCGCGTGGGCGCCGGACGGCGGCAAGCTGGCCGTGTCGCTGTCGATGGATGGGCACACGCAGATCTACACCGTCAACGCCAACGGCGGCGGCTTGCATCGCATCTCCGACGGCGCCGGCGCCTCCATCGACACCGAGGCGCAGTTCTCGGCCGATGGCCAGAGCATCTACTTCGTCAGCGACCGCAGTGGCGGTCCGCAGATCTACCGCATGAACGCGGACGGCAGCGACGCCAAACGGATCACCTTCGGCGGCAGCTACAACATCAGCCCGCGCATTTCGCCAGATGGCAGCACGCTGGCCTTCATCTCGCGCCGCGAGGGCAACTACCAGCTGTACGTGATGGACCTGGCCACCGGACAGGAAACGCGGCTGTCCGACAGCACCGACGACCTGTCGCCCAGCTTCGCGCCGAACGGCAAGTACATCATCTACTCCACCGAGGCGGCCGGCCACAAGTCGCTGATGGTGGTGTCGGTGGATGGCCGCGTGAAGCAGCGGCTCACCGCGCAGGATGGCGATGTGCGGCAGCCGGTGTGGGGACCGTTCCTGCGCTAACCCTGCAGGTTGCGCTCGGCGATTTTGTGCAGCGCCGCCAGCGCCGGCGCGTCGTCCGGCCAGCGGGCCAGGCCAAGTTTGGCATTGGCTTGTTGTGCGTTGATGCCGGCCAGCAGACGGTCGGCGATCTGCTGTCCCTGCACCTGCGTCACCCACGGCACCAGCACGCAGAGGCGATTGTCGCCAAAGCGGAAGGCCCAGTCGCTGGGGCGGCACACTTCCTCGATCTGGCGCGAGGCCTGCACCAGTTGTGCATCGCCAGCGCCCGGCGCCAGCGCGATCAGCATCAGCGACACCGTCGGCGGCTTGCCGCGCTGGCTGCGCGTGAGTTGGCCGAAGATCGATTCCAGGTACAGGTGGTTGTGAAGGCCGGTGATCGGATCGGGGGAGGCGGTGCGGCGCAGTGCCGCCATCAGCGCCGCGCGACGCAGCGCGAACAGGTGGGCCAGCGCCCCCGCCGCCAGTACGGCGGCGCCGACGCCGAGCAGCGTTTCGGCCGGATTGCCTGGCCTGAGCCACGCCACCGCCAGCCCCAGCACCGACCAGCCGACGCTGTACACCATGCCCATCTGAACACCCAGCATCAGGTAGGAGGCCACCGGCAGCACGCACAGCAGGCCGGCGAGCTGCGGCCGCAGGTACACCGCCGCCAGCACGGCGCTGAAGCAGCAGAACAGCACGGCGCACCACAGGCTCAATCGCGGCGTGTCGTCGGCCCAGGGCAGAGGTTTATTCATTCGACAAGTATGGTTGCGACATTTTTGGGCGTCAAGCCACTCCAGCAATTGATAATGATTCTTATTAACTGGTAGAATGACTGCTGATATGGACGCGCGTGACGCTTGAAGGTCGATTTGTGAAAAAACTCTGGTTCCAGCTGCACTGGTTGGTCGGCATCACCGCCGGCACCGTATTGGTCGTGATCGGCCTGACCGGCGCCATCCTCGCGTTCCGCGACGAGGTGCTGGACCTGCTTAATCCTGGCGTGACCAGCGTGGCGGCGCGGCAGGCGCCCATGGTGGCGCCGCCGCAGGTGGCCGAAGCGGTCAAGCGCGCGCATCCCGAGGCGCGCATCAGCAGCATCACCGTGTACGCCGAGCCGGGCGCCTCCGCGCGCGTCACGCTGGCGCCGGCGCCGGGCGAGAAGCATGGCGAGACGGTCTTCGTCGATCCGTACAGCGGCGCCATGCTGCCGTCCCTGCGTTATGACGGCGTGTTCGAATGGGTGGAATCGCTGCACCGCTTCCTGCTGCTGCCGCGCGACGATGGCCGTCCGGTGGTTGGCGGGCTGGCCTTGTGCCTGATGGGGCTTGCGTTGAGCGGCCTGTATCTGCGCTGGCCGCGCCGCGCGCTCGACTGGCGCACCTGGCTGACTTTCGACACGCGCCTCACCGGCCGCTCCTTCCTGTGGGGGCTGCACTCGGTGGCGGGCACCTGGGCGCTGGCGGCCTACCTGGTCTTCACCGTCAGCGGTGTGTATTGGAGCTTCGATGTGGTGCGCGATACGGTCGATGGCTGGGCGGGCGTGAGCCGTCCACCGCGCGCGGCGGCTGTGGCCAAGCCCAAGATGGCCAAGGAAGCCAAGCGCGCCGAAGCCGCCGACCTGACGCTGGCCTGGTCCACCTTCCAGCAGCAGGCGCCGGGATGGAAGACGGTGGTCCTGCGTCCGCCCGAGCGCGCGACGCAGCCGCTGCAGGTGCTGTGGCTGGACGGTGACGCGACGCACATCCGCGCGCGCAGCCGCATGTCGATCAACCAGCAGACCGGCGCCATCGTCAAGCACGAGCCGTATGCGCAAATGGGCGTGGCGGCGCGCGCGTTGACCACGTTCTATCCGCTGCACATCGGGACTTATTTCGGATTGCCGGGACGCCTGTTCATGTTCTTCGCCAGCCTGTCGCTGCCGGGCTTCGCGATCACCGGATGGATGCTGTACCTGAAGCGCCGTCGCCAGAAGCGCAGCGCGCTGGCCGAACGCGCCAAGCTGGCCGGCACCGCCAGCAGCGACAGCGCCGATCCGGTGCTGATGGCCTACGCCAGCCAGACCGGATCGGCCGAGCGGCTGGCGTTGCAAAGCGCGGCCTTGCTGCAAAAGGCCGGCGTGGCGGTGCATGTGCAATCGCTGGAAAAGCTCACGCCTCCGCTGCTGGGCAATTACCGCCGCGTGCTGTTCGTCGCCAGCAGCTTTGGCGAAGGCGAACCGCCGGATCCCGCGCGCCGCTTCAGCCGCCTGCTGCACGCCGCCGCCGAGGAGCTGGCGCATTTGCAGTACGCCGTGCTGGCGCTGGGCGACCGCAATTACCTGCAGTTTTGCGGCTTTGGCCGGACGCTGGATACGCGCCTGCGCGTGCTGGGCGCGCGGCCGCTGCATCCGATCATTGAAGTCGACAATGGCGATGCCGGCGCGCTGGCCCGCTGGTCGCACGCCTTGCGCGAGCTGGCCGGCATCGGCGGCGAGGCGCCGCAGGATGCGTTGTCCACCACGGCGCCGGATAGCGACTACACCAGCTGGCGCCTGGCGCGGCGCGAATTGCTCAACCCCGGCAGCATCGGCGGTGAGCTGCATGAAATCACGCTGACGAGGGATGGCGGCGCCGACTGGCGTCCCGGCGCCTTGCTCGACGTGTGGCCCGGCCATTACGCGCCAGGGCAGGCCGCGCGCCGCTACTCGGTCGCGTCGCTGCCGGCGGATGGCTGTGTGCAGCTGCTGGTGCGCCAGGTAAAAAACGAGGAGGGCATGGGGCTGGCCTCCGGCTGGCTGACGGCGCAAGCACAACTCGGCGACGAGGTGCGCGTGCGGTTGGTGGCCAATCCGGCGTTCGACATGCATGAAGGTGAGCAACCGGCCATCTACATCGGCAATGGCTCGGGCATGGCGGGTTTGCGGTCGCACCTGCGCGCGCGGGCCGCTGGCGGACAGCGGCGCAACTGGCTGGTGTTCGGTGAACGTCAGCGCGAATTCGATGGCATCTGCGCCGCCGAAATCCAGGACCTGCAACAACGAGGATATCTGCCGGAGCTGGACCTGGTCTACTCGCGCGACGCCGGCGGCCAATACGTGCAGGACCGCCTGCGCGCCAAGGCCGGCCAGCTGCGCGGCTGGATCGCCGACGGCGCCGTGGTCTACGTCTGCGGCAGCCTGGAAGGCATGGCGGGCGGCGTGGATGCGGCGCTGGAAGAAATCATCGGCAGCGCCGCCCTCGACGAGCTGCGCGAAACGGGCCGCTACCGCCGCGACGTGTATTAAAGCGCGGTCTCGTAGCCCTCGAGGACGTTGACGACGTTGGTACCCAGTTCCTTGACCGCGTAGCCGCCTTCGAAGATGAAGGCGGTCGGCAGGTTCAGGTAGGCCAGGCGTTCGCCGATCTTCAGGTAGTCGGCGCTTTGCAGCAGGAAGCGCGACAGCGGATCGCCCGCGAACGTATCCACGCCCAACGACACCACCAGCGCATCCGGCGCGAAGCTGCCCAGGCGGATGCAGGCCGTCTCCAGCGCCGCGAACCACGCCTGCGCCGTGCTGCCCGCCGCCAGCGGTAAATTCATGTTGAAGCCCAGCCCCGCACCCTCGCCACGCTCGTCGGCATGGCCCAGGTAGAACGGGTACTCGCTGCGCGGATCGGCGTGGATGGAGATGAACAGCACGTCGTCGCGATGATAAAAGATGCTCTGCGTGCCGTTGCCGTGGTGGTAGTCGATGTCGAGGATGGCGACCTTGCGCGCGCCATCGTCCAGCATGTGCTGCGCCGCCAGCGCGGCGTTGTTGAGGAAGCAGTAGCCACCGAAGAAGTCAGCGCCCGCATGGTGTCCCGGCGGACGGCTCAACACGAAGGCGCCGCGCTCGCCCAGCCGCAGCGCGTGCGCGGCGTTGACCGCGCAATCGGCGCCGGTCTTGGCGGCGGTCCAGGTGCCGGCGGTCAGCGGCGTGCCGTTGTCCATCGAGTACAACCCCAGCTTGGCGCAGAAGTCGTCCGGCTCGATGTCGTCGCGCAGCGTGCGGACCGGCCACACCGATGGGAAGGCATCCTTGCCGGCGTTGGCCGGATCGAGCGCCAGCCATTCGTTCCAGGCGCCGCGCAGGAAGTGCAGGTAGCGCGGCGTGTGGATGCGCTCCAGCGACATCAAGGGCACGCCATGCGGCGTGACGATCTTGCCCAAGCCGCGCCGTCCCAGCTCCGCCAGCACCGAGTCGGCACGCTCCGGCTTTTCGAAGCACGGCACCATCTCGCCGCGGAAGATCTCGTAGCGGCCGCGATGTTGCGCGTGCAGTTCGTTGTAGAAGGTGAGCAAGCCGGCTCCCGGTTCAGTCGCAGTCCATGCTGGAGTGGCACAGGTTGCTGGCGCGGTAGGCGGCCACGTAATCGTCGAAACTCGATTGCGGCGCCGCTTCCATCTCCGCCTGCTCGGCCAGCGAGACGGCGGCCAAGCCGTCGAAGTACGCGGCTTCCTCGGCGCTCGGTGGATGGCTGCGGAAGTAGGCCGCGTGCTGCTTGCTCTGCGCCAGCCCGAAGGTGGCGAACGATTTGCCGTTGGCGCGCAAGGCCGCCAGCACCTTGGCCGACGGCGTCAATTCGGCGTCGCGCAGCTTGGCCGCCTGCTGCGCGATGGCGTCGGCGTGCACGGTGTCGCCGCGCTGCGCGTCCAGCAGCGCCGCCACCGGCTGGATGCGCTCCAGCAGTTGCAGGCCCCACGCTTGCAGATTGATTTCACCGTCGTCGCTGGTGAGCGTCAGGCCCGGACGGCGGCCTTCCTTGACGGTGCGGGCGAAGTTCTCGGTGTGGCGCAGGCTTTCCTCCGGCGGGATGACCGGGCTTTCCTCCAGTGCGCAGAACATCAGGAAGGCGTCGAGGAAGCGGCCGGTCTGCACGCTGATGCCGACCGGTTCGAACGGGTCAACGTCCATGCAGCGCACTTCGATGTACTGCACGCCGCGCGCACACAACGCCTGGATCGGCCGCTCGCCGGTCTGGATCACGCGCTTGGGGCGGATGGTGGAGTAGTACTCGTTCTCGATCTGCAGCACGTTGGTGCTCAGCTGGATCCATTCGCCATCGCGCTTGATGCCCAGCTTCGCATACGGCTCGTACGGCTGGTTGACGGCCTTGGTCAGGGTGGCGACGTAGCTGTCCAGGCAGTTCTCATGTGGGCTCAGTCCCGATTGCGCGTCGTTCTGGTAACCCAGGTCGCTCATGCGCAGGCTGGTGGCGTAGGGCAGATAGAGCGTGTCGTCGGACAGCGTCTCCAGCTTGTGCGGGCGGTCGCGCAGGAAGCCGCTCGACAGCACCGGCGAGGCGCCGAACAGGTACATCAACAGCCAGCTGTAGCGGCGGAAGTTGCGGATCGTCGCCAGGTAGGCTTCGGACTGGAAGGACTTGGGCGACAGGCGCTTCTCGTTGCCTTCATGCTGGGCCAGCACGCGCCACAGGCGTTCGTCCAGCGAGTAGTTGTAGTGGATGCCGGCGATGCATTGCATGGCCTTGCCGTAGCGCAGCGCCAGGCCGCGGCGGTACACATGCTTCAGCGTGCCCATGTTGGAGGTGCCATACCAGGCGATCTCGATCTCGTCCTCGCCCGGCAGCTGGCAGGGCATGGACTGGCTCCACAACAGCTCGTCACCCAGCTTGCTGTAGGCGTAGCGGTGGATGCCGTCGAGCTTGTCGAGCGTGGTGGCGATGTCCGCCTCGGCCGGGGTGATGAACTCCAGCAGCGTCTCGGCGTAGTCGGTGGTGATTTGCGGATGCGTCAGGGCCGAGCCCATGGCCACCGGATGCGGCGTCGACGCCAGATGGCCGCGCGCGTCCACCCGCAGTGTTTCGCGTTCGATGCCACGCAAGCCACCCAGCACCGGACGGTGCTCTGGCTGGGCCAGCAAGGCCAGGCGGCGAGTCAATAGATTGGACAATTGGATCTTCCTTTCGTAGTGCAGCAACTGTTGCATCAAAGCGTGAGGTGCGAGATTAACCGAAAACGGACAATCGCGTCGGCGCCGGCCCAAAGTTGACCGGAGTCGAAGATCGCTTGCTAGTTTATCAAATACCGCCGGAAGGGGCCCGAAAGCCAGAATACCGCAGATGAGGAAAAGGTGTCAGCGCGCTCGCGCACCGGTGACGCGCTCGATGCCGGCCAGGTCTGTCCAACTTTGCACCTCGTTGTAACCTTGATCGGTTAACAACTGGCGCACGGCGGCGGCCTGGTCGTAGCCGTGCTCCATCAGCAGCCAGCCTTGCGGCTTGAGGTGGGCGGCGGCGCCGGCGACGATGATGCGCAGCGCCGACAGGCCGTCGGCGTGGTCGGTTAGCGCGCCGGGTGGTTCGTAGCGCAGGTCGCCCTCGGACAGGTGGCGGTCGCCGCTGGCGATGTAGGGCGGGTTGGAGGCGATCACGTCGAACGGCGGCTGGCCTTGCAGCGCCGTGTACCAGTCGCTTTGCAGGAAGTTGACCTGGGCGCCGTTGGCGGCGGCGTTGCGGCGCGCCACGGCCAGCGCGTCCGGGCTGACGTCGAGCGCGGTGACGGCGGCGTCGCGCCGGGTGTGCGCCAGCGCCACGGCGATGGCGCCGCTGCCGGTGCCCATGTCGAGCACGCGGCCTTGCGGCGGCAGGCGGTCCAGCGTCAGCTCGACCAGCAGTTCGGTGTCGGGACGGGGGATCAGCACGGCGCCGTTGACCTCGAACGGCAGGCCGAAGAATTCGCGCTGGCCGACGATGTAGGCCACCGGCTCGCCAGCCAGGCGGCGCTGCACCAGCGCGGCGAAGCGCGCGGCCTGTTCGGCGTCGAGCTCGCGCTCGGACTGGGTGATCAAACTCACGCGCGACAGGCCCAGCGCGTGGCACAGCAGCACGCGGTTGTCCAGCGGGTCCAGCAGCGACTGCACTTGCAGCGCGCCGAGGGTGACGCCGGCGGCGATGGCGCTGAGGTCGGTGATCATCAACGCGCGCGGCGGATCAGCAGCCAGGCCAGGCCCAGCGTGCACAGGCCGAAGCTCAGGAAGGACCACTGCGGAATCGACAGCCCGAACCATGGCGCCAGCGCGTCCTCGCACAGGCCGTCGGCGTGGAACAGGACGGGCAGGTAGGTCGCGGTGGGGATCTTGTTGAGGAAGGTCTCCATCGGGTCGATGCCGCACGACAGGCCGGGGTGGGCCAGGATGTACAGGTGCTTGCCGGCGGTGTACAGGCCGCCCAGCGCGGCCAGCAGGCCGAGGCCGGCGCCGAGCTTGGGCTTGCCGTAGGCGCCGAACAGGCAGCAGATGCCGATGGCGATGAACAGGTAGCGCTGGATCACGCACAGCGGGCACGGCAGCATGTCCAGGCCGATCTGCAAATACAGGGCGACGCCGATCACGCCGAAGCAGGCGATGGCGATGGACAGCAGCAGGGAGCGCGTATGTATCATGGGGTGATCCGGTTAGATGGCGATGGGAGTAGCGGGCAATTCTCGCACAAAGTTGTCGCTTCAGCCTTAGGCCGGTGTTAACTCCGGCCTAGTCGCCCAGCGCCGCCAGCAGCTCGGCCTGGTGCTCGGCGGCCAGCGCGTTGGTCAGCTCGGTCAGGTCGCCGTCCATGATGAAGTCCAGCTTGTACAAGGTCAGGTTGATGCGGTGGTCCGTCATGCGGCCCTGCGGGTAGTTGTAGGTGCGGATGCGCTCGCTGCGGTCGCCCGAGCCGATCAGGCTCTTGCGGGTGGCCGCCTCCTTCGACTGCTGCTCGCGCAGCTGCACGTCCTTGATGCGCGCGGCCAGCACCTTCATGGCCTGCGCCTTGTTCTTGTGCTGCGAGCGGTCGTCCTGGCACTCGACCACGATGCCGGTCGGCAGGTGGGTGATGCGCACGGCCGAATCGGTCTTGTTGATGTGCTGCCCGCCGGCGCCGGAAGCGCGGTAGGTGTCGATGCGCAGGTCGGCCGGGTTGATGTTGACGTCCTCGACCTCGTCCGCCTCCGGCATCACCGCCACCGTGCAGGCGGAGGTGTGGATGCGGCCCTGGGTCTCGGTGGCCGGCACGCGCTGCACGCGGTGGCCGCCGGATTCGAACTTCAGCTTGGCGTACACGCCGTTGCCGATCAGGCGCACGATCACCTCGCGGTAGCCGCCCAGGTCCGACGGCGATTCCGACACCACCTCCACCTGCCAGCGGTTGCGCTCGGCGAAGCGGGTGTACATGCGCAGCAGGTCGCCGGCGAACAGCGCCGACTCGTCGCCGCCGGTGCCGGCGCGGATCTCGAGGAAGATGTTGCGCTCGTCGTTGGCGTCCTTGGGCAGCAGCATTTTCTGCAGCTCCAGTTCCAGCTCCGCCAGGCGGGCCTTGGCCGCTTCGATCTCGTCCTGCGCGAAGTCCTTCATCTCGGGATCGCCCAGCATCTCCTGCGCGGCGTCCAGGTCGCCGATGGCTTCCTGGTAGGACTTGTACAGCGCCACCAGCGGGCCGAGTTCGGCGTGCTCGCGGGTCATCTTGCGGTAGGCGTCCATATTATTGGTCGCGCCTTCGGACATCAGCAATTCATCGAGTTCGACCAGGCGGTTCGCCAGTTGATCGAGCTTGGCCAGCATGGATGGTTTCATAGCGTATTCGGTGTAGGGGTTGAGGCAGATGCCGCGGCGGGGCGGCGGAGGGTGCGCGGCGGCGTGGCGCGCGCGGGCAGGGCAGTGGCGCTAACGGCGGCCGCGGAACAGCTGCGGCAGCAGCTCGGCCAGGTGGGCGCGTTCCTCGCCCTGCGCACGGTGCAGCGCCTGCTGCGGGCCGTGCATGAATTTCGCGGTCAGGCCCTTGGACAGGGCTTCCAGCACGGCGTCGATATCCTCGCCCTTGGCCAGCATCTTGCGCGCGCGTTCCAGTTCCAGCTGGCGCAGCGCCTCGCCGTTTTCATGCAGGCTCTGGATGACGGGCACCACGGCGCGGTCGTCGATCCAGTGCATGAAGGATTGCACGCGGGTTTCAATGATGGCCTCGGCCTGGGCCACGGCCGCCTGGCGGTTCTCGATGCCGGTCTGGACCACCTTGCCCAGGTCGTCCACCGTGTACAGGAAGGCGTCGTTGAGGCGGGCCACTTCCGGTTCGATATCGCGCGGCACGGCCAGGTCGACCATGAACATCGGCTTGTGGCGGCGCGCCTTGATCGCGCGCTCCACCATGCCCAGGCCGATCAGCGGCAGCGACGAGGCGGTGCAGGAGATGACGATGTCGTACTGGTGCAGCTTGTCCTGCAGGTCGGCCAGGCGGATGGCGCGGCCGCCGAAGCGGTGCGCCAGGATTTCGCCGCGGTCCAGCGTGCGGTTGGCGATGGTGATGGACTTGGGGTTCTGCGCCGCGAAGTGCGTGGCGCACAGCTCGATCATCTCGCCGGCGCCGATGAACAGCACGTTCTGCTCGGCGATCTTGTCGAAGATGCGCTGCGACAGGCGCACGGCGGCGGCCGCCATCGACACGCTGTGCGCGCCGATCTCGGTGGTGCTGCGCACTTCCTTGGCCACCGAGAACGAGCGCTGGAACAGCTGGTGCAGGTAAGTGCCCAGGCCGCCCGCCTCGTCGGCGGTGCGGATCGCGTCCTTGATCTGGCCGAGGATCTGCGTTTCGCCCAGCACCATCGAATCGAGCCCGGAGGCGACGCGGAAGGTGTGGCGCACGGCGTCGTGTTGCGGCAGCAGGTACAGGTGCGGGCGCAGTTCGGCGTAGTTCAGCTTGTGGAAATCGGCCAGGAAGTGGGCGCCGGCGTCGAGCGAATCGGGCACGCGGCTGGCCGCGTACAGCTCGGTGCGGTTGCAGGTGGACAGGATGGCCGCCTCGTCGCTGCCGCGATGGTCAATGCGCTCGAACCAGGAACGCGCCGCCACCACCGCCTGGCCCAATTGCTCAGGGGCGAACGCCAGCCTCTCGCGCAGCGAGACAGGGGCGGTGTTGTGGTTGAGGCCGACGGCAAGCAGCTGCATTTCGGGTCCGTGCGTTGAGTTAGCGGACATTATACCGTGTAGTATCCCTGACTTGCCGGCATCTGCCCATAGCCCAAACGGCGTACCAGCCATATCGGCGGCCTGATCAGGCCCCCAGTTTTTCCAGACGGTAGCCGTAGCTGTAGACCGGTACCAGGCGGAATCCGTTTTCCGGTTTCAATTGCAACTTGTTGCGAACCCGCGAGACGTGGGTGTCCATGGTCCGCGACGGCACGGCGGTCTCGCGTATCCACACCGCCTCATGGATGTAGGCGCGCGACAGCGGCCGTCCGATGTTGCGGAAAAATAACAGTGCCAGGTAGAACTCTTTGTGGGTCACATCCAACACTATGCCGTCCATCAACAAGCGGCCGGGCCGGGTTTCGAACACATATTGGCCGAATTGCAATTGTTCGGCGCCGTTCTGGGCCGGGTAGGCGCGCCGCAACAACGCTTGCACACGTGCAACCATTTCACTGCGGCGCAGCGGCTTGATCATGTAATCGTCGGCGCCGGCGGCCAGGCCGGCCACGATATCGTCCTCGCCCGAGCTGGTGGTGAGGAACAGCACCGGGGCGTTGTCGGGCAGCTTTTCGCGGGCCCGGCGTAACACTTCCGCACCGCCCAGATCGACCACTTGCCAGTCGAGAATCAGCATGTCGTAGCTGTCCTTGCGCAGCTGCGCCAGCACGTCCTTGGCACTCTGAAAACTATGGCAGATATGGCCCGCCGAGGTCAGCACCTGGCAGATCAGATCGGCCTGGCCACGGTCATTGTCTAATACGGCGATTCGCATACAACTGCCTGTAGGAAAATGTTAAGGAGAAGTCACTTCAAATATAACAGAGATTTACAAAAAAAGTTAGCAAAATGGCTAATTATTTTTCTTGAGACACTAATATTTACTCGGAGGCAACTCGTCAAAACACCGTGCGCACTTGCACAACCATTACACGGTACACTGGAAAAACGCCGAATTCAATGAAGAAGTTGAAAAAGGGAAAGAAAGTCTAGCCGCAGCCGGGAGCACGCATGGGACTGAAAAAAGACACAAATTGGACATTAGTACCGGGCACCCCCCGCGACATCGAGGCGGTGCGCGAGCGTTGCCGCAAGCTGGTGCGGCGCCGCGCGATGGTCTCGGCCGGCGTGGCGGCGGTGCCGATACCGGGGCTGGACGTGGTGTCCGACCTGCGCCTGTTCGCGCTGCTGATCGACGACATCAACCACGAGTTCGGCCTGACGGCGCAGCAGATCGAGCGCATGCAGCCGAAGTTCCGGCTGATCGCCTACGAGGCCGCGATCGGTGTCGGCGGCATGTTGGTGGGCAAGCTGGTGACGCGGGAGGTGGTGCTGCAACTGCTGCGCCGCACCGGCATGAAGTCGGTGGCGCGGCAGGCCAGCAAGCTGGTGCCGTTCGCCGGGCAGCTGGCCTCGGCCGGGATCGGCTTCGTGGCCTTCAGCCAGATCGGCTACCAGCATGTGGATGCCTGCGCCAAGGTGGCGCAGGAACTGGTGACGGCCGGGATCGCCCAGCCGGTCTGATTACGCGTCCGGCAGCACCACGTTCACGTCCAGCACCTCCAGGTTGCCCTGGCGGTCCAGCGAGATCTTGATGTCGTCGGCGTTGACCTTGGTGTACTTCGAAATCACCTCGATCAGCTCCTTGTGCAGCGCCGGCAGGAAGTCCGGACCGCTGCGGCCATTGCGCTCGCGCGCGATGATGATCTGCAACCGCTCCTTGGCCGCGGTGGCGGTTTTCGGTTTTTGCGGGAACAGGAAAGAAAGCAGGGCCATGGTTACTTGCTCCCGAAAATACGCTGCAGCAGGCCAGGCTTCTCGTAGGTGGTAAAGCGCAACGGCAGTTCCTGGCCGAGGAAGCGCGACACCACATCTTCGTAGGCTTCCGCAACATCGGTGCCCTTGAAGTGAATCGCCGGATTACCCTGGTTCGACGCGTGCAGCACCGATTCCGATTCCGGAATGATGCCGATCAGTGGAATGCGCAGGATTTCCTGCACATCTTCGTACGACAGCATTTCGTCCGCTTCCACGCGCTTCGGCGAGTAGCGGGTGATCAGCAGGTGCTCCTTGACCGGCTCGCCGCCGGTCTGGGCGCGGCGCGACTTGGCCTGGATGATGCCGAGGATGCGGTCCGAATCGCGCACCGACGATACTTCCGGATTGGTGACGATGATGGCCTCGTCGGCGAAGGTCAGCGCCATCAGCGCGCCGTGCTCGATGCCGGCCGGCGAGTCGCAGATGATGTACTCGAAGCCCATGTTGATCAGCTCGTGCAGCACGATTTCCACGCCGTCCTCGGACAGCGCATCCTTGTCGCGCGTCTGCGACGCAGGCAGGATGAACAGGTTGTCGCAGTGCTTGTCCTTGATCAGGGCCTGGGTCAGCGAGGCTTCCTTGTTGATCACATTGATCAGGTCGTACACCACGCGGCGTTCGCAGCCCATGATCAGGTCGAGGTTGCGCAGGCCGACGTCGAAGTCGATGACCGCGGTTTTATGACCGCGCATGGCCAGGCCGGTGGAGAAGCTGGCGCTGGAAGTCGTCTTACCGACACCGCCCTTACCGGACGTTACAACAATAATTCTCGCCACAAAAAAGTCCTTTTTAGAGAGTTGCTAGTCAAGCGCGGTTTGCAGAATTGACAGATAGTATATCGATTCGGTCGCCGACCAAGCGAATTTGCGCAGGAGAACGCGCGTACTCGGCCGGGAAGCCGTCTTCAAATGTGCGGTAAACGCCGGCAATCGACACTAACTCCGGCGACATCGTCATGGCAAAGATGCGCGCGTCGCGGTTGCCGGAAGCGCCCGCCAGCGCGCGGCCGTTGAGCGTGTTGTACACATGGATGCTGCCGTCGGCGATGATCTCGGCGCCGTTGTTGACCACGGCGGTGATGATCAGGTCGCAGCCGCGCGCGTAAATGCGCTGGCCGGCGCGCACCGGGGTGTCGATGATCATCACGCCGGCGTTGCCGGGGAAGCCTTCGGCCGTTGCTGCCGGGGCCGGTGCGGCCGCAGCCGGGGCTGGCGCGGGCTTGGCGGGTGCGGGCGCGGCCTCCTGCTCGTCGCGCGGCTTGGTCGCGGTTTCGATGCTCAGGCCGTGGGCGGCGATCTCGGCGGCCATGGACGGCGGCGCGTTGCGCACGGCGACCGGATTCAAGCGGTATTTTTTCAGCAGGGCGATGATGCCGGCCCAGTCGATCGGTGCGCTGCCGGCCGGCAGGGCGGCGACGTCGATCACGGTCAGGTCGTCTTCGAAGAAATCGGTGGTGCCGCCGGTCATTTCGGCCAGCGCGGCATCGAGGGCCAGGCGGTCCGGCGTGGACAGGATGGCGGAGACGGCGACTACGGTGGAAATCTTAATTTCTATGGGCTTTTGAAACAGGCTCTTGGACATGGGCGACAGTATTAGAGGGTTAACCTCGCGCGCATGCGCAGGCACGAGCATTTTACTGTGGAAAACGACGGATGGGGAGGGCTGGCGCCGTACTGGGCCAGTAAAAATGCGGGATGGCGGCGGCCCGGCAGGCCGCCGCCATGGGACGGTCAGTAGATCGCGTGCTCTTCACGCAGCTGGCGGGCGGCGGCCACCATGTTGCGCAGCGCGGTTTCGGTTTCCGCCCAGCCGCGCGTTTTCAGCCCGCAGTCCGGGTTGACCCAAAGGTTGGCCGGCGGGATCACCGCGCTGGCCTTGTGCAGCAGCCGCACCATCTCGGCCTGGCCCGGCACGCGCGGCGAGTGGATGTCGTACACGCCGGGGCCGATCTCGTTCGGATAACGGAAGCGGCCGAAGCCGTTCAGCAGCTCCATGTCCGAGCGGCTGGTCTCGATGGTGATGACGTCGGCATCCATGGCGGCGATCTGCGGCAGGATGTCGTTGAACTCGGCGTAGCACATGTGGGTGTGGATCTGCGTGCCGTTGGCCGCCGCGCTGGCCGATACGCGGAAGGCGCGCGTGGCCCAGTCCAGGTACTCGTCCCAGCGGCCCCGGCGCAGCGGCAAGCCTTCGCGCACGGCCGGCTCGTCGATCTGGATGATGCCGATGCCGGCCTGTTCCAGGTCGGCCACCTCGTCGCGGATCGCCAGCGCGATCTGCAGCGCGGTGCGCGCGCGCGGCTGGTCGTCGCGCACGAAGGACCATTGCAGGATGGTGATGGGGCCGGTCAGCATGCCCTTCATCGGCTTGCCGGTCAGGCTTTGCGCGTGCGCGGTCCAGTCCACCGTCATGGCTTTCGGGCGGCTGACATCGCCGTAGATCACGGGCGGCTTGACGCAGCGCGAGCCGTATGATTGCACCCAGCCCAGCTGCGTGAAGACGAAGCCGTCCAGCTGCTCGCCGAAATATTCGACCATGTCGTTGCGCTCGGCTTCGCCGTGGACCAGCACGTCCAGGCCCAGGTCTTCCTGGCGGCGCACGGCGTAGGCGATCTCCTCGCGTATCCTGGCCTCGTAGTCGCCGGCGTTCAGCTCGCCGCGCTTGAAGGCTGCGCGGGCGGCGCGGATCGCGGCCGTCTGCGGGAAGGAGCCGATGGTGGTGGTCGGGAAGTCGGGCAGCTTGAAGCGTGCGCGCTGCTCGGCCTGGCGCTGGGCGAATGGCGAACGGCGCCGGTCGGCGTCGGTGGGTAGCGCGGCGATGCGTTCGCGCACGGCGTCCTGGTGCACGCGCGGGCTGGCGCGGCGGCTGGCGATGGCGGCGCGCGAGGCGTCCAGCGCGTCGACGGTGGCGGTGTCGTGGTGACCTTGCAGAGCCTGCTTGAGCACGTACAACTCGTCCAGTTTTTCAGTCGCGAAAGCCAGCCATGATTTGATTTCCTGGTCGAGCGCGGTTTCGGCGGTCAGGCTGAACGGCACGTGCAGCAGCGAACACGACGTCGACAACCACAGCTTGCCGCCGCGTTTGTCGGCGATGGGCGCCAGCGTGGCCAGCGCCGCGTCAAGGTCGGTGCGCCAGATGTTGCGGCCGTCGACGATGCCGACCGACAGCACCTTGTGCACCGGCAGCCAGTCGGCGATGCTGGTCAGTTCATGTGGCGCGCGCACGCCGTCCATATGCAGGCCGGCCACCGGCAGGCGGCAGGCCAGGCTCAGGTTTTCCTCCAGCGGCGAGAAATACGTGGCCAGCAGCAGCGGCACGCCGACCTGGTTCAACTGCCAGTAGCTGTTTTCAAACGCGCTGCGCCACGGCGTCGGCAGGTCGAGGCCAAGGATGGGCTCGTCGACCTGCACCCATTGCACGCCTTGCGCCTTCAGGCGGTCCAGCACCTGGCCGTAGACCGGCAGCAGCTGGTCCAGCAAGCCCAGGCGGTCCAGGCCGGCGTCCTTGGCCTTGCCCAGCCACAGGAAGCTCAACGGTCCCAGCAGCACGGCCTTGACCGCGTGGCCCAGCGCCTGCGCCTCGGCCACCTCGTCGAACAGGCGCTCGCAGGCCAGCGAGAAGGCGGTCTCCGCCGTGAACTCCGGCACCAGGTAGTGGTAATTGGTGTCGAACCACTTGGTCATTTCCAGCGCGGCCGAGGCGTGCGGCTGGCCGTCGTGCGAGTGGTCGTGGCCGCAGGCTTCATGGTTACCACCGTCGCCGCGCGCCATGGCGAAGTAGCGGCTCAGCTGCGATTGCCCGGCCGTGAAGCCGTAGCGTGCCGGCTCGCAGCCCAGCAGCTGGATGTGGTTGGCGACTTGGTCGTAGAAGGCGAAATCGCCGACGGTCACGAAATCCAGACCGGCCTGCTTTTGCAGCGCCCAGTGGCGCGCGCGCAGGTCGCGGCCGACCGCTTCCAGGCCGGCGTCCGGCAGTTCGCCGCGCCAGTTGGCCTCCAGCGCGAACTTCAGCTCGCGCGCCGCACCGATGCGCGGGAAGCCGGGGACGTGGCTTTGGATGGGTTTATTCGATGTTGTCATTTTGATGTCATCCGCATTTAATATTGATGTTATAAAGTGTGCGGCAATCCGGTCTATAATCAAAACGAAAGATTTTGTGGCTTCACATGAAAAGATTTAATAGACCATGCTAGAGATACGCCACCTGCGCACCCTGAGTGCATTACGCTCCGCCGGCAGCCTGGTACGGGCCGCGCAACTGCTGAACCTGACGCAGTCGGCCCTGTCGCATCAGATCAAATTGCTGGAAGATCGCTACGGCGGGCCGCTTTTTGAGCGAAAATCCGTGCCGATCGGGTTTACCGCCACCGGCGCCCGCCTGCTCAAGCTGGCCGACCTGCTGCTGCCGGAAATCGAGGCGGCCGAGCGCGAAGTGGCGCGCCTGACCCAGGGCGACACCGGCCAGCTGCGCGTGGTGCTTGAATGCCATACTTGCTTCGACTGGCTAATGCCGGTGATGGATGAATTCCGCAAACGCTGGCCGGACGTGGAGATCGACCTGGTCTCGGGCTTCCACAGCGAACCGGCCGAGCTGCTGCGCAGCGGCGCCGCCGACCTGGTGATCGGCTCGCACTACGGCCCGGAGTTCGCCACCTTCCCGCTGTTCCGCTTTGAAATCCTGGTGGTGATGGCGCAGAAACACCGG
This sequence comes from Duganella caerulea, assembly GCF_040362985.1. Classification (NCBI taxonomy): domain Bacteria; kingdom Pseudomonadati; phylum Pseudomonadota; class Betaproteobacteria; order Burkholderiales; family Oxalobacteraceae; genus Duganella; species Duganella caerulea. The sequence goes on along the minus strand of NZ_BPWJ01000005.1, from coordinate 551,460 downwards.
CTGGCGGCCCAGCGCCGCCTGCTGGCCGCCGATTTCGAGGGCGAAACGCTGATCACCTATCCGGTGCCGGAAACCCGTATCGACCTGATCCGCGAAGTCTTGCAGCCGGCCCACATCCACTACGAGCGCCGCACCGCCGAGCTGACGGTGGCGGTGCTGCAGCTGGTGGCCAGCCGCCGCGGCATCGCCGCGCTGCCGAACTGGGCGATCAAGAACTATGTCGACTACGACTACGTCATCGCCAGGCCGGTCGGCGAGCAGGGCCTGTGGAGCGACCTGTTCGTTTCCGTGCCCGAGGCGCAGAAACAGAAGGCCTACGTACTCGACTTCGTCAACGTGATACGCGAACAGTGCGCCAGCACCCTGGACGGTATCAAATTATTATCGTGACTTATTGATACTGTTTCTTCAAAATGATTGCGTGGCGTTTGACGCATGTCAAAGATGCCACGATGTGCGACGCTTACGATGAGTGCCCAACCAGCGCTGATCATTGGCACGGATGCTGCTTGAGGAATCCTGTCACCCTCGGGAAAGTTCTCGCGGCGACGCACAATCGAAACCCAGCACGGCCTGGCCGTCGAAGCGTATTATCGAAGTTCGTTGTTGCTAAAGTTGTTGCTAAACTAAGCCGGCCCCGGCCGGCGCATTGGAGAGTCAAATGGATGATGTAGTTATCGTGGCCGCTGGCCGTACCGGTGTCGGCAAATTCGGCGGCAGCCTGGCGAAGACGCCGGCTTCCGAACTGGGCGCACACGTGATCAAGGGTCTGCTGGCCAAGACCGGTATCGATCCCAACCTGATCAGCGAAGCCATCCTCGGCCAGGTACTGACCGCCGGCGTCGGCCAGAACCCTGCGCGCCAGGCCGTCATCAAGTCCGGCCTGCCGAACACCATTCCAGGTTTCACCATCAACCACGTGTGCGGCAGCGGCCTGAAGGCCACCCACCTGGCGGCCCAGGCCATCAAGGCGGGCGATGCCGAGATCATCATCGCTGGCGGCCAGGAAAACATGAGCGCTTCGCCGCACGTGATGAACGGTTCGCGCGACGGCTTCCGCATGGGCGACTTCAAAATGGTCGATTCCATGATCGTCGACGGCCTGTGGGACGTCTATAACCAGTACCACATGGGCACCACCGCCGAGAACGTCGCGAAGAAATACGAGATTTCCCGCACCGAGCAGGACGAGTTCGCGCTGAACTCGCAGCTGAAGGCGGAAGCCGCGCAAAAGGCCGGCAAGTTCAAGGATGAGATCCTGCCGCTGGAAATCGTCCAGAAAAAAGGCAGCATCGTGTTCGACACCGACGAATACGTCAAGCCGGGTTCGACCATCGAAGCGCTGTCGAGCCTGCGTCCTGCCTTCGCCAAGGATGGCACGGTCACCGCCGGCAACGCCTCCGGCCTGAACGACGGCGCCGCCGCCGTCATCATGATGTCCGCCTCCAAGGCCAAGGAACTGGGCCTGACCGTGCTGGCCAAGGTCAAGGCCTACGCCTCGTCCGGCCTGGACCCTGCCTTCATGGGCATGGGCCCGGTCTCGGCCACCAAGCTGTGCCTGAAAAAGGCCGGCTGGACCCCGGACGACCTGGACCTGATGGAAATCAACGAAGCCTTCGCCGCCCAGGCCGTGGCCGTGAACAAGGAAATGGGCTGGGACACCAGCAAGATCAACGTGAACGGCGGCGCCATCGCCATCGGTCACCCGATCGGTGCATCCGGCGCCCGCATCCTGGTCACGCTGATCCACGAAATGGTGCGTCGCGACGCTAAGAAGGGCCTGGCCTCGCTGTGCATCGGCGGCGGCATGGGCGTGGCGCTGGCGATCGAGCGCGCATAAGCATTCCGTATCCGTAGCATCCGCAGCAGCAGTGCCGCGCCGGGCAGGTCCCGGCGCGGTGTCAGACGATTTTTGGTGTCAATTTAAGAGGGGACGAAAAATGGCAAGAGTTGCATTAGTAACCGGCGGCATGGGTGGCTTGGGCGAGGCAGTGTGTTTCAAACTGTCGGCACTGGGCTATATCGTAGTCACCACGTATTCCCCTGGCAATCCGAAGGTCGAGCAATGGCTCGCCACTACCCGCGACCAGGGCTTTAATTTCCGCGCATACCCGTGCGATGTGGCCGATTACGATTCGGCCCAGGCTTGTGTCGCCGCGATCGTCAAAGATATCGGTCCGATCGACGTGCTGGTGAACAACGCCGGCATCACCCGCGACATGACTTTCAAGAAGATGGACAAGCCGAACTGGGACGCCGTCATGGCCACCAACCTGGACTCCGTGTTCAACATGACCAAGCCGGTCTGCGACGGCATGGTGGAACGCGGCTGGGGCCGTATCATCAATATTTCGTCGGTCAACGGCCAGAAGGGCGCCTTCGGCCAGACCAACTATTCGGCCGCCAAGGCCGGCATGCACGGCTTCACCAAGGCGCTGGCGCTGGAAGTGGCGCGCAAGGGCGTGACCGTCAACACCATCTCGCCGGGTTACATCGGCACCAAGATGGTGATGGAGATCCCGCAGGAGGTGCTCGATACCAAGATCATTCCGCAGATTCCGATGGCCCGCCTGGGCAAGCCGGAAGAAGTGGCGGGCCTGGTTGCCTACCTGTCGTCGGATGAGGCAGCCTTCGTCACCGGCGCCAATATCGCCATCAACGGCGGCCAGCACATGTCCTAAGCGGCGTGTTGCGGTAGCCTCGGGCCAGGATCGTTCGCGATCCTGGCTTTTTTTTCGTACAATCTGCTATCGATGCTTAAAGGATAGCCATGTTCGACCCGACTTCGCCCCTGTTTCCGCCCGTCCTGCCGTCGCGCCACGGCATGCTGGCGGTCGACGACCTGCACACCATCTACTGGGAAGAGGTCGGCAATCCGCAGGGCATCCCGGTAGTGTTCCTGCATGGCGGGCCGGGCGCTGGCCTGTCGCCGCAGCACCGGCGCTTCTTCGATCCGGAAAAGTACCGCGTGATCCTGTTCGACCAGCGCGGCGCCGGCAAGTCGCTGCCGCTGGGCGAGTGCCGCAACAACACCACCGAGCTGCTGATCGAAGACATCGAGCGCCTGCGCGCCATGTTCGGCATCGAGCAGTGGCTGGTGTTCGGCGGCTCCTGGGGCTCGACGCTGGCGCTGGCCTACGGCCAGGCGCATCCCGAGCGCTGCCTGGGCTTCATCCTGCGCGGCATCTTCCTGTGCACGCAGGCGGAAATCGACTGGTTCCTGCACGGCGCGCAATGGTTCCATCCCGAGGTGCACGCCGAATTCGTCGCGCCTATCCCGCCGGCCGAACGCGGCAACCTGCTGCAGGCCTACGTCGACCGCATCATGAGCGACGACCCGGCCATCCACTGGCCGGCGGTGCGCGCCTGGAGCCGCTTCGAGGGCCGCCGCGTGTTCCTGATGCCGCAGGCCGAGGATCCGCCGTCCGACACGCTGGACCTGGGCGTGGGCCGGCTGGAATCGCACTACATGGCCAACCTGGGCTTCTTCAGCGAGGACCAGCTGCTGCGCAACGTCGACCGCATCGCCCACCTGCCGGCGGTGATCGTGCAGGGCCGCTACGACGTGATCTGCCCGCCGGTGTCGGCGTGGCGGCTGCACCAGGCCTGGCCCGGATCGATGCTCACCATGGTGCCGGACGCCGGCCATGGTGCGATGGAGAAGGGTATCTCGCGCGCGCTGGTGGGCGCCACCGAGCAGTTCAAGCAGACGCGCGGATTCGCCTGAGCCGGGCCGGAATTCGGGTACATCCGGCGCGGGCTGATACACTATCGATAATTCCAGTCCTTACGCATCCATGAATATACAAGTCGGCGATATCGGCCACATCATCCAGCTGGCGATCGCGCCGGTGTTCCTGCTGACCGGCGTCTGCACCAATCTTGTGGTGCTGACCAACCGCCTGGCGCGCATCATCGACCGTTCGCGGGTGCTGGAGGACCGGCTCGATATCGGCTACAGCGACGCCTACCTGAACGAACTCGATGTGCTCTACCGAAGGTCGCACCTGATCAACGTCTCGATCACGCTGTCGACCGCCTGCGGGCTGCTGATTTGCCTGGTGATCGCGATGCTGTTTTGGGGCGATATCACCAACATCTCGCTCGACAAGTACATCGCGGGCATGTTCGTGGTGGCGATGCTGGCGCTGATCGGCAGCTTCTTCTACCTGCTGCGCGAGATCTTCATTGCCTCGGCGGCGATGCGCGCGCACCGCCATGTGCGCCGCCCGGCCAAATAACTTTGTAAAGAATAGAGTACCGATATGCACGACTACCAACGCCCTCCGACCCTGTATCGCTACGGCGTGCGCGAAGACCTGGAACTGGCGCTGACCCAGGGCCAGTTCATCCTGACCCCGGCCAACAGCTGCCTGACGCTGAGCTTCTCGCAAGTCTGGGACCGCAAGCTGTTCGAGCTGTTCTCGTCGGACAGCTGCCTGGTCATCCACAACACCGAGGAATTCGGTGAGCGTTTGCACCGCGCGGTGCAGCGCACCTTGCCCAGCTGGGCGGGCATCGACGGCGCGGTGGAATACGGCACGCGCGCAGCCCTGGGCGCGGCCTTCACCAAGACCGCGGCCGAAGCGCAGGAACAGGAATGGCAGTTCGCCTGGCGCGCCATGCAGGCCAAGCTGAGTCTCAATCCGGTGCTGGTGAAGATCGGTAGCCTGGAAAACTTCGCGGAGCTGCGCGACCGCGATACGTATTTAGCTTAATTATTTAGGCTCTTCGCGGCGATCGAGGCGCGCCAGCACGGCGCTCATCATGCGCTCGATATCGCCGCGTATCATCTTCGCGCCGAGGATGCCGGGCACGTAGAAGTTCGGTATCAGCTTGCCGCTGTAGACCACCTTGGTGCCGCCGGTTTCGGGCACCGGTATCAATTCCCAATGCGATTCGTAATGCTTCATGTCGCCGGAGATCAGCGAGATGTCGATCGACGACATCGGCTGCTCGGTCGCGCGCACGATCAGGTGGATGGACTTGGTCATGAACAGGAAGCGCGCCACGCCGAACTGCTCGATGATGACCTCATTGCCGTTGCGTGACAAAACCCGGCACGACTCCATGTCCGGCACGAATTCCGCCATGCGTTCATAGCCCGTGAGGATGCGCCATACCTTCGGCAGTGGCGCCGCCACCGTGCCGGTGGCGTCCACTTCGTACATGTGCAGCGCATCGAGCTCCACCCGGTTGACCGACACCTCCAGCTTGGGCAATTCAAGCCTGGGTGTCTGTGCCATCACTGGAGCGGCCACACCCAATAACAAAAACAAAAGGAATCGCATCATCGTTCCAGCGTAAGGGAAAGGGTGGCAGAATACAAGAGCGCTACCGCACCCTCCGCCAAATTCAGGAGCGGAAGCCGGGACTTTAGAAGCCCAGGTCTAGAGATTTGCGTTTTAATGCGGGCATGTCCATGCCCCACGTCTGACTCTAACAACCATAATGACAACTTCACCATACCCACACCTGCTGGCCCCTCTCGATCTTGGCTTCACGACGCTGCGCAACCGCGTCGTCATGGGCTCCATGCACACCGGTCTTGAGGACCGCTTCTACAACTACGGCAAGCTGGCCGCCTTCTACCGCGAGCGGGCGCGCGGTGGTGTGGGATTGATCGTCACCGGCGGCATCTCGCCCAACCGCTCCGGATGGCTGCTGCCCTTCGGCGGCACGCTCAATTTCAAGGGCGACGTGATCAACCACCGCCGCGTCACCAGCGCGGTGCACGAGGAGGGCGGCAAGATCCTGATGCAGATCCTGCACGCGGGCCGCTACGGCTACCAGCCGTTCGTGGTGTCGGCGTCGGAGAAGAAGTCGCCGATCTCGCCGTTCAAGCCGCGCGCGCTGACCGAGGCCGGCATCGAAGCGACCATCCGCGACTACGCCCGCTGCGCCAGGCTGGCGCGCGACGCCGGCTACGACGGCGTCGAGGTAATGGGCAGCGAAGGCTACCTGCTCAACCAGTTCCTGTGCGCGCGCACCAACCTGCGCACCGACCAATGGGGCGGCAGCATCGAGAACCGCATGCGGCTGTCGGTGGAAATCGTCAAGCGCATCCGCGCGGAAGTGGGCAATGACTTCATCATCATGTACCGCCACTCGCTGCTCGACCTGGTCGACGGCGGCAACACCTGGGAAGACGTGGTGGCCGTGGCCAAGGCGCTGCAGCACGCCGGCGTGACCATCCTGAACTCCGGCTACGGCTGGCATGAGGCGCGCGTGCCGACCATCGTGACCTCGGTGCCGCGCGCCGCCTTCGCCAGCCTGGCGGGCCGCCTGCGCCGCGAGGTGACGATACCTGTCGTGGCGTCCAACCGCATCAACATGCCGGCCGAGGCGGAAGGCATCCTGCAGCGCGGCGACGCCGACATGATCTCGATGGCGCGTCCCTTCCTGGCCGATTCGCACTTCGTCGTCAAGGCGGCACAGGGCCGCACCGACGAAATCAACACCTGCATCGGCTGCAACCAGGCCTGCCTGGACCACACCTTCTCCAACAAGCGCGCCAGCTGCCTGGTGAATCCGCGCGCCTGCCACGAGACGGAGCTGGTCTACGCGCCGGCGGCGAAGAAGCGCCGCGTGGCGGTGGTCGGCGCCGGGCCTGCCGGCTTGTCGGCGGCCACGGTGGCGGCGGAATGCGGCCATGATGTGACCCTGTTCGACTCCAGCGACAGCGTCGGCGGCCAGTTCAAGATCGCCATGCAGATCCCGGGCAAGGAGGAATTCGCCGAGACCATCCGCTACTTCCGCCGCAAGCTGGAATTGACCGGCGTGAAGGTCAAGCTGGGCGTGCGCGTCACGCGCGAGCAGCTGATCGCCGACGGCTACGACGACGTGGTGGTCGCCACCGGCATCAAGGTGCGCCGTCCGCCGATCGAGGGTATCGACCATCCGAAGGTGCTGTCGTATATCGACGTCCTGCAGAACAAGGCGCCGGTGGGCAAGCGCGTGGCCATCATCGGTGCGGGCGGCATCGGTTTCGACGTGGGCGAGTACCTGCTGCACGATCCCAAACACCCGCTGCCGCTGGCGCTGGATGTCTGGGCCAAGGAGTGGGGCGTGGACATGAAGGGCGACGCGCCGGGCGGTTTGACGACCGTCTCCGCGCCGGAGCCGGTGCGCCAGCTGTATCTGCTGCAGCGCAAGGTGTCGAAGCTGGGCGCTGGCTTGGGCAAGACCTCGGGCTGGGTGCACCGCGCGGTCCTCGCGCGCAACGGCGTCGTGATGTTGGCCGGCGTGCAGTATGACCGCATCGACGACCAAGGCCTGCACGTGACCATCGGCGGCGAGCAGCGCCTGCTGTCGGTGGATAACGTGGTGGTTTGCGCGGGGCAGGACAGCTTGACCGAGTTGATGCCGTCGGAAGAGGAGGTCAAGGCCAATTCCAAATGGCCGCGCTTCCACAAGATCGGCGGCGCAGCGCTGGCCGCGGAGCTGGACGCCAAGCGCGCCATCAAGGAAGGCGCGGAGCTGGCGGTCAGCCTTTAAGTCGCCTTATCCGGCGGGCAGTTGGTCGACCATGCGGGCCACCGCCTGGTCGAAGGTCTGCTTGCCGTTCATGTAGGGGCGCCATTCGTTTTCTATCGGCGGTAGCAGCGATGCCCAGTAGCCTTTGAACAGACCGCGCTTGTCGGCGTAGGGCTCGTAGGCTATGCCATCGCGTTTGTACGCGTCCTTCACCACGGTGCCGACGGTGTAGAACTGCACCACGTGCCACAGGTCCGACTCGGGATTGCGCTGCGTGGCCTTGAGGCGCGCTTCGATGGCGTTCTCCAGCTTTTCCGTCGACGTGATGTGCGAAATTTCGTGATACACCATCTCCAACGACGCTAGGCCTTGATAGTCGGGACGTCCGCTGGGGATCACTGTTTGCGTGTCGGTGTAGCCGCCCTGGCGCGTGCCGGTGTCCACCACGACGTCGATCCGGATGGGCGTGAGGGGGAAGGGCGCTTGCAAGTAGCGGGCAATGCCTTCCTGGACCTCCGCACCATAGCGCTCGTCGAGCCGCTTCGCTTCGGCGATCCATTGCTGGTTGCTGGCGTCCTGCTGCGTCCAGATGCAGCGCGCGTACATCGGCGCTACGCTGTCCAGCGCTGCCGCCAGTTGCGGCGGCAGCGCCAGGCCGCTGGCCTCGCGCCGCGTGTCGGCCACGCTCAACGCCGTTTTGATGGACGCCATCTGTTCGTCGAACAGCGGGTCGCGCTTGGCGTAGTTGTCGTGATAGTGGGCGACGGCCTTGCGCAGCGCGGTCATCTCGTCGGCGGATGGCGCTGCGGTCCAGCTGACTTTTTCCACCAGCTCTGGATGCACTCCCAGGTTGTACAGGAAGTGGTGTAGATTCATCAGGAAGGCGCTGTGGAAATCCAGCTGCACGCGTGCCGGCGATGCGCCGGCGCCTGCAACGATGATGGACAACGGCAACGCCGCCGCGCAACGCATCAAGGCGCGCCTAGTGAGCATGGTGGCCTCCGCCCTTGGCCATATTGGTCAGTATGGATTCGGTCATTCCCTTTGCCAGCTCCTGTTCGCCGATGAAAATCTCTCCCGCGCGTTCGCCGCGCAGCAGTTCCGCCTCCGCGTCGCTGTGTGTGCGCACCACGGTCTTGATGTTGGGGTTGAGCGCACGCGCGGTTTCGATCATGGTCCGCACGTGGAAGGTATCGGGCGTGGCGATCACCAGCATCGCGGCGCGTGCGATGTGTGCCTGGATCAGCACCGCCGGTTCCGCCGCGTTGCCGGCCACCGCGTGCGCGCCGTCCTTGCGCAGCTGGTCCACCAGTTCGCGATTCTGCTCGGCCACCACGAAGGGAATGCCTCGCTCGGCGAGCACTGCGGCGATGCGCCGGCCCACGCGGCCATAGCCAACCAGTACGACCTGTCCCGACAGATGCTCCTGCGGCACTGATGCCGGCAGCTCCGCCAGCGGATCGGCGGCGCGCTCGAACTTGGCCGCCAGCGCCACGTTCCTGCCCAGCCAGCGCTCCAGCGGCTTGGTGGCGCGGAACACCAGTGGATTGAGCGCGATGGAGATGATGGCGCCGGCCAGGATCAGGCTCTGTCCCTCGGCCGGCATCAGGCCCAGGGACAGGCCCAGCGCCGCCAGGATGAAGGAGAACTCGCCGATCTGCGCCAGGCTGGCCGACACCATCAGCGCTGTCTTGGCCGGGTAGCGCAGCAGCAGCACCAGCAGGAAGGCCGCCACCGATTTGCCGGCCACGATGATGGTCACCACGGCCAGCAGCTTGAGCGGCTGCTCGACCAGTATCGACGGCTCGAACAGCATGCCGACCGAAACGAAGAACAGCACCGCGAACGCGTCGCGCAGCGGCAGCGATTCCTCGGCGGCGCGGTGCGCCAGTTCGGATTCGCGCAGCACCATGCCGGCGAAGAAGGCGCCCAGCGCGAAGGAGACGCCGAAGTAGTAGGTCGATGCGTAAGCGATGCCGACGGCGGCGGCGATCACGCACAGCGTGAACAGCTCGCGCGAGCCGGTGCGCGCCACCTGCCACAGGATCCACGGGAAGAGCTTGCGGCCCACCACCAGCATCAGCGCGATGAAGGCGCCCACCTGGCCCAGCGTGATCGCCAGTGTGGTCCACAGGTTCGCTTCGCCCATCGCGGTGACGCCGTGGCTTTCGCTGTGCGTGCCGCCCAGTGAACCGGCCAATGCCGGCAGCAGCACCAGCACCAGCACCGTCACCAGGTCCTCCACCACCAGCCAGCCGACCGCGATGCGGCCGTTGAAGCTATCGAGGATGCCGCGCTCCTCCAGGGCCCGCAGCAGCACCACGGTGCTGGCCACCGACAGCGCCAGGCCGAATACCAGCCCGCCACCCAGGCTCCAACCCCAGAAGTGGGCCAGCGCCATGCCCAGCGCGGTGGCGACCGCGATCTGCAGCACGGCGCCCGGCAGCGCCACGCGCCGCACGGCCCAGAGATCGTCGAGGGAAAAATGCAGGCCGACGCCGAACATCATCAGCATCACGCCGATTTCGGCCAGCTGCCCGGCCAGCGCGGTATCGGCCACGAAGCCCGGCGTGGCGGGGCCGATGATGATGCCCGCAGCCAGATAGCCCACCAGCGCCGGCAGCTTGAGGCGCGTTGCGAGATAGCCGAACAAAAGGCCGAAGCCCAATGCGGCCGCGATGGTGGTGATCAGGCTGATATTGTGGGGCATGCGTGCGGGGCTCCTGCCAGGGTGGGGGAGCCCTAGCGTAGCACAATCATGCCCGCGCCGATCACATGATCAGTGCCGCCGGTGTCATGCGCGTGGCGACGCCGAAGCGGTTGAAGGCGTTCATCAGCGATACGGCCACCGTGACGTCGGCGAGCTCTTTCTCGCTCAGGACCGCGATCGCCTTTTGATAGTCGCTGTCCGGCACATTGGTCTGGGCGACGCGGGTCACGCTTTCGGCCCAGGCCAGCGCCGCGCGCTCCTTGTCGCTGAACAGCGCGGCCGCTTCTTCCCACACCTGCACCAGCGCCACCTTGTCGATCCTGACGCCCTGGTTCAGCAGGTCGCGCGTGTGCATGTCGATGCAGAAGGCGCAGTTGTTGATCTGCGATACGCGCAGGTAGACCAGCTCCACCAGTTCGGCCGGCAGGCCGCAGGTTTGGACGTAGTGCTTGACGGCGGTGAAGCCCTTGTAGGCCTCCGGTGCATGCTTGAATACTTCGAGGCGCTTGCTCATGACTGTTCCCTGGCTGGTTGCGGATGGCGTTATTCTGCCGGCGCATGGACCAGTCGTGAAGTGCCAAGAATGGCTTATCCAGCTAGGCCATGTTCAAAGCAGTTTGAGTATCCGCTTGCCCAGCTCGCGCGCCCGCTGCGGCGTGTCGATGTTGGTGAAGCCCAGCAGCAGCGCCGACGCCGCATGCGGCAGCACCGTGCGTTCGGACAGCGCCAGCGCCGCCATGCCGTCCTGCCGCATACGCTCGGCCAGGGCGCGGTCGGTGTGGCGGCCCTTCATGCGCAGGATCAGGTGCATGCCGCCCGGCTGCGGGTCGATGTGCAGGTGCTTGCCCAGCACCGCGTCCAGGCCTTGCGCCGCGATCTGGCGGCGTTCCGCATACAGGCGGCGCATGCGCTGGATGTGGCGGGCGAAGTGGCCTTCGTTCATGAAGTCGCTGACGATGGTCTGCGTCAGGACAGGCCCGCCGCCGCCGAAGGTTTTGCTGACCTGCTCGAAGCGCGGCACCTGCGCCGGCGGCACCACCAGGTAGGCCAGCCGCAGCGCCGGGAACAGCACCTTGCTGAAGGTGCCGGCGTACAGCACGCGGCCATCGCGGTCCAGGCTTTGCAGCGCCGGCAGCGGGCGGCTGGCGTAGCGGTATTCGCCGTCATAGTCGTCTTCGACGATCCAGGCGTCGGCCTGCGCCGCCCAGTCCAGCAACGCCAGGCGGCGCGGCAGCGACAGCGATACGCATAGCGAGCATTGATGCGCCGGCGTGACGACGGCGGCCCTGGCGCGCGGCGCGGTGGCCACGCCGTGCGATACCACCAGGCCTTCCGCGTCGACCGCCACCGGGGCCAGCTTCATGCCGGCATGCGTGAGCAGTTCGCTGGTGGGCGGGAAGCCCGGATCTTCAACCCACACGCTATCGCCGGGTTGCAGCAGGGCGCGCGTGATCAGCTCCAGCGTGTTGCGGTAGCCGGAGGTGATGAACACCTGCGACGGCGAGCATTGGATGCCGCGCGACAGGTTCAGATAGGTGGCGATGGCCGCGCGCAACGCCGGTTCGCCGAAGAAGGGCGGACTGGCCATGTCATCGGCCTGCGTGGCGCGGACCGCGCGCGCCGCCAGCCGCGCCCACACCTTGCGCGGGAAGGCGTCCAGCGCGGGCAGGCCCATTTGGAAGGGGCGGTTCGACGATGCCGTTGCCGGCGATGCGCCGGTGGGCGCCTTCCGGGCTCGCGCGGGGAGCGTCGCCGGCATCGATATCGCCGTCGCTGTCGTCGCCGCATGACGCGCCAGCGCCGGCGTGACCACGGTGCCGGCCTGGCCGCGCGGCTCCACGTAGCCTTCCGCCACCAGCAGCGAGTAGGCCGCTTCCACCGTTCCGCGGGCCAGGCCCAGTTCCAGCGCGAGTGCGCGCGCCGACGGGATGCGGGCGTCCGGCAGCAGCAGGCCGTCGGCGATGGCGCTGCGGAAGCGGGTGTAGATCTGCCGGTAGAGCGGTTCGGCGGCGTTGTCGTCAAGTTGGAGGAAATCGGGCTTGGTTTTCATGGCCTAGTCGGGATGTCGTTTTATGGCTCTGTGGATTATGCCATTGGCGCCATAAGATTGCGTTTTAAAAGGAGCAAGCATGGACGACCAACTGAAGGATGTGGAAACGGAGGAGCAGCTGCGTGCTTGCTATCCGGTGATGAAGCAACTGCGCCCGCACCTGGCGACCGAGGATGAATTCGTCACCCGTGTGACGCGCATGCGCGGGCAGGGCTACCGCATCCTGGCCGCGTGGGACGAGGGTGAAGTGGTGGCACTGGCCGGATACCGCCTGGAGGAGAACCTGGTGTACGGCCGCTTCCTGTATGTCGACGATCTGGTGTCCGACGAGAAGATGCGCGGCCAGCGCTGGGGCGCGCGGCTGCTGGAGCGTCTGACGGCCTACGCGGAGCGCGCTGAATGCATCAAGCTGGTGCTCGACACCGGGATGGCCAACGCGCTGGCGCAGCGCTTCTACTTCCGCGAGGGCCTGCTGACCGGCGCGATGCGATTCGGTAAATTCCTGAAAGCGGGTGCGGCATGAAGATCCTGCACATCACATGCAGCCCGCGCGGGGAGCAATCGGTGAGCTACCGGCTGTCCCAGCGCGTGATGGACCGTCTTCTGACGCAGCATCCCGCCGCGCAGATCGTCACGCGCGACCTGTGGGCCGAGCCCCTGCCGCATATCGACGGCGAGTACGCGTCGGCGCTGGGCGGCGGCATGCGGGATGGCGCGCGGGCTGGCAATGGGCGCGCTGTGTCGTCGCAGGCGCTGTCGGAGCGGTTGATCGCCGAATTGCGCGACGCCGATTACGTGGTCATCGCCACGCCGATGCACAACTTCACGGTGCCGTCGGTGTTGAAGGCATGGCTGGACCATGTGGTGCGCATCGGCGTCACCTTCAACGTCACGCCGGAGGGCAAGGTCGGCACGCTGGCGGATCGTCCGGTGTACATCGCCGTCAGCTCCGGCGGCTACCGCAGCGGCGAGCGCGCCCGCCAGCCCGACTTCCTCGAACCCTACCTCAAAGCGCTGCTGCCGACGATAGGCTTGAAGAACCTGAGCTTCCTGTCCGTACAAGCCACCGCCGCCGGCCCTGAAACGACAACGGCCGCATTCGCGGCCGTCGAGCGGGAACTGGACGACTGCGTCGTCGGCGCCTAGTTAGACCCGTCGCACCACCACGCAGCCGATCGAGTAGCCAGCGCCGAAGGAGCAGATCACGCCCAGCTGGCCGGGCGCCATGTCGTCCGAGTATTTGTGGAAGGCGATCACCGAACCGGCCGACGAGGTGTTGGCGTAGGTGTCCAGGATCACCGGCGCTTCGCCCGGCTCGGCGTCGCGGCCCAGCACCATGCGGCTGATCAGCAGGTTCATGTTCAGGTTGGCCTGGTGCAGCCAGTAGCGGCTCACCTGCGGCACTTCCAGGCCGGCGCTGGCGATGGTGGTCTTGATCATGTCGGCGGCCATCGGGCACACGTCCTTGAACACCTTGCGGCCCTGCTGGCGGAACAGCTTGTCCGGCTGGCCGATGCCCGATTCGTCGAAGCGGTTCAGGAAGCCGAAGTTGTTGCGGATGTTGTTCGAGAAGCTGGTCTTGAGCTTGGTCTCGACGATCTCCCAGCGGTGCGCGCCCTTGGCCGTGTCGGCCGCTTCGATCACCATCGCCGTGCAGGCGTCGCCGAAGATGAAGTGGCTGTCACGGTCGCGCCAGTTCAGGTGGCCGCTGGTGATTTCAGGATTGAGCACCAGCACCGCGCGCGCCTGGCCGCTCTGCACCGCCGCCACCGCCTGCTGGATGCCGAAGGTGGCCGACGAGCAGGCCACGTTCATGTCGAAGCCGTAGCCCTCGATGCCCAGCGCGCCCTGCACCTCGACCGCCATCGCCGGATAGCCGCGCTGCATGTTGGAGCAGGCCACCAGCACCATGTCGATGTCGGCCGGCACGCGGCCGGCGCGGTCCAGCGCCTGGCGCGCCGCCGCCACGCAGATTTCCGCCTGCAGCGACAGTTCCTCGTCCGCGCGCTCGGGGATGCGCGAGACCATGCGGGTCGGGTCCAGGATGCCGCTCTTCTCCATCACGTAGCGTGACTTGATGCCGGACGCCTTTTCAATGAAGGCCACGCTGGACATTTCCAGCGCCGTGACGGTGCCGTCCGCGATGGCGGCGGCGTTGTCGGCGTTGAACTGTTCGGCGTAGGCGTTGAAGCACTCCACCAGCTCTTCGTTGGAGATCGACTGGGCTGGCGTAAAGAGACCGGTACCGCTGATGACCGCTTGTTTCATGGTTAAACTTTCAAATTAAGCAATGGCATGCGCCAGTAATGACGCAAATTCTACACAATGACTGCACGTTCAGCGAAAATAAAAGCGGCGCCCTTGAGGCGCCGCTGGAGTCGGGGATCAAAACCGCTTATTTCTTGGCCAATTCCTTCTTGATGGCCAGATCCTTCTTGACCTCGACCTCCGCCTTCACCACGGTGGTCTCGGGCTTGGCCAACTGCACCGGCAAGCCTTTCAGGTGGTTGAGCGCCTGCGCCAACTGGAAATCGTCGGCGCTGCCGTATTCCAGCGGCTTGCGTTTCTTCTCCAGCGCCACGATGCGCAGCTGTTCTTCCAGCTCGTCGCGCTTGCTCTTGGCGATTTCCTGGTCGCGGTCGTTGCTCAGGTGCTTGTCGAGGTCGGCCTCGCGGGTGCGCAGCGCGTTCAGGCCGTCGCCGTCGGCGTTCTCGTCCACCGCAAGGTCGGGCACGATGCCCTTGGCCTGGATCGAGCGGCCGTTCGGCGTGTAGTAGCGCGCCGTGGTCAGCTTGACGGCGGTGTCGGCGGTCAGCTGGCGGATGGTTTGCACCGAGCCCTTGCCGAAAGTCTGGGTGCCGACGATGTCGGCCCGCTTGTAGTCCTGCAGCGCGCCGGCGACGATTTCCGAGGCCGAGGCCGAACCGGTGTTGACCAGCACCACCATCGGCACCTGCTTGACCGCGGCCGGCAGCTTGGACAGCGCGTCGCCGTCGTTGCGCAGCGCGTA
This sequence comes from Duganella caerulea, assembly GCF_040362985.1. NCBI lineage: Bacteria > Pseudomonadati > Pseudomonadota > Betaproteobacteria > Burkholderiales > Oxalobacteraceae > Duganella > Duganella caerulea. Next base: position 536,214 of record NZ_BPWJ01000005.1, on the reverse strand, counting down.
GTATTCGGGACGGCCGTAGAAGATCTGCTTGGAGTCCGGCAGCTGGCCGTTGGTCGAGACGATGGCCGCGTCCTTCGGCAGGAAGGCCGCCGCCACGCCGATCGCGCCCTGCAGCACGCCGCCCGGGTCGTTGCGCAGGTCCAGCACCAGGCCCTTGATGTTCGGGTCCTGCTTGTACAGTTCGACAATCTTGGCTGCCAGGTCATCCACGGTCGGCTCCTGGAACTGCGAGATGCGCAGCCATGCATAGCCGGGCTCGACCATTTTGCCCTTGACGCTCTTCTGGTGGATTTCCTCGCGCGTGATGTTGAACACCAGCGGCTCGGCCTCGCCCTTGCGCAGGACCGTCATGCTGACCTTGGTGTGCGGCTCGCCGCGCATCTTCTTGATCGACTCGTCCAGGCTCAGGCCCTTGACCGGCGTGCTGTCCAGGCGCGAGATCAGATCGCCCGCCTTGATGCCGGCGCGCCAGGCCGGCGAGTCCTCGATCGGCGCGACGATCTTGATATAGCCGTCCTCGCTCTGGCCGATCTCGATGCCGAGGCCGACGAACTTGCCCTGCGAACCTTCACGCAGCTCGGCGTAGGCTTTCTTGTCCAGGTAGGCGGAGTGCGGGTCCAGCGAGGCGACCATGCCGGAGATGGCTTCGGTCAACAACTTCTTGTCCTCGACCTTTTCGACGTAGTCGGATTTGATCAGGCCGAACACGTCGGCCAGCTGGCGCAGCTCCTCCAGCGGCAGTGGCGGGTCCACCGGCTTTTGCGCCATGGCGGAAAACTGCAGCGAGATCGCAATGCCGGCCACCACGCCCAGCCCGACCAATCCAGAATTCTTTAATTTCTTGCCCATGTTTCACCTATCGAACTGTTGCCGGCAGCCGTCACCGGCGGGCCATCCCGCCTCAACGCGCTTGAGTCGAGTATAAACCTGATTATCGGCAAACATGGTAGCCATCGCGAAATGATTTATACCTTTACGAGAATTTACAACGCTGAGCGTTGACATTTGAAGCACACCAGCGCCCGCTTGGCGGTACGTCAATTTTGCTGTTTTGTACGCAGTGTATCTATCACGCTCACGACCGTAAGCAATTGTAAGAAGTCCTGTAACGGCGGGAGGCGCGACCTAAACTGAACTCGTAATTCTCTCTACCCTGAAGTGGTTTTCGCCTGCGCCCCAAGCGCAGGCTTTTTTTTATCCATGGAGCCGACATGCGTCTTAACTTCTCTTCCACGTTGCAGCGCCTGGCCGTCGCGCTGGCGCTGAGTGCGGCCCTGCTGCCGGCCCGTGCGGTGCCTGTCATGGACATCCGTGCCGAGGACATGCTGCCGATGGCGGCCGAGCTGAAAAAATCGCTCAACCTCAACGCCAACCAGCAGATCCTGTGGCAGCAGACCGAAACCAAGACCCGCAACCTGCTGCGCGAGCGCCAGGCCCGCCGCGAGCGCCTGCAGGCGGCCACGCTGGCCGGCGTGCAGGGCGCCAATGTCGAGCTGCGCGACCTGGCCAAGACGGTGGACGAGGAAACCACCGCCAGCGCGCTGGAAGAAAAGCTGCTGCGCGAATGGTGGCTGACCGTCAACGATGCCTTGAATGAAACGCAGCGCCAGGCGGTGGTGCAACTGGTGGCCGAGCAGCTGCAGCGTGTGCCGGACTCGGGCGCCCACAACGGCGCCATGCCGTACAAGCAGGAGGGCGGCGAGCAGCATCGCGGCGGCCGCAAGGGCATGGGCGGCATGGGTGGCATGGGCGGCAGCGTCGGCGGACCCGGCGGCGCCAGCATCAGCCTGCCGGGCGGAGGCGGCTGAGCGGCGGTGTGTATCGTAAAGTAAAAATCGGACGCCGGCCCTTTTGGCCGGCGGGGCTGCCGGTAGAATGTGCAGCCTATGAGCAAACTGATCTCCCTCGCCTGCCTGGCCCTGTTGGGCGTCTCCGAAGTCCACGCACAAACCGACACCGCGCCCGCCAAGCCGGCATTGGGACCGGACGGCAAGCCGGTGCCGCAGGTCACCATCAGCGGCGGCCGCGCCAGCGACATGGACGAGCGCCGCAACTCGGTGGCCGGCAAGCAGGTCTACGGCCGGGAGGAGCTCGACCGTAACGGCGACAGCAACCTCGGCGACGTCCTCAAGCGCCTGCCCGGCGTGACCATCGGCGGCCGTCCCGGCCGTGGCGGCGACGTCCGCATGCGCGGCATGGGCAGCGGCTACACGCAGGTGCTGCTGAACGGCGAACGGCCGCCGGCCGGCTTCTCGATGGAATCGCTGTCGCCCGACCAGGTCGAGCGCGTCGAGGTGATGCGCGGCCCGGTCGCCGAGCACAGCACGCGCGCCATCGCCGGCACCATCAACATCATCCTGCGCGACGGCTACCAGCAGAAGGCCAAGCAGCTCAAGCTCACCGACAACATCGAGCAGGGCCGCCACGCGCCCAACGTCTCGCTGACGGTGCCGGGCAAGGCCGGCAGCCTGACCTGGCTGCTGACCGGTTCGGTCTTCGAGAACCGCCAGCACGACCAGGCCGAAACTTACAACCGGGACACCCGCGACGACGGCGTGGTGCTCAAGGACCAGAACGTCCTCGACCAGACCAAGCGCACCACGCGCGGCCTGCACCTGACGCCGCGCCTGTCGTACAAGTTCGACAACGGCGACACGCTGAACTTCCAGCCCTTCCTGATGGTCAACCGCAGCGACAGCAACGCGCGCAGCGACCTGGCGCAGAACTTCGGCCTGGTGCCGCCGGCGCTGCAGCAGCCGCCCGAATACAACCTGGCGCTGACCGGCAGCCATGCGGAATCGACCTTCCTGCGCGGCTTCGGCAACTGGGTGCACAAGATGGCGGGCGCGTCCAAGCTGGACGTCAAGTTCGGCTTCGGCGCCGGCCACAGCGACAGCGACTCGCTGCGCTATCAGTACGACAACGCCGGCAACCTGCTGCAGCGCTACAGCGACGACGCCACCGTGCGCGACCGCAGCGCCAGCAGTGGCGGCAAGTACACCACGCCGATCGGCAAGGAGCACGCGCTGGCGGCCGGCTGGGATATCGAGCTGGGCCACCGCGTCGAGACCAAGACTTCGCTCGACAAGAACGGCGTCTCGCAGTACGGCGACTCCGGCGACAACCTCAGCGCCGACACTCGCCGCCTGGCCGTGTTCGCGCAGGACGAGTGGGACATCAGCAAGCAATGGTCGGGCTACGCCGGCCTGCGCTGGGAAGGCATCCGCACCACCAGCAGTCGCGCCGGCCAGGACATCAGCAACACCAGCAGCGTGCTGAGCCCGTTGCTGCACGGCGTCTACCGCATTCCCGGCCACGACAAGGACCAGATCCGAGCCAGCCTGACCAAGAGCTACAAGGCTGCCAACATCCAGGACCTGATCGCCTTGCCGTCGTTGTCGCGGCTGAACAGCGCCACCCGGCCCGACCGCACCGGCAACCCCGACCTGAAGCCCGAGCTGGCGACCGGCCTCGACTTCGCGTACGAGCACTACCTGGGCCGCGGCGGCATCGTCACGGCCGGCGGCTTCGTGCGCGATATCAAGGACCTGATTCGCCGCGAGCTGACCCTGCAGGACACGCCGACCGGCCCGCGCTGGGTGTCGACGCCGGCCAACATCGGCCACGCGCGCACCAAGGGCATCGAGCTGGAGGCCAAGCTGCAGCTGCAGGAGCTGATCGCGGGCGGCCCGGCGATCGACTTGCGTTCCAACTACAGCCGCTTCTGGTCCAGCGTGGACGGCATCCCCGGCCCCAACAACCGGCTCGACGCGCAACCGAAGCAGACCGCCAACGCCGGCCTGGACTGGCGCCTGAAACCGGTGCCGCTGACCCTGGGCGCCAGCCTGAACTGGACGCCGGCCACCATCATCCAGAGCAGCGCCGAGCAGGTCGTGACCACCAGCCGCAAGCGCTCGTTCGACGCCTACGCGCTCTGGAAATACAGCTCACACCATCAAATCCGCATTTCAGCCAATAATCTGATGGCGGAGGACGCGCTCGGTAGTAATATCGTGACCGCCAACGGCCTGGCACAATTGGCCAACACGACCAACCAGACGTACGTCGTCTGGAGCGTCAAATACGAAATGAAATTCTGACCAAGAAGGAAACGCAGTGAAACGATATGTGCTGAGCGCGCTGACCCTGAGCCTGATGACCGCCTTCGCCGGCGCCGCCGACACCGCCCCGGTGTCCGGCATCGACACCCAATACATCGACGCCAGCGTGCGTCCGCAAGACGACTTCTACCGTTACCTGAACGGCGGCTGGCTGAAGACCGCGCAGATCCCGGAAGACAAGTCCAGCTGGGGCACCTTCGCCAAGCTGCGCGACGACGTGCTGCCGCGGCTGCGCGCCATCATCGAAGCGGCCGAGGCCGACAAGACCCGCAAGGCTGGCAGCGACGCCCAGAAGATCGGCGATATGTACGCCAGCTTCATGGACGAGAAAAAACTGGACTCGCTGGGCGTGAAGCCGCTGGCGGGCGAGCTCAACCGCATCCGCGCCATCAAGGACAAGAAAGCCTTCCCGATGCTGATCGCCCACCTGGGCGAGATTGGCGTCGCCACGCCATACGGCCTGTACGTGAGCCAGGACGCGCGCGAATCGACCAGGTACGCGGTCGGCATCTCGCAAAGCGGCCTCGGCCTGCCGGACCGCGACTACTACCTGAAGAAGGACGACGCCAGGCTGGCCGGCATACTGGTCAAGTACGAAGCGCACGTGGCCAAGATCCTGGCGCTGGGCGGCGACAAGAACGCCGCCGCCAGCGCCAAGGCCGTGGTCGCGCTGGAGACCGCGCTGGCCGAGGCGCAATGGACCAAGGTCGAGAACCGCGACCCGGTCAAGCGCTACAACAAGGTGCCGATCGCCAAGCTGGCCGAACTGGCGCCGGGCTATGACTGGCAGCACGCGCTGGCGGCGGCCGGCGTGGCCAACAAGGTCGACTACGTCATCGTCAACCAGCCGAGCTACCTGGGCGGCTTCAACGCCGTGCTGGACAAGACCGACCTGGCGACCTGGAAATCCTACTTCGAATGGCAGCTGCTGCGCGACGCCTCGCCCTACCTGTCGAAGGACTTCGCCGACGCCCACTTCGACTTCTACAGCACCGTGCTGACCGGCGTGGCCGTCAAGCCGCCGCGCTGGAAATCGGCGGTGGGCCTGGTGGAGAACAGCCTGGGCGAAGTGCTGGGCAAGCTGTACGTCGGCCAGTACTTCCCGCCCGAGCGCAAGGCGCGCATGGAAGAGCTGGTCAAGAACCTGCTGGCCGCGTACAAGAGCAGCATCGACACGCTGGACTGGATGAGCCCGGAAACCAAGCAGCAGGCGCAAGCCAAGCTGGCCAAGTTCACGCCCAAGATCGGCTACCCGAACAAATGGCGCGACTACTCGTCGCTGGCCATCGTCAAGGGAGACCTGGTGGGCAACGCCATGCGCGCCTCGGTGTTCAGCCACCAGCGCATGATCAACAAGCTGGGCAAGCCGGTCGACCGCGAAGAGTGGGGCATGACGCCGCAGACCATCAACGCGTATTACAACTCGACGATGAACGAGATCGTGTTCCCGGCCGCCATCCTGCAGCCGCCGTTCTTCGACGCCAAGGCCGACGACGCCGTCAACTACGGCGCCATCGGCGCGGTGATCGGGCATGAAATCAGCCACGGCTTCGACGACAAGGGCAGCCAGTCGGACGGCGACGGCAACCTGCGCGACTGGTGGACCAAGGAAGACTGCGCCAACTTCAAGGCCAAGACCGACGCCCTGGTCAAGCAATACGACGGCTACAGCCCGATCAAGGGCTACCACGTCAACGGCTCGCTGACGCTGGGCGAGAACATCGCCGACAACAGCGGCGTGGCGATCGCGTACAAGGCATACAAGCTGTCGCTGGGCGGCAAGGAAGCGCCGGTGATCGACGGCCTGACGGGCGACCAGCGCTTCTACATGGGCTTTGCGCAGGTATGGCGCAGCAAGACGCGCGACGAACAGCAGATCATGCTGATCAAGACCGACCCGCACTCGCCGGGCCAGTTCCGCGCCAACGGCACCATGGTCAACCAGCCGGGCTTCTACGAAGCCTTCGGCGTCAAGCCGGGCGACCAGATGTATGTTGCGCCGGAACAGCGCGTGATCATCTGGTAAGCGCTTAACCGCCAAAAAAAAAACACAAAAAGGCCACCGCATGTGGTCTTTTTGTTATCGTTGCACAACTTGGGGTCAAGTCTGACATTCGGACACGAGCTCTGCTGTATGCGGCGCATACAGCAGAGCTCGTGTCCGAATGTCAGACTTGACCCCACCCCCCTTACAGGAGAGAGAGTCTTGAAAGCACATCTGTTAAGCGCGCTGATGCTGGCGCTACTGGCTTCGGCCGGCGTCCAGGCGCAGCAAAAAAGTTCGGGCGTCGAGCTCGACGGTATCAACGCGGCGGTCCGGCCGCAGGACGATTTCTTCCTCAACCTGAACGGCAAGTGGCTGGCCAAGACGGAAATCCCGGCCGACAAGTCGAGCTGGGGTTCGTTTGAAAAGCTCGACGACGACACCAAGCCGCAACTGCGCGCCATCATCGAGGCCGCCGCCGCCGATCCGAACAAGACGCCCGGCTCGGATGCCCAGCGCATTGGCGATTTCTTCGCCAGCTATATGGACGAGGCCAAGCTTGAACAGCTGGGCCTGACGCCGCTGCGCGCCGACCTGGACCGCGTGGCCGCGCTCAAGGACAAGAAGGACATCCCGGCCCTGATCGCGCACTTCAACCGCTACGGCGTGACCGCGCCCTACGGCTTCGCCATCCACCAGGACAACAAGGATTCGACCAAGTATGTGGCCGACATCGTGCAGGACGGCCTGAGCCTGCCCGACCGCGACTACTACCTGAAGAAGTCGGACAAGAAGATGGCCGACACGCTGGCCAAGTACCAGCAGCACGTGACCAAGATGCTGACCCTGGCCGGCAACGCCAACGCCGCGGCCGACGCCAAGGCCATCGTCGCGCTGGAGACCGAGCTGGCCAAAATCCAGTGGACCAAGGTCGAGCTGCGCGATCCGGTCAAGGCCTACAACAAGGTGCCGCTGGCCAAGCTGTCCAAGCTGGCGCCGGGCTACGACTGGACCACCTGGCTCAACGACACCGGCATCGCCGGCAAGGTTGACTACGTGATCGTCAGCCAGCCCAGCTTCATCACCGGCTTTGACAAGGTGCTCGACAAGACCCCGCTGGCCACCTGGCAGGCCTGGTTCCGCTGGCAGGTGATCCACGCCAGCGCGCCCTACCTGTCGAAGGATTTCTCGGTGGAGAACTTTGCCTTCTACGGCACCGTGCTGGGCGACGTCAAGGAACAGGAGCCGCGCTGGAAGCGCGCGGTCAACGCCACCGACGGCGCGCTGGGCGAGAGCCTGGGCAAGCTGTACGTCGAGCAGCACTTCCCGGCCGAGCGCAAGGCGCGCATGGAGGCGTTGGTGCGGAACCTGCTGGCGGCCTTCAAGCAGAGCATCGACACGCTCGACTGGATGGGCCCGACCACCAAGGAGCAGGCGCGAGCCAAGCTGGCCAAGTTCATGGTCAAGATCGGCTATCCGAACAAGTGGCGCGACTACTCGGCGCTGGTGGTGGCCAAGGATGACCTGGTGGGCAATATGCAGCGCTCGCGCGAGTTCGACTACAACAAGGAAGTGAACAAGCTCGGCAAGCCGGTCGACCGCGACGAATGGGGTATGACGCCGCAGACCATCAACGCCTACTACAACCCGGAGCTGAACGAGATCGTGTTCCCGGCCGCCATCCTGCAGCCGCCGTTCTTCAACGCCGACGCCGACGACGCGGTCAACTACGGCGCCATCGGCGCGGTGATCGGCCACGAGATCAGCCACGGCTTCGACGACCAGGGCGCGCAATACGACGGCGACGGCAACCTGCGCGACTGGTGGACCAAGGCCGACCACAAGAACTTCGCGGCCAAGAGCAAGATGCTGGTCAAGCAGTACAGCGCCTTCAGTCCGCTCAAGGGCTACCACGTCAACGGCGAGCTGACCTTGGGCGAGAACATCGCCGACAACTCCGGCGCGGCGATCGCGCTCAAGGCCTACCTGATCTCGCTGAACGGCCAGCCGTCGCCGGTGATCGACAGCCTGACCGGCGAGCAGCGCTTCTACATGGGCTTTGGCCAGGTGTGGCGCAGCAAGATCCGCGACGCCCAGCAAATCGTTTACCTCAAATCCGATCCGCACTCGCCGGACCAGTTCCGCGCCAACGGCACAGTGCGCAATCAGCCGGGTTTTTACAACGCTTTTGGCGTAAAACCCGGCGATAAAATGTATCTGGCGCCAAAAGACCGCGTCATCATGTGGTAGGCCTTTATGCCATTGCGGCACTGTGATATAAAGCGCAACAGGGCCAAACACCGTGGATTGGCCTTTATACAATCAAGAGGATAATTTCGTGAAACGTCATCTCGTAAGTGCATTGACCCTGAGCCTGATCGCAGGCCTGGCGGGTGCCGCCGACAACACCACAAGTGTAGCCCCGGCCAGTGCCCAAGTAGCAAACGCCAAGCCGGTCTCCGGCATCGCGGTGGAGTACATCGATCCAGCGGTACGCGCGCAGGACGACCTGTTCACCCACATGAACGGCAAATGGCTGGCCACGACTGAAATCCCGGCCGACAAAGCCAGCTGGGGCAGCTTCGCCAAGCTGCGCGACGACATCCAGCCGCAACTGCGCGCCATCATCGAAGGCGCCGCCGCCAACCAGGCCGGCGGCCCTGAAGCCCAGCGCATCGGCGACTTCTACGCCAGCTTCATGGATGAAGCCAAACTGGAACAGCTGGGCCTGACCCCGCTGAACGCGGAACTGGCGAAGATCGACGCCGTGAACAACAAGAAGCAGCTGCCGGCGCTGATCGCCCACCTGAACAAGATCGGCGTGACTGCACCGTACGGCTACGGCATCCACCAGGACAACAAGGATTCGACCAAGTACGTGGTCGACCTGGGCCAGGACGGCCTGGGCCTGCCGGACCGCGACTACTACCTGAAAGCGGACGACAAGAAGATGGCCGACGCGCTGGCCAAGTATGAGCTGCACGTGGCCAAGATGCTGACCATGGCTGGCGACGCCCACGGCGCCGTCACCGCGCACGCCATCGTGGAATTCGAAAAAGAACTGGCCAAGATCCAGTGGACCAAGGTCGAACTGCGTGACCCGGTCAAGGCCTACAACAAGGTCGACATCGCCAAGCTGGGCAAGGTCGCGCCGGGCTACGACTGGAACGCCTACCTGGCGGACGCTGGCGTGAAGGGCAAGGTCAACTACGTGATCGTCGGCCAGCCTAGCTACCTGAAGGGCATGACCGCGCTGCTGGCCAAGACCCAGCTCGACACGCTGAAGGCCTACTTCCGCTGGCATCTGCTGCAATCGAGCGCGCCTTACCTGAGCAAGGCCTACGTCGATGAGAACTTCGCCTTCTACGGCACCGTGCTGAGCGGCGTGACCGAACAGCGTCCACGCTGGAAGCGCGGCGTGTCCGTGACCGAAGGCGCGCTGGGCGAAGCCGTCGGCAAGATCTACGTCGAGCAGAACTTCCCGGCCGAGCGCAAGGCGCGCATGCAGGCGCTGGTGAACAACCTGCTGGCCGCGTACAAGACCAGCATCGACCAGCTGGACTGGATGAGCCCGGTCACCAAGAAGCAGGCGCAGGAGAAGCTGGCCAAGTTCACCACCAAGATCGCGTACCCGAACCACTGGCGCGATTACAGCAAGCTGGTGGTGTCCAAGGACGACCTGATCGGCAACGTGCTGCGTTCGCGCGAGTTCGAGTACAACAAGGAACTGGCCAAGCTGGGCAAGCCGATCGACCGCGAAGAGTGGGGCATGACGCCGCAAACCGTCAACGCCTACTACAACCCGGAAATGAACGAGATCGTGTTCCCGGCCTCGATCCTGCAGGCACCGTTCTTCAATGCTGACGCCGACGACGCGGTCAACTACGGCGCCATCGGCGGCGTGATCGGCCACGAGATCAGCCACGGCTTCGACGACCAGGGCGCACAGTACGACGGCGACGGCAACCTGCGCGACTGGTGGACCGCTGCGGACCACAAGAACTTCGCGGCCAAGACCAAGATGCTGGTGGAGCAGTACAACCAGTTCAGCCCGCTGCCTGGCTACCACGTCAACGGCGAGCTGACCCTGGGCGAGAACATTGCCGACAACAGCGGCATCGCGATCGCGTACAAGGCCTACAAGCTGTCGCTGGGCGGCAAGGAAGCCCCGGTGATCGACGGCCTGACCGGCGACCAGCGCTTCTACATGGGCTTTGCGCAAGTGTGGCGCCTGAAGATGCGCGAAGCGCAGCAGATCGTGCAGCTCAAGACCGACCCGCACTCGCCAGGCCAGTTCCGCGCCAACGGCCCGATGCGCAACCAGCCAGGCTTCTACGACGCCTTCAACGTGAAGCCTGGCGACAAGATGTACCTGGAACCAAAAGACCGCGTGATCATGTGGTAACCACCGCATAGACGCAACAAAGGGCCGCAGCGATGCGGCCCTTTTTGATTTCAGAGTAAACTACGGGCTTCCAATTACAAGTCACCGGTACCCCATGCGCCTGCGCTATTCCGCACTCCTCGTTTTGCCTCTGCTGCTGGCCGCTTGCGGCGATTCGTTCACGCCGGTCGATGTCTACATGGCCAAGACGCCGGAATGCACGACCTGGCAGGAGGGCTCGCGCTACGATCTGCCGCGCGGGATCAGCGTGTCGACCACGCCGCCGGTCACGCTGCCGGACGGCGGCGCCGAGTTCACCTTTGTCTACCTGGTGCCGCGCGGCGAGCGCGCCTTGTTCCTCAGCCGCGAATATCATGTCACCGCACCCAAGGGTCCGGTGCTGGCCAAGGCGGAACTGGTCAGCTTCTACCAGCGCGCCACCAACTCGCGCCCGGAAATCGTCGACGTGATTCCGAAGGTGCCGGACATGCTGGTCGCAGGCGCCACCAGCGACGATACGATCTGGCGCGTGCGCCTGCGCGTGAAGGAGAAGCTGCCGGAACGCTTCGACGTGGTCCCGCCCGCCTTCGAGATCGCGCTGACCAAGTACCCGATGCGCACCTTCACCTACCGCTACTTCGCCGACCGCAAGGCCTTCGGCCTGTGCAGCTAGTGACTGGTAGCCTGGCGGAAATCCGCATAAGCCGAGCCCGGTTCATGCGGATTTCCGCCTGAAGCGCCGCGAACTCCGCACGCCATCCCTTAAAAATCAATGACTTGAGCCGCAGCCCATGCTTGGCACGGAAGCTGCAATGTCTCCCGGTAACTACAACCACAAAGGAGACACGCATGTTCAAGTTCCGTCTGTTATCGCTGGCCCTCGCGCTGGCCGCCGCCTCGGGTGCGCAAGCGCAGGAGGTGGTCCGCCTCGGCAACCTCAAGTTCGCCCACTACGGCGCCGTCTCGTACATCAAGGAAATCGCGCCCAAGTGCGGCATCAAGGTGGAGGAGCACGTCTTCGCCAAGGGCCCGGACGTGATGCAAGCCATCCTGGCCGGCGAGCTCGACGTCGGCGCCACCGCCTCCGAGGCCGCCATCTCCGGCCGCGCCAACGGCGCGCCGATCTACGTTGTGGCCGGCTTCGCCAAGGGCGGCGCGCGCCTGGTCGCCCGTCCCGACAGCAACATCAAGTCGATCAAGGATTTGAAGGGCAAGAAAGTCGGCGTCACGCGCGGCGGCATCCACGAGGTGCTGCTGATCGCCGAGCTGGCCCAGGCCGGCCTGACCGCCTCCGACCAGCCTGGCAAGGACGTGCAGCTGATCTTCCTGGCGTTCGCCGACCTGAACCAGGCGCTGATGGGCAAGAACCTCGACGCCATCATGCAGAGCGAACCGCAATCCTCGCAGGCCATCAACAAAGGCTACGGCGTGGAAGTGATGAAGCCGTATGACACGCCGATCGGCGCGCCGGTGCGCACGATGGTGATGAGCGAGAAGTTCTACAAGGAGCACCGCGCCACCGCCGCCAAGTTCATGACCTGCTTCGTGCAGGCCACCAAGCTGTTCATCGACAACAAGCCGGTCGCCGAGAAGTACGTGCGCGAGGTGATCTTCAAGAACCAGATCACCAAGGACGACTTCGACGACGCCATCAGCAATTCGCCGTACACCTATGACATCACCCCCGAGCACATCCAGATCACCACCGACGTGATGGCCAAGCACGGCACCGGCAAGATGCGCGCCGCGCCGGTGGCCAAGGACTGGGTCAAGACCGACCTGCTGGATGCGGCCAAGAAAAGCCTGGGCATTCAATAACCGCGTTCAATAACCACGGAGACTCACCATGAGCAAGCAAGACTGGCGGCAAGCCGCCTCGGGCGCGGTTGTGCCCATCGTTATCGTCGCCCTGTGGCAAGCCAGCGCCATGCTGGGCTGGGTCAATCCGCAGGTGCTGCCGTCGCCGTTCGCGGTGGTGCACAAGTGGATCGAATACCTGCTGCCACTGACCGCCCACGATCCGGCCACGCAATCGTGGCTGGCCTGGGCGCTGTCCGGCGAGCTGCTGGGCGACACCTTCAGCAGCATGTACCGCGTGGTCGTCGGCTTCGCCATCGGCGCCGGCCTGGCGCTGCCGCTGGGCCTGCTGATGGGATCGAGCCAGCGCATGTACGCATGGTTCAATCCGTTGATGCAGGTACTGCGGCCAATTCCGCCGATCGCCTACATCCCGCTGGCCATCCTGTGGTTCGGCTTGGGCAACGCACCGGCCGTGTTCCTGATCGCGCTCGGCGCGTTCTTCCCGGTGCTGGTCAACACCATCGCCGGCGTGCGCCAGGTGGACGGCATCTACATCCGCGCCGCCCGCAACCTCGGCGTAAGCCAGCGCACCATGTTTGTCCGCGTGATGCTGCCGGCCGCCGTGCCCTACATCCTGTCCGGCGTGCGCATCGGCATCGGCACCGCCTTCATCGTCGTCATCGTGTCCGAGATGATCGCCGTGAACAACGGCCTCGGCTTTCGCATCCTCGAAGCGCGCGAATACTTCTGGTCCGACAAAATCATTGCCGGCATGATCAGCATCGGCCTGCTGGGCCTGATCATCGACGTCGGCATGAACAAACTGAACAATCATTTGCTGCGCTGGCACCGCGGCCTGGAGAACTGACATGACCCATATCGAAGTCAAAGCCGTCAACAAGGTCTTCAAGACCGACAGCCGCGAAGTGATCGCCCTCAAGGACATCAACCTGGAGATCCCGCAGGGCCAGTTCGTCTGCCTGCTCGGGCCTTCCGGCTGCGGCAAGTCCACGCTGCTGAACGCCATCGCCGGCTTCTCGCTGCCGTCGTCCGGCACCATCACCGCCGACAGCAAGCTGGTCACCGGCCCCGGCCCGGAACGCGGCATGGTGTTCCAGGAGTACGCACTGTTCCCCTGGATGACGGTGGAAAAGAACATCGCCTTCGGCCTGGAAATCAAGGGCATGCCGCAGGCCGAGATCGCGGCCAAGGTCGACCAATTGCTGGGCATGCTGTCGCTGGGCGACTTCAAGCACCGCTTCCCGAAGGACCTGTCCGGCGGCATGCGCCAGCGGGTGGCCATCGCCCGCGTGCTGGCGCTCGATTCGCCGATCATGCTGATGGACGAACCCTTCGGCGCACTGGACGCGCTGACCCGCCGCAACCTGCAGGACGAACTGCTGCGCATCTGGGCCGAGCTGAAGAAGACCATCATCTTCGTCACCCACAGCATCGAGGAAGCGATCTACCTGGCCGACCGCATCGTCGTGATGACCTACCGTCCCGGCACCGTCAAGCGCGACATGATGGTGGACTTGCCGCGCCTGCGCGACCCATCCGCCGCCGAGTTCAACGCCCTCAAGCGCGAGCTGGGCCAGCTGGTGATGGAGGAACAGCAGCGCCACCACAACGACGAGATGCGCATGGCGGCGGTGGACTGAGCGGGGTGCAGTAGAATCTGCCCATGCGCGCCCAAAAAAACCTGCTGCTGTTTGTAATCTCCTTCGCATGCGCGCTGGGCGTGATCGCCGGCTCTTATCTGGCCGGCACCTGGCGCGCTCGCGAGGAGCTACGGCAGCAGGGCCAGCGCCAACTGCAACTGATGGCGCCGGACCTGCAGTCGCTGCTGCAAAAATATGAAACCCTGCCGTTCGTGCTGGGCTTCCAGCCCGACCTGATCGAAGCGCTGGCGCACCCGTCCGATGCGCCGGCCATCAACCGCCTCAACAGCACGCTGCAAACCATCCAGCAGCAGGCCAAGGTCGGCGCCATCTACGTGATGAACCGCGACGGCCTGACCATCGGCGCCAGCAACTGGAACCAGCCGCTGGGCTTCGTCGGCAAGAACTTTTCCTACCGCCCCTATTTCGACGCCGCGCTGCACGGCAGGGCGGGGCGCTTCTACGGCATCGGCACCAGCACCAGCGAGGCCGGCTACTTCATCGCCCAGCCCGTGTACCGCAACGGCACGGCGGGCGGCCCGGTCGCCGGCGTGGTGGCTGTGAAGATCAGCCTGGCCGACTTCGAACGCACCTGGCGCAGCAGCGACGACGCCATCGTGCTGGCCGACAGTTCCGGCGTCATCTTCCTCAGCAACCGCCCGGACTGGATCTACCGCAGCCTGCACGCGCTGGACGCGGCCACCGAGCGCCACCTGGCGCACACCCAGCAATACACCGGCCAGAAGATCACGCCGCTGAAAGGGCATCCGGATTTGTTCGTCACGCAGCCGGTCGGCCAGCTGGGTTGGGAGCTGATGCTGTTCCCCGCCCAGCAACGCGTGCTGCGCACCGGCATGCAGTGGGCGGCGGCGGCGGTGCTGCTGGTGGCCTGCGCGGCCGTGTCGAGCTGGGCGCTGCACCAGCGCCGCCGCCGCGTGGAGGAGCGCATGGCCTCGGCCGCCGCGCTGCGCCAGGCCGCCGCCGAGCTGGACGACAAGATCGTCGAACGCACGCAGCAGCTGCGCACCACCAACCGGGACCTGGAAAGCAAGTACGCCAAGTTGCAGGAGACCGAACACCTGCTGCGCTCCACGCAGAACGAGCTGGTCCAGGCCGGCAAGCTGGCGATGCTGGGCCAGATGGCGGCCGGCATCACCCACGAACTGAACCAGCCGCTGGCCGCGATCCGCGCCTTCGCCGACAACGCCCGCGTGTTCCTGGAGCGCGGGCAGGGCGCGCAAGTCGAGGGCAACCTCGGCCACATCAGCGAAGCCAGCGCGCGCATGGGCGCCATCATCGGCCAGCTCAAGGGCTTCGCGCGCAAGGACGAGACGGTGGCCGTGGTCGACCTGGCGGCCTCGGTGCGCGCCTCGGCGTTTTTGCTGGAAAGCGAATTCCGCCGCCACGCCGTCGCGCTGGACATCGCCGTGACCGACGGCCTGAACGTGACCGGCAACAGCGTGCGCATCGAGCAAGTGCTGATCAACCTGCTGCGCAACGCGCTTGACGCGGTCGAGACGGCCGAGCGGCGCGAAGTGGCCATCCGCCTCGAACGCGACGGCGCCAGCGCGCTGGTCAGCATCAGCGACAGCGGCGCCGGCATACCCGAGCAGGTGGTGGCGCACCTGTTCGAACCGTTCTTCACCACCAAGCCGTCCGGCAAGGGACTGGGGCTGGGGCTGGCGATCTCGTCGTCCATCGTGCAGGCCATGAACGGCCAGCTGACGGCGCATAATCAACCCGGCGGCGGCGCGCGCTTCGAGCTGCGTCTGCCGCTGCAAACCGAGGGGACTTGAAGTGCAGGCAATCTTGATCGAAGACGAAGCCGCGCTGCGCCTGGCCACCAGCCAGACGCTGGAACTGGGCGGCTTCAGCGTGCAGGCCTGCGCCAGCGCCGAGGAAGCGCTGGCGCTGCTGCGCGCCGACTACCCCGGCGTGATCGTCACCGACGTGCGCCTGCCGGGCCGCTCCGGCCTGGAGCTGCTGGCGCAGGCCGCCGCGCTGGATGCGGAGTTGCCGGTCATCGTCGTCACCGGCCACGGCGACGTCGAGATGGCGGTGTCCGCGATGCGCAGCGGCGCCTACGACTTCATCGAAAAACCGTTCGCGGCCGAGCGCCTGCTGGACGCGGTGCGCCGCGCGCAGGAGCGCCGCCGGCTGGTGCTGGAAAACCGCCAGCTGCGCAGCGACCGCGCCCAACATCCCGACATGCCGGACCTGGTCGGCCGCTCCGCCGCCATCGAACAGCTGAAAGTCCTGATCCGCAACATCGCCCCGGCCGGCGTGGACGTGCTGATCAACGGCCAGACCGGCACCGGCAAGGAAGTGGCGGCCCGCCTGCTGCACGCCGCCAGCGGACGCAAGGGCAACTTCGTCGCCATCAACTGCGGCGCGCTGCCGGAATCGGTGTTTGAAAGCGAAATCTTCGGCCACGAAGCGGGCGCCTTCACCGGCGCGCAAAAGCGCCGCATCGGCAAGCTGGAGTACGCGCAGGGCGGCACCGTCTTCCTCGACGAGATCGAAAGCATGCCGATGGCCTTGCAGGTCAAATTGCTGCGTGTATTGCAGGAACGGCGGCTGGAAAGATTGGGCGCCAACGACACCGTCGCGCTGGACTGCACCATCGTCGCCGCGACCAAACTTGATCTATTACAGTTGAGCGCGCAAGGCCAGTTCCGTGAAGACCTGTACTACCGCCTCAGCGTGGTCAGCATCGACCTGCCGCGCCTGCGCGACCGGCGCGACGACATCCCGCTGCTGCTGGCCCACTTCACCGCCGACGCCGCCGCCCGCTACCGCCGCCCGCTGCCGCAGTGGAGCGCGCAGCAGATGGCGCAATGGCAGGCGGCCGAGTGGCCGGGCAACGTGCGCGAACTGCGCAACTTCGCCGAGCGGCTGGTGCTGGGCGTGGCCGCCACCGCGCCGCTGGCGGCCCCGGCCGACGCCGTCGAGGCGCTGTCGCTGCCGCAGCAGGTCGACCATCACGAGCGCGAGCTGATCGTGCAGGCCTTGTCGGCGGTGGACGGCAACGTCGCGCTGGCGGCGGACAACCTGATGGTGCCGCGCAAAACCCTGTACGACAAGCTGAAGAAATACCAGATCGCCGCCGGCCGCAAATAGTCGGGGCGTAAAAAAACCGGCCGCTTGGGGCCGGTTCTTCTGGTGAGGCTGAAGCTTACTTGGCTGGCGCCGAAGCCTCTGGCGCAGCGGCCGCAGGGGCTGGTGCTTGAGGTTCCTTGAACGAGGCGCCGCCCTTGTTGGCCATGTAGACCACGGCACGGGCCACTTCCACGTCATCCAGATCCGGATTGCCGCCTTTGGCCGGCATGGCGCGCAGGCCTTCGATGGCGTGCTTGACCAGGGTGTCGTAGCCCTGGGCGATACGTGGGCCCCAGGCGCCGGCATCGCCGAACTTGGGAGCGCCGGCCGCGCCGCTGCCGTGGCAGGCCGCGCAGGTCGAGGTGTAGATGGCTTCGCCGGTCTGCAGCACTTTCGGTGCGTTGGAATCTTTCAGCGTGAAGCCGGCGTCGGCGACGGGCGCGATGCGGGTGGCGACTTCTTCAGCGGCCTGGCTATTGGAGCCGGCGCCGGTCAACTTGTCCGTGGTGACGTACTGCACCAGCAGGATGATACCGATGACTACAACACCAAAGAAGCCGACGACTGCAGCAACCAGCTGCTTAGGCGTCCTGATGGGGGATTCGTGTTCGTTGTGTGCGTCGCTCATGATTTCCTTAACAGACTAATTTCGAAGCCGGGTGGCGAGAGAAGAAATGTATCAACCAGCTGCCTTGCAAAACCTTCACCAAACGGGCGATTATAGACTCAAAAATGCCTGCATGGAAACGCAAAGATGCTCAAAACGACACTTTCCATGGACGACTCTCGATAAAACCGGTATCCTACGGCACACCTCAGAAATTCCCCCAGCGCGGCTGTAGCTCAGTGGATAGAGTATTGGCCTCCGAAGCCAAGGGTCGTGGGTTCGATCCCCGCCAGCCGCACCACAATTCCCCATATATATCAATGATTTAGCTGTTGCATTGCTTGGCAATGTGATGCGTTGATTCGCGCGCTTTGACATACACGCAGTGCCAAAACTGTGTCAGTTGCGGCGTTGCGTTTCCGGCATTGTCCGCTTGTTCTTCAGCTTGCTTAGGGCAGCGAGCGAAATGATGGATCGACCCAATCGTGCGGATTGTATTTGGTGGTAGTGTGGTGAAAAATGCAGCATTATCGTTATTGCACTGAATGCAGTGACGATTTCATTTTAGGGAAGCCATCATGAGAAAACTGCCGCTCATCGCCATTATTGTTTTGCTTGCCTTAATCGTAGGCTACTTAGCGCTTGATCGGAGTGAGAAGAATGCAGCTCAGGAGCGGAGTAAGGCTTTCGACCAAAGCTTCGCCAAGTAGGGCGCGGCACAGACACCCCGGAGGGGCGGGCAGACATGCCCCCCGGAGTTTCCCAAGTTTTAGTAGGTGTAGAACATGCGCTGGATTTCCTTGCTGTCGCTGGTCTTGGTCAGGGCCAGCATCAGCAGGATGCGCGCCTTCTGCGCATTCAGCGTGTCCGACACAACGAAGTCCAGCGCGTCGTCGTTAGCTTCGCCGTTGCGGGCCACGATGCCTTGGCCGACGCGGGCCGAGCGCACGATCAGCACGCCTTGCTTGCGGGCTGCGGTCAGCGATGGTGCAACCTTGGAAGCCAGGCTGCCGTCGCCGACGCCGGCGTGGATGATGCCCTTGGCGCCTGCAGCCACCAGCGCGTTCAGCGCCACAGGGCCGACGTTGGCGTAGCCGTAGACGATGTCGACCTGCGGCAGCGAGTCGAGCTTGCTGACGTCGAACTCGGTGTCAACCGTGTGCTTGCGGGTCGACACATGGTAGAAGTAAGGCTTGTTGCCCTGGATGTAGCCCAGCATGCCCAGCTCCGGCGTCTTGAAGCTGTCCAGCGTCGAGGTGTTGGTCTTGGTGACGTCGCGCGCGCCCTGGATCTGGTCGTTCAGCGTGACCAGCACGCCCTTGCCGATGGCTTCCTTGCTGGCCGCCAGCAGCACCGCGTTGTACAGGTTGATCGGGCCGTCGGCCGACAGCGCGGTGCCCGGACGCATGGCGCCGACCAGCACCACTGGCTTATTGCTCTTCACGACCATGTCGAGGAAGAAGGCGGTCTCTTCCAGCGTGTCGGTGCCGTGGGTGATGACGATGCCGTCCACATCCGGCTGCGCCAGCAGCGTGTTGACGCGCTTGGCCAAAGTCAGCCAATGCTCGTTGGTCATGTTTTCGCTGGCGATCTGGAACACTTGCTCGCCCTTGACTTGCGCCACCTTGGCCAGCTCCGGCACAGCCTGGATCAGGCGGTCGACGCCGACGGTGGCGGCGGTGTAGCCGACCGTGGTGGTGCTGGTGGCGCCGCTGCCGGCGATGGTGCCGCCGGTGGCCAGGATGGTGACGTGGGCCGATGGCGCGGCATCGGCGGCGTGGACCGCAGGAACGGCCCCTGCCAGCAGCGCCAGGGCGCACAGCGCGGACATCAGACGGGAGGAAATAGGAACGAACATAAAGTCTCCAAAATAAATAAGTGGGATGAATAAGGGCCGGTCCCGAAAGGGGCAAACCCCGGTGGTGCTTTGTGGCTTAGAACTTGTGGCGAATGCCGACCGACAGTGCTCGCGATCCATTGCCGGCAGCAGGCACGCTGCCGCCGCTGGACGCATCGCCCACCATATTGGTGGCGGCCGATTCGTTGTGGATGGTGCCGAATGAGCTGTAGAGGTTGGTGCGTTTGGACAGCGCGTAGGTATAGCCCACCGCGAACTGTCGTCCGCCTCGCTCGGTCGAGGAACGGTCCTGCTTTTTCACGTACGAGGCCAGCAGCTTGCCCTGTCCGAGCGGCACCGATGCACCCAGCAGGAAGTCGCGGAAGTCACCGCCGAGGTCGTCCTTTTCGGTTTCAAACGCGGCGTGCACGGTCGCTGGGCCGAAGTTGTAGCTGGCGCCCAGCAGAACTTCTTTCAACGTATTGAAGGAAGTGACCTTCAGGCTGTCATAGGCCAGGGTTCCCACCAGTGGGCCCGCAGCGTAGTCGATGGAAAAGGCGATGGTGCGGCCCAAGGTGCTGTCACCGGGCTGTTCGCCGAAACCATACATCACAGTGGCCGACAGGCCGTTCAGGTTGGGCGTCGCGTAGCTGACGGTGTTGTTGGTGCGTGCCGTGCCAATGCTCATCAGATTGGTGGCGGAGCCGGTGAAGCCGGTTTCAAACGGGTCGATGCCGTCCAGCGCGATGAAGATCGGATTGCATTGACGGCCCAGGTTGACGGTACCGGCGCTGGTGGTCAGGCCGACATAGGCGTGGCGGCCGAACAGGGCGCCGTTCTGGCGCGCCTTGCCGGTGTCCAGATCCAGCCCATTCTCCAGCACGAAGTGGGCGTTCATGCCATTGCCCAGGTCTTCCTGTCCCTTGAAGCCCAGGCGGCTGCCGGACTGCACGCCACTGGCCAGCTTGGTGACCGAGCCTTCGGCGCCCCCGGTTTCGCGGGTGATGCCCGCGTCCAGTATGCCGTAGACGGTGACGCCGGATTGCGCAGAGGCGGCGCCGGCTGCGGTGGCGAGGAAGAGACCAGCTACTAACGATTTTTTCATAAACGATCCAATAAGACTCTGCGGTAGGTATCACGGCGCGACCGAAATCGAGGATGCAGCAATCCCCGCCGGACCAAGATTCGGGCTCGGTCAGCCGTGAAGTTAGCGATGGAGCGGCGCGCAAGCGGCGCCGCCAGACGGGCGTTGGTGGCGCTTACGTCAGGAAGGTGGCCTGCACATTCGGGCGGGAATTACTTTGGTCATGTTGTTGTCTCCGTTTTATTTATAGTGAAAAGCGCTTCGTAGCGGTGGCCGCTATCGAATGTGCTTTTCACAACAGAGATAGCACTATCCGTGCCACGGCATCAACCAGCCGGACTATTGAGCCAAATCATTGATTGGATGAGGTTTTTGTGCGAGGGGTGGGACCAGGCGCTGGTGCCCGCGTATGAATTCTCATACCCGGGCCTCGATCAGCGTATTAATTTTCGTTGCGTGCGCTCAGTAGCGTCAGGATGGCGGCGAGCAGCAGCACCGCCGCGCTCGCGATAAACGTGCTCTGGTAGCCGCGCGCGTCGAACAGCAAGCCGCCGATGGTCGAACCCAGCCCAATGGCTAGCTGCACGACGGCGACCATCAAGCCGCCGCCAGCCTCCGCATCTTGGGGCAGGGCGTTTGCCAGCCAATACCACCAGCCAACCGGCGCGGCGGTCGCCACCGCTCCCCAAATGCCCAGCACCGCCGCCACGGCCGCGACATGGCTGCCCACGACGGTAAGCGCCAAGGCGATCAACGCCATCAGGGTCGGGATGGCGACCAGCGTCGCGTAGAAGTTCCAGCTGAGGAAGCTGCTGATGACGGTGGTGCCGATAAATCCCCCGACGCCAATCGCCAGCAGGATGAGCGAAAGCGTCGATGCGTCCACCAACGTCACCGTTTCGAGGAAGGGGCGCAAATAGGTGAACAGCGTGAACTGCCCCATGAAGAACGCGCTGATCGCCAGCATGCCCACGGCAATCTTCGGATCCTTCAGCAGCTGGAAGGCGTTACGCGATCTAGCCGTGCCTGCCAGGGGCGGCATGGACGGCAGGCTGAGCCACTGCCAGAGGACGGCGCCCAAGGCCACCGGCACCAGGCAGAAGAACGCACCACGCCATCCGATGACCGAACCCAGGTAGCTGCCCAGGGGCGCCGCGACAACGGTCGCCAGCGCATTGCCGCCGTTGAAAATCGCCAGGGCGCGCGGCACCTGATGAGACGGCACCAGGCGCATCGCGGTGGCGGTCGTCAAGGACCAAAAGCCACCGACCACCACGCCGATCAACGCCCGCCCGGTCAGGTACAGCAGATAGTTCGGCGCCGTCGCGACCACCGCGCCGGAGACCGCCATCAGGGCGGTCAGGCCCAACAGGAGCGTCTTGCGGTCCATGGCGCCAGCCAGCGCCGACATCGACAGGCTGGTCAGCACCGCGCATGCGCCGGAGACGGCTATGCCCTGTCCCGCCAGGCCTTTGCTGATCAGCAGATCCCTGGCCATCGGCGTCAGCAGACTGACCGGCATGAACTCCGAGGCGATGAGCGCGAAGACGCACAGCGCCATGGCGAACACGCCGCCCCAATTGGCCGGTTGCGCACCGGCCTTGCTGTCTCCATGGACGCCGGCGTGCAAGGCGGCGGCTGTTGGCGCTGTCATGGAATGCCCCTATGCCAGGTTCTTGCGGAAAAACGCGGTCAGCTTGTCCCAAGGGATGAGCTTGACCCGGTCGTACAGGTCGACGTGTCCGGCCCCCGGCACCATGACCAGTTCCTTGGCCTCGCCGGCGAGCCGGTACGCTTCTTCGCTGAACTCCCTGGAGTGCGCCTGGTCGCCAGTGATGAACAGCATCGGCCGTGGCGAAATCGTCTCGATATCGTTGAACGGGTAGAAGTTCATGAACTTCACATTGCTGGTCAGTGTCGGATGCGTCGTCAGCGCCGGCGACGAACCCGCAGGCGTGAATTCGCCACGCGGCGTGCGATAGAAATCGTAGAACTCGCGCTGGATCGGGTGCGTGTCCGCGTCCAGCTGGTGCACCGTGCCGCCGGTGTACTTGACCGGGCCGCCAGCGAACTCGACGTCGCGCTGCCGCGCCGCCTCGGCGATGATTTTTTTGCGTTGCTCCAGCGTCTGCGAGTGGTTCAGCGCATTGCGGTTGGCCGCTCCCATGTCATACATGCTGACGGTTGCGATGGCCTTCATGCGCGGGTCGATCTTGGCCGCGCTGATGACGAAACTGCCGCTGCCGCAGATGCCCAGCACGCCAATGCGCTCCCGGTCCACCGAGGCCTGGCTGCCCAGGTAGTCGACCGCCGCGCTGAACGCCTCGGCGTAGATATCCGGCGCCACCGCGTTGCGCACTTGGCCGTCGCTCTCGCCCCAGAAGGACTGATCGATGGCCAGCGTGACGAAGCCCTGTTCGGCCAGCTTCTGCGCATACAGGTTCGAACTTTGTTCTTTCACCGCGCCCATCGGATGGCCGACCACGATCGCCGGATACCGGGCGTTGCCGTCGAACCCTTGTGGCAGGAACAGATTCCCCACCACCTTCATTTTGTACTGGTTATCGAAAACGACTTTTCGCGCCGAGACTTTCGCGCTCTTGTAGAAATTGTCCGCGCCATTGGACGGATCGGGCGCCTTTTCCGCAGCAAATGCCTGGCTTCCCGCAACGGACAAGGTGCTCAATGCGGCGATGCCGGTGCCGGCGGTCTTCAAAAATTCACGGCGATCTAATTCCTGTGTGGTCATGCTGGTTCTCCAGTGAGGTGAGGGTCAGCGCCATCGTACTTTTGGCGGCGGCCGTCGGCGCGCGGAAAACCAGCATAGGTATATGCGTACCAGCCATAAATGGGCCGCACATTCATGCGGAAAAGGTGTACATTGGATCGACAATCAATCCAGGAACCCCAGATGGCCCGCGACAATATCGTTGATATCCTTTTATTTTTCGAGGTGGCCCGCCACCGCAGTTTCACGCGCGCAGCGGTCGAACTTGGCATGTCCCAATCCTCGCTCAGCCACGTCATCCGCGACTTGGAGGCGCGCCTGGGCGTGCGCTTGCTCAATCGCACGACCAGAAGCGTTTCGCCGACGGAAGCGGGCGAGCGCCTGTTGAAAAACGTCGCGCCCCGGCTTGAGGAGGTCAACGCCGAGATCTCGGCGGTCTGCGATTTGAACGGCAAGCCGGCCGGCACGGTGCGGATCACCGCGATCGACCACGTCATCGACACGCTGCTGTGGCCAAGGCTGGCGCCGGTGCTGCCTGGCTATCCCGATCTCAACATCGAGATCCATTCCGATTACAGGCTGATCGATATCGCCGCGGACCGTTATGACATCGGCGTCCGCTACGGCGACCAGGTGGAGGAGGACATGATCGCCGTCCGGCTGACGCCCGACATTCCCACGATGATCGTCGGCTCGCCCGGCTACTTCGCCTGGCATCCCCGACCGGGCAACCTGCAAGCGCTGCTAAAGCACAACTGCATCACGCTCCGGCTCGCCAGCGGAGGCGTCTACGCCTGGGAGCTGGAGCATCAAGGACGCAAGGTGGAGGCCAGGGTGCGCGGCCAGGCGCAGTTCACCAGCGCGATGTCCATGGTGCAAGCCGCGCTGAGCGGAAACGGGCTGGCCTTCGTCACGCAGGATATGGTCGCCGAGCATGTGCGCGAAGGCCGCCTGATCAGCGTCATGGCCGACTGGTGCGGAAAGTTCCCTGGCCTGCATGCCTACTATCCCAGCCGCCGCCACGAATCGAGGGCGCTGCGGATCGTCATCGACGCCATTCGTCACCAGGAATAAGAGGCGCTACGCCGACGCGGGAAAGCTGACCGTGACGGCCAGCCCGACACCGTTCATGCCGGTGTCGAGACTGAGCGTGGCCCCGTGCATGGCCGCGATCCGGCTGACGATGGACAGGCCCAGTCCGCTGCCGGGCGCCTTCGCGCCGGGCAGGCGGAAGAAACGTTCCAAGACCCGTTCGCGCATTGCCGGCGGTATGCCCGGCCCCGAGTCCGCCACGCGCAGATAGCTGTGGCCGTCGGCCTGGCCGCAACTGATCACGATGCGGCCAGGCACCGGTGTGTAGCGCGCCGCGTTGTCGACCAAGTTGCGCAACAACATGCGCAGGCTTTCCCGCTCGATCCGGCACGGCGCGTGCGCGACGTCCACCTGCAATTGATGGCCGGTCGCCAGGCTCTGCCAGTGAGCCTGCTCCTCGGTCAGCGACGTCGCCAGGTCCGCTTGCTCCAGCGCCACGCCGTGGCTGTCCTGCGGATCGAGGTGCGCCAGCGTCAGCAATTGATCGACCAGCCTGCTGGCGCGGTCCACGCTGACGTTCAGGCCGGCGATGAATTCGTCGCGTTCAGCCACGCTGCGCGCCCGTTGCATGACCTGCAGATTGGTCTTGATGGCCGCCAGCGGCGTGCGCAGTTCGTGCGCGGCGTCCCCGGTGAAGCGCTGTTCGTACTCCATGGTTTGCCGGACCCGGCCAAACAGCCGGTTGATCGCCAGCAGCAGCGGAAACACTTCGCTGGGAGCGCCCTCCAACGGCACGTCGGCCAGGTCGTTGGGCGTGCGCGCGCCGACCTCGTCGGCGGACACCTGCAGCACCCGGAACACCCGGTCGATGCATAGCCAGATCGCCAATCCGGCCAGCATCGCCAGCACCACGCCCAGGCCGCTGGCCTTGTAGAAAAACCGGGTGCTGATTTCGTCGCGGTGGCTGCTCGGCTCGGCCACCTGGATCTGCACCGTGCGGCCGGCGTTCCAGCTGGTGTAGAGACGGCTGCGGTGGCCGTCCACTCGCGCCCACGAATAACCCTCCGGCGCCTCGACCGCAAACGCGGTCGAGGGTGCGCCGCCGTTTTTGTAGAGCAGGCGCTGGCGCGCGTCGCGGATCTGGAACAGCAGGTAGCGATGATGGTCCGGGCGTTCCGGTATCTTGAGGTCGATCGCCAGCGCGGTGCCGTGCTCTCGCGCCTCGTTCTCGGCCAGCGACAGCAGCAGCTGCGCCGTTTCCGCCAGCGATTGATCGAACAGTTCCTGGCTTTCGCGCTGCGCCTCGCGGTAAACGATGAACGCGCTGCCGCCCCACAAGGCCAGCGTCAACCCCAGCAGCACGCCCAGCAGCAAGCGCCGCAGCGACCATCGCGGCACGGCGGTGGTGCTCATGCGCCTGGCTCCGGCGTGGGCTTGTCGATGCAGTAGCCGATCGCGTGCACCGTGCGGATCAGTGCGCGTCCCAGCTTCTTGCGCAGGTGGTGGATATGGACCTGGACCGCGTTGCTTTCCACTTCCTCGCCCCAGCTGTAAAGCTGGTGCTCCAGCTGTTCGCGGCTCAGTACCCTGCCGCTGTTTTCCACCAGCGTCAGCAGGATGCCGAATTCCCTGCTGGTCAGCGACACCGGCCGTCCCTCCTGGGTCACCTGGCGGGCGGCGACATCGAGCACCAGATCGCCGTGCACCAGCTCTTCACGCAGCCGGCCCGCCGCGCGCCGCGATGCGCTGCGGATCCGCGCCGCCAGCTCATCCAGGTCAAAAGGCTTGACGATGAAATCGTCGGCGCCGCCATCGAGGCCGGCGATGCGCTCGGGGACTTTGTCGCGGGCGGTCACGATCAGGATGGCGCCGCCATAGCCGGCGTTGCGCAGCGTGGTCAACGCCTGCATGCCGTCCTGTCCCGGCAAGCCCAGGTCCAGCAGGATGCAGCCATAGTCGTGCAGCCGCACCGCTGTGTGCGCATGTTCGGCGGACTGCACCCAGTCCACCGCGTAACCGGCCTGTTCCAGTCCGATCTGTGTGGCGCGCCCCAGTTGGGGATCATCTTCCGTGAGCAATATACGCATGGTGCGATCTCGTCGTTTGGCTGGTGTCCAGCGTAGGCGGCAGTTGTTAAGAACTTCTTAATATCTGCTCACCACCATCATACGCACCGAAGCCCTCCAAGGAAATTATTCCATGCCGTTCCCTCCCTTTACTGCCCGCGCGGCCTTGCTCCTGGCATCTCTGCTTGCCGGTCCAGTCCGCGTCTGGAGCGCGGATGCCATGACGCAGCTGCCGATGAGCGCCAAGCAGATCAGCCGGGCAGGCATCGCGACCGCGCCGGCGGTTGCGGCCCCGGCCGGCGCCGCAACGCCGGTCGGCAACGCCGTCGTTTTGACCGGGACCGTGGTGGCGCCAGCTGATGCGGTCGTTCTCGCCGCCGCCGCCGCCAGCGGGGTGGTTCAGCAGGTGCATAGTGTTTCGCTGCAGCGCGTGCAGAGGGGAGCGGCGCTGGTCACCTTGTTCAGTCCCGCGTGGATGGAGACGCAACGAGAATACGCCCAGCTGTCCACGCAATCCCGCCTGGCGGCCGACAAGCTGCAGCGTGACGAAAGCCTGTTTGCCGAGGGCGTCATCGCGCGTGCGCGGGTGGAGGAAAGCCGCGCCGCCGCGCAGCTGGCCAGGCTGGCGGCCGATCAGCGGGCCCAGATGCTGCGCGCCGGCGGCTTGGGCGCGGCGGCCATCGCCGCGTTGTCGGCGGGCGCGCAACCGAGCCCGCTGCTGACCGTGCGCGCGCAAAGCGCGGGGACCTTGGTCGAGTTGCCGGTCACCGTGGGACAACAGCTGGACGCCGGCATGGCGGTGGCGAAGATCAGCCGCGATGGTCCGCTGTGGGTGGAACTGCAGGCGTCGGCCCAACAGATGTCCATGTTGGCGGTGGGGGATCTGCTTGATGTGGCACAGTGCGGCCAGCTGCGGGTGATCGCGCTGTCGCCGCAGGTCAACAGCGCCAACCAGACAGCGCAGGTGCGCGCGCGTCAGCTGGAACCGAAACCGTGCCTGAAGATAAATGCCTTCGTCGAGGCGCGGCTGGTCGCACCGCCGGCCCGGGGCGGGTCGCTGCTGGTGCCCGCCGCCGCGCTGGTGCGGCGCGGCGCGGCCAACTATGTCTTCGTGCGGAACGCCAACGGTTTTCAGGCGGTGCCGGTCATCCCTGGCGCGGCCGCCGGCGACCAGCTGTGGGTACGTGGAGCGATCGCTCCCGGAGCACAGGTGGCGGTGCGCGGATTGGTCGCGCTCAAGGGCGCCTGGACGGGGCTGGGTGAGCCCGCCGCCACGCAGGAGAAACCGTGATGCTGGGCCGGCTGATCGCTTTGTCCCTGGCGCAGCGCCTGCTGGTACTGGTGCTGGCGGTGTTGATGGTGGCGGCTGGCGTCAAGGCGGCCGGCGAACTGTCGATCGATGCGTTCCCGGATGTCTCCAGCACGCAGGTCAAGCTGATCCTGAAGGCGCCCGGCATGACGCCGGAAGAAGTCGAGGCGCGCATCGTCGCGCCGATCGAACAGGAGTTGCTGGGCATACCGCGCCAGGCCGTGCTGCGCTCGCAATCGAAGTATGCGATCGCCGACATCACGCTGGACTTCGAAGAGGGCACCGACGTCTATTGGGCGCGGCAGCAGGTCAGCGAACGGCTGGCCTCGGTGCTCAAGGATTTGCCGGCGTCGGTCAGCGGCGGGCTGGCGCCGATCACCACGCCGCTGGGCGAAATCTTCATGTTCACCATTGAAGGGCCGCTGTCGCTGATGGAAAAACGCACGCTGCTGGAATGGACGATCCGCCCCCAGCTGCGCAACATCGCCGGCGTCGCCGATGTCAATTCGCTGGGCGGCCAGGTCAAGAGTTTCGAGGTGGTGCCCGATCCGGCCGCGCTGGCGGCAAGGCGGATTTCGCTGGCGCAGTTGCAACAGGCGCTGGAGGCCAACAACCGCAGCGACGGCGCGGGCCGGCTCGGCAGCAACGAGGAATCCCTGCTGATCCGCAGCGATGCGGGCATCCGCACGCTGGCCGACGTCGGCGCCATCGTGATCGTCAACCGTGGCGGCGTTGCCGTCACGGTGGGGCAGGTCGCCACGGTGCGCGTGGGCCAATTGACGCGCTACGGCGCGGTAACGCAGGATGGCAAGGGCGAGGCGGTCGAGGCGCTGGTGCTGGCGATGCGCGGCGCCAACGCCCAGAGCGTGGTCGACCAGGTGCGGGCCAAGCTCGTCGAGATCGGCCGCTCGCTGCCGGCCGGCACCACCATCAGCACCTTCTACGACCGGGGCAACCTGGTCGAGCGCGCCGTCCAGACGGTCGTCAAGGCCCTGCTGGAAGCGACCCTGCTGGTGGTGGTGTTGCTGTATGTCTTCCTTGGCAACCTGCGCGCCGCCCTGGTGGTCGCCTGCATCCTGCCGCTGTCGGCGCTGGGCACCTTCCTGCTGATGCGCCATTACGGCCTCAGCGCCAACCTGATGTCGCTTGGCGGCCTGGCGATCGCCATCGGCATGCTGGTCGACGCGGCGGTGGTGGTGGTGGAAAACATCGAGGCCCACAGCGGCAAGGCCCAGCCGGGCCTGTCGCGCCTGCATGTGATCTACCGCGCGGTGCGCGAAGTGGCGGTGCCGGTGACGGCCGGCATGGTGGTGATCATGATCGTCTTCCTGCCCTTGCTGACCCTGCAGGGGCTGGAGGGCAAGCTGTTCGCGCCGGTCGCGCTGACCATCATTTTCGCGCTGGCGGCATCGCTGCTGCTGTCGCTGACCGTGATTCCGGTGTTGTCGTCGCTGCTGCTCAAGGCCCACCACGGCCCGGCGCCGCGCCTGGTGCAGCGCATGGAGGCGGCCTACCACGGGCTGCTGGCCCGCGCGCTGCGCCACGAGCGCCTGGTGGCGGGCGGCGCCGTGGCCGCGCTGGCCGTCGCCGCCGGCCTGTTCATGGTGGTCGGCAAATCGTTCATGCCGGTGCTGGACGAGGGCGACATCATCATGCAAATCGAAAAGCTGCCGTCGGTGAACCTGGCCGAGTCCGCGCGCCTGGACATGGCGATACAACGCAGCATCCTGGCGGAAGTGCCCGAGGTGCGGCGCATCGTGGCGCGGCTCGGCTCGGACGAGCTCGGCCTTGATCCGATGGGCCTGAACGAAACGGATACCTTCCTGGTCCTCAAGCCGCGGCCGCAATGGCGCAGCCAGAACAAGGAAGACTTGATCGGCGCCTTGCGCAAGGCGACCGCCGACTTCCCTGGCGTGAACATCAGCTTCACCCAGCCGATTGAAATGCGCACCTCGGAAATGCTGTCGGGCGTGCGCGGCGATCTCGCGATCAAAGTCTACGGTCCGGATTCCGCCGCGCTCGGGGCGCTGGCCGGACAGATCGTCAACGTGGTGCAGGCGGTGCCGGGCAGCGAGGATGTCCTCACCGTCAAGAACGAAGGCGTGCAATATCTGCAGGTCGATATCGACCGGCTGGCCGCCGGACGGTTGGGCCTGACCGCCGAGCAAGTGCAGGCGGACCTGCGCACCCTGATCGAGGGCCGCGTGGCCGGCGTGGTGATCGAAGGCGGCAAGCGGCTGCCCTTGCTGATCCGTGGCGGCGAGCAGCTTCAGCTTTCTCCCGACCTGTTCGGGCAGCTGCGCCTGCCGCTGGCCGACGGCGAGTCCGTGCCGCTCAGCCAGCTTGCAACGCTGCGCCACGTGGACGGCCCCGTCAAGATTGAACGGGAGAACAGCAGCCGCCTGGCCGTGGTGCGCGCCAACGTCCGGGGCCGCGACCTGGTGGGCTTTGTCGACGAGGCCAAGCTGGCTGTCGCCGCGCGCGTCAAGCTTCCGCCCGGATACCGGCTGAGCTGGGGCGGGCAGTTCGAGAACCAGCAGCGCGCCGCGGCAAGGCTGGCGCTGGTGGTACCGGTCGCGCTGGCGCTGATCTTCCTGCTGCTGTTCAGCACGTTGCACAGCGTGCGGCAGGCGCTGCTGGTCTTCGTCAACATTCCCTTCGCGCTGATCGGCGGCGTGGTGGCGCTGGCCGTCACCGGCGAATATCTCTCGGTGCCGGCGTCGGTCGGCTTCATCGCGCTGATGGGCATCGCGGTGCTCAACGGCCTGGTGATGATCACCTGCTTCAACCAGCTGGTGGCGCGCGGCATGGCGCTGCCGGAGGTGGTGAGCCAAGGGGCGCTGCGACGCTTCCGGCCGGTGATGATGACCGCCTGCATTACCGGGCTGGGCCTGGTTCCGCTGCTGCTGGCCACCGGCCCCGGTTCGGAAATCCAGAAGCCGCTGGCGATCGTGGTGATCGGCGGACTCGTCAGCGCGACCTCATTGACACTGATACTTTTGCCTCTGCTCTTCCGCCGCTTCGGCGTCAAGGGCCCGGCAGTTACCCAAGCAGGATAATCATGCTGAAACAAATTTCCAACGATAGCTTGCTGACGCTGGCGATCCCGGCCGGCCTTGAAGAGGACGTGGTGGATTTTCTGCTGCTGCATCCGGAGTGGGCAACGGGATTCACCGTGACCGCCGCGCAGGGCATGGGGCGGGGCGCCGTGCTGCGGTCGGCGATGGAGCTGGTGCAGGGCCGCAGCGCCCGCAGGCTGGTCCTGGTGGCCGGCGTGGGCGCCCATCTGCAGCTGCTGCTGGAGGCGTTGGCCAGCGAGATTCCCAGTCCCGACGTCGCATACTGGTTGAGCCCGTTGACCGCCTGCGGGAGGCTCGCATGAGCTGCCGTCTTGCCAAACTGGCGCTGGTGCTGGCAACGCTGGGCCATCCTGTCGCTTGGGCCGGCGCACCGGCGTTGCCGCTCGCCGGCGACGTCCTGTTCGGCTTGCCGCGCGAGCAGACCGTGAAGGAGTTGCTGTCGCAATTGCCGCAGCTGCGCATCGGCGATCTCAACAACCAGCTGGCCGGGGCGGAGCAGGCGAAGCTGGCCGCCGGCCCCGGCGAATGGGTGGTGCGCGGAGGCATGAGCCAGCGCCGTGTGCTCGATGGAGACCGCTATCGCGAGCAGGAGCTGACGGTCGAGCGCAGCGTCCGCTGGTTTGGCAAGGCGGAGCAGGACCGGGCGGTAGGCGAAAAGGGCGTGGCGCTGGCGCAGGCGCAACGGGCGGACGCCTGGCATGAGGCGGGCCGCGCGCTGATGCAGGACTGGTACGACGCCCTGAAGGCGCAAGCCACGCTGGAGCGCTTGAAGGAACAGCACGCCTTGATCAAGCAGCTGAGAGCTATCGCCGAATTGCGCGTGAAGGCGGGCGATGGGGCGCGGCTTGAACTGATGCAGGCCGATACCGAATTACGGCGGGCGGACGCATTGATCGAGCAGGCCGGCCAACAGGCGCAACACGCGCTGACCTTGTTGGCCACCAATTATCCCGGCCTGCCGGCTCCGCAGCTGGCCCAGGTGCCCGATCCGCAGCCGATGCCATTGCAGCGGCCGGACCAGCTTGCGCGCATCCTGGAGGACAATCATGAACTGGAATTGGCGCAGGTGGAGGCGCAGTGGTACGGCTTGAAGGCAAAGCGCGCCGCCAGCGAGCGCATGCCCGACCCGACGATCGCGGTGCGCGCCGGCCGCGAACGCGCCGGCCAGGAACGTACCATCGGCCTCACGCTGTCGATGGCCCTGCCGGGCGGCACGCGTGGCGCCGAAAGTTCGGCGGCCTACCTGCGGGCGCGGATGGCGGAGGAAAGAGTGGCCCAGGTAAGAACCAGGGTCACGCTGGCGGCGCAGCGGGCCGTGACCGAGCAGGAATACAGCTATCAGGTATGGACCAGCCTGCGCGCGGTCGAACAGCAGAGCGACCGCCAGGCGCGCTTGATGGAACTGGGCTACAAGGCAAACGAATACACGCTGGCCGAAGCGCTGCTTGGCCGCCGCCTCGCGATGGAGGCGGCGCTGGCGTCCCAGATGGCGAGGATCGCGGCCGTCGCCGCCAGCGCAAGGGTGCAGCTGGACGCCCATGCGCTGTGGGCGATCGATTAAGACTCACGGTGCTCCGCGGCCGCCCGGCCGGCTGCCGGAGCTTCCGCATGGCTCCCTTGCCACCACCACAGCGCCAGCACCGCGAGCAGGAGCAGCAGCGCG
Source organism: Duganella caerulea (assembly GCF_040362985.1). NCBI lineage: Bacteria > Pseudomonadati > Pseudomonadota > Betaproteobacteria > Burkholderiales > Oxalobacteraceae > Duganella > Duganella caerulea. The sequence continues at coordinate 503,759 of NZ_BPWJ01000005.1, read as the reverse complement.
GTGCCGGTGCGCAGGCCCTGTGCCTTTGCGCCGGGCGCGGCGTGCTTGCGTCCGGTGATCATCGACTTGGCGAGGTTCTCGCGGTGAACAAAGCTGGCAACCAGCACGCCGGCGATGTGGACCAGCACCACGGCCAGCATCAGGTTGGCGATCAGCTCATGCACGTCCTCCATCCATTCACCGGCCCGCTCGGTGTACAACAGCCAGCCGGAGCCGGCCAGCGCCATGGCTATCCCCAGCATCAGCACGATGGCGACCGCGCCGGCCGGATTATGGCCGGTGAAATGCCGGGGACGTCCCTGCAGCATGGATTGCAGGTAGCTCAGCGTCGCCTTCGGTCCCCGCACGAAGCTGGCGAACCTGGCGTAGTACGTCCCGAAAAATCCCCAGAGGATGCGAAAGCAGACCAGCGCCGCCATGGTGTAGCCCAGCGTGACGTGGACCTGGCGCCAGTTGTCGGCCTCTGCCGTCAGATAGGCCCCGGCAAAGCTGAAGGCCATCAGCCAGTGAAACAGCCGGACGGGCAGGTCCCAGACGCGAATTTGGGGCGGCGTGGCCCCGGAATGGATGTCGTTCATGTGATGCTCCTGTGAGTTGGTGCCAATCCCGCCGGGCCGGTTGGAGGCGGCACGCGTTGGCATAGGCAGATCGTCGTCGCCGGATATTAAGGAATTCTGAACCGGCATGGCTTTGCGAAGTTGTCAATATTGCCACGCAGAAGATTGCGAGGATTCGCTTGTCCTTTATCAATTCCATCGGCCGCAGACTGTCTAGAATCGGCGCTTGAGTACGCTTATTTCGCAGCGGAAATTCGATGGAGGCGGCATGACCGGGACGGCTGGATCGCTTGGAGAGGGACGAGGTCGGCAGCAGGGCGCCATCGCCATCGTGTTCGCCCTGATGCTGGTGGCCCTTGTCGGGTTTGTGGGCATGTCGCTCGATCTGGGACCGGTGTACAACCGCAAGCTGGATCTCCAGGCCCTGGCGGATACCACCGCGCTCGCGGCGGCCCGCCAGCTCAACGGCACCTCGGCCGGCGTGACGAATGCGCTTGCCCAAGCCGCCAATGCGGCGAGCGCGTTGAAATACCAGTACAACCAGCAATCGATCAGCTGGAATAGCGCCGCGCTGTCGTTCAGCAGTTCATCGACCGGCGCCTGGGTCGATGCCGGCTCCGCGCAAGCCGCCCCCGACGGCCTGCTGTTCGCCAAGGCCGACACCAGCAAGCTGGACGCCTCGCTTGCCACCATCAGCCTGGTGTTCATGCGTGCCCTTTCGGAGACGCTGTCATCCTCCAGCGTGAGCGCGACAGCGGTGGCTGGCCGCTCGACCATCAACGTCGCGCCGATCGCGGTGTGCGCGTTGTCCAGCACCGCCGCCGCCGCACGCGTCAATCCAGGGCCGCCCGCGTACAGCGAATTGACCGAATACGGTTTCCGGCGCGGTGTCGCGTACAACCTCATGCAGCTCAACCCCAATGGCACGACGGCCGAGAATTTCGTTGTCGATCCATTTGATCCGCCCGGTGTCGCTGGAACGGCAAGCAACACGGCGCCTGGCGTTGTCGGCCCCTATGCTTGCACCGGCAAATTGGCGATCCCCAGGGTGACCGGCGGGCCGATCACGGTCGGCCGGCCATTTCCCCTGGCTTCGCTCTTCAACCAGCTCAATTCGCGCTTCGACCAATACAGCGGATCGCTGTGCTCCTTTGCCACCGCGCCGCCGGATACGAACATCAAGTCCTATGTCTACAACACCGCGATTCCATGGATGAGCACCACGCCCGCCGCCCAAGGCGCCGCCTCGACGACCAGCGGAGGCAAGCTGTGGACGGTCGCCGATCCTCTGCCGGACCCAGCGGGCACGACCGCCGCGATGTACGGGCCGTTGTGGGCCTACGCGCGGGCCGTCCCCTACAGCTCCTACGTGCCGGGCTCGGCGGAACCGGCCAACGGCTACACGCCCTTTAACACCAGTGTCTGGAGCTCGCTGTACAAGCCCGGTGTGCCGGTCGCCACCGGCTCCTATCCATCCGGCGTCCTGACGCCCTACATGGCGACAAACGGCACCAACTTCCTGGCGCCGTCCGCTGCGCACAAAGGCATCGCCAATCGCCGCGTGCTGAACGTGGCGTTGTTGTCTTGTCCGATAGGCGCGGGGACCACCACCACGGCCACCGTGCTTGGCATAGGCAAATTCCTGATGACCGTTCCCGCGACCGGGACCGCGCTTTACGCTGAATATGGCGGCCTGGCCACCGAGCAATCGCTGGGTGGCGCGGTGGAGTTATACCAATGAAACCCGTGAACCGGACAGCGAGCGGCCCCCGTGCCGGCCGCCAGCGCGGGATCGCCGCCGTCGAGCTGGCGCTGATATTGCCTGTCCTTCTCATCCTGCTGGTGTTCCCGCTCTTCTTCGGCCGGCTGTTCTGGCACTACAGCGTCATGGACCGGGCGGCGCAGGATGCCGCCCGCTATCTTTCCACCATACCGCCGAGCGAGATCAGGAACCCGGCGCGGGCGCCAGCCCTGGCTGCGGTCGCCAAGTCCATCGCGGATGCCGAACTGGCTGAGCTTGCACCCGGACCGGATGGGATTTTCGTGACGATCGGGTGCGATGCGGCCCAGTGCGTGGGCTTCGCTGTGCCCACGACCGTCAACGTAGCCATCCAGGTCCAATTGACGGACATTTTCTTCTCAAACATGACGTCGCTGACCATCCCGTTGATGGTCAACGTCACCTATCCTTACGTGGGGAGATAGCCAGATGTGCCCACAACAAAAAATCCAGGCACAGGGCGGAGTGGTGGCTGTTGAGTTCAGCCTGGTGCTGATGCTGTTCCTGATCATTGCCGTTGGCGTGATCGAATGTGCGCGGGCCATGTATCTGTACAACACGTTGGAGATGGTGACCCAGCGTGCCGCGAGGCTGGCCGCCAATGCGGACTTTCGCGATCCCGCCGCCATGGACGCCGTGCGCCGGAAGGCCGTCTTCCGCGACAGCGCCGGCACCCTGATGCTGGGCGACCCGGTCACGGACGCGCATGTCCGCATCGACTACCTGGCGCTGACCTACGCGGGCACGCCGGCGATGACCGAGATCCCCGCCGCGGCGCTGCCCGCGTGTACCGCCAACAACCGGATCACCTGCATGAAAGATCCCTACGACGCCAGCTGCATCCGCTTTGTGCGCGCGCGGATATGCGATCCCGCAGTGACGGCCACCTGCAACCACGTACCGTACCAGACGCTGCTCTCATTGGTGAGCCTGCCATTGAGTTTGCCAAATGCGACCGCCATCGCCAACGCGGAAACGCTGGGCGCCACGGTCGGCGCCGTACCCTGTCCGTGATCTAGTCTGCCGACTGATGCAAGCGTGCGCGCATCGCCTCGCCGATCATCACCAGCACCGGGCCGGTGGGCATGCCCAGGCCCTGCGACAAGGCGGCGATGTCCATGCGGTGGATGCGCTGGTCGGCGCGGCTCACGTTCTCGATCACCACCACCGGTGTATCGGGCTTGCGGCCATGCGCCAGCAGGCGCTCCGCGGTGGCGATGGCTTCGCGGCCGCCCATGTACTGCACCAGCGTGTCCGTGTTGGGGATCGCGTCGAGCTCCGCGTGCTCCGGCGCGGTGGACGAGGTGAAGAACGCCACGCTGCGCGCCACGCCGCGCTTGGTCAGCGGCTGCCTGGTCGCCGCCGCGGCGGCAACGGCCGTGGTCACGCCCGGCACGATCTCGACCTCGATGCCGGCTTCCTCCAGCGCGCGCAGCTCCTCGTCGGCGCGGCCGAACAGCATCGGATCGCCGCCCTTCAAGCGCACCACCAGCGCCGCGCGCCCGGCGCAGTCGACCAGGTGCTGGTTGATGATCTGCTGCGCCACCGAGCGCTGTCCGCTGCGCTTGCCGACCGCGATCAACTCCGCCTGCGGGCACAACGCCAGCATCTCCGGCGTCACCAGCGCATCGTGCAGCACGATGTCGGCCTGCGCCAGCAGCCGCGCGCCGCGCACGGTGATCAGGTCCTGGGCGCCGGGACCGGCGCCGATCAAATACACTTTCCCTGCCATTTGCTTCTTTCGTTGACTGCTTGCGCTCAGCTCTCGCCGGCCTGGTGGAATATCAAATCCTCCACCCGCTTGCCGTCGCGCAGGTGGTCGTTCACGATGCGGTCCATATTATCGGAAGTGACGTTGTAGTACCAAGTCCCATCCGGCTGCACACACACGATAGGCCCGCCCTTGCAGGCGGCGAAGCAGCTCACGCGGCTGCGCTTGACGCGCAACTCGCCCTCATTCAGCCCTGCCTCCTTGAGCTTTCCGCCCAGGCTGTCGAACAAGGCCTGCGACGCGCCGTCCTCGCTGCAGCGCGGGCCGGTGCATACCAGTAGGTGGCGGTGGTAGTTGCCGATCTTCGGCTTGACGATGGCGTCGGTCATGCTTCGCTCTCCTCGACGGCGGGCGCCTCTGCTTCCCACGGCTCCTCCAGCGTGGCGCGGATGTAGTCGGCCGGCAGACGGTGGCGCGCGGCCAGCAGCTCGATGCTGTCGCCGGCCGCGTGTTCCGCCTGCAGGGTATCGAGCCATCCCAGCAGGCCGGTGGAGAGCGAACGGCCAGCGCGTTCGCCGTCGCGGGTGGCGCCGCCTTCCTCCATGTCGTACTTGTTGGCGTAGCCGCGCGGCGTGACCATCAGGCCGTGGCGCACGAAGGTGTTGCTGTTGCCGATCAAGACCGTGCTGAGCATGCCGATGTCGGCATCGGCCATGCAGTCCAGCGTGGTGAAGACGATGTTCTGGCGGCGGCGGTAGCCGCTCTTCACGATCGCCACCGGCGTATCGGCGCGGCGGTGGCGCAGGAACAGGCGCTGCGCCTCGACGATCTGGCGGGTGCGGCGGCCGCTCTTCGGGTTGTACAGCGCGACCACGAAATCGGCCATGGCCACCGCGTCCAATCGGCGCGCGATGGTCGGCCATGGCGTCAGCAGGTCCGACAGCGAGATGGCGCAGAAGTCGTGCGTGAGCGGCGCGCCGACCAGCGCCGCGCAGCTGTTGAGCGCCGAGGCGCCGGGGATGATCTCTACCTGCACCGTGTCGTCCGGCGTCCAGCCGGATTGGAACAGCACCTCGTAGGTCGGCCCGGCCATGCCATAGACGCCGGCGTCGCCCGACGAAATCAGCGCCACCTTCTTGCCGGCGCGCGCCGCCTCCAGCGCGCTGACGGCGCGGTCCAGCTCCTCGGTCATGGACTTGCGGATGATCTCCTTGCCTTCGATCAGATCGGCCACCAGCTTGATGTAGGTGACGTAGCCGATCACCACGTCGGCTTCGGCGATTGCGTCGCGCGCGCGTTGTGTCATGTGCTCCACGCTGCCGGGGCCTATCCCGACCAGCATGATCTTGCCTGCGCTTGTTTCATTCATGGTTGTATCCTTGCGATGGAGACGGTGGCGTTGTGGCCATCTGCGCCTTTGTGTTTGTGTTTTTCGACGACCAGCGCGGTCATCGGCGTATCGGGTCCGGCGGCCAGCAATGCCGCCGCCTCGCTCACCGACGGTGTGCCGGTGTAGTGCCGCACGGTCTCCGACGGATGCGGCACTTCCACCGCCGCCAGTTCGTGCGCTTCATAAAAATGCAGCGGCCAGCCATGCTCCTGCGCCAGCGCCAGCAAGGCCGCTTCGTCCTTCTTCAGCGTGATGCTGGCGGCGGCCACCACTTGCGCCGGCTGCGCGCCAGCGGCGGCCAGCGCGTCGCGTACCGCTTCGCGCACAGTGTCCAGCGCCACGCCGCGGTCGCAGCCCAGACCCATGGTGAACCGTGTCATGCCGCGTTATCCTGCGGCGGGCGGTAGACCACCAGCCGCTCGTTGAGCGCATTCCAGCGTTCGGCCGGCACCTCGGCGTGCGTGACCCACAGCAGCGCCGCATAACGGTCCAGCGGCACCTCGTCGAAGCGCGCGAAGCGGTGGATGTTTTCCGGCAGCGGCGTGGCGCGCGTCCACCAGTCCGCGCTGCCGGCTTCCTGCACGAAGGCGATCGGCTCGCCGTTGACCACGTGTGCGGAGACGCGCGTGATGTTGATCTTCGGCGCCTCCACCTTCCAACCGAGGTGGCGTCCCAGGATATCGACCGGGATCGTGCGGCCGACGTCGGACGCGGTGGTCAGCACCGGCGCGGCGCCCAACAGGTCGGCCACGCGCTCGCTCCACTCGTTGGCGCCGCCGACGTGGCCGGACAGCACAGGGATCACGTACTGGCCGGCGTCGTCGACGACGATGATGCCGGGGTCTTCGTCCTTGCTGCGCAGGTGGGGCGCGATCAGCCGCACCACGGCGCCCAGCGAGACGAAGAAGATGATCTGGTCATAACCGGAAAACAGAGGGCCGATTTCGTCGCGCAGCGCGCCGTCGTAGGCGCGCACGGTGTTGGAGGCTTCCGCGAACGTGGCGGCAAATTTGGCCGAGGTGCAGATGTCCGCTTCCGGCAGGTCGGCGGCCAGGCGGGCGGCTTGTGCCGCGCCGTGTTTGGTGATGGCGACCAGGCATACGCGCGGGGTGGCCTGGGTGGTGGTGGTCGTGGTGGTCGCTGTGGTCATGCGGTCTCCGTCAGAGGTTGGGGGCTTTCTTTTTTCAGGCAGCCCTTGATGCGTTCACCGCGTATGCGGTGCGTGTGTTTGACGATCAGCAGCGACAGGTAGCTGACCTTGGTGCCGCGCAGCGTCAGGATGTCGCTGCCGCTGAAGCGGCGTTCGTCCGGCGCGCCGACGCGTTCGATGAAGTGCGCGCCGTCCAGCAGCTCGCGCCGTTCCAGCCAGTCGATCAGCTCATCCATCAACGGCTTCACCTTCATCAGCACCAGCGTGTCGAAGTCGGGCAGCAGGCGGTCCACCGCGCTTACGCCGTAGGCGGCGGGCACGATGGCGACCGTGTCGTCCTGCTCCGCGAACGGCACCGGCACCTGCGCGCAGGCGGCGGTGAAGGCGTTGACACCGGCGATGATCCGCACCGGCACCTGTTCATCCATCGCACGCACGGTGCGGGCCAGGTGGCCGAAGGTGGCGTAGGTGCTGGCGTCGCCCTCCACCAGGAACAGCACGTCGCGGCCGGCGCGCAGCCAGGGCAGCACGGTGTCGGCGGCCTTGAGCCATGCGCGGCCCAGTTTCTCGCCGTCGTGCGTCATGGGGAACAGCAGTTGCGTGTGCTGCTCCGGCGGCGGCAGGCCGGCGCGCTGCACGATGTCGAACGCGTAGCTTGGCGTCTTGCCGCTGCGGGCAGGGTAGACCCAGATGGTGTCGCGCCGCTGCAATGCGTCCCACGCGGCGCGCGTGATCAGGCCGGGATCGCCGGGGCCGAGCGAGATGCCCCACAGGGTGCCGGGTGTGGTCATCTCATTCATCGGTGGCCACCTTCGCGTCGGTGCGGCGGGCGCAGACGATCCACACCGGATTTTCAGCGGCCATGCGGTGCATGTGCAGAATCGGCTTGCTGCGCGCGGCTTGCAGTTGCAGCACGTCCCACTCCACGCCTTCCAGCGCTTGCAGCGTGGCGGTGGCGGTGGCGAGGTTTTCCAGCGTGACGAAGTTCATCACCAGCGTGCCGCGCGGGCGCAGGCGGGCGATCACGCCGCTGATCAGGCCCGCCAGCTCGCCGCCTGAGCCGCCGATGAAGACCGCGTCGGGATCGGGCCACGCATCCAGTCCTTCCGGCGCCTTGCCCAGGTACAGGCCGTAGTTGCTGACGCCGAAGGCGGCGTGATTCTGTCCAGCGATGGCGAAATCGGCTTCGTTCTTTTCGGTCGCGTAGACATGGCCTTGCGGGCAGAGACGCGCCGCTTCCAGTCCCACCGATCCCGAGCCGGCGCCGATGTCCCACACCACGCTGTCGGCGCGCAGCTGCAGGCGCGCCAAGCTGACCGCGCGTACCTCCTGCTTGGTGATCAGGCCTTTTTCCGGCTGCCGCTGCACGAACTCCGCATCGGCAAGGCCGAAGCGCACCGGTTGTGCCGCCGGCGTCACTCGCCACAGCAGCACCACGTTCAGCGCGGCGAAGCGCATGCCGGCCGCTTGCTGCGGCGTGAGCTCGGCCAGCACGCGCTCCTCGGGCTGCAGCAGGTTCTCCGCCACGGCCATCAGGAAATCGTCGCCCAGGCCTTCGGCCAGCAGCAGGCGCGCGATGCGGTCAGGGCTGTTGTCAGGGCTGGTCAGCACCAGCAGGCGCGCATGTTGGCGCGCCGCCTGGGCCAGCGCATACAGGCCGTGGCCAGGTACGCTGCCGCGCTGCCATTCGCCGGCATCGCGCGCATGTACGGAGACGATGCGCGCATCCTGCCACGCCAGTCCGATGCGAGCGCACGCCAGCTGCAGCGTCGACAGGTTGGGCAGGATGTCCAAAGCCTCCACGCACAGGTGCTGCGCCAGATACGGTGCGATGCCATGGCACAGCGGATCGCCGGTCGCCAGCACCACGCAGGACAGGTTGTCGGCCCGCGCGGACCGTACCCATTCGGGCACTTCCTTCAGTTTGCCGGTCAGGTCGTGGCGCATGGCGCCGGGTTTGAACTCGCGCTCCAGCAGGGCCAGCGTGCGGGCGCCGCCGATCAACACGTCCGCGCTGCGCAGCAAGGCCAGCGCGGTGGGACTCAGGCTGGCGATACCGTCATCGAGTACGCCGATAACTCGGCAGGGATTGGGGTCTTGTGTATGCATGCTTATGCTTCCGGTAGATGATCGATGCCGATGCGGCCAGCGCTGGCGGGACGTTCGTGCGGTTCGGCAGGAGCCGACAACACGTCAGCCACTTGCACGCCGCTGAAATCGCACACCAGCACGCGCAGCTGAAATGCGCGGCCGTAGCGGTCCGGCGCGGTCAGGGTGTCGATGGCGGCTTGCGCCAGCGCGTGGTGGAAAGCGTCGCCGAGGCCACGCTCCACCATCAGCTCCGCGCCGAAGCGCGCCGTTTCGGCGGCGGCCATGGCGGCGCAGTCTTCCGGCGTGGCGCCGATGCGGCGCGCCACCTCGGCCACCAGGTCGGTATCGACTTCGCTGCGATTGGCGTGGGTGATGGTTTCGCCTTGCGCGATCTTGGTCAGCTTGCCCACCATGACACACAGCACCACCAGTCCTATGCCCTGCGCCACCACTTCATCGAGCGCATAGCGCAGGAAGTCGCCCATCTGCACGAAGCAGGCCGCCGGCAGTTCCGGGCGTTCCGCGCGCAATGCGGTCATGGCGAAGGTTTCGGTGCGGCCGCCGGTGGTCAGCGCCACGACGCCGTGGCCGGCGGTGGCCGCCACCTGTATGCCCTGCACCACGCTGGCGCGCCACGCGGCGGTCGAATAGGGCTTGACGATGCCGGTGGTGCCGAGGATGCTGATGCCGCCCAGGATGCCCAGGCGGGCGTTGGTGGTTTTCTTCGCCATCACCTGGCCGTCCGGCACGCTGATGGTCACTTCGATGCCGTGCATCGCCAGCAGTTCCGGCGCGGCTTCGCGCAGGTTGTCGGCGATGTTCTTGCGCGGCGCGGGGTTGATCGCCGGTCCGCCAACTTCAAGGCCCAGGCCTTTCATCGTGACCGTGCCGACGCCGTCGCCCGCCACATACGTCACCACGCCGGCCTGGCCGGGAAGCAGGCGCAGGTCGACCGTCATGTGGGCGCCGTCGGTGCAATCGGGATCGTCGCCGGCGAATTTGACGACCATGGCATGCGCGCGGCCTGGCTCGCAGCGGCCGTCGTGAATGGCGAACACCACGCGGCTGCCGTTGGGCAGCAGGCTCTCGATTTCTTCCGGCACCCGTCCGTGGACGAGGCCCAGCACCGCGGCGCGTGCCGCGGCCGCGGAGCACGCGCCGGTGGTGAAACCGGTGCGGGTGCCACGTTCGGCAGCCGCTTTCTCCTTCATGCCATCGCCTTTTGACGTGCTTCGGCCAACGCCAGCAACGCGTGCAGCGTTGCTACCACCAGCGTGGAGCCGCCCTTGCGGCCACGGATGACGATCCATGGCACGTCGCCGACTTCGGCCATCAAGTCCTTGGATTCGGCGGCGGAGACGAAGCCCACCGGCATGCCGACCACCAGCGCCGGGCGCACGCCTTCCTCGCGGATCAGGCGCACCAGCTCAATCAACGCGGTGGGCGCATTGCCGATGCCGACGATGGCCTTGTCCAGCAAGCCCAGTCGATGCGCCTTGCGCATGGCTTGGACGGCGCGCGTGGTGTCTTCCTTTTGCGCGGTGGCGATGACGTCGGCGTCGCTGATGAACTGGTGGGTCTTCATGCCGAAGTGCGCAAGGCGCGGCTGCGACAGGCCGGAGCAGATCATCTCCACGTCCGCCACGACCGGCGCGCCGCCGGCCAGCATGGCGTTGATGCCGGCTTCCACTGCCTCCGCATGGAAGGCGGTCAGGCCGTTGAAGTCGAAGTCCGCGTTGGCGTGGATCATGCGGCGCACGATGGGCCATTGGCTTTCGGTGTAGCGGTGCGGGCCGGCTTCGGCGTCGATGATGGCGAAGCTGTCATGCTCGATCACCTGGCCGGCGCGGGTCAGCTGTTCGGTAACGGTGTTCACGGTGCTCATGCCGGCTGCGCCTCCGCGTGGTCGTGATGCGGATGCACGTGTACCTCGTGCGTGTGCGCATGCGAGTGGCCGTGGCCCAGGTCATGCGCGATTTCGCGGTAGCTGCAGCCGTCGCAAGGCAGGCGGCTGTCCGGCACACCGGCGCGCAGGTCTTCCACCCGCTGGTCCATCAGTTCGAAGATCTCGTTCTCGAAGCCGAAATGCTCGGAGCAGGCAAAGCGCACCTGTGGATATTGGCCGCGCAGGTGCTCCACCTGGCGGTGTATGCGCTGCATCAGGGTGCCGGTGTACAGGTAGTAGGGCAGCACCACGATCTGGCGCATGCCCAGCGTGACCTGGCGCTGCACCACTTTCTCAAGGCGCGGCCAGGTGATGCCGGTGAAGGCCAGGTCGACCAGCTCATGGTCGCCTTCCTCCAGCAGCCAGCGGGCCATCTTGGCCATTTCGCCGTTGGCGCCACGGTCGGACGAGCCGCGTCCCAGCACCACCACGCCGGTGCTGGTCGGATCGGGCATGTCCAGCGCGTTCATGGCCTTGCGCAGGCGACGCTTGAGGATCGCCAGGATCGGATCGCAGGCGGTGAGGTGCGGCGCCAGCAGGATCTCGGTCTGCGGGCAGGCAAGGCGCGCATGCTCGATCGCTTCCGGTATCTCCATCTTGACGTGGCCGGCCGCGTTCAGGATCAGCGGCACCACCAGCACGCGGCGCGAGCAGCGCGCGGCGTCCAGCAGCGCGGCGTTCATCTCCGGCGGCGCGAATTCAATGAAGCACAACTCGATGCGCCAATCCGGACGGCGCGCGCGCCACTGGCTGGTGAATTCGCGGATCTCCTGGTTGCCGGAGTCCTCGCGGGAACCATGGCCGACAATCAGGATTGTGTCCTTATTTACTGGGTTCATGCGCTCGCCTTTCTGAAACGATGGGTAAATGTTGGGTCATATAATTTGGAGCGCGCCAGCGTCTCCCAATGCAGCGCGCCCAATGTGGGACTGGCGACGATCATCGCCTGGCTGGCGACGCCGGCCTCCCGGCAGCGCTGCTTGATGTCGGCCAGCGTTCCGCGCACGATCTTCTGCTCGCCCGGCCAGCTGGCCTTGTGCACCACCAGCATCGGTGCGTCCTCGGCCCAGCCGGCGGCGCGCAGCGCGGTCTCCACCTTGTGCATCAGCGTGATCGACAGGAAGATGCACAGCGTGGTGCGGTGCGCGGCCAGGCTGGCGAGGTCTTCGCCTTCCGGCATCGGCGTGCGGCCTTCGACGCGGGTGAGGATGACGGTCTGCGTCACCTCGGGCAGCGTCATGGATTCGCCGGCCGCCGCCATCGAGGCCATCGCCGACGAAACGCCCGGCACCACGGACCATTCGATGCCTGCTTCGCCGAGCGGGCGCGCCAGTTCGATCAGCGCGCCGTACAAAGCGGGATCGCCGGTTTGCAGGCGCACCACGGTGGCGTGGATGCGCGCCTGCTCGATCAGCCATGCGGTCATTTCTTCCAGCGTCATGTCCTTGGAGTCGCGGATGGCGCAACCGGGTGGTGCGTGCAGCGTGACGGCGCGGTCGACCAGCGAGCCGGCGAACAGCACGGCGCCCGCCTGCGACAGCAGCTTCTGGCCTTTGACGGTGATCAGTTCCGGGTCTCCGGGGCCTGCGCCCACGAACCAGATTTTGCCGAGGGATGTCATGCGGTGAGTACTCCTGAATGTTTGTGTGCGCGCAGTGTGTCGAGCAAGGCGTCGACACTGCGCGGGGCTGGGCCGGCGGGCAGCACGCCGAGATCGACCAGCTCCGCGTGCAGCGCCAGCGCGGCCGGTGGACGCTGGCCGGCGGCGTGCAGCACGTCCGCCTGCGCGCACAGTGTCTGCGCCTGGCCGGAGGCGATGCAGCGGCCGCCCGCCATCACGTGGATGTCGTCGGCCCAGCGGAAGGCGAAGTCGATGTCGTGGGTGGACAGCAGCACGGTGACGCCGCGCGCGGCCAGCTGGTCGAGCAGGGCGGCGAGTTCGGTTTGCATGGGTGCGTCGAGGCCAGCCATGGGTTCGTCCAGCAGCAGCACGTCCGGTTGCATCGCCAGCACGCCGGCGATGCAGACGCGCTTCTTCTGGCCGAAGCTCAGTTGATGCACCGCGCGGCGAGCGTGGCCGCGCAAGCCCACCGCATCCAACGCGGCAGCCACGCGGGCGCGCACCTCGTCCGCGCCCAGGCCGAGGTTGAGCGGGCCGAATGAGACGTCCTCCTCGACCAGCGCCGAAAACAACTGGCGGTCCGGGTTTTGGAACACGAGTCCCACGCGGCTGCGCAGCGCCGTGAGTCCGGAGCGGCTGTAGTCGAAGGGCTGGCCGTCGATGCGCAGCTGGCCGGCGGTGGAACGCAGCAGGCCATTCAGGTGCTGCAGCACGGTGGTCTTGCCTGCGCCGTTCGCGCCCAGCAGCGCGTAGCGGCGGCCACGGTGCAGCGTCAGGCTGCAATCGTGCAGGCCCTTGCTGCCGTCGGGGTAGACGTGGGCGACGGTTTCCAGTTCCAGTATCGGGGGATTCACAAGCGGTCTCCCACTGCCAGCGCCACCAGCAGCGCGCCCGCCAGCGCGGCCACCGTGCACTGGCGGCGCGCCTGCGGGTAGACCACCGGCAGGAAGCGCAGCGCACCCTGGCAGACGCGCGCGTCTGCCGCCATTTGCAGCGCGGCGGCGCGTTGCCACACTTGCACCGCCATCTGCCCGGCCAACAGGCCGGTCGAGCGCCAGGCCTGGCGCCAGCCGCGATAGCCGAGCCGCGCGCTTTGCGCGGTCACGCCTTCGTCCCACGCTTGGCGCAGCACGAACAGCATGCGATAGCAAAGCACCATCATGTCGAGCAGGAGCTCCGGCATGCGCAGGCGGCGCATGAGCGCGAGCAGGCCGGGCATCGGTGTGCTGAGCACCAGCCCTGACAGCGCGGCCAGCATAGCCAGCGAACGCAATGCCGTGTGGACGACGACAGGCAGCATGGCGCCGGACCAGCGCCAGTCGCCCTGCGCGTCCGGGCCGAACAGCATGGCCGCGCAGGAGATCAGCAGGAAGCCGAGCGGCGGCAGCACGGTGGCGGCGTAGGCGCGCAGCGGGACGCGCGCGCCGACCAGGGCGGCCAGCACGAGCACCGACGTCAGCGCGGCCAGCGCGTAGGGACTGCGGGCCAACCAGGCCGCGACCACGCCGGCCAGCGCGAACAGCGCCTTGGCCGACGGCGCCACATCGCGCCAGCGGTTGGCGTACGCGGTCGACTCAATCAGCACGGCGGTCCTGCGCGGAAGCGGCCTCGCGGCGCGCGCGTTCGCGGGCCACGGACATGCCGAGCCAGTAGCCGATCACGCCGGCGCCGATGGCCGCCTGCAGCGCGAACAGCAGCGACGCGATTTCATCGCTGGCCGGCTCGAACACGGGTGTGAACCACGGCTTGTAACCGGGAGCGATGGCGACTATGGCCTGCTGCGCGCGATTGTCCGCGCCGGTGAAGATGGCCGGCGCCTCGCCGCCGGGCGCCGCCGGCGGCGCGGTCGCCAGCCACAAAGGCAGCACCGTCAACAGCACCAGCGCCAGGCAGACCAGCCAGGTCCGGGCCCTCATGCGCCATCCTTGCGCGCACCGAGCGTCATCACGGGCAAGGCGCGCAGCTCGTGCGCGTTGAAGCGGACCATCGCGTTCACCACGAGTAGCGTAAGCAGGCCCTCGCTGATGGCGATCGGCACCTGCGTCAGCGCGAAGATGCCGGCGAACTTGAAGAACGAAACGCTAAAGCCGCCGACGGCGGCGGGGAAGGCCAGCGCCAGTTGGATCGAGGTGGTGACATAGGTCGCCAGATCGCCCAGGCACGCGGCGAGGAACACCGCCGGCGAACGCGAGAAGCCCAGTGCCGACGCCGCGCGCAGCACGCCGTACGATACGAACGGCCCGACAATCGCCATCGAGAACACGTTCGCGCCCAGCGTCGTCAGGCCGCCGTGCGCCATCAGCAGCGCCTGGAACACCAGCACCACGAAGCCCACCGGTACCATCGCGGCGGGGCCGAACAGGGCGGCGCCCAGGCCCACGCCGGTCGGATGCGAACAACTGCCCGTCACCGACGGCAGCTTCAAGGCGGACAACAGGAACGCGAACGCCGCCGCCACGCCGAGCAGCATGCGCCGCTCGGGATGCGATTGCAGGTCGCGGCCGATGGAGCGCAAACCCCAGGCCAGAAAAGGCAAGGAAACGGCTGCCCAGCCGAGCGCGTGCGCCGGAGGCAAAAAGCCTTCCATGATATGCATTCGAAACCTCCCGTCGAATGGTTTTTACGGACACCATGCGGGAGATGAAAGACGGTCGACGGGCGGCACGGGACGTGCGCAAACAATCGATAGCGAATTCCCGTCACCCCGCGGAGATGATGCTGATTTTTTTTGGGCCGGTATTCTGGCTCGCCTTCGTCCTTCTCCGTGTCTTCCCGCGGTTTAATGCAGTGACGTGATGACGGAGTCGTCTGGCTTACAGCAGCGGGGGCTGCACCGGAATGGCCGCGTGTTTCAGCGGCTTCACCGGTTTCCCGTTTAACGAGCGCTCCAAGGAGACGCTCGCACCCAAGCATTGATCTTACACTAACGTTGCGCAATGTGCCAACACCGGACGCTGTGATCGCGGCGCGACAGGCGGGCGGTCCTGTGGAGACATTCGCTTGGTCTTGCGAGACAGTTGGCGGGCTGTGGCGTGCACGGGGCGGTCCCGGGGTAGTATGAGTTGTTTGCTAACATTGCGTCGGCAGGCGATATCACGCAGTTGAAATGGACGATGGCAACCAGGCCGCCGCGACGTGATGGCTCGCGCGCGAGGTTGCCGTCCGTCGCAACAGGAGAACAAACAACAATACGCCATCTCGCACATTCCTGATCGGAGACACCCCATGTCGTACACCCGCTTTCACAAGAAGTCGTTGCCTACGCTGTTGTCCTCGCTGTTCCTGCTCGCTGTCGCGGACCACGCGGCGGCCAGCACCCTGAACCAGAACGTTTCCTGGACCATCGACCGGGCCGGCACCTCCACCGTCTACCGCGTGGTGGCCTACGGCGATTCGATCTTCGCCGGCTACAACGGCTCCGTCACCAGCGCCGCCAAGTACTCGGCGCCGACGGTGGACGCGGAATACCTGTCCGCGCTGTGGAACGCCGACATCGAGAGCGTGCGCCGCACCAAGTCCGGCGCGGTGGCTTCGGATGTGTACAACAACAAGATCGTGGCCGAGCGTTCGTATATGCAAGCGAGTAACACCCGCGTGGTGGCCTTCGAGATGTGCGGCAATGACGGCCTGCAGGCGCGCACCGCCTTCAAGAGCCAGACCGGCACCTGCGACGACAGCGTGCTGACCGCGGCCGAAAGCAGCTGCAAGACCTACGTCGAGGCGGCGATGAACTACATCAACGCCAACGCCTATTCCGGCGTCAAGCTCAAGCTGGTGTCGAACCTGCATTACCCCGGCTACGACGCCGACAACGTGCAGAGCTCGTGCAAGGATGCGTCCACCGGCAAGACCGTGAACATGCAGGACAAGTTCCTGCCGTCGCTGGCCAGGATCAACTTCTCGATGTGCGACCTGGCGCGGCAGAAGGGCTTCGCCTGCGCCGACAACTTCGCGCAGTACATGGGTGCGGACTACGACAGCAACGGCGACGGCAAGATCGACTCCGACGCGCTGCGCTACGTCGCCGGCGAGAGCCAGTCCAGCTATGTCACGCGCATCACGACCACGCTGCGCTCGACGCTGCGCGACGCCAATGCGCACTTCGTATCGTCCGGCAGCAGCTACGACTACATCCAGTCCGACGATACTCACCCGACCTATTCCGGCAGCACCGTCACGGCCGGCCTGTTCGGCGGCAGCTCCGGCTCGGGCGCGCCGCGCTACACGTCCTTCTCGGCCGGCAAGAATCCGATCTGGAACCAGTACGGTCACGAGCGGATGGGCTGGGCGGTGTCGACCTACAACGTCGCCACGCCCTGATGCGTGGGTGAGCTGATCCCTTGGACAAGCCTCCCGAGCGGCCCGAGGCCGGCAGCGAGAAACCGGGCGCCTGGCGTCCGCGCGCCGGCTTTCTGGCCGTGGCGCTCGTGCTGGCTGTGATCGGTTGCGGCGTGCTGGTGTATCTGGTCACCACGCCGGATCCCGGCATCGCCGCCGGTGGCGCGCAGGCTCCGGTTGCGGCCAGCGCGGCGCCGGCCGCAGGGTCGCCGCCCGCGCCCGCGCCCGCGCCGGCCACGCCGCCGGTCGCGTCTGAAAATCCTCAGCGCCCGCCGGAAGGCGACGCCGACCCGACGCGCGACCTGAAAAGCTATGTGCCACGGGGCGCCAATCCCACCATGCCCGAAGTGATCGAGCGCCTGCATGAACGCGGCATATACAGCGGCCTGGGCGCGTTTCCGCCGCCGGGCACGCGTCCGCCCAAGGTCGGGCTGGCGGTGCCCGAGGACTTCGAGCTGCCGCCCGGCTACGTGCGCCACCACCAGGCCACTGACGACGGCCAGCGCATCGAAGCGATCCTGATGTTCGCGCCCGATTTCCAACTGTACGACGCCGCCCACAATCCAATCGCGATGCCCAAGGACCGCGTGGTGCCGCCCGAGCTGGCGCCGCCCGGACTGCCGATCCGGCGCATCGTCGTTCCTCCTCCCATCGAACCGGCCGCACCCGGCCGCTGATCCGCATGCGACAACTATTGAATTCCTCCACGGCGCGCATGGCGGCCGGCATCCTGGCGAGCGCCGTCCTGTCGGCTCTGTACGCGCGCGGCGGCCCTGGCTGGCTGCTGGGCTTCGTGATGCTGGCGCCTTGGCTGTGCACGCTGAACGCGAGCCGCTCGCTGGCCGCCACGCTGGGCTGGGCCTACCTGATGTCGCTGGCCTTCACGGCGGCCGTCTTTGCCTGGTTCGGCACCGCGTTGGGACGCTACACACACGCCGGCGCCGGCACGGGCCTGGCCGTGCTGCTACTTGCCGCGCCCTTGTTCCAGCCGCAGTTCCTGGTGTTCGCGCTGGTGCGCCATGTGAGCGGACGCCGGCATGGTCCGCTGCCGCGCGCGCTGGCGGCGTCCGCATCGTGGGTGGTGGCGGAGTGGCTGCTGCCCAAGCTGCTTGGCGACACGCTTGGCTACGGGCTGTATCCATCTCAGTTGATGCGACAGGGCGCGGCCGTGGGCGGCGCCGCCGGCCTGACCTTGCTGCTGTTGCTGGCCAACGAGGGCGTGGCGGCAGCGCTGGCGCGGCGTCGCGACGGCTGGCGTGCGATATTGCAGCCGCTCGCGCTGGCCGCGCTGGGCCCGCTGCTGTTGGTCGGCTACGGCCTGGCCGCGCAGCCGGACGGCGCCGCCACCGGCAAGCCACTGCGCATGGGCCTGGTGCAGGCCAACCTCGTCGACTACGAAGGCATGCGCCAGCGGAAGGGCGCGCGCGCCGTGGTGCGCGAAGTGCTCGACACGCACTTCGCCATGAGCTACGACGTCGTGGTGCGGCGCCATGCCGACGCGGTGCTGTGGTCGGAGACCGCCTATCCCACCACCTTCGGCCATCCCAAGAGCGAGGCCGGCGCCGAGTTCGACCGCGAGATCCTCGCCAACGTCCGCGAGGCAGGCGTACCCTTCGTGTTCGGCACCTACGATATCGACAGCGACGGCGAATACAACGCGGCGGCCTTCGTGCAGCCCGGCGGCCTGACGGGCTTCTATCGCAAGACGCGCCTGTTCCCCTTCACCGAATACGTGCCGGCCTGGCTGGACGGGCCGCGCCTGCGGCGCCTGCTGCCGTGGACCGGCAACTGGAAGGCGGGCAATGGCGCACGCGTCTTCCCGCTGCGCCTGGCCGATGGCCGCGAGATCCCGGTGCTGCCGCTGATCTGTCTCGACGATGTCGACACCGGCCTGGCCATCGCCGGCGCCCGGCTGGGCGCGCAAGCCATCCTGACGATGTCGAACGATTCCTGGTTCAGCGACGATCCCGAGGGCGCGCGGCTGCACCAGGCCGTGGCGGCGTTCCGCAGCATCGAGACGCGGCTGCCGCAATTTCGCGTCACCACCAACGGCTACAGCGCGGTGTTCGATGCGGCCGGCAACATCCTGGCCGGCACGCGCATGGGCGAGCCGGCGCTGGTGGTGGCGGAATTGCGCGTGAGCCGGCCGGCGCCGACCTTGATGGTGCGCTGGGGCGATTGGGTCGGACGGGCCGCCTGCGCATTCTTGTTGTTGATGGCGGCGCGGGCGGCCATTCCCTCGTGGCGTGCGCAGGCGGAGGATGGCTCGACCGCGCAGCAGCCCGCCATGGCCTTCCCGGTCCGGGTGGCGGTGCTGCCGCCGGCCTCGCGCATCGCGGCGGCGCTGTTGCGCGTCATTGCCCGCGCCGGCCTGCTCGCCATCTGCGTGGCGCTGCTGCTCAACGAACCATTGCGCACCAACACCCTGGCGCAAATCCGCTTGTTCTCGGGACTGTTCCTCGCGCCGGAAGCCGCGTCATGGTGCGTGCTGCTGGCGTTCGGTGCGCAAGCGTCGATCAGCGGCACGGCGCTGGTGCTGACGCGGGGCGCGCAGCGCATCGAACTGGCGCTGGCCGAGATCGCCGCCGTCGAGCTGTGGCGCCTGCCGATACCGGGCGCCGGTGTCGCCTTGCGGCTGGCGACCGGCCAACGCTGGCGCTACGGGCTGACGATGTCGAACCCGGTGGCCTTCGCCGCCGCGCTGGCTGGCGCCGGCGTGCCGCGCGGCGTCGAGCGCACCGGCGCGGCGATGGGCGTCTATGCGCGGGCACGCCTGGCGCTGCGCCGCCGCAAGCTGGACCTTCCGCTGGCCAAGTTCATCCTGCTGCCGCTGGCGCTGGCCATTCCCGCCTTCCACCTGCATCAGCACATCGCCTACGGCAGCGCCTTCGGCGAGTACTACACCTTTGGCCTCAAGGCTTACCTGCTGGCTTTCGCGCTGTGGTGGGCCGCATGGTCCATCGGCGTGGTGCTGAGCGCGGCGCTGCTGCGCGTGGCGATCGAAGCCGGCACGCTGATGGCCGCGTTGCTGCGGCCTGGTCGGGCAGTCGAGGTTCGCGGCTGGCTGGAGCGCGCCGGCCGCCTGGCGCTGTATCTGGGCCTGCCTGGATGGCTGCTGGCGAACCTGTTTGGCACTTAGAATTCACGAAGCAATGCAAATCACCCGACGTATCATGCTGAAAAAACTTTTCGCCCTTTTGGGCGGCACGGTCGCCGTGCAACAGGCCGCGCAATCCGCGTCGCCCGCCGAGGAGTCCGCGCGCAGGCCGTCGCGCGCGGGCTGCCTGAAACCGCGCTGTTGACGTCGGTTCAAACCAAGGACGGCCAGACCTATTTCTTTGGCGACCATCTCAACAAGCCCTTGGCCGAGTCGCAGTATTCGGTGTGGGGCATCGCCGGCGGCGGCGCGCAGCAGGCCGGCTGCAATAGCCTGCCGGACCTCGCGGCGATTTTCCGGCACACGTCGGAAGTGTGGGGAGCGACGCCTTCGGCAAACCGCGCGCCCGCGAGAATCACGCGCCGCAGGAGCCGCCGATCAATTACGTTCGCGCGCTGTGGCCGGTGCTCAAGCCGGTGGTGGTCAAATATTGTCCGAATCCGGAGCACTGGCCGGTGCTGCTGGGCCTGTCCATCCAGGAAGTCATCGTGATGGCGAAGACCGTGATCGATCCCTGCCTCGCGCTGGAGCTGGTCATGGAGGCCGCCGTGCCGATGTCCAAGGTGAACCTGGCACCGGCTTGATGGCGGCTCTTACAGCTGCGGCTTGTTATCGCGGACGGTGTTCTCCTGGTTCTTTTTCTGCTGCGCGCGCGCGTTGGCGGCGGCGTTGAGCGCGCCGGCGTCGTGCTGCAGCGGCGGCGCGCTGATATCCACCGAGTACATGTCGAGCATGTTCTGGTTGCCCGTGCGGAAAGCGTGCGAATCCGCGATGATGGTCATGGCGCAGGTGGGGGAGTATTTGTCCGTGTAGCTGAGGTTGTTCGACAGCGGGTTGGACGGCCCGGACGACACTGAACGGCAGGGGCTGTCGTTGACGTCCGTGCTGAACGACGCGAGCTGCTTGCCTGCCAGGTCGTAGCTCCACGCCAGATTGGTGTTGCCTTGGTTGCGATACTTGGCCACGCCGCCTGCCTGGTCATATTTGGCGGTCAGCGACTGGATCAGGGTCGATGCCAGTATCGCCTTGTCCGCCGTCACGGTTTGTTCGCGCTTGATGCGCCAGACGATGCCTGCCTCGTTGTACAGCACGCTGAAGAAGTCCGCGCCCTTCTTGTCCGTGCGGTCGGTCCCGACTGATGCCTGTAGACCGAGCGGTTCGGATGACATGATCCGCGTGATCGGGGTGAACTTATAGGCGGGATTGAGCTTTTGCAGCAGCTGGCGTGCCTCGGCGACGCTGATGCCGACCCGGATGCCGGCGATGTCCGGCCCGCCGGGGCCGGTCAGCGAAGCCGGCATGCCCGCCGGCGCGGCGCCCGGGTTACCGCTGGCGGTGGCATTGGCGCTGGCCTGGTCTTTCCCCAAACCTTTGTCTACGCCTTGCTTCACGATCTGTTTCAGGTCGATGCCGCCGCTGGCCTGGCTTTCGACCGATGCCGTCAACGCCAGTGCGGCGATCAGGAGTGCTGAGGGTTTCATTCATTCATCCTTGTCCGTTAGATAACGATAATGTACAACATCTTGCGCTGAGCACGTTAAATTCAGCCTGTTATGATGCTGGCTCTTTCGCTAACATTTCAAACAGGCGGGAACATGGACTTACTGGACGCATATTTCGCGCGCATCGGCTACGCCGGCCCGCGCACCCCCACACTGGACACGCTGCGCGCGCTGCAGCAGCTGCATCCGGCCGCGATACCCTTCGAGGCGATCGACGTGCTGCTGGACCGGCCGATCCTGCTGGAACCGGCGGCGGTGGACGCCAAGCTGATCGAGGCCGGGCGCGGCGGCTACTGCTTTGAGCAGAACAGCCTGCTCCAGCGTGTGCTGTGCGCGCTGGGCTTCGCGGTGGAACCGTTGATCGCCCAAGTGCGCTGGATGGCCGGCCCGGAGGCGCAACTGCGGCCGCGCACCCACATGGTGTTGCGTGTGACCGTCGACGGGCAGCCCTGGCTGTGCGACGTCGGCTTCGGCAGCTGCGTGCTGACCGCGCCGATCCGCTTCGACCTGACGACGCCGCAGTCCACGCCGCATGAGCGTTTCCGCATCACGCCGCAGGGCAACGAACATCTGGTGGAAGCGCTGCTGGGCGACGACTGGCTGCCGGTCTACATGATCTCGCCCGCGCCGTGCCGCGACGGCGACTACGTGATGGCCAACTATTACTCGTCGACCTATCCGCAGTCGCACTTCCGGCACGATCTGATCGTGGCGCGCTCCACGCCGGAGGCGCGTCACGCGCTGCTGCGCAACCGCCTGACGATACGCCGCGCGGACGGCGCCAGCGAGCGCCGCTTCCTGAGCGCCGACGAGATCGAGCGGGCGCTGGCCGAGGTGTTCCTGCTGCCGGTGGCGCCGGACTGGCGTCCCGTGATCGAGCGCGCGGCCGCCGCCGTGTGGGACGAGCCGGCCCGCTAGCGTTCAGATTCCCGGTACCGGGTTCACGCCTTCGCGCAAATGGTAGGCGCCGCGTTCGTACACGTAGCGTGCGCTGCCGTTGAACGGGCGCGTTTCCCGTTCCACGTCCTCGTTCTGGTCGGGTGATGCCGGCGCCGAGCGCGCGGTCCGTTCCTCGCCCGAGAACGTCAGCACCAGGTCGTCATAGCCGCTGGCCGTGGCGGCCGGCTCGAAGCGCCATGCCGCCTCGGCTTGCCAGCATTTCTTGGTTGACGGTCCGCAGCCGCCTTCGTTATCCGAATGCACGGGAATGGCGCCGGCCAGGTCGCGCACCTCCGCAGCGGACGGGTCGAACAGCGAGAGCAGGGTGATCGTGTAGCCTTGCCACACGCCGCCGTGCAGCATCGCGATGCCGGGCTTGCCGGCCGCCAGCTCGATCCAGCGCAGTTCGCCGATATTGCCGGACGAGCCCAGGCTGGCCACGTTGTCGTGGCGGCGCACCAGCTTCCATTGCTTGCCTTCCTGCCGCAGCAGATACAGGCTCAGGTAGCCGCTGTCCACGTGCGCGGAGTCGGCGTCGCCATCGGCGTTGGCGTGCTGGCCGGACACCACCAGCACCGTATCGCCGGACGGCAGGGCCTGCATGTCCACCGCGCTCAACGCCATGTGCATCTTGTGGCCGGGCTGGTCCGGATCGGGCAGGTCGGTGACGGCGTCCTCCTGCGCCGCGCGGTAGGCGGTGCCGAACACCACCTGCATCAGCGGCGCGTAGTCGGAGGCCGGATGCGGCGCGGCGGCCGCTGCCGAGGACTCGGGGGCGGCGGCCGCCGCACTGGCCGCCGGCTTGGCTGGCGCCGCCGGGGCGGATGACTGGCGGGAACAGCCGGCGAGGCCGCTCAACATGGCTGCCGCCAGCAAGGGCGCGGCGAGGGATTTCAAAGGCATGGCTGGTCGTTATTTAAGAAAAAGACAACAAATATAGCGCAATTCCGCCGGCGCGTCCGGCAAAAAAAGTTTTCATCGGCGCAACACTTGTTGGGGCGGCGGGGCGTGGTTTTGCTAGAATGGAATTCGATCCTTGCTGGCATCTCCAATGTTATGAATCGTTTATACGCATGCTTGCTGTTGTGCCTGGCCATGGGCTCTGCCTGCGCCGGTACTGTGCAGGTGTGCGCGGACCAGGCGGAAATCCCGCCGTTCGTGTTCGCCGAGCGGGTCAACGGCCAGCGCAGCGCCAAGGTGGTGGGCGCCAGCGTGGACCTGCTCAAGCTGATCGGCGCGCGCCA
Organism: Duganella caerulea; assembly: GCF_040362985.1. NCBI lineage: Bacteria > Pseudomonadati > Pseudomonadota > Betaproteobacteria > Burkholderiales > Oxalobacteraceae > Duganella > Duganella caerulea. Next base: position 480,334 of record NZ_BPWJ01000005.1, on the reverse strand, counting down.
GGGCTGGGACGTCAGCGTGCAGCTGCTGCCATGGGCGCGCTGCCTGGCGCTGGTGGCCGATCATCGCGTCGATATCGCGCTCAACGTCAGCCAGGCCGACGCCGGCAGCCAGCTGGTGCTCAGCGATGCCTACTTCACCATGCACAATGTGTACTTCTATTCGCGCCGCGCGCGGCCGCAGGGACTCAGCCTGCAGAAGTTGAGCGACGTCGGCCAATACCATCTGTGCGGCCTGGGCGGGTATCACTTCGAGGTCTACGGCATCCCCACCAGCAAGGTCGACCGCGGCGCCACCATCGGCTACGAACAGCTGATCGGCAAGCTGCACCTGGGCCGCTGCGACCTGTTCATCGACAGCCGCGAAACCATGGCGGGCCAGTACCTGATCAATCCCAAGCTGCGCAGCCTGCTGGTGGACGGCACGCTGGTGAGCCAGCCGCTGCCGGACTCGCCGCTGCGTCCGCTGTATTTCGGCGTGGCGGCCGGCGCCACGGGGGCCACGCTGCTGCGTACCCTGAACGACGGCCTGGCGCGGCTGGCCAAGACCAGGGAGCTGGAGAAGCTGCTGGACCATTACATGGAACAATGACCGACCTGCCTGGAGCCTGGATGCCTGCCACCTCTCACCTGATTCCGGCCGCGCTGGCGGCATTGCTGAGCTTGTCTGCGCAAGCGGCCGAGGCGCCGGCCGATCCGGTGCGGCCGTGGCTGTCGGTCAACGGTTTCGGCACGGTCGGGCTGGCGCATTCGGACGACCATAACGCCGACTATGTGTTCGACAACCTGCAACCGAACGGCACCGGCCGCAACCGTCAGTGGACCGGCGATGTCGACAGCCGCCTGGGCGTGCAGCTGACCGCCAACTTCACGCCGCAGCTGTCGGGCGTGGTGCAGGTGGTGTCCGAGTACCGCTGGAACGACAGCTACCGGCCGCTGGTCACCTGGGCCAACCTGAAGTACGCGTTCACGCCGGACCTCAGCGTGCGCGTGGGCCGGATCGGCTTGGCCAGCTTCCTGATGTCGGATTCGCGCCGGGTCGGCTACAGCAACATCACGGCGCGCCCGCCGATCGAGGTCTACCGCCTGCTGGTGCTCAAGGAAAGCGACGGCGTGGACGCTTCGTACCGGATCCACGCCGGCGACATCAGCAACACCACCAGCATCCTGTACGGCAAGCGCACCGTCACCAACACGCGCGGCATCGACGTGCATTCGACCGCCGTGATGGGCGTGTTCGACACGCTGGAAAAGGGACCGCTGACCCTGCATGCGGCCTACCAGGAGCGCGATGTCGACAACCAGAATCCGCCGCGCGGACGCTTCGCGTCGCTGGGCGCGTCGTGGGATCCCGGCGAGTGGTTCGTGGCCGGCGAATGGGTGCGGGCCACCAACTATGACGGCAGGCGCGTCAAGGCCATCCGCGAGGCATGGTATGTGAACGGGGGCATGCGCTTCGGCGCGCTGACGCCGTATGTCACCATGTCCGAGCTGCGGCCGCTGACCGATACCGGCGGCATCCCCGTGGCCCAGCGCACCTACGCGGCCGGCATGCGCTGGGACGTGGCGCGCAACCTCGACTTCAAGCTGCAGTGGGACCAGCTGCACCTGGGCGCCAATTCCTACGGCACCTTGCAGAGTGTGGTGGCCGGCGCGCCGCGCGGCGGCCATGTGAACGTGGTCAGCCTGCTGGCCGACTTCCTCTATTGATGCGGAGACCGACCATGCGCCTGCCCGTCTCCGTCCATTGCCTGCTGGCCGCGCTGCTGCTGGCCGGCAGCTGCAGGGCCGAGGTGGTGGTGATCGTCTCGGCCCGCAATCCGGTCAAGGCCCTGAGCGGCGAGCAGGCGTCCGACCTGTTCCTCGGCAAGGCGGTCGAGTTCCCCAACGGCCTGCACGCGGTGCCGATCGACCAGAGCGAAGGCTCGCCGGTGCGCGACATCTTCTATCTGAAGAGCAGCGGCAAGGCGCCGGCGCAGATGAAGGCCTACTGGGCGCACATGCTGTTCACCGGCCGCGGCCAGCCGCCGGTGGAGTCCGGCGACAGCGCCGCCATCAAGCGCCTGGTGGCCGACAACCCCAACCTGGTGGGCTATATCGACCGCAGCGCGCTCGACGCCAGCGTGCGCGCGGTGCTGTCGATCCACTAGCCCGCGCGCAGGTCTGCCGTGTCGACCAGGCAGGCTTCGCGCACGCGCTGCACCGTGGCTGGCGACTCCATCTGGAACCATTCGTGGTGGCCGCGGTCCTGGCGCGCCGCCAGCACGGCGCGCTTGATCGCGAAGAAGGCCGCCACCGCCAGCGTCATCGGCGGTTCGCCGATTTCCTTGGCCGACAGGATGTCGCCTTCCTCCGGCGCGTTCGGCGCCAGCTCGCGCGGGAACATCATGATGTTCATCTCCAGCGGAATCGACTGCGCGGCAGGCGGTTTGTATTCCCAGGTGTTGGTGGTGTACAGCGCGCCCGGCGCCGGCCGCGTGGCGCTCGGCGCGGTGCTGGAATCGGCCGGCTGGTAGCTCAGGTCCTCGCTGGTCACATAGCCCAGGCCCTGCACGAAGCCGCCCTCGACCTGGCCGACGTCCACCGCCGGGTTCAGGCACTTGCCGCCGTCGTACACCACGTCCGCGCGCAGGATGGTGGTCTCGCCGGTCAGCACGTCGAGCTCGACCTCGACGCAGGCCGCGCTGTAGGTGTAGCCGGTGAAGTAGTCGACCTCCTCCTTGGCCGGCTGGCCGTCCACAATCTTGAACTCCAGATTGCCGTCGGGATGCTCGCCGCCCTCGATCGCCACCCGCGCCTGCGCCGACAGGTTGAGCCGGTCGTTGAAGGCCATGGAGACGATGTTCTTCCAGATCATGGTGGTGACGCCATCCTGCGTGACCTCGGCGCGCCAGCCTTCCTTGTAGTCCCAGAAGTTGATGTGGTTGGCCGCGCACCAGGCGTTGCCCTTGGTGGTGAGCAGGTTCAGGCAGTACGCCTCCAGCCGGTGGCGCAGCTCGCCGCAGGCCTGCTGCGCGGCCAGGCCGTTGAACGAGGTGCCGGTCGAGGCGCCCGTGCTTTCCGGATTGGGCACGACGGCGGTGTCGTTCTCCGCCACCCTGATCATGCCGATCGGGACGTTGAGCGCGTACGCCACCACCTGCGCCATCTTGGTGTTGAGGCCCTGGCCCATCTCGATGCCGCCGTGGCGCAGCAGCACCGTGCCGTCCTGCGAGTACACCTCGATCAGCGCGCCGCCCTGTTCCAGCAGCGCCAGGTTGAAGCCCGAGCCGTACTTCACCGGCAGCACCGAGATGCCGCGCTTGCGCCAGCGGTTGGCGGCGTTGAACCCGGCCACCGCCGCCTCGCGTTTGGCGAAGTCGGCCTTTTGCAGCGTGTAGTCCCACACCTCGCGCATGTAGCACGAGTCCAGCGGTTCGGCGTATGGCGTGACCTGGCCCTGCACGTACAGGTTGCGCGCGCGCACCTGCTCGGGCGTGAGGCCGACCGCGTGGGCCGCCGCCTCGATGGCGTCCTCGACGATGATGGCGCCCTGGATCATGCCCACCGTGCGCATCGAGGTGTTGCTGGTCTTGTCGGTGCGGCAGACGTCGGTGGTGCAGGACCAGTTGGGGATGAAGTAGGCCGAGTCGCTGCGCAGCGCCATGCAGTCGCTGATGACGAAGCTGCAGTCGTAGGTGCGGCCGCCGTCGAGCCAGTAGTCGGCCTGGAAGCCGAACAGCTTGCCGTGCGTGAGCGGGTTGCTGGCGTCGCCGATGGCGATGTTGTAGTTGCCCAGCGCCGGGTGGCGGTGGCCGAACATGGCGGTGTCGACCTGGCGCAGCGCGGCCATGCGCAGCGGCCGGTTCAGCTTCCACGCGCCGACCGCGGCGATGGTGCTGGCGAACGCCGACTGCCCGCACTTGCCGCCGTAGCCGCCGCCGATGCGGCGCACGCGCACGTCGACCTTGTTGACCGGCAGCGTCAGCACGCTGGCCACCGCGCCCTGCACCACGTTGGCGTCCTGGGTCGAGGCATAGACGCGCACCTGGCGGTCCTCCACCGGCTCGACGTAGCTCGACTGCGTCTCCATGTAGAAGTGGACCTGGCTGCCGACCTTCTGCCGGCTGGCCACGCGGGTGCAGCTGACCGGGCCGTACAGCTCGCTGTTGATGGAGATGTTGTGGTCGATCACCGGCTTCAGCAGGTCCGGCTGGTCGGGCGTGCGCGGCTGGACCCAGGCCAGGCTGGTGCCGCTGCGGGTGATCTTCCAGATGTGCGAGTACCACGGCGCGCCGGCCGGCTTGTCCAGGTAGACCAGCTTGCTGCGCGCGGCGTCGGTGTCGGGCAGGTCGATCTGCGGGCGCTGGGCGGTGAATTGGCAGAAGTGCGTTTGCAGATAATTGGCCGCTTCCTGCGCCAGCTGCTCGTTGCGCGCCACCACCATGCCGATGCACTGGCCGTAGCCGGTCAGGAGCAGCGGCGCGCGCGCGTCGTAATTCGGCGGCAGCGCGCCGCCCGGACAATCGGCGGCGGCCACGCTGATGGCGAAGATGGGATCATCCATCGCCATGCCGTCGATCACCCTGCCGGGCACGTCGATGGCGGTGATGTAGTCCTTCACGCCCGGATAGACGGCCTGCAGCGCCGCCAGCACCTCGGCCGGCGAAGCCGGGCCGTTCACGCCCGGCACCTGGTAGACGCAAGTACCCAGCGCGACCATGCTCTGCACCGGCGCGCCGTTCATGCCGGTCGGCGGCATCGGGATGTCGTGGATGTACTGGGCCTCGCCGGTGGCTTGCAGCATGGCTTCGATTTTGACGTAGGGTACGTGGACCGGGAACTGGTCGGCGTATTCCTTGTAGGCCTGCGTGCCTTTCGACACCGGCCGCTCGCCGCGTTCGCCGGCCGAGCGCAGCGCCGGCGGCACCGGCAGGCCGCGCCACTCGCTGACGGCGATGAAGAATTTGTATAGGAAGGATTCGGCCAGCTGGCGCTTGTAGGTGGCGCTGTAGCCCTCGTCGGGCAGCTGCGCGTAGTGGGCGGCGTAGCGATCGGTGAGCGCGTCCAGTTCCCGGCGCAGCACCGGCATGGCTTGCGCCAGCGCGGCGGCGTCCCAGTGCTGGCCGCGCAGCGCCTGCTCGGTGTGCGGCATCCGGGTGGCGGTTGGCGACATGCCGCCGAATACCAGCGCGATGTCGGTCACGCGCTGCTGCGCGTCGAGCTTCACGCGCATGCCGCTGTTGACGATGGAGTGGGCGTTGACCTCGCGCTGCGCGGTCTTGTAGGTCTGCGCGTATTCGTCGGCGCCGGTCAGGCGCACCTGATAGGACAGCAGCACGCAGCCCTCGGCGTGCCGGCGCCAGTAGTCGGGCAGGTCCAGCAGCGGCAGCGTCTGCGGTTCGGGATGTGCGGGCGCGCTCACCGTCACCATGGCGTCCAGCGCGGCCAGCGCCGTGTACAGGTCGGAAGGGAAGGGCACGCCCTGCTCGGCGTGCGTGACCACCAGCATGGTGTTGCCGGCCAGCGTGGCGGCGTTGCGCACGATGCCGCCGGCGGTGCGGCCCGCCATGTAGGCCAGCGCCTGCAGGCCGGCGTTGGGTGTTTTCTCGTTGGCGGCGTCGAGGAAGTCCAGCAGCTTGGCGTACAGCACGCCGCCGCCCAGGCGCAACTGGCCGTCCGCCAGGCTCAGCGCGTGCAGCTCGGGCAGGTGCGAGATGTCGATGAACACGTGCGGATTTTCCACCGTGCGCGGATACACGCCGATCGAGGTGTTCCCGCCGACCAGGCGCAGGTTGGCGCGGTCGTGGAAGTCGCGCATCAGGCCGATGGCGCTGGACACCGTCAGCGGCCGGAACCAGTGGTAGCCGTTGGCCGAGTAGTGCACCGGACGCGGCGGCTTGCGCAGCTCGGCGGGGAAGGCGATCTCCACCGGCGCGACCTTGTCCACCTTCTCGGCCGGATCGATTTCGCACTTCATGCAGCCGGCCTCGTCGACCTGTGGATTCCAGTCGGAGGCGAAGGTTTTCTTGAAGCCGTACAGGATGGGACGGTAGCCGGTGCAGCGGCAGATGTTCCCGTCGAACATGGCCTCGATCTCCTGCTTGGTGCCGGGCTTGGGTCCGCGCTGGGCCACGGCGGCGGTCATGTTCATCACCCAGCCTGGCGTGCAGTAGCCGCATTGCGTGCCGTTGTTGCTGGCCAGCCCGTCCTGCACGCTGCTGATGCAGCCGGACTTGACGCTGCCCGTGCCTTCCACCGTGGTCACCAGCATGCCGTCCAGCGAGGCCACCGGACGCAGGCAGGAGTTGACCGAGCGGTGCTCGACCTGCTGGGTCTCCTCGTTCCAGCTCGACAGCATGACGGTGCAGGCGCCGCAGCCGCCTTGTTTGCAGCCGATCTTGGTGCCGGTCAGGCCCACTTCCGGCGAGCGCAGGTAGTCGGCCAGCAGCACGGTCGGATCGACCGTCGGCAGCTGGACCCGCTCGCCGTTGAGATAGAACACGAGGTCAAGTGTTTGATCGGATGGGGACATGAAAAGGCTCCTGTGACATGGGTGGCGTGGTGCAACGTGGCGAATTCGATACAGCGACAAACATAATTTTGCGCATATTTTTCCCGGAGAAAACTCACCAATTAACACGGTCCGCGTTTTTCCGCGATTGACATTCAAGAATTCACGGTGCTATAGTGAATTTAATAAGTGGAAGCGTTTCCACTCGTAAAAAACACATAGACAGACGGGCTAGGACCCTTCTGCATGGAGACAGAATGTTCACAGCCAGCCACGCTCTGCCAGGCGACCGGGCCTCGCGCCGTTCGTCCGACCACCGTTCGCCGCACCCACTGCTGCGGCTGTTGGCCATCCCGGTGCTGCTGCTGTGCGCGCACGGCGCCGCGCAGGCGCAAGGCAAGGTGCAGGCGTGGATCACCACCGGCGACCAGACACAGTTGCTGGCGCGCGGCGCCGACGCCGCCTTCGGCCCGGGCGCCAAGGCCGCCACCGTCATCGAAGTCGACCCGTCCCAGCGCTACCAGGAGATGGTGGGCTTCGGCGCCGCCATCACCGACGCCTCGGCCTGGCTGATCCAGAACCGGCTGAACCCGCAGCAGCGCGGCGCGCTGATGAACGAGCTGTTCGGCAAGGCGCCCGGCGCCAACTTCAGCTTCACGCGGCTGACCATCGGCGCCTCCGACTTCTCGCGCCACCACTACAGCTTCGACGACATGCCGCCCGGCCAGACCGATCCCACGCTGGCGCATTTCTCCATCGAGCCCAACCGCGCCGACGTGCTGCCCGTCACCAAGGCCGCGCTGGCGATCAACCCCAGGCTGCGCGTGATGGCCTCGCCGTGGAGCGCGCCGGGCTGGATGAAAAGCACCGACAGCCTGATCCAGGGCACGTTGAAGCCGGAAGCCTACGCGCCGTTCGCGGCCTACCTGTCGCGCTACGTCGGCGCGTATCAGCAGGAAGGCGTGCCCATCTTTGCGCTGACCCTGCAGAACGAACCGCACTTCGAGCCGAAGGATTATCCCGGCATGCGGGTCGAGCCGGCACAGCGCGCCGCCTTCATCGGCGGCCACCTGGGACCGTTGCTGGCGAAAGAACATCCGCAGACCCGCATCCTGGACTGGGACCACAACTGGGACGAGCCGGGCTCGCCGGCCGCCGTGCTGCAGGATCCGGTGGCCAGCAAGTACGTCAACGGCGTGGCCTGGCACTGCTACGCCGGCGACGTGCGCGTGCAGGCCGCGCTGCACGACCGCTGGCCGGACAAGGACACCTATTTCACCGAATGCTCGGGCGGCAAGTGGGCGCCGGTGTGGTCGGACAATCTGAACCACTTCGCCCGCACGCTGGTGATCGGCGCCACGCGCGGCTGGGCCAGGGGCGTGCTGCTGTGGAACCTGGCGCTGGACGAGAACGACGGCCCGCACCTGGGCGGCTGCAAGGATTGCCGTGGCGTGGTCACCATCGACAGCCGCGACGGCAAGGTCACGCGCAACGAGGAGTACTACGCGCTGGCCCACGCCAGCCGCTTCGTGCGCCAGGGCGCGCGCCGCATCGCCTCGACCAGCGGCTACGACGACCTCGACACGGTGGCGTTCCGCAACGCCGATGACGGTTCGGTGGCGCTGCTGGTGGTGAACTCGGCCAAGACGCCGCGCAGTTTCGCCGTGCGCCTGGCGCCGGGCCGGCGCAGCTTCAGCTACACCCTGCCGGCCGCCAGCGTCGCGACATTTACCTGGCAACCCTGACACGCACTGCCGTGCCAACCGCGCGGCAGTTTTTTCAACCCGGATGTGGAAGCGCTTCCACAAGGAGATACGGATGGTCAAGTTACTGAGTGCGTTGTGTGCGGCGTGTGCCGTGGTGCTGGCCGCTTGCGGCAGCGGCGGCGGCGCCAGCGTGGTGGCGGCGCCGGTCACGCCGGTGACCCCGCCGCAGGCCGAGATCAAGCCGACCCCGGTCACGCCGGTGCCGGTGCTGCCGCTGACCATGCTGCACACGCAGGGCACCAAGTGGCTGAAGGCGGATGGCGGCCAGGTCGCGCTCAAGGGCACCAACCTCGGCAACTGGCTGATCAACGAATTCTGGATGATGGGCCAGGGCAGCGCCGGCATCGACGACCAGTGCAAGCTGGAGGCCAACTTCGACAGCCGCTTCGGCTACGCCGAGCGCCAGCGCCTGATGCAGCTGCTGCGCGATAACTGGATCACCACCCGCGACTGGGATCAGATGCAGAAGTTCGGCCTGAACGTGGTGCGCCTGCCCTTCATCTACAGCGTGGTCGAGGACGAGAAGAACCCGCGCCACCTGCGCGCCGACGCCTGGCGCTACCTGGACGACGCCATCGCCCAGGCCGAGAAGCGCGGCATGTACGTGATCCTCGACCTGCACGGCGCGGTCGGTTCGCAGGGCTGGGAGCAGCACAGCGGCTGCGCCAACAAGAACCTGTACTGGTCCACGCCGGAATTCCAGGACCGCACGGTCTGGCTGTGGCAGCAGGTCGCGGGGCGCTACAAGGATCGCGCTGCGGTGGCCGGCTACAGCGTGCTCAACGAACCGTGGGGCACCACGGCCGCCAACCTGGCCGCCGTGGTCAAGACCCTGTACACGGCGATCCGCGCGGTCGATCCCAACCACGTGGTGATCCTGCCTGGCCATAACAGCGGCAACATCACCGCCTACGGCAAGCCGTCCGACCAGGGCATGAGCAATGTCGCGTTCGAGATGCACTTCTATCCCGGCCTGTTTGGCTGGGGCCAGACCGGCCTGCAGGTGCACAAGGACTGGCTCACCTGCGGAGGTGGCGGCAACAGCGGCGTCTGCGAATGGGACAACAAGATCAAGGCCGTCGACACCGCCTTCTTCATCGGCGAAACCCAGCCGTGGATGGGCATGGGCCTGGACCTGGGCGGCCAGGTGGGCCGCGCTTCGTTCGACACCTACGCCAAGTACGGCTGGGCCACCACGGCGTGGAGCTGGAAGGTGGTCAGCAACGGCGGCGGCCAGGGCAACGGCAGCTGGGGCTTTGTGACCAACGCGGCCGGCGCTGCCGTGCCGGCCATCGACTTCACCAAGGCGCCCATCGCCGACATCGAGAACCTGTTCAAGTTGTTCGGCACCCAGGCTTACGAGGTCCACCAGCCCCTGCAGGACTGGATGACCAGCAGCACCGCACCACAACCCTTCCGTTAGCACTATCAACCCGTCTAAAATTATAAGAGAGACTAGAAGATGAGCAAGCCAACACAAGCACTCGCACTGACACCGATCGCCGCCGCCTGCGCGGCGCTGATGATCGCATCCGCCCCGGCATGGGCGCAACAGGCCCCGTCCGCCACGGCGGACGGCAAGGAAGTCCAGTCGGTGGTGGTGACCGGCATCCGCCGCAGCATCGAGACCTCGATGGCGGTCAAGCGCGATGCCGACTCCATCGTCGAGGCCATCACCGCCGAGGACATCGGCAAGCTGCCCGACGTCAGCATCGCCGAATCCATCGCCCGCCTGGCCGGCCTGACGGCGCAGCGCGTCGAGGGCAGGGCGCAGGTGATCTCGATCCGCGGCCTGGCGCCGGACTTTTCCGGCACGCTGATGAACGGCCGCGAGCTGGTCTCCACCAGCAACAACCGTGGCGCCGAGTACGACCAGTATCCGTCCGAGCTGATCAACGGCGTCACCGTCTACAAGACGCCGGACGCCTCGCTGGCCGGCGGCGGCCTGTCCGGCACGGTGGACCTGCACACCGTGCGCCCGCTCGACATCCGCGAGCGCACCATCGTGTTCAACGCGCGCGGCGAGCACAATTCCAACGGCAAGCTGAACTCGAACAGCTCGGCCAACGGCAACCGCATCAGCGCCTCCTACGTGGACCAGTTCATGAACAACACGCTGGGCGTGGCGTTCGGCTACGCGCACCTGGACTCGCCGGGCCAGCAGCAGGAATACAAATCGTGGTGGTGGGGCACGGACAACAAGCTGCCCAAGGGCGACGAGGATGTGGTGGCGTTGAAGGGCGCCGAAGTGACGGCCACCTCGCGCAAGCAGAAGCGCGACGGCCTGATGGGCGTGATCGAATACCGTCCGACCAAGGAATTCCGCACCACGCTGGACCTGTACTATTCCGAGTTCAAGGAAGACACCACCATGCGCGGCATGATGTGGAACTCGCACCAGTGGAGCGACGTCACGTACAACAATCCGATCATCCAGACCATAGGCGGCACGCGCCTGCTGGTGGGCGGCGCGCTGGTCAACCTGGAACCCATCGTCCGCAACGACTTCAACACCCGCAAGGACCAGCTGGGCGCGGTCGGCTGGAACAACACCTACCGCAAGGACGGCTGGACCCTGGTGGGCGACGCGTCGTACTCGACCGCCAAGCGCCGCGAGCAGGTGCTGGAAACGTACGCCGGCCTGGGCCCGGCCAACTCGCACATCACCGACAACAACTTCCAGTTCCGCATCCCGACCGCCAGCGGCCTGCCGACCTTCACGCCAAGCATCAACTTCGCCGACCCGTCCATCATCAAGCTGACCGACGTCGGCGGCTGGGGCAAGGACGCGGACATGCACCATCCGGTGGTGGAGGACAAGCTGGGCTCGATCAAGCTGTCGGCCAAGCGCGACCTGGACGGCATGTTCCGCAGCCTGGAGGGCGGCGTCAACTACAGCAAGCGCGAGAAGACCCACGCCGACACCAACAACTACTGGAACCTGAACAACGGCCGCGCGCCGGCGGTGGTGTCGCCGGACCTGATCCAGCCGTCCACCTCGCTGTCCTTCGCCGGCATCCCGAGTGTGCTGACCTATGACGTCATGGGCGTGCTGGGCAAGTACTACACGATGCAGCCGGCCCGTCCCGACGACCAGGCGCTGCAGGACTGGGGCGTGACCGAGAAAGTCACCACCGCCTACGCCCGCCTGGGCATCGACACCGACGTCGGCCCCTTCCCGCTGCGCGGCAACATCGGCCTGCAGGCGGTCAACGTCGACCAGCAATCGCGCGGCGCCATCGTCAACGCCGGCAAGCTGGGTTCGATCACGGGCGGCTCCCGCTACACCGACTACCTGCCCAGCCTGAACCTGAACTTCGATCTCGGCAAGTACCTGGAGACCACCAACCTGCGCTTTGGCGCGGCCAAGACCGTGGCCCGGCCGCAGATGTCGGACATGCGCGCCGGCGTCTCGGGCGGCGTGGACGCCACCACCCGCATGTGGAACGGCAGCGGCGGCAATCCGCAGCTGGAACCGTGGCGCGCCAATTCCTATGATTTGTCGATGGAAAAATACATGGGCAAGCGCAGCTACATCGCCGGCGCGCTCTGGTACAAGAAACTGCAGAGCTACATCTACAACCAGCAGACCGCGTTCAGCTTTGCCGGCTTCCCCAACCCGTCGGCCGTGGTGCCGCTGCAGGACATCGGCACGCTGAACCGTCCGGCCAACGGCGCCGGCGGCCTGGTCAAGGGTGTCGAGCTGTCGGGCGCGCTGGACGGCGGCCTGCTGTATGCGCCGCTCGAGGGCTTCGGCGTGACGGGCAGCATGTCCGGCACCGAGAGCTCGATCCATCCTAACGGTCCGGGCACCAAGGAGAAGTTGCCGGGCTTGTCGGGCGTGGTGTCCAACTTTACGGTGTACTACGAGAAGTCGGGTTACCAGGCGCGGGTGAGCCGCCGCTACCGTTCGGCGTATCGCGGCGAGGTGACCGGTTTGTTCGCGCAGCGTTCCTTCAGCGAGATCCTGGCCGAGCGACAAATTGATCTACAACTCGGTTATGCGATCGAGGAGGGCCGCTACAAGGGCTTGTCGTTCCTGTTCCAGGTCAATAACCTGAACAACTCGCCGTACCAGACGCGCCAGGGCGATCCGTTCTCGGGCGGTTCGTACGCGCCGGAGCGCTACACCACCTACGGCCGCCAGTTCCTGCTGGGGGTGAACTACAAGCTGTAAATTGAAGAGGCGCGCCGCTCAGCGCGAGCGCGCTTCTTCGCGCCGCTGGATGATGAAGGCCTTCAAGTCCTCGAAGGTGACCACGCCGCGCTGGGCGGTGTCGATATGGTCGAAGTTCTTTTCCACGAAACCCAGGCCGGCGTTATGCGCTTCCTCGCGGCTGAGGCCGCCGCTGCTGTCGACGTCGGCGTCTTCGAAGCGCTGCTTCAGCTTCTGCATGGACTGGTATTGCAGCATGGGGCTGGGCGCACCGTCGCGCGGCGGCTTGCGCATGGCTGGCGGAATGTAGGGATCGGGATGGGCCGGCGCCGACATCAGGGCCGGCGCGACGACCGGCTGGGGCTGCTGGATCTGGGCGTGCGCGCAGGCGCAGGCCACCGTTGTGGCCAGCATGGCAATGTGGATGAACTGCTTCATTATCGTCTCCCCCGCGCCGAGTATTCAGCCTGGCGCATGGCTGGTGGTGCCACTGTGACGCTGTTGAGGAAATTAATCAAATCCGATTGCAGGGTTCGGCTTGTAGTGTCGTCTGGAAACGTCACTTGTCAAATTACATATTCTTTGAACAAAATTGACGGCGACGCACGCTTTGCCAGGGCGCGACTCATCGGCCCGGATCACAATTATGATCCCGGTCCGATTGGAATGCATCAGTAATTTACTTGTGCCAGAAGCCGGCGTGCGCCAGGCGCGCCTCGTCCTCGCGCATCGGGCCGATGACTTCGGTGGGACGCTGGCCGCGCGCGAACACCTCGCGGCAGGGCAGCGACAGGGTGGGATTTTCGGGATCGCTGCCGGTCAGTGCCAGCAGGCTTGCTTCGGACATCGCATACACCACGCGTCCCACGCCGCTCCAGTAGGTGCCGCCCGCGCACATGGCGCAGGGTTCGGCGTTGGCGTACAGCGTGGCCGTGGCCAGCTGCTCGGGACTGTGGCGCTGCGACGCCTGGCGCAGCGCGTTCATCTCCGCGTGCGCGGTGCGGTCGCTGCTTGATGCGTTCATCGCTTCGGAGATCACCGTGCCGTCGGCGGCGACCACCATCGCGGCGAAGGGATGATGGCCCTCGTCGCGCGAGCGCTGCGCCAACGCCAGTACGCGGGTGAGGAATTCGTGGTCCTGGGCGGTGGCGGTCATGTGTTCTCCTGGTCGTTGCGCAGGACGCCGTAGCGCAGGTCCTGCTGTTTGAGATAGCCGCGGTAGGCCAGCGACATGCGGTCGCAGGCCACCGAGACTTCGGCGCCCGGTATCAAGGGCAGCCTGCTTGGGCTCTGGCTTTCGAGTATCGGCCGGTCCTGCAGGAAGATGGTGTCCTGGAACTGGCGCAGCTCATCGTCGCCGGAGGTGAAGTCGTCCAGCGCCAGGATGATCCAGACGCGGGTGGTGGTTTCGGTCAGCGGCTGCAGCATCAGCGCGATGGCTTCGCGCACGCTGGCCGCTGGATGTTTGGTCAGCACGGCGGTCAGTGGACGCACCACGCGGTAAGTGTATTCGATGTCGGCGCCGGCGGTGGCGGCCTTGCTGGCCTGCGGCTGCCATGCGCGGCACTGTTTCGCCCAGATGCCGCTGCCGTATTCGGAGTCGTCGAAATTCTCGACGGTGTAGCTGGCGATGGCGGCCTGCTCCCGCACGCCCAGTATGCCCTCGTGGACGAAGGCGAAATGCGCCATGTCGAGGAAGTTCTCGACGATGCGCGGTCCGCTGCTTTGCACGTCGTATGGTCCGCACCAGACCTTGCGCAAGGCTGCGTCGGCGAATTCGGGGAACGGCGGCGGCGCCGGCGCTACGGGCTCGCCAAGGCAGACCCATACCAGGCCATAGCATTCCTGCACATGGTAGGTGGCGACTTGCGCTTTCAGGTTGGCCTCGCCCAGTGCGGGCAAAGCGGGGATGTGCTTGCAGCGGCCTTCGGTGCCGAAGGTCCAGCCGTGGTAGGCGCAGCGCAGCGTGTCGTTGTGCAGGGCGCCCATCGACAGGCGGGTGCCGCGATGCGGGCAGCGGTCTTCCCACGCGTGCAGCGCGCCGCCGCTGTCGCGCCACAGGGCGAGGCGCTTGTCCAACAGGTCGGTGGCCGTGATCGCGCCGGCCGCGATCTCTTGCGAGAGCGCGACCGGGTGCCAGTCGTTCAACAGGACTGGATCAGAGCTCACTTCGGAATCGAGCCTTCCACGCCCTGCACGTAGAAGTTCATCGACAGCAGGTCCTTCACCGGCGCCGCCACGCCGGCCGCGTACTTGATGGCGCCCGACTGGTCCTTGATCGGACCGGTGAACGGCGCGAAGGTGCCGGCGGTGAGCGCGGCCTTCTTCTCTTCGAACGCCTTGGCCGCATCGGCCGGCACCACGGCGTTCAGCGCCGACATCTTGACCATGCCTTCCTTCATGCCGCCACGGTACTCACCGGTTTTCCAAGTGCCGGCGATGACCGCCTTGGCGGTTTCGATGTAGTAGGGCGCCCAGTTGTTGGTGGCCGCCGTCAGGTGCGCCTTCGGTGCGAACTTGGACATGTCCGAATCCCAGCCGAACGCGTACACGCCTTTTTCCTGCGCCACTTGCAGGGTGGCCGGCGAGTCGGTGTTCTGCGCCATCACATCCGCGCCTTGCGCCACCAGGGTTTCCGCCGCCTGGCGTTCCTTGGCAGGGTCGTACCACGAGTTCACCCAGATCACCTTGGTCTTCACGCCGGGATTGACGCTCTGCGCGCCCAGCGTGAAGGCGTTGATGTTGCGGATCACCTCAGGCACGGGGAAGGAGGCGATGAAGCCCAGCGTCTTCGACTTGGTCATCTTGCCGGCGATGACGCCGTTCAGGTAAGCGCCTTCGTACAAACGCGATTCGTAGGTGCCCAGGTTCTTGCCGGTCTTGAAGCCGGTGGCGTGCATGAACACCACGCCCGGCGTGGTCTTGGCGACCTTCTCGGTCGGATTCATGTAGCCGAAGGAGGTGGTGAAAATCAGCTTGTTCCCCTCGGCCACCAGCTTGCGGATCACGCGTTCGGCGTCCGCGCCTTCCGGCACGTTTTCGACGTAGGTGGTCTTGACCTTGGCGCCGAGCTCCTTCTCCATCGCCAGGCGGGCCTGGTCATGGGCGTAGGTCCAGCCGGCGTCGCCGACCGGGCCGACGTAGACGAAGCCGATCTTCAGCGGCTCGGCCGCGAACACGGAGGCGGACATGCCGATGGTGGCGGCGGCCAGCGCGGCCACGGCCAGTACTTTGCGACGATTGATCATACGGTTTCCTTTGATGGGCAGGGTTTAGAAGTGGTATTCGGCGCGGACCATCGGCGTCTTGGCCGTTGCGCCTGGGTTGTGGGTGTCCGGGTTGCCGAACTTGTTTTTCCAGAACTGGTACTCGACGCCGACCTTGAAGGTATTCTTGGCCGCGCCGACCGCGCCGCTCATGTCGTACATGACCTGCATGTCGATGTTGGTCTCGCGCGCGGTGTCGCCGCCGAATTCGTTCTTGCCCTTGGTGCCGATGAAGTTGGCGAAGCCTTCGAACGACAGCGGGATGCCGATGTTGAACGGGATGCCCCACGCGGCGGTCAGCATCGGGTGGGTCTTGTAGGCGTAGCGCGGGGTGGCGGCGCCGGTGAAGGTGTTGAACGGCGCGTTGCTCTCCCACAGGGCGAGCAGGCTGACGTCGAGGAAGCCCGGCACGTCCATCATCAGCGTCGGGCCGGCGACGACCATGCGCTTCTTGGAGTTGTAGCCGGCGTCGGTCTTGCTGTTGAAATCGAAGCCCACCGTGGCGCCGACGCCGCGCACCGGACCGAAGGCCCAGCTGTTGCCGGTGACTTTGCCCAGGTCCAGCGTGTGGCGGTACAGCGCGTAGGCCTCATGCGCGCCGCTCTTGGCGCCGGCCGACGACGGGTCCACTTCCGACGACATCAGGAAGTCGACGCTGAAGAAGTTCTTGCCGTACTTGTAGCCGGAGACGCTGCTCAGGTTGACGATGTTCTTGGTGATGTCCTTGTCGTTGAACGGTTCGGCGAACTTGGTGCCGTAGCGGTAGCTGAGCGAGGTGTCGCTCCAGTCGGCGGCGTGGGCGGCGCAGGCGCAGCAGGCGAGAAGGGCGAAGGCGGTGCGGGAGGCGAGACGGGACATCATGGAGCTCCATTCAGTGAGATTAAAGATGGCAAAAGCAGGACAGCACGGTTTGTAATAACTTCTTTTGTATCCAATTCGTTTTTGTGATTGGATTCAATCTCATCGACATCTCTAGCAATTCCCGGGCCAAGCTAGTATCCGGATAGTGCCTCGGCCAGATTCACTTTCTTGTCCTGCTCATGCAGGTGCAGGCGCGCTTCGATTTCCAGCAGGTGGTGCTCGATCAGATGGATGGCTTCCTTGACCTTGCGCTGCTCGATCAGCGTGGCCAGGTCCTGGTGCTCGTCGTTCTCGCACATGGTGGCGCCGGGCGCCTCGTACAGCGCGATGATCAGCGAGCAGCGCGACACCAGCTCCGCCATGAAGCGCTGCAGCACCTGGTTGCCGGCCAGCTCCGCCAGCAGGATGTGGAACTCGCCGCCGAGGCGTATCCAGCCGGCGCGGTCGCCGGTGCGGCGGGCCTGGTCCTCGGCGTGCAGCGCGGCGCGGATCTGCTTGAGCGAGGCGGGCGTCGCGTTGCGTATCACCAGCGGCACGATCTCGCGCTCGATGGCGCGGCGGGCGGCGAAGATGTCGCGCGCTTCCTCCGGCGTGGGCGAGGCGATCACCGCGCCGCGATTGGGGCGCAGCTCGATGATGTGGTCGTGCGCCAGCCGTTGCAGCGCCTTGCGCACGGTGGTGCGGCTGACCTGATACAGCTCGCAGAAATCGGCTTCGCCCAGATGGGTGCCGGGTGGCAGGCGGTGGCTCATGACGGCATTGACGACCGCGCGGTAGATGCGCAGGTCGACGGCGGTGGTCCCGCGCTTGATGGCGGCAGGCGCGTCCGCAACGACGGCCGCGGTGGCGGCCTTGCGAGGTTGGCGTTTGCCTTGTAATGGCATTGATCGATTCTCCGTGAGGGTGGTGCTCACACTGCATAAAGCAGGAACCATGCTAACTACATCGTGTACAAAGCTGCGTTGAAGCTGTCTTGTATTGTGTACGAAAATACTTTGTTTTGTCCTCATTTTTGAGCGTGACGCACATTTTTGGTGAAAAACTGTGTCATATTTAGTGCACTCTCCGGTCCAAAACAGAGCGTTTACGGCGGATCGCGTGTGGCATGCTAATTGCGTCTGTTTTTGTATTCAATTTGTATACGATGAGGGAAGCGCCGATGACAGAGCCGCGCCTGAAGATGCTGGGCATCTCCAAGATTTACCCTTCCGTGGTGGCCAACGCCGCGGTCGACCTGACCGTCATGCCGGGCGAGATCCACGCGGTGCTGGGCGAGAACGGCGCCGGCAAAAGCACGCTGATGAAGATCATCTACGGCGTGACCAAGCCCGATGAAGGCCAGATCATGTGGGAGGGGAAGCAGGTCAACATCCACTCGCCGCACGACGCGCGCAAGCTGGGGATCGGCATGGTGTTCCAGCATTTCGCGCTGTTCGAGACGCTGACCGTGGCCGAGAACATCGCGCTGGCGCTGGACGAGAAGATCGCGCCGGCCGCGCTGGCGCCGCGCATCCGCGCCGTCTCCGAACAATACGGTTTGCCGCTGGACCCGCAACGGCTGGTGCACAGCATGTCGGTGGGCGAGCGGCAGCGGGTGGAGATCGTGCGCTGCCTGCTGCAGTCGCCACGGTTGCTGATCATGGACGAGCCGACCTCGGTGCTGACGCCGGACGCGGTCCTCAAGTTGTTCGAATCGCTGCGACGCCTGGCCTCCGAAGGCGTCAGCATCCTGTATATCAGCCACAAGCTCGACGAGATCCAGTCGCTGTGCGACAAGGCCACCGTGCTGCGCGGCGGGCGCGTGTCCGGCATCGCCAATCCGAAGGAGGAAAGCGCGAAGTCGCTGGCTGAATTGATGATCGGCCGCGAGCTGCCGGTGTGCGTGCACAAGCCGCGGGAACCGGGCGAGGTGCTGCTGGCGCTCGACCAGCTCAATGTGCGCAGCGAGGATCCATTCGGCACGCGGCTCAAGGACGTCTGCCTGGAACTGCGCAGCGGCGAGATCGTCGGCATCGCCGGCATCTCCGGCAACGGCCAGCAGGAACTGTTGAAGGCCATCTCCGGCGAGCGCGCGCTGGCCGCCGGCAGCGGCGCGATCCGCCTGTGCGGGCGCGACGTGGGCAAGCTCGATGCCGCGCAACGGCGCCAGCTGGGGCTTGGCTTCGTGCCCGAGGAGCGGCTGGGACGCGGCGCCGCGCCCGAACTGTCGCTGGCCGATAACGCGCTGCTGACCGGCTATCTGCCGGCCGCCAACACCGGCATGGTCAAGCGCGGCCTGATACAGCGCGGCGCGGTGCGCGAGTTCGCGCGCAAGGTGATCGAGCGCTTCAACGTCAAGTGCGGCGGCGAGCAGTCGGCGGCAGCCAGCCTTTCGGGCGGCAACCTGCAGAAGTTCATCGTCGGCCGCGAGATCGCGCTGGCGCCGAAGGTGATGGTGTTCGCGCAGCCCACGTGGGGCGTGGACATCGGCGCCGCCATGCTGATACGGCAGGCCATCATCGACATGCGCGACCAGGGCGTGGCGGTGCTGGTGCTGTCCGAGGAGCTGGACGAATTGTTCATGATGAGCGACCGCATCGCCGTGCTGGCGGACGGGCGCTTGTCGAAGGCGGTGCCGGCGGGCGGCACCAGCATCAACCAGATCGGCGTTTGGATGAGCGGCGATTTCGACTACCAGGGAGCAGAACATGTCGCGGCTTGAACAACGCCCGGAACCTTCGCGTTCGATGATGCTGGCGTCGCCGTTGATCGCGGCGGCGGCCATGCTGCTGACCGGCTCCGCGCTGTTCTTCTTCCTCGGACAGGAACCGCTGCATGCCTTCTACGTCTACTTCATCAAGCCGTGGACCACGCTGTACGGCGTCGGCGAGCTGCTGCTGAAGGCGACGCCGCTGATCCTGTGCGGCGTGGGCCTGGCGATCGGCTTCCGCGCCAACGTCGCCAACATCGGCGCCGATGGGCAGCTGACGGTGGGCGCGATCGCCGCCGGTGCGGTGGCGCTGTATTTCGACGAGGTGCAGGCGTGGTGGGTGCTGCCGCTGATGCTGGTGGCCGGCGCGCTGGGCGGCATGCTGTGGGCCGCGATTCCCGCGCTGCTGCGCACGCGTTTTAACACCAGTGAGATCCTCGTGAGCCTGATGCTGGTGTACGTGTCGTATCACTTGCTGAGCTATCTGGTGCACGGGCCGATGCGCGATCCGGCCGGCTTCAACTTCCCGCAGTCGAAGATGTTCAGCGACTCGGCCACCCTGCCGCTGCTGGTGGAGGGGCTGCGGGTGAACGCGGCCTTCATCCTGTCGCTGCTGGCGGCGGTGGCGGCCTGGTTCTTCTGCAAGCACACCTTCGCCGGCTACCGCATGCAGGTGAGCGGCATGGCGCCCGCCGCCGCGCTGTACGCAGGCTTCAGCGAGCCGCGCAACGTGTGGCTGGCCTTCATGGTCAGCGGCGCCTTGTCCGGCATCGCCGGCGTGGGCGAGGTGGCGGGGCCGCTGGGGCAGATGCAGCCGTCGGTGTCGGCGGGCTACGGCTTCGCCGCCATCATCGTCGCGTATGTGGGACGCTTGCATCCGCTGGGTGTGGTGCTGTCGGCGTTGCTGATGTCGCTGCTGTACATCGGCGGCGAGACGGCGCAGATCGAGCTGCAGGTGCCGTCGGCGATCACCGGCATGTTCCAGGGCCTGCTGCTGTTTTACCTGCTGGCCGCCGACCTGTTCATCCACTACCGTTTCAAGCCGCGCGCGCGGCACCTGCCTGTCACCGTTGGAGAAACCGCATGATCAGCACCGAACTGTTAATCGCCTTCCTGGCCAGCACGGCGGGCGCCGCCACGCCGCTGGTGGTGGCCTCGATGGGCGAGCTGGTGACCGAACGTTCCGGCGTGCTCAATCTGGGCATGGAGGGCATGATGCTGGTGGGCGCAGTGGTGGGCTTCGGCGTCACGCTGGGGACGGGGCAGATGTGGCTTGGGCTGCTGGCGGCGATCGTGGCCGGCATGCTGATGTCGCTGATCTTCGGCTTCCTGGTGCTGACGCTGCAGACCAACCAAGTGGCCACCGGATTGGCATTGACTTTGTTCGGCATCGGGCTGTCGGCCTTCATGGGGCGAGGCCTGGTGGGGCAGACGGTGGAGCCTATGCCGCACCTGCATTTTCCGCTGCTGTCCGATTTGCCTTTCGTGGGGCCGCTGCTGTTCCGTTTTGACGCGATGGTATATGGCTCGGTGGCGCTGGTGCTGCTGGTCGGGTGGATGCTGGCGCGCACGCGGCTTGGGCTGGTGATACGCGCGGTGGGCGAGTCGCCGCACAGCGCGCATGCGATCGGCTTTCCGGTGATCGGCCTGCGCTACGGCACGGTGCTGTTCGGCGGCGCCATGGCCGGCCTGGGTGGCGCCTACCTGTCGTTGGCGCTGACGCCGATGTGGGTCGAAGGCATGACGGCGGGACGCGGCTGGATCGCGCTGGCGCAGGTGGTGTTCGCGACGTGGAAGCCGCGCGGCGTGATGGTGGGCGCCTATCTGTTCGGCGGCGTGACAGTGCTGCAGTTCCACGGGCAGGGCATGGGGCTGGATATTCCGTCGGAGTTCCTGTCGATGCTGCCTTACCTCGCCACGATCGTGGTGCTGGTCATCATTTGCCGGAATCCGCAGACAATATTGTTGAATAAGCCAATGTCCCTGGGGCAGAACTTCAAGCCGGACTGACGCTTGTTGTATTTCCATTTTGAAAATTTGATCCAGGTCAAAAATCGACAACAAAAACCGGCAGTAAAAATTCCCTGCGACAATTGGTGACTTTGTCGCAGGGTTAATCCCTCTATTCTGGACTCGTTGGCTACACGCCAATGGCGCTCCCCAGACCCCGGCACGCCCTTTCCGTTTATTCACAAAAAGGAATGGCCATGCGCATCAATAGTCCAATCACCCAGAACGAATACCTGATGGAAGACGGCAAGACCATCGTCTCCAGCACGGATTTGCAGGGCAATATCAACTACGCCAATCCTTATTTCATCGAGGTCAGTGGCTTCACCGAGCAGGAGCTGATCGGCGCGCCGCAGAATATCGTCCGCCATCCCGACATGCCGGTCGAGGCGTTTGCCGATTTGTGGCGGACCATCAAGGCGGGCACGCCGTGGACCGGATTGGTGAAAAACCGCTGCAAGAACGGCGACTACTACTGGGTGCTGGCGAACGTGACGCCGGTGATCGAGCAGGGCAAGCCGGTTGGCTATTTGTCCGTGCGGACCAAGCCCAGTCGCGAACAGGTGCGCGAGGCGGACGACGTGTATCGCCAGTTCAAGGCGGGCAATCCGCGCCGGCTGCGCATCGTCAACGGGCGGGTGGTGTCGACCAGCGTGATGGCGCGGCTGGCGCGCTTGCTGGACATGTCGCTGGCGCGGCAAATCGGCGTGGCCACGCTGCTGACCAGCGGCGTGCTGGCCTTGCTGGCCTTTGCGCTGCTGGGCATGAACGACGCGGGCATCGTCGCGGCGCGCAGCTGGATGGGCGTGATGGCGATGATCGCAATGTTGGGCATGGCGTGGTTCGGCCGTAACCTGTACCTGAACGTGGCGCTGCCGCTGCGCCAGGCCACGCGGGCGGCGCGCATGATGGCGGGCGGCGACCTGACCGCGGCCTTCGATATCCAGCGCGACGATGAAGTCGGGCAGCTGCTGGTGGCGCTGCGGCAGACCAACGTCAACCTGCACAGCATCATCGGCGACGTGCGCGCCAACTTCGACCAGATCTCGCTGGCGACCGGTGAAATCGCGGACGGCAATATGGACCTGTCGGGACGCACGGAGTCGCAGGCATCGAGCCTGCAGCAGACGGCGGCCAGCATGGAAGAGCTGACGTCGACCGTCCAGCAGAGCGCCAGCAACGCCGCCAGCGCCAATGAGCTGGCGGAGCGGGCGTCCGCTGTGGCGGCGCAGGGCGGCAGCATCGTGTCGCAGGTGGTGACGACGATGGACGACATCAGCGCATCGTCGAACAAGGTGCTCGACATCATAGGCCTGATCGAGGGCATCGCGTTCCAGACCAATATCCTGGCGCTGAACGCGGCGGTGGAGGCGGCGCGCGCCGGCGAGGAGGGGCGTGGCTTCGCCGTAGTGGCCAGCGAGGTGCGCAACCTGGCGCAGCGTTCGGCCACGGCGGCCAAGGACATCAAGATCCTGATCGACCAGTCAATCGAGAAGGTGCAGGCCGGCACCGCGTTGACCAGCAGCGCCGGCGTGACGATGAACCAGGTGATCGAATCGGTGGACCGGGTGTCGCGCGTGGTGGAGGAGATTTCGAATGCGACCCGCGAGCAGAGCGACGGCATCGTGCAGGTGAACCAGGCGGTGATACAGATCGACGACATCACGCAGCAGAACGCGGCGCTGGTGGAGCAGGCCGCGGCGGCCGCCGGCAATCTGGCGCAGCAGACGCGTTGCGTGTCGCAGGCGATGGCGGTGTTCAAGCTGCGCGGCGCGTTGGGGGTACGGCGTTCCGCTGCGGCGCCGGCTGGGCGGGCGAAGCCTCAGCTCAAGCTGCTGGCCTGACGGTTTATCATGCTGGTTTGACGCGGCATTTCGGGAAGCAGCATGGACAAGGCAGTACGGGTAACACTGGCGGGGCAGGGATGGACCTTCGACGCGCAAGCGCCGGCGACGGTGCTGCAAAGCGCGGAGCGCGGTGGCGTGCGCCTGCCCAGCTCCTGCCGCAACGGCACCTGCCGCACCTGCATCTGCCTGAGCACCAGCGGCACGGTGCGCTACCTGATCGAGTGGCCGGGCCTGAGCGCGGACGAAAAGCGCGAGGGCTATATCCTGCCGTGCGTGGCCATCGCCGAAACCGATCTGCTTATCGTGGCGCCCGCCGCCTCCAGGCTCCCGGCCCCACCAGATACTGGCGCTTGAAGGCGCGGTTGAAGGCCGCTTCCGATTGATAGCCCACCGCCTCGGCGACGTCGCCCGCGTGCCGGCCGGCGTCCAGCAGGCGCGCGGCCTGCGCCATGCGCAGCTGCGTCAGCACGACGGCCGGCGCGGCGCCTGCGGCTTGCTTGAACAGGCGCGCGAAGGTGGCGCGCGACATGTGGCATGCCGCCGCCAGTTGTTCCAGTGTCCACGCCCGCTGCGGCGCGGACAGCATGCCGTCCAGCGCGGCCAGCAGGCGGCGCTCCGCCAGCACGGCGAACAGTCCCGGTACCGCCATCGATTGTTCCAGCCAGCTGCGTATCGATAGCGCGAACAAGGCCGACGCCAGCTGGCGCACGATGGCCCCCGATCCGGCGCGCGGCGCTTCCGCCTCCGCCTGCAGCATGGCGATCAGGTGGTTCAGGCCTTGCGCGTCGGCGCGGTTCGCGGTGCGCACCACCAGCATCGGCGGCAGCGCGGCCAGCAGGCCGTTGGCGCCGTCGTCGTCGAAGCGGAATTCGCCGCACAGGATGTCGGTGGCGGGGCCGTCGCCGTCGTTGCCTTCGTAGCGCAGCAGGCCGGGCGCCACGTGCATAGGCGAGGCTTGCGCCGGATCCCCGATGTAGAGCCGGTGCGCGGCGCCGTGCGGGAAGACGATCAGGTCGCCCGCTTGCAGCGTCATGCCGTCGGCGCCGTCCACTAGCGCCGCGCCGCGCACGATCAGGTGGTAGGGCGCGATACCGCTGGCGCTCGCCGGGTGGTCCAGCACCCACGGCGCGCCGAAATGGCAGCGCGTGTCCAGCGCGGTGCGCATCGGGTATAGCGAGAGCAGGCGGCTGAGGGTGTCCATGGCGAACTTCGAATGAGACGAATGAGCAAATTGTAGCGCATATCGAGCATTCAGGATCTTGCCCGGTGAGCCTAGACTGTTTCCATACCAACTCACCTGAAAGGAAACATCATGTCCCGTCTGACTACTCAAGCTGTCTCGGAAGCCACCGGCCACGCCGCGCAATTATTCACCGCCATCAAAGGCTCGCTTGGCAAGGTGCCGAATGCCTATGTCACGCTGGGCACCAACAGCCCGATCGCGCTGGAAACCGCCTTGAATATGGACGCCGCGCTGCGTAAAAGCAGCCTGTTGGCGAAGGAAGTGGAAGTGGTCAAGCTGGCTGTCAGCCAGGATGCGCAGTGCGACTACTGCCTGGCCGCGCATACGATGGCGGGCGCCAGGTCCGGCCTGGGCGGCGAGACGATGCTGAACGTGCGCCACGGCCAGGCCAGCGGCGACGCGCGCATCGATGCGCTGGCGGCTTTCGCGCATACCGTTTTCACCACCAGCGGCGAGGTGCCGGCGGAGGTGGTGGCGGCGGTCAAGCAGGCCGGCTACAGTGACGCGCAGATCGTCGACGCGCTGCTGGCGATCGCCACGATCACCTTCACCAACCTGTTCAACCGGGTGAACGCGACGACGCTGGATTTCCCTCCGGCGCCTTAAGCCTGCGGGCCGCCGTCGCCGCGTTTGCGCAGGCGGCTCAGTAGCGCGTCGGTCGATTCGCTGAGCGGCACGCCGTGGCGCCGCATCAGCTGGATGTTCAGCACCATGTTCTCCAGCACCAGCTTGGCCGCCACGGCCAGCAGCGTCAGGTGCTTGTCTTCCTCGCTGAAGCTTTCCATCGCCTCGGCCATCTCGCACAGGTGGTTGGAGATCAGGCCGCGCAGGTCGTGCTCGTCGAACGGCAGGTCGGCGAAATCGATCGGGTCTTCCTTCTCCACTTCCTCCATCAACAGTTCCAGCTCTTGCGGTGTGATCGTCATGCGGCGCTCCGTTAGTTGATGCGGTTTTATTTTATGCGATTCAGGCATAGAATCTGAATTCCCGTCGAATAAACCAACAAGCATAACGATGGCGCAACTCATTTTTACCCAGCAACTGGCCCGCTTCATGGACGTGCCGCAGGTGGAGACCAGCGCGGCCGATCTGCGCGGCGCCCTCGACGCCGCCTTCGCCGACCATCCACGGCTGCGCGGCTATGTGCTCGACGAGCAGGGCCACTTGCGCGAGAACGTCGTCATCTTCATCGACGGCCAGCGCACCCGCGAGCGAAAATTATTGAACGATGCGCTCGTGCCGCATTCCAAAGTCTATATCTTGCAAGCTCTTTCTGGAGGTTGACATGTCTGACCGCGCCTACATCGGCACTCGCAAAGGATTGTTCGAAATCTACCGCACGCACGAGGCGTGGCATCTGGACCGGCAGCATTTCCTGGGCGATCCGGTGACGATGGTGTTGCCGGACCGGCGCGACGGTACCTTGTACGCGGCCTTGAACCTGGGCCACTTCGGCGCCAAGCTGCACCGGCGCGACCCGGGCAGCGAAGAGTGGACCGAGGTGGCTGTGCCGGCGTTCCCGGTCAAGCCGCAGGACTCGACCGATCCGGTGGAGTGGACGCTGAAGCAGATCTGGTCGCTGGCGGCGGGCGGGCCGGACCAGCCGGGCGTGCTGTGGGCAGGCACCCTGCCGGGCGGCCTGTTCCGCTCGAACGACCGGGGCGACAGCTGGCAACTGGTGGAATCGCTGTGGAATGTGCCGGAACGCTCGCAGTGGATGGGCGGCGGCTACGACGTGCCGGGGATCCACAGCATCTGCGTCGATCCGCGCAACAGCAAGTCGGTGCTGGTGGGGATTTCCTGCGGCGGCGCCTGGCTGACCAACGACGGCGGTGAAAGCTGGAGCATGCGCGCCAAGGGCATGCTGGCCCGCTACATGCCGCCGGAACTGGCCGAGACGCAGCAGGTGCAGGATCCGCACCGCATCGTGCGCTGCCCGTCCGAGCCGGACAAGCTGTGGTGCCAGCATCACAACGGCATCTGGCGCAGCGTGGACAACGGCGCCAACTGGACCGAGGTCATCAGCGCGCCGTTGTCCAATTTCGGTTTCGTGACGGCGGTGCATCCGTCGGATGGCGAGACGGCGTGGTTCGTGCCGGCCGAGGCGGACAGCAAGCGCTACGCCGCGCATGCGGCGCTGGCGGTCACGCGCACCACCGATGGAGGCAAGACGTTCACCGCCTGGCGCGGCGGCTTGCCGCAGCAGCATTGCTATGATTTGGTGTATCGCCACGGGCTGGCCGTCAGCGATTGCGGGCAGATACTGCTGATGGGATCGACCACCGGCGGCGCCTGGCTGTCGGAGGATGGCGGCGGACAGTGGCAGACTATCTCCACCACCTTGCCGCCGATTTATTCGGTCAGCTTCGCCTAGTTAGTTGGCGTAGGCCAGGAACATATCGACGGTCGCCTCGACCACTTTTTTCTGCGTGGCAGCGTCCAGCGGCGGTTGGTTGAGCGTCACCTGCGGCCAGAAGGCGAAGGTCTTCAGCTGGCCGCTCAGCATCTGCGGCGCCAGCACCGGGTCGGCCTTGAGCAGCTTGCCGTCGGCCTGGGCGGCGCGCAGCCAGGCCGTGGCTTCCTCTTCCTTGCGGCTCAGCCGCGTCACCATTTCCTGCGCCCGCTCGGGCGAGTGGATGGATTCGGCGATCGCTACCCGCGCCAGATCCAGGAAGTAACTGTCCTGGAGCATGGCCATCTTTTTCCACAGCAAAGACAGTAGTTGCTCGCGCATCGGCACGGCCGGGTCGTAGGGCTGGTGCTCCTGCGCCATCGAACTATTCCACAACTCATGCAATATCTGCGCGAACAGTTCGTCTTTACTGGGGAAGTGGTTGTACACCGTGCGCTTGGACACGCCTGCGGTGGCGGCGATCTTGTCCATGCTGGTCGATTCGAAACCGCTGACGCGGAATTCCGCGATGGCGGCGTCGACGATGGCCTGGCGTTTGCGGTCGGTCAGTTTGAGGGGCAGGTTCATGGCTTTATTTTACACCGGCTAGTTTACTTTTTAAAAGATAAGAACTACACTGTGTAGTGTACATTCTCAATCCTTGGAGTTGCCCATCATGGCTTATCAATCCGCTATCGCCGAATCCGACCTCGACGGCTTGTCCGTGCCCAGCGCGCCGCGCACGCGGGACGGCAAGTTCCGCAATCCGGTCAAGATGCACAAGATGGGCCTCATCCAGTCGCTGGGCGTGATGCTGCGCTTCGCTTTCGACAAACCCAAGGACACCGTGCCGCGCCAGGCTATTCCCGTTCATGCGATCACGCAGCAGCAGTTATTGGATGCTCCGGATCGCAGCCTGTTCCGCCTGGGGCACTCGACGGTGCTGCTCAAGCTCGACGGCCATTTCTGGCTGACCGATCCGGTGTTTTCCGAGCGCGCGTCGCCGGTGCAGTGGGCCGGGCCGCAGCGTTTCCACCAGACGCCGATCGGCATCGAGGAGCTGCCGCCGATCAAGGGCATCATCCTGTCGCACGACCATTACGACCATCTGGACTACGCCGCCGTGATGAAACTGGCCGCCAAGACCGAGCATTTCATCACACCGCTGGGCGTGGGCGACCGCTTGATGAGCTGGGGCATTCCGGCCGCCAAGGTGCGGCAGCTGAGCTGGTGGGAATCGACCCATGTGGCAGGGCTGAGGCTGGTGGCGACGCCGGCCCAGCACTTCTCCGGCCGCGGCCTGAGCGACCGCAACAAGACGCTGTGGGCATCGTTTGTGATCGAGGATCGCGATGTGAAGGTGTTTTTCAGCGGCGATAGCGGATATTTCGATGGTTTCAAGGAAATTGGCCGCCGACATGGCCCGTTCGACCTCACCATGGTGGAGACCGGCGCCTACGATCCGCAATGGCCGGACGTGCACATGCAGCCGGAAGAATCGCTGCAGGCGCACATCGACCTGCGCGGCAAGGTGATGCTGCCGATCCATAACGGCACCTTTGACCTGTCGCTGCACGCCTGGCACGACCCGTTCGACCGCATCCACGAACTGGCGGCCGAGCGCCGGCTACCGCTGGCCACGCCTGAAATCGGCAAGGCACTGGATATCCACAATCCGCTGGCGGATGGCCGCTGGTGGGACGAGGTAAAAGCATTGGAAGCGGCAATGTCCGCCAGTTAAAACATTGGGGTCAAGTCTGACATTCGGACACGAGCTCTGCCGTAGGCGCGCGCCTACGGCAGAGCTCGTGTCCGAATGTCAGACTTGACCCCAATTAGGCGACGATATTGATCAGCTTGCCGATGGTTTCGCCCTGGGCGTTGATTTGCGGCTTGGGCGGGGCGGTCAGGTCGGCCGGCAGTACCTGCTCGGCGCGGGATGGTTTTTCTATCGCGTTGTTCAGATTCGGGGCCGGCGTCGCTTTCAGCGGCGGTGCGGATGCCTGAGCGCTTTGCTGCTGGGTATCGCTCAGCGTCTGCTTGTCCTTGGTCAGCTGCACGCGGCTTTGCTCCAGCCGGCTGGCGTCCTGGTTCACGCGCGACTGGTCCGTTTGCACCTGCCTTTCGGCTTGTGCAATCGATGCCTGCAGCGCACTGACGGACGTTACGGAAGCCACGATCTAACCCCTAAGCAAGAATTCCAGGCATGGTAAGGCAGAATCGTATTGAGCACGATCAATTGAAGAGTAGGCTACAAAAACAAAAAAGGCAAGGCTGACCACGCCTTGCCTGTGAGGGAGACAGGTTGCTTAGAAGCGGTACAGCACCGACGCTTCCCAGGTGCGGCCAAACAGCGGACGCGCGTTGATCGGTCCGGTGCCTCCGGCTGTCAGGCGGGAATTGCCTTCGGTCAGGCCCAGTTCGTTGTTGAGGTTGGTGCCGCTGAGGCGCACTTCGATCTTGTCGCCCAGCGAGAACAGCACGCCGGCGTCGATGGTGCGGTAGGACGGCAGGTATTGCTGGTTGGCCTGGTCAGCCCAGCGCTCGCCGATCGAGGTGTAGGTGGCGTAGAGCTTGGCCGAGTTGCCGTCGCCGAAAGGAATCCGGTAGGTCGGCGTGAAGCGGAATTGCAGCTTCGGCTGGCGCTGGACGGTTTTGCCTGCGGTCTGCGGATTATCGCGGTATTCCGATTTCTGGTAGTCACCGGTCAGCGCCAGTTGCAGGTTTTCGATCGGGCGCACGGCCAGTTCGAATTCCAGGCCGTTGCCCTTGGAGCCGCTGATCGAGTGCAGTTCGCGGCCGTCGGCCAGGATCTGCGTGAAGGCGATGCCGTCGAACTC
Source organism: Duganella caerulea (assembly GCF_040362985.1). NCBI lineage: Bacteria > Pseudomonadati > Pseudomonadota > Betaproteobacteria > Burkholderiales > Oxalobacteraceae > Duganella > Duganella caerulea. The sequence continues at coordinate 450,774 of NZ_BPWJ01000005.1, read as the reverse complement.
CGTGTGGAAGGCGTTGATGTAGGCGCTGTACAGCTGAGTCGCGGTCTTGAAGCCGATTTCGTACTGGCTCACCTTCGGCGTCGGCAGGATGCTGCGGTCGTTGGCGGTCTGCTGGTTGCCGGCGCCGCGCAGGTCGTCGAACGAGATGAAGGTGTGGCCGCGGTTGGCGCGGACGAACACGGCCGTATCCTTGGCCAGCTTGTAGTTGCCGCCGATGGTGAAGGAGTTGGCGCTGTCGGTGCGGCTCAGGTAGGTGTTGGAGCCGTCCGGCATCGAGGTGCCGTTGTTGTACACGGTCAGCGGATTGTTGTCGGTGTCGCCCGAGGTCAGGTTGGAGATCGTGCCGCTGATCTTCTGCTGTTCATGGCGCATGCCGAAGTCGACCTTGATGCGGTCGTTGACTTTCCACTCGTCCGAGATGAAGCCGGCGGTGTTGCGGCCGTCGTACGAGGCGACCGGCGCGTAGAACACATTGCCGTCGGTGCCGTTCTTCGACACGACCACGCCGTTGTTCAGGGTTACGTTGATCAGGCTGGCTTGCGGCACGGCCGACATCAGATGGCTGTTGCCCAGGTACCAGACGTCGCGCGACGAGTAGTCGGCGAAGTAGCCGCCCACGGTGAGCGTGTGGCCGTGGCCGATGTCCTTGCTGACGCGCAGTTCGTCCGTAAACGATTTTAATTGTTTTTCCACCGACCACAGGCCGGCTTGCACCACCTGCTGGTTGCCGTCGACCGCGCCGCCGTGCACGTAGGTGGCGGTGCCGGCCGTGGCCAGCCTGCCGCCGGCCGCCGCGACCGTGGCCGCGTTGCCGTTGGCCGAGGCGATGGCCGCGTTCAGATAGTCGTTCATCGACAGCGGGTTGTTACCGGTGAACATGGCGTTGGTGTTGAGGTCGCCATCGAAGCGGTTGAACTTGTTCGACACGCTCCACTCGCCGATCTTCTGGTCGAAGTCCGCGCCGAACACGGTGGCCTTCAGGCCGCGCCCGTCCGCCAGGTCGCGGTTCAAGGTCTTGCCTGGCGCCGCTTCGATGGTGAAGTTGCGCATCTCGCCGCTCATCAGGGTGCCGGTCAGCGGATTGAAGCCGGGGAATTCCGAGATCGTGTGACCGCCGTTGCTGGAGATCAGCGGCACGCCGGTGTAGAAGGCGTTCTTGTCGTCGGTGTTGCGGACGTACATGGTCAGCTTGCCGTCGTCGAGCTTGCGCGTCAGCGTGGCGGTCAGCTGGTGGCCGTCGTCGGCCGGGAAGCCGGCGTCGCGCACGCCGTCGGTCTTGCGGTAGAAGCCGCCGACCGAGCCGTACCAGCCGTCGCTGATTTTGCCGCCGTAGAACATGTCGACGCGGCGCAGGCTGCCGGTGCCGGTGGTGAAGCGCACCGAGCCTTCCGGCGTGTCGCTGCCTTCTTTCAGGATGAAGTTCATCGTCGCGCCGGGCTGGGCATTGGACCAGATGGTGGACGGGCCGCCGCGCAGCACTTCAACGCGCTCGACCGTGTCGTCCAGGCGGAAGGCCGACGAGCCTTCGAAGAACGACAGCGTCGGCGGCGGGAAGATCGGATTGCCCATCAGCTGCACCGAGACGAACGGCGAATCGCTGCCGGACGGGAAGCCGCGCACCTCGATGTTGGCGCCGGACTGGCCGCCGGTCGACTCCGCATACACGCCCGGCACGATTTTCATGATATCGGCGGTGCTGCTCGGCGAGGCCTGCTTCAGCTGTTCTTCGGTGGCGGTGGTGATCGAGAAGGCCGAGTCGACCTTGCGCACGCCGCGCGCCGAGGCCACGCCGGTGACGACCACTTGCTGGACTTCGGCGGCGACTTCCTTGGTGGGGGCTACTTCGGCGGGGGCGGCGCTCTGGGCTTGCGCGGCGGTCTGGTTGACGAGCGTGAGGACGGCAGCCGTGACTGCGGATAACAAGAACGGATTCTGGCTTTTCATGTGGTCTGTGCTTTCTTATGGTGTAAATCGTCTCCTGGACGGCGCGCCACCAGCAAAAACAGCCTGCGGTAGTTCCATCCCCATCTTCCACGATTCGTGAAGATGGGCCATTGAAACAAGAAATGATATCGATGTCAATCAAAATGTTATCGATGTCATTTTTCGCGACAAACGAAAATTTTCTGTCATAATGCGTGCGCACACCCTGTTTCCAACCTATGAGCGATCAATGCCTTCGAATAAGTCTGTAGCCCGCAAAGCCGAAACAGCATTGACGATGGAGGATCTGGCCAAGCTGGCCGGCGTCTCCAAGATCACCGTTTCACGCGCCCTGCGCGACAGTCCGCTGGTGACGGCGGAGACGCGGGAGAAGATCCGCACCTTGGCGAACGAGCAGGGCTACCGTTTCAATGTGAGCGCGCGCAATCTGCGCATGGGCCGCAGTTATTCGGTGGCGGTTGTGGTGGAAATGACACCCGTGCGCGGCAGGCCGATGTCCGACCCGTATCCGCTGGAGCTGTTGGGCGGCATCACGCAGGAGCTGACCACGGCCGGCTACAGCGTGGTGCTGACCTCCAAGCAGTTGATGAACACCGCGCCGGTGCAGGGCGCCGACGGTTTGATCCTGCTGGGACAAGGCTCGCACGGCGAAGCGGTGCGCACCTTGCAGCAGACCGGCATGCCGCTGGTGGTATGGGGCGCGCCGGAAGCCGATACCGACTACATCGTGGTCGGCTCGGACAATAGAAAGGGCGGCATCAGCGCTGCCGAGCGCTTCATCGCGCAGGGCCGGCAGAAGCTGGTGTTCCTGGGCGACGTCGATCACGCCGAGGTGCAGGAACGCTGCGCGGGCTTCATCGACGCGATGGGCGGGCGGGCGACGGTGCACATCATCCGTCCCAAGGCCTTCACCTTCGAGGCGGGCTTCGACAGCATCTCGGCGCTGTTGAAAAAGAAGGGCGCCATATTCGACGGCGTGTTTGCCGCCAGTGACTTGCTGGCCATGGGCGCGATCCGCGCGCTGGCCGAGAAGAATTTGCGGGTGCCGGAGAATGTCTCCGTCATCGGCTACGACGATACGCCCGGCGCGGCCAGTTTCGTGCCGCCGCTGACCAGCGTGCACCAGTATCTGCGCGATGGCGGCGTGTTGTTGGCCAAGAAGATGTTGGGCCTGATCGAAGGCCAGCCGGTGGCGTCCGAAATGCTGCCGACCACCTTGATGGTACGCCAGACCTAGTTTCCCCCTGAATTAAGCTGAAAACCTCGAAAAACCGGCTTTTTTCAAAATTCAAACCGCTTTGAATCGCATTTTTAAGGAATACGCTGTGCAACAACACACCTATCCCCTCGAAGCCTGGTGCATCCGCGAGACCAGTTTCGACACCGACTCCCACTTTCTTGACGAGACCCTGTTCGCTTTGGGGAACGGCTACATCGGCCTGCGCGGCACCGGCGAGGAGGGCTACAGCGGCCCGGCCGGCACTTCGCTGGACGGCACCTACCTGAACGGCTTCTATGAATCGGAGCCGATCCAGTATCCGGAGGCGGCCTACGGCCTGGCCAAGGTGAACCAGTTCATGCTGAATGTGCCGAACGCGAAGGGCATCGAGTTGTGGTTGGAGGACGAGCGCTTCGACCTGCTGGCCGGTTCCGTGCAGGCCTACGAGCGGGTGCTGGACTTCCGCACCGGCGTGTTGACGCGCACCGTGGAGTGGACCTCTCCGCAGGGCCGCAGCGTGAGGGTGCGCAGCCGCCGCCTGGTGTGCTTCGAGAACAAGCATCTGTTCGCGATCGAGTTCGAGGTGACGCCGCTGAACTTCGCGGGCCGCGTGCGGCTGGTGTCGTCGCTTGATGGCGCGGTGAAGAACCAGGAGGCGGGCGACGATCCGCGTGTGGGCTCGGCGGTGTCGGGCCAGTCGCTGCACATGGTGGGGCACGAGCAGAACGTCGGCTTCGCGGCGCTGGTGCAGCGCACGCACAACAGCGGCTTCATGCTGGTCAGCGCCACCGATACCGAGTTGACGGGCGCCGATGCGACCATCGAGATCGCGCAGGTGGAGCAGCGCCTCACGCAGACATACGAGCTGCAGGCGCAGGCGGGCCAGCGCGTCGCGCTGACCAAGTACGGCAGCTATTTCTCGTCGCGCGACTACGCCGAGGCGGAGCTGATGTGGCGCAGCAAGGACACGCTGGCCACCGCCAAGGCGGGCGGCTTCGAAGACCTGCGCCTGGCGCAGGAACAGTACCTGGCCGATTTCTGGCAGCAGGCGGACGTGCAGATCGCCGGCGACGACGCGCTCCAGCAAGGCATCCACTTCAACCAGTTCCACCTGCTGCAATCGGTGGGCCGCGACGGCAAGACCAACATCTCCGCCAAGGGCGTGACGGGCGAGGGCTATGAAGGCCACTATTTCTGGGACACGGAAATCTACATCTTCCCGTTCTTCCTGTACTCGAAGCCGGAGATCGCGCGCAAGCTGCTGGAGTACCGCTACGCCGGCCTGCCGAAGGCGCGCGAGCGTGCACGCCAGATGTCGCACGCGACCGGCGCGCTGTACCCGTGGCGCACCATCGCCGGCGACGAGTGCTCGGCCTACTTCCCGGCGGGGACGGCGCAGTACCACATCAACGCCGATATCGCCTATTCCATCAAGCTGTACATGGAAGCGACCGGCGACCAGGAATACCTGATGAAGCACGGCGCGGAAATCGTCATGGAGACGGCGCGCATCTGGATGGGCATCGGCAGCTACGACCGCGAGGGCCGCTTCTGCATCAACCAGGTGACGGGGCCGGACGAATACACGGCGCTGGTCAACAACAACTACTACACCAACGCGATGGCGCAAATGCACCTGAATTTCGCGGCCTCCATCACGGAGCAGCTGCAGGCACAGGCGCCGTCCGAGTTCGCGCGCATCGCCGCCGCCACCGCGCTGGATGCGGGCGAGCCAGCCGCATGGCGCCGCGCCGCATCGCTGATGAACCTTCCCTACGACGACGCGCTACAAATCCACGCGCAGGACGACAGCTTCCTGTCCAAGAAGGTGTGGGATTTCGCCAACACGCCGAAGGAAAACTATCCGCTGCTGCTGAACTACCACCCGATGGTGATCTACCGCCATCAGGTGTGCAAGCAGGCGGACGTGGTGCTGGCGCTGCTGCTGCTGTCCGACCAGTTCACGCTGGAAGACAAGCGCCGCGACTTCGACTACTACGAGGCGGTGACGACGCACGATTCGTCGCTGTCCTCCTGCATCTTCAGCATCATCGCGGCGGAGGTGGGCTACCAGGACAAGGCCTACGACTACTTCATGGAGACCGCGCGCCTTGACCTCGATGACACGCACGGCAACACGCATTACGGCGTGCACACGGCGGCGATGGCCGGCACGTGGATGGGCGTGGCGTATGGCTTCGCGGGCATGCGCGTGGTGGGCGGCGAACTGCATTTCGCGCCGTCGCTGCCGAAGCAGTGGCAGCACTACACGTTCAAGATTCATTTCAAGGGCGCGCTGCTGGAGGTGCACGTGGAGCCGGGCCGCGCGGATTACCGCCTGCTGCAAGGCGAGGCGCTGCACTTTACCCACGGCGGCGAGCCTGTCGCACTGACGCTGTCGCAACCGACGCAATCGAGGAGCTTTGCATGAGCCGCTTTAAAGCCGTTATCTTTGACCTGGACGGCGTGATCACCGACACCGCCCACTATCACTACCTGGCGTGGAAGCGCCTGGCGGAATCGCAGGGCGTCCACTTCGACCACGCCTTCAACGAGAACCTGAAGGGCATCGACCGTATGGGATCGCTGGACCTGATACTGGCGTCGTCCAAGCGGACGTACACTGCGGAGGAGAAGCTGGCGCTGGCCGACGAGAAGAACCGCCACTACCAGGAGCTGATCGCGACCATGTCGTCGGCCGATCTGCTGCCGGGCGCGGTGCGGGCGCTGGACGTGGTGCGTGCGGCGGGCTTGCGCATAGGCCTGGCATCGGTGAGCAAGAACGCCTTTACGGTGCTGGGCCGCCTGGGCATTACCGATAAATTCGATTACGTGGTCGACGCGGCGACCATCGCGCGCGGCAAGCCGGATCCTGAGATTTTCCTGAAGGCGGCGCGGGAATTGGGCGTCGCGCCGGAGGACTGCCTGGGCGTGGAGGATGCGGTGGCGGGCGTGGCGTCGATCAATGCTGCCGGCATGTTCGCGCTGGGGATAGGACATCCCTTTGTGCTGACCCAGGCCGACGTGGTGATCACGAGCCTGAACGACTTCAATCTAGAATCATACTAAATCGTATAAATAATAAAATTCGGAGACAGTATGAAGAACAACCGCATCCTATTTGCGCTATTTCTGATTTACTTTGTATTCGCGATCCTGCTCAACAGCGTGGGCACGGTCATCCTTCAGATCATCAACAACTACGGCGTGAGCAAGTCCAGCGCCAGCGTGCTGGAAGGCTTCAAGGACTTGCCGATTGCGGCGGTGTCCTTCCTGATCGCCTCCTTCCTGCCGCGCCTCGGCTACAAGAAAGCCATGCTGGCCGGGCTGGCCATCGTCACCGCCGCCTGCGTGGCGATGCCGGTGCTGCCGTCGTTCGCCACCACCAAGCTGCTGTTCTTCTGCGTCGGCGTATCGTTCGCGCTGGTGAAGGTGTCGGTGTATTCGACACTGGGCCTGATCGCCGCCGACCGAAAACAACACGCCAGCATGATGAACCTGCTGGAAGGCTTCTTCATGGTCGGCGTGTTGAGCGCTTACTGGGTGTTCGGCTACTTCATCGACTCGTCCGATCCGCTGTCGCACAGCTGGTTGCAGGTGTACTGGGTTCTGGCCGTGCTGTGCGCGCTGACCTTCGCGCTGGTGCTGACCACCCACTTCAACGAGGACCTGGCCGCGCTGCCGGAAGGCCGGGGCATCGCGCAGGATTTTGCGGCCATGCTCAAGCTGTTCTTCAAGCCGCTGGTGTGCGTGTTCGTCATCACCGCGTTCTTGTATGTGCTGATCGAGCAAAGCGTCGGCACCTGGCTGCCGACCTTTAACAACGAGATTCTCAAACTGCCGGCGGCGATGAGCGTGCAGGTGACCAGCATCTTCGCCGCCTGCCTGGCGATCGGGCGCCTGTCGGCCGGCGTGTTGATGCGCAAATTGAACTGGTATCCGGTGATGAACGCCTGCGTGATCGGCATGGCCGCCATGGTGCTGCTGGCGCTCCCGCTGACGCATGACGTGGTGGCCGATCCGAACATCAGCTGGTCCACCGCGCCGCTGGCGACCTTCCTGTTCCCGCTGATCGGATTGTTCATGGCGCCGATCTACCCCGGCATCAACTCGGTGATGCTTAGCTCCCTGCCGAAGAACCAGCACTCCGCCATGACAGGCCTGTTGGTGATTTTCTCGGCGCTGGGCGGCACCACCGGATCGCTGATCACCGGCTACGTGTTCGGCAATTTCAGCGGCCACTTCGCCTTCTACCTGACGTTGGTGCCGATTTCTATCGTTCTGATTATGTTGTATTTTTTCAAAAAAGCGGTAGATGACGGTGGTGGTGGTTTCGACCCCTCCGCTATAATCAGCGGTCAACATTGAATAATTGTCTATGAACCTGGAGCGCCTCGCGAACTTACTCGGCATGTCGAAGACCACGGTGAGCCGCGCGTTGAACGGCTACCCCGAGGTGAATGGCCGGACCCGCGAGCGCGTGCTAAAGGCGGCCAAGGAGAACGGCTACCAGCCCAATCCGATGGCGCGCTCGCTGGCGCTGGGGCGCACCAATGTATTCGGCATCATCTACCCGCTGCTGCCTGCGGACCTGGGCGATCCGATGTTCCTCGACGTGGTGGCCGGCATGTCGGCAGCGCTGGAGCGGGTCAGCAAGAACCTGATCATCGCGCCGGTGTCGCCGGCGGCGGAGCAGCCGTCGTACCAGCAGATCGTGCGGGGACGGCGGGTCGATGGACTGCTGGTCAGCCGCACGCTGGTGCGCGACGAGCGCATCGCCTTCCTGAGCAAATCCAGGTTCCCCTTTGTCGCGCATGGCCGCACCGAGCTTGGTGCGCCGTACGCGTGGTTCGACTACGACAACGCGGCCGGCATTCGCATGGCGATGGAGCGCTTGTTGGGATTGGGGCATCAGCGCGTGGCGCTGGTCAGCGCGCCGCTGGAATTGAACTTCGCCCGCCAGCGCAAGGACGCGTTTGTGGCGGCGATGGCGTCGGCCGGGCTGGCGGTGGATACGCGCTACCTGATCGACAACACGCTGGACCGCCGCAGCGGCTACCAGGCGATGCAGCAGCTGCTGGCATGTTCGCCGCGTCCGACCGCGGTCATCGTCGACAATCACCTGTCCGGCGTTGGCGCGGTGCGTGCGCTGCTCGATGCGGGCGTCGATATCGGCAAGGAGATCTCGGTGATCGTCTGGGGCAGCATGGCCGACACGCTGGCCGGTATCGACGTCACCACCATCGACCAGCCGGACGCGCATCAAGCCGGCGCCCGCATGGCCGACATGCTGCTCGCGCTGGTGGACGGCAAGCCGGCCAGCGAACTGCAGGAGCTGTGGCAGCCGGTGCTGCTGGCTGGATCAACGGTGGGATTTGCTCCCCACGCATGACGAAAAAATTTATTTCGGTTGCCGCTGTATGGGCCACGTTCCTGGCCGTGCCGCTCCACGCCGAGAACAATGACGCCACGTGGAAAAGCGTGACGGCGCAGTTGGAGGTATCGCGAAAGTGGGTCGCCGGCGTCATCGACGTTACCAGCGACGTTGACAAGGGAAACGGCGTGCGGCGCATGTCGGCCACCATGCACCTGAGCGGTTGGGAAAAGCAAAAGCCTGTGTACACCACGGTTAAGAAGCAGCCGGAGGAAAAGGCCATCGACTTGACGTTCCTGAACGGGATCACGGCGATTTCCACGTCGATGACGGAGGATGAAACGCCCACCCGGACCGATGGCGTGGCGCTTGACGGCGTCACGTGCACGGTCTTCGAATCCCAGTTCAGCAAAGCCTTAAACAAGGGCACGATGAAACTGTGGGTCGATGCCGGCACGAACAAGCTGCGGCAGATGGTGTTAATTTTCCACTCGCCGTTCTTCGCCGATGGAACCGTCATCACGCACTATGTGGCGGGCGCGCAGGGGCAGGTCCTGCCGGGCGTCGTCGACTACGATCTGAATATCCTGATCCCGTTCAGGAGTGCCAAGATCCGCATACAGCAGACCTCTTCCGCCTGGGTGGCTGTACCCAAGGCGGATTGACCCCAGCGATGTCCGCGGCTGCCGGGACATACTCTCAGTCCCGTTGAATGCCTGTTGCATATTTTTTTCTGACGGATTAGTATCGATTCAATCGACGTCGGCATGAATCCGTAGGCCGGCTTCGATCCTTGACCTGCGCGACCTCGGCTCCCCGCCCTCGTCGCAACGGCGACAGGTACGCAAGGTGCCTGTTTCAGTCATCGCAATCCGGATGCTGAATGTTTATCCAGACCCACCCCGTTGGCTTATATCGATCCTGACTCGCTCAGGCGCGTTGTATCAACACGTGGGTACGAATCGTCACTCGCTTAGCAAGTCACTTTCTAAAAATGGAGACAACCTTGAACTATTCACTCATCGCCGCCAGCGTCCTGCTGGTATCCGCCGCGCAGGCCGCAACCATCGATGCAAAAACCTTTGTCGGCGCCAGCACGCCTTTGCAGACGGCCCAATATGGCGTGCGCAATTACTCGGCCCCGGTGCTGACCAATGGCCTGCACGACCCGGCCAACTACGCGGCCGCGCCCAAGCTGCCGGTGTGGCAGTTCGCCTCGGCCGATCCCACCGGTGGCGTGCTGACCTTTGAGCGCGACAGCGCACCGGCCACCGGCTGGCATGCCCAGACGCGCAAGACGCCGGTGCTGGTGACGGGCGGCGGCTCGGCCACCGCTAACCGCGTCTACACCGTGTACAACGGCCAGCAGCTGGTGGCCGCCATCAATGAAGCAGGCAACGAGCCGAAGATCATCCGCGTGATCGGCCACATCGACCTGCGCTGGAGCCAGAACAATACCGTCTTCAAGGAGTACACCAGCTATTCGGACCAGAAGCTGGGCGGCTCGATCAGCATCCCGTCGAACACCACGCTGGTCGGCATCAACGACGCGCAGGGCCGTCCCGCGCGCATCACCGGCACGTCGCTGCTGATCGGCGGCGAGCTGCCACTGACGGCCGGCGGCGACCCCGAGACGGACTTCAAGAAGTGGATCGCCGATGGCAAGGACGGCGACGACTATCCGACGTGGACCCGCAACGTCATCGTGCGCAACCTGGTGCTGGATACGCCGTGGGACGTCAATCCGGAGGACTCGGCCAACGCCTACGCCGACGGCCTGACCGTATCGCGCGGCCAGAACATCTACCTCGACCACCTGACCATCAGCGACGGCGACACGCCGGACTCGCTGGCCGCGTCGCCATACACTACGCGGCACGACGGCGCGCTGGACGTGGTGCGTGGCAGCGACTACGTCACCATCGCCAACAGCTCCTTCGGCAAGCACCACAAGACCACGCTGGTGGGCAACGGCGACTCGGGCCGCGCATGGAGCGACGAGGGCCGCATGCACGTCACCTTTACCGGCAACTGGTGGAATGGCGCGACCACGCGCCTGCCGTTGAACCGTTATGGCCAGGTCCACCTGTTCAACAATCTTGTCAGCGGCAGCGTGTCGACCACGGATGCGGATGTGAAGTTCGAAAGCGGCTCCGATGCGCGCTACCACTCGAATATGCTGGTCGAGAATAACTACTACAACCTCACGGGCCTCAAGCTGTCCGAGTTCTGCGGAAAGGTCATCAAGGGCAAGGACTACACCGGCTTCCGTTCGTCCGGCCACGTCTTCGTCAGCGACAAGTCGGGTACCAACATGGTCGACGGCCAGTGCGGCCTTGCTGCGCCGAGCGCCGCCAATCAGTGGACGCCGCCGTACGTGTACACGCTGCAGACCGCGACAGCGGCGCAGACCTCCGTGCAGGCCAACGCCGGCGCAGGAAAATTGAAGTAATCGGCTTGTTACAGTCCGGCTCTGCGCCTATATTGCAATGGAACCGTACCGTTAGGGAGAGTGCCATGGCGAACGCGCATGACAATTTGACGTTGCAGATGCTGGACTGGCTGCAGCAGCGGCCACATTCGTATTCCGAGGTGATGGAGGTGTGGCGCAGTTCCTGCCCCAGGTTGACGATTTGGGAGGACGCCTGCGCCGATGGCCTGATCGCGAGCGAAGGAGGGGCCTCCGGGCGGGTCTTCGTTTCGGAGAAGGGCCGGAGGCTGCTGCTGTCGGCCGGCGGGAGGCATTGAACCGCCTCCCGCTTTGCTGCCTTACATATTGCGGCGGTACTGGCCGCCGACTTCGAACAGCGCCGTCGTGATCTGGCCCAGCGAGCAGACGCGCACGGCGTCCATCAGCTTTTCAAACACGTTGGCGTTGTCGATGGCGGCTTGCTGCAGTGCCGCCAGCGCTTGTGGCGCGTGCTCCGCGTTACGGGCGTGGAAGTCCGCAAGGCGGGTGAGCTGCGATTGCTTCTCGTCGTCGGTGGAGCGCGCCAGTTCGATCTTCTGCGGCTCGCCGGTCGCCTTCGGATTGCGGAAGGTGTTGACGCCGATGATAGGCAGCGTGCCGTCGTGCTTCTGGTGCTCGTACAGCATCGACTCTTCCTGGATCTTGCCGCGCTGGTAGCCGGTCTCCATCGCGCCCAATACGCCACCACGTTCGGCGATGCGTTCGAACTCCTGCAGCACCGCTTCTTCCACCAGGTCGGTCAGCTCTTCCATGATGAACGAGCCCTGGTTCGGGTTCTCGTTCTTGGCCAGGCCCCATTCGCGGTTGATGATCAGCTGGATCGCCAGCGCGCGGCGCACGGATTCGTCGGTCGGCGTGGTGATCGCTTCGTCGTAGGCGTTGGTGTGCAGCGAGTTGCAGTTGTCGTAGATCGCGATCAGCGCCTGCAGCGTGGTGCGGATGTCGTTGAAGTCGATCTCCTGCGCGTGCAGCGAGCGGCCCGATGTCTGCACGTGGTACTTGAGCTTTTGCGAACGGTCGTTGGCGCCGTATTTGTCGCGCATCGCCACCGCCCACAGGCGGCGCGCCACGCGGCCCAACACCGTGTATTCCGGGTCCATGCCGTTCGAGAAGAAGAACGACAGGTTCGGTGCGAAATCGTCGATGTGCATGCCGCGCGCCAGGTAGGCTTCGACAAACGTGAAGCCGTTCGACAGCGTGAACGCCAGCTGCGAGATCGGATTCGCGCCCGCTTCGGCGATGTGGTAGCCGGAGATCGACACCGAGTAGAAGTTGCGCACCTGGTGGTGGACGAAGTATTCCTGGATGTCGCCCATCACCTTCAGCGAGAACTCGGTCGAGAAGATGCAGGTGTTCTGGCCCTGATCTTCCTTCAGGATGTCCGCCTGCACGGTGCCGCGCACGTTTTGCAGCACCCAGTCCTTGATCTTGGACGCTTCGTCGGCGCTCGGCTGGCGCTTGTTCTCTTCGACGAATTTGTCGACCTGCTGGTCGATGGCGGTGTTCATGAACATCGCCAGGATGGTCGGCGCCGGGCCGTTGATGGTCATCGAGACTGAGGTGCTCGGGCTGCACAGGTTGAAGCCGTCGTACAGCACCTTCATGTCGTCCAGCGTGGCGATCGATACGCCCGAGTTGCCGACCTTGCCGTAGATGTCCGGGCGCAGCGCGGGATCGGCGCCGTACAGGGTGACGGAATCGAAGGCGGTCGACAGGCGCTTGGCGTCCATGCCGGTGGAGACCAGCTTGAAGCGGCGGTTGGTGCGGAAAGCGTCGCCTTCGCCGGCGAACATGCGCGTCGGGTCTTCACCTTCGCGCTTGAAGGCGAACACGCCGGCCGTGAACGGGAAGGAGCCCGGCACGTTTTCCAGCATCAGGAAGCGCAGCACTTCGCCGTGGTCTTCATAGCGCGGCAGGGCCACCTTGCGGATCTTGGTGCCGGACAGCGTGTGCTGGACCAGGCGGGTGCGGATTTCCTTGTCGCGGATTTTGACGACGTAATCGTCGCCCGCGTACGCGGCCTGCATGTCCGGCCATTGGGCCAGCAGCTTCTTGGCGCCGCCGTCCATTTCCGCATCGCGTTCGGCGATGAGATCGTCGAAGTCGGCGGTCTTGTGGGCGATGGCCAGCATGCGTTTCGATTCGGTCAGCTGCTGGCGTTCGCGAGCCAGCGTGACCTGCTTGCGCGTGAAGCGGTGGTAGCCGCGCACGGTGTCGGCGATCTCCGCCAGGTAGCGCGCGCGCGCCGGCGGCACGATCACGTGTTTGCCGCTGGAGAAGCGCACGTCCACCGGCGCCAGCTTGCCCGGCTTGGCCTTCAGGCCGAACTGCGCCAATTTAGGCAGCAGGCCTTGATACAAGGCGGTCACGCCGTCGTCGTTGAAGCGCGACGCTTGCGTGCCGTAGACCGGCATTTCGTCCGGACGCTTGCTCCACATTTCGCGGTTGCGCTGGTACTGCTTGGCGACGTCGCGCAGCGCGTCCTGCGAGCCTTTGCGGTCGAATTTGTTAATGGCGATGAAGTCGGCGAAATCGAGCATGTCGATTTTTTCCAGCTGCGATGCGGCGCCGAATTCCGGCGTCATCACGTACATCGATACGTCGACGTGCGGCACGATGGCGGCGTCGCCCTGGCCGATGCCGGAGGTTTCGACGATCACCAGGTCGAAGCCGGCTACCTTGCAGGCGGCGATCACGTCAGGCAGCGCCTGCGAAATCTCGGAGCCCGCTTCGCGCGTGGCGAGTGAGCGCATGAAGACGCGCGTCTGGCCGTTCCACGGATTGATCGCGTTCATGCGGATACGGTCGCCCAGCAGCGCGCCGCCGGATTTGCGGCGCGACGGGTCGATCGAGATGATGGCGATGTTGACGGCGTCGCCCTGGTCGAGGCGGATGCGGCGTATCAGTTCATCGGTCAGCGAGGATTTGCCGGCGCCGCCGGTGCCGGTGATGCCCAGCGTCGGCACGGCCAGGCCTTCGGCTGCGGCCAGCAGTTCGGCGCGCAGTGCGGGGGAGGCTTTTTCGTTTTCCAGCGCGGTGATCAGCTGGGCCAGCGGGCGGTGGCGGGTGGCGATATCACCTTCCTTCAACGGCGCCAGCGAGGTTGGCGAGTACTGGGACAGGTCGATGTCGCACTGCTGCACCATCCACTGGATCATGCCGACGAGGCCCATGCGCTGGCCGTCTTCCGGGCTGAAGATCTTGGTGACGCCGTAGGCGTGCAGGTCGGCGATTTCGTCGGGGACGATGACGCCGCCGCCGCCGCCGAATACCTTGATGTGCGCGCCGCCGCGCTGGCGCAGCAGGTCGATCATGTATTTGAAGTATTCGACGTGGCCGCCCTGGTAGCTGGAGATGGCGATGCCTTGCACGTCCTCGGCCAGCGCGGCGGTGACGACTTCGTCGACCGAGCGGTTATGGCCAAGGTGGACCACTTCCACGCCGTTCGATTGCAGGATGCGGCGCATGATGTTGATCGAGGCGTCGTGGCCGTCGAACAGCGAGGCGGCGGTGACGAAACGGACTTTGTTGTTCAGACGCGGCTGATCCGGCACGGCTGCGATTTTCGGAGCGGAGAGGTCGTTCATGGTGTCCCTTGTGCTTTTGTTCAGTTCATTATATGACGTTTACGTTAACGTCAAGTCAAGCGAATTTTTGTCGTTCCCGCGCAGGCGGGAACCCATGCTGAGCGTGCGCCGTATGGGTCCCCGCTTTCGCGGGGACGACGCGGCGGTTTAGGCGGCGCGCTGCTGGCTGAATTGATTCAGCAGGCGTGCCTTCTCGGTACGGAAGGTGGCGACAGCCTTTTCCTTCACGTGGCCGAAGCCGCGCACTTTCTCCGGCAGGCCGGCCAGTTCCACGGCGGTGGCGTGGTTTTCCAGCGACAGCTTGTCCATCAGCGTGGCGACCAGTTCGCGGTATTCGACGATCAGCGCGCGCTCCATCTTGCGCTCCTCGGTGTAGCCGAAGATGTCGAACGCGCCGCCGCGCAGGCCCTTGAACTTGGCCAGCAGCTTGAACGCGCTCCACATCCACGAGCCGAATTCCGCCTTGACCAGGTGGCCCTTGGCGTCCTTCTTGGCGAACATCGGCGGCGCCAGGTTGAACTTGACCGAGAAGTCGCCCTCGAACTGCTGCTTGAGCTGCTCGACGAAGCGGCCATCGGTGTACAGGCGCGCCACTTCGTATTCGTCCTTGTAGGCCATCAGCTTGAAGGCGTACTTGGCGACGGCGGTGGACAGCTTGTTGCCCAGGCCCAGAGCCGTTTCCTTCGCGCGCACCTGCGACACCAGCTGTTCGTAGCTCGCAGCGTAGGCGGCGTTCTGGTACGCGGTCAGGAACTCGACGCGCTTGCTGATGACGTTCTCCAGGCTTTGCGGCATCTGCATCACGATCGCTTGCGTAGGCGTGGCCACGCGCTCGACGCGCTTCAGGTCCACGGCGGCGCGGCGGCCCCACAGGAAGCTCTTCTTGTTCGATGCGATGCCGACGCCGTTCAGCTCAATCGCGCGCAGCAGCGATTCTTCTTTCAACGGGATGCGGCCCTTCTGCCATGCGTAGCCCAGCATGAACAGGTTGGCGGCGATGGAGTCGCCCATCAGCGCGGTGGCCAGCTTGGTGGCGTTGATGAAATCGGCCGCGCCAGCGCCGACCGATTCCTCGATCAGCGCGCGTACTTCCTCCACCGGATACTGCCAGTCGGCGTTCTGCGCGAAGGTGCCTGGTGGCTGCTCGTGCAGGTTGACGATGGCCAGCGTGCGACCCGGACGCATCTTCGATACCGCGTCGGCGGCACCGGCGGTCAGCATGTCGCAGCCGAGGATCACGTCCGCCTCGCCGGTGGCGATGCGTTGCGCGCGCAGGTGGGCCGGGGTCTTCGCCACTTTGACGTGCGAGGTGACCGAGCCGTTTTTCTGCGACATGCCGGTCATGTCCAGCACCGACGCGCCTTTGCCTTCCAGGTGCGCGGCCATGCCCATCAGCGCGCCGACGGTGATTACGCCGGTGCCGCCGATGCCGTTGATCAGGATGTTGTACGGCTCGTCGCAGGACGGCAGCACTGGTTCCGGCAGGGCGCCGAAGCCGTCGTCGGCGTTGTCCTTGGTGACGCCGGTCTTGGTCTTCTTCAGCGATCCGCCTTCGACCGTGACGAAGCTCGGGCAGAAGCCCTTCACGCACGAGTAGTCCTTGTTGCAGGACGACTGGTCGATGGTGCGCTTGCGGCCGAACTCCGTTTCCTTCGGCAGGATGGAGGTGCAGTTGGACTGGATGCCGCAATCGCCGCAGCCTTCGCACACGGCTTCGTTGATGACCATGCGCTTGGCAGGGTCGGGATATTCGCCTTTCTTCCGGCGGCGGCGCTTCTCGGCCGCGCAGGTCTGGTCATAGATCAGCACCGATACGCCGCCCACTTCGCGCAGCTCGCGCTGGACCGCGTCCATGTCCTTGCGGTCGTGCAGGCTGACGATGGACGGCAGTGCGCTGCGGTCGGTGTAGCGGTTCAAGTCTTCGGTCACCAGCGCGATGCGTTTGACGCCTTCGGCCGCCATCTGCTGCGCGATCATCGGCACCGAGGTGATGCCGTCGACCGGCTGGCCGCCGGTCATCGCCACCGCGTCGTTGTACAGGATCTTGTAGGTCATGTTGACCTTGGCCGCCACCGCCGCGCGGATCGCCAGGTAGCCGGAGTGGAAGTAGGTGCCGTCGCCCAGGTTCTGGAACACGTGCGGGATCTTCGAGAACGCGGCCTGGCCGATCCACGGCGCGCCTTCGCCGCCCATGTGCGTGGTCAGCTTGTTGAACTCGGGGTAGATCGAGGTCGCCATCACGTGGCAGCCGATGCCGGCCAGCGCCAGGCTGCCTTCCGGGACCTTGGTCGAGGTGTTGTGCGGACATCCGGAGCAGTAGAACGCTGGACGGAACGGGGTGTTGATGGCCTTCTTCAGCACCGCGTCCTTGGCGTCGAGGAAGGTCAGGCGGGCCTTGATATGGTCGCAGGTGACCGGGTCGGAAATCAGGCGCTTGACGCGCGAGGCGATCACGCGCGCCACTTGCGAGACCGAGAAGTCGGCCTTGGAGGTGAGCAGCCATTCGCCGCGCGGCGCGACCCATTCGCCTTTTTCATCGAACTTGCCGATCACGCGCGGACGCACGTCGTCGCGCCAGTTGTACAGCTGTTCCTTCAGCTGGTACTCGACGATCTGGCGCTTTTCCTCGACCACCAGGATCTCGTCCAGGCCCTGGGCGAATTCGCGCACGCTGTCCGGCTCCAGCGGCCATGGCATGGCGACCTTGAACAGGCGCAGGCCGACATCGGCCGCCATCTTCTCGTCGATGCCCAGTTCTTCCAGCGCTTCCAGCACGTCCAGGTAGGACTTGCCGGAGGCGATGATGCCCAGCTTGGCGTTCGGGCTGGTGATGGTGGTGTGATTGAGTTTGTTCTCGCGCGCGTAGGCCAGCGCGGCGTAGATTTTGTAGTCCTGCATCAGCGCTTCCTGATTGCGCGCCTGCTGGCCTAGCGGGATGCTGGACAGGCGCGCATTCAGGCCGCCTTCCGGCATGACGAAATCGTGCGGGATCTTGACCTCGACGCGGAACGGATCGGCGTCGACGGAGGCCGACGATTCGACCGTGTCGGCCAGCGCCTTGAACGCCACCGTGCAGCCGGAGAAGCGCGACATGGCCCAGCCGTGAATGCCCAGGTCCAGGTATTCCTGCACGTTGCATGGATACAGGACTGGGATCATCGAGGCCGAGAACAAATGGTCCGACTGGTGCGGCAGCGTCGACGAGTAGGCGCCGTGGTCGTCGCCGGCCACCAGCAGCACGCCGCCGTGCTTGGACGTGCCGGCATGGTTCATGTGCTTGAAGACGTCGCCGCAGCGGTCCACGCCTGGGCCTTTGCCGTACCACATGGCGAACACGCCGTCGTACTTGGCTTCGCCGATCAGGTCGACCTGCTGCGAGCCCCAGACGGCGGTCGCGGCCAGGTCCTCGTTCACGCCCGGCACGAACTGCACGTGGTGCGCTTCCAGGTGCGGCTTGGCCTTCCACAGGTTCTCGTCCAGGCCACCCAGCGGCGAGCCGCGGTAGCCGGAGATGAAGCCGGCGGTGTTCAGGCCGGCCGCCTGGTCGCGCACGCGCTGCATCATCGGCAGGCGCACCAGCGCCTGAATGCCGGACAGGAAAATGTCGCCTTTGATCGCGGTGTATTTGTCGTCGAGGCTCACGGAGGTGAGGCGGGATGGGGCGGCGGCGTCGTCTCTGGCGGACGTTGCTGGGCCGTGTGCCGTGGTATCGGGCATGGCGGTGTCTCCGGTTTTGTGTCAGATCGCGCCCAAACTTGGAGGCGCCGGGTAGGCGCGCCAGGATCAGGCCATGGGCCGCATGGTTAGCGGCGGTGCAGATATTTTAGGCTTAAAAATCTGCTTTGTAGCGGAGTATGGGCGCGAGTTGACGTATACGGAAATACGGAATGCCGATAGGGGTATAAGAAAAAGTGATGACCTGTTGGCGGCGCTCAGGCGATGGCGGTCGCGCCCGGCCAAGTGCCGCCCGCGCACAGCTGCGCGCTGACCTGTTGCACCAATCGGCTGACCGCCGCCGCCGCGTTAGTCAGCGGAATGTTCTTGGACGCGCACAGCACCACCGTCCGGGAAATCGACGGGCTGTGGATGCGGTGGGCGCGCATGGCGCCCCGCTCGAGCTCGTCCAGGACGGGCGCCGACGGCAGGATGGTCGCGCCCATGTCGGCCAGGATGGCGGATTTGAGGATGGCGATGGAGTTGATCTCGATCACATTGCCCAGCGTTAGCCCGGCCTGGCGCGCCACGCTTTCGATGCGCGGCCGCACGCCGTGCTGCAGGCCGGGCAGGATCAGCGTGGTGTTCAGCGCCTGGGTCAGTGTCAGTGCTTGCTCACCTTGCGCGTAAGTGGCGTCGGCCCGACAGATGAATTGCAGTTCCTCTTCCGCCAGCGGCGTGGTGGCGAACTGGGCCAGTTGGCCGTCGTCGAACAGCACGGCCAGGTTGACGCGGCCGGACTTGAGCTGGTCGCTCAGGTTGCCGGTCAGCTCTTCCGTCAGCTGCAGGGTGATTTCGGGATACTGGGCGCGGGACGCCGTCAGCAGCGGCAGCGCCAGCGCGCCGGAGATGCTGTGCGGCAGCCCCAGCGTGACGCTGCCGCTGGGGCGCTCGGCCGACTGCGCCACGGCCGAACGGGCGTCCGAAACCTGCTTGAGGATGGCTTGCGCGTGTTCGTAGAAGATCTTGCCGGCGTCGGTGCTGAGCACGCCCTGGGCCGAACGATGCAATAACTGCACGCCCAGCTCCTCCTCCAGCTGCCGCAACTGTTGCGTTAGTGCCGGTTGCGCAACATGTAGTACAACAGCCGCCCGCGACAGCGAACCGTGGTCTACTATAGCTACAAAGTAACGAAGTTGGCGTAATTCCATAAATTGCTAGCGTTCTTAACCTGGACAAACAAATGGTAGCACCTGTAAATCTAATCCTGACAGGAAACTATTTGCTATACTGGCATCAGCCCTTTCCGCTGTTTCCAGCCTCTTCAATGTGGGTACCGGTATGTTAAAGAAAGTCGACGCTTCCCAGTTAAAAGTGGGCATGTACATCCATGACCTGAGTTGCGACTGGATGACCCACCCGTTTGTCCGCAACCGTTTTTTGCTGACCAGTGAAGACGAAATCCGCAAAATCATCAATGCCGGTATCCATGACGTTGTCATAGACAACTCCAAGGGCCTGGACGTGCAGGATGCCCCGTCGGTGGATGAAGCGCAGGCGGCGACCGAACGTGAAATCGTGGAAATCGTCGCCAAGGCGCCGGTCGTCACCCGTGTTTCGCTGGGCGAGGAGATGCAGCGCGCCGTACAGATCCGCCACCAGGCGTCGACCCTGGTGCGCACCGTGATGCAGGATGCGCGCCTGGGCAAGGCCATCGAACTCGATCAGGTCCAGCCGGTGGTGCAGAATATCACCGAATCGATCTTGCGCAATCCAGGCGCGCTGGTGGGTTTGCTGCGGATCAAAAACAAGGACGATTACACGTTCCTGCACTCGGTGAGCGTGTGCACGCTGCTGGTGGCCTTCTGCCGCTCGCGCGGCATGGACCCTGAAATCACCCACCAGGCCGGCCTGGGCGGCCTGTTGCACGACACCGGCAAGGCGCTGGTGCCGGACGCCATCCTGAACAAGCCCGGCCCGCTGACGGACGAGGAATTCGCCATCATCAAGCGCCATCCCCAGGACGGTTACAACATCCTGCTGAAGTCGCCCGAGGTCGGCCCGATTCCGCTGGACATCACGCTGCACCACCACGAGCGGCGCGACGGCAGCGGCTATCCGAACAAGCAGGAAGGCGACGGCATCAGCGAATTGGCGCAGATGGCGGCCATTGTTGACGTGTACGACGCAATTACAGCGGATCGTTGCTATCACAAGGGCATGTCGGCTGCGGCGGCCCTGCGCAAGATCTATGAGTGGAGCAAATTCCACTTCAACCCGAAGTACGCGCAGGAATTCATGCGTTGCGTGGGGATCTATCCGGTTGGCACCATGGTGATGCTGGAGTCGGGGCGGCTGGGTGTTGTAATTGAGCCACACGAGACCAATTTGCTGGCGCCCAAGGTCAATGTGTTCTTCAACACCAAGAAAAATCTCTACATCAAGCCGGAAACCGTGGATTTGTCGCGCGGGCTGGGTTTTGGCGGCGGCGACAAGATCGTCGGCCACGAATCGCCTGCCAAGTGGAACGTCGACCCGATGCGCTTCCTGACCCTGGCGTAAAACCTAGAAGAATTCGGCCGTATCGTTGGATTCGATGGCGTGCAGCAGGCCGCCATCGACCAGTTCGTCGTAATGGCAGGCCAGGTTGCGGCCGTGGCTCTTGGCGTAGTACAGCGCCTGGTCGGCATGCCCCAGGATGATCACCGGCGCCTCCAGCGCGCTGATGCTGACAAAGCCCACACTCACCGTCACCTTGCCCACTTGCGGGAAATCATGCGACGCCACGTTCATGCGGAAGCGGTCGATGATCTTCTTGGCGTTGTCCAAGGTGGTCGAGCGCAGCAGCACGACGAACTCCTCGCCGCCGAAACGGAACACGCGGTCTTGCGCGCGGAACGAGGAGGTGAGCAGGTTGGCGATCAGGATCAGCACCTCATCGCCGTACAAATGGCCGAAACGGTCGTTAACGTGCTTGAAATGGTCGACATCGACCACGGCCAACCATTGCTTTTCCTGCTCATGGTGGCTGCGGCGCTCCGGTTCGCCCGGCAGCGTGACGGAATCCTGTTCGGTGCTGGCGGCCAGCATCTTGGCCAGCTGGTCGTCGAAGGTCTTGCGGTTGAGCAGGCCGGTCAGCGAATCGCGTTCGCTGTAGTCCAGCAGGTTCTGGAAGTTGCGGTAGACGCTGACGATGCCGCCGATGACGTGGATGGTGTCGCTGGTGTACGGCGTCGGATTGACGATTTCCAGGCAGGTGTCGGCCTTGTCTCCCAGCCAGATCGGCAACCACAGCGTGTGTTCGCCCGCCTCGTTGGCGACGTCGGCGCCCGATTCGTGGTTGGCGATGCACTCGGCCAGGGCCGGGAAGCTTTCGATGGGTTCGCCGGGATTGTGCAGGTCGGAACTGTCGACCATGCGCGCAGCCTCGCCGGCGCAGATGATGGCGCGCGGCCGCACGAAGACCTTGCCCCTGACTGTGGCCAGCGTCAGTACGCGGGCCTGGCTGGCGCGGGCAAGTTCCTGCACCGCCGAGATCACGGAGATGTCGAGCATCGTGTGATCGCGGTGGCCGGTCATGTCCACCATGTGTTTCAGTAGGGAATCCATTTTCTTCTCTGGAAAATAATCACACAACCTTGTGTCTAGCCACGTTTCGTTCACGCCTATCAAGCCAATCTCTTTGATAGTCAGGCGCACAGTGAAGCTGCAACACGGGGCCTTTCCAAAGAACAGCTAAGCAGGATAATAGCTTTTTGCAATCAAGGCAATTCATGTGTGCGAAAAAAAACTTTCCTTGCATCTGAATGCGACCTTTTTCCGACAGCCGGGTAACCCCTTCCAGCCTACCCACCGGGAAACTGATGCAGTTTGACATAAGCCAGCCGTGATGTGTGTCCCGTGCGCAGATTTTCCTCCCACTCATGAAAATAATGCCACACGGAAAACTTGCGTCACGTCAACTCTCGGAAAACTCCGATCCGTATAGTAATCCTTAATGGCCCGGGAACCGGTGATTGGGCAGTCCGCCGGCCCGTGCCAGGGGTACTTTTTAACTTCATCCAGAGGAGTAAATCATGAACTCGCTTATTGCAGCGGCAAAAGTGTTCGTGCAGGACGAGGACGGGATCACGGCCATTGAATACGGCCTGATCGCGGCAACGATGGTGGCGGCGGTGGTCACCGCCTTCGCTTTCTTGACGCCGGTGCTGACCAACGCCTTCAGCAAGATCGCGGACAAGATCACCGCCGCGACGTAACCACCAGGCTTTCCAGCCGCGGTTGGCTGGAAAGCCTTACGTTGGAGACCCTCATGTCGATAGCGCTCGAAGTCATCTTGATCTGCCTTGTGGCGCAAGCGGCCGTCACCGACCTGGCCCTGCGCAAGATCCCGAACGTATTGGTGCTCAGCGGCCTGCTGCTGGCGCTGCTGTTGCACCTGCTGGGCGGCCTGCACTGGGCGCCACTGACGCACTGGATGGCCGGCGCCTTGGCCGGCTTTTTTTTATTCCTGCCGCTGTATCTGCTGCGCGGCATGGCCGCCGGCGACGTCAAGCTGATGGCCATGGTCGGCGGCTTTGTCGGCCCGCTGATGGCCGTGAAGGTGGCCATGCTGGCCGCGCTGATCGGCGGCGTGATGGGCCTGCTGATGCTGGTATTTAACGGCCGCTGGCGGGAAGGCTGGCGCAACGTGGCCGCCATCTGCAAGCCGATGCTGCTGCGCAGCCTGGGCGTGCCGCTGCAGGCGGTGCCGCTGGCGCCGGGCGCCAGCGTGGGCGGCATCCCCTACGGTTTGGCGATCGCGCTGGCCACGATGGCGACTGTGGCACTTGCACATCGCTAACGTTCCGCCTGCCGCGCCTTTGCTGCGCGTCAATATCCACAAAGCATGGGCCGATAGACTTGATTCCTCAACGTAACTAATCCACCGCTGGAGATCGTCATGCTCGCCGTCGAAACGCCTACCTCCGCCCTCCATGCCGATCCCGCCGCGGTGCTGCCGGTCCAGCCGAAATCGGTGCGTGACACCGGCTTGACGCAGCAGATGATCGTCGAGCTGATCGCCAAGTCCATTCTGGTCGGCGGCAAGATCCACCTGCCGGTGCTGACCACGCGGCTGCACCTGTCGATCAACGTGCTGCGCGAGGCGCTGGAGTTCATGGTGGCCGAACACGTGGCCGAAGTGGCCTGGCGCGGCGAGTCGGACATCGACGTGCAGTACCAGCTGACCTCCGCCGGCCGCTTGCGCGCCAGCGCCTGGATGGACCGCTGCCCCTACATCGGCCCCGCGCCGGTGACGCTGGAGGCCTACCGCGCCGTGGTCGAGCGCCAGGCCGTCCAGGCGCCGCAGCTGTGCGCCGACGAACTGGCCGCCGAATTCGCCGACGACTTTCTCAGCCCCGCCGTGCAGCGCATGCTGGGCGCAGCCATGTATGCCGGCCGCACGGTGCTGCTGCATGGCCCGTCCGGCGGCGGCAAGTCGGTGCTGGCGCGCCGGCTGGGCAGCCTGCTGCAGGGCGTGATCGCGGTGCCGCATGCGCTGGTGGTGGGACAGGAGATCGTCCAGGTCTACGACGCGCTGCTGCACCGCGCGCCGTCGCCGCAGCATCTGCGCCAGCTGCGGCCGGCGCAGGAGCGCCGCAGCAGCGATCCGCGCTGGGTGCTGTGCCAGCGTCCCGTGGTGGCGCTGGACGCGGACCTGAGCGCCGACATGCTGGAGCTGCAACCGGACAGCCATAACGGCTGCTATCGCTCGCCGCCGCAGCTCAAGGCCAACAACGGCCTGCTGATCGTCGATGACCTGGGTCGCCAGCGCATGGCCGCCGCCGATCTGCTGAACCGCTTCTCGCAGGCGCGGGAGCTGGAGCGCAGCCAGCTGGCGCTGGTCGGCGGCTTCCATTTCAGCGTGCCGTGCCGGATGCAGCTGGTGTTCGCCACCAGCCTGGCGCCGGAAGCGCTGCTCGACGCCTCGGCGCTGCGCCGCATCGGCTACAAGATTCCGGTCGGGCCGCTGGATACGGCCAACTACCGCACCTTGTTTCGCCAACAGTGCGTCAGCGCCGGCGTGACGTTCGATGAAGCGGCGCTGCGCTACCTGGTCGACGAGCTGCATGCGGGCAGCGGCCTGCCGCTGCTGGCCTGCTATCCGCGCGAGATCGTCGGCCGCATCAACGACTTCGCCGGCTTCCTGGGCGAGCCGGCGCGGCTAAGCGTGGAGACGCTGGACCAGGCCTGGACCAGCATCTTCGCAGCTGGCGCACCATCGCCGGTCTACGGGCAGGCAGCATGAACAACCGGCGCGCATTGATGATGATGGCGCTGGCCATCGTCCTGGGATTGGTGGCGGTGGTGCTGGCCTCGCGCTGGCTGCTGCACCAGACGCCGGCGTCGGCCAACAAGATCGTCGTCGCGGCCACCGATGTGAGCCTGGGGCAGCGCCTGACGCCGGAGATGCTCAAGGCGATCGACTGGCCGGCCGAGAGCTTGCCGCGCGGCGCCATC
Source organism: Duganella caerulea (assembly GCF_040362985.1). Lineage (NCBI taxonomy): Bacteria > Pseudomonadati > Pseudomonadota > Betaproteobacteria > Burkholderiales > Oxalobacteraceae > Duganella > Duganella caerulea. The sequence goes on along the minus strand of NZ_BPWJ01000005.1, from coordinate 426,025 downwards.
CGCGACGGCACCAAGCTGGCTGGCCGTGTGCTGAAAACCAGTGTGCTGCGCGACGAGCCCCTGACCGAGGCCAAGCTGGCGCCGGCCGGCACGCTGGGCGGCCTGTCGGCACTGATCTCGGAAGGCAAGCGCGCCATCACCGTGCGGGTCAACGACGTGGTGGGCGTGGCGGGTTTCGCGCTGCCGGGGAATTTTGTCGACATCATCGTCAACACGCAGGCCGCCGCCACCGGCAACGAGAACGCGATTTCCAAGATCGTGCTGGAACGGATACTGGTGTTGGCCGTGGCGCAGGAAGTGGGCCGCGACGAGACCAAGCCGCGCGTGGTCAACGCCGTGACGTTGGAGGTGACGCCGGCGCAGGCCGAGAACATCGACCTGGCGCGCAGCGTCGGCACGCTGTCGCTGGTGCTGCGCAACCAGGTCGATCCGCGTCCCGGCGTGACCGACGGCGCCACCAAGAGCACCTTGCTGGGTATCGCCAAGGCGCAAGCTCCGGCTGCGGCGCCGGCCGAACCGCCGGCGGCCGCGCCCAAGCCGCATGCGCAGCTGGCGCAGGCCGCGCCGCGCATCCGGCCGTGCATTGGCGTGATCACCGGCGTGCAGCGCACGCAGGAATGTCTGTGAGCGCGTCATGACGACACTACGATACGCGGCGCTGACGCTGGCGGTGGCGAGCCAGTGGCCGGCGGCGGCCGCCACCAACAACGCCGACCTGCCCGCGCTGTTGGCGCGTCCGGCGGCGGCCTTGGCCGGCGCCGCTCCCGCGCGCGTGGCGGCGGATGGCGCGTCCCGCGAATCGGTGGGCCTGCGCTGCAGCGGCCAAGCAGCCACGCCGGGCAGCCTGACGCTCGCACTGGGCAAGTCGACGCTGATGCGCATGCCGGAAGCGGTGGCGGCGCGCAGCGTCGGCAATCCCGCCGTGCTGCAGGCGATGCTGGTGGCGCCCGACACGCTGTACCTGGTCGGCGCCGATATCGGCAGCAGCAATATGATCGTGCAGGGACGCAGCGGCTTGTGCAACGTGATCGAGGTGGTGGTCGGCATCGATCCCACCGCGCTGCAGAAAGCCTTGGCCGCGCTGATGCCGGAGCAGAAGGACATCCACGTCAGCGCGGCCGGCGACACGCTGGTCCTCAGCGGCACGGTCGACGATGCGCCGACGGCGGCACGGGTGCTGGAGCTGGCCTCCGCGTTCGTGCGGCGCCCGGCGCAGGCACTGGAATCGGCCAAGGGCGAGAAGGGTGACAAGGGCGGCGCGCCTGCGGCAGCGGCAGCACCATCGTCGCCAGCTCCAGTGTCGGCGGCCGGTGCGGGCGCCGCGCGCATCGTCAACTTCCTCAACGTCGGCGCGCCGCAGCAGGTGATGTTGGAAGTGAAGATCGCCGAGGTGTCCAAGACGCTGCTGGACAAGCTGGAGGCCGGCGTGTCGCTGGGCTTTGGAGGCGGCAGCTGGAGCACCACGCTGGCGTCGAGCTTCATCAGCGGGACGTTGAAAGGCCTGCTCAGCGCAGGCAAGGCCACCGGCAATCATGTGGGCATCGCCGCCGACAAGCAGGATGGCCTGGTGCGCATCCTCGCCGAGCCGACGGTGATGGCGATCAGCGGCCAGGAAGGCAGCTTCCTGGCGGGCGGCAAAATCTTCGTGCCGGTCGCGCAGGACAACAACAAGGTCACGCTGGAGGAGAAGGAGTTCGGCGTCGGCCTGCACTTCACGCCCACCGTGCTGGCCGGTGGCCGCATCAACCTGCGCGTGGCGCCGGAAGTGTCGGAACTGTCGCGCGAAGGCATAGGCATCTCGGCGGCCGGCTTCTCGGGCGGCGCCATCCTGCCGCTGATCACCACGCGCCGCGCCGCCACCACGGTCGAACTGTTCGACGGCCAGAGCTTCGCCATCGGAGGCCTGATCAGCAACAACCAGACCACCAACATCCGCGGCCTGCCGGTGCTGGGCGAGCTGCCGGTGCTGGGGGCGCTGTTCCGCAGCACCGACTTCCAGCAGGACCGCACCGAGCTGCTGTTCGTCGTCACGCCGCACCTGGTCAAGCCGCTGCCGCCGAACTACAAGCTGCCGACCGACGACGTGACCACGCCGACCCGCGCCCAGCTCTTCCTCGAAGGGCGCATGGAGGGGGCTCCGCCCCCGAGCACCGACCGCAAATAAACGGGATACGACTATGCGACATCTACTTAGCCTGCCGCTGGCATGCATGCTGGCCTCTTGCGCCCTGCAACTCACGCCGACCACGCCGCAATGGGACCGGGACTTCGGCATCGTCACCCGCGTCGCGCTGGCGCAGCAGGTCGCCGACGCGGAGGCGGGCCGCAACCGCGATCCGGTCGCCGGCATGAACGGCCGCGCCGCGCACGCGGCCTACGAGCGCTATCAGAAGGCCAACAGCGAACCGCCGGCGCAGCCGTCCGCATTCACCATCGGCGTCAGCGGCGCCAAATAGTCGCGCAGATAAAAACGAGGAATGAATATGAAAGCACTAATGATCAGCAAGGACAGCCTGCTGCATGCCGAAGTCGCCGCGCAGGGTTCCGCGCGCATGCCGGCCGTGCAGCTGGTCGCGTCGCGCAACGGGCTGCGCGACGCGGTGGAACGCCAACTGCCGGAGATGCCGGAACTGGTGATCCTCGACGCCAGCGACGTCGGCCCGGACGAGGGGGAACTGGTCGAGCGCCTGAGCAAGCTGTATCCATCGTCCTCCTTCATGCTGCTGGCGCGCGAGCCGCAGCAGGACTTGTTGATCCGCGCCATGCGCGCCGGCATGCGCGAGGTGCTGCAGCTGCCGTTGGTGCACAGCGCCTTCCACGAGTCGATGAGCCGCATCGAGCTGGCGGCGGGCGTGAGCCAGACGCGCGACGGCAAGGTCCTGGCCTTCATCTCCTGCAAGGGCGGCAGCGGCGCGACCTTCTTGTCGACCAACTTCGGCTACGCGCTGGCCGCGCTGGCCGACAAGAAGGTGCTGCTGATCGACCTGCATGGCCAGTTCGGCGACGCCACCTTGTACGTGTCTGACCAGAAGCCGGGGATGACGCTGTCCGACATCTGCGCGCAGATCAGCCGCATGGACGGCGCCTTCCTCGATTCCTGCCTGGTGCATGTGGCGTCGAACTTCGGCGTGCTGGCGGCGGCCGACGATCCCAATCACGCGGTCGACATGAAGCCGGAGCACATGGACGCCATCCTGCGCCTGGCGCGCCAGCACTACGACTTCATCGTGCTTGACGTGGGCCGCCAGATCGACGCCATCTCGCTGCGCGCGCTGGACCAGGCGGACGTGATCCACCCGGTGCTGCAACTGGCGCTGCCGGACATCCGCGACGGCCGCCGCCTGCTGGACATCTTCCGATCGCTGGGCTACCCCAGCGAACGTATCCGGCTGATCGTCAACCGCTACGAAAAGGGCGGCAAGCTGCGGCTGATCGACCTGGAACAGGCGCTGGGCGCGGACGTGGTGCACACGGTGCCGAACGATTATCTGTCGGCCACCGACTCGGTCAACCAGGGCATACCGGTGCTGCAGCTGTCGCGCAGCAGCGCGGTGGCGCGCAGCCTGGCCGAGCTGGTGGAAATGGTGACGGCGCGGCGGGTCTCGGAGAGCAAGGGCCTGTTCGACCGCCTGTTCGGCCGCAACGACAACGACTGACCAAGACAGCGGAGGATGACATGAGTTTACGCGAACGGCTGGCTTCCCCGGACGACAAACGCCACGGCGTCAACGGCCCGCCGGGCCTGGCGGCTGCGGCCTACCAGGAACTGAAGAAGAGCATGCACCAGACGATACTTGACCGTATCGACCTGGAACGCCTGAAGCGTCTCACGCCCGAGCAGTTCAAGCACGAGCTGGCGCTGCTGGTCCAGCGCATCATCGAGGAAGAGCGCATCGTGCTCAATCAGCACGAGCGGCATAGCCTGGTGCTCGACATCCAGCACGAGATGCTGGGTTTCGGGCCGCTGGAGCCGCTGCTGGCCGATCCCGGCGTGTCCGACATCCTGGTCAACACCTGCGCCCAAGTCTACATCGAACGCGCCGGCCGGCTGGAGCTGACCGACGTCACCTTCAACGACAACGCCCACCTGATGAAGATCATCGAGAAGATCGTCTCGCGTGTGGGCCGGCGCGTGGACGAATCGAGTCCGATGGTCGACGCGCGTCTGCCGGATGGCTCGCGCGTGAACGCCATCATTCCGCCGCTGGCGATCGATGGCCCCATCCTGTCGATACGGCGCTTCGCCGTCACGCCGCTGACGGTGCAGAACCTGCTCGACTACCGCAGCCTGACGCCGCCGATGATGGAGGTGCTCAAGGCGCTGGGGCAGGCCAAGGTCAACATCCTGATCTCCGGCGGCACCGGCAGCGGCAAGACCACCATGCTGAACGTGCTGTCCGGCTTCATCCCGGCGGCGGAACGCATCGTCACCATCGAGGACGCGGCCGAGCTGCAGATGCGCCAGCCGCATGTGGTGCGGCTGGAGACGCGGCCGCCCAACATCGAGGGCAAGGGCGAGGTCAATCAGCGCTCGCTGGTGCGCAACGCGCTGCGCATGCGGCCGGACCGCATCATTCTCGGCGAGGTGCGCGGGCCGGAGGCGTTGGACATGCTGCAGGCGATGAACACCGGCCATGAAGGCTCACTGGCCACTATCCACTCGAACACCCCGCGCGACGCCTTGTCGCGGCTGGAGAACATGGTCGGCATGACCGGCCTGAATCTGACGCCGCGCGCCACGCGGCAGCAGATCTGCTCCGCCATCACGGTGGTGATGCAGGTGTCGCGGCTGACCGATGGCACGCGCAAGCTGGTCAGCCTGCAGGAGATCACCGGCATGGAGGGCGACGTGATCGCCATGCACGAGATCTTCCGCTACGAACAAAAAGGCGTGGACGCCAACGGCAAGGTGCTGGGCCGCTTCTCCGCCACCGGCGTGCGGCCGCGCTTCGCCGACCGCCTGCGCATGTTCGGCGTGCCGGTGGCCGATACGGCGTTCGACCCCGACAAGATCTACGAGTAGCGCATGGACGGAATCTTCACCGCTTTCGAGGTGCTGCTGTTTGCCGCCGTGATCCTGCTGATCGAAGGCGGCTGGCTGTGGTGGTCGGGCGCGCACGGCCGGGGGGCGCGGCGCATCGCCAAGCGCCTGCGGCTGATGGCGGCGCGCGGGGAGCGCGGCGGGGAACGCATCGATATTCTCAAGCAGCGCTGCTACAGCCGCAATCCGGCGCTGGAGAAGCTGCTGCGCCGCGTCGGCCGCCTGGCCGCGCTGGACCGGCTGCTGCTGCAGGCGGGCGTGCGCTGGTCGGTGGCGCAGTTCATCGCCTGCGTGCTGGCGCTGCTGGTCCCAGGCCTGCTGCTGCCGGCCATGCTGAACATGCCGGCGCTGGCGGGGGCCGCGCTGACGGCGCTGATCCTGTCGCTGCCGTGGGCGATGCTGATGCGCACGCGGCGCGCGCGCCTGCTCAAGCTGGAGCAGCAGTTGCCGGAGGCCGCCGATTTTCTCGGCAGGGCGCTGCGCGCCGGCCACTCCTTCGCCAACGTCATGCAGATGGTGGGCGAAGAGCTGCCGGAGCCGATCGCCGGCGAATTCAAGTTCGCCTACGAAGAGATCAACTACGGCGTGCCGATGAACGAGGCCTTGCACAACTTGGCGATGCGCGTGCCGCTGACCGACCTGCGCTACCTGGTGATCGCGGTGTTGATACAGCGCGAGTCGGGCGGCAACCTGGCCGAGGTCCTGGGTAACATCAGCCGCCTGATACGCGCGCGCCTGCGCTTGATGGCGCAGGTGCGCGTGATGTCGGCCGAGGGCCGGATGTCGGCATGGATACTGGGCCTGCTGCCGCTGTGCGTGCTGGCGCTGATGATGGTGGTGAATCCCGCCTACGTGCGGGTGCTGTGGACCGATCCGGCCGGCATCACGCTGACGTGGTACACGCTGGTGATGGCGGTGGGCGGCGTGCTGTGGATGCGCAAGCTGATACGCATACGGGTGTGAGGAGCGCGGCATGGATATCCGGCAGATCGTTTTCCTCCTGATCGTCTTCGCGGTGGTGGCGGGCGTCGCGCTGGTGGCGCTGCTCGGTTTTTCATCGGTGCCGATAAGGGACCGGCTCAACGGTTTCATGGGACCTGCGGAATCGTCGGCGCCAACGGAGGGCGGCTGGGTGGAGAAGGTCGCGCATGCGGCGCAGCCTTTCTCCCGTCTGTCGCTGCCGGAGGAGGGCTGGGAGCGGTCGCCGCTGCGCACCCGCTTCATGAACGCCGGCTGGCGCAGCGCGTCGGCGCCGTCGCTGTACTTCGCCGCCAAGACGCTGCTGTCGCTGGGGCTTCCGTCGCTGCTTGCGCTGCTGGGCGCCGCCACGCTGGAGAATGCGGTGAACAAGGGCTTCGTCTACCTGCTGCTGATGACGGCGGCCATCGGCTACTACTTGCCGAACGTGGTCCTGTCGCGCAGGGCCGCCAGCCGCTGCCGCGAGATCTTCGAGACCTTCCCGGATGCGCTGGACCTGCTGACCGTCTGCGTGGAGGCGGGCCTGAGCCTGGAGCGCGCGATGGCCAAGGTGGCGGGCGAGATCCACATCAAGAGCGTGGCGCTGGCGCAGGAGCTGCAGCTGGCGCTGATGGAGATGCGCGCCGGCTTCACCAAGGAGAAAGCCTTGCGCAACCTGGCGCTGCGCAGCGGCGTCGAGGACGTCGACACGCTGGTGGCGATGTTGATCCAGTCGGAGCGCTTCGGCACCAGCATGGGCGAATCGTTGCGGGTCCACTCGGACAACCTGCGCGCCAAGCGCAGCATGATCGCCGAGGAAGCCGCCGCCAAGATCGCGTTGAAGCTGCTGTTCCCGCTGATCTTCTGCATCTTCCCGACCTTGATGCTGGTGTTGATCGGTCCCGCCGGCATCCAGATTTTCCGGATGCTGCCAACCTTGATGGGGAAATAGGAGGCGATGATGAAGCGTACCCTGAGCGCCGCGTGCACCGGCGCGTTGCTGATGGCGTGCAGCGGCATGCAGTCGGCGCCGGCACCGCAGACCGACCCGCAGGCTGCCGCCATCGCGGCGCTGGGACAGGCGTGCCTGCGCGATCCGACCAGCGCGGAAAGATGGGAACAACTGGGCGCGGCGCTGGAAGCCGGCGGCGAACATGAACGCGCGGCGACCATGTTCAGGCAGGCCGCCGCGCTGCGCGCGCACGATGTGCGGCGCGACTATGCGTTGGTGAAGGAAGCCGCCGCGCAGGCCAGTGCCACGACCATGCCCACGGTCGACGCATCGATGCCGCGCACGGAGGTGCGGCAAGTCGGCGCGGCGCTGGTGGAGGTGTTGCGTGTCGCCGCCGGCGAGCGGGCGGTGGCCGAAGCGCATGGCGTCAAGCTGGAAATCAGCAACGGCAATGGCGTGGCCGGCGCCGCCGCGCGGCTGGCGCGCACGCTGGACGCGGAAGGCATCAAGGCCACACGGCTGACTAATCTGAAGCCATTCGTGGTGTCGATCAGCCGCATCGAATACCAGCGCGACCAGCGGCTGCTGGCGCAAGCGCTGTCGCAGCGACTGGGCTTGCCGCTGCAGGTACAGGGCGGCAAGCAGGCATACGCCGACATGCGCATCGTGCTGGGGCGCGACACGGCGCAGGCACGCTATCTCAAATAAAAAAAATCCGTCCGAAAGAAGTGACCCTCTCGGACGGTAAAAACACACCCATGTGTTTCCTGCTGCGGACTACCGCATTCCTTACTGCCAGCTGATGCTGCCCATGCCTCGGGCGCTGGCGTTCCTGCTGGCCGGGTTGCCATACACCTTGGCCGAACCCATGCCGGATAACTTCATGTTCGCGCTGGTCTTCGCGTACACCGACGCGCTGCCCAGGCCTGACATATCGACGTCCACCGCGTCGGCGCGCAGCTGCTGCGCGTCCAGGCCACCAATGCCGCCAAGGCTGGCGTGCAGTTGCCGGGTCTGGCCCGTCATTTCAATGTGGCCCGCGCCGCTCAAGTTCAAGTCGATGTTGTCGCTGCTGCCGGCGTTGACGGTCATGCTGCCCACGCCGCCCAGTTTGACGTCGACATTGCGGTACTGCGCATTTACCCTGACCGCGCCGGCACCTTCCAGGGCCAGGCGCAGCTTGTCGCCATTGAAGCCGTTCACTTCCGTGGAACCGACGCCGCCCGACACCACCTGGCGTAGATTTGGCAGCGTCAGTTCCGCCCGCAGCTCCTGCTTGTTACCGAAGTTGAAGCTGCGGGTCTTGCTGGTGCCGATGTGCAGGGTATCGCCCGTCTGCTCCACCGTCACTTTTTTCAGCGCGTCAGCCTCTCCGTATAGAGTCAGCGACGCGGCTGGACCTTGCCGGACCTTGAGGCTGATGACGCCATCAAGATCGATGTTGACGGTGCGCGCATCGACGCCGCGGTTCTCGCTGATCACATCGGCCGCCAGCGCGGCGTGGGCGCCGCTGCTCAGTACCGTGGCCAGCATCGCAGCCTTCAGATATTTTTTCATCATGCGCTCCGTCGGTCGGCTTGAATTACAGGGCTGCTTTTTCAGCGGCGGTCAGGCGCTTGGCGCTGACGGTCACGATCTGTATCTTGCTGGTGTCGGCCTTGGCGACCACCGCCGCAACTGGGGCTGCGGTGTGCAGGGCTGGTACGGCCGCGGTGGCGAACGAGGTGGCGCTGGCGACTACGATTGCTGCGACGAAGATGGCTTCCATGTTTTTAGCGATGTTCATTTTGAGCTCCTTGGGTGGTTGGTTTCACTGCGTTTTGTCTTGCGTTGAGTGAACTATAGACAAGGGCCCTCTGCACAGCCACCGGGATGTGACGAACTGCAAAAACGGGGGGGCAGAATGCGGATTAGGGGGGTAAAGCTGCACCGCACAATAGCTCCTGGCTGGCGGCGTAGAGCTGCGACAGCCAGGTGGCGACAGTCTTGAAGCGGGCGATGGAGCCGGCGTCGCGGTGGCTGAGCAGCCAGATGTCGCGCAGCACCTCGACACCTTCGCCGATGCGCACCAGTCCTTCCTGCTGTCCCATGATGCAGGGCAGCAGCGCCATGCCGACGCCCGCGCGGCAGGCGCGCACCATCGTGCTCAGGCTGTTCACCTTGAGCACGATGCGCGTCGGCGCTATCCCCGCCAGCCATTGCATTTCGGCGGTGCCGGCCAGCGCGTTGTCGTAGCCGATCCACGGCTGCTCGCTCCAGCGCTCGCGCGGGAGGCCGGCGAAGCTGGCGTGGCCGTAGACCGCGAAGCCCAGGTCGCCCAGCCTGCGCATCACCAGCGCCGCGTCCTCGCCCGGCTGGCCCAGGCGCAGGGCGAAGTCGGCCTCGCGGCGGGTGAAGGACAGGTTCTGGTTTTCCGCCTGCAGCGTCAGTTGCAGGTGCGGATGCTGGGCGTGCAGGGCGGGGACGTGCTCCAGCAGCCAGTAGTCGAACAGGAAGTCGATCGAAGTGATGTTGACCGGGCCGGCGGTGGCGTCGGCCTCCTGGGACGAAGCCTGCAGCATGCTCTGGACGTTGCCGTACACCGCCTCGCCATGCTCGACGAAGACCTGGCCGGCGTCGGTCAGCTGGTAGCCGGTGTTATCGCGGATGAACAGGCGCAGCTTCAAGGACTTTTCGGCGGCGGCGATGCGGCGGCTGATGGTCGACGCGTCCACGCCCAGGTGGCGGCCGGTGGCGCTCATGTTGCCGCTGCGGGCCAGCGCCAGGATCAGCGGGATGTCGTTCCAGTCGAATTCGGTGGTTGATGGCATGGGTGGGGTCGGTTCGTGGTGGCGGCCTGCATTTTTGCAAAGTCACCTTGCAGGGCTGTCTGTTCCGCAAACGCGGCTGCGGGCCTAAGATTCATCCCATCGCAAGGCCAGATTTGCCGGGAACTGTAGCACAGCACCTCAACTCCATCTATCGACTAAAAGGAAGAAAATCATGCAAAACGTAACGCAAACCACCAGCACCATCACCACCCGCGACGGCGTCGAAATCTACTACAAGGACTGGGGTCCACGCGGCGGCCAACCCGTTGTGCTGAGCCACGGCTGGCCGCTGAACGCCGACAGCTGGGAATCGGCAGCCTTCCACCTGGCTAACAATGGTTTCCGTGTCGTCACCCACGACCGCCGCGGCCACGGCCGCTCCAGCCAGCCTTGGGATGGCAACGACATGGACCACTACGCCGACGACCTGGCCCAGCTGATCGAGGCGCTGGACCTGAAGAACGTGATCCTGGCCGGCTTCTCGACCGGCGGCGGCGAGGTGGCGCGTTACGTGGGTCGCCACGGCACCGGGCGCATCGCCAAGCTGGGTTTGATTTCGGCGGTGCCGCCGCTGATGCTCAAGACCGAGACCAATCCCGGCGGCCTGCCGATGGAAGTGTTCGACGGCCTGCGCGCCGGTTCCGTCGCCAATCGTGCGCAGCTGTACCTGGATATCGCCTCGGGGCCGTTCTATGGTTACAACCGTCCGGGCGCCAAGCCATCGCAGGGCATCATCCAGGCGTGGTATGCGCAGGGCATGCAGGCCGGCCACAAGAATACCTACGATTCGATCAAGGCCTTCTCGGAGACCGATTTCCGCGACGACCTGAAGAAATTCGACAAGCCGACGCTGATCATCCACGGTGACGACGACCAGATCGTGCCGATCGACGCCGCCGGCAAAGCCTCGGCCGCCATCGTCAAGCAAGCCAAGCTGATCATCTACGCCGGCGCACCGCACGGCCTGACCGACACGCACAAGGACCAGTTCAACGCCGATTTCCTGGCATTCGCCCAGTCCTGATGCACGGGGCCGCCTTCGGGCGGCCTAAAATAATTTAATTAAATAGCTTGCTATTGAATTGTTGGCGATATATATTGTCGACATGGGCAGCACGAAACGCTCGAACAAGACACTTGAAATAGCTCGCTACTAAATCGTTAACTACTTAAAATGGAGTTCGTCATGAATAAATCTTCCCAATCCCAAGCAATGAACCCATCCCGTCGTTCCGCCTTGTTCGGTGGTGCCGGTGCTGCAGCGGCTGCGGTCGCTCTTCCGCTGGCGGCTTTCTCCGGCAGTAGCGCACAGGCCGCTCCTGCCATTCGCGGCGGCGCCGTCAGCAAAACCGGCAGCACCATCACCACCCGCGACGGCGTTGAGATCTATTACAAGGATTGGGGTCCACGCACCGGCCAGCCAGTCATCCTGAGCCACGGCTGGCCGCTGAACGCCGACAGCTGGGAATCGGCAGCCTTCCATTTGGCTAACAACGGTTTCCGCGTCATCACCCACGACCGCCGCGGCCACGGCCGCTCCAGCCAGCCTTGGGACGGCAACGACATGGACCACTACGCCGACGACCTCGCCCAGTTGATCGAAGCGCTGGACTTGAAGAACATCATCCTGGCCGGCTTCTCGACCGGTGGCGGGGAAGTGGCGCGCTATGTGGGCCGCCACGGCACCAAGCGCATCGCCAAGCTGGGCCTGATCTCGGCGGTGCCGCCGCTGATGCTCAAGACCGCCACCAACCCGGGCGGCCTGCCGATGGAAGTGTTCGACGGCATCCGCGCCGGCTCGGTCGCCAACCGTGCGCAGCTGTACCTGGATATCGCCTCGGGACCGTTCTTCGGCTACAACCGTCCTGGCGCCAAGCCATCCCAGGGCATCATCCAGGCGTGGTATGCGCAGGGCATGCAGGCCGGCCACAAGAACACCTACGATTCGATCAAGGCCTTCTCGGAAACCGACTTCCGCGACGACTTGAAAAAATTCGACAAGCCGACGTTGATCATCCACGGTGACGACGACCAGATCGTGCCGATCGACGCCGCCGGCAAGGCCTCGGCCGCCATCGTCAAGCACGCCAAGCTGATCGTCTATCCCGGCGCGCCGCATGGTTTGACCGACACGCACAAGGACAAGTTCAACGCCGACTTCCTCGCGTTCGCCCAGTCGTAAAACGAACACAGGGCCCGTCGAGGGCCCTGTGTTTGCGGTTTCAACGTGCTATATTGCAAGTATGAGAGCGCGCCTGATGACACTGACCATGCTATGCGTTGGCGTGTTCCACGGCGCGGCGCGAGGCGAGGTCATCAACGTCTACACCAGCGCTCGTGTCGCGCCGCTGATGGTCGGTGACGGCAGCGGCATCTACCCCGACCTGGTGGCTTACCTGAACCGCAAGAAGCTGGACCAGTTGAGCTTCAAGCTGGTTTATCTTCCGCGCAAGCGCTTGCAGCTGCAAGTGGAGCGCAACGAGCTGGACGGCATCGTCATCGGCATGATGCCGCACTGGTTCAACGACGTGGCCGAGAAAAAATACCTGTGGACGGCGGCCTTCGGCACTGACCGGTACGTGATCGTGCTGCCGGCGGCTCTGCCTTTCAACTCATCAAGGCCCGGCGCGCTGACTGGCCGCACGGTCGGCCTGGTGCTGGGCTACAGCTATCCCGAGCTGGACGGATGGATACGGCAGCAAGGCCTGGTCCGCAACGACGCCCCCAGCGACGAGCACAGCCTGGAGAAGCTGCGGGTGGGGCGGATCGATAGTGTGATTGCCGCGCAGTCGGTGGTGCGCTACTACATGAAGGTGCACGCGATGGAGGCCGACAAGTTCCAGCTGCACGAGCTGCCATCGAGCCTGACCGAGCGCCACTTCCTGGTCCCGCGCGCCAAGGCGGCGGTCTACGAAAAGATCGCGCCGGTGATCCGGCAACTCAAGGACGATCCCGAATGGCAGCGCCTGGTTGCCAAGTACGAGTAGGCCAGGATCACCGTTCGCGATGTCGCGACGACGTTGCCAATTCAAGTTCGTCTACGATCGCCAATAACTTGTGCAGATCGGCGGGATCTTCGAAGTTGATGCTGCTTTCGTTGGGCAGTTCCATCCGCTGGTCGGCGAGCTGAGCGATTCGCCTGCCATGCTGGAAGAAGTCGTCCACGTTTGCGATCTTGATGGTCACAGTATTCATTTTTGCTCCCGCAGCGCCTTGCCACTCTTGCCGAAAGCGCGTTTCGCTATTATGGCCGAAATGGTCGCTGGGGGCTGCGGCCGCGCAAACGAAATCAATCTGAATGCTAAACGTAGGGCGTACCTGCCAGCGCAACGTTTAATCCGATGGTTCCCTTATCCACGATCGCGAGAAAGACGGCTTTCGCCGCCGCTGGATCCTGGCTCCGCCGATAGGCTTGGTGCGCCTGGAGTAGCGCCACGCTCCATGTCGCCAGCAGCAGGGAGGCCGCCAGTTGGGCGTCGACATCATCCGGTTCGCGGCCCGCGCATTCGGACAGCGCCAGCGCCACCACTTGCGCGATCTCGTCGCGTATCGCCCTGGCCCGGGCCTTGAGGGTTTCGCTGCTGTCGATGGTCGCGACGAAGCTTTGGCTGCCGGCGGTAAAGCAGACATACAGACTCTGCTCCTCCACCAGCCGGTGGGCGAGCAGGCGCAAGGTCTCGACCGGTGCGGTACCGGGATCGCGCTGCCGCAATGCCTCGCGCAGGAGCTCGCGGCCCTCTTCGTCGCGGTCGAAGAACATGTCCTCCTTGCGCGGGAAATGGTTGAACACCGTCATCCGCCCGACGTAGGCCGCCGCCGCGATTTCATCCACCGTCACATGATCGAAGCCACGCTCGAAGAACAGGCGCGTGGCGGCGTTGGAGATACCCTGCCGCGTGGCGAGGCGTTTGCGGGAGCGAAGATCGGTTGACATGCGGCAGATGATAGCATAGTTTACATATACTGAGTACATATTGGGATTGAGTATATGAAAGTCGATGTAATCGTTGTGGGAGCGGGACCGGTCGGGCTTCTGACCGCCTCGCTGCGCTAGCGCTCCGCGAATTGCCCGCAATGGTTGCGCATATCATTGTCGATGGTTTTTATTGACAATAACTTTTCAACCCTTTTACACTGGGTAAAGGACAATACATAGCAGCCAATCGGAGACGACAACATTGGGCAACCAACAGGCCGCGAAGCCGATACGCGAACTCCACGGCGTTACCCCGGACGGTTTGACGGACGCCATCCTGACGGCGACGCAGCCGCTGGTGTTGCGTGGCCTTGCGGCGGCGTGGCCGATGGTGCGTGCCGCGCGAACCTCGCCGCAGGCAGCCGATGCCTATCTGCGCCGCTTCTACCGCGACGCCAGCGTCAACGCGATGCATGGCGCGCCCGACATCGGCGGACGTTTCTTCTACAACGCCGATATGAGCGGCTTCAATTTCACGTCGGTGCGGGTCCGCTTCGACGCCGTGCTCGACGCGCTGCGCGAGCACCTGGATGACAAGCAGCCGCCCACCTTCTATGTCGGCTCGACCACCATTGATGCCTGCCTGCCGGGCTTTCGCGCGGAAAACGATATCGACCTGGGCGCGCGCGATGCCCTGGCCAGCATCTGGGTAGGCAACCGCACGCGCATCCCCGCGCACTACGACTTGCCGGACAACCTGGCCTGCGTGGCGGCCGGGCGCCGCCGCTTCACCTTGTTCCCGCCGGACCAGCTGGCCAATCTGTATGTCGGCCCGCTGGACCTGACGCCGGCCGGCCAGGCGATCAGCCTGGTCGACTTCGCCGCGCCCGACTTCGCCGCCTTCCCCAAATTCGCCACCGCGCTCGAACACGCGCAGACGGCCGAACTGGAAGCGGGCGACGCGCTCTTCATTCCCAGCATGTGGTGGCATCACATCGAGGCGCTGGACAGCTTCAACGTGCTGGTCAACTACTGGTGGCGGCAATCGCCCGACTATATGGACACGCCGGTCAACACGCTGCTGATGGCCCTGATGACGCTGCGCGAGTTGCCGCCGGCGCAGCGGCAGGCGTGGCAGGAGATCTTCCGCCATTACGTGTTCGACAGCGACGGTAGTGAAGCCAGTCATATCGCACCGCATGCGCGCGGGGTGCTGGCGCCGTTCGATGGCGACGCGGCCCGCAGGCTGCGCGCGCAGTTGTTGAATATGATGCGGCGTTAAACCTTGAGCTTGCCCGCGATCTTGGTGACCGGGCGCATCCGTGGAGCGGCGTCGGATTGGCGCCGTATCAGCTTGTAGTCCATTACCACATGCTCCGGCGCCTCGTCCTCGCCGTCGCGCTGGGCGTTGATCTGCCTGACCAGGAACTGCACCGCCGCCGCCGCCATGTCGGTGATGGGCTGGCGCACGGTGGTCAGCTCCGGCCAGATGGTGGTCGCCAGCGCGGTATCGTCGAAGCCGGCCACCGTCAGGTCGCCCGGCACATCCAGTCCCAGCCGATGGGCGATGGCCACCGTCGCCGCCGCCATGTCGTCGTTGCTGGCGAAGATGGCGGTGGGGCGCTGTTCCAGTCCCAGCAAGGTCTCGGCGGCGTCCAGGCCCGAGCGGTAGGTGAACAGTCCCTGGACGATCAGCTCCGGCCCGCTCTGCGCGCGCTTTTCGGCGATGGCGGCCTGGAAGCCGGCCAGCCGGCGCGCGCTGGCGGTCTGGTTGGGATGGCCGATGATGAAGCCGATGCGCTGGTGGCCCAGCGAGATCAGGTGGTTGGTCATCGCGTGCGCCGCGTGGAAGTCATCGATGCTGACGGCGCAGACCCGGTCGTCCGGGCTGCCGCAGGCCACCGTGACGGCCGGCGTGCCGGAAGCGGCGATGGCATCGATCAGGTTCGGCGTGTCGCACAGCGGCGGCGGCAGAATGATGCCGTCGATGCCGTTGGCGATCATACGGCGCGCCTGGTCGGCGACCTGGTCGTCGGCCTCGCACTTTTCCACCAGCAGCTGCACGTTGTTCGGGCTGGCCTGGTTCAACAGGCCGACCAGCAATTCGCTCAGGTAGCCGGCGCTAGGGTTACTGTACAAGAAGCCGACGCGGATGGGCGGCGCTCCCGCCAGGCGGCGCGCGGCCTGGTTGGGCACGTAGTTCAGCGCCGCCACCGCCTTGCCGACGCGGTTGCGGGTGACTTCGCGGACACGGGTGTCGCCGTTCATCACGCGCGACACGGTCATCGGCGAAACGCCGGCCAGCTTGGCGACGTCGATCATCGTCGGCGCCCCCGACCGGGAACCCGCTGCGGGTTTGGATTTCACCTTGATGCTTGCCATCGGCCTTTTGCTAACCTTGTGTTGTAACATTTTGATTATGCCACGAGTGTTAGCAAACATTTTCACCATGGAGCCTGTCAATGACGATTTCTCGTAGAAATACCTTGGCCTTGCTGGCCGGCGCCGGCCTGATGTCGCTGAGCGGCGTGTCCGCCGCCGACCAAGCGGAATCGTTGAAGGTGCTCGGCAAGCGCAAAGGCCTCAATGTCGGCAACGCGATCGGCGCGGTGGGCTTCCGCGATCCCGCCTATCTGGCGTTGATGGCGCGCGAGTGCAATGTCATCGTCGCCGAGAACGAATGCAAGTGGCCGGCGCTGGAACCGCGCCAGGGACAAGCCAACTACGAACCGGCCGACCGGATGTTCGCCTGGGCCAGGGAGCAGGGCATGCTGATACGCGGGCATAACCTGCTTTGGCAGACGGCCAGGTGGCAGCCGGCATGGATCAATCAATACGACTTCGGCGCGCGGCCCGCGCTGGCGGCGGAGCGGCTGATACGCGAGCACATCGGCGCCGTCTGCAAGCACTTCGGGGCGCAGGTCCATAGCTGGGACGTGGTCAACGAGGCCGTTGATCCGGCCGACGGCGCGCTGCGCCAGAATGTGCTGACCGAGCGCCTCGGGGCGGTCGAGGAGATCGACCTGGCGTTCCGGCTGGCACGCGAGCACGCGCCGCAGGCGCAGCTGGTCTACAACGACTACATGCGGCCCGACGACGGCAGCGCCAGGCACCGCGCCGGCGTGCTGAAGCTGCTGCAGTCGTTGAAGGCGCGCGGCACGCCGGTGCAGGCGCTGGGGCTGCAGAGCCATATCGGTTCATGGGATGAGATGGGACCGGGCAGCAAGGGCCTGCTGGAGTGGCGCAAATTCCTCGACGAGGTGAGCGGCATGGGACTGGATTTGCTGGTGACCGAATTCGACGTCAACGACCGCAAGCTGCCGGCCGATATCGCGGCGCGCGATGCGGGCGTGGCGGCGCTGGCCAAGGACTACCTGGACGTGACCTTCAGCTACCCGAGCTGCCGCGACTTCGTGATGTGGGGCATGGCCGATCACATGAATTGGCTGCAAGGCTGGAAGGAGGCGCCGCGGCTGGATGGCTTGCCGATGCGGCCCGCGCCTTTCGACAGCCGGCTGAACGGCAAGCCGCTGCGCACAGCCATCGCGGAGGCCATCAAGGCCATGCCGCCCAGGTCCGGCACGGCTGGCTAAGACGTGTTGACTTGGCAATCTCATTCGATCACACTGGGAAATGGTAGCGCTATTCATTTTGAGTTAATGGCGTCATACCGCCTAACAAAAACCAGGAGACAAGATGAGTAACGACAAGCGCAGGCAGTTCCTCAAATCGATGACCGGCCTGGCCGGCGCGGCATCGCTCGCGCCGGCGATGGCGCTGGGCGCCACCGCGCGCCCGCCGTACAAGGATGCGTCGCTGCCGCTCGCCAGGCGGGTGGACGATCTGCTGGGCCGCATGACGCTGGACGAGAAGATCGTGCAGATGCAGTGCATCTGGCAGGACAAGAAGCTGATCCAGGACGGGCAGAACGAATTCTCCGCCGAGAAGGCGGCGCGGCTGTACCCGCACGGCCTGGGCATGGTGGCGCGTCCGTCCGACCGCCAGGTGGGCCAGGCGGCCGGCGCCGGCGACACCGGTGCGGTGGGCAACCGCAATGCGTTTGAAACCGCGACCTATGTGAACGCCGTGCAGAAATGGGCGCTCGAGCAAACCCGCCTCGGCATCCCCCTGCTGATGCACGAGGAGTCGCTGCATGGCTACGTGGCCCGCGACGCGACCAGCTTCCCGCAGGCGATCGGCCTGGCGTCGTCGTTCGATACGGACATGGTGCGCGACGTGTTCAGCGCCGCCGCCCGCGAGATGCGCGCGCGCGGCGCCAACCTGGCGCTGGCGCCGGTGGTGGACGTGGCGCGCGAACCGCGCTGGGGCCGCATCGAGGAAACCTACGGCGAAGACCCGCACCTGTGCGGCGAGATGGGCAAGGCGGCCGTGCTGGGCTTCATGGGCGAATCGCGACAGCTGGGCAAGGACAAGGTGTTCGCCACGCTGAAGCACATGACCGGACACGGCCAGCCGGAGAGCGGCACCAATATCGGCCCGGCCGAAGTCAGCGAGCGCACACTGCGCGAGGAGTTCTTCCCGCCGTTCGAGAAGCTGGTCAAGGAAACCCATATCAGCGCCGTCATGCCGTCGTATAACGAGATCGGCGGCGTCCCGTCGCACGCCAACCGCTGGCTGCTGACCAAGGTGCTGCGCGAGGAGTGGGGTTTCAAGGGCGTGACGGTGTCGGACTATTTCGGCATCAATGAACTGATCAGCCGCCACAAGCTGGCCGCCACGCCGAAGGAGGCCGCGCTGATTGCCTTCAAGGCCGGCGTGGATATCGAAACGCCGGACGGCCAGGCCTACAAGACGCTGGGCGAACTGGTACGCGAAAAGAAGATCGCGGAAAAAGAAATCGACGCGGTGGTGCGCCGCATCCTGGAACTGAAATTCCTGGCCGGCCTGTTCGAACAGCCCTATGTGGATGCCAAGGCCGCCGACGGCCTGACCGCGACGCCGGAGGCGGTCGCCCTGGCGCGCCGCGCCGCGACCCGCACGCCGGTGCTGCTGAAGAACGACAAGGGCTTGCTGCCGCTGGACGCGAAGAAGGTCGGCAAGGTGCTGCTGCTCGGCACCCACGCCAAGGACTGCCCGATCGGCGGCTACTCCGACGTGCCGCGCCACGTGGTGTCGATCCACGACGGCCTGCTGGCCGAGAGCCGCGCGCAGGGCTTCGAACTGCGCTACGCGGAAGGCGTGCGCATCACCGAAGGCCACGTCTGGGGCGCGGACGAGATCAAGTTCACGGCGCCGGACGTCAACGCCCGGTTGATCGCCGAGGCGGTGGAAGCGGCCAAATCGGCCGACACCATCATCATGGTCCTCGGCGACAACGAGCAGACCAGCCGCGAGGCCTGGGCCGACAACCACCTGGGCGACCGCGACAGCCTGGACCTGATGGGCCAGCAGAACGACCTGGCGCGCGCCATTTTCGCGCTGGGCAAGCCGACCGTGGTGTTCCTGCTGAACGGCCGTCCGTTGTCGGTCAACCTGCTGGCGGAAAAAGCCGACGCGCTGATCGAAGGCTGGTACATGGGCCAGGAAACCGGCCACGCCGCCGCCGACCTGCTGTTCGGCCGCGCCAACCCGGGCGGCAAGCTGCCGGTGTCGATCGCGCGCAGCGTCGGCCAGCTGCCGGTGTTCTACAACCACAAGCCGTCCGCGCGCCGCGGCTACATCGACGGCCTGACCAAGCCGCTGTACCCCTTCGGCTTCGGCCTGAGCTACACCAGCTTCGACATCTCGGCGCCGCGCCTGGCCAAGGCCAGCATCCGCGCCGGCGAATCGACCAAGGTCGAAGTGGACGTGCGCAACACCGGCAAGCTGGCCGGCGACGAAGTGGTGCAGATCTACATCCGCGACGACGTCAGCTCGGTCACCCGTCCGGTGCTGGAGCTGAAGGCCTTCAGGCGCGTGACGTTGCAACCGGGCGAGCAACGCACGCTGTCCTTCGACATCACGCCGGCCGACCTGTGGTTCTACAACATCGACATGAAGCGGGTCGTCGAGCCGGGCAGTTTCACCATCCATGCCGGCCCGGATAGCGTGCAGCTGAAATCCGTCAAGCTGATGGTGTCATAAGCAAAAAAGCCGCTCCCTTTTCGGGGAGCGGCTAAGACCACGAGCGTGGCCGCGAGACGATGGTGTGGTGCTTAGAACTTGTAGCGCGCGCCGATCATGTAACGCGGTCCTGCCTGCGTCACATTCAACGTCGATGCGAACGTGCGGCCATGCTGGCGCTGGGTGGCATCGTTCAGGTTGATCGCCTCAAGTTGGAAGCTCAGGTTCTTGTTGTAGTTGTAGCCCACGCTGACGTCGACCTGGCCGTAGGCGTCGGTGTACACCGGCGCCGCGCGGTTGTTGCCGTCGACCGTCGCGGCCAGGAACTCGTCGCGCCAGTTGTACGCCACCCGCACCGACCATTGCTTGTTCTCGAAGATGCCCACCACGTTGGCTGAATTGCTCAAGCCGAGAATGGCGAACTGGTCGTTGACGTCGGCGTTGTTGTACTTCAGCGGCGAGTGCACGTACGTGTAGTTCGCCTGCACACCGAAACCGCTTTCGCCGAACATGTGCTGCACGTTGACCTCGGCGCCACTGACGTTGGCCGATTTCTGGTTGGCGTAGGTGGTGGTCTGGAAGTAGAGCAGCGGGTCGGTCGACAGGCCGGTGATGGTACCGTCCAGCATGCCATCGCCTTTTTTCCCGGTCATCTTCACGCCAGGCTGGCCGTCGAAATTGCCCAGGATGTAGTTGCGGATGCAGTTGGTGTCCGCCGCGCCGCAGCCGCTGCCCAACGCCGCCTTGTAGTAGGCGCCGCCGATCGGCGTGTGCAGGTCGTACAGCGACTGCGAGATCAGGGTCTGGCCGGCGTAGTTATCCAGCTGTTTGCGGAAGAAGGCCAGCGACAACAGGCTCTGCTTGTTGTAATACCATTCCCACGAGAGATCCAGGTTCTTCGACTTGACCGGCTTCAGCGCCGGGTTGCCGACCGAGGCGCTGCCGCCGGTGAAGACGTTGGCGATGGTGCCCAGTGTCATGCCGCCTTGCAGCTGATCGTAGCGCGCGCGGCCGATGGTGGCGCCGAGGCTGGCCCGCAGCTTCATGTCGCTGCGCAGGTCGGCATCCAGGTTGAGGGCCGGCAGCACATTGGTGTAGGACGCGTCGGTGCTGCTGAATGCCTGGCCGCCGAAGGTCAGCGGCAACTCGTTCTGCGCCACCCACACCACCGCGCTGGCCGGCAGCACCTGGGCGACCGAGCTGACCTGGGTGCGTTCCACCCGCACCCCGACCGATGTGTGGACAGGAATCTTGAGATCCCAATCGCTGTTGAGGGACAGGTAGGCCGACGTGGTTTTTTCCTGCAGCGTGCGGTCGGTGTCGGGAACACCGAAGTTAGGCAGGTAGGCGGCCTGGTTGCCCACCGCGTTCGCGGTCACCTGGCGCACCTTGGCGAAGTCGAAGGTGTACAGCGTGCCGAACAGGTCGGGCGAGTTGGCGCCGCCCAGCTTGTTGAAGAACGAGGGCAGGGAGTTGGCCTGGTACAGGCTGGCCGGATAGTCCGACGCCTTGGTCGCGCCGCCCCAGGTGTTGTTCTGCACATTGGAGAAGGTCGAGCGGTTGGTGGTGTCGGTGTAGCCGACGCCGAAGTTCAGCTCGGATGCCTCCATCAACTGCAGGCTGCCTTTTGCCTGCGCCTGCTTGATGACTGATTTTTCGTAGCCGTTGTGGAACCACGACCCGGCGGCCTGGATCGGCGCGGCGGCCAGGTTGGCGGCCGGCATGCTCAGAATCGGCAGCTCGTGGGTGAAGTCGACCTTGGTCGTGCCACGGCTGAAGCTGGCGTTGGACAGCGCGTTCTCGCTGCCGAACGGGCTGTCCGCGCCGGACTCGGCGGTGGAATGGTGGGCGTCGAACTCCAGCTTCAGGCCCGGACGGACTTTCCAGGCGGCGTTGAAGCCGATCGACTGGTTCTTGGTCTTGGTGGCGAAGTCGCTGCCCACCACCGAGATGTCCTGCGGCGTCGGGTAGACCTCGGAATAGGTCAGCGGGCTGACCACGTGCCCGCTCGGCCAGCTGCTGGTCGAGGTCGGCGTCTGCGCGAACCATACGCTGAGCTCGTTACGCTTGGTCTGTATCTTGTTTTCCGAATAGGTGTAGTCGACCGTCGTGGTCAGGTCCTTCACCGGACGGAACTGGAAGGTCAGCTGGCCGTTGGTGCGCTGCCGCTGGACCGCGGCAACGTTGTAGTTCATATTCTGTGGAATCGAATACAGCGCGTCCTGCGCCGGGCGGTTGGTGATGTTCGCCGCGCCGGGCGTGCCGGGTTGGGGCAGGGTCTGTCCGTCGATGACCGCCGACCCCAGGTACGGACCCTGGTAGCCATTGAACAGGCCGGCGCGGTTGAAGCCGGAATCGCGCGACTGGAAGCTGGCGCTCAGCGACACGCCGAAGCGGCCGTCGGCGCTGGTGTTCGAGTAGATGCCCGACACTTCCGGGGTGACGCTGTCGCCCTTCACGCCGGATGGCAGATGGTCGTTGGAGGTATCCTTGACCGCCTTGACGCCTATGCTGGAATGCATGCCGGGATTGTCGAACGGACGGCCGGTGACCACGTTGATGGTGGCGCCGATGCCGCCGGTCGGGCTGTCGGCGCGGCCGGTTTTGTACACCTGCAGTTGCGAAATCGATTCCGACGCCAGGTTCGAAAAGTCAAACGAGCGGCCGGACAAATCGCTCAGGTCGGTGGTGGGCATCTGGCGGCCATTCAGCAACACCAGGTTGAAGTCCGGGCCTAGGCCACGCACGGTGACTTTCTGCCCTTCGCCATTGCTGCGGTCGATCGAGACGCCGGAAATCCGCTGCAGCGATTCGGCCAGGTTGGTATCGGGGAACTTGCCCATGTCTTCGGCAACGATGCCGTCGACAATGCCGTCCGAGTTGCGCTTGAGGTTCAGGGTCGACTGCATACTGGCGCGGATGCCCGTCACGATAACTTGCGGGCCTTCGGTGCCGGGAACTGGCGCCTGCTGTGCGTGGCCGGGCATGGCCAGCGCGCTGCATGCACTGGCAACCGCCAGGTACATCAAACGACGTTGAAAAGGTTTCTGCATAAAGTCTCCGTATTTTTTATATTGAGTTGCTTGTACGTGGTCTAACGGTTTGATGTCCGGTCGCTTCTCTCCTTGTAACGGTTGATGTTTAGCCGCTCCTTGTCATCGCGGTAATGACACGGTGCGCTTCAAGACCATGGGCGCCTGCTGTCCCGCCACGCCCGTGCCGGGCTGCCCGGAGCCCACGCTCAGCTGGTACTGTCCCGGCGTCAGCTGGCGCTGGCCGTCGCGCGTGACAAAGCTCAGGTCGCGCGGCGTCAGGCGGAAACTGATCTTGCGGCTCTCGCCCGCCTTCAGCGTGACGCGCTGGAAGCCGCGCAAGGCCAGCCGTGGCGCACCGTCGAAGGCCGGCGGCGTCAGGTACAGCTGCGCCACCTCGTCGCCGTCGCGGCTGCCGGTGTTGGTCACTTGCGTGGTCACCGTCACGCCGTTTTCCGGCGCGCCATCCACCGGCGCGACCTGTAGCGGCGCGTAGCCGAAGCTCGTGTAGCTGAGGCCGGCGCCGAAGGCATAGACCGGTGTTCCGGTGTAGTAGCGGTAGGTGCGGCCGCGCATGCCGTAGTCGTCGAACGGCGGCAGGTCGGCCACGTTGCGGTAGAAGGTCAGCGGCAGGCGGCCGCCCGGATCGGCGCGGCCGGTCAGCACATCGGCAATCGCCAGCCCGCCCGACTGGCCGGGATACCACGCTTCCAGGATGGCGGCAGCGTTGTCCCTGGCCCACGACAGGTCGAGCGCGCTGCCGTTCATCAGCACCACCACCAGCGGCTTGCCCAGCGCCTTGGCGCGTTCCAGCAGTTGCCGCTGCTCGGCCGGCAGGTCCAGCGATGTCTTGTCGCCGCCCTCGAAGCCGTCCACCTTGATCGCCATTTCCTCGCCTTCCAGGTCCGACGTCAGGCCGACCACGGCCACGACCACGTCGGCGTCCGCGGTGGCGCGGCGCAGGTCGGCATCGGCGTCGCTGGAGATGCGCTTCCAGAACAGGCCGGGCACGCCGCTGCCGCCGGACTCCGCCTCGAAATGCAGCGGATAGCGCTGGCCTTGCTCCAGCCGCACCGTGGTCAGTTTCAGCGGCTCGCCCCATTGCGAATATTCGCTGGCCTCGACCAGCGCCTTGCCGCCTGCCTTCAGCGCACCCTTGACGCCGCTGACACCCAGCCGGTACAAGCCGCTTTCCGGAACGCTCAGCTCGCCATCCCAGGTGATCTTGTGATGATCGGCGACCGCCTTGAATTGCAGGCCGTGCGCTTCGAGTCCCGGTTCGGTGAGGCTCAACACCGGCTTGCTGTCGTATTGCTCACCGTTGCGGTTGAAGTACTCGACGCGCAAGCCCGGCTGTCCATCCGGCGCGCGCAAGGCGGAGGCCGGCACCGGATCGCCGTCGGTGATCGAGGCGCCGGCGGGCGCCAGCGTGATCCGCGCCTGCGGCAGCACGCGCCGCAAGCCCTCCAGCACCGACACCGGCGGCGCCGACTGGGTCGACGAGTAATTGCCGCGCAGGACGCGGGTGGCGTCCGCCAGCGGGCCGATCAGGGCCAGTTTGAGTCCCGGCTTGAGCGGCAGCACGCCGTCGTTCTTCAGCAGCACCAGGCTGCGCGTGGCCGCCTGCAGCGCCAGCGCCTGGTGCGCGGGCGTGTTGATGGCGCTGACCGGCACCGCATGGGCCTGGCGCTGCGGCAGGCCGGCCAGGTCGCCGTTGCGGTAGCGTGCCGAGAACAGCCGCACCAGGGCCTGGTCGATGTCGGCCATATTGATCAGGCCGCGCTGCCAGGCTTCGCGATAGCGCTCCGCCAGGCCTGGCGTTTCACCCAGGGTCTTGGTATTGCACTCGTTGTCGGTGCCGGCCTTCAGCGCCACCGCCACGGCGGCGGCCGGGTCGGCGGCGTATTTGTGGCGTTCCGAGATGTCGGTCACCGCATCGCAATCGGAGACCACATAGCCCTTGAAGCCCCAGGCGCCGCGCAAATGCTGCTGCATCAGCAGCTCGCTGCCGCAGGCCGGCTGGCCGTTGATGCGGTTGTAGGCGCACATGATGGAGCCGGCCTGGGCATCGACAATGGCGGCGCGGAAGGCCGGCAGATAGGTGTCCTCGAGATCGTGCGCGGAAACGAACACGTTCGCCGCATGGCGGGTCGATTCCGGCCCGCTGTGCACGGCGAAATGCTTGGGCGTGGCGACCACGTCCGGCAGATCCGGGTTGCCGCCCTGGATGCCGCGGATGAAAGCGACGCCCAGCGATGCGGCCAGGTAAGGATCCTCGCCATAGGTTTCCTGGCCGCGTCCCCAGCGCGGGTCGCGGAAGATGTTGATGTTGGGCGACCAGGTATCGAGCCCGGTACCGATGCGGCCCAGGTGCCCGGTCTCGCGGCCCAGCGTGTGCAGGGCGCGCACCTCGGTGCTGATGGCGGTGGCCACCTGGTGCAGCAGCGGCGCGTCGAAACTGGCGGCCAGGCCTATCGGTTCGGGGAAGTTGGTGGTGGGCAGCGGCCCCAGTGCGCCATGCAGCGACTCGGTCCACCAGTTGTAGGCCGGGATGTTCAAGCGCGGCACGGCGGGCGCCACGTTCAGCAACTGATTGATCTTCTCGTCCAGCGTCAGTTGCGCCACCAGCCGGTGGGCGCGCGCCTGGGCGTCACCGCGCACGTCTGCGGCATGGACCGGGAGCGGAATGGCAGCAGCCAGCACCAGGGCCTGTACGGCCAAGCGCCTCCATCCGCGATACGTGTCTCCTGTTCGGCCCTGTAGGCGGGCCTTTTTATGTCGCATGTTAGCCTTCATGTTAGTGAAGCTAAAAATGTTTGCGGTAACATTTTTTAATACGACAAATGTAGTCCTTGAATTATCAATTAACCAATCACTTTTTTTTCTCGCTTGATACCGAAATTGATATCGCAGGGAAGGTGCGGGCACCGCCCACTCCGAACCGCGTATTATTGCTTCAGTTGCGCGCTTGACAGCCAATATTTGCAATGGAAGAATGCCCGCCCGATCAATTCCTGCCAGCTGACCTGCCATGTCCATAGACCATCGCCAACCGCCGCTGGTGTTATTCGTCGCATTTCCCCAAATGGGATTGCTGGACCTGACCGGTCCGCAATCGGCGTTTTGGGTCGCGTCCAAGAACATGGCAAAGCTTGGCCAGGCCGGGTACGAGCGGCACACGGTCAGCTTGCGCGGTGGCCTGATCCAAACGGTGGAGGGCGTCGGCATCGACAGCCGCCCGTTCAGCGACTTCGAGGGCCGGGTGATCGATACCATCGTGGTGCCGGGCGCACCGGACATCCTGACGGTGATGGGCGAGGTCCCGGAAACGGTGGACTGGATCCGCGCCAACGCCAAGCTGGCGCGGCGCACCACATCGGTTTGCACCGGGGCCTTCCTGCTGGCCGAAGCCGGCCTGCTGCAGGGGAAACGGGTGGCGACGCACTGGGCCCAGTGCGACGAGTTGCAGCGGCGCTTTCCCGCGCTGACCGTCGATGGCGAGGCCATCTTTGTGCAGCAGGGCGCCACCTGGACTTCCGCCGGCGTCACCGCCGGCATCGACCTGGCGCTGGCCCTGATCGAAGCCGACAGCGGGCGCGGCATGGCCATGCAGGTGGCCAAGGAGCTCGTGGTGTTCCTGAAGCGCTCCGGGGACCAGGCACAGCATAGCGAGTTGTTGCAGGCGCAGTCCAAGGACACGGCCGCCTTTGACGAGCTGCACCTTTGGCTGGCTGAAAACCTTGGCCAGACCAACATCACGGTCAGCGTGCTGGCCGAGCGTGCGTGCATGAGTTCGCGGAACTTCTCCCGGGTCTACAAGCAAAAGACCGGCAATGCGCCGTCCAAGGCGGTCGAGCTGTTTCGCCTGGAGGCGGCGCGGCGCCTGCTGGAGAACTCGAAACGCAACCTGGACCAGATCGCCCGTCATTGCGGCTTCGCCGACGAGGAGCGCATGCGGGTGATCTTCCACCGCAATCTGGGGATGTCGCCATCGGATTACCGGAAGCGCTTTGCCGCCCGTGCGGCGGCCGAGTGACGGCCTTATCCCTGCGCCATGCGCGTGAAATTGGTGATGCAATGCAGGTCCAGCGCGCGGATGTGCTGGGTCATGTAGTCGACGAAGACCCGTATCCTTCGCGGCAGGTGATGGCGGCTCAAATAGCACACATAATGCCCACGGTCGTTGGGCGCGCAGGAGGGCAGGCAGGCCACCAGCCGCCCCGAGCGCAGGTGATCGCATATCTGATAGCCCGCCAGCTGCGCCAGCCCTTCGCCGTCGAGCACGGCCTGTAGCACCAGGTCGGCGTCGTTGTAGCTGCTGCTGCCCTGGGGCAGGAACTTCTGCTCGATGCCGCCCACCTTGAACTCCCATTCGCACACCCGGCCCGAAGCCAGCAACAGGTTGATGCACCGGTGCTGCGCCAGCTCGTTCACGCTTTGCGGCATGCCATGCTTCTGGATATATTCGGGCGAGGCGCACACCAGCATTTGCATAGGGATCAGCTGCTTCGCCACCACCTGGCTGTCATCCATGCGGCCGTTGCGAAACGCCACGTCGATGCGGTCGGCGATGAAGTCGGTGGGGCTGTCCTCCAGCACCAGGTCGATCCTGATTTCCGGATAGGCCTCGCGAAAGCCACGCAACAGCGGCGCCACCACCTTGCGCCCGAAACCGGCCGTGGCGCTCAGGCGCAGCAGGCCGCGCGGCGTTCCGCTGCGCAGTTCGCGCATCTCTTCGATTGAGCGGACGATGCGCTCCACGCCCGGCCTGCAGTTCTCGTAGAACAGCTCACCCTCGCCGGTCAGCGATGTGCTGCGCGTGGTCCGCAGGAAGAGGCGCGTGTCGAGCTGGTGCTCCAGCTTCTGCACGCTGCGGCTGATCGCCGAGCGGCCTATCCCCAGCCGCTCCGCCGCCTTGGCGAAGCTGCCTTCGTGGACCACCGCGATGAACGCCACCACGCCCGCATAGGTCGTGGCGAAACTCGATGCGAGCGCGTCAACTCGGTGGTCTGGATGAAGCTGATGAAGTGTCATGTGCTCGCCTTGTCACGTTGTCGCCCGCACGGTTTTTCGGTGGCGGGCGCTGCTTGTTTCCTGAGCTGGATGGTAGTTTCGAACCAACCCGGCGTAAATGACAAAAATCCCTTTATTTATGACGGGGCCGTCTGGATTGGTGCCTGCCATGAACCACTGTGCAGCCCGGCACAGCCCTACCGCCCGATATGGAGCAGGCCTAGAATTTTCCTTGGCATCACTGCTATTCCCTACCCATATCTCGAAAGGCGGATCACCATGAAGATCGTCGTTATCGGAGGCACTGGCCTCATCGGAAGCAAGCTGGTCAACATTCTTCGCACACGTGGCCACGAGGTGGTCGCCGCGTCGCCCGCATCGGGCGTCAACACCATCACCGGTGAAGGCCTGGCCGAGGTGTTGGCGGGAACGAATGTGCTGGTGGACGTCGCCAACTCGCCGTCGTTCGAAGACCAGGCCGTGATGGAATTCTTCCAGACGTCCGGCCGCAACTTGCTGGCCGCGGCTGCCTCGGCGGGCGTCCGGCATCACATCGCATTGTCTGTCGTCGGCACGGAGCGTTTGGTGGACAGTGGCTACATGCGCGCGAAGGTTGCGCAGGAGGCCCTCATCCGCCAGTCGGGCCTGCCGTACACCATCGTCCACGCGACACAGTTCTTTGAATTCCTCGGCGGCATAGCCAAGGCAGGCTTCGATGGCCAGGCGATACGGCTGTCGCCCGCCATGATGCAGCCGATGGCGTCGGACGATGTCGCGGCCGCTTTGGCCGACATCGCATTGGGCAGCCCTGTCAATGGCCTGGTTGAGATTGCCGGACCCGAGCGCGGCAGCATGGCCGGCCTGGTGCAGCGCTATCTGGACAGCATCAAGGATGGCCGTGCCGTCACGGCGGATGTGCATGCGCGCTATTTCGGCGCCGAGCTGAAAGAGCTGGACCTGGTGCCGGGCGGCCAAGCGCGCCTGGGCACGATCACGCTCGATCAATGGCTGAAGACGGCAGGCGCCGCGCATCCATAAGTGCGGCCCAGCAAAGGAGGAGACACGATGAGAGAACTGTCCGCGCCGCCGGTTTCCATGCTGGACAAGTACGTCGGTGAAGACTTCAAGCCGCTGTACAAGACCTGCGTCAACGTGACAGGCGGGTGCACAGAGCATGGGCGGGCTTCGGGCAAGGTGCGCTCGGACGACGGCGCTCTGGACATCGAGCTGAGGTTGCCGAAAGCCTTGGGCGGCCCCGGCGGCGGCACCAATCCGGAGCAGTTGTTTGCGGCCGCCCTGGCCGCCTGCTTCCACGGCGCGCTGACGCTGCTGGCGACGAAGTCCGACATCAAGCTGGAGGGCTGCTCGGTCGACGCCTCGGTCGCTTTTGGACGGGATCCGGTGGATGGGCTTTACATGCTGGTCGCCGAAGTCTCGATCGACATGCCCGGTGTTCCACTCGCCATTGCCGAGGAACTGGTTCGCAACGCGGAGCGCGTGTGCCCGTACACCAAGATGGCGCGGCACGGCATCATTTGCATCGTCGCCCTGGTCAAGCCATGAAGCGCTTCCCTGCCCAGCAGCGTGCGATCCAAGTCCATCTGATGCACCAGTGTCCCATCGTCAGCGCGGGCTTGCGCGCCATATTGTCCACCCAGCCGGACTTCCTCCTCAGCACCGATGCGCATGGCGCGCCGCCTGCCGGATCCACCTGCGTGGTCATCGCCGACTACGAGTCGGGCGTCAACGCGACGCGCGGTGAGCCGGTACTCGTGTTGACCTATCAGGTGAAGGCGGAGGCGATACGGCATGCGATGGAAAGCGGTGTGCGCGGCTATGTCATCCAGGGCTGCGATGCCGGCGAGCTGATCGAGGCCGTGCGCATGCTGGGCCGGGGCGGTTGCTATCTCAGTCCCGTGGCCGGCCGCCTGCAAGCCGAGGAACTGCAACGTGCGCCCCTGACCCGGCGCGAGGCCGAGGTGTTGCAGGTGTTGGTGCGCGGCAGTTCCGACAAGGTGATCGCCCGTGGGCTGGGGATCGGAGTCGGGACGGTGAAGACTCATATGAAGCAATTGTTCAGGAAGCTGGGTGCATCCACCCGGACCCAGGTCGTCATCAAGGCGATGGATCTCGGGCTGCATGAATCGCTCGGCGAGCTGGGGCACAGGCTTCCATTACTAGACCCGTATTGCCAACAACAGGAGAAACGTCATGTCCCAAATTAAAAATCTCATCGCCATCATCTGCGCCACGGCTGGCTTGCTCGCCACGCAGCACGCCAGCGCCGCCGCCGATGCCGTGGTCGCGCCGCTGATCACCAAGCCATTCAATGACCTGCCTGGCAAAGAGGGGTTGATGCTGATGGTCGAATATCCACCGGGTGCTGTCGACCCGGTCCATCGCCACGACGCGCATGCCTTCATCTACGTGCTGGAAGGCTCCATCGTCATGGGCGTCAAAGGCGGCAAGGAACAGACGCTGACGGCGGGCCAGACATTTTACGAAGGCCCGAGCGACATCCATACGGTGGGCCGGAACGCGAGCGCGACCGAGCCGGCCAAGTTCCTGGTGTTCATGGTGAAGGAGGCGAAGAAGCCGGTCCTGATACCGGTTAAGTAAGCACGGCTGGAATTTCATCTTCAATCTTCAATAGGAGTAGTTCATGCGCATCCCATTCATCGCCATATCCGGCTTGCTGCTTGCCGCCACCGGCGCGTCCGCGGCGGACGTGAAATCGATCTCCCGCCTTGCCGCCGGACCGGACAACATCCTGTTCGTCGCCGACTGGAAAGCGGCGCGCGTCCACGCGATCACGCTGCCGGCGGCGGCGCAACAGCCGTCCGGCACGATATTCAATGTGTTGGACCTGGAGCCGCGTTTGTCGCGCGAAGTCGGCGGCGCCAAGGTCACCGTCGAGGACATGGTGGTCCGGCCCGGCACCGGCGAAGTGTATGTGGCGGTCAGCTACGGCCCGGCGAAAAAGCCGGCGCTGATCGTCGTGACCAGCGACAAAAAGACCCGCCGCATCAACCTGCAGGCGGCGCCATCGACCTCGATAGCGCTGCGCAACGCGCCGACCACGGACAACAGTTTTTGGCGCGACACGCCTGAGCGCAGCTTCACCGCCACCGATATGAAGTGGCGCAACGGCGAGCTGTTCGTCGCCGGCCTCTCCAACCAGGACTTTGCCTCGACGCTGCGGCGCATCAAGTATCCATTTGGCTCCGAGCAGTCGGTCACCTCGGTGGAGATCTATCATGCCGGCCACAACCTGATCGAAACGCGGGCGCCGGTGCGGGCGATGAGCTTTGCCAGCTGGGGCGGCAAGTCTTACCTGGTGGCCGCGTACACCTGCACGCCGCTGGTGACCATCCCGCTCGACGACCTGAAGGATGGCGCCCATATCCGCGGCAAGACCGTCGCCGAACTGGGCTATGGAAACACCCCCGCCGACATGATCTCGTATACCACGACCCGCGAGGGCAAGGCCGAGGATGTACTTTTGCTGGTGAATTTTAACCGTGTGTCGAACCTGATTCCGGTGTCGCAGCTGGAGGCGGCGGGCGCTCGGCCAGGCATCGAGAAGAACGTGCCGTACGGGCAGGTCACTGGCCTGGACGTGGCGCAGGTTCCGCTGTCTGGCACGCTGCGGGTCGACAACCTCGACGACAAGTCCATCGTCGTCGTGCGCCGCCAGCTGGAGCGGGATGCGCTGCAACTGGTATCGATAGGGAAGGAGCTGAGCTTCCGCCTGAGCGACCATGTGTCGGAATACGCGTTTCCGGAATTTAGTTTCCGGGGCAACGCCTTCCAGCAGCAGTATGCCAAGCCGCGCGTGGACATACTGATGAAGGAAGAGGGATTCCCTGAGTTGATCAAGGCGTCGGAGTAACCGGTGCGGCCCGGTCGACTGATCGTCGCCGCCTTGTTTGCGGCGCTGAGTGCGACGGCTGCCGTGCAAGCGGCGCCGGGCGTGGTGCAGGTTCAGCCATCGGCGGCCGAGGTTCCCGCCAACCTGCTGCGCATCTCGATCCGGTTTGCGGCGCCGCCCGAAGGGGCGGTGCTGCCCAGGCTGGCCTTGCGGCACGCCGATGGCAGGCCGGTGCAGCAGCCGTTTCTGCCGCAGGAGCTGTGGTCTCCGGACGGCAAGATACTGACGATCCTGATGCATCCCGGCCGCGTCAAGACCGGCCTGCTTGCGCGCGAGGAGATGGGGCCGATCCTTGCGGCGGGGGACGACGTTGTGCTGACGCTGGACGGACATCCTCTTCAGCGCTGGAATGTTGGGCCTGTCCGCGAGGGTGGTCCGATGCCGTCGGCGTGGCGGTTGTCGCCTGTCGCGGCAGGGTCGAAGCAGGCGCTGGTGGTGAGACTCGATGGCGCCATCGATGGCCGTGACGCCGGCTACCTGGCGATTGCGGACCATCGCCACCGGCGCGTCGCTGGCAGCGTGCGGTTAAAGGATGGCGAGAGGGTCTGGACCTTCACGCCGCAAGCGCCCTGGCGGGCCGGCGAATACACGCTGGTCGCCCGTGGCACTTTGGAGGATCCTGCCGGCAATCGACTGGGCGGCCACTTCGAAACGGCGGTTGATCAACCGGGCGGCCCGCCGGTTGATGCGGCGATTACCTTTAAGGTGGACAGGTGACTACCCCGTTTGCGCTTGACGCCGGAGGCGGTCTATGGTCCGATCTCATCGATCACAAATTGTAAGAAAGACGCCATGAACAAGCCCATCAAAATTCTTTTGCAGACCACCATCGTCACCACCGACAATGATTGGCATATCGGCCGCTTCTCTTTGCTGCGCGACTTGTTGGCCGGCTTGACCGGCGATGATGGTCAGCCGCTGTTCGAGGTGACTGCGCGCGACCGCGTCAGTGTCGGCAGTGCCGATCCGGTGCTGTCGACATTGGCGGAGTCGGACTACGGCCAGGTATGGCTGTTCGCGGTCGACACCGGCGACGGCTTGCACACCGACGACCGCGCGGGACTCTCCGCGTTCCACCGCCGGGGCGGCGGCTTGATGATCACGCGCGACCATATGGATTTGGGCTGCTCCATCTGCTCGATAGACGTGATCGGCGCCATGCATATTTTCCATAACCACAATCGCGTCGCGGGCAGCTTGCCGCCTGCGCCGGACGATCGCGGCACGCCGCAAATCCTGTGGCCTAATTTCCATTCGGGAGCCAACGGCGACGCTCAACGCATCGCCATCGTCAGCCCGGCGCATCCCGTGTTGCGCGATGCCGAGTCCGAAGACGGCTTGCTGCATTATCTGCCGGCCCATCCGCATGAGGGCGCGGTGGACGCACCGGCCGGCGTGGCGAATGCACGCGTGATCGCCACCGGCATCAGCAAGGCCACCGGCAACCCGTTCAACATCGCCGTCGCAATCGAAGCGACCGCCGGCAACGGCCCGGTGATTGCACAGTCCACCTTCCACCACTTCGCCGACTACAACTGGAATCCGGCCTCAGGCTGCCCGGACTTCGTGAGCGAGGCGCCGGGGAACAGTCTGGCGACGACGCCTCACGCAATGCGTTCGGTTCACCGGTACGCTAGCAACGTCGCGCTGTGGTTGGCTGGACGGCTGGGCTAAAAATTCGGAATCGTTGCTCGGCGTGCCGAAATTACCCAATACAACCCACTAGCTGTAAATTGAATTTACAGCTTATATACTGTAAGAGGTGATTGGAGCCTGATCATGGATTACCCCATCCGAACTTTGCAGCAACTACGACCACTACTTGTCGGCTTTCGTAAGCACGCAGGCTTGTCGCAGGCCGAGGTAGCCGCATTGTTTGGAGTGACCCAACAGAGCTATGCAAAGATCGAGGCGAACCCAGCCGCCACGAGCGTCGAGCGGCTGTTCACGATTCTACGACTGCTCGGCGGTGAGATCGTGTTGGCTCAAAACGATAAATCTGGTGAATCTGGTGAAGCGTTGATATTGGATACTATGCCAGATTGTGCGCCAGCAGGTGGCCGGCCTGTGCCAGCAACCAAGCCCAAGAAGGTAAGTGTGGCCGCGCCATCCAAAGTGGTCCCGCGAACCAAGAAGATGGAGCCTTGGTAGCATGGGACGGCGCACGCATGCCCAGCGGTTGAAGAAACCGGGGAATGCGCCGTATCGCGGCCCGGTGGTGGAAAACTATTTCGATAATCTGCTGCCCGATAGCGACGGGATACGTCGACGAATTGCGAAGCGTTTCAGGATGGAGGGGTGTGAGCCTTATCAGCTGCTTGCGGCTATCGACCGCATCTTGAGCATGGTCAAGTAATCGCGAATGTTGCTATGCAGCATTTTGGAAGTAAAGGTTGCCCAATTTTGAGCAACTTGGTACTATGTTGGCGTAGACAAGCGCAGGACTTGTAGAGGTCGCTTAACGGCGGCAGCCCGAATGGGTGGGAACCTCGAACCTGGGGTCTACTTTTATTTAAGGGCTCACTAATTCAGTGAGCCTTTGTTTTTCTACTTGGTCGCTGCACCATAGCTTAAGACCATAGCCTTCTATCCGGTTTTGCTTCTTGTATAGAGTTGGCAATAGCATACGTAAATACCGTTCTTCTACCTCGCCATACTGCGTTTTGTTCACTGCAAAAAAAACGCTTGAAGCGACCGCATCGGCAAGCTGTAAACCAGCCAATTTATCGTGGTTAACTGCTCGGACCTTATCGCAACTTATCGCTGGCCAGTAGATGCTGATATCGCTGGACGCCGCAGACTGGTGTTTTAATAATTGCAAATAACTCCGTAAATCGTCATACGACATAGCGGACCTGTTCGAAAATACAAGGTCCGCGCTGCATTTCCCCTCATGCGCAAAATCCCGGCATAACCAACTCACTCGCTCCAGCAACAGCCGAGTCGCGTACCGGTAAAGCTTGTGCGCCTCTTGCTGAAAATTTTCAGGATTTGGAATTGACGGTTTATGAATGAGCACGTTGACGGTCTTGACCGGCATTCCACTGATAAGCCGTACCAAGGGATACGCTGCTCATGCTTTAGCTCGCGAAAGTGGAAAACAAATTTTTCTGGCTTCCCTAGCAGCGTACGAGCATCCTTGGCAATCTTCACCATCTGTAGGTCATTCGACTTGCGAGCCACTGTTGCAGAGAGCACAAACCAACGAGAGCTGCCACGCTCACCCTCTAGGAACTTGAAACCTTCGTCCCCTGCTTCATCTATATACACAACAAAATCTGCTGTCATACCCAGATCCTTTAGCTCGTAGCGCTCACTAGATTATAAAGGGAAGTTGAACCGCCTCTGAAAAATGCGACGCTGCCTATATGGCGCCTATAGATGGGTACAAACAGCTTCGGCAGTAAAAAAGGGTTACACGCCAAAGCATGTAACCCTTTGTTATTCCTGCGTATTTCTGGTGCCGACTGCCGGTTTCGAACTGGCCACCTGATGATTACAAATCAACTGCTCTACCAAATGAGCTAAGTCGGCGAAACTTGTACGGGGCGAATTATACGCTATTTAATTCGCGTGAGAGTAGGACGGCCACCCTTTTTTGGCGGGTCGGTATCGTCTTCCGGAGCGCTTGGCGCCTCGGTTTTCACCTCTTGCGCGGGCGCTGGAACGGCGGCCAGCACCGGTGCCGGCGCGCTGGTTTCCTCATCGGCTGGTGGCTCGGCAAAGCCCAGTTGCGGCTCGAACGCCATCCCCTGGCCGTTCTCGTTGGCGTAGATCGCCATGACGTTGTTGACCGGGACGTAGATCTCCCGCGACACACCGCCGAAGCGCGCGTGGAAGCGGATGCTGTCGTTGTCCATCTTCAGGCCCGAGGTGGCGCCGAAGCTGATGTTGAGGACGATTTCGCCTTTTTTCACATATTCCATCGGCACCGTGGTCGAGGCGTCGACCTTGACGGCGAGGTAGGGCGTATAGCCGCTGTCCGTGCACCACTCATAAATGGCGCGCAGCATGTAGGGCTTGGTTGAGATTTCAGACATGGTCTTCCAGACTGCAGTAAAACCCGGCGCGCCGCCCGCTAAGGCCGGCAAACGCGCCGATAGACTTCAAGTAAATCGGCCCGCGTCCGATTAACGGCGCATGACCTTTTCCGACGGCGTCAGCGCTTCGATGTAGGCAGGACGCGAGAAGATGCGCTCGGCGTACTTCATCAGCGGGGCCGCGGTCTTCGACAGTTCGATGCCGTAGTGATCCAGGCGCCACAGCAGCGGCGCGACCGCCACGTCCAGCATCGAGAACTCATCGCCCAGCATGTACTTGTTCTTCAGGAACAGCGGCGCGAGCGTGGTCAGGCGGTCGCGGATTTCCGCGCGCGCCTTGTCGTGGCTCTTGTCGTTGCTCTTGGCGCGTTCGCTTTCCAGCACGTGCACGTGGACGAACAATTCTTTCTCGAAGTTGAACAGCATCAGGCGCGCACGGGCGCGCATCAGCGGGTCGGCCGGCATCAGCTGCGGATGCGGGAAGCGTTCGTCGATGTACTCATTGATGATGTTCGATTCGTACAGGATCAATTCACGTTCCACCAGGATGGGCACCTGACCATAGGGATTCATGGTCGAGATGTCTTCCGGCTTGTTGAACAGGTCGACATCGCGCACTTCGAAGTCCATGCCTTTTTCAAACAGGACCAGACGGCAGCGTTGCGAAAATGGGCAGGTTGTACCCGAATAGAGAACCATCATTTTTATAGTTCCTTAGAAGAACAAAGGGGGTGAAGCCGCGAACGGATCACCCCGGATCGATCGCCCGCCAACGCGGGCATCGCAAAACAAGCGCCGGCTAGCCGGCACTCTCGATTATTTAACTTCTTTCCAGAACGACGCGTTCAAGCGCCATGCCAGGAAGGCGAAGCCGGCCATAAACAGCACCACCCATGCGCCCAGTTTTTTGCGGGTCTGCGCTGCAGGCTCCGCCATCCACTCCATGTAACCGACCAGGTCGGCCACCGCAGTGTCGTATTCCAGCTTGCTCAGTTTGCCCGGCGTGACTTGCTCGAAGCCGGCAAAGTGATGGATCTTCTTGCCTTCCTCGTGCGGGTCGGCCACTTCTTCCATCTTGACCTTCTGCACGCCCTGCAGTTCCCACAACACGTGCGGCATCGCCACGTTGTTGACCACCAGGTTGTTCCAGCCGGTCGGGCGGGTGTCGTCCTTGTAGAAGGTGCGCAGGTAGGTGTACAGGTAGTCGCCGCCGCTGCCGGCGCCCGAGGCTTTCGCGCGCGCGATCACCGACAGGTCCGGCGGCACCACGCCGAACCATGCTTTCGCGTCTTTCGGGTTCATCGTGGTGGTCATCATTTCGCCGACCTTGTCGCCGGTGAACAGCAGGTTGGCCTTGATTTGCTCTTCCGTCAGACCGAGGTCGCGCAGACGGTTGTAGCGCATCGAGGACGCATTATGACAGTTCAGGCAGTAGTTGACGAACAGTTTGGCGCCGTTTTGCAGGGCCGCCATGTTATTCGAACGGTCAGGCGCCTTGTCGAGGGCGACGCCGCCTTCGTTGGCCAGTACCAGGCCTGGCACCAGGGCCAGGATGGCGAGCAGTTTTTTAGAAAAATTCATGTAATGTCCTTTGTGTACTTTAGCGGGAGGCGTCGATCAGTGCGCGTGGAACACTACGCGGTCCGGGACCTTCTTGAACGTGCCCATGGCGCTCCACCAAGGCATGAACAGGAAGAAGCTAAAGTAAAGCAGGGTGCATACTTGCGAGAACAGCGTGCGGCCTTCGGTCGGCGGCAGGGTACCCAGGTAGCCCAGCGACAGGAAGCAGAAGAAGAACACGGCGTACACATACTTGTGCCAGCTCGGGCGGTAGCGGATCGACTTGACCGGCGACTTGTCCAGCCATGGCAGGAAGGCCAGGATCACCACCGAGCCGCCGAAGAACACCACGCCCCAGAACTTGGCGTCGAGCACCTGCGGCAGCATGCCGACGATGGCCACCAGCGCGATCGCGGCGATCACGGTCTTGACCGCGCTCGACAGGCGCGACTTGAGCCAGATGAACACCACGTAGGCGGCCACGAAGAACATCAGCACCCACATGAAGTCGGCGGTGGTGGCGCGCAGCACCGAGTAGAACGCGGTGAAGTACCAGGTCGGCGCGATGTGCAGAGGGGTCTTGAGCGAGTCGCCCGGCAGGAAGTTGTTATATTCCAGGAAGTAGCCGCCCATTTCCGGGGCGAAGAACACCACGGCGCTGAAGATCAGCAGGAAGATCGATACGCCGAACAGGTCGTGCACGGTGTAGTAAGGGTGCGAAGGGATGGAATCGACCGGGTGGCCGTCGGCGCCCAGGTTTTCCTTCACTTCGATGCCGTCCGGGTTGCTCGAGCCGACTTCGTGCAGCGCGATCAGGTGGGCAGCCACCAGACCCAGCAGCACCAGCGGGATCGCGATCACGTGGAAGGCGAAGAAGCGGTTCAGGGTGGCGTCGGACACCACGTAGTCGCCGCGGATCCACAGCGACAGGTCAGGGCCGATCAGCGGGATGGCGCCGAACAGGTTGACGATCACCTGGGCGCCCCAGTACGACATCTGGCCCCATGGCAGCAGGTAGCCGAAGAAGGCTTCTGCCATCAGGCACAGGAAGATGGCGAAACCGAACAGCCAGATCAGCTCGCGTGGCTTGCGGTACGAGCCGTACAGCAGGCCGCGCGTCATGTGCAGGTAGACGATGATGAAGAAGGCCGAGGCGCCGGTCGAGTGCATGTAGCGCACCAGCCAGCCCCACGGTACTTCGCGCATGATGTATTCGACCGAACCGAAGGCCAGGTTGGCGTCCGGCTTGTAGTGCATGGTCAGGAAGATGCCGGTGACGATCTGCAGCACCAGCACCAGCATGGCCAGCGAGCCGAAGATGTACCAGAAGTTGAAGTTTTTCGGGGCGTAGTATTTGCCCCATTGGTCGTTCCACAGCTTGGTCAGCGGGAAGCGGTCGTCGACCCAGCCCAGTGCTTTTTGTGCGGCCGGTGCATCGGCCGGGAATTTAGTCTCTTTGAAAGCCGCCATGATTTACGCCTCGCCTTTCTCGTCTTTACCAATGATCAGCTTGGTGTCGCTCAGGAACATGTGACGCGGCACCTGCAGATTGTCCGGCGCCGGCTTGTTCTTGAACACGCGGCCGGCCATGTCGAAGGTCGAGCCGTGGCATGGGCACAGGAAGCCGCCTTCCCAGTCGTCCGGCAGCGATGGCTGCGGGCCGGGAGTGAATTTGGACGATGGCGAGCAGCCCAGGTGGGTGCAGATGCCGACCGCCACCAGGATCTCCGGCTTGCGCGAACGCCATTCGTTGCGGGCGTATTCCGGGGTGAATTCCTCCGGGTTGCGCTTGGAGTCGGCGTCGGCCACCTTGCCGTCGGTCTTTTTCAGCGAGGCCACCATTTCAGGGGTACGCTTGATAATCCAGACCGGCTTGCCGCGCCATTCGACGGTTTTCATTTCACCGGGATTGAGGCTGGAAATATCCACTTCCACCGGTGCGCCGGCGGCCTTGGCGCGCTCGGAAGGTTGGAACGTGCTTACCAGTGCCCCGGCGGTTGCCAGGCCCACTACGCCACCCGCCGCGCCTGTTGCGACGAGCAATCCGCGTCGGCCCGAATCGACCTGCTTTTCGATACTCATACAAACCCCAATCAGTCAAAGTGCGAACAAAATCCGAAAACCGCGAACAAAATCTGAAACTTGTTGAAGCACGAATATCGCTTCTAGCAACCTTAAATTATAAGGTAAGCGTGATACGAATTAAAGCAAAAACGTTGCCGTAACCCCAATTGCGGGCATTTGCGCACCGTTTTGGACTTGATTTTTGCCGGCCCATCCCCTACTGACGGAGCGCAAGCGATAGATATTGATGCAAGACAAATTTATAGCGTAAATCGGTGTCCAACGCGCATGGCGCGAGCGAGTTTGGAATCCAATTGAAAAAATAGTATGATCCAGACGCAGTTTTGTTCACAAATGACCACAGAGCGAGGATAGAAGAATGGCAATGATGCAGGAATTTAAAGAATTCGCGATGAAGGGCAATGTGGTCGACCTCGCCGTTGGCGTGATCATCGGTGGCGCGTTCGGCAAGATCGTCGACTCGCTGGTGGCCGACATCATCATGCCGCCGATCGGCAAACTGTTCGGCGGGCTGGATTTCGCCAATTACTATATCGCGCTGAACGGCCAGGATCCGCACCTGAGCCTGGCCGAAGCGAAAAAGCTGGGCGCGGTGTTCGCCTACGGTAATTTCGCCACCATCCTGCTGAACTTCATCATCCTGGCCTTCGTGATCTTCCAGATGGTGCGGCTGATGAACAAGGCGCGCCATTTGAACACCAAGGAAGTGGCGGCGGAAGCGGCCGCGGCGCCGGCGCCGACCCCGGAAGACATCGTGCTGCTGCGCGAAATCCGCGACTCTCTGAAGAAATAACAAGGACGCCGTCCGTGGGACGGCAGGCTGAACGCTATGCGACGACTCTGGTTATTGTTTGCGCAAACGGTGACCGTCGTATTGGCACTGTATTTCGTCTACACGGCGGTGGGGCCGGAACGGCTCGCGCCGGTGCGCTCGCAGCAGATCGGCAACGCCGACCATCCGGCCGTGACGCTGGAGGCGGGACCGGGTAAGGCGCCCGGCGTGGCGGTCGGTTCCTACCGGGCGGCGGCGGGGCGGGCCATGCCGGCCGTGGTCAACATCATCACCAGCAAGAAACCCAAGCGCGGCAAGCATCCGCTGCTGCGCGACCCCTTCTTCAAGAAATTCTTCGGCGACCGCGACCACGACGGCGAGAACGACGACGACGAGTCCAGCCTGGGCTCGGGCGTGATCGTCTCCGGCGAAGGCTACATCCTGACCAACAACCACGTGGTGGAGGCGGCCGACGAGATCGAGGTGATCCTGGCCGACGGGCGCAAGGCCGCCGCCAAGGTGGTCGGCACCGATCCCGAGACCGACCTGGCCGTCATCAAGATCGCGCTCGACAAGCTGCCGGTGATCGTGCTGGGCCAGGCCGAGCAGGCGCGGGTGGGCGACGTGGTGCTGGCCATCGGCAATCCGTTCGGCGTTGGCCAGACCGTGACGATGGGCATCATCTCCGCGCTGGGGCGCAACAACCTGCACATCAACCACTTCGAGAACTTCATCCAGACCGACGCCGCGATCAACTTCGGCAATTCCGGCGGCGCGCTGGTGGACGCCAACGGCAACCTGCTGGGGATTAACTCGGCGATCTATTCGCAGTCGGGCGGCTCGGTGGGCATCGGCTTCGCCATTCCGGTGTCGACCGCCAAGTCGGTGATGGAGGCCATCATCAAGTCCGGCCACGTGGTGCGCGGCTGGATCGGCGTGGAGACGCAGGAGATCACGCCCGAGCTGGCGTCGAGCTTCGGCTTGACGCGGCAGAGCGGCGCCATCATCGCCGGCGTGGTGCGCAACGGCCCGGCCGACAAGGGCGGCATGAAGCCGGGCGACATCCTGCTGTCGGTGGACGACAAGCCGGTGGCCGACACCAACGACATGCTCAATCTGATCGCCCAACTCGTTCCCGGCGGAAGCGCTAAAATGCGGATCTTGCGCAAGAGCCGCGAGACCACGCTCGAGATCACGGTCGGCAAGCGGCCGGCCGGCGCCAAATAAGGAACCTGAATGCACCTGCGTGACCTGACTCAATTTCTCAAGGAACTGGCGGACAACAACAACCGTCCCTGGTTCATCATGAACAAACCGCGCTACGACATCCTGCGGGAAGAATTCCTGCAGGTGGTGACGGAGATGATAGGCGAGCTGGGCAAGTTCGACGCCGCCGTCAAGTTCTGCAATCCGAAGAAGGCGATGTTCCGCATCAACCGCGACGTGCGCTTCGCGCATGACAAGAGCCCGTACAAGACGCGCTTCTCGGCCGCGGTGGCGCCGAACGATTTGCGCCGTCCGAGCAAGGCCGGCGGGCCGACGTATTACATGCAGATCGACGGCAGCGGCAAGCTGCTGTTTGGTGCCGGCGAATACATGCCGCCGCCGGCGCGGCTGAAGGCGCTGCGCCAGCACATGGTCGAGGACGCGGCCGGCTTCAGCAAGGTGCTGAAGAATAAAAAATTGAAAGCCACCTTCGGCGACATCCAGAACGAAGGCAAGCTGATGCGTCCGCCCAAGGGCTACGACCCCGAGCACCAGCACATCGAATACATCAAGCTGAAGAGTTTCTTTGTCTGGACCGAGGTCGACCTGCCGCTGAACAAGCCGGAGCTGCTGGTGCCGATGATCGCCAGCGGCCTGAAGGATGCCTACCCGCTGGTCGAATGGATGCGCGCCGCCAAGGAAGAGGCGGCCGAGGACTAACGCTTCACTTTTTCATCGCGGGGGTCGCGGGCCAGCAGGCGCGAGACCATCGCTTGCGGCTGGTCGCCGTCGAACAGCACGCCGGCCACCGCGTTGGTGATCGGCATGTCGACGCCCATCCGGGCCGCCAGTTCGCGCACGGCCTTGGAGCACGGCACGCCTTCGGCCACGTGGCCCAGCTCGTGCACGATGGCGTCCAGCGGCTTGCCCTGCGCCAGCCCGAGGCCGACGCGGCGGTTGCGCGACAGGTCGCCGGTGCAGGTCAGGATCAGGTCGCCCATGCCGGTCAGGCCCATGAAGGTTTCGGTCTGCCCGCCCAGCGCGGTGCCGAGGCGGGTGATTTCCGCCAGCCCGCGCGTGATCAGCGCGGCGCGCGCGTTCAAGCCCAGCCCCAGGCCGTCGGCCACGCCGGTGGCGATGGCCAGCACGTTTTTCACCGCGCCGCCCACTTCCACGCCGACCAGGTCTTCGCTGGAGTACACGCGGATATTGCCGCCGTGGACGGCCGCCACCACGCAGTCGCGCAACGCGGCCGAGTCGGAGGCGATGGTCAGCGCGCACGGCAGGCCCCTGGCCACTTCCTGCGCGAACGACGGGCCGGACAAGGCGCCGCCGGCCACGCCGGCGCCCAGCACTTGCCGCACGATCTGGTGCGGCAGCAGGCCGGTGCCGTATTCAAAACCCTTGCACAGCCAGACCACGTTCGGTATCGCCCGCGTCTTCAGCTGCTCCAGCAGCGGACGCAGGCCCGCCACCGGGCAGGCGGCGATCAGCAGGCTGTCCGGTCCGGCCACGTGGGCCAGCGCGGCGTCGAAATCGTCGGTGACCTGTAGGCCAGCGGGGAAGGGATGGCCGGGCAGGTAGGCGCTGTTTTCGCGCGCGCGCGCCATGTCTTGCATGGCGTCGCGGTTGCGGCCCCACAGCATGACGTCGTGACGCTGGGCCAGCGCCATGGCGACGGCGGTGCCCCAGGCGCCCGAGCCGAGCACGGCCACCTTGCGGACGGTGCCCGCGGCTTTGTTTGGATTATCTTGCATGGGACCTCATTCGACGCCTGATGGCGCCGCTACGGCAATTATATGCCCCAGACTTCGGAATTCTTGACGTAACCGACCAGGCCGTCGCGGTGACGCACCTTGAGCCAGCCGCCGGCGGCCGATTCGGTCACTTCCAGCAGTACGCCCTTGTCGGCGACGAACACCGGCGCGGCGCTGTCGTCCGGCGTGGCGCGGATCTTCAGGTTGGGCGTGCGGATGATGACGTTGCGCTTGGCGGTCAGGCCCTTGGCCTCGGTCCAGGCCAGCTCGCCTGTGACGTCGCGCACCTTGAGCCATTCGCCGTAGGCCAGCACCACTTCCAGCGGCGTGCCACGCGGTACGACGAACAGCTTGCCGCCCTTGGTCGATGGCGCGTCGTACAGGATCACGGGCGCGGCGCCTACCGTTTTGAAGTCGAACGCGTGCCCGGCGCTTACCGCCAGCATCAGGGTCAGACCGGCAATCAAACGGGGAAAAGTCATGGCTTACCTTGCAGAGGGACAGCGCGCGAAGGCGCGGCGTGTCGGGGTGATACCGCTGCCGGACGTGGCGTCCGGCAGCGTCATACTTCAGAAACGGCTTAGTGCGTGGTCGCGGCGCCGTCGGTTGCTGCTGGTGCTGCGGCGGCCGCGTCGGCGATCG
Organism: Duganella caerulea; assembly: GCF_040362985.1. Classification (NCBI taxonomy): domain Bacteria; kingdom Pseudomonadati; phylum Pseudomonadota; class Betaproteobacteria; order Burkholderiales; family Oxalobacteraceae; genus Duganella; species Duganella caerulea. The sequence continues at coordinate 382,248 of NZ_BPWJ01000005.1, read as the reverse complement.
CTTGCATGCGCTGCTGGTAGAACACTTCGAAGTTGATCTCGGCCAGGTGCACTGGTGGGAAACCGGCACGGGTGATCACGTCGGCGATGTTGGCGCGCAGGTAAGGGTAGACGATGTTCGGGCAACCGATGCCCAGCAGCGGATCGAGCTGCTCGGCTGGGATGTTGCGCGCTTCGAAGATACCGGCTTGCTTGCCTTCAACCAGGAAAGCGACCTTGTCTTTGACTTTGGCGGTCACGGTGATGGTGACGGTCGATTCGAACACGCCATCGGCCAGCGGCTCGGCGCCGACGTCCAGGGCGACTTCGATCGATGGCGCTTCCTGTTCCAGGAAGATTGCTGGGGAGTTCGGTTGTTCCAGCGACATGTCTTTCAGGTAGACGCGTTGGATTTGGAATACTGGTTGCAGGTTTTCGTCAGACATGGAACGCTTTCGTTATAGTGAAAACGAGCGGCACGCGCCGCTCGGAATATGTTGGCTTGGTATGGAGCTCAAATCAAACGCGAGGGCAATTGTATCAAAACCATTAAGATTTCAAACTATTTCTGCGGCCCTCTCGTTGTTATTTTGGGGCGCTTAGCCGTTTAACAAGGGGGTCAGGCGGCCGGCCTGCTCCAGCGCGTACAAATCGTCGAAGCCGCCGACGTGGGTTTCGCCGATATAGATCTGCGGCACGGTGCGGCGGCCGGTCTTTTCCATCATCAGCATGCGCTGTTGCGGATCCAGGTCGACGCGGATCTTTTCCAGCGTGGTCACGCCCTTGGCTTCCAGCAGGCGCTCGGCGCGCACGCAGTAGGGACATACGGCGGTGGTGTACATGATTACACGGGCAGTCATCTTGACCTCCTTATTTGGCCAGCGGCAAGCCGGCTTTTTGCCATGCGGCAATGCCGCCGTCCAGGTTGACCACGTCCGCGAAGCCGGCCTTGGCCAGCACGCCGGCCGCCGAGTTGGCGCGCGCGCCGCTCTGGCAGACCAGGACCACGCTCTTGCTCTTGAACTTGTCCAGTTCGCCAATGCGCTTGGACAGCTCGCCCAGCGGAATGTTCTTGGCATCCGGCAAGTGGCCAGCGGCAAATTCCGTTGCTTCACGAACATCCACAACGGTGGCTTTGCTGCGGTTGATCAACAGCGTCACCTCTTGCGCGCTGGCGCGTTTGCCGCGCTGCGTCAGTACCGGCCAGAGCAGGGCGCCGCCCGAGAGGACCACGATGGCGATGATGAAAATATTGTCAATGAAGAATTTCACAGGGTTCCAATGGTTTAAGTCAATGCGCGCATTATAAAATAGAAGCTGGAAGAGTTCTCGCAGTACCGGTTTTCCGTCCCGTTCAATCCTTTTTGAAGATAGTTCAAATGTATAAAATCGTATTCATGCGCCATGGCGAGTCCACCTGGAACCTCTCGAACCGCTTCACCGGCTGGACCGACGTCGACCTGACCGAGAAGGGCATCGCCGAAGCCAAGGCGGCCGGCAAGGTGCTCAAGGAATCCGGCTACACCTTCGACCTGGCTTACACCTCGGTGCTCAAGCGCGCGATCCGCACGCTGTGGCTGACCATGGACGAGATGGACATGATGTACCTGCCGGTCAAGAACGACTGGCGTTTGAACGAGCGCCACTACGGCGCGCTGCAAGGACTGGACAAGGGCGAGACCGCCGCCAAGTACGGCGACGACCAGGTGCTGGTATGGCGCCGCAGCTACGACACGCCGCCGCCGCCGCTGGCCGAGAACGACGACCGCGCCTCTTTCAACGACCCGCGCTACGCCGGCCTGGACAAGTCGCAGATCCCGCTGACCGAATGCCTGAAGGACACCGTGGCGCGCGTGATGCCGGCCTGGGACGAGGAAATCGCCCCGGCCATCCGCGCCGGCAAGAAGATCATCATCTCGGCCCACGGCAACAGCCTGCGCGCGCTGATCAAGATGCTCGACGGCATCAGCGATGACGACATCGTCGGCCTCAACATCCCGAACGGCCAGCCGCTGGTGTACGAACTGGACGCCGACCTGAAGCCGATCCGCCACTACTACCTCGGCGACGCCGACGCCATCGCCGCAGCGCAAGCCGCCGTGGCCAACCAGGGCAAGGCCAAGTAATTTGTCGCATTTTTCCTTACGAGGCTGGCGCGGCGCCGCCACCAGTGCGGCGCTGATGCTGATGATCCTGAACGGCGCGCACGCCGCGCCGTTCAGCAAGACCACCGAGCGCAGCAAGCAGAAAGCGGCGGCCGAGGCCGAGCGCGCCAGCCTGCAGCAGAAACTCAGCGCGCTCAAGAAAGACATCGGCAAGACCGAGAGCGCCAAGGACGACGCGGCCGACACGCTGGCCGAGTCCGAACAGGCGATCTCGGACGCCAACCGCTCGCTGCGCGATCTGGCGCAGGAGCAGGGCGACACCAACACCAAGCTGCAACAGCTCGCCGTCGAACACGACAAGCTGGCGGCCACGGTCGCCCAGCAGAAACAGCAGCTGGCCAAGCTGCTGCGCGAACAATACGTCGCCGGCAACGAGGACCGCATCAAGCTGCTGCTGTCCGGCGACAACCCCAACCGTATCAACCGCGACCTGCAGATGATGTCCTACGTGTCGCAGGCGCAGGCGCGGCTGCTGGACTCGCTGCGCGCCAACCTGAAGGCGGTCGAGGTCAACCAGGCCGAGGCGCAGAACGCCAAGGACGAGCTGCAGGAAATCGCGGCCGAGGAAATGGAACAGAAGGCCAAGCTGGAGCAGGAGAAGTCGCGCCGCGCCGCGCTGCTGGCTTCGCTGTCGAAGAAACTGGTGGCCCAGCGCAAGGAAGCCGGCAATGTCGAGCGTGACGAGCAGCGCCTGACCGGCCTGGTCGACAAGCTGGGCAAGCTGATCCAGGAGCAGGCGATCGCCGCCGCGGCCGAGAAGAAGCGGCAGGAACTGGCCGCCGCCCGCGCCAGGGCTGAAGCGGAAGCCAGGGCCAAGGCCGAAGCAGACGCGCGCGCGCTGGCCAAGGCCAAGGCTGCGGCCGAGGCGGAACGCCAGCGCCTGGCCAAGGCCAACGCCGCCAAGTCCGGCACCATCAAGCCGCCGCCGTCCAAGCCCGACGCCATCGACGCCGACGAACCGAAAGTGGCGCAGCAGCCTGCCCGCCCGCCGGAACCGGTCAAGCCGCCGCCGCGCGAGGAGGAACCGGCCAGGCCGGCGGCCAAGGCGGCGGATATCGCGCTGGCGCCGGCCGTGCCGTCCGGCGCGCCGTTCGCCAGCCTCAAGGGACAGCTGCGCGCGCCCGTCAGCGGCAAGATCGCCGCCAAATTCGGCACCAAGCGCGGCGACGGCCCAAGCTGGAAGGGGATGTTCATCCGCACCGGCGAGGGCGCCGAGATCCGCGCCATCGCCGGCGGCAAAATCATTTTCGCCGACTGGCTGCGCGGCTTCGGCAACATGATCATCGTCGACCACGGCGGCCAGTACTGGAGCATCTACGGCAATTGCGAGTCGCTGCTCAAACGGGTCGGCGACGTCGTCAAACCCGGCGACTCGATTGCCAGCGCAGGTAACAGCGGCGGCAACGAGGAATCGGGGCTATACTTTGAGCTTCGCCATCAGGGCACGGCATTCGATCCGGCTGGCTGGGTCAAGTTTTAAGGTTTGCGGAAAAAATGGGCAACAAAGTCAAGAGCATCGGCCTGATCGGCCTTGGGATGGTGGCCGGGGTTGCCGTCTCCCTGCAGTTTTCCGCCATCGCGCAAAAGGTCACCGGCTCGCCGCTGCCGCTGGAGGAGTTGCGCCAGCTGTCCGACGTCTTCGGCTTGATCAAGACCGACTACGTTGAAAACGTCGACGACAAGAAGCTGCTCACCGAGGCCATTTCCGGCATGGTGGCCTCGCTCGACCCGCACTCGGTCTACCTCGACAAGAAAGCCTTCCGCGAAATGCGCGAGACCGTGGCCGGCAAATTCGTCGGCATCGGCATCGAGGTCGGCATGGAGGACGGCTACATCAAGGTGGTCTCGCCGATCGAGGATTCGCCCGCGTTCAAGGCCGGCATCAAGACCGGAGACCTGATCACCCGCATCGACGGCACGCCGATCAAGGGACTGACGCTGGATGAAAGCGTCAAGAAGATGCGCGGCGAGCCGCACTCCAAGGTCACCGTCACCATCAGCCGCAAGGACGAGGACAAGCCGCTCAACCTGACCATCGTGCGCGAGGAGATCCGCGTGCAGAGCGTCAAGGCCAAGATGATCGAGCCGGGCTACGCCTGGCTGCGCATCTCGCAGTTCCAGGAGCCGACCGTCGAGGATATGGCGCGCAAGCTCACCGCCCTGTACGCGCAGGACCCGCACATCAAGGGCCTGGTGCTGGACCTGCGCAACGATCCGGGCGGCGTGGTGCCGGGCGCGATCGGTGTCTCGGCCGCCTTCCTGCCCAAGGACTCGGTGATCGTCTCGACCAACGGCCAGCTGCTCGACTCCAAGCAGACCTTCTACGGCCGCAGCGAGTTCTATTCCACGCGCGCCAAGAACGATCCGCTGGCCAAGCTGCCGGCCGCGCTCAAGGATGTGCCGATGGTCGTCCTGGTCAACGCCGGTTCGGCGTCGGCCTCGGAGATCGTCGCCGGCGCGCTGCAGGACTACAAGCGCGCCACCATCATGGGCACGCAGACCTTCGGCAAGGGCTCGGTGCAGACGCTGCGCCAGCTGACCGCCGACACCGCGGTCAAGCTGACCACGGCGCGCTACTACACGCCGCACAACCGCTCGATCCAGGCGCGCGGCATCGTGCCGGATTTGATGGTCGATGAAACCGCCGACGGCGACGGCTTGAACAGCCTGCGCGTGCGCGAATCCGACCTGCAAAAGCACCTGAACAACGACAAGGACCCGGACGGCGACAGCGCCGCGCAGAAGGCCCTGACCGCGCAGCGGGACGAGCTGGAAGACGAGCAGCGCGCGGCCTCGCTGGCGAAGAAAGCCAAGCCGGTGGAATTCGGTTCCAAGGACGACTTCCAGCTGGCGCAGGCGATCAACCACTTCAAGGGCTTGCCGGTCAAGCTGTCGAAGGTGGAGGCGGCGCCCGCCGCCGGCGGCGAGGTTGGCGAGATCAAGTCGGACAGCAAGCCGGCCGTCAAGCCAGCCGCCAAGCAGGATTCCAAGCCCAAGGCCAGCGACAAGAAGCCGGCCCTGAAACAACCCGTGACCCAATAACGGCGGGCGCGCCGCCGGCCTGAGACGATGAACGACTCGCAACTGCTGCGCTATTCGCGCCACATTCTCCTCGACGAAATCGGCATCGAAGGCCAGCAAAAGCTGCTGGCCGCGCATGCGCTGGTGATCGGCGCCGGCGGCCTCGGATCGCCGGCCGCCATGTACCTGGCGTCGGCCGGCGTCGGCCACATCACGCTGGTGGACAACGACACCGTCGACCTCACCAACCTGCAGCGCCAGATCGCCCACACCACGGAGCGGGTCGGCCAGCCCAAGGCCGAATCGGCGCGCATCACGCTGGCGCAGATCAATCCCGAGATCGAAGTCACCGCGCTGACCGAGCGCGTGGACGACGCCCGCCTGGCCGAACTGGTGGCGCGGGCCGACGTGGTGCTCGACTGCACCGACAACTTCGCCACCCGCCACGCCGTCAACCGCGCCTGCGTCGCGCTGGGCAGGCCGCTGGTATCGGGGGCGGTGATACGTTTCGACGGCCAGGTCAGCGTGTTCGATCCGCGCGGCGGTGCGCAGCCCTGCTATTCCTGCCTGTTCCCGCAGGACCAGAAGTTCGAGGACGTGGCCTGTTCCACCATGGGCGTGTTCGCGCCGCTGGTGGGCGTGGTGGGCGCGATGCAGGCGGCCGAAGCGCTCAAGCTGCTGATGGGCGTGGGCGCCTCGCTGGCCGGGCGCCTGTTGATGCTGGACGGCCTGCACATGGAGTGGACCAGCATCGGTGTGGGACGCAATGGCGATTGCCCGGTCTGCGCAAAAAAATAACACTAAACGGAAGGAGACTATCTTGCTGATGAAACGACTCGCTGTACTGCCGCTGGCGCTGTCCATGGCGTTCGCCGCGCAGGTGGCCACCGCCGCCGCCAACATCAAATACCTGATCATCGCCGAAAACGGCAAGCAGATCGGCGAGCAAGCCGTCGAGCGCCAGGACGACGGCCTGACCAAGGTGCGTTTCATCTTCAAGAACAACGGCCGTGGCCCGGAACTGACGGAGCAATTCCGCATGGGCGCCGACGGCGTGATGACCGAGTACAGCGTCAAGGGCAACTCCACCTTCGGCGCGGTGGTCGACGAGCGCTTCGCGCGCACGGGCGGCCAGGCCGAATGGAAGTCGACCTCCGAGCAGGGCACCAAGGCCGTCAGCGGCCCGGCCGGCTACCTGCCGCTGAACGGTTCCTTCGAAACTGTCTCCGCCTACATCACCGCGCTGGCCGCGGCGCCCGAGCATAAACTGGCCCTGCTGCCATCGGGCACGCTGTCGCAGACCGTGCTCGATACGCTGGAAGTCAGCAGCGGCAGCGGCGCGAAACAGACCGTGCAACTGGTGGCGCAGACCGGCGTCGGCTTGTCGCCGGCGTTTTACTGGGCCACCACCGGCGCCAGTCCGCGCCTGTTCGGCGTGATCATCCCCGGCTTCGCCAACATGCTGGAAGAGGGCTGGCAGGGCGCCGCGCCGGAGCTGGCCGTGCGCCAGAAAAAAGCCGAGAACCGCATGCTGGAAGAGCTGGCGGCCAGGCTGCAGCACCCGCTCACCGGCCTGACGCTGGTGCGCAACGCCCGCGTGTTCGACAGCGACAAGGCCACCGTCGGCGCCCCGTCCGACATCTACGTGCTGCGCGGCCGCATCACCGCCGTGCTGCCGGCCGGCTCGCCGGTGCGCGAGGCCGACAACACCATCGACGCCGGCGGCCGCATCGTGCTGCCTGGCCTGTTCGACATGCATGGCCACGTGGACCGCTGGTCCGGCGCGCTGAACATGTCCACCGGCGTGACCAGTGTGCGCGATATGGGCAACGACAACAAGCAGTTGCAGGCGATGCTCGACGAAACCGCGGCCGGCAAGCTGCTGGCGCCACAGGTGGTGCCGGCCGGCTTCCTGGAGGGCGAGAGTCCGTTCAGCGCCAACAACGGCTTCGTCATCAAGGACCTGGCGGGCGCGAAGGAGGCGGTCGACTGGTACGCGGAGCGCGGCTATCCGCAGCTGAAGATCTACAACTCCTTCCCCAAGGCGATCCTGAAGGACACCGTGGCCTATGCCCACAGCCGCGGCATGCGGGTGTCCGGCCACATTCCGGCCGGCCTGCGCGCGCAGGAGGCGCTGGACGCCGGCTACGACGAGATCCAGCACATCAACCAGGTGCTGCTGAACTTCCTCGTCAAGCCGGATACCGAGACGCGTAACCTGAACCGCTTCCTGCTGCCGGCCGAAAAAGTGGCCGACATGGACTTCAACACCAAGCCGTTCAAGGACTTCGTGGCCGGCCTGGTGAAAAAGCAGATTTCGATTGACCCGACCATGTCGGCCTTCGCTTTCATCCAGCAGAAGGACGGCGACCTCAATGAACCCTACCGCGCCTTCGCCGCCAACATGCCGCCGGACGTGGCGCGCAGCCTCGCGGTCGGCGCCATGAAGATCGACGGCGACGCCACCCTCAAGCGCTACCAGAAGTCCTACGGCAAGATGGTGGAATTCGTCGGCATCATGTACAAGGCCGGTGTGCCCATCGTGGCCGGCACCGACGATATCGCCGGCTTCACGCTGCATTCGGAGCTGGCGCTGCTGGTCAAGGCCGGCCTGACGCCGGCCCAGGCCCTGCAGGTGGCGACCCGCAACGGCGCCCGCTACACCCGCACCAGCAACGACCGTGGCAGCATCGCGGCCGGCAAGCTGGCCGACCTGGTGCTGGTGGATGGCGATCCAACCAAGGATATCGCCGACGTGCGCAAGGTGGCGGCGGTGATCACGCGCGGTTACGTGATCTACCCGCGCGAGATCGACGCCGCGCTGGGCATCGCGCCGTTCGTCCAGAACGCGCCGCAGGTGGCCAGAACCTCGGCCGCCGTGGCGGAGATCAACGGTGCCGGCAACGAGGGCGCGCTGCGCCGCATCGACGCCACCGCCCGTCAGCGCGATTGAGTAAATCGCGGTAAAAACCGGACGCGAGGCGTGTCCGGTTAAGCGCTGTTTAAGCCTGCCGGCGCAAAAATCGTTCTCTGGTTTCGCTGGCGGCGGCGATTCGGCCTTATACTCTGCACTCACTTTTACCTGTTATCGAATATGAAAAAACTCTTCGTCCCCCGTCGTGCCGCCGCGCGTGGCTTTACGCTGATTGAAATCATGGTGGTCGTGGTCATCATGGGTGTGCTGGCGGCGCTGGTGGTGCCCAAGCTGCTCAGCCGCACCGGCGAATCGAAAGTCGCCGCGGCCAAGGTCGATATCGCCACCGTCATGCAGGCGCTCAAGCTGTACAAGCTGGATAACCAGCGCTACCCGACCACCGAGCAAGGCCTGCAGGCGCTGCTGACCAAGCCGACCACCGGCCCGGCCGCCAATGGCTGGAAGTCCGGCGGCTACCTGGAAAAAATGCCGAAAGACCCTTGGGGCAATCCATACCAGTTCCTCTCGCCCGGCATCAAGGGCGAGGTCGATGTGTTCTCCTACGGCGCCGACGGCGCGCCGGGCGGCACCGGCGACGATGCCGACATCGGCTCCTGGGATAACTGATCGCAGGGGGACCACGGCTCATGCGCGCCGCCCGCCAGCGTGGATTCACGCTGATCGAACTGCTGGTGGTGATGGTCATCCTGGGCATCACGCTTGGGCTGGTGTCGCTCAACGCGCTGCCGGGCCAGAAGCAGTCCTTGCGTGAGGACGCGCAGCGCATCGCGCTGCTGCTGCAACTGGCACGCGACGAGGCGATCGTGCGCAACCGCCAGATCGCCTTCGAGGCGGGGCCGGACGGTTACCGCTTCCTGATCCGCAACGAGCGGGAATGGACGCTGGCGGTGCAGGACGACCTGCTGCGCGAGCGCGAATTCAAGCACGGCCCCATCACGCTGATGCTGGATCCGCCGCCGAGCATCCCGGACGCCGGCAACCTGCGCATCGTCTTCGGCCGCGAGCCGGTCGACAAACCCTTTGTGCTGACCCTCAGCGGCGGCGATGCCAGCATCGCCATCCGCGCCGACGGCATCGGCCATTTCACGGTGGACTAGATGCGCCTTCAACGACAACGCGGCTTTACCCTGCTGGAAGTGCTGGTGGCGCTGGTGATCGTCGGCACGGCGCTGGGCGCCTCGCTGCGCGCGGTCGGCAGCCTGACGCAGAACAGCAATGGCCTGCGCGGCGCCATGATGGCCACCTGGTCGGCCGAGAACCGGCTGGTGCAGCTGCGCCTGACGCGCCAGTTCCCGGCGGTCGGCAAACAGACCTTCGAATGCCCGCAGGGCGACATGAAGCTGATGTGCGAAGAGGAAGTGATCGCCAGCCCGAACCCGCGCTTCCGCCGGGTCGAGGTCAGCGTCTACGACCAGGCCGCGCCGGAGCGGCGCATCATCAAGCTGGTCCAACTGGTGCTGAACCAATGACGGCCCCGATGCGCCGCCGCGCGCGCGGCTTCACGCTGATCGAGCTGCTGGTGGCGATTTCGATCCTCGCCATCGTCGCGGTGCTGGGCTGGCGCGGTTTGGACGGCATCATCCGCTCGCGCGGCGCGCTGACCGCGCAGATGGAGCAGACGCGCGGCCTGCAGCTGGCCTTCGCCCAGCTGCAGAGCGATTGCGCCAACCTGGTGCCGCAGGCGCTGATCGGCACCCGCGCCATCCTGCGCGCGGAGGACGGCCGCATCACGCTGGTGCGCATGTCGCTGGGCGAGAACGAGCCGACGCGCTTGCAGGTGGTGTCCTACCGCGTGCGCGACGGCGTGCTGACGCGGCGCGAATCGGCCAGCACGCGCGACCTGGTGCAGCTCGACACGCTGTGGCAGGCCGCCACCGGCGACGCCGATCCGGCCGATGGCGTGGCGCTGCAGTCGGGCGTGCAGCGCATGACGGTGCGCTTCTGGACCACGCAGGGCTGGGTGCCGGCGGCCGGTGTGATGCCAGCCCCTCCCGCCCCGGCGGTGGGAGCGCCGAGCGGCATGGAAGTGTCGATGAACCTGGACGGCGTGGAAGTACCGATGATTAAATCCTTCCTGCTGGGGGCCCTATGAAGCTGCGGCGCCAGCGCGGCGTGGCCGTCATCACGGCGCTGCTGTTGACCACACTGGCGGTGACCATCGTCGCCAGCCTGTTCTGGCAGCAGCAGGTGCAGGTGCGCTCGATGGAGAACCAGCGCCTGCAACTGCAGACCCGCTGGATCGTGCGCGGCGCGCTCGACTTGAGCCGGTTGGTGCTGTACCAGGACCACCTGGATTCGCCAACGGTCACGCAGCTCAACGGGGTCTGGGCCACGCCGCTGGAAGAAACGCGGCTGGACGACTACATCGAACGCGAACGCGCCGAGGCGGAGAATTTCAACGCCACGCTGTCCGGCAAGATGATCGACGCGCAGTCGCGTTACAATCTTGCCAATCTGGCCGTCAACCACGGAGTCAAGCCCGACGAGTTGAAGGTGTTCGAGCGGCTGCTGACCAACCTGCGGCTCGATCCGTCGCTGGCGCAGGCGGTGGCCACGCAGGTGGCAAACGCGCAGACGGCGGCGCCGCCGGGACCGGGGGGGACAGGAGGGCAGCCGCCGCAACCGGCGCAGACCTCGGGGCCGCAGCCGGTCGACCTGTTGCGCGTGGAGGATCTGCTGGCGGTGAGCGGCTTTACGCCGCAGATGGTTGAGAAGCTGCGCGACTTCGTCATCATCCTGCCGGAGCGCGGAACGGAGTTGAACGTGAATACCGTGCCGGCCGAACTGCTGTCGGCCATGTGCGAGCAGCTGTCGTTGTCGGATGCTGCAGCGATTGTAAATACGCGGCAGCGCGCTTATTTTCGCGACAAGGCGAATTTCAATGCGCTGCCGCAGCTGTCCGGTGGCGACAAGCTGCCGAGAACGAATTACGACGTCAAGAGTCGCTACTTCCTGGCCTACAGCCGGGTGAGGCTGGACCGGGCGGCGCTGGACGCGCAATCCCTGCTGGTGCGGGCGGCCAACGGCATCACGACGGTGGTCTGGATACGGGAATATTAGAACTGGCATGAACGAAAGCGAGACCCTTTGACTACACTACTTATCCGCTATCCGGCCAAGGCCAGCGTCGACAGCGGCGCGGCCCAGACCTGCCCGTTCGCGCTGGTGGGCGACGGCGGCAACCTGCTGCAGCAGGGCGTTTCCCCGCTGGGCAACCTGTCGGACCTGGTGGCCTCCGCGCGCCGCGTGGTGCTGCTGCTGGCCGCCGCCGACGTCACGCTGCTGCGCGTGGTGGCGCCGCCATTGTCCGCCGCGCGCCTGAAAGCCGCGCTGCCGGCGCTGGTGGAGGAACAGGTGCTGGGCGATCCGGCCGACTGCGTGCTGGCGGCCGGCGCCGCCGACGCCGACGGCGGCCGCACGGTGGCCGTGGTGCAGCGCAGCTGGATCGAAGTGCTGGTCAAGGCGCTGCTGGCGCAGGGCGCGCATCACGTCTCGGTGCTGCCGGCGCAACTGTGCCTGCCGTTCCAGCCGGGGTCCGTGTCGGCCGCGTTGAGCACCGGCGACGCCGGCTTCGAACTGATACTGCGCCAGTCGCAGACCATGGGCATGGGCCTGACGCTGCCGGCGCAGCCGCAGGCCGCGCTGCAGACGCTGCGCGCGATGGCGGGCGACGAGCCGGTCACGCTGTACCTGGCGCCGGCGCAGATGGCGCAGTTCGCGCCGCTGGTGGCGACGGCGGACGCCGGCCACGGCGTCACGCTGATGGAAGACCACTGGGCGCACTGGGTGGCCGCCTCGCGCTCGGCGGGGCTGGACCTGGCGCCGGCATTGGGCGCCACCGGCGCCAACGCGCGCCAGTGGCAGCGCTGGCGCTGGCCGGTGCGCATCGCCGTGCTGGCGCTGCTGGTCAACGTGGCGGGGCTGAACATCGAATGGCTGCGCCTCAAGCGCGAGGCCGGCGCGGTCAGCCAGTCCATGCTGCAGACCTTCAAGGCCGCCTATCCGAACGAGCCGGTGATCCTCGACCCGGCCGCGCAGATGCGCAAGAATATCTCGCTGGCCAAGGCCGACGGCGGCCAGCCCGCCGCCGACGAATTCACCGCGCTGAGCGCCGCCCTGGGCGAGGCGCTGGGCGCCTTGCCGCGCAAGGACATCATCGCCACGCTGGAGTACCGCGACCGCGCGCTGCAGATCAAGGTCAAGCCCAACACCGTCGATAGTGGCACGCTGGCGCAGCTGCGCTCCGCGCTGGCCGCGCGCAAGCTCGATCTGTCGGAAACCAATCCGGGCGCCTGGCAGATACGTCCGTCGAGCGGCGCGGGCGGAGGAAAATCATGAACAAACTGACCCAAACGATACAAGACTATCGCGGCCGCGCCTCGGCCTTCTGGATCGAACGCACCGAGCAGGAACGCAAGTTCCTCGGCGTCGGTGGCGCGGTGCTGGGCGTGGCGCTGTTTTATTCGGTGCTGATCGCGCCGGCGCTGGACGGCGGCGCCAAGCTGCGCAAGTCGCTGCCCGAGCTGCGCCAGCAGGCCGCCGAGCTGCAGGCATTGGCGCTGGAGGCGGCCGCGCTGCGCGGCCAGAACACCATCGCCCCGTCGCCGATGACGCGCGAGATGCTCAACGCCGGCCTCGCCGCGCGCGGGCTGACCACGCAATCGGTGTCCGTCACCGGCGAATACGCCAAGGTGCAGATGAACGGCGTGCCATTCCCGGCGCTGATCGCCTGGTTGGACGCGATCCGCACCGAGAGCCGCATCGCCGTCTCGGAGGCCAACATCAGCGCGCAGGACACCGCCGGCATGGTCAACGCCACGCTGACGCTGCGCCAGAACGCGGGCGGCCGGTGATGCGAAAAGGCTGCCCATGAAGCGCCTCGTGCTATGGTTGCTGACCATCGCGCTGAGCGTGGCGGCCACGCTGGCGGTGTTCTTCCCGGCGGCCTGGCTAGGATCGCTGGTGGAGACGCGCACGGGAGGACGTTTGACGCTGGGGGACGCGCAGGGTACGCTGTGGCGCGGTTCGGCCTTTATCGGCGGCGCGGCCAGCGGCAACAGCCCGGTCACGCCGCTGCTGCCGGGCCGTTTCAGCTGGAAGATTTCGCCGCTGGCGCTGGTCGGCATGGTCGACCTGCAGCTGGAGAACAGCGAGGCGCTGGCGCAGCCGCTGACCTTCAAGGGCAGCTGGTCGCAATGGCAGCTCAGTCCATCGGCGCTGCTGCTGCCGGCCGAGGGCCTGGCCGGCCTGGGCGCGCCGCTGAACACCGTGGCGCCCAGCGGCACGATGCGGCTGTCGTGGACCGCGCTGGAGCTGGCACTGGCCGACCGCCAGGTCGCCATCAACGGCCGCACCACGCTGGAGATGACGGACATGGCCTCGCGGCTGTCGTCGGTGCGGCCGCTGGGCAGCTACACGCTGGCGCTGGACTGGCATGGGCAGTCGGCGGCGCTGACGCTCAATTCCGTCAAGGGTCCGCTGTTGTTGAGCGGCTCCGGTAACCTGAATAACGGCCGCCTGCGGTTTTCCGGGCAGGCCGAGGCAGCAAAAGGATTTGAAGAGCAGCTGGCCAACCTGTTGAATTTGCTGGGCCAGCGCAAACCGAATAGTGACCGCAACATCATCGCTTTAGAGTTCCACTAAGTTCAGATAAAAGTTCAGACAATGAAAAAACAGTCCGTGAGCAAATCCACCCTTCCCGCGCTGCGCCGCCTGAGCGCGGGCGCGATGCTGTGCTGTGCGACGAGCGTCGTGCCGGTCGTGACGCCGTTGCTGGTGCTGCTGCCCGCCACCGCCCACGCCGCGGCCGACGACGCCGCGCTGAACTTTGTCGGCGCCGACATCGAGTCGGTGATCAAGGCGGTCGGCCACTACACCAACATCACCTTCGTGATCGACCCGCGCGTCAAGGGCACGCTGACGGTGGTGTCGGAGAAGCCGGTCACCAAGTCGCAGGCGTTCGGCCTGCTGACTTCCGCGCTGCGCCTGCAGGGCTACGCGGTGGTCAGCGGCGACGGCTACGCCAAGGTGGTGCCGGAGGCGGATGCCAAGCTGCAGGCCGGCCCGACCCAGGTCGGCGCCAGCCAGGCCTCGGCCAAGGGCGACCAGATCGTCAGCCAGATCTTCCATCTGAATTATGAGTCGGCGGCCAACGTGGTGACGGTGCTGCGTCCACTGATCTCGCCCAACAACACCATCAACGCCAACCCGGGCAACAACACCGTGGTGGTCACCGACTACGCCGACAACGTCAAGCGCCTGGCCAAGATCGTCGCCGCGCTGGACGCGCCGGCGGTCGCCGACCTCGATGTGATCCCGGTGCGCTACGCCATCGCCAGCGACCTGGCGGCCATGGTCAACAAACTGATGGACTCCGGCGGTGGCGCCGGCGACGCGGGCAAGACCAGCGTGCTGGCCGATCCGCGCACCAATTCGCTGATCCTGCGCGCGCCGTCGGCGGCGCGCTCCAACCTGGCCAAGTCGCTGATCGCCAAGCTCGATCAGCCGACCCAGGAACTGGGCAACGTCCACGTGGTCTACCTGAAGAACGCCGAAGCGGCCAAGCTGGCGCAGACGCTGCGCAGCGTGGTCTCGGGCGACACCTCGGCGGCCAACGCCACCGGCGTCGGCACCGGCCAGACCGGCCAGGGTGGCCTCGGTGGCCAGGGCCAGGGTGGTTTGGGCGGCCAAAGCAGCAACACCGGCAGCGGCATGGGCTCCAACAGCTCCGGCATCAGCTCCGGCCCATCCAATCCGCTGCTGAGCGGCTCCGGCCAGCAGCAGCAGGGCGGCGGCGGCGGCACGGCAGGTTTCATCCAGGCCGATTCCACCACCAACACCCTGATCATCACCGCGCCGGAATCGGTGTACCGCAACCTGCGCGCCGTGATCGACCAGCTGGACGTGCGCCGCGCGCAGGTCTACATCGAATCGCTGATCGTCGAGGTTTCGTCCGACAAGGCCTCCGAATTCGGCATCCAGTGGGTGGGCGCGACCGGCAACGAGAACAGCACCTACCGTGTCGGCGGCCTGCAGTCGTATTCGAGCGGCGGCAACAACATCGGCACGCTGGCCAGCCAGCTGCTCAACAAGGGCACCGGCACCACCACCACAGGGCCGACGCTGCCCGGCGCGGGCCTGACCATCGGCGTTTTCAAGCAGGTGGCCGGTGGCCTGGGACTGGGCGCGCTGGCGCGCTCGCTGGAATCGGACGGCAACGCCAACGTGCTGTCGACGCCTAACATGATCACGCTCGACAACGAGCTGGCCACGATCTCGGTCGGCCAGAACGTGCCTATCCTGACCGGCCAGTTCACCACCACCTCCGGCACCAACAACAATCCGTTCCAGACCATCGACCGCAAGGAAGTGGGCCTGACGCTGAAAGTGCGTCCGCAGATTTCCGAGGGCGGCACGGTCAAGCTGGCGATCTATCACGAGACCTCCAGCGTCGACAAGACCACGCTGACGGCGGCCGCCGGCATCACCATCAACAAGCGCGTGATCGAGAACAACGTCATCGCCGACGATGGCCAGATCATCGTGCTCGGTGGCCTGATCGAGGACACCGAGGGCGACGGCGTGGACAAGGTGCGCGGCCTGGGCGACATTCCGGTGCTGGGCAATCTGTTCAAGTACCAGACCCGCACCCGCAAGAAGACCAACCTGATGGTGTTCCTGCGCCCGGTGGTCATCCGCAGCAAGGAGCAGAGCACCTCGCTGGCGACCGACCGTTACGACTACATGCGCGGCCAGCAGGAGTCGATCCAGCCGCCCGAGAGCATCCTGGTCAAGGATCTGGGCCAGCCCTTGCTGCCGACGCTGAAGGACGGCGCGCCGCTGGGCGGGACGATGGTGCGTCCGCTGCCGGCCGCGCCGACACCGGTGCGCGAACCGGGCGCCGGCGAACCAACCAAGCAGCAGTGATATGAGCAATCTCCTTCCATACGCCTTCGCCCGCGACTTCGTGGTGCTGGCGCAGCAAAGCGACGAAGCCGAACACACGGTGGACGTGCTGGTCTGCGGCGCCACCGCGCCCGCGGCCATCGCCGAGGTGTCGCGCCGCTTCGGCCGCATCCAGCTCAAAAGCATGCCGCGCGCCGACCTGGAAACGGCCATCGCCGCGGCCTACGCCAGCTCGGGCGGCAACGCCTCGATGGTGGCCGAGGAATTCGACGCCGACCTCGATCTGACCAAGCTGCTGCAGGACGTGCCGGCCATCGAGGACCTGCTGGAATCGTCCGACGACGCGCCGGTGATCCGCATGATCAACGCGCTGCTGACGCAGGCGCTGCGCGACAGTGCCTCCGACATCCACATCGAGCCGTTCGAACAGACCTCGGTGGTGCGCTTCCGCGTCGACGGTTCGCTGCGCGACATCGTCCGTCCGCGCAAGGCCATCCACGGTTCGCTGATCTCGCGTATCAAGATCATGGCGCAGCTGGACATCGCCGAGAAGCGCCTGCCGCAGGACGGCCGCATCACGCTGCGCATCGGCGGCAAGCCGGTGGACGTGCGCGTGTCGACGCTGCCGACCGGCCACGGCGAACGCGCGGTGCTGCGTTTGCTGGACAAGGAAGCGGGCCGGCTGGACCTGAACCACCTGGGCATGAGCGAGACCATGCTGCCGCAGTTCGACGCGCTGATCAACCAGCCGCACGGCATCGTGCTGGTGACCGGGCCGACCGGCTCGGGCAAGACCACCACGCTGTACGCCGCGCTGTCGCTGCTGAACGCGGCCACCACCAACATCATGACGGTGGAAGACCCGATCGAATATGACCTGAACGGCGTCGGCCAGACCCAGGTCAACCCGCGCATCGACATGACCTTCGCCAAGGCGCTGCGCGCCATCCTGCGCCAGGACCCGGACGTGATCATGATCGGCGAGATCCGCGACCTGGAAACCGCGCAGATCGCGGTGCAGGCCTCGCTGACCGGCCACCTGGTGCTGGCCACGCTGCACACCAACGACGCCGCCGCCGCCGTCACGCGCCTGCTGGACATGGGCATCGAACCGTTCCTGCTGTCGTCGTCGCTGCTCGGCGTACTGGCGCAGCGGCTGGTGCGCAAACTGTGCGGCAGCTGCAAGACCTTCGACGGCCAGCAGTGGCACGCGGTGGGCTGCGAGCATTGCGGCCACACGGGCTACCAGGGCCGGGTGGGCGTGTACGAATTCCTGCAGACCACGGAGCAGATCCGCGCGCAGATCCACAACCGCGCTTCCGAGGCCGAGGTCAAGGCGGCGGCGCTGGCGGGCGGCATGCACACCATGCGCGAGGACGGCGAACGCTGGCTGGCCGCCGGCATCACCACGCAGGCCGAGCTGCTGCGCGTGACCAAAGACTAGGCGACCGACGATGCCCGCATTCCGTTATGAAGCCGTCGACGCCAGCGGCGCCACCAAGAAGGGCGTGCTCAATGCCGACAGCGCGCGCTCGGCGCGTTCCGAGCTGCGCACGCAAGGCCTGGTGCCGCTCAAGGTGGACGCCATCGCCGCGCAGGTCGACGCCGCCGGCGTGGCCAAGAGCCGCGGTTTCGGCGAGCGCCTGTCGGCCACCGAGCTGGCGCTGTTCACGCGCCAGCTGGCCAGCCTGCTGGAGGCGGGGCTGCCGCTGGAGCAGGCCTTCACCGCCTTGCTGGAGCAGGCTGAGCGCCCCTACATGCGCGACCTGATCGCCTCCATCCGCTCCGAGGTGATCGGCGGCGCCTCGCTGTCCGACGTGCTGGGACGCCATCCGCGCGACTTCGCCGAGATCTACCGCGCGCTGGTCGCCTCCGGTGAGCAGATCGGCCAGCTGTCGCGCGTGCTGTCGCGCCTTGCAGACTACATCGAGCGCCGCAACGCCTTGATCCAGAAGGTGCGGCTGGCCTTCACCTATCCGGCCATCGTCACTGTGGTGGCGTTCTCCATCGTGATCTTCCTGCTGACCTACGTGGTGCCGCAGATCGTCTCGGTGTTCGCCAACACCAAGCAGAAGCTGCCCATCCTCACCATCATCATGCTGGCGGTGTCGGACTTCGTGCGCAACTACGGCATCGTGGTGGCGATCCTGCTGGTGGGCGCGTGGTTCATGTGGCGCCGGGCCTTGCAGAACCCCGCGCTGAAGCGGCGCTGGCACACCTGGTTGTTGACCGCGCCGCTGTACGGCAAATTCGAGCGCAGCCTGAACACGGCGCGCTTCGCCAGCACGCTGGCGATCACCACCGGTTCCGGCGTGCCTATCCTGCGCGCGCTGGAGACCAGCCGCGACACGCTGTCCAACGTCGCCATGCAGGAGCTGGTGGAAGAGGCCAGCGACGCGGTGCGCGAGGGCGTGAGCCTGGCGCGTTCGCTGTCGGCGCAGAAGCACTTCCCGCCAATGCTGATCCACATGATACGGGCCGGCGAAATCACCGGCGAGCTGCCGGCCATGCTGGACCGCGCCGCCGCCGCCCAGGAGGCCGACCTGGAACGCCGCACGCTGACCATCGCCGGCCTGCTGGAGCCGGCGCTGATCCTGGCGATGGGCGTGGTGGTGCTGCTGATCGTGCTGGCGGTCCTGATGCCTATCATCGAAATTAATCAGCTGGTACGCTGAGGAAGTAAAGAGAACCATGAAGCGTTTGCCATTATTCGTTACCGTCCTTGCCGTGGTGCTGTTGTCGGCGTCGCTGGCCTACTGGGGCCTGCAGTTGTTCAAGCCGCAGCAGCGCGCCATCGCCGCGCCGCCGCAGCAGGTGGCGCCGCCGTTGAACATCGAGGCGGCCAAGGGCCTGTTCGGCGGCCAGATCACCGTGGCCGCCGTCAGCAACTACCAGTTGAAGGGCGTGGTCGCCGCGCGCGGCCAGGACAGCGCGGCCATCATCGTGGTCGACGGCCAGCCGCCGTTGGCGCTGGGCGTGGGCCGCGAGGTGGTGCCCGGCGTGACCGTCAAGGAAGTCCATCCGAACTACGTGCTGCTGTCCGAGGGCGGTGCGCTCAAGCGCGTGGAGCTGGCCAGCGATGCCGGCCCCGGCGCGGGAGCCAATGCGCCGCAGTCGCTGTTGCCCGGCGCGGGCCAGCCGCCGCTGCCGCCGATCGCGCCGCCGCTGGCGCCGCCGCCACAGCAGCAACCGCCGCCGCAGCAACAGCCGCCACAGCAGCAGCCGCAGCAACCGCCGCCGCGTTCCAGCGTTTCCGGCACCATCGTCGCTCCCGATCGTACTCAATAGGCCGTCCCATGGTGATCTCCCGTACCCTGGCCGCAGCTTTTTGCTGCGGCTTTTTCTTGGCGGCCGTGATCGGCGCGCCCGCCGCCGCACAAACCGCCGTGCAAACCACCGCGCCGGGCGGCACGCTCAAGCCGCGGCCCAAGGTCGCGCTGGTGCTGTCCGGCGGCGGCGCGCGCGGTTTCGCCCACATCGGCGTGCTGCGCGCCCTGCAGGAGCTGCGCGTGCCGGTCGACTTCGTGGTCGGCACCAGCATGGGCAGCGTGGTGGGCGGCGCCTACGCGGCCGGCAGCTCGGTCGAGCAGCTGGAGCAGCTGGTGCGCCGCACCGACTGGAACGCCGTGGTGGCGGACCGCCCGCCGCGCGATGAGCTGGTGTACCGCCGCCGCGAGGAGGATCTGCTGCTGCCGTCGCGCATCGAGTTCGGCGCCAAGCTCGATGGCATCTCGCTGCCGCCGGCCGCCGCCGGCAACGAGGCGCTGGAGCTGGCGCTGACCCGCGTGCTGCCGCACGGCGCGCGCGACAAGCCGGTCAACCTGCTGCAGCTGCCGTTCCGCTCGGTGGCCTCGGACCTGGTGACGGGCGAGCTGGTGGAGCTGAACGACACGCCGCTGTTCCTGGCGATGCGCGCCTCGCTGGCGGTGCCGGGCGTGTTCGCTCCGGTGCGGGTGAACCAGCGGCTGCTGGTGGACGGCGGCCTGGTGCGAAACCTGCCGGTGGACGTGGCGCGCGACATGGGCGCCGACGTCATCATCGCGGTCAACGTCGGCACGCCGCTGGCGCAGGAAAAGGAACTGATCAGCGCGGTCAGCGTGGCGCAGCAGATGCTGCAGATCCTGACCGAGCAGAACGTGCAGCGCTCACTGAAGGAGCTGCGCCCCGACGACATCCTGGTGGCGCCCGACCTGGGCGGCATCGGCTTCCTCGACTTCGCCCGCCACGACCGCGCCATGAAGGCCGGCGAGGCGGCGGTGCGGGCCATGAGCGCCAGGCTGGTCAAGCTGGCGCTGCCCGAGTCGCAGTACGCGGCGTACGAGCTGCAGCGGCTGTCGGCGCCGGTCGGCATCGACCAGCCGGTGCGGCTGGCCAAGCTGGAGGTGGCGCCGAGCGGGCGCATCAATCCGAAGGAACTGGAAGTGCAGTCCGGCCTGAAGGTGGGGCAGCCGGTGACCAGCGAGCAGGCGCAGGCGGCCGGTAACGCGCTGTTCGGGCGCGGCGACCTGGCGCGGGTGGAGACCGAGGTGCATGACGACAAGGATGGCCGCAACGTGCTGATCAAGCCGACCGAGGCCGACTGGGCCCGCAGCCGCCTGCGCGTGGGCCTGGAGCTGACCAGCGATTTTTCCGAGAACAACGCGTTCGAGCTGAAGGTGATGCATGTGCTGTCGTCGCTCAACGACTGGGGCGCCGAGCTGCGCACGGTCGGCCGGGTCGGCACCGAGCGCGCGCTGGGCGTGCAGTTCTGGCAGCCGCTGGGCGCGGGTTCGCAGTGGTATGTGGCGCCGGGGCTGCAATACGACTCGTCGGCGGTGGACATCTTCAGTCCGAGCGGCTTCCGCCAGGCGCGCTACGCCTACAACCGCCAGGTCGGCGAGCTGGCGCTGGGCCGCCAGCTGGGCCGCTGGGGCGATATCCGCTACAGCGTGTCGCGCCAGAAGCAGGTGTATCACCAGAGCATACCGGAGGACCGCACCGAGGGCTCGGACATGCAGACGGTGCAGCAGCTGTCGTTCAACATCGACAGCCTCGACACGGTGGCCTTCCCGACCCGCGGCACCTTGTTCTCGCTGGGCTGGCAGCGGCTGATGCACAGCGGCTCCACCGGCGCCGTGCCGACCACGCAGGCGGTGCAGGGGCTGCAGGCCTTCCACCTGGACCGCTGGGCCGGCCATGTGTACGCGGAATGGTCGCGCAGCCAGGGCGGGGCGTCGGCCAATACATTGGGCGGCTTCCTGCGCCTGTCGGGATCGACGCCGCAATCGATCATCGGCGACCGCACGCTGCTGGGCCGGGTGGTGATGGCGCGCAGCATCGGCGCGATGCCGGCCGCGCTGGGCGGCGATGTGCGGCTGGGCTTTTCGCTGGAGGCGGGCGGCGCGTATAGCCCGACCAGTCCGCTGCGCTGGGGTTCGCTGCACCAGGCCGCCAGCGGCTTCTTCGCGGTCGATACGCGCTTCGGTCCGCTGTACCTGGGCGCCGGCACCACCAAGGGCGGCAACAGCAGCGCCTATCTGTTCCTCGGACCTATTTGGTAAGCGAGGTGGCGGGCGCGCGCCGCAGCGCGGTGAAGGCGGCGAATTCCCACGAGCGGAAGCCGACCAGCAAGGTAAAGCCGTCGCGGTCCTGCGGCGCCAGCTTGCGGTCGCCCTGGTGCAGCCGCGCCAGCTCGCCGGCCAGTTGCTGGATGCGGCCGACCAGCTCCTCGGCGCTGGGCAGCGACAGCCGCGCGGGCAGGCACAGCAGCGTCTCGCCGGCGCCGTCGAAGCTGCCGCTGAAGTAATCGTGCACCGCGTGCTCGCGGAAGAATTGTTGCACCGGCCCGTCCGGCAGCCAGCGGAAGGCGTTCGACACGCGCAGGCGGTAGCGGTTCAGCGGTTTCAGTTCGATCACGCCCAGCCGGTCCAGTTCGGCCAGCAGCAGGATGCATTCGGGTTCGGTCAGGTTGTAGGTTTCCAGCACCTGCTCCAGGGTCCAGTGGCCCAGGCAGCAGATCGCCATCAGCAGCAGGTGGGGCTGGGCCAGCAGCGATTTTTCCTGCGTCAGCGTCAGCGCGTCCGCCTGTGGCGTGGCGTCGGCCGCGCCGCGCAGCACGTCCTCCATCGCCACCCCGGCCGCCTTGCAGATCTGCGCCAGCCGCGACAGCGACATGTCCTGCTGGCCGAACATGCGCTTGACGCTGGACTCGCTCATCGAGATCCGCTCGGCCAGCATTTTGTAGGTGACGCCGGCGGCCCGCATCTGGGTCCGCAGCACTTGCAGCAGCAATTCCGGTGAGCTCATACCCTGCCTTGGCAAAAGAATAAAAGGTATCGTAACACGGTACTTGCCGGCGTGAAAAGCGGCGCTTGGGATAATCGATTGGTACATCGCGCGTAAGTGCGCGACACTGCGGGCACGCTGTCCCTCGCAGCAGGGATGGCACCGGATAACCCGAGAGCGGGGGCCACCACCGGCGTCCGCTAACGGTTACTTTTCCTCAGGATCCGGCTTCAGGCTGATCTTCGCCAGCAGGCGCTTGGCGGCCTGCCGGTCGACCGACTGGGGCTTGGCGTGCGGCCCGGCGCCGCCGGCGCGCGCCTTGGCCGCCAGCGCCACCGGGTTGCGCGGCGGCTTCTGCGACGGCTCGACCCGTATCGTCATCTTCTGCCGCGTGGCCAGTGCCTTGTTCGCCATGATCCCTCCTTACAAGACGTAGCGCGACAGGTCTTCGTTGACCGCCAGCGCATCCAGCCGCGCGTTGACGTAGGCCGAGTCGATGGTGATGACCTTGCCGCTGTCCTCGCTGGCCGTGAACGACAATTCCTCCAGCAGCTTTTCCATCACCGTGTACAGCCGGCGGGCGCCGATGTTCTCGGTGCGCTCGTTGACCGAGTAGGCGATCTCCGCCAGCCGCGTGATGCCTTCCGGCGCGAACTCGATGGTGACGTTCTCGGTGGCCAGCAGCGCCTCGTACTGCTTGGTCAGGCAGGCGTCGGTGCTGGTGAGGATGCGCTCGAAATCGGCGATCGACAGCGACTCCAGCTCGACCCGGATCGGGAAGCGGCCCTGCAGCTCGGGGATCAGGTCCGACGGCTTGGCCAGGTGGAAGGCGCCCGAGGCGATGAACAGGATGTGGTCGGTCTTGATCATGCCGTACTTGGTGTTGACGGTCGTGCCCTCGACCAGCGGCAGCAGGTCGCGCTGCACGCCGGCGCGCGAGACGTCGGCGCCGCCCACCTCGGAGCGCGAGGCGATCTTGTCGATCTCGTCGAGGAACACGATGCCGTTCTGCTCGACGTTCTGGATGGCCTTCTGCTTCATTTCCTCGTCGTTGACCAGCTTGGCGGCTTCCTCGTCGATCAGCACCTTCATCGCTTCCTTGATCTTGACCTTGCGCGCCTTCTTGCGGTTGCCGCCGATGCCGGAGAACATCGATTTGATCTGCTCGGTCATCTCCTCCATGCCGGGCGGGGCCATGATCTCCATCTGCGGGCCGTTCTCGGCCAGCTCGATCTCGATTTCCTTGTCGTCCAGCTCGCCCTGGCGCAGGCGCTTGCGGAAGGTCTGGCGGGTGCTGTCGCCTTCCTTGCCCTCCTTGGGCGCGTCGGCTGGCGTGGCCGGGTGGAAGCCGAAGTCGCGCGCCGGCGGCAGCAGGATGTCGAGCACGCGGTCCTCGGCGGCGTCCTCGGCGCGCGCGCGCACCTTGGCCATCTCGGCCGAGCGGGTCTGCTTGACGCCGATGTCGATCAGGTCGCGGATGATGGTGTCGACGTCGCGGCCGACGTAGCCCACCTCGGTGAACTTGGTGGCCTCGATCTTGATGAAGGGCGCGTCGGCCAGCTTGGCCAGGCGGCGTGCGATCTCGGTCTTGCCGACGCCGGTCGGGCCGATCATCAGGATGTTCTTCGGCGTGATTTCGTGGCGCAGCGGCTCCTCCACCTGCTGGCGGCGCCAGCGGTTGCGCAGCGCGATGGCGACCGCCTTCTTGGCCTTGCCCTGGCCGACCACATGTTTGTCGAGCTCGCCGACGATTTCCTTCGGGGTCATGTTCATGCTGGATCCAGTGTTTCGATGATGTGGTTCAGGTTGGTGTAGATGCACAATTCGCCGGCGATGGTCAGTGACTTTTTGACGATTTCCGACGGCGACAGTTCCGTGTTTTCCACCAGCGCCTTGGCCGCCGATTGCGCGTAGCTGCCGCCGGAGCCGATGGCGCCGATGCCGTCCTCCGGCTCGAGCACGTCGCCGTTGCCGGTGATCACCAGCGTCGATTCGCTGTCGGCCACCAGCAGCATCGCCTCCAGGCGGCGTAGCACGCGGTCGGTGCGCCAGTCCTTGGCCAGCTCGACCGAGGCGCGCAGCAGGTTGCCCTGGTGTTTTTCCAGCTTGCCCTCGAAGCGGTCGAGCAGGGTGAAGGCGTCGGCCGTGCCGCCGGCGAAGCCGACCAGCACCTTGCCCTGGTAGGTCTTGCGCACCTTGCGGGCCGTGCCCTTCATGACGATGTTGCCCAGCGTGACCTGGCCGTCGCCGCCCAGCGCGACCTGCTTGCCGCGGCGCACGCACAGGATGGTGGTGCCGTGAAATTGTTCCATAGTTACCTCAAAGTAATGACGCGAACTGCTACAAGACTGAAAAGTGGGGTTGGTCCCGGAAATTGCAAGATTCAGTAGTTGTGCGGGTAAATCCTGGCGATGTCGGCAAAGCCCAGCAGGCGCAGCAGCGCCGTGACCAGGTGGTTGACGTCGCGGAACTCGATCTTCTTGTCCAGCTGGACCAGGCTGGCGTGCAGCTGGTTGGCGCAGGCGTAGTCGATGCGGCTCAGGCGCGAGCAGTCGAACACCAGGGTCTGGTATTGATCAGCATAGTGCTGGATCTGGCCGAGTAAAGGGCCGAGCTGGCCTTCGAGCAGCGGCGGCAGCATGAAGCGGTTCGGCGGCGAGGCCGAAACGAAGGCCGTTGGCCGCTGCGCCGTGGCGGTGGCCACCTTGTGCGGCGCCGTGAACGACGGCGGCGACACTTCGAAGGTGACGCAGTAGTCCATGCCGGTTTCCTCGAATTCCTTTTCGCGGTTCAGCAGTTGCAGCAGCTCCAGCAGCAGCAGCCACGGCGCCTCGGTGTCGTCGCGGCGGCCGACCGCGATGCCGTCGCGGATCAGCGCGGCCAGGCTGTCGGCGCCCACCAGGATCAGCTCGCGCTGCTGGGCCTGCAGCTTGCGCAGCGTCTCGAGCAGCAGCGCGCAGCCGGCCGGCTCGACCGCCGTCACGCGGGAAAACTCCAGCCGCAGCACGGGGCTGGCGGCGGCCGCCTGGCGCAGGCGCTCAAGCTGGGCGTCGATGTGCGGATCGAGCACGCCGGCGAAGGCTTCGGTTGGCGTCAGGCCGGCCCAGCCGGAAGAGGTTGCGGCCGGTTCGGCCGGCGCGTTCCACGGCGGCGGCGAGGTTTCAAAGGTGCTGGCGTAGTCGATCGACAGGTTGTCGAAGCGCTCGCGCTGGCCGCCGACCTGGTACAGGTCGAACAGCATCCACCAGACGGTGCGGTCGCCGCCGGCCTCGGCCACGCTGGCGGTCAGCAGCTGCTCGGCCACGGCGCCCTGGCCGTTGGCGTACAGGATGGCGATTTCCTCCACCACCGGGGCGGTCTCGGCGGCCACGGCCTGCTGCGGCAGGTCGTCGTCGCGCAGCAGGATGGTGGTGGGCAGGTCGTCCAGCGCCTGCGTGTCGGGGCCGGCGTGGGCGGCGGTCTTGGGCCTGGCCGGGCGGGCGGCGCGCTGGCTGCCCCAGGCCGGCTCCGGCTCGTTGAAGATGTCGAAGGTCATCGCCGATTCGATGGCGTCGATCTTCATCGCGGTGGCGCGGGCGATCTCGCGCTGGCGCGCCTGCTGTTGCTGGCGTTCGGTTTCGCTGTTGGCGGCCAGCCGCGCCGCCTCGTCATCCTCGCTGGGGGCGGGGGCGGGCGTTGCGTCGGTCTTCTTGAAGATGGAGAACAGTCCCACGCTGATCCTCGTCTGAACCTCGGTAGCTGCCGTAAAAAAAGCACGCGGTTGCGTGCTTTTTTTAAAGTCCGGGCGAATTAATCGCCGTACAGTTTCTGCTTCAGTTCGCGGCGCTGCTGGGCTTCCAGCGACAGCGTCGCGGTCGGACGGGCGATCAGGCGTGGAATGCCGATCGGCTCGCCGGTTTCCTCGCACCAGCCGTAGTCGCCGCCGTCGATGGCGACGATCGATTGCTGGACTTTTTTCAGCAGCTTGCGCTCGCGGTCGCGGGTGCGCAGTTCCAGCGCGTGCTCTTCTTCGATGGTGGCGCGGTCGGCCGGGTCCGGCACCAGCACGGTTTCGCGCAGGTGTTCGGTGGTTTCGCCGGCGTTCTTCAGCAGTTCTTTTTCAAGCGCTTGCAGCTTGGCTTTGAAGAAGGCCATTTGCGCCGGATTCATATAATCCTTTTCATCCATCTTCAGAATTTCTTCTTCGGTCAGGATGCGGTCGGCGGCGGCGGGGGTCGATTTATTAGTTTTGGTGGTCATAACTTCGCTTACCTTCGATACGACAGAGTTTTCAATTAATCAGCCCGGAGTTTGTGGCTATTTAGCCATCCCCACAAAACCCGGATAGTTTATACCAGACATTGTTCTAAACCGCTAATAAAGATATCTTTCGGCAGATTTTTACCGATAAACACCATTTTGCTGCCTCGAACGTCGTTTTCTCCCCATTTGGCGCCCAGGTCGCTGCCCATGATCTGGTGTACGCCCTGGAACACGACCTTGCGATCGGCGTCCTTCATGAACAATACGCCTTTGTAGCGCAGCATGCGAGGACCGTAGACATTTACCAGCCCGCCAAGGAACTCGTCGAGCTTGGCGGTGTCGAATGGGCGTGTACTTTTGAACACAAACGCGGCGATGTCGTCGCTGTGGTGGGCGTGGTGGTGGTTGTGGCCGTGGTCTCCGTGGTGGCCGTGTTCGTGATTGTGATCGTGGTTGTGGCCGCAGTGCTCGTCATGCACGTGGTCGTCGTCGTGGGCCTGGTCGGTTTCCAGGAAATCCGGGTCCAGCTCCAGCTTGTCGTTCAGGTTGAAGCCCTTCAGGTCCAGCACCTCGGACAGCGGGGCGCGGCCGAAGTCCGCCGTGCTGACCGGCGCGCGCGGGTTGATGCGCTTGAGGCGGGCGGTCAGCGTGGCCACGTCCTCGGCGCTGACCAGGTCGGTCTTGGACAGCAGCAGCTTGTCGGCGAAACCGACCTGACGCTGGGCTTCCTCGTGCTGGTCCAGCTGGTCCATGGCATGGCGGGCGTCCACCACGGTGACCACGGCGTCCAGCATGTAGTGAGTGCCCACTTCCTCGTCCACGAAGAAGGTTTGCGCCACCGGGCCGGGATTGGCCAGGCCGGTTGTTTCGATCACCACGCGGTCGAACTGCAGCTCGCCGGCTTCGCGCTTCTGCGCCAGGCCGCTGAGGGCGACGATCAGGTCGCCGCGCACGGTGCAGCAGATGCAGCCGTTGTTCATTTCCACGATCTGTTCGCCGCTGTCCTGCACCAGGATTTCGTTGTCGATGTTTTCCTGGCCAAACTCGTTTTCGATGACGGCGATGCGCATGCCGTGCTGCTCCTGCAGGATGCGGTTCAGCAGGGTGGTCTTGCCGGCGCCAAGGAAGCCGGTGAGGATGGTGGTCGGTATCAGTGCCATGGTGCTTACCAGTCTGGTCTAGAGGGAAACCCTAGATGGGGATCAAATGCAGAAATGCAACCGGCCGATTATGCCGGAATTCGGCCGACGCTAGCAATTCGTCCGATTGAGCAACCTCAGTACGGGCCGCGCTATTTTACTTTGGCGCGCGGATGGGCCTTGTCGTACACCTCGGCCAGGTGCTGGAAATCCAGCGCGGTATAGACCTGGGTCGAACTGATGCTCGAATGGCCCAGCATCTCCTGCACCGCCCGCAGGTCGCCCGACGATTGCAGCACGTGCGAGGCGAACGAGTGGCGCAGCATGTGCGGGTGCACGTGCACCGGCGCGCCGTGGGCCACGCCATGGGCCTGCAGGCGTTGCTGGATCACCCGTGGCGACACCCGCGTGCCGCGCGTGCTCAGGAACAGGGCGTTGCCGCCGTCGGTGGGCGCCGGGCGCACGGCGATCCAGGCCGCCAGCGCCTCCAATGCGGCGTTGCCGACCGGGACGACGCGCTGCTTGTTGCCCTTGCCGGTGACGACGACCTCGCGGTTGTCCAATGCCACCCAGCCCAGCGCGTCCTTGCCGGCGGTCAGGTCCAGCCCGGCCAGCTCGGACACGCGCAGGCCGCTGGAATACAACAGTTCGAACATGGCGCGGTTGCACAGCTCGGCCGCGTCCGGGGCGGCGCCGGCGCTGGGCCGGGACGGCGCCACCAGCTGCACGGCATCGTCCACCGACAGCGCGCGCGGCAGTGTCTTGGCGCGTTTGGGGGCGCGCACGCCCTGCACCGGGTTGGCCGCCAGCGCGGTCTGGCCGCCCAGCCAGTCGAAGAAGCCGCGCCAGCTCGACAGCTTGCGGGCGATCGAGCGCGGATCGAGCTCGCGCGCGTGCAGCTTGGCGGTCAGGCGGCGGATGGCGAAATGGTCGATCGCGGGCCAGTCCTGCCCGGCGGTGAGGCCGGCCAATTCCTGGAGGTCGCGCGCGTAGGCGCTGACGGTGTGGGGCGACAGCTGGCGCTGGTCGCGCAGCTGGGCCAGGTAAGCGTCGATCCAGGCCAGCTTGCTGTCCGGGCCGGCGCTCATGGCGGCGCTCAGGCCAGCAGCCAGGCCAGCGCGGTGCTGGTGGTTTCGCCGATGTGGACCAGGAAATCGGTGGCCATCAGCGAGGTGAAGCGCGCCGGGTCGGCCGAGCCCATGATCAGCAGGCCGAAGGCGTTCTTGTTGCCCGGCTTGCGCAGCGGAATGATCACGGTGGAGGTGATGCCGGTGGCGTCCTGCAGCCAGCGCACCGCCTCGAAATCCTTGTTGGTGCCGCAGTAGGGCGCCATCAGGCTGTTGGCGAAGATGCGCGCGTCTTCCGAGACGCCGTTGACGAACCATTCGCCGAGGTAGTCGGGCGCGGTGTCCCAGATGCGCAGCGTGACCTGCGGTACATCAAAACTGTTCTTCAGGCCGCTGACCACGGCGTGTGGCATGGAACCCACATCTTCGGCTTCCAGCAGCACCTTGGTCCAGCGGTGGAACTTGTTGGCGATCGCTTCGTTTTCCGACGCCAGGCGCATCAGATTGCTCATGCGCAATTCCAGCGCCTTGTACTTGTCGCGCATCACTTCCATCTGGCGCTCCTGCAGCGACACGGCGCGTCCCGTCAGCGGGCTGGCCAGTTTGATTTCTCCCAGCAATTCAGCGTGCTCTTCGAAGAAATTCGGGTGTTCGGTCAGGTATTGCGCGACGAGGGTGTGATCCAGTGGGACAGTCATTGAGGTACTTTATTTACGAGGGTGGAAAGGCAGTGTCATTCTAAACGAAAAAAAACGGACATGGTTGCCCATGCCCGTCATTCCCCAACCCAAGCGCCGGCAGTTCTTGCCGACTGCGCGGCTTAGAAGTTGTGGTGGATACCGAGGCTGTAGAAATTCAGCGTGGTAGCTGCCTTCTTGTTCGAGGCATCGATATACAGGTAGGTGCGGGCCGACAGGTTGTAGTCGTAGCCGATCGACGCTTGCTTGGTCTTGACCAGGGCTGGGTTGTTCAGCGCGTTGTCCGGGGTCTTCTGGCCATAGCCAACGCGGATCAGGCCGGCGCCGACGGTGTAGTTGGCGCCCAGCAACCAGGCCTTGGTGTTCGGATTGATCAGCGTGCTGTTGCCCTGGTCCTGCTTCTGGTAGGAACCCATCAGTTTCAGGTCGTTGATTGGTTTGAACGAGGCGCCGATCGACCACAGTTTGGTTTCGATGGCGTTTTTCTCGTACGCGGCATAGGCGGCGAACGGGCCGTTGGCGGCGGTGGCGCTCAGCGAGTAAGGCATGGTCTGCGGCGCGCTGTTGGCCGGGAACTGCGGATTGAGCGTCGTGCCCTTGCCGACGATGACCGGATTGCCGTTGGCTTCCTTGGCGGCCACGGCGACGTTCAACTGGAACATGTCGGCGATCATCGGGGTGTTATAGAACACGGCGTTCGAGAAGCGGTTGTTCGAGTTGCCGGCTGGGCTCAGCGGATCGCTGGTGTAGCCGGCCACTTGCAGGTCGGTCTGGTAGCCGGCTGGGCCTGGCATGCCGCTCCATGGTTCGAAGGCGGTGCTGGTTTCCTGGAAGGGGGTCAAGCCACGGCCCAGGCGCACGGTACCGAAGTCGCCCTGCAGGCCGACGCGGCTTTGGCCCTGGAACAACGGACGGCTGGTGGTGGCGGTGGTGTTCTCAATGACGCCGGTGTCCGGCTCGTAGCGGATCTCCAGCTGGAAGATGGCCTTCAGGCCGCTGCCCAGGTCTTCGACGCCCTTGAAACCGAGTTTGTTGTTGTCGCGCTTGCCCACCTGGGTGGTGGTGCCGGTGCGCTTGGAAATGCCTGCATCCACAGTGCCATAGATGGTCACGGACGATTGCGCGTATGCGCCAGCAAATGCGCCCATGAGAGCCAGAGCCACTAAAGATTTTTTCATTTGAGTTATTCCTTTATGAGTGAACATGCATACAGCCAAAGCTAGCGGGTCGCAAAGTCAACCCTCGATGAGAGGAACCTTAATATCTCATCAGGCCAAAAACGCTGGAATGGTTGATTATGGCGGCTAGTTTTGGTCGAAAGCCAAAGAAACCGGGCTTCTTGTTGTATTTTTGAAACGCTTGATACGCAAGCCACCAGGGCCTGTTTAACGCATTATTTCCTTTCATTCAGGCACCAAAACAGCCTTTAGCGTACAGGGCTAAACGGGGTGGGACGCTTGTGCAAAATCAAAGCGAACCGCATATTCTTTAGGGTGTGGCGCCGATCGCACGCTACACTCATAAGTAGCAACGGTCGCCTAGGCTGCACAGACAGCACGGCTGCGCCCGCTTCGATGAATCGGACGAATAGTGAGACGATGGCAAATCGAGAAGAGTTAGGGATCATCCGGGGGGCGCGCGCGGGAGATGCGGTCTGCCAACTGGCGCTGGGCAAGCTCTACTTGTTCGGCGGCGCGGGTTTGCCGCTCAGCCTGCCCACGGCACTGCATTGGCTGAACCGCGCCGCGCTGCAGGAGCAGGACGAGGCCTGGATGTTGATCGGCAACTACGTTCCATTCGAGCACGCACAACATTGCCTGCCGTCCGCGCTGTCCTGGTACGACCGCGCCTACGACGCCGGCGTCGAACAGGCCGGCCTGGTGCTGGCGCAACTGGTGTTGAACCACGCCGCGCCGCCGGAAGCGTTGCATCTGCGCGACAAGGCGCTGCTGGCGCTGGAGACCGCCGCGCGCGGCGGCTCGGCCGAGGCGCAATGGCTGTTGGCGCACCAGACCGGCGCGCCGTCGCCGACGCCGGTGGCGCCGTTGCCATCCCGGCGTGGCGTCCCGCTGTCGCACCGCGCCAACGCCCGCCAGCAGTGGTTGGACCGGGCGGCCGACGGCGGCCTGGCCGCTGCCCAGTACGCGGTGCTGGAACAAGCCTGGCACGGCGACCGCGCGGCGTTTTTGCAACGGGCGCTGCCGCTGGCGCGCAAGCTGCTGGACGGCGCCCCGGCCGATGCCGAGGCGGCCCGCGCGGTCGACTGGCCGCTCGAGCCGGTCCAGCTGACGCTGCTGTCGCGCTGCGCCGCGCTGCTTGACGAGGAGGCCGGCCGCCACGCCGAGTTCCGCGACGAACTGCACCATTGCCGCGAACTGGCCGCCCACGGCGGCGACCGTCAGGCCCAGTTGGCGCTGGGCTTGTGGTTCGCCCGCATGGATGGCGACGGCCGGCGGCAAGTCAACGGCATCGCCGCCGTCAATTTCAAGCGCGCCATACGCTGGCTGACGCAAGCGGGCGAGCAGGGCCTGGCCGACGCCTGGTACGCGCTGTCGCGCATTTATCTGAAACCGGAATTTTCCCAGCGCTGCGTGGCCGAGGCCCAGGGCTACCTGGAGCGGGCGGCCGACATGGGCCACTGCGCCGCGCAGCTGGAATGCGGCATGTACGCCTGGCGCAACCGCCGCGCCGACGAGCAGAGCGACGTGCGCGCGGCCTACTGGCTGCAGAAGGCCGCGGCCCAGGGCTGCGACGAGGCCGAGGCGGCGCTGGCGCGCATCGGCGCGGCGCCCAAGGAGTCGGACTGGGCCGAAGCCATCCTGCGCCACATGTCGCGCGAGGCGCTGGAAAGCCAGCCGTTGCTGGCGGCGCGCCTGACCCTGGCCCAGCTGTTCGGGCTGAGCCGCGCGGAAGCGTTGTTGCTGGATGTGAAAGCGGCCGACCAGGGCCATTGCCTGGTGGTGGATATCCGCGCCAGTTACGGCCGCAGCAAGCGGCGCCTGGTGTTGCTGCGCACCGCGCGCGAGCGGCAGGCGCTGGACCGCATCGGCCGATTGTTCGAGAATCTCGACAACGGCCCGGACGGACTGGAAGGCAATTACCGCCAGCGCCTGTACCGGCTCAAGACCTGGTTGCCAGGCGCCGACGAACGGCTGGCGGCCTGAGCCAGCTTTAAATTTCTATCTCGCCCTCGAACACCGTCACGGCAGGGCCGGTCAGCCATACCGGCTGGCCCACGCCCGCCCAGCTGATCGACAACTGGCCGCCGCGCGCATCCACGCGCACCGGGCTGTCGAGCAGGCCGCGGCGGATGCCGGCCACCACGGCTGCGCACGAGCCGGTGCCGCAGGCCAGCGTTTCGCCCACGCCGCGCTCGAACACGCGCAGCTTGATGTGGTTGCGGCCGACGATCTGCATGAAGCCGGCGTTGACCCGGTTCGGGAAGCGCGCATGATGCTCGATCAGCGGCCCGGTCAGTTCCACCGGCGCGGCGTCGACATCGTCGACGATCTGCACCGCGTGCGGATTGCCCATCGACACCACGGAAATGAGCACGCTCTCGCGCGCGCCGCCCAGCTCCAGCACCAGCGGCCACAGCGTGTCTTCGCCCTGGCGCTCGCCGTGCAGGCCCTCGGCGTCGAACGGCACGCGCTGCGGTTCCAGCACCGGCGCGCCCATGTCGACCGTGATGCTGCCGTCCAGCTCCAGCCGCGGCGCGATCACGCCGGCCTTGGTCTGCACCGTGATGCTGCGCTGCGCGGTCAGGCCTTTTTCCGCCACGAACTTGACGAAGGCGCGCGAACCGTTGCCGCACTGCTCGACCTCGCCGCCGTCGGCGTTGAAGATGCGGTAGCGGAAATCGCAGCCTGGCTCGGTGGGTTTTTCCACCAGCAGGATCTGGTCGGCGCCCACGCCGAAGCGGCGGTCGCCCAGCAGCTGCCATTGCGCGGGCGAGAAGTCGATGTGCTGGTTGATGCCGTCGATGACCACGAAGTCATTGCCGGCGCCGTGCATTTTGGTGAATTTGAGTTTCATCTGCTGCCTGTGTTTACTTGGAACGCTGGTACAGCGACGCTTCGCCGTTCGGGCGCGTCTTGAACCGTTTGTGCGTCCAGAAATATTCAGCCGGGGCTTCGCGCACGCGTTCCTCGATGAACTCGTTCATGCGGCGGGTGGCGGCTACCATGTCGGGACCAGGGTAATTGTCCCACACTGGATAGAATTTCACACGCCAGCCCTGGTAATCGGGCAGGAAAGTGGCGATCACCGGCATCACCTGCGCGCCGGTGGTGGCGGCGATGCGGGCGGTGGCGGTCAGCGTGGCGGCCTCGATGCCGAAGAAGGGCACGAACTCGGCGTCCTTCTCGCCGAAATCCATGTCCGGCAGCATAAAGTAGGGCAGCTTGTCGCGCAGCGCCCGCAGGATGGGCTTGATGCCGTCCTGGCGGGTGAACAGCTTGACCGGCTTGAAGCGGGCGCGGCCGGCGCGCAGCACCTGGTCGAAGGCGGCGTTCTTTTGCTGCACATACATCGACGAGGCGCTGGTCTCCATGGCGATCGAGGCGCCGGCCACGTCCAGGCACACGAAGTGCGGACACAGCAGGATGGTAGGCCTGGACGTCATCTCCTCCACCGGCACGGGACCCGGCTCGACCTTGATCAGGCGCTTCAATCTTTCCTCCGACGCCCACCACAGGATGCCGCGTTCCCACACGCTGCGGGAATAGGCCTGGAAGTGACGGCGGCCGATGGCGGTGCGCTCGGCCTCGCTCAGCTCCGGCATGCACAGGCGCAGATTGGTCAGCGTGATGTGGCGGCGCGAGCGCATCACCACGAACAGCAGGCTGCCGACGGCGTCGCCAAAGCGGCCCAGCACCGGCAGCGGCAGCCAGTGCAGCAGCCACATGATTCCCAACAGCAGCTTCATGCCTGTTCTCCCGCCGTTGGCGCCGCACCTGGCGCGTCTATGCCGGCCGGCACCTTGTAGCGGTTGTAGCTCCAGAAATACTGGCTCGGGCTGCGCGCGATCAGGCGCTCCATGGCGTGGTTGATGGCCTGCGCCTGCTCGGCGGCGCCGCCCTCCAGTGTGCCGTCGAAGGGCACGAAGCGGATCACATAGCCTTTGCCGCCCGGCAGCCGCTCGGCGTAGGTGACGATGATGGTGGCGTCGCCCAGCTGCGCCAGCTTGGCGGGCAGCGTCATGGTGTAGGCGGCGCGGCCGAAGAAGGTGGCCCACACGCCTTCGCCTTCCTGCGGCACCTGGTCCGGCAGCAGGCCGATCGGCTTGCCCTTCTTCAGGCACTTGGCCAGCATGCGCACGCCGGACATATTGGCCGGCGCCAGCAGCAGGTTGTCGCGCGCGCGGGCGCCCTCGATCAGTGGCTTCAGCGCGGCCTTTTTCGGCGGCCGGTACATCACCATCAGCTCGGTGCGCAGCGCGATTTCCTGCGCGACGATTTCAAAGCAGCCCAGGTGGGGCGTGAGGAACACGATGCCGCGGCCGGCGTCCAGCTCGGCCTGGACGAGGGCCCAGTTCTCGTCCGTCGCGTGGCGCGACACCCGCGCCGGATCGGCGCACCAGATGAAGGGCAGCTCGACGATGCTCTTGCCCGCCTCGGCGATGGCGGCCGACAGGTGCCGGGAATAGCCGGCCTGCGCCATGTTGTCGCGCATGCGGCGGCGGTAGGACGGCGAGCTCAGGTAGACCAGCCAGCCCAATGCCGCGCCCAGCGCGTGTAAAAATGGCAAGGGGAAGATGGAGAGGAAGCGAAAAATGGGTACAAGCATGAGTAATTGTTCTAGTAGAAAGTGCTCTTGGCCGCCGTTGCCATGCCAAAATTTTTTAAGAAGCGTAAAATACCACGTATGCAGTAACCGCTGAGTTAACAGACAACTTGCGAAGCGGAATATAAATGTCGCTAAAGCGTCGCAAGCCGTATTGGTTAGCGACAAAACATTCTTAACCAATCACAGGAGCTTGCGATGTCAAATGATTATCTTTTTACTTCCGAATCCGTATCGGAAGGCCACCCCGACAAGGTCGCCGACCAGATTTCCGATGCGATTCTGGACGCCATCCTGACCCAGGACCCGAAAGCCCGCGTTGCCGCTGAAACCTTGTGCAACACCGGCCTGGTGGTGCTGGCCGGCGAGATTACCACGTTCGCCAATGTTGATTATATTCAAGTTGCGCGCGAAACCATCAAGCGCATCGGCTACGACAACACCGACTATGGCATCGACTACAAGGGTTGCGCCGTGCTGGTGGCCTACGACAAGCAGTCGCCGGACATCGCCCAGGGCGTGGATGAGGGCGCGGGGATTGATCTCGATCAAGGCGCCGGCGACCAGGGCCTGATGTTCGGCTACGCCTGCGACGAAACCGCGGAACTGATGCCTGCGGCCATCCACTACGCGCACCGCCTGGTCGAGCGCCAGTCGCAGCTGCGCAAGGACGGCCGCCTGCCATGGCTGCGCCCGGATGCCAAATCGCAAGTCACGCTGCGCTACGTCAACGGCCGTCCGGTGGCGGTGGACACCGTCGTGCTGTCGACCCAGCACGCGCCGGAAATGCAGCACAAGCAGATCGAGGAAGCGGTGATCGAGGAGATCATCAAGCAGGTGCTGCCGCGCGAGTGGCTGGTGGACACCAAGTACCTGGTCAACCCGACCGGCCGCTTCGTCATCGGCGGCCCGCAGGGCGATTGCGGCCTGACCGGCCGCAAGATCATCGTCGACACCTACGGCGGCGCCAGCCCGCACGGCGGCGGCGCGTTCTCCGGCAAGGATCCCACGAAGGTGGACCGTTCGGCCGCCTACGCCGCCCGCTACGTGGCCAAGAACGTGGTGGCCGCCGGCCTGGCGCGCCAGTGCCAGGTGCAGGTCAGCTACGCGATCGGCGTGGCGCGTCCGATCAACATCACGGTCTACACCGAAGGCACGGGCGTGATTCCGGACGAGAAGATCGCCGCGCTGGTGATGGAGCATTTCGACCTGCGTCCGAAAGGCATCGTGCAGATGCTGGACCTGCTGCGTCCGATCTACGCCAAGACCGCCGCCTACGGCCACTTCGGCCGCGAAGAGCCGGAATTCACGTGGGAGCGCACCGACAAGGCCGCCATCCTGCGCGCCGCGGCCGGCCTGAAGTAATCGCCACCGCCTGAATTCCAACGCCCCGCCTGCGCCAGCAGCCGGGGCGTTGTGCTATTTGGGCCGTTGCGGCGGCGGCGGCGGCGGATTGGGGGGCAGATATTTTTCGCGTTGGTTTTTGGTGTTCATGCTGTTCTCCTGATCGCCCAGCTAGTCGGTGCGTAACATGGTATTCAATTTCTGCTGAATCTTTGCCCGCAGGCGTTCCGTCAGCAGCATATCGTATGGGAAATCGCCCAGTTCGACCCGGTATCGGCCGTGTAGCAAGAGCAATTTCTTTTCAAATTCGGCGACGGGAAACTCGGCGTTGATTTTCATTCGGATAATTAACGACCCGATGTCGTTGGTCAGGGCGGTCAACTCGGTTACCGCCGTCGCATGGATTTTGAGCCGCTTGGCAACCGATAGTTCTTTAGACAGGATGGCGAGCAGGGCGCTGCCGGACGTAAACAGCGGCCATAGAAAAGTATAGTCCGCGTTTTTCCAGAATACGAGGCCGGTGAGCGCCGCGCCGCCCGACGAAATCGCCACGGCGATTTTGGTCACGCTGTCCAGCCACGTCCAGCGCGCCAGCAGCGCCGCTTCGAGCTCCTCGGTGTAGCTGGTGTTGTACAGCAAATGGTGGGCTTCGTTCCAGATTGCATCGCGCGGGTCGATCGCCATGGCGTACTCCGGCTAAAAAGACCACTATAGGCCGCCAGCCCAAGCTTCATTTGCGCGCCCTCAAGCTGGAATTTCTTGCGCCAGTCGTGCCCAACGGTGCTAAAATGCGCCTTCCGAGGAGCGTTGCGACGAATCATGAATTCGCCAGGCTCGGAGTCCCAAACCGCGCTCACGTTACTTTTTTCAACATGAAAGGAGGGCGTGATGAACGCCGTACTCAAATCCGCACAAGACTTCCTGGTCGCCGACATCTCCCTGGCCGCCTGGGGCGACAAAGAAATCAAGATCGCTGAAACCGAAATGCCTGGCCTGATGGCCATCCGTGAGGAATTCGCCGCGTCGCAGCCGCTCAAGGGCGCGCGCATCACCGGTTCGCTGCACATGACCATCCAGACCGCCGTGCTGATCCAGACGCTGGAAGCGCTGGGCGCCAAGGTCCGCTGGGCTTCGTGCAACATCTACTCGACCCAGGACCACGCCGCCGCCGCCATCGCCGCCGCCGGCACCCCGGTGTTCGCCATCAAGGGCGAAACCCTGGACGAATACTGGGACTACACCCACCGCATCTTCGAATGGCCAGCCGACGCTTCGGGCAACGCGGTCTACTCGAACATGATCCTCGACGACGGCGGCGACGCCACGCTGCTGCTGCACCTGGGCGCGCGCGCTGAAAAAGACATCTCCGTGCTGGCCGCGCCAGGCTCGGAAGAAGAGATCTGCCTGTTCAACGCCATCAAGGCCCACCTGGCGATCGACCCGGCCTGGTACTCCAAGCGCCTGCCGCACATTCTGGGCGTGACCGAGGAAACCACCACCGGCGTGCACCGCCTGTACCAGATGCACAAGGAAGGCAAGCTGGCCTTCCCTGCGATTAACGTCAACGACTCCGTCACCAAGTCCAAGTTCGACAACCTGTACGGCTGCCGCGAATCGCTGGTCGACGGCATCAAGCGCGCCACCGACGTGATGATCGCCGGTAAGGTCGCCGTGATCGCCGGCTACGGTGACGTCGGCAAGGGCTCGGCCCAGGCCATGCGCGCGCTGTCGGCGCAAGTATGGGTCACCGAAATCGATCCGATCTGCGCGTTGCAGGCCGCGATGGAAGGCTACCGCGTCGTGACCATGGACTACGCCGCCGAACACGGCGACATCTTCGTCACCTGCACCGGCAACTACCACATCCTGACCGAGAAGCACATGCTGGCCATGAAGGACCAGGCCATCGTCTGCAACATCGGCCACTTCGACAACGAGATCGACGTCGCCGCGCTGAAGAAATACACCTGGGAAAACATCAAGCCACAGGTCGACCACGTGATCTTCCCGTCGGGCAAGCGCATCATCCTGCTGGCCGAAGGCCGCCTGGTCAACCTGGGTTGCGGCACCGGCCATCCGTCGTACGTGATGTCGTCGTCGTTCGCCAACCAGACCATCGCCCAGATCGAGCTGTACGCCAACACCGCCAAGTACCCGGTCGGCGTGTACGTGCTGCCGAAGCACCTGGACGAAAAAGTGGCGCGCCTGCAGTTGAAGAAACTGAACGCGCAGCTGACCGTGCTGACCGAAGAGCAAGCGGCCTACATCGGCGTGACGCAAGAAGGTCCGTACAAGCCTGACCACTACCGTTATTAATCTGCCGGCATGAAGCGGGGCCGGCCAGTCGCCGGCCCCGTTTTTATCCAGTCCTTTTTTTGCAGCGAGCTCATCTTATGCGTTTGGTCCTTACCTGGTTAATCAATGCAATTGCCTTGCTGGCAGTTCCCTACCTGATGCATTCCGTCGATGTCACAAGCATAGGCGCAGCCCTCGTCGCGGCCCTTGTACTGGGCCTGGTCAACAC
This sequence comes from Duganella caerulea, assembly GCF_040362985.1. Classification (NCBI taxonomy): domain Bacteria; kingdom Pseudomonadati; phylum Pseudomonadota; class Betaproteobacteria; order Burkholderiales; family Oxalobacteraceae; genus Duganella; species Duganella caerulea. The sequence goes on along the minus strand of NZ_BPWJ01000005.1, from coordinate 343,182 downwards.
GCTGATACGCCCTGTGCTGTTGTTGCTGACGCTGCCCGTGACCGTGGTGTCGCTGGGCCTGTTCATCTTCATCATCAACGGCTTCATGTTCTGGCTGGTCGCCCAATGGGTGGACGGCTTCCACGTCGACAGCTTCGCGTCGGCGATCGGTGGTGCATTGTTGTACAGCGTGATTTCCTGGGCCCTGTCTACCTTACTTTTGAAGACGTCAGATGGCTAATCATAATTTCAGTATCGAGTTCTTTCCGCCCAAGACGGCGGAGGGCGCGGAAAAGCTGCGCGTCACGCGCGCCAAGCTGTCCGAGCTCAAGCCCAAGTATTTTTCCGTGACCTTCGGCGCCGGCGGCAGCACGCAGCGCGGCACGCTCGACACCGTGGTGGAAATCCTCGCCGCCGGTGAAGACGCCGCGCCGCACCTGTCCTGCGTGGGCGGCACGCGCGAATCGATCCGCGAGATCCTCACGGAATTCAAGGCGCATAACATCAAGCGCATCGTCGCGCTGCGCGGCGACCTGCCGAGCGGCTACGGCGCGGCCGGCGAGTTCCGCTACGCGAACGAGCTGGTGGAGTTCATCCGCCAGGAGACCGGCGAGTGGTTCCACATCGAAGTGGCGGCCTACCCGGAAGTGCACCCGCAGGCCAAGTCGCCGCAGGACGATTTGCTGGCGTTCGAGCGCAAGATCAAGGCCGGCGCCAACGCCGCCATCACCCAGTACTTCTACAACGCCGACGCCTACTTCCAGTTCGTCGAGCAGACCCGCAAGATCGGCATCGACGTGCCCATCGTGGCCGGCATCATGCCGATCACGAACTATACGCAGCTGATGCGCTTCTCGGACATGTGCGGCGCCGAGATCCCGCGCTGGGTGCGACTGAAGCTGGCCAGCTTCGGCGACGACAGCGCCTCGATCAAGGCCTTTGGCCTGGACGTGGTGACCGCGTTGTGCGAACGCCTGCTGGCGGGCGGCGCGCCCGGCCTGCACTTCTACAGCATGAACCAGGCAGCGGCCACCACGGCGCTGTGGCAGCGGCTAGTCTGATTCGGTGACGATGCGGTCCAGCGCCACATCGTGGCCGTCGCTGTCGAACCGCACCTGCAGGCACTGGTAAGCGATACCCAGTGTCTGCGGGCGCGGCGACCGCGCCAGCGTGCGGTCGTAGAAACCGCCGCCGTAACCCAGCCGGTAGCCCTCCGGACTGAATCCCAGGCACGGCACCAGCAGCGCCGGCGGATACGCCTCCTGCAGGCGCAGGTCGGCCGGCACCGCCACCCCCATCGCATCCTTGACCATCGCCTCGCCGATGCGCCACTCGGCGAATTCCAGCGCCGCGTGTTTTTCCACCACCACCGGCAGCAGCAGCCGCGCGCCAAGCCGCGCCAGTTCCGCGTAGGCCGCGTGCAGATCCGGCTCGTCGCGCAGCGGCCAGTACACGCCCAGCGCCGCCGGCCGCGCCGCCTTCCACCAATCGACCACCTGCGCGCCAATCGCATGGTCCCACGCCGCCCGCGTGGTGGGGTCCAGCGCGCGCCGCGCGGTCAGCAATTGCTTGCGTAAATCGGCTTTTTGCAGAGCTACCGGGGCTGGTGGTTCAGTCGCGGCGCGTGGTATTCTAGGGTCGCTGGTCATAGGTTCAGATTTTCAAGACTTTAGAGAGTTGCACATTGATTTCCGCTTTAAAATGGATTGCCGGCGCCGCCGCCTTTGCAGCCGTGGCCATGAGCACCCTGGCCCACGCCGACGACCTTGGCGATGACGGCCGCCGGGCAGACGACTCCTTCCTGCTGCTGCGCGACGCCGTGCGCCAGGACGACGCATCCAAGGCCGATTTCTACGCCGCCCGCCTGACCGATTACTCCATTCCGTCCTACGTCGATTATTATCGGCTGAAACCGCGCCTGAAGGATGCCTCGTACGCCGAAATCCGCGATTTCATGAAGCGCTACGAAGGCCAGGCCATCGTCGACCGCCTGCGCAACGACTGGCTGCTGGACCTGGGCCGCAAGCGCGACTGGGCCACCTTCGACGAGCAGCTGCCGCTGTTCGTGCTGAATGACGACACCCAGGTCAAATGCTACGCGCTGCAATCGCGCGCGCTCAAGGGCCAGAAGGTGGCCGGCGAGGCGCGCGAGCTGCTCACCGCGCCGAACGGCTACGGCGAACCATGCGCGGGCCTGATCGCCACGCTGTACCAGGCGGGCCAGTTCAACGTCGACGACCTGTACGCGCAACTGCGCCTGTCCGGCGAATTCAACGCCACCGGCCAGGCGCGCCGCATCGTCGCGCTATTGGACGGGAACGAGAAGAAGGCCGTGCAGGCGGTGGACCTGCCGGCCATCGCGCTGGCCAAGGGCGTGGGCAGCGGCCGCGTCGAACACGAAATCTACATCGTCGCCATCGGCCGTATGGCCAAGACCAGCACCAAGCTGGCGGTGCTGGCGCTGAACAAGGCCGCGTCCAAACTGAGCCCGCAGGAACAGCAGGAGGCATGGGCCGCGGTGGCGCTGCAGTCGTCGTACTCGCTGGCGCCGGAGACCGGCGAGTACTGGCAGAAGTCGAACGGGGCCGCGCTGTCGATCGACCAGCTTCAATGGAAGACCCGCATCGCGCTGCGCAACGGCGATTGGAAGCAGGTGGAGAAGAACATCCGCGCCATGCCCGCGTCGCTGCGCGCCGATCCGGCCTGGGTCTACTGGCTGGGCCGCGCGTTGATGGCGCAAGCGGGTTCCATCCAGGCCACCGGCGAGGCGATGCAGCTGTTCCGCAGCATCTCGGACCAGTCCAATTTCTACGGCCTGCTGGCGCTGGAGGAAACCGGCAAGCTGATTACGATCCCGCTGCCAGGCCTGCCGATCACGCAGGCCGAGATCGCGCCCATCGCCGCCAATCCCAACTTCCAGCGCGCCCTGAAGTTTTTCGGCATGCGCCTTCGCTTCGAAGGCACGCGCGAGTGGAACTGGGGCCTGCGCGGCCTGAGCGAACGCGAACACCTGGCCGCCGCCGAATTCGCACGCCAGAACAATATCCTCGACCGCATGGTCAACACCTCGGACCGCACCCGCATCCAGGTCGACTACACGCAGCGCTACCCGTCGCCGCACATCGACATCATGCATCCGACCACGCAGACGCTGGGCCTGGACAAGGCCTGGGTCTACGGCCTGATACGGCAAGAGTCTCGCTTCATCATGGACGCGCAATCGCACGTCGGCGCCTCGGGCCTGATGCAGGTGATGCCGTCCACCGGCCGCTGGGTGGCAAAGAAGATCGGCCTGGCCGACTTCGCGCAGGAGATGCTGAGCGACGTGCGCACCAACATCCTGCTGGGCGCGAACTACCTGAACATGGTGCTCGGGAACATGGACGGCTCGCAGGTGCTGGCCACCGCCGCCTACAACGCCGGGCCGGGGCGCCTGCGCTCGTGGCGCTCCACGCTGACCAAGCCGATGGACAGTGCGGTGTTCATCGAGTCGATCCCGTTCGTGGAAACCCGCACCTATGTCAAGAACGTGATGTCGAATACCACCTACTACGCGGCGTTGTTCGAAGGCCGGCCGCAATCGTTGAAGGCGCGCCTGGGCACCGTCGCGCCACGCGGCTACACCGAACAGGAACAGCAGGAGTCGAGCTTCGGCTCGCGCTGACTCAGATACCCGACCCATACAACCATCTTGGACGCATCATGCAGACCACACAACTAGATCCCAGCCTGTCGCAAACCCTGGCCGCCGCGCGCGAGCCTGGCCTGACGCTCGTCATCGGCAACAAGAACTACTCGTCGTGGTCGATGCGGCCGTGGGTGGCGATGACCGCCTTCGGCATCCCGTTCCAGGAAGTGCGCGTGCTGCTCGACCAGGACGACACCGCCAACCGCATCTGCGGCTACTCGGCCAGCGGCCGCGTGCCGGTGCTGCTGGCCGGCGAGATGACGATCTGGGACAGCCTGGCGATCTGCGAATACCTCGCCGAGCAGTTCCAGGAGCTGCACCTGTGGCCGCAGGACGTGGCCGCGCGCGCGATGGCGCGTTCGGTCTGCGCCGAGATGCACGCCGGCTTCGGCGACCTGCGCACCTCGATGTCGATGAACATCCGCGCCAGCTATCCGGGCAAGGGCCGCACCAACGGCACCCAGGCCGACATCGGCCGCATCAGCGAGATATGGGAAGAGTGCCTGTCGCGCTTCGGCCACCACCAGTTCCTGTTCGGCGACTTCTCCATCGCCGACGCCTACTACGCGCCGGTGGTGCTGCGCTTCCGCACCTACGGCGTGTCGCTGGCGCCGGCGCTGGACGCCTACTGCCAGCGCGTGCTGGCCCATCCCGCCGTGGCCCGATGGGTCGAGGAGGCGATGGCCGAAACCGAAACGGCGCCCAAGCACGACGCCGAAATGCCGGACTGACGATGATGCGGATTTATGTCGTCGGCGGCGCGGTGCGCGATGAACTGCTTGGCCTGCCCGTCAAGGACCATGACCACGTCGTGGTCGGCGCCACGCCGGACGACATGCTGGCCAAGGGCTTCCGCCCGGTCGGCAAGGACTTCCCGGTGTTCCTGCATCCGAAGACGCAGGAGGAATACGCGCTGGCCCGCACCGAGCGCAAGACCGCGCCCGGCTACAAGGGCTTCGTGTTCCACACCTCGCCCGACGTCACGCTGGAAGACGACCTGGTACGCCGCGACCTGACCATCAACGCCATCGCCCGCGCCGACGACGGCACGCTCACCGACCCTTATGGCGGCAGGCGCGACCTGGAGCAGCGCATCTTCCGCCACGTCTCCGACGCCTTCGCTGAGGACCCGGTGCGCATCCTGCGCGTGGCCCGCTTCGCCGCCCGTTTCAGCGACTTCCGCGTGGCGCCCGAAACCAATGCGCTGATGCGGCAGATGGTGGAGCAGGGCGAAGTCGACGCGCTGGTGCCGGAGCGCGTGTGGCAGGAACTGTCGCGCGGCCTGATGGAAGCCAAGCCCTCGCGCATGCTGGAAGTGCTGCGCGACTGCGGCGCGCTGGCGCGTATCCTGCCGGAGCTGGACGCATTGTGGGGCGTGCCGCAACCGGAGAAGTGGCATCCCGAAATCGACACTGGCACCCACATGCTGCAAGTGATCGACTGCGCGGCCGAAGCGGGCCACGAACTGGCCACGCGCTTCGCCTGCCTGATGCATGACCTGGGCAAGGGCGCCACGCCGCCGGAAAACTGGCCCGCGCACCACGGCCACGAAGGACTGGGCGTCAAGCTGGTGGAACAGGTGTGCAAGCGCCTCAAGGTGCCGACCGAATGCCGCGACCTGGCCGTGATGACCGCGCGCGAGCATGGCAATGTGGGCCGCGCGCTACAACTGCGGCCCAACACCATCGTCACCCTGCTGGAACGCTGCGACGCCTTCCGCAAGCCGGCGCGCTTCTCGCAGATGCTGCTGGCGACCGAATGCGATGCGCGCGGCCGCATCGGCCCGAACGCCAGCTTCCGCGATGCGCCGTTCCCGCAACTGGCGCATCTGGAGACGGCGCTGACGGCCGCGCGCGGCGTCAACGCCGGCGAGATCGCCATGGCCAGCACCGCCGACCCGCAACGCATCCCGGAGCTGGTGCACCGCGCGCGGGTGAGGGCGGTGAAGGTGGCCCTGCGTGCCGGCGACGACGGCGATGACGACGAGACCGCGGCGGAAATATGAGCTCGATCGACCTTTTCCAGAACCCGCTGCGCCGCTGGGGCAAGCACAAGGACGGCAAGCGCCGTCCGACGGTTCTGGTGAAGGAGCTGCGCGAACGTGACCGGCGGCGCATGGTCAAGCACTTCCTCGATCTGGAGAACAGCGACCGCCTGCTGCGCTTCGGCACCGTGCTGCCGGACGAGCAGGTGGCCAACTACGTCAACCGCATCGACTTCTCGCGCGACATGGTGTTCGGCGTGTACAACCGCGTGTTCAAGCTGGTGGCGGTCGGCCACCTGGCCTTCGCGCCGCGTGACGAGTCGAAGAGCGCCGTCACCGAGAAGGAACGGGTGGCGGAGTTCGGCGTGTCGGTCAGCCGCTCGGCGCGTGGGCTGGGCATCGGCTCCAAGCTGTTCGAGCGCGCCGCCATCCACTGCCGCAACGACGACGTCGATACCTTATATATGCACTGCCTGTCGTCCAACAAGACGATGATGCACATCGCGAAAAAAGCCGGCATGGAGATTCATCGCGACTACGGCGAGGCGGACGCCTATCTGAAACTGCCACCGGCCAATCCGGCCAGCGTGCTGCAGGAAGCGCTGGACGAGCAATTCGCCACGCTGGACTACACCCTCAAAGCCAACAAGCGCATCGCCGCGAAATGGCTCGACCGCCTGCGCGGCCGAAAATAAATCTCCCTTCGTTAGAACCTTTGCTGCGCGGCCGGGTATGAACGGTCGGACAAGATACGCAACCGGCAGCAAAACCACTATATCCCGTGTCGTCGATTACCCATTTTTGCAGCACGCAGTTGCAGGCGCCGGACTTTGCCGTCTGCCTTCGCCTGCTGCTGCTCTCGCCTGCGCTGGAGGAATGCGTGGTCAGGGCAGGGCTGCAGGAGTGGATGACGCGCCAGCTGGCGGCCAGTAACGGCGGCCTGCCTTTGGCACGGGGTGGACCTGTGCTGGTGTCGACGGCGGTTTTCGGCTTGCTGCATATAGGCTCCGGCTGGCAGCACGCGCTGGCGGTGCTGGCGCCGGGACTGGCGCTGGCGCTGCTGTACCAGCGCACCCGAAGCTGGACCTGGTGCGCCCTGGCGCACAGCGGCATGAATGCCTTTGCGATCTCTGTCTGCGAATTACAGATCAATTTTTAGATCAACTTCAGGAGAATGTGATGACAGGCTTGTTAGCAAAGGTGTTCCGGCTTCGGTGGACTGCGGTCCTGCTGGTCGGTGTGATGGGGCAGGGCGCCAACGCGGCCGATGCGCTGAACGGCAAAAGCCTGTATTTGAACGGGCCGGTGTCCGGCGGGGCCACGTGCGCCTCGTGCCACACCGCCTCGCCGGCGAATAACGTCAACAATATCCTGGCGGCGGCCAACCAGCCGTCCGTGATCCAGAACGCCATCGCCACCAACAAGGGCGGCATGGGTAGCCTGTTCAACGGCAAATTCAGCGCGGCGGAGCTGTCCGACCTGGCGGCCTTCATCGGCAACCCGAACGTGGTGGCCGCGCCGGCAGCCTCGCTGGCGCCGGCCAGCCTGACCTTCAGCGGCACCAGCATCGGCCAGACGGCCGGCCCGCTGTCCGCCACCTTGAGCAATACCGGCAACGCCGCGCTCAACATCGGCACCATTTCCCTCAGCGGCGCGGCGGCGGGCGACTTCAGCGTCGCCGGCGGCAGTTGCGCCAACGGCGGCGCGGTCGCGGCGGGCGCCAGCTGCACCGTGCAGGCCAGCTTCAAGCCGACGGCGGCGGGCGCACGCGCGGCTTCGCTGACCATCACCCACAACGCGACCGGCGGCAGCAGCGTCGTCGCGCTGAGCGGCACCGGCAACGCCACGCCGCAGGCCACCATCGCCCTGTCGGCGGCCAGCGTCAATTTCGGCACGCTGCTGACGGGATCTCCTTCCGCCGTGTCGACCATCACCGTCAGTAACAGCGGACAGGCCGCGCTGACCTTCAACTCCATCGCGCTGGGCGGCGCCAACGCCGGCATCTTCACGCTGGGCGGCACCTGTGCCGTCGCCACGCCGGTGCCTGCGGCAGGCAGCTGCACGGTGACGCTGCAGGCATCGCCAGTGGCTGCCGGCGCGTTCACCGCCAGCCTGGCGCTGGCTTCCAACGCCTCCAACGGCAACGCCACGGTGGGCCTGTCTGGCACGGCCGCCACGCCGGCGCCGGCTTTGACGGCCACGCCGTCGGCCATCGCCTTCGGCACGCAGACCATCGGCGCGGCAGCGGTGGCGCAGACGGTCAAGCTGGCCAACACCGGTAATGTGGTCATCACCTTCAACAAGATCGGCTTGAGCGCCGGCGGCGCGGCCAGTATCACCCTGGGCGCCAGCGATTGCGGCGCCACCCTGGCGGTGGGCGCCAGCTGCTCGGTGCCCGTGCGTTTCGCGCCTACGGCGGAAAGCGCCGCCTCGGCCACGCTGGCCGTGACTTCGAACGCGGCTGCCCTGCAAGTCGGCATCACCGGCACCGGCACCAAGCAGGCCACGGCGACACCGGTGCTGTCCGAAGCCGGTCCTATCGTCTTCGCCGACACGCAAGTCGGCAGCAGCGCCACGGTGCACACGACCACGCTGTCCAACAGCGGCAACGCTTCGTTGTCCATCGCCACGCTGACGCTGGGCGGCAACCAACCTGGTGACTTCGTCCTCGGTGGCACTTGCGTTGCCGGCGCCGCAGTCGCTCCGGGTTCCAGCTGCACGCTGACCACCGCCTTCAAACCGGTCGCCGCCGGCGCCCGCAGCGCCGACCTGCTGCTGGTGACGGACGGCGGTGCGCAGTTCCACCTGGCCCTGAACGGCAACGGTGTGGCGGTCGTCATCACCACGCCATCGCTGACGATAGCGCCGCAGAGTTTTGACTACGGCTCGGTCGTCATCGGCAGCGCTGCGCCTACCCGCCGCTTCACGCTGACCAACAGCGGCGCCGCCGCGGTCACGCTGTCCAGCGCCACCTACACCGGCCCATTCGCCGCCGTGGCGGACAGCACCGGCTGCGCGGCCTTCCCTGTGACGCTGGCGCCGGGCGCCTCATGCGACCTGGTGGTGAGCTACACGCCGGCCAACGCTGGCGCCAGCACCGGCAGCGTGGCCCTGCAGTCCAGCGTGGCCGGCAGCAGCTGGACCATCGCGCTGAGCGGCCAAGGCACGGCTGCGGCCAGCAACGCCGCACCGGTGAACAAGGGCGGTGGCGGTTGCTCGGCTTCGGACGACGTCAACGATCCGATGATGGTGTTCCTGATTTTCTCGGCGGCGATTGCCATCGGCTGGCGCCGTCGTCAAACCAAACGCATTGGAGGCTGACATGAAACCGATATCGATCGCAATGCTGATGGCGGCCGCGCTGGGCGCCGCCCCGGCCTGGGCGCTGGAGAAGGGCGCCGCCGCGCCGCAGTTCGACCTGCAAGGGTTGGAGGGCGCGGTGAAGCTGGCCAAGCTGCAGGGCAAGGTGGTGTATGTGGACTTCTGGGCCTCGTGGTGCGGCCCGTGCCGCCAGTCCTTCCCGTGGATGAACGAGATGCAGGCCAAGTATGGCGCGAAGGGTTTGCAGATCGTCGGCGTCAACGTCGACGCCAACAGCGCCGATGCGCGCCAGTTCCTGACGACGACGCCGGCGCGCTTCGCCATCGGCTTCGACCCGCAAGGCGCCACGCCGCGCAGCTACGGCATCAAGGGCATGCCGAGCAGCGTGTTGATCGGCCCGGACGGCAAGGTGCTGCTGGAGCATTCCGGCTTCCGCGAGGCCGACCGCGCCGAATTGGAAAGCAAGATCCAGAACGCACTGGGAGCCGTCAAATGAAGGCGCTGCTGTTGATCGCACTGGCGGCGGGATTGTCCGGCTGCGCTTCGCTGGGCAATGTGCAGCCCTGGGAGAAGGGCACGCTGGCGCGTACCGAGATGACCTTCGGCGATGGCCATATGTTCACGCGCTTCGACGACCATATCTACACCAGCCGCGAGGCCTCGTCCGGCGGCGCTGGTGTGGGCGGCGGCGGATGCGGCTGCAATTGAGGACCACCATGACAAGTAACGAAGACAAGGCACCAGGCCGCGGCCTGGCCGCCTCCATCATGACGGCGGCGCTGATGCTGCCGGGCGTGCAGGCGCACGCCGAAACGCCGCCGGCCAACGGCACCATCACGCTGGGCTATTTGAACTACAAGGACAGCCAGTCCGGCCTGGACCGCGTCACCGTGCATTCGCCGTCGGTGTCGATCACGGCGCCGGTGGCGGGCGTGTGGAACATCGGCGCCTCGGTGGTGTCGGACGACGTGTCGGGCGCTTCGCCGCGCTACCACACGGCCATCTCGGGCGCCTCGCACATGCAGGACCACCGCACGGCGGGCGACATCTCGGCCACGCGCTATTTCGAACGCGGCACGGTGACGGCTGGCGCGGCGTATTCGAACGAGCATGATTACCTGTCGCGCGCCTTGTCGCTGCAGGGCAGCCTGGAAAGCGAGAGCAAGAACACCACGTGGACCGTCGGCATCGGCCACGCGGATGACCACATCAACCCGGTCAACAAGATCGTCAGCAACGAGAAGAAGCGCAGCACCAGCCTGCTGCTGGGTGTGACGCAGGTGCTGACCACCAGCGACATCGCCCAGCTGACGCTGACGCACAGCGAGGGCGAGGGCTATTTCTCCGATCCGTACAAGGCATTCGACAATCGCCCGCGCAGCCGCGACGAGACGACCTTGCTGGCGCGCTGGAACCATCACCTGGCTTCGACCGGCGGCACCAGCCGGCTGTCCTACCGCTATTACCGCGACAGCTTCGGTGTGCGCGGGCATACGCTGGGCGCCGAGTATGTGCAGCCGCTGTCGCAGGGCTGGACCGTGACGCCGGAGGCGCGGCTGTATTCGCAGAGCGCGGCCAGCTTCTACTACGATCCGCTCTACGACGCGAAGCTGGGCGCGCCGTTCCCGCCGGGTTACAACGGCACCGGCTACATGACGGCGGACCAGCGCCTGTCCGGCTTCGGCGCGGTCACGCTGGGTCTGAAGGTCAGCAAGCAGCTGGACAAGCTGTGGTCCGTCGACGTGAAGGCGTCGGTGTACCAGCAGCGCGGCAGCTGGCGCCTGTTCCACGAAGGCAGTCCGGGTCTGGATGCGCTGCGGGCGCAGACGATACAGATAGCGGTCAACCGGCAGTGGTAAAAATAAGGGTAGAAGCGAAATGGTAGACGCAATACATCGCACCGCGTTCCAGGCGATGGCCAGCCGCTGCGAGCTGCGGTTCGCCGCGCCGGACGCGCACACGGCGGCGCTGCTCGCGCAGCGCGCCATGGACGAGGTGCTGCGTATCGAAACCAAGTATTCGCGCTACCGGCCGGACAGCATCGTCTCGCGCATCAACGCGGCGGCGGGCAGGGAGGCGGTGCATTGCGATCCCGAGACCATGTCGCTGCTGGGCTACGCGGCGGCGCTGCACGGCGCCAGCGAGGGGCTGTTCGACATCACCTCCGGCGTGCTGCGGCGGGCCTGGGATTTTCGCCGGCCCAGGGTGCCGGGCAAGGAAGTGCTGGAACCCTTGCTGGCGCTGGTCGGCTGGGACAAGGTGGACTGCGGCGCGGAGGACATCCATCTGCGCCAGGCCGGCATGGAGATCGATTTCGGCGGCTTCGGCAAGGAGTACGCGGCTGATCGCGCGGCGGCGCTGTTGGCCGATGCGGGTGTGCGGCATGGCTATGTGAACCTGGGCGGCGACATGCGCTTCATCGGCCCGCGCCTGAACGGGCGGCCGTGGAGCATCGGCATCCAGGACCCGCGCGATCCGGACAGCGTGGTGGCGAGTATCCCGGTCAGCCACGGGGCGCTGGCCACCAGCGGCGATTATGAGCGCTACTTCGAGCTCGATGGGCAGCGCTACTGCCACATCCTCGATCCGCGCGACGGCATGCCGGTGCGGTACTGGCGCTCTGTGAGCGTGCTGGCGCCGATGGCGACCGCCGCCGGCAGCTGTTCCACCATCGCGATGCTGAAGCAGCAGGATGGTCTGAATTTTTTGAATGCGTCCGATATGGGGTATCTGGCCGTGAACGATCAGGGGCAGATGCTGTTCAGGGATGTTTGAATAGGATGGATATGATGAACAATTGGATGACGCGCCTGATGGCGTTAATAGTGGCGGTGCTGGCGCTGGCCACCGGCGCGCGGGCGGATGATTTTCTGGAGCCGGAGCAGGCGTTCCAGCTGAAGGGGGAACTGGTCGATGCGCATACGGTGCGGCTGTCGTGGGCGATCGCGCCGGGCTATCACCTGTACCGTGACCGTTTGAGTTTCAAGTCCGACGGTGCGCAGATTGCCGCACCGTCGCTGCCGGCTGGGCTGCGCAAGTTCGACTCCAACTTCAACAAGGAGATGGAGACTTACCAGGACAAGCTGGTGGTCGACTTGCCGGTGACGGCGGCTGCGGCGTTCACGCTGCAGGTGGGTTATCAGGGTTGTGCGGACGCGGGCCTGTGCTATTCGCCGGCGACGCAAAGCTATCGCGTCGATCCGTCGGCGCCGGGGAAGCTGGTGGCGGTTGACGCGCCGCCTGCCGGCGCGACGGCCACCGCCGCCACCACTGCCGCCAGCAACGCCAGCACCGGCGCCGCCGCAACCACGCCGGCCGCTGAGGCGACTGCGCCAGTTCACGAAGACGACAGTTCCCTCGCCCAGCGCACGCTGCAAAGCGGCAGCGCATGGCGCATCGGACTGGCCTTCCTGGCCTTCGGCCTACTGCTGTCCTTCACGCCATGCGTGCTGCCGATGGTGCCCATCCTGTCCTCGATCATCGTGGGCGAGGGCGCGGTATCGCGCGGACGCGGCTTCTCGCTGGCGCTGGCATATTGCCTGGGCATGGCGCTGGTCTACACCTCGCTCGGCGTGGGTGCGGGCCTGGCTGGCGAAGGCCTGGCCGGCGCGCTGCAAAAGCCATGGGTGCTGCTGACCTTCGGCGCGCTGCTGGTCGGCCTGGCCCTGTCGATGTTCGACGTCTACCAGCTGCAGCTGCCAAGCGCCCTGCAAAGCCGCTTGAGTGAGACCAGCGGCAATATGGGCGGCGGCCGTTTCGCCGGCGTGTTCGTGATGGGCGCCTTGTCGGCACTGATCGTCGGCCCATGCGTGGCCGGTCCCCTGGCCGGAGCGCTGCTCTACATCAGCCAGACGCGCAACGTCTGGACGGGCGGCTGGGCCTTGTTCTCGATGGCGGTCGGCATGAGCGTGCCGCTGCTGCTGACTGGTATCTCGGCCGGCAGCCTGCTGCCGCGCGCCGGCGCATGGATGAACGGTGTGAAGAAGATCTTCGGCCTGCTGCTGATCGCGGTCGCGATCTGGATGGTGACGCCGGTGTTCCCTGTGCCGGTGATGATGGCACTGTGGGGTGTATTCGCTCTGTTGTGCGCAGTGTTCCTGCATGTGTTCGAGCCGCTGCCCGCGGCACGCGGCGCTGGCCTGGGGGCGTATGTCGGCAAGACCCTGGGACTGGCGTTCCTGCTCGCCGGATTATTTGAGCTGACGGGCGCCGCCAGCTCCGGCCGCGACGTGCTGCAACCGCTGGGCCACCTGGGCCTGGCCCGCGCGGAAGGCGCCGCGCCGGCCGGCGACGAGATCCGCTTCAGCCGCATCAAGACCGTGGCCGAACTGGATCAGGTGCTGGCCTCCAGCACCACGCCGGTGATGCTGGACTTCTACGCCGACTGGTGCGTGTCCTGCAAGGAGATGGAGCGCTTCACCTTCTCCAAGCCGGCCGTCAGCGGCAAGTTGAAGCAGGTGCGTTTGATCCAGGTGGACGTCACCGCCAACAGCGCCGACGACAAGGCCTTGATGAAGCGTTTCGGCCTGTTCGGGCCACCGGGCATCATCCTCTTCAACGGCGGCAAGGAGATCCCGAACAGCCGCGTGATCGGCTTCCTGGCGCCGGAGCCCTTCGTCCAGCACCTGAGCCGCCACCTCACTTCCTGAGCGGCCCTGTTTTTCTTTGCTGAGTCTCCAGATCAATGCCCACCGCCTTCTCGGCAGCGGCATTGATCGCAGCGAAGCGCGTCTTTATACCAGCGGCAGCGCGGTGGTGTCCTTGATGCGCTGCAGGGCGAACGAGGATTTCACGTCCAGCACCGCCGGGTGGCGCAGCAGCGTCGCCATCATGAAGCGCGAGAAGTGGTCCATGTCCTCTACATGCACCCGCAGCAGGTAATCCATCTCGCCCGTCATCGCATAGCAGGCCACCACCTCCGGCCACTGCTCCACCGACACCGCGAAATCCGCACGCGGCGACACCGGCGCGTTCGGCGCGCCCAGCGCGCGGGCGTTGCTGTGCGCCGCCGCCTCGCTGTGCTTCTCCAGCCGCACGTTGACGTAGGCCAGCAGCCCCAGGCCGATCTTGTCGGGATCCAGCAGCGCCACGTACTGGCGGATCACGCCCGCCTCCTCCAGCCGCTTGATGCGGCGCAGGCACGGCGACGGCGACAAGGCCACCAGCTCCGCCACGTCCTGGTTCGACAGCCGTCCGTCCGCCTGCAAGATGGACAGAATCTTACGGTCCGTTTTGTCCAGCGTAATCTTGGTCATAAACACCTCAAAAATTCTTGGTTCAGGCAATATTATTGCGCAAAACCGCCCCCTGTGGGAATTGTTTGCAATTTACTGCTGTCGGACCGAGACTATACTGTGCGCTATTCTAAGAAGGAGACTTGCATGAAATTTACGCCTTGGGACAACCCGATGGGGACCGATGGTTTTGAATTTGTCGAATACGCCGCACCCGATCCCAAAGCACTGGGCGCGCTGTTCGAGAGCATGGGTTTTACCGCGATCGCCCGCCATCGCCATAAGGATGTGACCCTGTATCGCCAGGGCGACATCAACTTCATCATCAACGCCGAGCAGGACTCCTTCGCCCAGCGCTTCGCCCGCCATCACGGCCCGTCCGTGTGCGCCATCGCGATCCGCGTGCAGGATTCCGCCTTCGCCTACAAGCGCGCGCTGGAGCAGGGCGCCTGGGGCTTCGATAACAAGACCGGCCCGATGGAGCTGAACATCCCCGCCATCAAGGGCGTGGGCGATTCGCTGATCTACCTGGTCGACCGCTGGCGCGGCAAGAACGGCGGCGAGCAAGGCGCCATCGGCGACATCAGCATCTACGACGTCGACTTCGTCGCCATCCCCGGCGCGGAAGCCAATCCGGTCGGCCATGGCCTGACCTATATCGACCACCTGACCAACAACGTCCATCGCGGCCGCATGAAGGAATGGGCGGACTTCTACGAGAAGATGTTCAACTTCCGCGAAGTGCGCTACTTCGACATCGAGGGCAAGCTGACCGGCCTGAAGTCGAAGGCCATGACTTCGCCATGCGGCAAGGTGCGCATCCCGATCAACGAATCGTCGGACGACAAGTCGCAGATCGCCGAATACCTGGACGAGTACCACGGCGAAGGCATCCAACACATCGCGCTGGGCACCGACGACATCTACACGTCCGTCGAGACGATGAAGAAGGCCGGCATCGTCTTCCAGGACACGATCGAGACCTACTATGAACTGGTCAACCGCCGCCTGCCGAACCACGGCGAGCGCCTGGAAGACCTGCGCCGCCTGCGCATCCTGATCGATGGCCACAGCAACGAGAACGAGCGCGAACTGCTGCTGCAGATCTTCAGCCAGAACGTCATCGGTCCGATCTTCTTCGAGATCATCCAGCGCAAGGGCGATCAAGGTTTCGGCGAAGGCAACTTCCGCGCGCTGTTCGAATCGATCGAGCTGGATCAGATCAAGCGCGGCGTGTTGAAGGATCCTAGCGAAGCATAAGGAACAAGGGTCTGAAGCCCGCAGCCCCGCACAGAACGGGGCGCAGGCCTGTGGTACCCTATAAAAAAACCGCATTTTTCCGTTCCGCCGTCTCCACAAGGGCCGGCGGATCGCGCGCTACTGGGCCAATCCGGCCCTGTAGCGCATGGCTTAAAGAATAATGGAGACACAATGAACGCACCTCACAAGGGCTCGCAACTGGAGCCGGGCACGCACTCGGACAACGAAATTTCACTAGACGACAAGTGGACGCTGGAACACGGCCGGGCCTTCATGACCGGCACCCAGGCCCTGATCCGTCTACCGATGATGCAGCGCGAACGCGACCTGAAAGCAGGCCTGAACACCGCCGGCTACATCACCGGCTATCGCGGCTCTCCCGTCACCAGCGTCGACATGACGGCGATGAAGGCCAAGAAGTACCTGGACGCCCACCACGTCAAGTTCCATCCCGGGATGAATGAAGACCTGGCCGCCACCGCGGTCTGGGGCACGCAGCAAACCAATCTTTTCGAGGACGCCAAATACGACGGCGTCTTCTCCATGTGGTACGGCAAAGGCCCCGGCGTCGACCGCTGCGGCGACGTCTTCAAGCACGCCAACAACGCCGGCTCCGCGAAGCACGGCGGCGTGCTGGTACTGGCCGGCGACGACCACGCCGCCAAGTCCTCGTCCACCGCCCACCAGTCGGACCACATCCTCAACGCCTGCGGCATCCCTGTGCTGTATCCGTCGTCGGTGCAGGAGTACATCGACTACGGCCTGCACGCCTGGGCCATGAGCCGCTACACCGGCCTGTGGGTATCGATGAAGTGCGTCACCGACATCATCGAATCCGGCGCCGTGGTGGACTTCGATCCCGACCGCGTGCAGATCAACCTGCCCACCGACTTCGAGCTGCCCGCCGGCGGCCTGAATATCCGCTGGCCGGACACCGTGCTCGATATGGAAGTGCGGATGAACAGCTACAAGTGGTACGCCGCGCTGGCCTACTGCCGCGCGAATAAGCTGAACAAGATCATCTGGGATTCGCCGAAGCCGAAGATCGGCATCATCACCGCCGGCAAATCCTATCTGGACACGCGCCAGGCGCTGGCCGACCTGGGCATCGACGAGCAGGCCGCCGCCGACATCGGCATCCGCCTGTACAAGATCGGCATGACCTGGCCGCTGGAGGCGGACGGCGTGCACGAATTCGCCAAGGGCCTGGACGAGATCCTGGTGGTGGAAGAGAAGCGCCAGATCCTCGAATACGCGCTGAAGGAAGAGCTGTACAACCTGCCGGACGGCCAGCGTCCGCGCGTGGTCGGCAAGTTCGACGACACCGGCGAATGGAGCAACAAGGGCAAGACGGGCCACGGCGACTGGCTGCTGCCGGCCACCTATGAACTGAACCCGGCGCAGATCGCGCGCGCCATCGCCTCGCGCATCGCCCACTACTGCGCCGGCCATCCGGTGGCGCAGCGCGTGCAGGAGCGCGTGGCCTTCCTGGAAGCGAAGGAGCTGGCGCTCAAAACGCTGCCGTCCAAGCCGAATCCGGAAACCGACCGCACGCCGTTCTTCTGCTCCGGCTGCCCGCACAACACCTCGACCAAGGTGCCGGAAGGCTCGCGCGCGCTGGCCGGCATCGGCTGCCACTACATGGTGCTGTGGATGGACCGCGAAACCTCCACCTTCACCCACATGGGCGCGGAGGGCGTGACCTGGGTAGGCCAGGCGCCGTTCACCAACGAGAAGCACGTCTTCACCAACCTGGGCGACGGCACCTACTTCCACTCCGGGATCCTGGCGATCCGCGCGGCGGTGGCGGCCAAGGTCAACATCACCTACAAGATCCTGTTCAACGACGCCGTCGCCATGACCGGCGGCCAGCAGTTCGATGGTCCGCTGGATCCGGGCATGATCTCGCGCCAGATCGCCGCCGAAGGCGTCACGCCGATCATCGTCGTCACCGACGAACCGGAAAAATACCCGTCCGATTACAACTGGGCGCCAGGCGTCACCGTGCGCCACCGCAGCGAGTTGATGGACGTGCAGCGTGAGCTGCGCGACAAGCCGGGCGTCTCGGCCATGATCTACGACCAGACCTGTGCCTCCGAGAAGCGTCGCCGCCGGAAGCGCAACGAATACCCAGATCCAGCCAAGCGCGCCGTCATCAACGAAGCTGTCTGTGAAGGCTGCGGCGATTGCTCCGTGCAGTCCAACTGCCTGTCGGTGGAACCGCTGGAGACGGAACTGGGCCGCAAGCGCCAGATCAACCAGTCGTCCTGCAACAAGGACTTCTCCTGCACCACCGGTTTCTGCCCGAGCTTCGTGACGGTGGAAGGCGGCGCGTTGAAGAAGCCGAAGAAGGCCGCTGTCGGCGAGGCGCCGCAAGTGGTGCTGCCTACGCCGGTGCTGCCGTCGACCGAGACGCCGTACGGCATCCTGATCACCGGCATCGGCGGCACTGGCGTGGTGACGGTCGGCCAGATCCTGGCGGTCGCCGCGCACGTCGAAGGCAAGGGCGCCATCGTGCTGGACATGAGCGGACTGGCCCAGAAGGGCGGCCCGGTGATGTCGCACGTGCGCCTGGCGGACAAGCAGTCCGACCTGCACTCGACCCGCGTCGGCACCGGCAGCGCCGACCTGGTGGTGGGCTGCGACCTGATCGTCACCGCCTCGCGCGACGCCCTGTCGCGCATGGGCGAAGGCCGCACGCACGCGATGATCAACTCGACCGGCTCGTCGACGGCGGCGTTTGTGAAGAATCCGAACTGGCAGTTCCCGGACGCTTCCTCGCGCGGCGAAATCGTCAAGGCCTGCGGCAATGAGCTGGTGGACTTCGTCGACGCCGGTCAGATCGCCACCGCGCTGATGGGCGACTCCATCGCCACCAATATGTTCATGCTGGGTTACGCGTTCCAGAAGGGCCACGTGCCGCTGAGCGAAGCGTCGCTGGTCAAGGCGATCGAGCTCAATGGCGTGTCGGTGGGCTTCAACAAGGCGGCCTTCAACTGGGGCCGCACCGCCGCGCACGACCTGGCATCCGTGACCAAGCTGACCACGCCGGCCAAGGTGATCGAGTTCAAACGCATCCAGACGCTGGACGACATCGTCGCCCGCCGCGTGGAGCTGCTGACCGCGTACCAGGACGCGAATTATGCTAAACAGTATAAATCGTTTGTCGACCAGGTCCGCGCGGAAGAGGCCAAGCTGGGCAAGACCACCCGCCTTAGCGAAGCTGTGGCGCGCTACTACTACAAGCTGATGGCGTACAAGGACGAGTATGAAGTCGCGCGCCTGTACACCGACGGCGCCTTCCAGCAGAAGATCGCCGGCATGTTCGAGGGCGACGTCACGCTGAAGTTCCACCTGGCGCCGCCGCTGTTCGCCAAGCACGATGCCGAAGGCCATCTGGTCAAGCAGGAATTCGGCCCGTGGATGATGAAGGCGTTCGGCGTGCTGGCCAAGCTGAAGGGCTTGCGCGGCTCGGCGCTGGATATCTTCGGCTATACGGCGGAGCGCAAGATGGAACGCGCGCTGATCGGCGAGTACCGCGACACCGTGGCCTCGCTGCTGCCCAAGCTGACGGCGGAGAACCTGTCGCAAGCCGTGGCCATCGCCAGCATCCCTGAAGACATCCGTGGCTACGGCCATGTGAAGGAGCGTCACTTCAAGGCGGCCAAGCAGAAGGAGGCGGCGTTGCTGGCGGCTTTCGGCAAGCCGGCCGGCAGCCACACCAACGCTGCATAAAAAACGACGGCCCCTCGCGGGGCCGTTTTTTTCGCCTGGCCTTCCGGCTCACACCTTGCGCAGCGAGCAGACGGTGTCGAACCAGGCCTGCATGCCGACCAGTGGCTGCGGGTTGATCGGCAGCAGGGCGTTGATGTTGACGCCATTGCCGCGGCCACCGTTCTTCTTGTCCCACCACACGCCGGCGTTCAGGTCATCGATCGCCGGCGCCGGCCCGAAGGCCTTGGCCGCCTCGGGACCTATCCCCTGCGCCGCCACTTCCACACGCCGTCCATTGCGTCCCTCGGCGGCACGCCCGCCGCTGATCCAGCCCAGCGAATTCGACACCGCCACCACGCGCGGATGGATGCCGCGCGTGACGAACACCCGCATCCGCGCCGAACCGATCTTCTCGCCGTTGCCGCGATACGCCTGCAGGCCCGCCTGGTCGGCCGGTCCTGACTGCGGCCGGTAGGTGGTCAGTTCCACCATGTCGCCGCTTTTCAGGCCGAGCTTCCTGGCCGTCGCGACGTTGATCCACATTGGATTGTCGTGCACGATCTCGCTCAGGTATTTTTGCGACGCGGTGCGGCCCTGCGTATGCACATTCCATTTGAAGGTGCTGAGGATGAAGCGGTCCGCCGGCAGGTCGCGGTGCGACGGGATCTGCACGAAGGTCGGCATGCCGTCGTCGTCAAAGCCGCGCGTCTTCGCCACCTTCGTCACCTCCGGCGCGTGCACTTCGAACTTGCGTGATGGGGTGGCGAAGCCGCGCACCGGCGCGCCGCCCGCCATCAGGCCGATCGCGCTGTCCTTGCCCTTGTCGTTGGGACGGTAGATCACGCCGCTGGCGGCATCCACCCGGCTGCCGTCAAGCTGCTTGCCGCTCAGCGGCTTCTGGAACACCTCGTACGGTTTCGGTTGCGAGGTATCGACATACACGCCGTAGTGCTTCATGTATTCGAAGCCGTCCTTGAACTGCTTGCCGTCCGGCCCCGTGGCCGGCAGCTTCGAGCACTGGATGCGCACGAAGTCCTCGTGGCTGCCGAACTGGAAGTACTTGGCCTGTTCGGGCGCGAGGCGGCGGCCGATATCGAACAGCACATCGGCGAAGCTGCGCGCCTCGCCCGGCGGCGGCACCAGCGGCTGGCGCAGCGTGACGAAGTGCGTCAGCTCCAGGTTGTTGCGGATGTCGAGGCCCCAGCGCTCGAGGAAGGTCGCATCGGGCAGGATCAGGTCCGCGTAATGGGCCATCTCGGAATAGACCACGTCCGAACAGGCGTGGAAGGGGATCAGCTTCTCATCCTTCAGCACTTCGACCGTGGTGCTGCGACCCTCCGGCCACGTCATCGGCGAAGCGATGGTGTAGCTCAGGTAGACGTCCAGCTTTGCCCGGCCCTGGCGCAGATAATCGTAGACGATCTGGCCGACCTTCATCTTCTGCCAGCGGTTGGCCAGCGGCCATTCCTGTGGATCTTCCAGGTCGGTGCGGATCTTGGGCGACGGCGGCACGGGCTGCGGCAGCGGATAGCGGCTGGCGGACAGCTTCTCTTCCAAGCCATAGCAGTAGCCGCCGGGCCGCGCCACCGAGCCGACCAGCGCGTTGAGCATGACGACCGCGCGCTCGGAGTTGAAGCCGTTGTAGTGGGCGCCGGTGCCGCGATTGGTGAAAGCCGCGACGGCGGGGCGCTTGCGCGCAAACTCCAGCGCCAGCCGCTCGATGTCGGCGGCGGCGATGCCGGACAGCTTGGCCGCCCACGCCGGCGTGCACGGGGCCAGCCATTCGCGAATGGTCTCAAGGCCGGGCTGCACGAACTTGTCGATGAAGTCGTGATCGATTTCGTTTTCGCGCACTATCACATGCGCCATCGCCAGCGCGACCGCGCCGTCGGTGCCGGGGAAGGGCTGGTGCCATTCGTCGCTGCGGCCGGCCGTGTTGGACAGGCGCACATCGAACGTCACCAGCTTGGCGCCATGGTCGAAGCGCGCCTTGACGATGCGGCTCACCAGATGCAGGCCGCCCTGGTGCGCTTCGTAGAAATTGGCGCCGAAGTTGAGGAAGTACTTGCAGCGCTCCGCGTCGATCGATTCCCAATCGGTCTCGCCGAGCGAAACATAATTAGCGGCGCGCTTGTTGGAGGAGCACAGCGCGCGGTGGTTCAGCTGCACCGGCGTACCGATCGCGCTCAGGAAGCGATTGATCTCGGCGTCGATGCGGGAGCGGCCCTGGTGCAGCGCCACCCGCTCCGGATGGCCGCTGGCGATGCTGGCCTTGATGCGGTCCGCCACCTCGGCGTAGGCCTCGTCCCAGCTGATGCGCTTCCACAGTCCCTCGCCGCGCGCGCCCACCCGCTTGAGCGGGTACAGCAGGCGCTCGGGGTAGTCGTTGATGGTCGGCGCGGACTGCCCCTTGGCGCAGGTCATGTGGCTGCCCATGTTGGGGTCGAGCGGATTGCCGCGAATCTTGATCACCTTGCCATCCTGGACGAAGGCCTCGATGCCGCACACGGTCGAGCAGTTCAGGCATACGCTGGTGACGCGCCTGGCGTTGCGGTAATCGTTCTTGACCTTGCGCTGGTCGCCGTTGGCCAGCGGCCGGTAGTTCAGCGCCTGCGCGGCGTTGGGCGTCAACAGGATGGTCTCGCCCAGTCCCAGTCCGGCCATCGAGCCGATGCCGCTTTTGATGAATCCCCGACGGTCCATATTCATGCTCCCTTCGGTTTTGGGAACGCTGACTTCAGCTGGTCCCAGGTGTCGATCTCGTAGGAGAACGGATCATGGCTGCGGCCCTTGGGCACCTTGTGCGCCATCGCGCGCGGCACCACGCCTCCCAGGCCCCGGTACTGCACCAGCGGCTTGGTTTTTTCCTCCGGCTTGAGCGGCGCCACCTGCTGGCGGTGCCTGGCGTGGAACTGGCTGACTGCACTGGCCGGATCGTTCAAATCACCGAACGCGAATACATCGGCGGGGCATACCTCCACGCAGGCCGGCTCCATGTCCGCCGCCAGCCGGTGGGAGCAGAAGTCGCACTTGTCGGCCACCTCGGCCACCGGATCGATGTGGATGGCGCCGTAGGGACAGGCCTTGATGCAGTCGCGGCTACGGTCGCAGGCGGTATCGTCGATGTGGATGATGCCGTCGGCGCCGCGCTCGATGGCGTCGTTGGGACAGGCGTCCAGGCAGGGCGCGTCCTCGCACTGCATGCACAGCGTCGGCAGGAAGGCGCGCTTGGTGGTCGGCTGGTGATTGAACGGATTGACCGCGGCGAAATCGTAGTAGTACACCTTGGTGCGGAAGTGGCCGAGCGAGACGGAGTTCTCGACCTTGCACGCCACCGAGCATGCGTGGCAGCCGATGCAGCGTTCCAGGTCAATAGCCATGCCCCATTTGGGGCCGGAGGTGGTGGATGTCATGGGTGTGTTCCTTGGGGGCGCGAGTCCTGAGATTAGACCACAAAATAATGCATAAGCAATCGCGAATTCATTCGTTCAGGTTTGTCCGGTGGCTTGCTAAGGTGGCGTCCCATTCTTCACCCGGATCACCTCAATGAAAACACAATTTGAATTGAAGTCTCTGGCGGCAGGCGCTATCGCCCTGTTGTGCGGGGCCGCCGCTCCCGCGCTGGCACAAGCGCAGGACGCGGCCGCAGTCACTGCAGTCACCGCCACGCCACCCGCCGTCGTCGTCACCGGTTCGCGCATTCCGCGCGCCAGCCCGGAAGGGCCTTCGCCCGTCACCGTCGTCACCGGCGAGGACATCACCAGGCAGGGTTACAAGAACGTCTTCGATGCGCTCAGCAATTTGACGCAGAACAGCGGCTTCACCCAAGGCGCCGATTATGGCAACACCTTCACGCCGTCGGCCAACACCATCAGCCTGCGCGGCCTCGGGCCGAACCACACGCTGGTGCTGCTCAACGGCCGCCGCATGGCGGACTTCCCGATCGCGTATGAAGGCACGGTCAACTTCACCAACCTGGCCAATATTCCATCGGGCGTGGTGGAGCGCATCGAGATCCTCAGCGGCGGCGCTTCCGCCGTCTACGGCTCGGATGCCATCGCGGGCGTGGTCAACATCATCCTGAAAAAACAGGCAGAGGGAGTGGACGTCAACGTCAAAGTCGGCGGCACCTCGCGCGGCGGTGGCGGCGACCAGCGCCTGCAGCTGACCGGCGGCCAAAGCTTCGGCAAGCTCAATACCCTGTTCAGCGCCGAGTTCCTAAAGCGCGATCCGCTGTGGAGCCGCGACCGCGAATTCATGAGCGCCAAGACCGGCGTGGCGCCGACTCCCCTGTTGGGCCGCAAGAACGTCAACACCGGCAAATACATCGATCCGGGCGAGGCCTGCGCCAGCCTGGGCGACCTGTTCGAAGGCAGCACCGTCAAGTTCACCGGCAAGGCGGGCAGCTACTGCGGCAGCGGCAAGGTGGGGCCGACCTACTGGACCACGCAGACCAAGAACAGCAGCCAGAATCTGTTCGGCAGCGCCAACTACGATCTGTCGGCGGACACCACGCTGTTCGCCGAAGCGCTGCTGGGCCAGAACCGCAGCGCCAACAACACGCGCGGGGCGTCATGGACGTCGGCATCGACCGCCGACAGCTATTTCTGGAACCGGAACAGCGGCACCTATGAGGCATGGAACCGCTACATCGCGCCGGAGGAAATCGGCGGCGTGCAGCGCTACAACCGCAGCTGGGACGACCAGGCCAGCTCGATCGCCTTCGGCGCCAAGGGCCGCATCCCCGGCACCGGCTGGCAGTATGAAGCCGCCTACACCGCATCGCAGTACAAGAGCGAGAGCCACACGCCGCGCGCGCTGTCGAACATCGACAGCTTCTTCCTCGGCCCCAAGCTGGGTGTCGACGCGGACGGCGTGGCGATCTACGCGCCCGATCCGGCGCGCTTGACGCGGCGCCTGACGCCGTCGGAATTCGACAGCATCACCGGCACTTCGGTCAGCAACGACAAGTCATGGACCAACACCGCCAGCATCAGCGCCAACGGCGAGGCCTTCCAGCTGCCGGCCGGCCCGGTCAAGCTGGCGGCGGTGGCGGAGGTGGGCAAGCAGGGCTTCTCGAACACGCCGGATCCGCGCATCAACCAGGGCTACTTCAACACCGTGACGCCGTCCGACGTCACCGCAGGCACCCGCAAACGCTACGCGTTGGGCGTGGAGGCGAACGTGCCGCTGCTGCAAAAGCTCGACGCCACGCTGGCCGGCCGCTACGACCGTTACAGCTTCGCCGGCCGCAGCGACGGCAAGCTGACTTACAACGCCGGCCTGGAATGGCGTCCGGCCGCGCAGCTGCTGGTGCGCGGGAACCATTCGACCAGCTTCCGCGCGCCGGACATGAACTACATCTTCAAAGCGCGCGGCACCGGCTACTACTCGTCCACCACCGACTACTACCGCTGCGCCAAGGCCGGCCAGCCGGTCGAGAAGTGCGAGTTCGCCAACGTGTCGCCGGGCGCGGACTACGAGCAGTCCGGCAGCAAGGACCTGCGTTCGGAGAAGGGCCGCTCGTCGGGCCTGGGCGCGGTGTGGTCGCCAAGCGCCAACTTCGATTTGACGCTGGACTACTGGAACATCAAGATCGATGACCTGGTCACGAACCTGAGCGCCGACAAGCTGCTGCGCGATGAGGCGCACTGCCGCACCACCAACGACCTGACCTCGCCGACCTGCGCCGACACCATCGCGCGCGTGGTCCGCAATCCGCTGACGGCGCTGAACAAGCCGGGCGAGATCTGGCAGATCCGCGTCAGCCCGATCAACGCCGCCTCGACCAGCGTGAGCGGCATCGACATCAGCGGCAAGTACGTGCTGCGCACGCAGGCATATGGCGTATGGATCGCCAAGGGCGCCTACTCCAAGACGCTGAACAAGAAGTCGCGCCAGTTCTCAGGCGACGAGTTGATCGACGACCTGGAAGACCTGGGCAACGCCGACTGGCGCGACAAGCTCAATGCCAGCCTGACCTGGAACCAGGGCGACTGGTCGAACACCCTGTTCCTGCAACGCTACGGCAAAGTGCCCAACGGTGCCGGCACGGCCTTCCTGTCGCCGACGACGCTGGCCAACGCCAGCGTCGTCTACCGGCTGAACCAGCGCACCACGCTGTCGGTGGCGGTCAACAACCTGTTCAACAAGGTCAAGCCCGACACCAGCGGCGGCTGGCCTTACTACCCGGTCGGTAACTACAGCCCGACCGGCCGCCAGGGCTGGGTCGAGCTGAATTACCACTTCGGCTCCTAAGCTGGCAGGTGCTGCGCGACCAGTTCGCGCAGCGCCGGATCCTTGATTTCGAAGATATCGAGGACGCCCAGCGCCACCACACCCGGCAGGCCGTCGATGATGTCGGCGCGCGCTTCGGCGCGGGCCTCTTCCGAGCTGTCCTTCGCCTGCAAGGTGCGGGCGTTGGCCAGGAAGGCGCCGACGGTGCCCTTCCTCACGGTGACGCCGTTGAATTCTCCGGCATTGATATGGTCTGGCAGTACGTCTTGTGCTCGCATGATGAAAACTCCTTGTGGGTTGATGAGGACTCCATCTTGGCAGCGCGACGGTGGCCTGGCTTGCGCGGCGATGCCATAATGTGTCGCATGCAAGCCAAACCATCTCCCCAGATCGATCCCGCCCGCGCCGATGCCGATGGCGGCCCGCTGCTGTTCGCCGCGCTGTCGGCCGGCGACATGCGGCACACGCCCACCCACAGCCACGCGCGTGGCCAGGCCATCGGCGCCTTGAGCGGCCTGCTGACCATCGGCACGGAGCGCGAGCGCCTGGTGGTGCCGCCGGGGTATGCGATCTGGATGCCGCCGCATCACCCGCACGGCCTCGATGCGCACGGGCCGACCAGCGGCTGGAGCGTCTACGTCGCGCCGGACGCCTGCGCCGCGTTGCCCGCGCTGCCGCAGGTGTTCCAGGTTTCCGGGTTGCTGAGGGAGGCGGTGCTGCGCGCCAGCGCGTGGCAGGCTTCCGAGCGGGGGCCGGCGCAGGAGCGCATCGTGGCGGTGATCCTGGACGAACTGGCGGCCGCCGCGCGCGAACAGCTGGTGCTGACCATGCCCACCGACCGCCGCGCGTTGAAGATCGCGCTGGCGCTGGCCGCCGATCCGGCCGATGCGCGTTCATTGAATGAGTGGGCCGATTGGGCCGCCATCGCCCCGCGCACGTTGACGCGGCGCTTCGTGGAGGAGACCGGCCTTTCCTTCAGCGACTGGCGCCAGCGTGCCCGCTTGATGCGGGCAGTGGAGCTGCTGGCGGCCGGGCAGGCCGTTACCGCCGTGGCGCTGGAGCTGGGCTACGACAGCCTGAGCGCCTTCATCGCCATGTTCCGCCGCGAGATGGGCGTGGCGCCCGGCGGATTCGCCTCCGCACACGCGGCGGCGTTGGCGCTGCCTTAGACTTTCACTCCGGCGTTGAGCGCCGAGGAGTGCGCGGCATACTCGGTCAGCCAGTACAGCAGCGCCAGTCCGGGGAAGGCCATGCCGGTCAACAGCGCGGCGTGCCAGCCGTGGGTGGCGAACATCCAGCCGCCCAGCGCCGAACCGAGCGCGCCGCCGGCGAAGAACAGCGCGAAGTACACGCCATTCAGACGGCTGCGCACCTCCGCGCCCAGCGAGAAGATGGCGCGCTGGCCCAGCACCAGGTTGGCCGCCACACCCATGTCCAGCACGATGGATGCGATCACCAGCATCGCCAGCGCCACGTTGCGGGATTCAGGCGCCACCATCGGCAGCGCGAAGCCCACCACACCCAGCGCCAGCGCGGCGGCGGTTGCCATCAGCGTGTGGCCGGCGTCGGCCAGGCGGCCGGCGACCGGCGAGGCCACCGCACCGGCCATGCCGACCAGCGCGAACACCGCGATGCCGGTCTGCGACAGGTGGAACTGCGGGCCGGCCAGCATCAGCGGGGTGACGGTCCAGAACAGGCTGAAGGAACCGAACAGGCCTGCATGGTAGGCGGCGCGGCGGCGCAGCACCGGCGTGCGCAGGAACAGGTGCCACAGGGACGCCATCAGCGCGGGATAGCTGATCGTGGCGGTCGGCACGCGCAGCGGCAGTTTGGCGCGCAGCACCAGGGCCACGGCCAGCACCAGCACGGCGGCGCCGCCGAATACCACGTGCCAGTTGCTGGCGTCGGCGATCAGGCTGGCGGCGGGGCGGGCCAGCATGATCCCCAGCAGCAGGCCGCTGACCACTTTGCCGACCGTGTGGCCGCGCGTGGCTTCCTTCGACAGGTGGGCGGCGAACGGCACGATGATCTGCGCCGCCACCGAGCCCAGGCCGATGCCCAGCGCGGCGCTCAAAAACATCCATGCGCTGGTGCTGAACGCGGCCAGCACCAGCATGGCGGAGGTGAACAGCAGGCCGGTGACGATCAGGCGGCGGTTTTCCAGCAGGTCGCCCAGCGGCACGACGAACAGCAGGCCGAGGGTGTAGCCGATCTGCGTCAGCGTGACGATCAGGCCCGCCGCTTGCGGCGACAGGCCGGTGGCGGCGCTGATCGGGCCGACCAGCGTTTGCGCGTAGTACAGGTTGGCGACGATCAGGCCGGTCGCGGCGGCCAGCAGCAGCACCATGCCGGGGCTGATGTCGTCTTGTGCGGAATTGCTCATGATGACTCCGTAAGTAAGTGGGGATGGGCAGATTCTAGGCAAAACCGCAGCAAAGATAATTAGGGCATAATGCCCTTACACTTTTCACATAAGATGAACAATCATGGACAGGCTCAAGGCCATGCAGACCTTTGTGCGCATCGTCGAGGCCAATAGCTACACGCGGGCCGCCGAAACGCTGGACCTGCCGCGCGCCGCGCTCACGGCGACCATCAAGAAGCTGGAAGCCTTCCTCGGCACCCAGCTGCTGCAGCGGACCACGCGCCGCCTGTCGCTCACCCCCGACGGCGCCGACTACTTCAGGAAGTGCCTGGAGATTCTGCAGGCGGTGGAGGATGCCGAGGGCGTGTTCCGCGGCCACGGCCGGGGCAAGCCGCATGGCAAGCTGCGGGTGGAGCTGCCGGGCGCGGTGGGCCGCCACGCGGTGCTGCCGCATATCGCCGGCTTTTGCCGCGAGTATCCCGACATCGAACTGGTGGTCAGCCTGAACGAGCGCCTCACCGACCTGACGCAGGAAGGCCTGGACTGCTCGCTGCGCGTGGGCGAGCTGCAGGATTCGGCGATGGTCGCGCGGCGGCTGGGCAACATGGGCTTCCTGACCTGCGCCGCGCCGTCCTACCTGGCCGCGCACGGCGTGCCGCAAACCCCGGCCGACCTGGCGTCGCATCGCGGCGTGACGCATTTCTCCGGCCGCACCGGCCGCGCCTTCGCGTGGGACTATGTGATCGACGGCGGCGTGACGATGGTGGAGGTGCCCGGCGCGATCGCGGTCAACGATCCCGACGCCTACGTCATCTGCGCCCTGCAGGGCATGGGCCTGATCCAGGCGGCGCGCTATCAGGTGCGCCAGCATCTGGCCAGCGGCGCGCTGGTCGAGGTGCTGGCGGCCACCCCGCCGACGCCGATGCCGATCTCGCTGCTGTACCCGCAGGGCCGCATGGCGTCGCCGCGCCTGCGGGTGTTCGCGGACTGGATCGCCGGCGTGTTCAAGGCCGATCCCGACCTGCAGGCCTAAATTGTAAGAAAGATTGCTAAATAGATACGTTGGCGCGGATTGCGGATTATAATTTGGCGATGAAAATAACTCCCCTTGCCTTCGCGGCCGCACTGGCGCTGCCCTTGCTGAGCGGTTGCGGCGGCGATGCCCCGCCAGCGCCGGCCACCCCGGTTGCGCCGGCTGAACCGGTCTCCCCGCCGGTCACGCCGCCGGTCACCCCGCCGGTCACGCCGCCAGTGACCCCACCCGTGACGCCGCCCGTGACGCCGCCGGTCACCCCGCCGGTCACGCCACCCGTCACGCCGCCGCTGGACTACACCGGCGACTGGTTCGTGCTGGCCTCGCACTGCGAGAAGCCGCGCCCGGGCTCCTCGGTCGAGGTGCAGGGTACGCTGATGGACGAGCTGAAATGGCTGCGTTCCGTCCAGGAGAACGCCTACCTCTGGTACAAGGAGCTTCCTGCCGATCTCAAGATCGAAAGCTACAAGAGCACAACCGCCTACTTCGCCGACCTGAAAACGCCGGTCATCACCGCGTCCGGCCGGCCCAAGGACCGCTTCCACTTCACCTATCCGACCGACGCATGGCGCGCGTTGTCGGACTCCGGCGTCGAGTTGGGCTACGGCCTGACCTGGCTGCGCAGCACCGACACCTCGCCCCGGCGCGTGTGGACGCTGACGATGGTGGCGCCGGATTCCCCGGCCGCCCTGGCCGGCCTGCAGCGCGGCGACATGCTGGTCTCGGTCGACGATGTCGCCATCGGCGACACCAGCACCGCCGGCCTGGCCGCGCTCAACGCCGGCCTGTTCCCGGTCAAGGCCGGCGAATCCCATCGCATGGTGCTGAGCCGCGACGGCGTCCAGCGCACGGTCACCATGACGTCGCAGCAATTGGCGGTGCCGCCGGTGCAAAACGTCAAGCTGCTCGACACGGCCAGCGGCAAGGTCGGCTACCTGCAATTCAACGAGCACAATGCGGTGGCCGAAGGCCAGCTGGTGAAGGCCATCGGCGGCTTCAAGAGCGCCGGCGTCACCGACGTGGTGCTGGACATGCGCTACAACGGCGGCGGCTTGCTGGACATCGCCAACGAGCTGGCCTACATGATCGCCGGTCCGGGACCGACCGCCGGCAAGACCTTCGAACAGCTGCGCGCCAACGACAAGACCAAGCAGGATCCGCCGTCGAAATTCCTGACCAGCACCAGCGGTTTCAAATCGCCAGGCCAGCTCCCGCCAGGCACGCCGCTGCCTTACCTTGGCCTGAAGCGGGTCACCATCCTGACCACGCCCGGCACCTGTTCGGCCAGCGAGTCCGTCATCAACAGCCTGCGCGGAATCGACATCGAGGTCACGCTGATCGGCGGCGAAACCTGCGGCAAGCCGTATGCCTTTATTCCGTCCCCGAATTGCGGCACCACTTATTTTTCGATCCAGTACCAGGGCATGAACAACAAGGGCTTCGGCGACTACGCCGACGGCTTCCCGCCGACCTGCCGCGCCAGCGACGACCTGACGCAGACGCTGGGCGACCCGGCCGAGAACATGCTGGCTACGGCGCTCAGCTACCGCGCCAGCGGGGCCTGTCCGGTGGCGCCGCAGGGCAACCGCATGCAGGCTGGCGCCAAGGAAGGCGCCACACAGGGCGCCATGCAGCTGGTGCGGCCGCCGGTGAAGGAAATCGCGATCCGCAATCGCTGACGCGCAAAGCCGACTATAATTTCCAGCGCATCCGATGCCGGCGGGCCGCTCCCGCCGCGCATTGGCCACTCAACCCTTGCTGGAAGCCTGTCCATGATACGTTCCGCCATTCTGCTTGCCTTTGCCGCCACCTCCACGCTGGCCGTCGCAGCGCCCGCCGCCACCTCCCTGAGCACCATCGCCGAACGTTCCGGCTTCCAGAACACCGGCCGTTACGACGAAGTCGTCGACCTGTGCGCGCGCTTCCAGAAGGCGTATCCGAAGCAGGTGCGCTGCTTCGAATTCGGCCGCACGCCGGAGGGCCGTCCCATGCTGGCGCTGGCCGTCTCGCGCACCGGCGCGCTGACCGCCGAGCAGGCGAAGAAGCGCGGCCTGCCGGTGATGCTGGTGCAGGGCGGCATCCACGCCGGTGAAATCGACGGCAAGGACGCCGGCTTCCTGGCGCTGCGCGAGGCGCTCGAGAACAAGGCCGCGCCGGGCGCGCTGGACAAGCAGGTGCTGTTGTTCGTCCCGGTGTTCAACGTCGATGGCCATGAGCGCTTCGGCAAATGGAACCGCCCGAACCAGCGCGGCCCGGTGGAGATGGGCTGGCGCACCACGGCGCAGAACTACAACCTGAATCGCGACTACGTGAAGGCCGACGCGCCGGAGATGCAGGCCATGCTGGCGCTGGTGAACGCCTGGGATCCGCTGGCCTACATCGACCTGCATGTCACCGACGGCGCCAAGTTCCAGCCCGACGTCTCGATCCAGGTCGAGCCGGTGCACGGCGGCGACGAGGAACTCAAGCGCGCCGGCGCGGCGCTGCAGACCGCCGTGATGGCGGACCTGAAGGCGCAGGGCTCCGATCCCAAGCCGTACTACATCTCGTTCGCGGCCGACGACGATCCGACCTCCGGCTTCGTCGACAGCATGGCGACGCCGCGCTTCTCGACCGGCTACTTCCCGCTGCGTAACCGCTTCGCGATGCTGGTCGAAACCCATTCGTGGAAGGACTATCCGACCCGCGTGCGCATCACCCGCAACACCATCGTCTCGCTGCTGTCGCAGGTCGCCGTCCACGGCAAGGAATGGCAGAAGATGACGCAGGACGCCGACGCCCGCGCCACCGCCATGGCCGGCGCCGATTTCCCGATCAGCTACCGCACCACCTTCAACGCCAAGACCATCGAGTTCCCCGGCTACGAATACACGCGCGGCTACTCGGAAGTGTCGGGCGGCCTGATGACGCACTACGACGAGAGCAAGCCGCAGATGTGGAGCGTGCCGCTGCGCGACGAAGTGGTGCCGGACCTGAAGATCGCCGCGCCGAAGGGCGGCTACCTGGTGCCGCTGGCCGAAGCCGCGCGCATCGGCGCCAAGCTGAAACAGCACGGCATCGCCTTCAAGGTGCTGGCGTCGGACCAGATGGCGGCCGAGGTGGAGACCTTCCGCGCGACCAAGACTAAGTTCGGCGCGCAGTCGTTCGAGGGCCATCAATCGCTGGCGGTGGAGGGCGACTGGGGCCGCGAGCGCCGCAGCCTGGCGAAGGGCGCGCTGTTCGTGCCGATCGCGCAACCGAAGGCGCGCCTGGTGATGACGATGCTGGAGCCGCGCGGCGCCGATTCGCTGCTGGCCTGGGGCGAATTCAATAACGCCTTCGAGCGCAAGGAATACATGGAGGAATACGTGGCGGAGGACGTGGCGCGGGCGCAGCTGGAGGCCGATCCGGCGCTGCGCGAGGAGTTCCAGAAAAAGCTGGACAGCGACGCGGAGTTCAACAAGAGCCCGGCCAAGCGGCTGGAGTTCTTCGCGCGCCGCCACGCATCGTGGGACGAGCGCTTCAACCTCTACCCGGTGATGCGCACCGCGCAGAAGTTTTAAACGGAGACGCTGACGCCAGTAACGCCACTGGCGCCACTAACGCCGCCGCCATCGCCGCCGCCATTTGCCTTGGCGGTGGCTTCTTCCATCTTCTGTTTGATGAGCGCGGCCACCTTGGCCATGATCGACGCCTGTTCCTCGGGCGACTTGGCCGCCAGCGATTCCGGCGTCTCGCCCAGGCTTTTCAGGATCATTTCCGCCATCCGTTCGGCCGGCGATTTCTTCATGTAGGTGTCCAGCTCCTGCGCGGCGGTCGGCTGCGTCGGCGGCTGCTGTTTGGTCTCGAGCACCGCCTTGAAATCGGCGCCGCCGGATTTCCTGCTCGTGGCGAAGGCCGCCGCGCTGGCACTGCCGAGCGCCTTGGTATCGATTTTCATCATGCTTCCCCTGGTAGTGGTTATTTACGCAATATAGCGTAATTTGCACTAGCAGAGGGACGAGGAAGACCGGGCGCCGTTCAGTTGCGCTGCAGCGGGATGATGCCCGGCACGGTGGACGGCGTCGAACACGGCTCTTCGTCGAAGGCGATGTCGCCCAGCGGATTGGCCTGGCCGTCCGCCTTGATGTCCTTGAAGCCGAACAGGTCGCGGTCCATCAGGTGCGACGGCACCACCGTCGACAGCGACGAGAAGATGTTCTCCACGCGGCCGGGGAATTTCTTTTCCCAGTCGCGCATCAGGCCCTTGATCTGCTTGCGCTGCAGGTTCTCCTGCGAGCCGCACAGGTCGCACGGGATGATGGGGAAGCCTTTGACCTCGGCATAGCGCTCGGTGTCCTCTTCCTTCACGTAGGCCATCGGGCGGATCACCATGTGCTTGCCGTCGTCGGACACCAGCTTGGCCGGCATGCCCTTGAGCTTCCCGCCGAAGAACATATTCAGGAAGAAGGTCTCAAGGATGTCGTCGCGGTGGTGGCCCAGCGCGATCTTGTTGCAGCCCAGTTCATCGGCCACGCGGTACAGGATGCCGCGGCGCAGGCGCGAGCACAGCGAGCAGGTGGTCTTCCCTTCCGGGATCAGGCGCTTGACGATGCTGTAGGTGTCCTGGTTCTCGATGTGGAACGGGATGCCCAGTTCCTTCAGGTAGGCCGGCAGGATGTGGTCGGGGAAGTTGGGCTGCTTCTGGTCCAGGTTGACGGCGACCAGTTCGAAGTTGATCGGCGCGCGTTCGCGCAGCGTCATCAGGATGTCCAGCAGCGCGTAGCTGTCCTTGCCGCCGGACAGGCAGACCATGACCTTGTCGCCGTCCTCGATCATGTTGAAATCGCCGATGGCCTGGCCGACCAGGCGGCACAGGCGCTTGTGCAGCTTGTTGTTTTCCAGCGCGATCTTCTCGGCCGATTTGCCGGCCGGCGCGGCCGCTGCGTTGTCGAGTACTGCGTTCATACGGTTTCCTTGATTTTAAATACTTCCACGCCGACGCCTTCGCAGTCTGGATAGACGTCCGGCTTCATGGTCGACACGCGTGCCGCGCGCACGCGCGGGTGGGCCAGCATGGCGCTGACGATGTCGTCGCACAGGCTTTCCTGCAGGTGCACGTGGCCGCGCGCCATCAGCTTGGCGATGGAGTCGCGCATGAAGTCGTAGTCCACCACTTCCTCCAGCTGGTCCTTGACCGGGGTCGAGACGGCCAGCGGGATGTACAGGTCGACGTTGATGAGCAAACGCTGCTCGCCCTTTTTCTCGAACTCGTAGACGCCGATGTTGATCAGCACTTCGTAATTGCGCAGGAACAGGCGGCGGCAGTCGTTCAGTTGCGGGTGGATCAGGGCGGACAGCATAGTTTCACTTTCTAGAGATGGTATTCATTTGGCCAGGAACATCACGTCGCGCGGCAGCGGCATCAGGTGCTGGCCGCCGTCGACCAGCAGGGTGGTGCCGGTCAGCGCGCGCGCCGTGGCAGCGTAGACCACGCTGTCGGCGATATCTTCCGGGGTGCTGGAGCGGCCCAGCGGGGTTTGCCGGTGCGCGTTGGCGAAACCGGCCTCGGTCTGGTCGCCGGACACCATCGTGATGCCGGGCGCGATGCCGACCACCCGCACCGCCGGCGCCAGCTGCTGCGCCAGCATCGTGGTGGCGGTGTGCAGCGCCGCCTTGGACAGGGTGTACGACAAAAAATCAGGATTGAGATTGTACAGTTTTTGGTCGAGCAGGTTGATCACCACGCCCTGTTCGCCGGTACTCGCCAAGGCCGCGTGCAGCGCCTGCGCCAGGATCACCGGCGCGGCCACGTTGGCGCGCATGTGGGCGTCGAGGCGGGCGGCGGTGAAGTCGGCGGCGCTGTCGTACTCGAACAGCGAGGCGTTGTTGACCACGCAGCGCACCGCGCCCAGCGCGGCCGCCGCCTGCGGCAGCAGCGCGCGCACGGCCGCCTCGTCGGCCAGATCGCAGGGCAGGGCGGCGGCGCGCCGGCCCAGCGCCTCGATCTCGGCCACCACCGCGCGCGCCTCGTCGGCCGAGGCGCGGTAGTGCACCGCCACGTCCCAGCCGGCGCGCGCCAGGCCGAGCGCGATGGCGCGGCCGATGCGGCGGCCGGCGCCGGTCACGAGCGCCACTGGCGTGCCGGTTGCTGTTTGTTCTGCTGTCGTCATGTGCTGTCTGAATGTCAAATTGGCGGCCCGGCGCGCCGATTCGCTACAATGCCGGTTATGTCCCTACCTGTTCCCACCAGTGACGCGCTGGCCGCGTCCCACGCCCTGCAGCACCTGATCGCCGCCGAAATCGCGCGCAACGACGGTGCCATTTCCTTCGCCCGCTACATGGAGCTGGCCCTGTACGCGCCCGACCTGGGCTACTACAGCGGCGGCTCCGCCAAACTCGGCAAAGATGGCGATTTTACAACCGCGCCCGAGCTCACGCCGCTGTTTGGCGCCGCCGTGGCTCAGGCCGCAGCCGCTATTATCGCCCAAAGCGCGCCGCGGATCCTCGAATTCGGCGCCGGCACCGGCAAGCTGGCCTTCGACATCCTGACCGAGATGGCCGCCGCCGGCGTGGCGATCGAGCGCTATTTCATCGTCGAGCTGTCCGGCGAACTGCGCGCGCGCCAGCAGGACAAGCTGCGCGATTTCCCGCAGGTGGAGTGGCTGGACGAATTCCCCGACGCCTTCGACGGCGTGGTGGTCGGCAACGAGGTGCTCGACGCCATGCCGGTTCAGCTGATCACCAGGCATCCGGAAGGCTGGCAGGAACTGAAGGTGACGGTGCGCGACGGCCGCTTCGATTATCTCGAAGTGCCGGCCGGCCCCGAGCTGCTGGCGCAGATCGCCCTGCAGATCCAGGATCACGACAGCCTGCCGGTCGGCTACGTGACCGAGGTGCACGGCGTGGCCTGCGGCTTCATGGCGACGCTGGCGCGCATGCTGCGCAACGGCCGCGCCAACGCCGCCTTCCTG
Source organism: Duganella caerulea (assembly GCF_040362985.1). Classification (NCBI taxonomy): domain Bacteria; kingdom Pseudomonadati; phylum Pseudomonadota; class Betaproteobacteria; order Burkholderiales; family Oxalobacteraceae; genus Duganella; species Duganella caerulea. The sequence goes on along the minus strand of NZ_BPWJ01000005.1, from coordinate 307,435 downwards.
TTCGACTACGGCTTCCCGGCGCACGAGTACTACCTGGAGCAGCGCGCCACCGGCACCCTGATGTGCCATTACCGCCACCATTCGCACCCGGACCCGTTCTACTATCCGGGCCTGCAGGACATCACCGCCCACGTCGACTTCACGGCGATGGCGCTGGCCGCGCAGGAGGCGGGCATCGACGTGCTGGCCTACCTGAACCAGGCCGGCTTCCTGATCGGTGCCGGCGCCGGCGAGCTGTTGTTGCGCACCGACCCGTCCGACGCGATGCGCTACCTGCCGCAGGCCAAGGCCTTGCAAAAGCTGTTGTCGCCGGCCGAGATGGGGGAGTTGTTCAAGGTGCTGGTGATCGGCAAGAACGTCGCCTTGCCGGACGCCATAGCCGCTCATGACCGCACCCACCGCCTGTAGATTAAATGTTACAGTGGTCAGAACAGCAAGGCCAAACCTTGTTTGATCGCTGAGTTACGGCGCGCCAGATCGGCTATGATGAATAACGCACGCTCGCCGGACAATTATTGGAACGATGGCAAAGATACACACTCACTATGACAACCTGAAGGTGTCGCGCATGGCGCCGCAGGAAGTCATACGTGCCGCCTACAAGGCGCTCAGTCAAAAATACCACCCGGACAAAAATCCGGGGGATGAGAAGGCTGCGCGCATCATGGCCATTCTCAACAGCGCCTACGACACCTTGTCCGACACCCAGCGCCGCAAGGAGCACGATGAATGGATCGCGGCCGAGGAGTGGGAAATCGAATGGCTGGAGAGCACCCGCCACGAGGACGGCCACCGCGGCGACAAGCACCGCCACGACGGCGCGGAGCGGGCCTGGAGCCCGGAACCGGTCGACGACCTGCCGCGTCCGCGCCGGCGCGGTGCGTGGAAGTGGTGGGGCGGGCTGGCGGCCAGCCTGATGCTGGGCTGGGTGGCAGGCGTGACCATGATGTCCGAAACGCAGGTGGTGTCGTCCGCGCTGGCGGCGGCGTGGGGTGGCAAGGGCGACAACGGCAGGAGCGCGCAGCCGCGCGAGGCGGCGCGCGATCCCAAGGCCGAGATGCGCGAGGCCTGGGCCGGCGCCCAGCCGTACTACCCGGAAGCGAACAGCAGCCGGCCGGCGGCGATCAAGGTGCAGGCGTTGTCGCAGGTGATACTGCCGAACGCCACCGCCGATTGCGAAAGCGAAACCCAGACCCTGGTCGCGCCCAACGGCGAGCCATGGCCGACGCAGTCCGGTTACATGACCGGTTTCCCGGTCGGCAACCGTGGCGACGACATGCAGCTGACGCTCGACAACGCCGGCAACGCGTCGGCGGTGTTCATCAAGATTTACGACACCGAGCGCCATTCCAACGTGCGCTACGCCTACGTGCAGGCGCACGACAAGCTGTTGGTCGACAAGCTCGCCAACGGCAAGTACGAGATCCGCTACCAGAACCTGGACGTGGGCGCCAACCAGAGCGGCTGCGCGCCCGCCAGCCGCACGGCGGCGGCCAAGGCGGAGCCAGCGGTGAGCAACTAGCGAGGCCAGCGCCTTTAACTCGAACTAAAATTGCTTAAGGTGGACTGCAGGACAGCACCGCAACTGGTCTTGTGGCCATCATACGCGACAGGTATTCCATCGATGACGTGATGGGCATTGCCTTCGATAATGACGCAGATTCCATGGCCAGGTATGGGACAACTGCATTGATCACCAACGCGGGCCACTGCAATTCCATCGACGGAAAACCAGCTTGCGCTCACGCTGACCACCTTGCCGCCGTGTGAGGTTGGGTCGTTCAGACGAATGACATTCGGCATATCGAAACATGATCCAGTTTAAGAGCGAGTAATATTCCAAGTGGCATCCCAAAAATCGAGCAAGCCAGCTCGAGATCGCTATGTTTGCGTATCGCTCGCGGGTTGATCGGTTACTGCATCAGACGGCGAAACCGGATGGGTCTTCTCATCCGCCTCGGCATACCGCACCAAGCGCCACACGGTATTGGTGTTGTAGTGATCACTGGTGCCTTTGACTCGTTCGATGAACGACAATTCACGCTTAACGTTTGCGGTCGGCATAACGTCACCTTGTTTAAATAATCGGGTGCTGCCGTTCAGATCGTTCTCAGGGCAATTCCAATAGCCAGTTTGTGGACAAGCCATGCCGGTTCGGGCAAGTTCGCCAAGTGGCAGCACATCTCCAGAAATTCCCGGTGGCGATTTCTTGTCATCGGCTGTACTACTCTTGCCATCATCTGTTGGACGGAGGCGCAGCGAATTGAGGATCTTTTCCCAGAGTTTGAGCATTTCCTGATCTGTTAAACTAGCAGGCCCCGGCTCGACGCCCTGTCCATATTTTGCCGATTCCAAATCAACACGGATCTGGGGATGCATCTTGTCCCGAGTCGCTCCCGGCGCCTCCCAGGTAAAAAGATGTGCCTTGTGGCCCACGTCATTTGGCGCTGTTATCAGCCACTGTTGGCCAGCCGTGTCTCCGATCTTTCTGTCGCCCTCCTTGATTGTACGTACCCCGGCAAGGGTTGCACCTAAGGTGCCGAGCGCACCCATAACGCTAGGTTTTCGCGAAAGCAGAGACTCCGGCGGATTACCTTCGTTGACCGAAGTGCTGATATCGAGAGTAATGTCTTTTTTGTGCTGAAATTCAAAGTGCAAGTCGGCGCTTTCCGGGTAGGTGCGCCCATCATCAAGAATAATGGCATCTAGGATGCAAAAGCCCCGAGAGACTGAAATTTCACCGTTGAGCGGTCGAACCAGTGAAATGAAATTCTTCATCCATGCGGTACCCTCATCAATTTTCGGACCGCTTACAATCCGTCGAAAGAGATAACGTTTCCCATTCAGCCAGCGATACCCATCGACGATGGCTTCTCTGCTCGTATCGTGCTTCCAGTATGCGAGCACACTACTGTCATCGCCGAGCCGTAAAACGTTTACGAGGAGAGGTGAGTCACCCCCATGCGTCAAACCCTTCATTTTCTTTTCTTCCGAGCGTATCTCTTCCAAAAAGGCTTCTTGAGTCCTGGCTTCGATTTCAATATCGGTGTAGGCGTAACTGAACCTTCCACCTCTGTAGTGGGCTTCTGCCGGCAGATCGATGAGGTAGCGTCCTATGGAATAGGTAATTATTTGACCTGGATTCGTATGAGTCATAGATTGTTCTCTTGCATAGGCATTCGTTGCAGGGATGGTCGAAATTAATAGCGTCAGTGTCCGCACCCAGAAGAAAAATTTTTGCCTGTGGTAATTCCATTTGTTCATACTAATCCCCTGCGGCACCATCTAATACGCCAGATGCCAGTGTTAACTTCGCAATGGCGTAGAGCGTCAGCCCCGCTGTAAAGTCATTTCCATAACTACCTTGGTGGTCATAGCTGACATGGCCTTTGGCCGTGCCTTCGTGGCGAAAGATTTGTTTGACGAACGGTTTCGGCGCCTGGCCAGAGAACTCCGGCACTGTACCGTCGCCCGGAAGATTCTGACCCTCTATCTCAAGTCTGCATATCTGATCACCAAATTTTACTTTGACAGTGCCATTCTGATCGTCATCAATTAATTCACCTCGCGAATAATCTCCAATTGGAATGTTCGCCTTCCAGCACACCTCGCCCCATGCCGGTTGGTTTGAATCAGCGGCATAATACGCATAGCAGTTGCTATGATATTGCCCTAGCAGGGACTCATGGAATCGTCGAACTATGCTCAATTGGTCTAAGTAGGCGTTAAAATCGGGATCAGTTCGCATATTGTTATCTGCCCAATCGCTCTTTTGATCAGTTGCGATGGTCACTTTCGTTGGATTGATGAGTTCCGCTTTTACGAGGCGCCACCAAGCGTCATAGTTAGGATAAATAGCATCGTACGGATTTCCATCTCCCAAGAAGACGGGGGCGATCTGCTCGCCGTCTTTGCTTTCATATCGTGCTCGTAACCAATGCATCGTCCCATTTGGCAACTTGGCGCGGTACTCGGATGTAGGTAACAGTTCCATTGGCCCAGGTGATTGTGTTAAAACGGCTGTGGCTTCGGCCGCGTTTCGCCCTAGTAGGACTTGTTCAACACCTTCAAAACCTGCTCGCATGCGCTTGTAGGTTGCCGGGGCACCTATTGCAGGCATCACGCCGTGTAGTACACCAAGTACTTTGTCGCTCTTCCCTTGTAACTGCGTACAGGCTCGTGCTACCAATCCCCCCATGGAGTGGGTAACCAAGATCACCTTTTCGCAATCCTTGTTCAAGGTGTTCTTGTAGAAATCAGTGATGGCGTCGATCTTGTCCACCAGACGCAGGACTGAAACATTGTTCGACTGGAGCCAGTTATAACCAACGGCATGAATTGGATATGCAGCATTGGCAAACCTCTTCAGGTCATCAGGCGTAATTTCTTCAAATGTCTTTTCGGCGCCAAATTGGTGAACTTGTTGCTGTTCCAAGACCAGCTTTGTCCATGCATCATCTGGTGTTCCATCCGTCTTTAGAATATCGTGCAGGCGCTCCTGCAGCGTGTTTAAGATTCCCCCATAGCTGTCTTTATGCAATTCCCCCCAGCCGAACAATTTTGCCAGTTTTTCCGGATCAAGGTCTGGCGCCCCTTTCAACTGATTCTCAACCTTTCCCGTCAGTTTAACAGGGCCTTCCTCATCAACTTCGACATGATCCGGATGCAATATTTTCTTCCTCGCTTTAGCATCCTTACCGAGGTATTTTATGACTTGGACAATGCCGGCCAATTTTCCATTGGGCGGACGCCACGCATGGTCTTTACTATTCTTTACCCGGAGGTTCGTTCCCATAATTCCAGGAATGAAAATGATCGGGATGATGCGCTTCGGGTACAACTTGACCAGTGCGCGCACGGGGAACCCTTCCGGCGACAGCACGGATTTCGCGCGTACTGTCGTGCCGTCATATTGCGAACGAACTTCACGGGTTGGTGTAGTGTCTGTCATTGCTTGGTTTCTCTTCTTTAAACGCCGTCGCGGATTTCAATATCGGCGATGAGCATTTCTTGCTCTTTACTCAGTTCGGTTTCGCCCTTGGCATTGGTCATCCCGCTGATCACATTTCCGTTGTTCAGGGTGATGGTATAAGCCGCACCTTTGACTGGAGCGTTGCTACCGATGTAGCGGACGATGAACTTTTCATCAGTCTTCACCTTGCTCTTTGGCAGATTCAATGCCGGTGGATTGGCGTCACCCGGACCGCTATGCGCGAAGGCGGCAGACTTCACCGTGTAGTTCCCGGAGAGCGTGTGGTTGACCGCGCCGCCGCCATATACGGTCTGTGCTCCCTGGCTCACAATGCTCACCTTGGGGGCCTGGATGACGATTTCCTCTGCGGCGGACAGCACGATCTTCTTGGCTGACGTCAGCTCTATATTGTCCTGGTGGGTCTGCACTTCGATCTTGCCGGCAGCTGCTATCAACTTCATGCCCAGTTTGTGCGCGAAGAGGCTGACGCTTTGCGCCGCGTTCAGCAGCAGCTTGCGTCCGGCGGACATTTGGGTATTGCCGACGCTAACGACATCCACATGCGTTTGCGCCCCGATAACGATATTGTCAGAACTGCCGAGTATCGCGCCGGCTGGCGCGTTGACGGCCACAATTGGCTGTCCGCCGGCCGGGTTGCCTTTTCCTCCGTCGGTGTTACTGCCTTTTTCCCACTGCTTGAGATGGCCAATCAATTGGGACAAAGGCTTGGCATCGCCGTCTTCGGCGTGATGGCCGCCAGCGAGTTCGGCCAATTGGTGCTGAATACTTTGCAAGGCGTCGGCCAAGCCCGTCAACCCGTCACGCTCCAATTGACGTCCCGCCGCTCGCAACTGCGCGTCCGCGCTGATATAGACACCCTGCGCGCCTTTGATTGCAACCGCGTGGTCGCTTCGTAGTTCCGCGCCTTCGCCGCGCGGCTCTCCTTGGCCTTCGTAGCGTGGTTTGCTCAGATAGCCGAGATTCAATTCGCTATGCCCGTGCTCGCTGGATAGTTGCGCACTGATCTGGGCCGGCGTGTCGTCCAGGCGCAGCTGGTTGTAGCGTTCGCCTTGGACTTCCTTACTCTTAATGCCAGACACATAGCGGTTGCCCGGCAAACCGCCGGCATGGCTGAACGTTGGAGGACGCGTGGTGCCTCCATAAACGCGGCCGGTGATGATCGGCTTGTCCGGGTCGCCTCCCAGGAATGTCACAATACACTCGTCGCCAGCCCGCGGCAACGAGATAGCGCCCCATTGGCGGCTAGCCCAAGTCCCGGCTACGCGTACCCATGCCGAGTCGCGGTCGGTATCGGATGCACCCGCACCGTTCCCATGGTCATCTGCACGACAAGCAGGGAAGCGGATCTTTACCCGCCCCAGCTCATCGCAATGGACCTCTTCGCCGGGTGGGCCGACCACGATCACGCTTTCGGCCTCGGTGCGCGGCAGGTCGACGCGTGGGTCGTACGAAGGAACAATGGCGATGCCGCGCCGCACGCAGCTGAAGTGGTTGGTGTAACGTACGCCGCGCTCTTCGCTGGCCTGTCCCAGCGCAGCCGTTGATTCGTCGCCGCGCCAGCGATTCAAAGCAAATAGGCGAAGCGCTTTGTCATTCAGCGCCTTGGGCAGATTGTTCTCCGCATCCACCTGCAGCTCGGTGATGACGAATTCGCGTTCTTCCGGCGGATGTGCGTCAACGACGGCATGGCCGGTCACTCCGATCCATTGGCCAATGCACAGGTCGCGCACGCCGCTCTCGCCGCGATGACACTTCGATTCGTACTCATGGCGAAGCATGCGCAGGGCGCCAAGGCTGCGATAATCCGGATCGCGTAACGGTACAAGAATGGCAACAAATTATAGATGAAATAATATTTATTTGTTTTGCAAGATTCAATTGTGCGCGGGTGCAATTTCGTACGCGAGCCCATGACATGATAGGGCTGCTGCGTCAGTTGATTGGGCTGCACCGCGCCTAGCCATGCACGGCTATATTGCGTGTGGCGTTGCCGGTCGAATGTGTAGGGCGCCCCGAGAAGGGCGCAGGCTGTGCGTCAGCGCGCAATTCGCATACGCGAAATTACGATGTTGTTTCACCGTGTCGGTGTGTGCGCGGCCTGACGCGGAGGAGACGCAGTAACAGGGGCCTCCTCTCCAATTGCTTAGAACTCTTCCCACTCCGAATTCAGATCGGCCTTGGGCTTGGACGCGGCTTTGGCGGCCGATTTCGCGGCCGGCTTTGCGGCTGGCTTGGCGGCCGGCCGGGCCTCCGCCGGCTTGCCGGCTGACGCCAGCCGTGGCGTTGCATCGTCGCCGGCCGCCTTGGCGACGATTGGATGCGCCGCAGGACGTGCCGCGGTACGCGCCGCCGGCCGGGCCGCCGCAACCGGCGCCGCTTGCGCGGCGTAGCTGCTATCGAGCTTGAACACGCTGACCGAGGCCGACAGCGTGGCCGCCTCGTCCTGCATGCTTTGCGCGGCGGCCGCCGCCTGCTCCACCAGCGCGGCGTTCTGCTGCGTCATCTCGTCCATCTGCGAGATCGCCTCGTTGACCTGCTCGATGCCCATGCTCTGTTCCTGGCTGGCCGAGGTGATCTCCGCCATGATGTCGGCCACCTGCTGCACCGAGGTGACGATCAGGCCCATGGTCTGGCCGGCCTCGTCCACCACGGCGCTGCCGCCGTCCACCTTCTCCACCGAATCGTCGATCAGCACCTTGATTTCCTTGGCCGCCGTGGCCGAGCGCTGCGCCAGGCTGCGCACCTCCGACGCCACCACCGCGAAGCCGCGTCCCTGCTCGCCGGCGCGCGCCGCTTCCACCGCCGCGTTGAGCGCCAGGATGTTGGTCTGGAAGGCGATGCCGTCGATGACGCCGATGATGTCGACGATCTTGCTGGAGCTGGCCTTGATCGAGCCCATGGTGTCGACCACCTGGGCCACCAGCTCGCCGCCGCGCGTGGCCACCGACGACGCCGAGATCACCAGCTGGTTGGCCTGGCGCGCGTTGTCGGCGTTCTGCTTGACGGTGGAGGTCAGCTCCTCCATGGTGCTGGCGGTTTCCTCCAGCGAGCTGGCCTGCGACTCGGTGCGGCCCGACAGGTCCATATTGCCGCTGGCGATTTCGGCCGAGGCGCGGTTGATGGTGGTGGTGCTGCTGCGCACCTCGTGCACGGTGCGCGCCAGGCTGGTGTTCATGTGCTGCAGCGCCTCCAGCAGCTCGCCCGTCTCGTCGCTGGCGCGCGCCTCGATGTGCGTGCTCAGGTCGCCGGCCGCGACCGATTTGGCGATCGCCACCGCCTCCTCCAGCGGGCCGGTGATCGAGGCCGTGATCCACACCGCCAGCGCGGCCGAGACAATCAGCGCCACCACGCCCAGCACGATCATCATGGTGCGCGAGAAGTCGATGTGGCCGGTGGCCACCTTGCCGCCGTCCTCGATGTCGGTCTTCTGCTGCTTGACCATGGCGCCGGTCAGTTCCTCAAGCGTGTCGAGCGCGGGGAAGGCTTCGCGGTTCATCAGCTCGGACGCCTTGTCGCGGTCATCCGCCTCGACCAGGTCGGCCACCTTCAGGAAGGCCGTGTTGTAGGTGGCGCGCGCGGCCTGGATCTTGGCCAGCAGCGCCTTCTCGTCGGGCGTCTCGGTCAGCTGGCCCAGCGTGACCAGCGCGGCGTCGATGGTCTTCTTGTCCTGGTCGATCCGCTCATAGCTCTTGGCGCGCTGCGCCTTGTCGGTGATGACGAACAGGGCCAGCACGCGGCGCGCGTCCTCGCGCGCGGCGGCGTCGATGGTGGCGGCGGCCGAGGCGCTCGGCCAGTCGCGCTCGACGATGCCCTTGGCGCTCTGGCTGATGGCGCCGAAGCGGCCGATGGCGGTCGCTATCATGATGAGCATGAGCAGCACCAGCACGCCGAAGCCGGCGCCGAGGCGGGTTTTGATTTTGAAGTTGGTCAGGTTCATAAGGGCGCGTGGGTAGGGTTCAGTTGGCGGCGGCGACGTCGGTCAGGCCCATCTCGTCGCTCGACATCAGCTTGTCGATGTCGACCAGGATCAGCATGCGCTCGTCGATGGTGCCCAGGCCGATCATGTAGTCGGAGTTGAAGGCCGTGCCCATCTCCGGCGCCGGCTTGACCTGGTCGGGCATGAGCGTGGTCACGTCCGACACCGAGTCCACCACCATGCCCACCACGCGCCCGCCGATGTTGAGGATGATGACCACGGTGAACTGGTCGTACACCGGCTCGCCGAGCTTGAACTTGATGCGCATGTCGACTACCGGGATGATGATGCCGCGCAGGTTGATCACGCCCTTGATGAACTCGGGCGCGTTGGCGATGCGGGTGACCGCCTCGTAGCCGCGGATCTCCTGCACCTTGAGGATGTCGATGCCGTATTCCTCGGCGCCGAGGGTGAAGGCGAGGAACTCGCGTCCGGCGATGTCCGATGCGTTTTCTTGCATGATGGTGGTCCTTGAAATATTGATCTGATCGCGATATCGCCTTGGTCGGCGACCGCGCCGCAATCCTTACAATGACGGCGCTAGCGTATCAGGTTCGCGGCCCGCTGACGAGCGCGGCAAAGCACGGCATGGGCGAAAAACGCACGCCTGTTGCTATCAATTCCGAAGGGGGTTGTCACAGGGGGGGAATCTGATTATGCTAGTCCCAAGACAGCCACGGGCTTAGCGCCAGGAGATGTGATGACCGATTCCAACGCCGCAGACGACAACTGGCTGATCCAGGAAGACGAGGAGCCGGCGCCAGTTGACGGAACGGGGTCGCCGGAACAGCGCCTGTGGCGGGTGCTGATTGTCGACGACGACGTCGACGTGCACGCGGTCACGCGGCTGGCGCTGCGCAACGTCTCGTTCAAGGGCCGCGAGCTGGAACTGTTCTCCGCCTACAGCGGGCGCGAGGCCTACGAGTTCCTGCGCGACACGCCCGACATCGCGCTGGTGCTGCTGGACGTGGTGATGGAAACCGACGACGCCGGCCTGCTGCTGGCGCGCCGCATCCGCGAGGAGCTGCACAACGCCATCGTGCGCGTGGTGCTGCGCACCGGCCAGCCGGGCCAGGCGCCCGAGCAGCGCGTGATCATCGAATACGACATCAACGACTACAAGGCCAAGACCGAGCTGACCACGCAGAAGCTGTTCACCACGGTGATCTCGGCGCTGCGCGCGTACGAGAGCCTGAACATGCTCGAGCGCAGCCGCATCGGCCTGGGCAAGATCCTGGCCGGCGCCACCAACCTGTACCAGATCCATTCGCTGCGCGAGTTCGCCTCGGGCGTGCTGAACCAGGTGAGCGCCATCCTCGACGTCGGCGCCGACGGCGTGCTGTGCCTGATGCAGGGCGACACCGGCGTCACCAGCGTGGTGGCGGCCACCGGCGGCTACGCGGCGCTGGGCGAGTCCGAGCTGATGCCGGCCAGCCATCCGCTGTGGCCAACCATCGCCAAGGCCTTCGCTGAAAAGAAAAGCCAGTTCGAGCATCCGGCCAATGTGTTGTTCATCCACACGCAGGAAAACCGCGAGGTGGCCATTTCGGTCACGCCGCCGTGGCCGCTGGCGCAGATCCAGCGCGACCTGCTGGAAGTGTTCTGCCAGCGCATCGCCGCCGCGTTCGACAACCTGTACATGTTCGGCCAGCTGCGCAAGGCGCAGGAGGCCACCGTGGTGGCGCTGGCCGACCTGGCCGAGTTCCGCGACAGCGGCACCGGCGGCCATGTGCGGCGGGTGCAAATGCTGTCGACTTCGCTGGCGCAGCGGATGGCCGCGCGCGGCGTGTACGCCGACGAGCTCACGCCGCAGCTGCTGGAGATGATCGGCCTGGCCAGCATCCTGCACGACGTCGGCAAGGTCGCGACGCCGGACCACATCCTGCTCAAGCCGGGCATCCACACGCCCGAGGAGCGGGCCGAGATGCAGACCCACGCGGCGGTCGGCAGGTCGATCCTGGAGCGCGCCGCCAACATGGTCGACGGCGTCAGCTACCTGACCTACGGCGCCGAGATCGCCGGCGGCCACCACGAGCACTTCGACGGCAACGGCTATCCCAACCAGCTGGCCGGGCGCGCGATCCCGGTGTCGGCCCGCATCGTCGCGGTGGTCGACGTGTTCGACTCGCTGCTGCACGAGCGCCCGTACAAGGATCCATGGCCGCACACCGAGGTGATGACCTACATCACCGAGCGCTCCGGCAAGCAGTTCGACCCCGAGGTGGTGGCCGCGCTGCTGGACCTGATCGAGCGCGACCCCACCATCGGCCACACGCCGGACTAGGACCAGGCTGCGCCCACCGCGGGCGCGCGGCCGCCCAGCACCACGCCAGGACTTGCCATGCCATCGAATCCGCATCCGTCCGACAGCGAAGCGCGCCCGGTGCGCGGCGCGCTGCTGAAAAAGCTCAGCGGCGACGAGGGCATGTTCGCGCTGGGCGCCTCGGTGGCGCGCGTGGTGCAGCTGGCCGATTCCGACGACCAGGGCACGCAGAGCCTGGCCTACTACGTGCTGTCGGACGTGGCGCTGACGCAGAAGGTGCTGCGGCTGGCCAACACGCCGACCTACCGCGCGGCCGGCGGCACCGCCGTCACCACCATCTCGCGCGCGATTTCCCTGCTCGGCTTCGACAACGTCAAGACCACGGCCATGGCCATGCTGCTGGTCGACACGCTGGCCAACAGCAAGCACGCGCACAGCGTGCGCATCGAGCTGGAGGCGGCGTTGTGCGCCAGCCTGGTGGGACGCGAGATGGCGCGCCTGAGCGTCTACCAGGGCGCCGAGGAGGCGGCCATCGGCGCGCTGTTCAAGAACATCGGCGCGCTGGTGGTGGCCTCGCACGAGCACGCGCTGTTCCGCGAGATCGGCGTGCTGGCGGCGACCGGCAAGATGACCGAGGCGCAGGCCGCGCTGCAGGTGCTCGGCTGCAGCTACGACAGCCTGTCGGCCGCCATCCTGCATGAATGGAAGATTCCGGAAGTGATCGTGCGCGCGCTGGCGCCGCTGCCGCCGGGCCCGTGCAAGCCGGCCACCGGCCGCCAGGAATGGATGCGGCAGGTGGTGTCGTTCAGCATGGAGACGGCGCGGCTGCTGGCGCGCCGCCTGCGCGCCGACAGCGCCGAGGGCAGGGCGCTGGAGCAGCGCTACGGCGCCGCGCTCAACCTGGACCAGGAGCGCCTGGCGCAAGTGTTCGCCACCGTCTCGCGCGACATGGACAGCCTGCTCGAGAGCCTGCAGATGGGCGCGCACGCCGATCCCGACGACGACGGCCCCGGCCTGCCGGGCGTGCTGGCGCAGGCGGCGATGGGCGCGGGCGAGGCGTCGCAGGGCAGCCATCCAAGCGGCAAGCCGTACAACGCGCGCGAGCTGCTGCTGGCCGGGGTGCAGGAGGTGACGCAGATGCGCGCCGGCGGCCACGGCAAGGTCAACGACATCATCCAGGCGGTGCTGGAGACGCTGTACCGCGGCATGGGCTTCCGCTTCGCCACCGTGTGCCTGAAGGACGTGCGCAGCGGCCAGTACCGGGCGCGGGTGGCGTTCGGCGAGCGCCACGTGGAGCGCCAGGCCGGCTTCGTGTTTCCGTCCGCCGCCGGCGACGACCTGTTCCACCTGGCGATGCAGAACAACGCCGACCTGATGATCGCCGACGCCAGCGCGCCCAAGATCCGCGCGCTGCTGCCGGAGTGGCACCGCAAGCTGCTGCCGGACGCGCGCAGCTTCATCGTGCTGCCGCTGGTGGTCAACTCGGTGCAGCTGGGCCTGTTCTACGCGGACCGCGCGCTGCCGGCGCCGGAGGGCGTGCCGCCCGACGAGACCTCGCTGATCCGCGCCCTCAAGGGCCAGGTGCTGGTGGCGCTCACGCCGGGCTGAGGTCGACGTCGGCGGCGCTCTCGTTGCGCACCATGGCCTCGAACTGCGCCACCGGCATCGGCCGCGCGTACAGATAGCCCTGCGCCTCGTCGCACTGCTTGGCGCTGAGGAAGTCGCGCTGGGCCAGCGTCTCGACGCCCTCGGCCACCACGCCCAGTCCCAGCGAATGCGCCAGCGCGATGGTGGCGGCCACGATCACGGCGTCGTCCGGATCGCTCTCGATGTCCTTGACGAAGCCGCGGTCGATCTTGATGCGGTCGATCTCGAACAGCTTCAGGTAGCTCAGCGAGGAATAGCCGGTGCCGAAGTCGTCGATCGCCACCTTGATGCCGCGCGAGCGCAACTCGACCAGCAGCGCGCGGCTGCGTTCCGGATCCTGCATCGCGGCCGACTCGGTGATCTCCAGCTCCAGCAGGGCCGGGTCGATGCCGTGCGCGGCCAGCAGGCGGTCCAGCAGCGGCAGCAGGCCGGCGCCGTGGCACTGGCGCGCCGACAGGTTGACCGCCAGCCGCAGGTGCGCCAGCCCCGGCGCGCGCCACGAGGCCAGCAGGCGGCCGGCGCGCTGCAGCACCCAGTCGCCCAGCGGCAGGATCAGGCCGGACTCCTCGGCGATCGGGATGAAGCGGTCCGGCCCCACCATGCCCAGCTCGGGATGGTGCCAGCGCAGCAGCGCCTCGGCGCCGATGATGCGCCCGCTCGCCAGCTCGACCTGCGGCTGCAGGTACAGCTCGAACTCGTTGTGCTCGAGCGCCTGCCACAGGCGGTTCTCCAGCATCAGGCGCTCGTGGGTGGCGCTGTTCATCTCGGCCGAGAAGAACTGGAAGTTGCCGCGGCCCTGGCTCTTGGCCGCGTACATGGCGGTGTCGGCGTGGCGCAGCAGCGTGCTGCCGTCCTCGCCGTCGGACGGGAACATGGCGACGCCCACGCTGGCGCCGCTGTGCACGGTCTTGCCCTCGAGGTGGTAGGGCGCGCCCAGCGACTCGACGATGCGCACCGCGATGTTGGAGGCCTCGTCCGGCGTGACGCTGCCGGAGGTGACCACGATGAACTCGTCGCCGCCCAGGCGGGCGATGGTGTCGACCTCGCGCAGCAGCTCCTGCAGGCGCTGGGCCACCGCGATCAGCAGCAGGTCGCCGGTCTGGTGGCCGTGGGTGTCGTTGATCTTCTTGAAGTGGTCGAGGTCGATGAACAGCACGGCCGCCGCGCCGCCCGCGCGGCGGGTCTGGGCCAGCAGCTGGTCCAGCCGCAGGTTGAGCGACAGGCGGTTGTCCAGGCCGGTCAGGGTGTCGTGGTGGGCCAGGCGGTGGATGCGCTCCTGCGCCATCTGCTGCGCGGTCAGGTCGTGCAGGATGGCGACGAACAGGTGCTCGTCCGGCAGCTCGACCTCGCTCACCGACATCGCCAGCGGGAACTCGTTGCCGTCGCTGCGCCAGCCGGTCAGTTCGTATTCGTGGGTGACGCCGCAGGCGATCATGCGCAGCAGGCCGGCCGCGTCCAGGCCGGCGGCCTCGCCCACGCCGACCGGGATCAGGCGGTCCAGCGGCAGCGCCGTCATGTTCTCCGGCGCGTAGCCGAACAGGCGGCCGGCGGCGGCGTTGGCCGACATCAGCAGGCCGTCGCCGTCGATGGTGAGGATGGCGTCGGCCGCCTTGTTCAGGATGGCCTGCAGGCGCGCTTCGCGCTCGCGCAGGCGCGAGGTGCTGTCCTTGACCTGGGCCTGGATGCGGGCGCGCTCGCCGCTGATCAGCATCATCAGCGTGCCCAGCAGGCCGGTCAGCAGCAGGCCGCAGGTCAGCACGGTCCAGCTCTGCCAGCCGCGCTGCTGGCGCAGGTATTCCGGCGTCGGCGCCAGGGTCAGCTCGTAGATGCGGCCGCCGAAGTGCAGCTGGCGCTGGAAGTCGCCCGGCCCGGCGGCGCGCCCCAGGCTGTCGCGCACCGTGTGGCGCGGGCCGTCGTCGTCCATGTCCTCGAAGCGCATCAGGAAGTGGCCGAACTCGGAGCGCTTGAGCGCCTGGTCCAGGTAGGCGTCGAACTGCATCGAGATCAGCAGCGAGCCGATGGCCTGGTGGCGGTTGTTGTTGGGGTAGACCGTCTGCAGCAGCAGCAGGCCGGCGCCGGCCTGAATGCGCAGCAGCTGCAGCGGTTCGGTGGCGGTGGGCTGGCCGGACTGGATGGCGCGCTCGAGCGCGGCGCGGCGCGGCGGATCGGACAGGAAGTCCAGCCCCTGGAACACGCGGTTGTTGGCCGGCTCGATGTAGGTGGCGGCGAAGTAGCGCTCGCGCGGGGCGGCCACCGCCAGGGTGTCGTCGGGGCCGCGTTCGCGGATCGCGAAGTCGGGCGCCACCTGGGCCCGGCCCCAGGCCTCGAAGGCGGCGCGTTCGCCGCCGGCCACCGGCGTCAGCCAGGCCATCGACAGCAGCTCGGGGCGCTGGTCGAGGTAGCCGTGCGCCAGGTTGCCGAAGTCCTCGGCGCTGAGCACGCGGCGCGGATCGTTGAGGGCCTTGGCCATCGCGTAGATGAAGCGCTCGTGCTCGCTGAACTGGGCCTGCAGCAGGTCGCCGGTCTGTTGCGCCTTGAGGCGGAAGGTCTGCATCTGCTGGTTGTTTTCCCAGCGGTCGGCCTGCAGGTAGATGGCGATGAAGGCGGCCGCTGACAGCAGCAGCGGCAGGCCGACCAGCAGGCGCCGGCGCGACCACAGCGCGCGCGGGCGGCCGATGACGATCCAGGTCAGCGGCGCGGCCAGCAGGATGCCGATGGTGTCGCCCATCCACCAGGCCAGCCAGTCGAGCGCGACGGTGTCCCAGCTGAGGATGCCGAGCAGGGTCATGCCGGTCAGCGCGACGGTGCTGTTGATGACGGTGACGCCGGCCGCCAGCATGACGAAGCGCACCACGTCGCGGCCGGAACCGATGGCCGGGTCGATATAGCGGCGGAACAGGGCGCTGCCGGCCCAGGCCTGCAGCAGGGCGCCCAGCGCCGGGAAGCAGGCGCCGGCGAATGCCGTGGCGCTGACGCCGCCGGGGCTGAGGAAGGGATAGACCAGGTTGACCGCCAGCGAGCCGAGCGCCACGGCCGGCAGCAGGCGGGCGCCGCCGGTCACGCAGCTGGCCAGCGCCAGGCCGGCCGGCAGGAAGATCGGCGAGGCGTAGCCGGGCGGCAGCGCCAACAGCAGGCCCAGGCGGCCGGCGACGAAGTAACAGGCCAACAGGCCCAGATTGGCCAGCACCAGGCTGCGCAAACTACCGCTACGGTTGTTCAACTGCGGGGCTCCAGGTCTTAGTATTGTCAGACGATTGTATAGGATTTCGTTGAACGTAAAAACAACACTTGCACTTTTGCAGTTGGTGCAGTTAAAATCTCGCCCCGAAGCAGACGGTTCATCCGCACAGCGTGAAATAGCTGGTAAAAAACGCGATGCAGGGTTGACAGGTCAAAGAAGTTGCTTCATACTCTGCGGTTCCTCGCGGAGGGGTGGCCGAGTGGTTAAAGGCGACAGACTGTAAATCTGTTCTTTCGAGTACGCTGGTTCGAATCCAGCCCCCTCCACCAAGTTTTTGCAAGAAGACTGGGTGACGCAAGTAGATGAAGTAAGAATTGAACAATCCTCGCGGGTGTAGCTCAATGGTAGAGCAGAAGCCTTCCAAGCTTACGACGAGGGTTCGATTCCCTTCACCCGCTCCAGTGTTGTTGCAATGCAGATGTACCCCATAAGCCCTTGTAGCTCAGTGGTAGAGCACTCCCTTGGTAAGGGAGAGGCCACGTGTTCAATCCACGTCAAGGGCACCAGAATTCGCAGTATCCCGCAGCACCGGCAGCATATTTAATACGCAGCACTATCAAAGACAGTCGGGCGCTAGCCCAGGCAATCACACCAAATCGTTAGGAGTCTAAAATGGCAAAAGAGAAATTCGAGCGGACCAAGCCGCACGTTAACGTCGGCACCATCGGCCACGTCGACCACGGCAAGACCACCCTGACCGCTGCGATCGCAACTGTTCTGTCGAAGAAATTCGGCGGCGAAGCTAAAGCATACGACCAGATCGATGCTGCTCCAGAAGAAAAAGCACGCGGCATCACCATCAACACCGCTCACGTCGAATACGAAACCGCTGGCCGTCACTACGCTCACGTTGACTGCCCAGGCCACGCCGACTACATCAAAAACATGATCACCGGCGCGGCACAGATGGACGGCGCGATCCTGGTTTGCTCCGCAGCTGACGGCCCAATGCCACAGACCCGCGAGCACATCCTGCTGGCCCGTCAAGTTGGCGTTCCATACATCATCGTGTTCCTGAACAAGTGCGACCTGGTCGACGACGCGGAACTGCTGGAACTGGTTGAAATGGAAGTGCGCGAGTTGCTGTCGAAGTACGACTTCCCAGGCGACGACCTGCCGATCGTTAAAGGTTCGGCCCGTATGGCGCTGGACGGCGACACCGGCCCAATGGGCGAGCAGGCCATCATGGCCCTGGCCGAAGCACTGGACAGCTACATCCCTACGCCAGAGCGCGCAGTGGACGGCGCCTTCCTGATGCCAGTGGAAGACGTGTTCTCGATCTCGGGTCGCGGTACCGTTGTGACCGGTCGTATCGAGCGCGGCATCATCAAGGTCGGCGAAGAGATCGAAATCGTCGGCATCAAAGACACCGTCAAAACCACTTGCACCGGCGTGGAAATGTTCCGCAAGCTGCTGGACCAGGGTCAAGCTGGCGACAACGTTGGTCTGCTGCTGCGCGGCACCAAGCGTGAAGACGTGGAACGTGGTCAAGTTCTGGCCAAGCCAGGCTCGATCAAGCCACACAACCACTTCACCGGCGAGATCTATGTTCTGTCGAAAGACGAAGGCGGCCGTCACACCCCGTTCTTCAACAACTATCGTCCACAGTTCTACTTCCGTACGACTGACGTGACCGGTTCGATCGAACTGCCAGCGGACAAAGAAATGGTTATGCCAGGCGATAACGTGTCGATCACCGTCAAGCTGATCAACCCGATCGCAATGGAAGAAGGTCTGCGCTTCGCAATCCGCGAAGGTGGCCGTACCGTTGGTGCAGGTGTTGTAGCGAAAATCATCGCTTAAGGAATACTGGTAATACCACCAGGGGCGTCTCTGGTGGTATAATCGATATCCTTTGTAGTTTTACGTAGGGACGTAGCTCAATTGGCAGAGCGTCGGTCTCCAAAACCGAAGGTTGGGGGTTCGATGCCCTCCGTCCCTGCCACCGTTTTCAGGTGCAGGGCACCGAAAGTAAATATAAATGTCAAATCAATCCGTGCAGACCGTCAGCACGTCGAATGACAAGATTAAGGTTGCTCTGGCAATAGCCGTTGCAATCGCAGGTGTGGTCGGGTTTTATTACCTGTCAGACAAACCAGCTCTCGTACGCGCAGGCGCACTTGTAGCTGGTTTGGCTTTTGCCGTTCTGCTCTTGTGGACTTCGACGACTGGCCGTGAATTCCTGAATTTCGCCAAAGAAGCCGTACGCGAAACGAAAAAGGTCGTCTGGCCTACTCGTCGCGAAGCTACCCAGATCACGGGCATCGTGTTTGCCTTCGTGCTGGTGATGGCGCTGTTCCTGTGGGGCACGGATAAGACACTCGAGTTCCTGTTGTACGACGTCATTCTGGGTATACGAAAATAATGAGCGAAAATGTGCAAGACGAGGTGCCGGGCGAAGTTCCGGCACAAGATGCTGGCGCAGCGCCAATCAGCGTACCTGTCAGCAATAAGCGCTGGTATGTTGTACACGCATACTCCGGCATGGAAAAAAGCGTCCAGCGCGCCCTGATGGAGCGCGTCGAGCGTGCGGGCATGCAGGACCAGTTCGGCCAGATCCTGGTGCCGACCGAAGAAGTCGTCGAAGTCCGCAACGGTCAAAAGTCCGTCACCGAGCGTCGTTTCTTCCCTGGCTACGTGCTGGTCGAGATGGAAATGACCGACGAAACCTGGCACCTGGTGAAAAACACCAACAAGGTGACCGGCTTCATCGGCGGCAAATCGAACAAGCCGACCCCGATTCCAGCGCGCGAGATCGACAAGATCATGCAGCAGATGCAAGAGGGTGTCGAGAAGCCACGGCCAAAAGTGCTGTACGAAGTGGGCGAGCAAGTCCGCATCAAGGATGGCCCGTTCACCGATTTCAACGGCAATGTCGAAGAAGTCAACTACGAGAAATCCAAAGTACGCGTCTCGGTTACCATTTTCGGCCGCGCTACTCCGGTGGAACTTGAGTTCGGCCAGGTAGAAAAAGTATAAGCAGGACCGTTCGCCAGAACGGGCGACGGTGTAAAAACCTGACAAATCTGGCAAAGAGGAGCCCCGCCCTGCACAACGCATGGTGGGGCGCTACTACTCATATCCAAGATAGGAGCCATCATGGCAAAGAAAATCATTGGTTTTATCAAGCTGCAAGTGCCAGCTGGTAAAGCAAACCCATCCCCACCGATCGGTCCAGCTCTGGGTCAACGCGGTCTGAACATCATGGAATTCTGCAAAGCGTTCAACGCGCAGACCCAAGGTATGGAACCAGGCATGCCAATCCCAGTCGTGATCACCGCGTTCGCTGACAAGTCCTTCACCTTCGTGATGAAGACCCCTCCAGCAACCTTCCTGATCAAGAAGCACTCGGGCGTTGTCAAAGGTTCGGCCAAGCCACATACCGACAAAGTCGGCAAGCTGACCCGCGCTCAAGCTGAAGAAATCGCTAAATTGAAAACCCCAGATCTGACCGCTGCCGACATGGATGCTGCTGTACGCACCATCGCTGGTTCCGCACGTTCGATGGGCATCACGGTGGAAGGTCTGTAATCATGGCAAAACTGTCCAAACGCGCTAAAGCTATCAAAGCCAAAGTTGATAGCACCAAAACCTACGCATTCGACAACGCAGTCGCTCTGATCAAAGAACTGGCTACCGCCAAGTTCAACGAATCGATCGACGTGTCGGTACAACTGGGTGTGGATCCTAAGAAGTCGGACCAGGTCGTTCGCGGTTCCGTCGTGCTGCCAGCCGGCACCGGCAAGACCGTTCGCGTTGCTGTGTTCGCTTCGGGCGAAAAAGCAGAGCAGGCTAAAGCAGCCGGCGCCGACGTTGTTGGTATGGAAGACCTGGCTGAGCGCGTCAAAGCCGGCGACATGCCTTTCGATATCGTCATCGCTTCGCCAGACACCATGCGTATCGTTGGTACCCTGGGTCAGATCCTGGGTCCACGTGGCCTGATGCCTAACCCGAAAGTCGGCACCGTAACCCCTGACGTCGCTACCGCCGTGAAAAACGCGAAAGCCGGTCAAGTTCAGTACCGTACCGACAAAGCCGGTATCATCCACGCGACCATCGGCCGCAAATCGTTCGCTGACGCAGATCTGAAGAGCAACCTGGTTGCCCTGATCGACGCACTGAACAAAGCCAAGCCAGCAACCAGCAAGGGTGTTTACCTGCGCAAGGTTTCCCTGTCGTCGACCATGGGCGCTGGCGTCCGTGTTGACCAGGCTACCCTGGCTGCTTAAGTAAAAAATTAAGTCCTTGTACGGCCTTGGCCGTGCGGGGCAGTTCTTTGGGCTGGTCGTCGTTGCTTGCAACGGCGGCCAGGCAATCAAAGACCGTTGGGCCGGGTGCATCAGGCAGGCAACCGGTTAATTGAATTTTTCACCCAACGCAGATGGTGTACCCGATCAAGTTTCGTAGTCCATTGGACTCCTAAACCTCGGACGCCGTTGTTCGAACCGATGGCAGGCAGTTTGCCCGTCATCATTTAAGGAGGTTGACCGTGGGTCTCAATCTGAATGACAAAAAGGCCGTTGTCGCCGAAGTTTCCGCAAAAGTAGCAACTGCGCAAACTATCGTCGTGGCCGAATATCGTGGCATCCAGGTTGCTCACTTGACGCAACTTCGTGCCAAAGCGCGCGCTCAAGGCGTGTACCTGCGAGTGTTGAAAAACACCCTCGCTCGTCGCTCCGTCGAAGGCACGCAGTTCGCCAGCCTGGCAGACAGCATGACCGGTCCCCTGATCTACTCGATCTCGGACGATGCCGTTGCAGCAGCTAAAGTCATCGCTGACTTCGCTAAAACCAACGACAAACTGGTCATCACCGCAGGTAACTACGCAGGCAAGCAGCTGGATAAAGCAGCTGTTGCAGCGTTGGCGAGCATTCCTTCCCGTGAAGTTCTCATCTCGCAGTTGTTGGGCGTTATGCTGGCTCCGGTGTCGGGCTTTGCACGTGGTCTGGCTGCTCTGGCAGCGAAAAAATCCGAAGGTGCTCCAGCTGTTGCCGAAGTGGCCGCAGAAGAAGCCCCAGCCGCGTAAGCAGCCGGTTTTTTTCTCAAGTACCAATCTGATGTATTAACGAATCAAAAAATTATTGGAGTTTCAAATGGCAATTAGCAAAGACGACATCCTGAACGCAGTTAGCGAAATGTCCGTAATGGACCTGAACGAACTGGTCAAAGCTTTCGAAGAAAAATTCGGCGTTTCGGCCGCTGCAATGGCTGCTCCAGCAGCTGGCGGCGCAACCGCAGCGGCTGCTGAAGAGCAGACCGAGTTCAACGTTGTTCTGACCGAAGTCGGCGCAAACAAAGTTGGCGTTATTAAAGCAGTTCGCGAAATCACCGGTCTGGGCCTGAAAGAAGCCAAAGACGTGGTTGATGGCGCTCCTAAGACCGTTAAAGAAGCCCTGTCGAAAGCTGACGCTGAAGCCGCTAAGAAGAAGCTGGAAGAAGCTGGCGCCAAGGCCGACCTGAAGTAATCAAGTTGTACGGCGGCTAGTTAGCGCCTCGAGCCAAAGCTGCGGATTTCCTTCTGAAAGGGAGGAAATCCGGCTTTGGCTCCTTTGTCGTCCTCGTCGTATTTGTAGCGTTTGTCCAACGCCGCAGTTTTATCGAATCAGCTGGAAATGGTAGAAGTTTCAGGTTTCGTCTGTGTGACATGCAGCCGATCTTGTTGCTGAAGTGGCTAATAGTGCACTGGCAAAACCTGAATTTTTTATCCTTTCTGTCACTCACGGAGTGTCCATGCACTACTCATTTACTGAGAAGAAACGCATTCGCAAATCATTCGCGAAGCGCGCCAACGTTCACCACGTTCCGTTCCTGCTGGCTACCCAGCTCGAGTCCTACCATAGTTTCTTGCAAGAAGACGTAGCACCGTCGACACGCAAGAACGACGGCCTGCAGTCGGCCTTTACCTCGATTTTCCCTATCGTTTCGCACAATGGCTTTGCGCGTCTCGAATTCCTGTCGTACGTCCTGGGCGATCCCGCCTTTGACGTCAAGGAATGCCAACTGCGTGGCCTGACGTTCGCGTCGCCGCTGCGCGCCAAGGTGCGCCTGGTGATCCTGGACAAGGAATCGCCGACCAAGCCGGTTGTCAAAGAGATGAAGGAACAGGAAGTCTACATGGGCGAACTGCCCCTGATGACCACCACCGGTTCGTTCGTGATCAATGGTACCGAGCGCGTTATCGTTTCGCAGCTGCATCGCTCCCCTGGCGTGTTCTTCGAGCACGACCGCGGCAAGACCCACTCGTCGGGCAAGCTGCTGTTCTCCGCGCGTATCATTCCTTACCGCGGCTCGTGGCTGGACTTCGAGTTCGACCCGAAAGACATCCTGTTCTTCCGCGTCGACCGCCGCCGCAAGATGCCAGTGACGATCCTGCTGAAGGCCATCGGCATGTCGCACGAGCAGATCCTGGCGAACTTCTTCGTGTTCGACAATTTCAACCTGCGCTCCGAAGGCGCGGAAATGGAATTCGTCGCCGAGCGCCTGCGTGGCGAAGTCGCGCGTTTCGACATCGTCAACAAGGAAGGCAAGACGCTGGTCCTGAAGGACAAGCGTATCAACGCCAAGCACGTGCGCGATATCGAATCGAACGGCATCAAGCACATCTCCGTGCCGGAAGACTATCTGCTGGGCCGCGTGCTGGCCAAGAACATCGTCGATCCAGAGACCGGCGAGGTTGTCGCGTCCGCCAACGATGAGCTGACCGAAGACGTGTTGGGCCGCCTGCGCGAAGCCAACATCACCGAAATCCAGACGCTGTACACCAACGACCTGGACCAGGGCGCCTACATTTCGCAAACCCTGCGCATCGACGACACCGCCGACCAGATGGCCGCCCGTGTCGCGATCTACCGCATGATGCGTCCTGGCGAACCACCAACGGAAGACTCCGTCGAAGCGCTGTTCAACGGCCTGTTCTACAGCGCCGACCGTTACGACCTGTCGGCCGTGGGCCGCATGAAGTTCAACCGCCGCATCGGCCGCGATGAACTGACCGGCGCCATGACGCTGTCGAACGAAGACGTGCTGGCCGTGATCAAGATCCTGGTGGAACTGCGCAATGGCCGCGGCGAAGTCGACGATATCGATCACCTGGGTAACCGCCGCGTACGTTGCGTCGGCGAACTGGCGGAGAACCAGTTCCGCGCCGGCCTGGTGCGCGTTGAGCGCGCCGTCAAGGAACGCCTCGGCCAGGCCGAAGCGGACAACCTGATGCCGCACGACCTGATCAACTCGAAGCCGATCTCGGCCGCAATCCGCGAGTTCTTCGGTTCGTCCCAGCTGTCGCAGTTTATGGACCAGACCAACCCGCTGTCGGAAATCACGCACAAACGCCGTGTTTCCGCCCTGGGCCCTGGCGGTCTGACCCGCGAACGCGCAGGCTTCGAAGTGCGCGACGTGCACCCGACCCACTACGGCCGCGTGTGCCCGATTGAAACGCCTGAAGGCCCGAACATCGGTCTGATCAACTCGCTGGCGCTGTACGCCCGCCTGAATGAATACGGCTTCCTGGAAACCCCGTACCGCAAGGTCGAAGGCTCCAAGATCACCGACCAGATCGACTACCTGTCCGCCATTGAAGAAGGCCGCTACATCATCGCTCAGGCGAACGCGACCATCGACAAGAACGGCATGCTGAGCGACGAGCTGGTCTCGGCACGTGAAGCCGGCGAAACCATCCTGGTCTCGCCAGAGCGCATCCAGTACATGGACGTGGCGCCAGGCCAGATCGTTTCCGTGGCGGCGTCGCTGATTCCGTTCCTGGAACACGATGATGCGAACCGCGCATTGATGGGTGCCAACATGCAGCGCCAGGCAGTTCCTTGCCTGCGCCCAGAGAAAGCACTGGTCGGTACCGGTATCGAACGCACCGTGGCAGTCGACTCGGGCACCACCGTGCAGGCGCTGCGCGGCGGTATCGTCGACTACATCGATGCGGGCCGTGTGGTGATTCGCGTGAACGACGACGAAGCGCAAGCTGGCGAAGTCGGCGTGGACATCTACAACCTGATCAAATACACCCGTTCGAACCAGAACACCAACATCAACCAGCGTCCTATCGTCAAGGTGGGTGACCGCGTCGCCAAGCGCGACGTGATCGCCGACGGCGCATCGACCGACCTGGGTGAACTGGCTCTGGGCCAGAACATGACCGTGGCCTTCATGCCATGGAATGGTCTGAACTTCGAAGATTCGATCCTGATCTCGGAAAACGTCGTCAAGGACGACCGCTACACCTCGATTCACATCGAAGAGCTGTCCGTCGTTGCACGCGATACCAAGCTGGGCGCGGAAGAAATCACCCGCGACATCTCGAACCTGGCTGAGAACCAGCTGGCTCGTCTGGATGAGTCCGGTATCGTCTACATCGGCGCGGAAGTGCAAGCGGGCGACACCCTGGTCGGTAAAGTGACGCCTAAGGGCGAAACCCAGCTGACCCCGGAAGAGAAGCTGCTGCGCGCGATCTTCGGCGAAAAAGCATCGGACGTGAAAGACACCTCGCTGCGCGTGCCTTCGGGCATGATCGGTACCGTGATCGACGTCCAGGTCTTCACCCGCGAAGGCATCGTTCGCGACAAGCGCGCGCAACAGATCATCGACGATGAACTGAAGCGTTTCCGCCTGGACCTGAACGACCAGATGCGTATTGTGGAAGGCGATGCCTTCCAGCGTCTGGAAAAAATGCTGATCGGCCAAGTCGTCAACGGCGGTCCGAAGAAGCTGGCCAAGGGCGCCAAGATCACCAAGGAATACCTGGCTGATCTGGACAAGTACCACTGGTTCGACATCCGCCCTGCGGAAGACGCGTCGGCCACCGCGCTGGAAGCGATCAAGGAATCGATCAACGAGAAGCGCCACCAGTTCGACCTGGCCTTCGAAGAGAAGCGCAAGAAACTGACCCAGGGCGATGAACTGCAACCTGGCGTGCAGAAGATGGTCAAGGTCTACCTGGCCGTCAAGCGCCGCCTGCAGTCGGGCGACAAGATGGCGGGTCGCCACGGTAACAAGGGTGTGGTTTCCCGTATCGTGCCGGTGGAAGACATGCCATACATGGCCGACGGTACGCCGGCCGACGTGGTGCTGAACCCGCTGGGTGTTCCTTCCCGTATGAACGTGGGTCAGATTCTCGAGACCCACCTGGGTTGGGCAGCGAAGGGCCTGGGTATCCGTATCGGCGAGATGCTGCAACAGCAGATCAAGGTCGAAGAGATGCGCAAGTTCCTGACCACCGTCTACAACGAGAACGGCCGTCCGGAAGATCTGGACCAGTTCGACGACGAAGAGATCATGAAGCTGGCGAACAACCTGAAGAAGGGTGTTCCGTTCGCCACGCCGGTGTTCGACGGCGCGCACGAGTCGGAAATCCGCCGCATGCTGGACCTGGCGTATCCGGACGACATCGCGACCAAGCTGGGCATGACTCCGTCGAAGAATCAGGTCACGATGTACGACGGCCGCACCGGCGAAGCGTTCGAGCGCAAGGTCACCGTCGGCGTGATGCACATGCTGAAGCTGCACCACCTGGTCGATGACAAGATGCACGCGCGTTCGACCGGTCCATACTCGTTGGTGACGCAGCAGCCACTGGGCGGTAAAGCCCAGTTCGGCGGCCAGCGCTTCGGTGAGATGGAGGTGTGGGCACTGGAAGCATACGGCGCATCGTATGTGCTGCAAGAGATGTTGACCGTTAAGTCGGATGACGTGAACGGCCGTACCAAAGTGTACGAAAACCTGGTCAAAGGCGACCACGTGATCGACGCCGGTATGCCGGAATCGTTCAACGTGCTGGTGAAAGAGATCCGTTCCCTGGGTATCGATATCGACCTGGAACGCAACTAAGACATCACGCACGGGCCCCATCGGTTGTTGCCGGTGGGGCAGTTTAAAGAATTCATCACTACCTGGAGTGATACATGAAAGCACTGCTCGATTTATTCAAGCAAGTACAGACGAACGAGACTTTTGACGCGATCAAGATCGGTCTCGCTTCGCCTGAAAAAATCCGTTCGTGGTCCTACGGCGAAGTTAAAAAGCCGGAAACCATCAACTATCGTACCTTCAAGCCTGAGCGCGACGGTCTGTTCTGCGCCAAGATCTTTGGCCCGATCAAGGACTACGAATGCCTGTGCGGCAAGTACAAGCGCCTGAAACACCGCGGCGTGATCTGCGAAAAGTGCGGCGTCGAAGTCACGCTGGCCAAGGTGCGCCGCGAGCGCATGGGCCACATCGAGCTGGCCTCGCCGACCGCCCACATCTGGTTCCTGAAGTCGCTGCCATCCCGTCTGGGCATGGTGCTGGACATGACCCTGCGGGACATCGAACGCGTGCTGTACTTCGAAGCATACGTGGTGACCGATCCAGGCATGACCCCGCTGAAGAAGTGCCAGATCATGTCGGAAGACGACTACGCCGCCAAGTACGAAGAGTACGGCGACGACTTCACCGCCTTCATGGGCGCTGAAGGTATCCGCGAACTGCTGCGCTCGATCGACATCCACCGCGATGCCGAGACCCTGCGCGTGGAACTGAAGGAATCGAAGTCCGAAGCCAAGATCAAGAAATACGCCAAGCGCCTGAAAGTGCTGGAAGCGTTCCAGCGTTCGGGCATCAAGCCTGAGTGGATGATCATGGAAGTGCTGCCGGTGCTGCCGCCGGAACTGCGTCCGCTGGTGCCGCTGGACGGCGGCCGTTTCGCGACCTCGGATCTGAACGATCTGTACCGCCGCGTGATCAACCGTAACAACCGTCTGAAACGCCTGATGGAGCTGCGCGCTCCAGAGATCATCACGCGCAACGAAAAGCGCATGCTGCAGGAAGCGGTCGACTCGCTGCTGGACAACGGCCGTCGCGGCAAAGCGATGACCGGCGCCAACAAGCGTCCGCTGAAATCGCTGGCTGAGATGATCAAGGGTAAGGGCGGCCGCTTCCGTCAGAACTTGCTGGGTAAGCGCGTCGACTACTCGGGC
Organism: Duganella caerulea; assembly: GCF_040362985.1. Taxonomy (NCBI): domain Bacteria; kingdom Pseudomonadati; phylum Pseudomonadota; class Betaproteobacteria; order Burkholderiales; family Oxalobacteraceae; genus Duganella; species Duganella caerulea. The sequence continues at coordinate 280,351 of NZ_BPWJ01000005.1, read as the reverse complement.
CGTTCGGTCATCGTGGTGGGTCCGCAGCTGAAACTGCACCAGTGCGGTCTGCCGAAGCTGATGGCTCTCGAGCTGTTTAAACCATTTATCTTCAACAAGCTGGAACTGATGGGCCTGGCTACCACGATCAAGGCCGCCAAGAAGCTGGTCGAGATCCAGGAACCGGTCGTCTGGGACATCCTGGAAGACGTGATCCGCGAACATCCGATCATGCTGAACCGTGCGCCTACGCTGCACCGTCTGGGTATCCAGGCTTTCGAGCCGGTCCTGATCGAAGGCAAGGCCATCCAGCTGCACCCACTGGTCTGCGCGGCATTCAACGCCGACTTCGACGGTGACCAGATGGCAGTCCACGTTCCGTTGTCGATCGAAGCACAGATGGAAGCCCGCACCCTGATGCTGGCTTCGAACAACATCCTGTTCCCGTCGAACGGCGAACCATCGATCGTTCCTTCGCAGGATATCGTGCTGGGTCTGTACTACGCGACCCGCGAAGCGATCAACGCCAAGAACGAAGGCATGCTGTTCCCTGACGTGTCGGAAGTCATCCGTGCCTACGACAACAAGGAAGTGGAACTGACCACCCGTATCACCGTACGTATCGTTGAGAATCCAAAAGATCCAGCGACGGGCGAATTCGTTCGCACCGTGACCCGTTACGAGACCACGGTTGGCCGCGCCATCCTGTCGGAAATCCTGCCGAAAGGCCTGCCATTCTCCGTGCTGAACCGCGCGCTGAAGAAGAAAGAGATTTCCAAGCTGATCAACACGTCCTTCCGTAAGTGCGGCCTGCGCGCGACGGTGGTGTTTGCTGACCAACTGATGCAGTCGGGCTTCCGCCTGGCGACCCGCGCCGGTATTTCGATCTGCGTGGACGACATGCTGGTACCGCCTCAAAAAGTGACCCTGATTTCGGCCGCTGAGTCCGAAGTCAAGCAGATCGAGCAGCAGTACGCTTCGGGTCTGGTCACCGCCGGCGAACGTTACAACAAGGTGGTCGACATCTGGGGCAAGACCTCGGACGAAGTCGGCAAGGCCATGATGGACCAACTGAAAGTGGAAGACGTCATCAAGCGTGACGGCACCAAGTCCACCCAGGAATCCTTCAACGCGATTTACATGATGGCCGACTCGGGCGCCCGCGGTTCCGCAGCGCAGATTCGCCAGCTGGCAGGTATGCGTGGTCTGATGGCGAAACCGGACGGTTCGATTATCGAAACGCCGATTACCGCGAACTTCCGCGAAGGCCTGAACGTGTTGCAGTACTTCATCTCGACCCACGGCGCTCGTAAAGGTCTGGCGGATACGGCACTGAAGACCGCGAACTCGGGTTACCTGACCCGTCGTCTGGTCGACGTGACCCAGGATCTGGTTGTGATCGAAGATGATTGCGGCACGTCCAACGGCACGCTGATGAAGGCGATGGTCGAGGGTGGTGAGGTTATCGAAGCGCTGCGCGACCGTATCCTCGGCCGCGTGGTGGTCAACGACGTCGTCAACCCAGAAACCCAGGCTACGCTGTACGAAGCCGGCACGCTGATGGACGAGGACATGGTCGAAGAGATCGAGCGTCTGTCGATCGACGAAGTCAAGGTTCGCACTCCGCTGACTTGCGACACGCGCTTCGGCCTGTGCGCCAAGTGCTACGGTCGCGATCTGGGCCGCGGCATGCTGGTCAACGCCGGCGAAGCCGTCGGTGTGGTCGCAGCGCAGTCGATCGGTGAACCAGGTACCCAGCTGACCATGCGTACCTTCCACATTGGTGGTGCGGCGTCGCGTGCGGCAGTGGCATCGTCGGTGGAAGCGAAGTCGAACGGTACCATCCGCTTCACCTCGACCATGCGTTACGTCACCAACGGCAAGGGCGCGCAAATCGTCATTTCCCGTTCGGGCGAAGTGCTGATCACCGACGACCACGGCCGTGAGCGTGAGCGTCACAAGGTGCCGTACGGCGCGACCCTGATCGTCAAGGACGGCATGGTCATCAAGGCCGGTACCGCCCTGGCGACCTGGGATCCGCTGACCCGTCCGATCATCACCGAGTACGCCGGTACGGTGCGTTTCGAGAACGTCGAAGAAGGCGTGACCGTTGCCCGTCAGGTGGACGAAGTGACCGGTCTGTCGACCCTGGTGGTAATCGATGCGAAACGTCGCGGCTCGCTGACCAAGACCCTGCGTCCACAGGTCAAGCTGTTGAACGAAGATGGCCACGAAGTGAAGATCGCCGGCACCGAACACGCTGTGGCGATCGGCTTCCAGGTCGGCGCGCTGATCATGGTGAAAGATGGCCAGGCAGTGTCCGTCGGTGAAGTGCTGGCACGTATCCCGACCGAATCGCAGAAGACCCGCGATATTACCGGTGGTCTGCCGCGCGTTGCCGAGCTGTTCGAAGCACGTTCGCCAAAAGACGCAGGTATGCTGGCGGAAGTGACCGGTACTGTTGCCTTCGGTAAAGAAACCAAGGGTAAGCAGCGTCTGGAAATCACGGACATGGACGGCAACAAGCACGAGTTCCTGATCACCAAGGACAAGCAAGTGCTGGTCCACGACGGCCAGGTAGTGAACAAAGGCGAGATGATTGTCGACGGCCCGGCCGATCCACAAGACATTCTGCGTCTGCTGGGTATCGAAGCGCTGGCGCGTTATATCGTTGACGAAGTGCAGGACGTGTACCGTCTGCAGGGCGTGAAGATTAACGACAAGCACATTGAAGTGATTGTGCGCCAGATGCTGCGTCGCGTTCAGATCGTTAATGCCGGCGATACCAACTACATCGTTGGCGAGCAGGTTGAGCGTTCGGAACTGCTGGATGAAAACGATCGCGTGATTGCAGAGAATAAGATCCCTGCAACCTACGAAAACGTTCTGCTGGGTATTACCAAGGCATCGCTGTCGACCGATTCGTTTATCTCGGCCGCATCGTTCCAGGAAACCACCCGCGTTCTGACCGAAGCCGCGATTATGGGCAAGCGCGATGGTCTGCGTGGTCTGAAAGAAAACGTCATCGTTGGTCGTCTGATTCCAGGCGGCACCGGTCTGGCATTCCACCGCGCTCGCAAAGAGAAAGAGCAGTGGGAAGTGGAAGAGCGTCAAGCTCTGCTGCTGGCCGAGAAAGCCTCGATGTCGAGCAGCGATGTGGAAACGACCGAATCGGTTATTCCGCACGACGGCGAAGCGTAATTCAGCTTTTAGTCCCGCAAATAAAAACGGCACCTTCGGGTGCCGTTTTTTATTGTCTACGCAGATTAATGGAATTCTACAACCGGCTGTCCAATGGCGATTGCTCGGGCGATATTAGGCATTGCGATGGAAAATTTTGTGAGCAGTGCGGTCCTCCCGCAGTTGCCACACCTCACCCATATTATTTGAGGTGGAATAGATCCTTGTATTTTTGAACGCTTGAAAAAGTCGGAGTCTTTAGTAACGATAATCAAATCATTTTTAATTGCATATCGCCAAATTTCTAAATCGCTTGCCGCTTCCAGGCCGATATCTGAAACATGAATGCTTTGCCACGATAGCGCGGTAAGATGTCGAGCTAGTGCGATCGGCAGCTGATTATCAATGAGCAGCTTCAATTTAAGCGGCCGAAGCGTGTTCCATTAAGCCCGCCGCGTAAGCGAGCGCGGCATATATATCCTCCCTTTCCAAAAAAGGGTAGTCAATCAATATCTCTTCATAGCTTTCACCAGCCGCAAGCAGATTTAATAGATCGCAGACCCTGAATCTCAGATGACGTATGCATGCTCTTCCACCGCACTGGGCCTCATCTATGGTAATCCGCTGGTGTAGATCTAGCTCCATTGTAGTCTCCCGATCCTATGCGTATGTATTCAATATAGGCGACTTTGGACTTCACGCATTGACAACTGGCAGGCGTGGCGGCGTCTTGAGCCTAGCCGGATGCAAGTTGACTCGGAAACCGTACGTTTAACACGCCAGACTGTGGTGTGTTCATGCTAAGATTTGGCTCATGATCGCTCAAGCACTCTTCACTCCTGCCCAGCAAAAGCTGCTGGGTTTGCTATTCGTACGTGTCAATCAAGGATTCCACTTGAACGAGATCATGCGCCTGACGGGTTTGGGCAGCGCCTCGGCTCAGCGGGAGCTGAAACGGCTACATGAGTCGGGCGTCATCGTGTCCGAGCGCATCGGTAACGTGCGTCGCTTTAAGCCCAACAAGGAATGCATCGTGTTCGGGGAATTAAGCAACCTGGTCAAGAAAACCTTCGGCTTGGTGAGCGTGTTGAATTCGGCGCTGGCGCCGTTGCAGCATGTGCTGAATGTGGCCTTTGTTTATGGCGCCACCGCCAAGGAACATGAGGGCATGGATACGCCCGTGGAATTAATGCTGATCGGCGATAACACCAGCTACGGCGAATTATTATCCCGCCTGCCGGTCGCCGAGCGTTTATTGCGGCGTAAAATCAATCCCAATCTTTATTCCATCCCGGACTTTAAACGCCGCCTGCGCGAGCAACAACCTTTTATTCTCCAGGTATTACGGGAGCAGAAAATATACGTGCTGGGCGATGAAACCGATTTGGAAAAAATCAGTGGCGAAGAAGTCGCGGTAAACTAATCCGGTATTTTTTCGGTGCTTCAGCCTGATGCTGTGGAAAGAGTACGGAAAACCTCGTGTATTTTCCCGCCTGGGATTCGCAATATATTTTTCCGTCAAATGCGGTAATAACCCGCTCGCAGAATGCCAATCCCATGCCGGTACCGCCGCCATTATGCCGGGTGCTGTAAAACGGTTCAAATACATGTGGCAATACGTCGTCCGGTATTCCCGCACCGGTATCGGTCACCAATAATTGCTTGCTATCGCCCTTGGTAAAGAAGGCGATTTCCACCTCGCCACGGCCGGCCAATTTAATCGCGTGTATCGCGTTTTTAAACAGGTTGTACAGCACGTAGACCAACAAGGTATCCGAGCCGAAGAAGGTAAAGTCCTCGGCTGCCTTCACCACCACCTTCTCGCGCATCGAATTTTCAAACGGATAACAGGCCAGGGCTTCATCCACGCATTGCTTGATGGAGTGGTTGGCAAAGTCGCTGCGGCTCAGGTTGCCAGCGCGGGCGGAGGCCAGCATCATGTCGATAATGAAATTGGAACGGCTGATTTCCGCTTCGATATGCTCGGTAAGCTTGCTCAGGTAATTCAGCTGCGCCGGTTGCAGCAGCGGCTTGATATGTTGATGCTCCACAGCGATTTGATAGCCAGCCAGCAACTCCGGCAGGGATTTGGCCAGCACCCGCGACTGGTTGCGGATGGTCGCCAGCGGCGTGCGGATTTCGTGGGCGACGGTGGCGGCCACCACGATCGGGTCGGCCAGCAGGTTGTGCCGCACCATGGCCTGGGCGATCATCCCCAGGCTGGCCGCCACGAACAGCACACCCGGCGGGTAGAACTGCACGCCGTAGTTGCACAGATAATCCACCGAGGCAAGAAAATAGATCAGCAGGCTGACCACGCAGTAGCGCAGCCGGCTCTTCGCGGTCGATACGGCCAGCTGCTGGCGCCGGTAGAGCAGCCACAGGCCGCGGCCAACCACCAGGCCGGTTTGCGCCAGATGCAGCCCGTGCAGAGGCCCTGCCTTGGGGTAGAAACCAAAAAAATAGGGATAGAGGCCGGCGATCAGCCAGTCCGTGCTCAACATGATGACGCCCAGCACCGCCGCGGTCGCATAGGACAACTCCACCCAGCGGCGCTCGCTGCGCCGGGCTGTCAATTCAGCGATGAAATGGTACAGCGTGGTGGGCAGGAAGAGGATGAGCAGGTAGCCCAGCTTGGCCAGCACCAGCGCCTTGTGTGGATCGCGGATCTGGAACAGCACGGCCCAGGCGAACGGCCAGCAGAAGGTGGTCGCGCACAACAGGAAAAAGGTCAGGTTGACGCGGCTGACGCCTCGCGAGTGCAACACATAGGCCCCGTAGCACAGGAGTAACACGGAGACCACTGCGGGCAGTAGAGAGTGCATGCGTTCTTCCAACGGACTGGGGTATGGTTAGTCCGCAGTATTGCGCTTGTTAATCTGGCCTGCTTGATTATCGAATAAGTGTTTGCGTCAGATCAAAGGTTCGTGCGATGGGCGGGCCGTCGTGGCCCGCCCCGTCGATTACTTCTGCGAAGCGATCCAGCGGTCGACTTTTTCTTCCAGCAGGGCCAGCGGCAGCGTGCCGTCGCCCAGCACCACCGCGTGGAACTTCGGTAGGCTGAACTTGTCGCCCAGCGCCTTGGCCGCGCGTTGGCGCAGTTCAACGATTTTCAGCGAGCCGATCTTGTAGCCCAGCGCCTGGCCCGGCCAGGCCATGTAGCGTTCGGTTTCGGTCTTGGCCGAATTGTCATAGCCCAGCGTGTCGTGCATGTACTGGATGCTCTGCTCGCGGGTCCAGCCTTGCGCGTGCATGCCGGTGTCGACCACCAGGCGGGTGGCGCGCAGCAGTTCGTCGTTCAGGTGGCCGAAGTACTGGGCGGGGTCGTCGAACAATCCCATTTCCTTGCCCAGCGTTTCCGCATACAGCGCCCAGCCTTCGGTAAAGGCGTTGTTGCCGCCATATTTGCGGAAGTTAGGCAGATTTAGCTCCTGCATCAGCGCGATGTGGAAGTGGTGGCCAGGCTTGCCTTCGTGCAGGAACAGCGTGGTCATGCCGGTGCTGCCGTACTTGGCCGGATCGTTCACCACCGACCAGAACACGCCCGGGCGCGAACCGTCGCCGGCCGGCGCCGTGTAGTGGTCGGACGCGGTGGCGCGGCTCAGTTCAGGTTCCAGGCGCAGGTCCAGCTTGGCCTTCGGCAGCAGTGTGAACATCAGCGGCAGCTTGGTGTCCAGCACATCGTTCAGCTTGCGGTAGACGGCCTGGACTTCGTCCTCGGTCTTGAACGGGTAGAACTTCGGCTGCGCCGCCACCCAGACCGGCAGGCCGGACGCGGGGCCGGTGTAGCCCAGCTTGGGACCCAGCACTTCGAACTGGGCCTGGATGCGCGCGACTTCCTTCAGGCCGATGGCGTGGATTTCATCGGGTTTGAGTGAGGTTGTGGTGGCGCCGGCAACACGTGCCTGATACCAGGCTGCGCCGTTCGGCAACGCGCCCAGGCCGGTGGTGGTGCGGCAGGCCGGCACGTATTCCTTTTCCAGGAAGGTCGCCAGGCGGGCCAGCGCCGGCATCAATTGCTCGCCGACGGTCTTGCGGTAGGCGGCGGTCAGGCGCTGCTTGTCGGCGTCGGCAAAGGCGGCCGGCAGCTTGGTGACCGGTGTGTAGAAGATGTTGCTTTCCGGCGTGGCGCTGACCAGCTTCTGGAACTGCGGCAAGCCCGATTCCATGATGGCTTTCGGCTCGGTGATGCCTTGTTTGATGCCTTCGCGCATATTGGCGATGGCCTGGTCTATCCAGGCCGGCAGCTGGCTGATGCGGCTCAGGTAAGCGTCGTATTCCTTGACGGTGCCGATCGGTTGCGAGGCTTCGCCGCCCGCGTAGTTGGCCAGCGTCACCGGCACGCTGTCCATCTGGTTGATCGGCAGCAGATGTTCGGGGAACTTCTCCATCGCCAGCAGTTGGTTCAGCTCGTAGCCGAGGATGTCGTAGTTGATGCGGTCGCCGTTATCCAGTTGGACGCGCTTGATCGTCTTCAGGCGGGCGGCGAACTGGCGGTACAGCTTGAACTGCTGGGCACGCTTGGCGGGGGCGATGCTCAGGCCCAGTTGATCGTCGAAACGGTTGTCGCCGTTTTCCGTTGCGTTGATCGGCTCGAAGCGGGCCGCGGCGTCATAGTACTGGTCAGCCAGGGCCAGCAGCGCCTTGTGGGCGGGCGCGGGGCTCACTTGTGGAACAGCGGTGGCCGGCGCGGCGGCGCTGGACGCCAACGGCGCGAACGCCAGCATCACGGCCGCTGCGAGCGGGGCAAGGGTAGCAAGGGTGTTGCGGCGATACGTCATAGTTACGTCCTCGGAATGTCACAAAATTGGCGCCTAGCATAAGCCATTGCGGGGCGGCGCTGGGACAATTTTTGTATCGGCGATACATTGTTTTTGCATGGAAATTTTAACTTCAAATTTGCAAATACAATTGTTTAAAGAACATAAAAAAGCGGCGTATGCTGAGAACTCGGTCGCGTAACTTGCACCGCACTATACACAGGGAGGGATGGCATGAAAAAAATCATGAAAGCCGCATGGACACTGGCCTTGGCCGCGCCGTTGGCGGCATCCGCGGCAACGCCGACCGTCAGCTGGACAGCCTGGGTCAACGCCGGCAGCGGCAGCCTGACGCAGGACGCACAGACGATCGCCGTCACCTACACGGGCGACACGATAGGCCTCGATTACAGTTCCAACATCTACGACGTGCCCTCGTCGTTCACCAATGCCGAAGTGACCAATACACCAGGCAGCAACGGCACCATCCTGATGATGGGTGGTAACGCCACCGTCAATCACTTCCACTTCAGCCAGGCGGTGGTCGATCCGTACATCGACGTGTTCAGCGTCGGCCAGAGCGGCGTCCCGGTCAGCTTTGTGTTCCAGAACGGCAGCCTCACCATCCTCAGCCAGGGCGCCGGCCATTGGGGCGGCGGCACGCTGTTGAGCAGCGGCCTGACCGTCACCGGCTACGAAGGGAATGGTTTGCTGAAATTTAGCGGAACTTACACCGATATCAGCTTCATTACCCCCAACAGCGAGTACTACTACGGCGCCACGGTAGGGGCGGCCATCACGTCTCCCGTGCCGGAGCCGGAAAGCTACGCCATGCTGGCGGCCGGACTGGGCCTGCTGGGCGCGGTGGTCAGCCGCCGCAAGGCCGCATCCTGATTCAAGCAATAACAAAGCAGCACAGCCTGGCCGCTGCCCTCGGGCGCGGCCTTTTTTATTTCAGGCCGCCGCTTCGGCGAAACGGCTCTCGTACAGCGCCGCCACCAGGTCCGACTGCGTGATGATGCCGGCGAAGCGCTGTTCCTCGTCGACGATGGGGATGTGGTGGAAGCCGGAGTCGGCCATCAGCGGCACCAGGTCGACGATCGGCGTGTCCAGCCGCGCCGTGGTGGGATGCTGGGTCATGATCTGTCCGACCACTTCGGCCTTTTCGGTGTGGGTTACGCCGCTTTTGCGCAGAAATCGCTGCAGTTGATGACGGATGCTGCGATAGTCGTCCAGCCCGCCGTGCTCCAGGAAATCGGTCTGCGTGACGATGCCGATCACCCGCCGCGCGCGGTTGAGCACCGGCAACGCGGCCACGCGGTGCGTGCGCATCTGCTGCCAGGCTTCCTCCAGGCTGGTGCCGAACTCGGCGCTGATGATGTCGCGCGACATGATGTCGGCGCAGCTGATGATGCCGAAGCGGCGCTGGTAGGCGCGCTGCTCGGTTTGCATGAACAGCGATTCCAGCTCGTCGCGGCTGATGTCCAGCACCTGGTTGTATTGCTTGAGCACGGCGTCCAGGTCTTCCGGCTTGAAGCCCAGCCGCACGGTCGGCACGGCGTCCTTGGTCGCGTGCGGATTCGGATGCGTGCTTTGCTGCGCATGCGGATAGCGCCGTCCGGTCAGGTTGTTGTACAGCATGGCCATGACGGCCAGCAGCGTCGTGTCGACCAGCACCGTCACCAGCGGGAAGGCGAAGCCGGCCGCGTGGATGGCCGGGCCGCCGATCACCGCCGTCAGCGCCACCGCGCCGCCGGGCGGATGCAGGCAGCGCAGCGCGAACATGGCGGCGATCGCGGTGCTGGCGGCCAGCGCGCACAGCAGGGGAGTCGACAGCACGTCGCCGAAGTAGCGCACGCACAGCACGCCCATCAGGCCGCTGACCACATTGCCGCCGATGGCAGACCACGGCTGCGCCAGCGGACTGGCCGGCAGCGCGAACAGCAGCACGGACGAGGCGCCTATCGGCGCGACCAGGAACAGGGCGCCGGGCGCCATGGATTGTCCGAGCAGCGCGGTTAGCAACAGGCCGAACAGGGCGCCGCCGGCGGCGCGCAGCTGTTCGCGGCGGCTGGCGGTGGTGGGGCTGGGCAGCCAGCGGTCGAGCAGTGCGCGCATGGGCTTAATCAAGTATTTGATATGGGACAATTATTATCCCATGCCCGGCCCGCCACTGCACATTACTGGTGCGAAACCAGCTCCAGCGGCAACGCCGTGGTGATCTTGATCTGCTCCATCGAAAACGCCGACGACACCCCGGACAGCTGCGCCACCTTGATTAACTTCTTGTAAAACCTGTCATATCCTTCGATATCGCTCGTTACCACCTTCAACAAGTAATCGATGTCGCCGCTCATGCGATGGAACTCCTGCACTTCCGGCAAGGCGACCACGGCCGCGGCGAAACGCGCCAGCCATTTGTCGTCGTGCTGGCTGGTCCGCACGCTGACGAACACCGTCACCGGCAAGCCCACCTTGCGGCGGTTGACGATGGCCACGCGGCTCTCGATATAGCCCTCCTCCTCCAGCCGCCGCACCCGTTTCCAGCACGGCGTGGTGGACAGCCCGACCCGCTCGCTGAGCTGGGCGATCGACAGCGTGCCGTCGCCTTGCAATGCAGACAAAATTGCATAATCGTAGCGATCGAGTGGATTCATTCTATTATTTCCTGAGATGGAGCATAAAAATGCTGGATGGGACGCGTATCAGGGGTATTTTAGTACATCTGTTTCAGCGCGGCTGAGTAAACTGTAGGCATCGATTACACAGGCATTTTCATGACGACCGAAATCTACCTCGATGGCAACGCCACCACCGCCGTGCTGCCGGCCGCCATCGCCGCCGCGGCCGACGCCATGGGCCAGCGCTACGGCAATCCCAGCAGCAGCCACGGCACCGGCCTCAAGGCCAAAGTCCTGCTGGACCAGGCGCGCGCCTGCGCGATCCGCCTGCTGGGCGTGGGCGACGGCCGCCTGATGTTCAACAGCGGCGCCACCGAAGGCATCCAGACCGCCGTGCTGTCGGCGCTGGTCGCGCTGCGCGAACGCCGCGAGCGCGGCGAGGCCATCGGCAGCCTGCTGGTCTACGGCGCCACCGAGCACAAGGCCGTGCCGGAAAGCCTGGCGCACTGGAACCGCCTGCTGGGCCTGAACCTGACGCTGCAAAAACTGCCGGTCGACCGGGACGGCGCGCACGACCTGGCCCAGCTGCGCGCGCTGGCGCCGCAAGCCGGGCTGGTATGCACCATGGCCGCCAACAACGAAACCGGCGTCATCACCGACCTGGCCGCCATCGAAGCCGTGCTGGCCGAGACTGGCAGCCCCGCCTACTGGCTGGTCGATTGCGTGCAGGCGCTGGGCAAGCTGGACTTGAACCTGGCCGCCACCCGCATCGATTACGCGCCGTTCTCCGGCCACAAGCTGTACGCGCCCAAAGGCGTGGGCATGTTGTACGTGCGCGCCGGCACGCCGTTCACGCCGCTGATCATGGGCGGCGGCCAGGAGAGCGGCCAGCGCTCCGGCACCGAGAACATGGCCGGCATCGCCGCGCTGGGCGTGGTGCTGGCCGCGCTGGAACGCGGCGACACCTTCCGCAGCCATCACCAGCTGGCCAGCTACCGCGCCCGCCTGGCCGAGAGCCTGCGCGCCGCCTTGCCCGGCGTGGTGTTCAACAACCCTTTCGACAAATCGCTGCCGACCACGCTGAACTTTTCCGTGCCCGGTCTGTCGAGCCGCGAACTGATGGACGTGTTCGACGCCGCCCAGGTGCGCGTCAGCTCGGGCAGCGCCTGCTCGGCGGCAAAGGCCGCGCCCAGCTATGTGCTGGACGCCATGCACGCGCCGCTGTGGCGCAGCGCCGGCGCCATCCGCATGTCCTTCGGCCCGCTGGCCGACGAGGCCACCATCAACGACGCCTGCCGCCGCATCGAGCGCTGCGGCGCGGCCCTGCGCGCCAGCTGCCTGATCCCGTCCGAACGCACCGCCGTCCCTCATGACGGCCTGCTGCAACTGGGCGTCGAAGGCGCGTGCAGCTGGCTGGTGCTGGACGCCGCCAGCCGCAGCTGCGTCGTCATCGATCCCTTGCCGGAAATGACCGGGCGCATCGAATCCTATGTGCGCTGCCAGAACTACCAGGTGCAGGCCATCGTCAGCACCACGAGCGGCGCCGATAGAAGCGCGCTGATCGAAGCGCTCGGCCGCCACTTCGACCACCGCGCCGCGACCGACGCCTACGGCTGGCCTGCCGCCGCCGCCATCAAGCTCGGCGCGCAGACGCTGGCCCGCGTGCAGGACGGCGCCGCGCGCCACTACCTGCTGGGCGTGGCGGACGGCGACACGCTGGCGCCGCGCGCGGTGCGCTTCGCCTTCAGCGCGCGCTCCGCCGTGGAAGCGCTGCGTCCGCTGACCTGCGCGCAGACGCTGCTGTGCCCGACCCGCGACGAACATAACCAATTCTGCGTCGGCATGGCCGCGCCCGCCAATGCTGGTGCGGCTTCGGATCTGCAACTCGACAGCGCCGCGCTGGATGCCTTCCTGCAAGCCCATCCAGACGCCCAACTGGTCGACGTGCGCGAGCCGTATGAATTCGCCGCGACCACCGCGCCTGGTCCGGGCGGACGCCAGGCCCTCAGCGTACCGCTGGGCCGCCTGGCCGAGCACGCCAGCGACTGGCTGCGCGGCGAGCGCGCGCCGCTGGTATTTTTCTGTCGCAGCGGCAACCGCAGCCAGAAGGCCGCGCAGCTGCTGCGCCGGCTCGGCCACGCGCAGGCATACAGCCTCAACGGCGGATTGGCGCTGGCGCCGCTCGCAAGGGCGGCCTGATCCGTTATAGCTTTCTTCCTTTACAAGGCCGCGCAAGCGGCCTTTTTTTTCGTGGAAATTCTTTATGTACGTCAGCGCACAGTCGCGTGCCGTGCGCCCCCGTAGCATGCCTAAGGAGATAATTTCCTATTCGCAGAATTGAAGCGAGGTCCACGTTGAACAAGTCCGCCCCCCTCATGCCCGACATTACGCTGGGCTTTCGCGAATCTCCCTCCGGCTCCTTGCTGTCCGACGAAGACGACCAAGACCTGCCGCTGCGCGCCGAGCTGTTCAGCGCGGCGCAGATGGCCGCGCACGGCAAGACGCTGGCCACGCATCACGAACTGAGCAAGCGCGGCGGCCGCGACCGCCTGCTGGCGCGGCTGGCGGAAAACGCCGCCGTCATCGACTCCACCTGCGACGAACTGACCGCCGCCGTCAAGGCCGGCCGCCAGATCACGCCCGCCTCCGAATGGCTGCTGGATAATTTCTACCTGATCGAAGACCAGATCCGCATCGCCCGCCGCCACCTGCCCAAGAACTACAGCAAGCAGCTGCCGCGCCTGGGCAAGGGCGCGCCGGAGGGCACGCCACGCGTGTACAAGATCGCGCTGGAGATCATCGCCCACGGCGACGGCCGCGTCGATCCCGAATCGCTGTGCCGCTTCGTCGACGCCTACCAGGAAGTGGCCACGCTGCAGCTGGGCGAGCTGTGGGCCATCCCCATCATGCTGCGCCTGGCGCTGATCGAGAACCTGCGCCGCGTGGCCGCGCGCGTGGCCGACAACCGCATCCACCGCGACCTGGCCAACACCTGGGCCGACCAGATGACCGACGTCGCCGAAAAAAATCCCAGCGGCCTGATATTGATGGTGGCCGACATGGCCCGCTCCAACCCGCCCATCACCAGCGCCTTCGTGGCCGAGCTGGCGCGCCGCCTGCAGGGACAAAGCCCGGCGCTGACGCTGGCGCTGTCATGGATCACGCACCGCCTGGCCGAATCGGACCAGACCATCGAGCAGCAGATCCAGGCCGAGATCCAGCAGCAGGCGGCCGAACAGGTCTCGATCGCCAACAGCATCGGCAGCCTGCGCTTCCTCGGCACCATGGACTGGCAGGAGTTCGTCGAGACCATGAGCGTGGTGGAGCAGACCTTGCGCCAGGACCCGGCCGGCATCTACGGCCGCATGGAATTCGCCACCCGCGACCAGTACCGCCACGCGATCGAGAAGATCGCCAAGCGCTCGCGCTATTCCGAAGTCGAAGTGGCGCAGCAGGCCTTGCAGCTGGCGCAGGCCCACTTCGAAGGCGGCGACGAGCGCCACGGCCACGTGGGCTTTTACCTGATCGGCGGCGGCCTGGCCGCGCTGGAAAAACAGACCGGCATGCGCCGCCCGTGGCTGGAGGCGCTGCAGCAAACCTCGCGCGCCTCGCCGCTGACGTCCTACCTCGGCGCCATCGCCGCGATCTCGCTGGTGTCGACCGCGCTGCTGCTGGAGCGCGCCGCGCGCAACGGCGTGCACGGCCCGGTGATCGTGCTGCTTGGCGTGTTGGCGCTGGCGGGCAGCAGCCAGCTGGCACTGAGCCTGGTGAACTGGATCGCCACGCTGGTGACCCGTCCCAATCCGCTGCCGCGCATGGACTTCAAGGACGGCGTGCCGACCGACGCCCGCGCCATCGTGGTGGTGCCGACGCTGGTCTACAGCCGGGAGAATGTCGATGAGCTGTGCGAACAGCTGGAGGTGCGCTTCCTCGCCAACCGCGATCCCAACCTGATATTCTGCCTGCTGACCGACTTCGCCGACGCCGCCGCCGAAACCCTGCCCACCGACGCCGCGCTGATGGAGCAGATGCGCCGCTGCGTCGAGCAGCTGAACCGCAAGTACGCCACCCACGCCAACGGCCAGGCCGCGTCGCCGTTCGTGCTGCTGCACCGCCCGCGCCGCTGGAATCCGCAGGAGGGCGTGTGGATGGGCGAGGAGCGCAAGCGCGGCAAGCTGCAGGACCTGAACCGCTTCCTGCGCGGCGGCGCGCGCGACAAATTCAGCCTGGTGGTGGGCGATGTCGGCGAACTGGAAGACATCAAGTACGTCATCACGCTCGACACCGACACCCAGCTGCCGCGCGACGCCGCGCGCCAGTTCATCGCCGCCATGCGCCACCCGCTCAACCAGCCGCGCATCGACAGCGCGCGCGGCCGCGTGGTGGAGGGCTACGGCATTCTGCAGCCGCGCGTCACCGTCAGCCTGCCGAGCGAGAACGCCTCGCTGTACGAAAAACTGTGCGGCGGCGAACCGGGCATCGACCCCTACACCCGCACCGTCTCCGATGTGTACCAGGACGTGTTCTTCGAAGGCTCCTTCATCGGCAAGGGCATCTACGACGTCGACGTCTACGAGCAGGTGCTGGGCAACCGCCTGCCGGACAACCGCATCCTCAGCCACGACCTGCTGGAAGGCTGCTACCTGCGCGCCGGCCTGCTGAGCGACGTTCAATTGTACGAAGCCTATCCGGCCCGCTACAGCGATGACGTCAGCCGCCGCCAGCGCTGGACCCGCGGCGACTGGCAACTGGCCTCGTGGCTGTTCGGCCGCGTGCCGGGCCCGAACCGCAAGCGCGAACGCAATCCGCTGTCGCTGCTGTCGCGCTGGAAGCTGTTCGACAACCTGCGCCGCAGCCTGACCGCGCCGGCGCTGGTGCTGTCGCTGATCACCGCCTGGCGCTGGCTGCCCGACCCGTGGCTGTGGGCCGGCGCCGTGCTGGCCGTGATCTTCGTGCCGCCGCTGGTCAGCACCGCGCACGACCTGCTGCACCGCCCGGAGGACACCCTGTGGAGCCAGCACATACGGGCCGCGCTGCGGCGCGGCGGCATGCAGTTCGCGCACGCCATCCTGATGCTGGTGTTCCTGCCGTACGAGGCTTATTTCAGCCTGGACGCCATCCTGCGCAGCGGCTGGCGCATGCTGGTCTCGCACAAGCACCTGCTGGAATGGCGGGCCTCGGCGCTGACGCGCGCGGCCGACGGCGCGGCCAGCGTATGGCGCACCATGTGGGTGTCGCCGGTGCTGGCGCTGTTCGTCGGCGGCGCGCTGCTGGGCTGGCGCCCAACCAGCCTGGCGCCGGCCGCGCTGTTCCTGCTGGCGTGGCTGCTGGCGCCGGCCGTGGCGGAGCGGATCAGCCGCCCGATCGTGCGCAGGCACGCCCGCCTCACGCCGGACCAGCAGCGCTTCCTGCACCAGCTGGCGCGCCGCACCTGGGCCTACTTCGAGCGCTACGTCGGCCCGGAAGACCACTGGCTGCCGCCCGATAACATGCAGGAGCACCCGGCGCACGTGGTGGCGCACCGCACCTCGCCGACCAACATCGGCATGGCGCTGCTGGCCAACCTGAGCGCCAGCGATTTCGGCTACATCACCGTCGGCCAGATGATGGAGCGTACCGCCAGCACGCTGGCCACGATGGACCAGCTGGAGCGCCACCAGGGCCACTTCTACAACTGGTACGACACGCAGACCCTCAAGCCGCTGCACCCGATCTACATCTCCACCGTCGACAGCGGCAACCTGGCCGGCCACCTGCTAACCCTGCAGGCCGGCCTGACAGGCTTGTACGACCAGCCCATCCTCGGACAGCAAACGGTGGACGGCATCGTCGCCACCTGCCAGGTGCTGCAGCAATCGCAGGCCGGCGCCGAGGCGCCCGCGCTGGGCGACTTGCTGGCCGCGCTGGCCCCCGCGCCGGACGCCGGCAACCTGCAGCAGCTGCACGCCTGGCTGACCCGCGTGGCCACCGCCGCCGGCCAGCTGCCGCCGCCGGCGGAAGCGGAGACCCATGGCGAAGCGGCCATGTGGTCCGCCGCGCTGGTGCGCCAATGCCAGGCCGCGCTGGCGGACCTGACGCTGCTCACGCCCTGGGTCGACCTGTCGGCGGACGCCGTGTTCGACACCAGCCTGACGCGCGTGCCGACGCTGCGCGAACTGGCCGCCATGATCGACCAGCCGGCCGCCGTGCTGGCCAACGACCTGGCCCCGGCCGAGCGAGACCGCCAACTGGCGCTGGCCGGCCTGTGTGCGCAGGGCGCCGCCGCCGCCCACGAACGCATGCGCGAACTGGCCGCCCTGGCGCAGCGCTGCGGCGCATACGCCCAGATGGAATATGGCTTCCTGTTCAATTCGACCACCAACCTGCTGGCCATCGGCTACAACGTCTCCGAGCGCCGGCTGGACGCCAGCTACTACGATCTGCTGGCGTCGGAAGTGCGGCTGGCCAGCTTCGTCGCCATCGCCCAGGGACAGCTGCCGCAGGAGCACTGGTTCGCGCTCGGCCGTCAGTTGTGCATCGTCGCCGGCAAGCCGGTGCTGCTGTCCTGGAGCGGCTCGATGTTCGAGTACCTGATGCCGCTGCTGGTGATGCCCAACTATCCGAGCACGCTGCTCGACCAGACATACAGCGCGGTGATCGACGCCCAGATCGACTACGGCAAGCGCCGCAACGTGCCGTGGGGGATCTCCGAATCCGGCTACAACACGGTCGACGCCAGCCTCAATTACCAGTACCGCGCGTTCGGCGTGCCGGGCCTGGGCCTCAAGCGCGGCCTGGCCGACGACCTGGTGATCGCGCCCTACGCCACCATGCTGGGATTGATGGTGCGGCCGGAAGCGGCCTGCCTCAACCTGCAGAAGATGGCGGGGCTGGGCTACATGGGCCGCTACGGCTTCTACGAGGCGGTCGACTACACGGCCTCGCGCCTGCCGCGCGGCCAGGCCTCCGCCGTGATCCGCTCCTTCATGGTGCACCACCAGGGCATGGGACTGCTGGCGCTGAGCTACCTGCTGCACGACCGCCCGATGCAGCGCCGTTTCGAATCCGATCCGCTGCTGCAATCGACGCTGCTGGTGCTGCAGGAACGCAGTCCGGAGGCGGGCGCCTTCTACTCCAACACCACCGAGATGGCGGCGATCCGCTCCACCGCGCCGGAGCAGGCCATGCCGATGCGCATCCTGAGCCAGCACACCACGCCGATGCCGGAAACCCAGCTGCTGTCCAACGGCCGCTATCACGTCATGGTCACCAACGCCGGCGGCAGCTACAGCCGCTGGAAGGACCTGGCCGTGACACGCTGGCGCGAGGACAGCACCCGCGACAACTGGGGCAACTTCTGCTACGTGCGCGACATGGAGGATGGCCGCTTCTGGTCCACCACCTATCAACCGACGCTGGTCGATCCGCGCAAGCATGAGGTGATCTTCTCCGAAGGCCGCGCCGAATTCCGCCGCTCCGACCGCAACATCGACCTGTACACGGAAATTGTGGTCTCGCCGGAAGACGACATCGAACTGCGGCGCACCCGCATCACCAACAAGTCCGACCGCGTGCGCACCATCGAGGTGACCAGCTTTGCCGAAGTGGTGATGGCGCCGGCCGCCGCCGACGCCGCCCACCCGGCCTTCAGCAAACTGTTCGTGCAGACCGAAATCCTGCGCGACGAAAAAGCCATCCTGTGCACGCGCCGTCCGCGCGGGCAGGCCGACGTGATGCCGTGGCTGATGCACTCGATGATGGTGCACGACGCCGCCGTCACGGCGGTCTCGTTCGAGACCGACCGCTCGCGCTTCATCGGCCGAGGCAACACCGCCGCCGCGCCGAACGCCATGCTGGAGCAGGCGCCGTTGAGCGGCGCCGAAGGCTCGGTGCTCGATCCGGTGGTGGCGATCCGCCACACCATCACGCTGCAGCCGGACCAGACGGCCATCGTCGACATCGTCACCGGCATGACCGAGCAGCGCGAGGCCGCGCTGCACCTGATCGACAAATACCAGGACCGCCACCTGGCCGACCGCGTGTTCGAACTGGCGTGGACCCACAGCCAGGTGGTGCTGCGCCAGCTCAACGCCAGCGAAGCCGACGCCCAGTTGTACGGCCGCCTGGCCAACTCGGTCATCTACCCGAACGCCGCGCTGCGCGCCGACGCCGGCACGCTGGTCAAGAACCAGCGCGGCCAGTCCGGCCTGTGGGCCTACGCGATTTCCGGCGACCTGCCGATCGTGCTGCTGCAGATCAAGGACCCGGCCAACATCGAGCTCGCGCGCCAGATGGTGCAGGCGCACGCCTACTGGCGCCTGAAAGGGCTGGTGGTCGACCTGGTGATCTGGTACGAGGACCAGTCGGGCTACCGCCAGCTGCTGCACGAACAGATCATGGGTCTGATCGCCTCCGGCATTGACGCCCAGGCCATCGACCGGCCGGGCGGCATCTTCGTGCGCCTGGCCGACCAGATCGCGAACGAGGACCGCGTGCTGCTGCAATCGGTGGCGCGCGCCATCCTCAGCGACAGCCGCGGCACGCTGGCCGAGCAGATCAAGCGCCCCGGCTCGCCTGCGATGCGCATGCCGCCGCTGATGACGGACAACCGCGGCGACTACGCGGACGCCGGCCCCGCCACGCCGGCGGTGCGCACGCTGATGCTGGAAAACGGCATCGGCGGCTTCACGCCGGACGGCCGCGAATACGTCATCTCCACCAGCGATGCGCAGCGCACGCCGGCGCCGTGGTCCAACGTGCTGGCCAACCCGCAGTTCGGCTGCGTGGTCTCGGAAAGCGGCCAGGCCTACACCTGGCACGAGAACGCGCACGAGTTCCGCCTCACGCCGTGGCACAACGATCCGGTCAGCGACGCCAGCGG
This sequence comes from Duganella caerulea, assembly GCF_040362985.1. Lineage (NCBI taxonomy): Bacteria > Pseudomonadati > Pseudomonadota > Betaproteobacteria > Burkholderiales > Oxalobacteraceae > Duganella > Duganella caerulea. The sequence goes on along the minus strand of NZ_BPWJ01000005.1, from coordinate 260,951 downwards.
CGAGGCCTTCTACCTGCGCGATGAACAGAGCGGCCGTTTCTGGTCGCCGACCGCCTTGCCGGCGCGCGGCAACGGCGGCTACGTCACGCGCCACGGCTTCGGCTACAGCGTGTTCGAACACACCGAGACCGGCATCGCCACCGAGATGACCACCTTCGTCGCCACCGACGCGCCGATCAAGTACACGGTCCTCAAGGTGCGCAACGACTCGCTGGTGACGCGGCGCCTGTCGGCCACCGGCTACGTCGAGTGGGTGCTGGGCGACATGCGTTCCAAGTCCGGCATGCACATCGTCACCGAGGCCGATCCGGTCAGCGGCGCGCTGTTCGCCAGGAACCCGTACAACACTGAGTTCACCGGCCGCGTGGCCTTCTTCAACTGCGACGCCACGCTGCGCACCCACACCGCCGACCGCAGCGAATTCCTGGGCCGTAACGGCACGCTGGCCGCGCCGGCGGCGCTGCGCCGTTCCCGCCTGTCCGGCAAGATCGGCGCGGGGCTGGACGCCTGTGCCGCCATCCAGGTGCCGTTCGACCTGCTGCCAGGCCAGGAGCGCGAGATCGTCTTCGTGCTGGGCGTGGCCGGCCGCCGCAACGCCGACGCCAGCAGCCTGGCGCAGAAGCACCGCAGCGCCGGCGCCGCGCACGAGGCGCTGGCCGCCGTGCACGCGCACTGGGAGAAAACCCTGGGCGCGGTGCGCATCGACACGCCGGAGCCGGAGCTGGACCTGCTGGCCAACGGCTGGCTGATGTACCAGACCATCGCCTGCCGCATGTGGGCGCGCAGCGGCTACTACCAGTCCGGCGGCGCCTTCGGCTTCCGCGACCAGCTGCAGGACGCGATGGCCACCATCCACACGCAACCGCAGCTGCTGCGCGACCAGCTGCTGCTGTGCGCCGCCCACCAGTTCCTGGAGGGCGACGTGCAGCACTGGTGGCATCCGCCGTCCGACCGCGGCGTGCGCACGCACTGCTCGGACGACTACCTGTGGCTGCCGCTGGGCGCCTGGCGCTATGTCATCGCCACCGGCGACATCGGCGTGCTGGCCGAAAGCATGCCGTACCTGGAGGGCCGCGCCGTCAAGCCGGAGGAGGACTCCTACTACGACATGCCGGGCCGCTCCAGCGAAAGCGGCACGCTGTACGAACACTGCGTGCGCGCCATCCGCAACGGCCTGCGCTTCGGCGAACATGGCCTGCCGCTGATCGGTTCCTGCGACTGGAACGACGGCATGGACAAGGTGGGCGAGCATGGCAAGGGGGAGAGCGTGTGGCTGGCCTTCTTCCTGTGCGAGGTGCTGCAGCGCTTTGCCGAGGTGGCGGAGCTGATGCAGGACGTGGACTTCGCCACCGAATGCCGCAGCGAGGCCAAGAAGCTGGCCTCCAACGTCGAGCAGAATGCGTGGGACGGCCAGTGGTACCGCCGCGCGTATTTCGACGACGGCACGCCGCTCGGATCGCACACCAACGAGGAATGCCAGATCGATTCGATCTCGCAAAGCTGGGGCGTGCTGTCCGGCGCCGCAGATCCGGTGCGGGTGCGCGGCGCGATGGAGCAGGTCAACCAGCGCCTGGTGCGGCGCGATTCGGGCATCATCCAATTGCTCGATCCGCCGTTCGACAAGGCCGGCCCGAACCCGGGCTACATCCGTGGCTACGTGCCCGGCGTGCGCGAGAACGGCGGCCAGTACACGCACGCCGCCATCTGGACCGCGATGGCCTTCGCCCGCTTGGGCGAGACCGACCGCGCGTGGGAACTGGCGCGCATGATCAACCCGGTGCAGCACGGCGGCACGCCGGAGGGCATGGCGCGCTACAAGGTCGAGCCCTACGTGGTCACGGCCGACGTCTACGCCGTGCCGCCGCACGTCGGGCGCGGCGGCTGGAGCTGGTACACCGGCTCCTCCGGCTGGATGTACCGCTTGATCCTGGAGTCGCTGCTCGGCCTCACGCGCACCGCCACCCAGATCACGCTGGCGCCGCGCATGCCGGCCGAGTGGGATCACTTCACGCTGACGTACCGGCATGGCGAAGGCTCGTATGTGATCCGCGTAATGAAGTCGGCGGAAACCGCCGCGCCGGTGCTGACGGTGGACGGCGTGCGCCAGCTGGCGCTGGCGATCGACCTGCACGATACCGCCAGCATCCATAAGGTCGAACTGCTCATTCCGGCCAAGTTAAATTCTTAACAGAGTGTCCCATTCTGGACATTTTCATCATCGGTACAACGGCGCGAAAATTTAGTTTCGCGCCGTTGTCGCGCACGGGCCCAGTGGCCACCGCATTTATTCCAAAGACCTCTGAATAGCCAAGCTAATTCGAATTGATTCGTCATCTTCCTGTCATGCATAGTTGCCAGTATTTTGGATCCCCAACCGCAGAGAGAAAGAGAACGATGAACAAATCTAAGATGCTGTCCCGGCTCGCGATGATGTTGATGCTGTCTTCCGGCGTGATTGGCGCGGTCCACGCGTCCAAGGCCGACCACCACGAATTCGAGGCCACGCTGCATGCGCCCTTCGCCGCCGACGGCGCCGACCAGGACCGGCCGGAAGCCCGTACCTTCAAGCTCGCCTTCGATTTCCCGCTGCTGGAGCGCGAGCAGGACGTGCGCTGGCGCCTGGAGCTGGTCAGCCCGGACGGCGTGGTGGTTCAGCAGTGGCAGGGCGTGCAGCGCATCGCCGGCAAGCCGGTCGACGTCAGCATCGCGTGGGACGGCCGCGCCGACGGCTTGATCCTGACCGACGGCGTGTACCTGGCGCGCATGCAGGCCGTCACCGGTGACGAGACGGTCGAGCAAAGCTGGGACATCTCGGTGGGCCACAATCCAGCGCAGGCCATGCCGGCCTTCAAGGCGCTGCCGACCAACACCGCGCGGGCGCGCCCGACGCGCCAGGCCGCCCTGATGGCGCAAAGCGTGGCCGCGACATCGTCGCTGCCGTACACCATCTACCTCGGCAACCTGCACAGCCAGACCAACCACAGCGACGGCGGCGGCCCGCTGGGCAGCTGCACCGGCGCGCAGGCGCCGCAAAGCGCGGCCCTGGGACCGGCCGACGCCTACCAGTACGCGATGAACAAGGGCCTCGACTTCCTGATGGCCTCCGAGCACAATCACATGTACGACGGCTCCGACGGCACCAACGCCTCGGCCGATCCGGCCACCGCCAAGGCGCTGTTCCAGTCCGGCCTCACCGCCGCCGCCAATTTCAACAGCGCGCACGCCAACTTCCTCGGCATGTATGGGCTGGAGTGGGGCGTGATCAACAACGGCGGCCATATGAACATCTTCAACACCACCGAGCTGCTGGGATGGGAGAGCAACAGCAGCGGCCAGCTGATCGCCGACACGCTGACGCCGAAGAACGACTACGCGTCGCTGTACACGCTGATGCGCCAGCGCGGCTACATCGGCCAGTTCAATCATCCGGAATCGTCCGGCCAGTTCCTGGTCAACGGCACGGCGCTGGGCTACACCGCCGACGGCGACCAGGCGATGGCCTTGTGCGAAGTGCTCAACACCTCGGCCTTCTCCAACAACACCAGCGAGACCGAGACGGGACGCAGCACCTACGAAGGCGCCTGCAACAAGGCGCTGGAGGCGGGCTACCACGTGGCCTTCTCCAGCGACCAGGATAACCACTGCGCCAACTGGGGCGCGTCCTACACCAACCGCACCGGCGTGCTGCTGCCGACCGGCACCCCGCTGACCACCGCCAGCATGATCGCCGCCATCAAGGCACGCCGCGTGTTCGCCACCATGGACAAGACCTCGCAGCTGATCCTGACCGCCAACGGTCATGTGATGGGCGAGCGCTTCACCAACAGCGGCCCCCTGAACCTGGTGGCCAACTTCGCCAGCAGTAGCGGCAAGACGGTATCGTCGGTGAAGATGTATGAGGGTGTCCCGGGCCGCAACGGCACGGTGACGCAGCTGTCGTCCACCGCCAGCACCACCATCACGCCGGCCGTGGGCGAGCACTTCTACTACGCCAAGATCACCCAGAACGACGGTAACATCCTGTGGTCGGCGCCGGTGTGGGTCACGCAGACCAGCGGTGGCGGCAGCACCACGCCGCCCACCGCCACGCAGCTGATCGTCAACGGCGGCTTCGAATCGGGCGCCGCGTCATGGACCGCGACGTCGGGCGTGATCAGCAACGACTCGAGCCAGGCCGCGCACGCGGGCAGCTACAAGGCCTGGCTGGACGGCTACGGCAGCGCCCACACGGACACGCTGTACCAGACCGTGACGATACCGGCCGACGCCACCAGCGCCACGCTGGCGTTCTGGCTGCAGGTGGTGTCCGACGAGACCACCACCACCTCGGCCTACGACACGCTCAAGGTGCAGGTGCGCAGCGGCGCCAACGCGGTGCTGGCGACGCTGGCGACGTATTCGAATCTGAACAAGGGCAGCACGTATGTGCAGAAGAGTTTCGACCTGTCGGCCTACAAGGGCCAGACGGTGAGGATTTACTTCGAGGGTGTGGAGGGTTCGACGGTGTCGACCTCGTTCCTGATCGACGACGTCACGCTGAACGTGCAGTAAGCGCGCTTACTTGGTCCACGGCTGTTCGCGCTTGTTGCTGTTGCGCGCGAACAGCAGCAGCACCACGATACCGAACACCATCAGCTTGTAGTTCATGGGCTCCGGCACCGGCACGATGGCGGCCTTTTGGGCCGCCGGCTTGACCGGTTTGGCGACGCCGGAAGCGCTGGTGGCATCGCTGGTGGCGTGTGCGGCCACCGGCGCGGCTTCCGCCGCGAAAGCCTGGACGTTCAACGCGGAGGCGCACAACACCAGCGCCGCCATTTGGCTCATCAATCGCATTCCTAGTCCCTGTCAATACTGAAGTGACAAGCATAATAGATTGTTAATTTCCCCGCATCCGTGCGCTAACACACGGAGCGGAACATAAAGAACTTGACCTTACGCGCCGAGGCTGGAGCCGGCGCCCAGCAGCGTCGCCACGCCCAGCACGGCGAACACCAGCGCCGCGATGCCGTGCACCAGCTTGAGCGAGACGCGGTGGGCGATGCGGTCGCCCAGGTAGACCGCCGGCACGTTGGCCAGCATCATGCCGAACGTGGTGCCGCACACCACCGCCACCAGGCTGTGATAGCGCGCCGCCAGCGCCACCGTGGCCACCTGCGTCTTGTCGCCCATCTCGGCGACGAAGAAGGCGATGAGCGTGGTCAGGAACACGCCGTACTTCGCCAGCGGCATGTCGTCGTCGTCGATCTTGTCCGGCACCAGCGTCCACGCGGCCATCGCCAGGAACGATGCGCCCAGCACCCAGCGCAGGATGTCGGGGCCCAGCAGGCTGGTGATCCAGGTGCCGACCGCCGCGGCGAACGCGTGGTTGGCGATGGTGGCGACGAAGATGGCGGCGACAATCGGCAGCGGGCGGCGGAATTTCGCGGCCAGGCAGAAGGCGAGCAGCTGGGTTTTATCGCCGATTTCCGCGAGGGCGACGATACCGGTAGAGACGAGGAAGGCTTCCATGGGATTTTTAGTAGTACGCGGGCCGGAAACGATTAACCAATGATCCAGGCGCGACTCCGGCCCATCATGGCCGCACCTCGATCATGGTCTCGTCAAGTTTTTCAACCACCTGCACCACGGTCTGCGGACCGATTATGTTGACACAGGTTCTTGCGCCGGGACGGCGCAAGCCGACTACTCCCCACTTACGGAGCGAATGATAGCATAGCGTGCGGATGTACACATCTTCGATACATGGCTATGCTATTCTGCTTCGCGCTTCAGTCAACATTGAAAAGACCACCATGCCTATCAAGAAAAAACTGTCCGCGTTCGTCCTGGCCGCCCTGGCGGCGCTGGGCGTCGCCCACGCCGACCCGCTCAGCTACGCGCGCTACGACCAGGTGCGCACCAGCGACCTGTATCTGGACCTGAAGGCCGACTTCGGCCACAAGACGCTGGCCGGCTACGCCGAGCTGACGCTGAACTGGATCGATCCCTCCGCCCGCACGCTGGTGCTGGACACGAACGAACTCAATATCGCCAAGGTGCAGGTGCTCAATCCGAACGGCCGCTGGAGCGCCGCCTCCTTCATGCTCGACAAGCCGGATGCCGAGAAGGGCCGGGCGCTGCGCATCGCGCTGTCGTTCCAGCCGCAGAAGGTGCGCGTGTACTACCGCACCGCGCCGTCGGCCGCCGCGCTGCAGTGGATGTCGCCGCAGCAGACCATGTCCGGCAAGCGTCCGTTCATGTTCAGTCAGTCCGAGGAAATCAACGCCCGCTCGTGGGCACCGGTGCAGGACACGCCTGCCGTGCGCTTCACCTACAGCGCCCGCATCGAGGCGCCGGCCGGCATGCGCGTGGTGATGAGCGCAGAGAACGACCAGAACGCGACCGGCGCCGGCGGCTGGAAATTCAAGATGGCGCAGCCGATTCCATCCTACCTGCTGGCCATCGCCATCGGTGAGATCGACGTGCGCACCATCGGCCCGCGCTCCGCCGTCTACGCCGAGCCGGCGCGCATCGAGGCCGCCGCCTACGAGCTGGCCGACACCGAGAAAATGATCAGCGCCGCCGAAGGCCTGTACGGCCCATACCGGTGGGAGCGCTACGACATGATCGTGCTGCCGCCATCGTTCCCGATCGGCGGCATGGAGAACCCGCGCCTGACCTTCCTCACGCCGACCATGATCGCCGGTGACCGCAGCCTGGTCGACCTGATCGCGCACGAACTGGCGCACTCCTGGTCCGGCAACCTGGTGACCAACGCCTCGTGGAAGCACTTCTGGCTCAACGAAGGCTTCACCACCTACGTCACCACCCGCATCGTCGAGAAGCTGTACGGCGAGGAAGTGGCGGAGATGAACCTGCAGGTGGAGCAGGAGGAGGCACTGGCCTCGCTGCCGTCGATCCCGGCGGCCAAGCAGGCATTGGTCACGCGCGACGCCGACACCAGCGCCGCCAGCTACACCGACAGCGGCCTGGTTTATCCGAAGGGCGCCTGGCTGCTGCGCACCCTGGAGCAGCGCGCCGGCCGCGAGGTGTTCGATCCCTTCCTGCGCGGCTGGTTCGACCAGCACGCGTTCAAGTCCGCCACCACCGACGAATTCGTGGCCTACCTGAAGAAGAATCTGTTGGACGTGCATCCGGACGTGATGTCGCAGGCGGAGCTTGACGAGTGGCTGTACGGCGCCGGCATTCCGGCCAGCGCCAGGCACGCGGCCTCGCCGCGCCTGGCCGCGCTGGACGCGCAGCGCACCGCGTGGCTCAAGGGCGAGCTGCCGACCAAGGACTTGAACGGCAAGAACTGGATCGCGCTGGAGTGGATGCACTTCCTGAACGACATCGACGGCAAGGCCAACGCCACGCAGCTGCAGGAGCTGGACCAGGCTTTCGCGCTGGGCAAAAGCGGCAACAACGAAATCGCCTACCGCTTCTACCTGGCCTCGATCAAGGCCGGCTACAACGTGCGCGAGCCGCTCAACACCTTCCTGATGAGCGTGGGCCGCCAGAAGTTCGTGGTGCCGCTGTACACCGCGCTGCTGAAGAATCCGGGCGACCGGGAATGGGCCAAGGCGGTCTACGCCAAGGCGCGCGAGCACTATCACCCGGTCACCCAGGGATCGGTCGACAAACAATTTAAAAAATAACGATGCTGAAAATCTCCCGTACGTTTTATCGCGCGTCCGCCGCCGCGCTGGTGGTGCTGGCGGTGTCCGTCCCGGCGCTGGCCGCCGCGCCGGCCTACAACCTCGACGCCGACGTCAAGCTCGCGCTGAAGACCTTCGACGTGCCCGGCATGGCGATCGCCATCGTCAAGGACGGCAAGGTGATCTCCGCCCAGGGCTACGGCGTGCGCAAGCTGGGCGACCCGACGCCGGTGGACGGCAAGACCCTGTTCGAAGTGGCCTCCAATTCCAAGGCCTTCACCGCCGCCGCGCTGGCGATGCTGGTCGACGAGGGCAAGATCGCCTGGGACGATCCGGTCACCAAGCACCTGCCGGACTTCCAGATGTACGACTCCTACGTCACCGGCGCGATGACGGTGCGCGACCTGCTCACGCACCGCAGCGGCCTGGGTCTGGGCGCGGGCGACCTGCTGTGGTGGCCGACCACCAATTTCAGCACCGACGAAATCATCGAGCGCCTGCGCTACGTGAAGCCGGCCACCAGCTTCCGCAACAGCTACGCCTACGACAACCTGCTCTACATCGTGGCCGGCAAGATCGTCGCCGCCAAGGCCGGCAAGCCGTGGGGCGCGGCCATCCACGACCGCATCCTGGCGCCGCTGGGCATGAACGGCACCAAGACCAACGTCGCCGAGATGCTGGCCAGCGGCGACTACTCCGCGCCGCACAGCAAGATCGACGACAAGGCCGCAGTGGTCAAGCCCATGCCGGTGGAGAACGCGGTGGGCGCGGTCGGCATCAACACCAACGCCGAGGACATCGCGCGCTGGATGACGATGCTGCTCGGCGGCGGCAAGCTGGAAAACGGCACGCAGCTGATCAGCGCCAAGCAGTTGAACGAGATGTGGTCCGAGCAGACGCCGATACGCATCCGCGAACCGAAACCTGCGCTGGCCGCGACCAAGCCTAACTTCTCGGCGTATGGCCTGGGCTTCAGCCTGCGCGACTACAAGGGCCGCAAGATCGCCATGCACGGCGGCGCGCTGCAGGGCTTTTATTCGACGGTGCTGATGGTGCCGGAGGAGAAGCTCGGCATCGCCATCCTGACCAACGCCGAGAACAGCCCGGCGATGGCGTCGCTGTACTGGCGCATCCTGGATCAGTACCTGAACGTGCCGGCCAGCGACTGGATCAAGCTGTACGCCGACCAGGAAGCGGCGGCGCACAAGGAGGAGCTGGAACGGCAGGGCAAGGAGGCCGGCGCGCGCGCCGCGAAGTCGGCGCCGTCGTTGCCGCTCGCGTCCTACGACGGCGAGTATGAGGACCCGTGGTACGGCAAGGTGACGATACGCGCCGAGGGCAAGAAGCGCATCATGAGTTTCACCCGCACGCCGGACCTGACGGGGGAGCTGGAGCACTTCCAGCACGACACCTTCATCGTGCGCTGGAAGCAGCGCAACCTCAACGCCGACGCCTACGTGACGTTCGCGCTGAACCCGGACGCCAGCATCGAGCGCATGAAGATGGCGCCCATCTCGATGGAGACGGACTTCAGCTACGACTTCCGCGATTTGAATTTCACGCCGGTCAAGCCGCCCAAGTCCGAGCCGGCCGCTAAGTAGACGCAGCGCGGGACTGGTTGATATTTAACGAAATCCTGAGCGCTGGCGCGGTTAAGCTAGTCCAAGTTATCCGCGCCAGGAGGCCACATGCCTAAACCAGACTCCCCACCGTTGTTGACCGCGGGCATACATCGAATGACGCTTCCGGAACTGGAGCAACTGGCGGTTTCCCCATTCCCCGATGACGACCAGCGACAGCGTCTTTTCCTGCTATTTCAACAGTGGGTCTCAAATCTCCAGACAAAATATGTAAGCGCTATACTGTGGATAGACGGCTCATACCCGCGCGGACTATTTGGCTTTCAGCACGATGGCAAGAGTGCCAAGGGTTTTGTGGAGCTAAGCATATGAGCATTGAATTCCTGAAGAAGCACGCGCAGACGCTCGCCGGATTCGCGCGTGAATCATCGGCGCAAGCGGCTCAGAACCCCGCTGATTTCTGGTTGCAAGCCACAGCCAGAAATCAGAAGCAAGCAGCCACGGACGCTGCGCAGGATTTGCAATTAGCGTGTGCCGCGCAAGTCGGTGAGCTGCTTGACTTGAGATTTATCGGCCCCCAAGCCGACGGGGCGATCTCGCTGGAAGCGTTTATTCGTATTGCCGAGCCGTTGTTGAAGGCCTGGAAAGCTGCGGCCTACCGTATCCGTCATGGCGCGGTAGACGGGCGCATAGGTGGCGAAATAGCGGACACGTTGAATTTGAAATTGGCCGGATTGTCGCGGGGATCCGCCCGAATATCATTAACCGGAAACGCAGCCGCTGATTTGTCGGGTGAGAGTCTGCTGCATGCGACCTTGACGCAAACGTTCAATCTGCTTGCTGCAAATAATGATGCTTTTTATGATGCGGTCGATGCGATGGGCGGTCGCGCCGCCGCTCATTTTGGCGATGCGATGAAGGCGATTAAAGCGGCCGGGCTGTCTGCGGAATTTTCCTGGCAATCGCCAACGCAGTGCTTTACCTGGCAGGGAAGCACGGACGAAATTGTTCGCTTGAAAGTACTGTTGGATGCCGTCGCGGAGCCGGAAACTTACGACGAAAAAATTTCTGGTCTTGTGTCCGGCATCACCGATACCGGCCGCCTGGAAATCCGTACTCAGCAGGGCAAGGTGCAGGTGAGGTTCCCGTTGGATCAAACCGAGGCGGTACTGCGCTTGGCGATCAGGAAATCGGCGACGCTGCTGGTTCGCACCACCAAATACTGGAACGCCGTCACGAAGAAGGATGTGCTCAAGAGGCAGATGATCGGCTTGGCCGACTCGTAGTTCACACCTGGCTCTCGACCCGGTTGCGGCCATTGTGCTTGGCGCGGTACAGCGCCAGGTCGGCGGCGTGGAACAGGTCGTCGAGCGCCGCGTGCGGGCCGTGCGCCACGGCCACGCCGAAGCTGGCCGTCACGCGCAGGATATGGCCGTCGTTCAGCGTCAGCGGCTCGCGCGCGATCGCCTCGCGCAGCCGCTCGGCCAGCGCGCGCGCCGCCTCCAGGCCGCAGGACGCCGGCATCACCACGAACTCCTCGCCGCCGTAGCGCGCCACGATCTCGCCGTCGCGCAGGCTGTCGCGCACCACCTCGGCGATGCGGATCAGCACCTGGTCGCCGGCGTCGTGGCCGTAGGAGTCGTTGACCGACTTGAAGTGGTCGACATCGAACAGGATCACCGCCAGCGATTCATTGTGCTCGCGCGCGCCGCGCAGGCGCAGGTTGCCGGCCGCGGTGAAGGCGCGCCGGTTCAGGATGCCGGTCAGGTAGTCGGTGTCGGCGCGCACCTTGAGCTCCTCGATCAGGCGCACGCGCTCCTGCTCCAGCCGCTGGCGGTCCATGCTGTTGGCCCGTAGGGTCGCCAGCGCGCGCAGCATGTCGCCGATCTCGTCGTCGCGGCGGGCGCCGGTGGGCGGCGGCGAGAAGTCGCCGTTGCCCAGCCGGACCACGGCGCGCGTGGCGCGCAGCAGCGGAATCACCACGCGCCGCCGCACGATCAGCAGCAGCAGCGTGAGCGCCAGCAGGATGGCCGCGCCCACCATCAGGGCCAGCATCAGTTCACGGCGCGCGGTCTCGAAGTCGCGCAGGGCTTGGGCCCGCGCCTCGTCCAGCAGCACGTCGCGCAGCGCCAGGATGGGCGCCATGTTCGGCACGTAGCGCTGCGCGAACTGGCCGGTGTCCATGCCGTAGGGCCGGCCCGCGCGGCTGGCCTGCTCGATCTCGGCCACCAGCCGCTGGCCGCCGCCGAAGTAGACCTGGTCCATGCGCGCCACCGCCGCCAGCACGCGCGGCTCGCTGTCGATGTCGCTGCCGGGGAGCTTGATCAGCTGGCGCAGCTGCTCGATGCGGCCGCGCAGGAACTGCAGGCGTTCATGGTCGCTCTCGGCCAGCGGACGGGCGGCCGCCAGCGGCACCGTCAGCGCCGAGCCAAGGCGGCCCGCGTACTCGCGCAGCTCGACCGTCAGGCGCGCCTTCATCAGGATGCGGGCGATGCTGGGGTAGATCTGCTCCGAGGCCCGCGTGTAGCCGGTCACCGCGTCAAGCGCCAGCGGCACCAGCGCGAACATGCGCTCGACCGCCGCGTCCAGGCGTTCCGGCGTGCGCTCGGCCGGCGGCAGGGCGGCCAGCTGGTCGACCGTCTGGCGCGCCGCCGCCAGCGCCGCGTGCAGCGGCGCCAGCGCGGTGGCGGGGATGGCGGGGCCTGAGTCGGCGGCCAGCTCGTCGCGCAGCCGCGCCAGCGCCAGGTCGGTGTCGGCGCGGGCGCGCCGCAGCCGCTCGCGGTAGGCCGGGTCGGCCGGCACGTGGTCGCCCAGCACGGCGTTGACCGGGCCGCGTTCGAAGGAGAGTTTTTCGGCGGCCACCATGGCGCGCCGCATCAGCTGCAGCGTCTGGTTGCCGGTGCCGGCGGCGCGGTAGTGCAGCCATTCGCCCCATAGCAGCCGCCCCAGCATGCCGCACACCAGCAACGCCAGCACTGCGCCGGTGAGGGCGAATAATCGGGTTAATCTCATTGCTGCCAACCTGCATTCCAATTTGCTAGTTGGCAATATGCCATAAAGCGCGGCCGCTGTGGTTGTTGAGGGCGGCCTCGGCTTGAAATGAGACGGCTGTGTGCGGCTAATGGTAGGATGGCGGCCTCGCGTCACGGCACGGCGGTTTGTGTGGATGCAAAGCTTAAATGTTTAATAATTGAGGGAAGAAGATGTCTATGCAACGAGTTATGCTGCGCTCCAAGCTGCACCGGGTGACGGTCACGCAGGCGGATTTGAACTACGAGGGATCGTGCGGGATCGACCAGGACCTGCTGGACGCGGCCGATATCTGGGTCAACGAGAAGATCGAGCTGTACAACGTGAACAATGGCGAGCGCTTCGCCACGTACGCGATCCCGGGCCTGCGCGGCACGGGCGAGATTTCGCTGAACGGCGCCGCCGCGCGCCGCGCCCAGCTGGGCGACCTGCTGATCATCTGCACCTACGCGCCGATGAGCGAAGAGCAGGCCCGCGACTACAAGCCGAAAGTCGTGTTCGTCGACGACAAGAACAAGATCAAAGGCATGAAGTAAACCAGGGCGGGGCCGGGTCCGGCCCCGCTTGCTCAGGTGGAGTTGCGCAGCAGTTGCGACATGTACTGCGGCGTGATGCCCAGGAAGGATGCCACCACCTTCTGCGAGATGCGCTGCTCCAGCCCGGGATATTCGCGGCGGAACGCGCTCAGCCGGCCCTGCGCCGGCGAGGCGCTCTGGTAGCGCCGCCGGCTCTGGTCAATGATGCCGCGCTCCGACACTTTCAAATAATAATCGCGCAGCAGCCCGTTGTTGTGCGCCAGCTTGCTGATCTCCAGCCAGTCCAGCCGGTAACCGTGCACTGCCGTCTCCGCCACCACGAAATTGAGCGCCGGCTCGTCGTCGCGCGCGCGCAGCAGGTCGTCGTGCGCGGCCGCGGTCTCGCCGTCGGTCAGGAAATGCAGCGTCACCTCGTTGCCGGTCTCGGTGATGAAGCCGGTCCGCGCCACCCCGCTGTGCAGCCAGTGCACGCTGGAGGCCACCACCCCGATGCGCTGCAGATATTCGCCCTTGCGCAGGCTGACCCCCACCGCCAGCGGCGCCAACAGGCGCGTCACCTCGTCATATGTGTCCGGCGTGACTTTGAAACGCCGGGCCACTGTCTCCCGGTACTTTGCTCTGTGATCTAAGAATGCCTGGTTCATTTTTGGTGGTGGTCCGCGTCCCGGCATGCAAATGGCCGCCGATAATCAGCCGGAAGTGTAAACGTTTTCTCAGTCCGTAACGCAAGTTTTGTTGTGAATTGGAATGTAAATCGAAAATATATTTGAAACTTCAACCAGTTGAACGAGTTGTCAAATTGGCGTTACCATAGACTGAGGAAATGCCAGCCGGCAATTCAAGACCGGCCCCCACTTCATGCGAACGGAGAACGGAATGAAAATAAGCGACCTCAGCATCGGGCGGCGTTTATCGCTGGGATTTGCCGCCATCCTGGCGATCCTGATATTGAACACCGGACTGGGCATCTACCGTTTGCAGGGCGTGGCCGAATCCACCCGCTCGATGATGGAGCTGCCGCTGGCCAAGGAGCGCCTGATCGCCGACTGGTACCGCGTGGTGTTCGCCGGCATCCGCCGCACCACCGCCGTGGCCAAGAGCGCCGACCCGGTGCTGGCCACCTTCTTTGCCGAGGAGGCCAAGACCTCGACCGCCTACGCCCAGGGCCTGATCAAGAAGATCGAGGAGCTGGCCACCGACGACGACAAGGCGCTGATGGCCGACCTGGTCAACACCCGCAAGGCCTACGTGGCCGCGCGCGACGGCGTCATGAAGTCCAAGGCCGCCGGCGACGCCGACCAGGCCACCCAGCTGCTCGACAGCGCCTACATCCCGGCCGCCAAGACCTATGAGGCGATGCTGCAGAAAATGCTGGACCACCAGCGCAAGGAGATCGACGCCGCCGCCGCCCGCATCGACCAGGTGGCCAAGGACAGCCGCAACCTGCTGATGGCGATGGCGGCGCTGGTGGTGGCCTTCAGCGTGGCGTTCGCGTGGTGGCTGACAGCCGGCATCACCCGCCCCATCAACGAGGCGGTGGCGCTGGCCGAGTGCGTGGCCGGCGGCGACCTGGTCGAGCGCGGCCGCAGCGCCGCCAGCTACCACCAGGACGAGCCGGGCAAGCTGCTGCAGGCGCTGCACCGCATGTCGGCCGCGCTGGTGGGCATCGTCGGCGACGTGCGCCACGGCACCGACGCCATCGCCACCGCCTCGTCGCAGATCGCCGCCGGCAACCTGGACCTGTCCTCGCGCACCGAGCAGCAGGCCAGCTCGCTGGAGGAGACCGCGTCGTCGATGGAGGAACTGACCGCCACCGTCAAGCAGAACGCCGAGAACGCGCGCCAGGCCAACCAGCTGGCGGCGTCGGCCTCGGACGTGGCGCAGCGCGGTGGCGCCGTGGTGTCGGACGTGGTGCAGACCATGGCCTCGATCGACGCCTCGTCCAAGAAAATCGTCGACATCATCGGCGTGATCGACGGCATCGCCTTCCAGACCAACATCCTGGCGCTGAACGCGGCGGTGGAGGCGGCCCGCGCGGGCGAGCAGGGCAGGGGTTTCGCGGTGGTGGCGTCCGAGGTGCGCAACCTGGCGCAGCGCTCGGCCGGCGCGGCCAAGGAAATCAAGGCGCTGATCGACGATTCGGTCGGCAAGGTGGCGGCCGGCACGCGCCTGGTGGGCCAGGCCGGCAGCACGATGGAGGAGGTGGTAGGCAGCATCGGCCGGGTGACCGCGATCATGGCCGAGATCAGCACCGCTAGCAGCGAGCAGACCAACGGCATCGAGCAGATCAACAGCTCGATCACGCAGATGGATCAGGTGACGCAGCAGAACGCCGCGCTGGTGGAGCAGGCCGCCGCGGCGGCCGACGCGATGCAGGAGCAGGCGGCCCAGCTGGCGGCCGCGGTCAGCATCTTCAAGCTGGACGACGCCGCGCTGCGGCGCCCTCCGGTGCCGGGGCGCGCGCGCCCCGTGCTGGCTTAAAACGATCTAAACGGTTTAAACCGTTTACGTCTTTTCCGGCGAGCCGATGAAGCGGTAGATCGCCGCGCCCAGCAGCGCGCCGGCGATCGGCGCGACCCAGAACAGCCACAGCTGGCTGGTGGCCCAGTCGCCCACGTACAGCGCCACGCCGGTGCTGCGCGCCGGGTTGACCGAGGTGTTGGTGACCGGGATGCTGATCAGGTGGATCAGGGTCAGGCCCAGGCCGATCGGCAGCGGCGCGAAGCCCTTCGGTGCGCGCTCGTCGGTGGCGCCCAGGATGATCAGCAGGAACATCATGGTCATCACCACTTCGGTCACCAGCGCGGCCAGCAGCGAGTAGCCGCCAGGCGAGTGGGCGCCGTAGCCGTTGGAGGCGAAGCCGCCCATGACGTCGAAGCCGGCCTTGCCGCTGGCGATGGTGTACAGCACGCCGCCGGCGACGATCGCGCCCAGCACCTGCGCCACGATGTACGGCACCAGCTTATTGGCCGGGAAGCGGCCGCCGGCCCACAAGCCGATCGACACCGCCGGATTCAGGTGGCAGCCGGAGATGTGGCCGATGGCGTAGGCCATGGTCAGCACCGTCAGGCCGAAGGCCAGCGACACGCCCAGCAGGCCGATGCCGACACCCGGAAAAGCCGCCGCCAGCACCGCGCTGCCGCAGCCGCCGAGCACCAGCCAGAAGGTTCCAAAAAATTCCGCGCCATATTGTTTCATTTCATTCCCCATAATTTGATAGTCAACTTTGCATCATTGGCATGCAACGTTGGCAATCTAACCGGGAAGCGCGCAAATGTCGAGTCCGGCGTGGCCGGTGCGGCTTCCGAAATGCTAGTAATTTGGCGGCCGGCGCGCGGTTGCGCGGCTGCAACAGGCGGGTGGGGAGCGTGCGCGGCGGGCCGCATCCGGACGTCAAATTATTTCCCTTCGGAAGCTATTTAAAATCCTGTCGCGTAAAACAACCGATACAATTGAATCGCCGCCTACATTGTGGCGCGTGCTTTATTTCTGGGATACAGTTGGATTCACGGCGCCCTGCGAACGCGGCGCCGGCACACTACAGTGGGGTGGCATCCAGTGAAGAACAATAGCGGATTCGACAGTAAGTTGTTGCTGCCTTTCGGCCTGGCCGGCGGCGGCGCGCTGGGGACCATCGTGGCTGGCTGGAGCGCGTGGGGCTGGTACACCATCCTGTGGGCGGCGCTGCTGCTGGCAGCGGCGGCCTGGAGCGTGCGCGGCGCCGGTGCGCCCGGTGGCGGCGAGCGCGCCATGATCGAGGACTACCTGGCCGCGCGCGAACGCTTCGGCGACGCCGTGCTGCCGATCTGGTGCCGCCACATCGAAAATTCCCGCAGCCAGATGGAGGAGGCGGTGGCCGACCTGGCCGGGCGCTTCTCCAGCATCGTCGACAAGCTCGACGACGCGGTCCACGTGTCCAGCCATGACAGCGGCCACGGCGGCAACGCCATGACCGAGATCTTCTCGCGCAGCGAAACCCAGCTCGGCTCGGTGGTGACGTCGATGAAGTCGGCCATGTCGTCCAAGCAGGCCATGCTGGCGCAGATCAAGGACCTGGAACGCTTCACGCGCGAGCTGCGCGACATGGCCGAGGGCGTGGCCAGCATCGCCGCCCAGACCAATCTGCTGGCGCTCAACGCCGCGATCGAGGCGGCGCGCGCCGGCCCGGCCGGGCGCGGCTTCGCGGTGGTGGCCACCGAGGTGCGCAACCTGTCGAGCCGCTCGGCCGAGACTGGCCGCAACATCTCCAACCGCGTCGGCCTGATCAGCAGCGCCATCCTGGCCGCCAGCCAGGCCGCCGAGCTGTCGAGCGAGCAAGAGGACAAGTCCATGCAGTCGGCCGAGGGCATGATCGCCGCCGTGCTGCAGGACTTCCGCGCGATGACCGACGCGCTGGTGCAGTCGTCCGACAAACTCAAGCAGGACAGCATCGGCATCCAGGGCGAGGTCGGCGAGGCGCTGGTGCAGCTGCAATTCCAGGACCGCGTCAGCCAGGTGATGGCGCACGTGCGCGAGAACATGGAGCAGCTGCCGGCGCTGCTGCGCGACAACCGCGACCGCTATAACGCCGAGCAGGTGCTGGCGCCGCTGGATCCTCAGCCGCTGCTGGGCGACCTGCAGAAGACCTACGCGATGGCCGAGGAACACGCGGTGCACAGCGGCTCCAGCCGCGCCGCGCCGGTGGCGGCGGCGGCCGACGAGATCACCTTTTTCTGACGTTTAAACGGGGAACAGAACATGGCTAAAACCATCATGGTGGTCGACGATTCGGCCTCGCTGCGGCAAGTGGTCGGCATCGCGCTCAAGGGCGCGGGCTACGACGTCATCGAAGGGCGCGACGGCGTTGACGCGCTGTCCAAGTGCACCGGCCAGAAGATCCACTTGGTCGTGTGCGACGTCAACATGCCCAACATGGACGGCATCACCTTCGTGCGCCAGTTCAAGCAACTGCCGCTGTACAAATTCACGCCGGTCATCATGCTCACCACCGAGTCGCAGGAGAGCAAGAAGGAGGAGGGCAAGGCGGCCGGCGCCAAGGCCTGGGTGGTCAAGCCGTTCAAGCCCGAGGTGCTGCTGGGCGCGGTGGCCAAACTTGTGATGCCATAACCTGACGGAGGACGCCATGTCCGATGCAAACGGGGCCGCCGTGGCCCGCGTCGCCCTCGACGGCGAGATGACCATCTACCGCGCCGCCGACCTCAAGGCGATCGTGCTCGACGCGCTGCGCAAGACCCAGGTGCTGGAGCTCGACCTGTCCGGCGTCACCGAGCTCGACACGGCCGGCCTGCAGGTGCTGATGCTGGCCAAGCAGACCGCCCACGCCGACCAGCGCGAACTGCGCCTGGTCAAGCACAGCCCGGCGGTGCTGGAGATCTTCGACATGCTGGACCTGGGCGCCTTCTTTGGCGACGCCCTGCTGATGCACGCCTGACCGCTATATCCGCATTCATCTGTTTAATTTTGTTCCGAGGGCATGACCATGAACCTGGACGAAGCACTACAGACCTTCATCACCGAAAGCCGCGAGCTGCTGGAAGACATGGAGAACGCGCTGCTCAACGTCGACATCGCGGGCGAGCAGGGCGAGGCGATCAACGCCATCTTCCGGGCGGCGCACACCATCAAGGGCTCGGCCGGGCTGTTCAGCCTGGACCACATCGTCGCCTTCACCCACGTGGTCGAGAGCCTGCTTGACGAGGTGCGCGACGGCCGCGTCACGCTCAACGACGAGATGATCGTGCTGCTGCTGTCGTGCTGCGACTACCTGTCCGGCATGACCGACGCGCTGGCCGCCGGCCAGCTCGAGGCCGATCCCGACACCGCGCCGGAAGGCGAGATGCTGCTGCAGCAGCTGCGCCGCCACATGGCGGGCGGTTCGGCCGAGCATGCCGCGCCGGCGGACGCGCCGCTGGCGGTGCACGCCGAGCCGGGCGTCGAGCGCATCGACAAGGACAGGGGCGACAGCGACTACTGGCACATCTCGCTGCGCTTCGGGCGCGGCGTGCTGCAGAACGGCATGGACCCGATCGCCTTCCTGCGCTACCTGGCCAAGCTGGGCAAGATCGTCGGCATCGCCACCGTGCCGGACGCGCTGCCGGCCGCCGACGACATGGACGCCGAGCTGTGCTACCTGGGCTTCGAGATCGCCTTCGACAGCACGGCCGACCGCGAGGCCATCGCCGGCGTGTTCGAGTTCGTGCAGGACGACTGCGAGATCCGCATCATCCCGCCGCACAGCAAGGTGTCGCACTACGTCGACCTGATCCGCGCGCTGCCGGAGCAGGCCGCGCGGCTGGGCGAGATCCTGGTGCGCTGCGGCAGCGTCACCGCGCACGAGCTTGAGGGCGCGCTGCACCAGCAGTCGCATCCCGCCAACCCGCAAGACGATGCCCCGCCGCAGCAACTGGGCAGCATCCTGGTCGACGCCGGCAACGTGCCGCCGGTAGTGGTCGAGGCCGCGCTGGCCAAGCAGAAGCAGGTCAGCGAGCAGAAGGCGCAGGAGAGCCGCTCGATCCGCGTCGACTCCGACAAGCTGGACCGTCTGATCGACCTGGTGGGCGAGCTGATCATCGCCGGCGCGCGCGCCGACATGATCGGCCAGCACATCCAGAACACCGAGCTGCAGGAATGCACCTCCACCTTGTCGGGCCTGGTGGAGGAGGTGCGCGACGCCGCGCTGGAGCTGCGCATGGTCAAGATCGGCGCCACCTTCAACCGCTTCCAGCGCGTGGTGCACGACGTCGCGCGCGAGCTGGGCAAGGACATCGGCCTGATCGTCGACGGCGAGGACGCCGAACTGGACAAGACCGTGGTGGAGAAGATCGGCGATCCGCTGATGCACCTGGTGCGCAACGCCATGGACCACGGCATCGAGCCGGCCGACGTGCGGGTGGCGGCCGGCAAGCCCGCCAAGGGCATGATCAAGCTGAACGCCTTCCATGAATCGGGCAGCATCGTCATCGAGGTCAGCGACGACGGCGGCGGCCTGCGCAAGGAGAAGATCCTGGCCAAGGCGGTCGAGCGCGGCCTGGTCGACCCCGAGCGCAAGCTCAGCGACAGCGAGATCTACAACCTGATCTTCGAGGCCGGCTTCTCCACCGCCGAGAAGATCACCAACCTGTCCGGGCGCGGGGTCGGCATGGACGTGGTCAAGCGCAACATCACGGCCTTGCGCGGCAGCGTCGACGTCTCCAGCAAGGAGGGCGCCGGCACCACCGTCACGGTGCGCCTGCCGCTGACGCTGGCCATCATCGACGGCTTCCTGGTGCAGGTGGGCGCCTCGGTGTTCGTGATCCCGCTCGACATGATCGAGGAGTGCATCGAGTACGCCACCGAGCCGGGCCAGGACTACTGCAACCTGCGCGGCCAGGTGCTGCCGTTTGTGCGGCTGCGCGAGCTGTTCCGCATTGACGGCGCGGCCACGCGGCGCGAGAGCATCGTCGTGCTCAAGCTGGGCAACCAGCGCGCCGGGCTGGTGGTCGACACGCTGCTGGGCGAATTCCAGACCGTCATCAAGCCGCTCAGCCCGCTGTTCAGCGAAGTCAAATGCATCAGCGGTTCCACCATCCTGGGCAGCGGCGAGGTGGCGCTGATCCTGGACGTGGCCGCGCTGATGCACACCGTCAGCGGCAAGGGCGCCACGGCGGCGCTGGCCGCCTGACCGTCGAATGGACCAACCCCGCGAAGAGGACACCATGCACACCGCAGCGAACAACCTGGCCGCCAACGCGGTCACCTACGGCAGCAGTGCCATCGTGGCGCTGCAGAGCGGCGCCGCCCTGCCCAGCCAGTTCCTGACCTTCATGCTGGGCGACGACCCGTACGCGGTCGGCATCCTGCACATCAAGGAGATCATCGAATACGGTGCGCTGGCCACGGTGCCGATGATGCCGTCCTGCGTGCGCGGCGTGATCAACCTGCGCGGCGCGGTGGTGCCGGTGATGGACCTGTCGGCGCGCTTCGAGCGCGGCCCCAGCGCGATCGGCAAGCGCAGCTGCATCGTCATCGTCGAGGTGGACGGCGGCGACGGCAAGCAGGTGCTGGGCATGCTGGTGGACGCGGTCAACGCGGTGGTGGAGATCGCGGCCGGCGACATCGAGCCGGCGCCGTCGTTCGGCACCCGCATCCGGCCCGACTTCATCGCCGGCATCGGCAAGTGCAACGGCAAGTTCGTGATCCTGCTCGACATCGGCCGCGTGCTGTCGAGCGAGGAGATCGTCGAGATGGCGCGCGGCACCGTGGCCGGCTACCACGCCTGAGGCGGCGCCATGGCAGCCGTGATGATCACCGACCGCGAGTTCCTGCAGTTCCAGCGCTTCATCTACGAGGCGGCCGGCATCTGCATGGCCAACGGCAAGCAGGCGCTGGTCAGCGGCCGCTTGGCCAAGCGCCTGGCGCATTACCAGCTGGAGAGCTACGGCGACTACCTGCGCCTGCTCGAGAGCCGCGCCCAGCCGGCCGAGCTGCAGGTGGCGGTCGACCTGCTGACCACCAACGAGACCTATTTCTTCCGCGAGCCCAAGCACTTCGCGCTGCTGCGCGAGCTGGCGCTGGAGGCGCGCGACAAGCGCGCCACCATGCGCGTGTGGAGCGCGGCCAGCTCCAGCGGCGAGGAGGCCTACAGCGTGGCCATGGTGCTGGCCGACGTGCTGGACGAGGCGCCGTGGGAAGTGCTGGGCACCGACATCAGCACCCGCGTGCTGGAGCGCGCCCGCTGCGGTCACTATCCGCTCGAGCGCGCCAGCCAGATGCCGCTGCCCTACCTGAAGCGCTACTGCCTCAAGGGCCAGGGCAGCGAGGCCGGCACGCTGCTGATCGAGCGGCCGCTGCGCCAGCGCGTGCAGTTCCGCCACCTGAACCTGAACGAACCCTTGCCCAAGCTGGGCAGCTTCGACGTCATCTTCCTGCGCAATGTGATGATCTACTTCAACCTGGCGACCAAGCGCCAGGTGGTGTCGCGCCTGCTGGCGCTGCTGCGGCCGGGCGGCTACTTCCTGATCGGCCATTCGGAAACGCTGAACGACATCAACGACACCCTGGTCGCCGTGGCCCCCTCGATCTATCGCAAGCCATGATAGAGACGCCGACCATGCCCGACTCCAAGCTCATCGATATCTTTCTGATGCCCGGCGATTATTTCGTCGGCGATGAGCAGTTCCGCGTGCGCACGCTGCTGGGGTCGTGCGTCTCGGTCACGCTGTGGCATCCGGCGCTGCGCATCGGCGCCATGTCGCACTTCCTGCTGCCGGGCAGCGGTCGCCGCAAGAGCCACGACAAGCCCGGCATGTACGGCGCCGACGCCATGGACCTGCTGATCAGCGGCATGCTGCGCCGTGGCGTGCCGCTGGCCCAGTGCCAGGGCAAGATCTTCGGCGGCGCCGCCATGTTCCCCCGCAATATCAAGGTGCGCGACATCGGCCTGCAGAACGGCGACTACGCGCGCAGCCTGTTGCAGCAGCAGGGCATCCGGGTGGTGTCCGAGAGCCTGTTCGGCGAGGGCCACCGGCAGCTGATCTTCACCATCCGCAGCGGCGAGGTGCTGAGCCGGCAGGTGCCGCCGGAACTGGCCGGCGGCCTGGCGTCGCCGCACAAGGAGAAGATATGAGTGCAATCAACGTGATGATCGTCGACGACTCGGCCGTGGTGCGCCAGGTGCTCAGCAGCCTGCTGAACGCGGCGCCCGGCATCAAGGTCGGCCACGCGGTGGCCAATCCGCTGCTGGCGATGGAGCGCATGAAGACCGAGTGGCCGGACGTGATCGTGCTCGACGTTGAAATGCCCAAGATGGACGGCATCACCTTCCTGCGCAAGATCATGGGCGAGCGGCCGACGCCGGTGGTGATCTGCTCGACGCTGACCGAGAAGGGCGCCCAGACCTCGGTCGAGGCGCTGTCGGCCGGCGCGGTGGCCATCATCACCAAGCCGCGGCTGGACCTCAAGCAGTTCCTGCACGACTCCGCCGACGAGCTGGTGTCGGCGGTGCGGGCGGCGGCCGGCGCCCGCGTCGGCAAGCTGGTCAACCGGCCGGCGCCGCCGCCGGTCACGGCCAAGCTCAACGCGGACGCCATCCTGCCGCCGTCCGAATACCGGCCGATGACCACCACCACCGAGCGCGTGGTGGCGATCGGCACCTCGACCGGCGGCACCCAGGCGCTGGAGGAGGTGCTGACGTCGCTGCCGCGCGTCTCGCCCGGCATCGTGGTGGTGCAGCACATGCCGGAGAAGTTCACCGCCGCCTTCGCCTCGCGGCTGGACAGCGTGTGCCAGGTGCGCGTCAAGGAGGCCGCCAACAACGACCGCGTGCTGCAGGGCCTGGTGCTGATCGCGCCCGGCGGCAAGCACATGCTGCTGCGCCGCACCGGCGCCCAGTACTACGTCGAGGTGGTGGACGGCCCGCTGGTGAATCGCCACCGGCCCTCGGTGGATGTGCTGTTCCGCTCGGCCGCGCGCGCGGCCGGCGCCAACGCGCTGGGCGTGATCATGACCGGCATGGGCGACGACGGCGCCGCCGGCATGCTGGAGATGCACAAGGCCGGCGCCCGCACCGTGGCCCAGGACGAGGCCAGCTGCGTGGTGTACGGCATGCCCAAGGAGGCGGTCAAGCGCGGCGGGGTGGAAAAGTCGCTGCCGCTGAACGCGATCTACCGCGAAATCCTGCAACAGCTTTCCTACTGACGGCGGCCATCGTGAGCACCTCCATCCTGTCCGCCGGCGCCGCCGCCCCGCTTCACGTGTGGAGCGGCCAGCGCGTGCTGGTGGTGGAGGACAGCCTGGTGCAGCGCGGCTACCTGTGCGGCCTGCTGCGCCAGCTCGACTTCGGCGAGGTGCTGGAGGCGGCCGACGGCGTCGAAGCGCTGGCGGTGCTGGAGCGCCTGGGCGGCGACGGCGTGTTCCTGGTGCTGACCGACCTGGAGATGCCCGGCATGGACGGCATCGAGCTGACCTGCCAGCTGCGCGAGCGGCAGCTGGCGCGCAACCTGATCGTGGTCAGCGCGCGCGACCCGCGCCTGCTGGAGGTGATCGAGAGCATGAACTTCGAGGACGCCTGCATGGACCTGCTGGGCACCCTGCTCAAGCCGGTGCAGCTGGACGCGCTGGCCATGCTGCTCGACCGCGCCGGCAAGAAGACCATCGTCAGCCCGGCCTGCGCGCGGCCGGAGATGCCGCCGCCGGAGGAGCTGGAGCAGGCCATCGCGCGGCAGGAATTCGTCCCGTACTTCCAGCCCAAGGTGACCATCCAGAACGGCCACCTGAAAGGCCTGGAGGCGCTGGCGCGCTGGCAGCATCCGACGCGCGGGCTGCTGGCGCCGCTGTACTTCATCGAGGCGCTGGAAGGCACGCCGCTGATGGAGGAGTTCACGCTGCTGATGGTGCGCCAGGTGCTGGACCGGCTGCTGGAGTGGAAGCAACACGGCCTGCCGCCGCTGACGGTGTCGGTCAACCTGTCGGCCGACAACCTGGCCGAGCGCGGCTTCATCGACCGCCTGATGGCGCTGGTGAGCGGCTCGGGCGTGCCGCCGTCGGCGCTGGTGTGGGAGGTGACCGAGACCAGCGTGATGCGCCAGCTCTCGCAGGCGCTGACCAATATGGGGCGGCTGCGGCTGATGGGCTTCGGCCTGGCGATGGACGATTTCGGCATTGGCTACTCGTCGATGCAGCAGTTCGCCCGCTGTCCGTTCACCGAGCTCAAGATCGACCGCGCCTTCGTCCACGGCGCGTGGCAATGGCCGAACCGCCACATGGTGCTCAAGAGCGCGCTGGACCTGGGCCAGAGCCTGGGCGTGGCCACCGTGGCCGAGGGCGTGGAGACGCTGGCCGACTGGCGGCTGCTGCGCAGCCTGGGCTGCGACATGGCGCAGGGCTACCTGCTGTCCAAGCCGATGCCGGCCGGCGAGCTGGTGGCGTGGATCCGCCACGAGCGGCGCCGCCTGCGCGAACTGGCGGAGCAGCCGTAGTCCAACAAGTCCGTACGGTTTCATCAACTGGGAGGCGATATGTTGTCTACATTAACGGTGAGAGCCAAGATCATCATCCTGCTGTCTGTGGCGGTGCTGGCGCTGGCGGTGGTGGTCGCGATCGCCTTCACCGGCATGCGGCAGGACGCGGCCATGCTGATGGAGGTCGGCAAGAACCGGCTGCCGTCCGTGCAGGGGCTGCTGCAGGTGAGCGAAGGCCAGACGGCGATACGCTCGGCCAACCGCGCCATGGACACGGTGGCGGCCTACCCCGAAAACTTCGACCAGATCGCGCATGAGATCAAGCGCAAGCAGGAGATCTGGGCCAGCATCGACAAGGGCTGGAAGATCTACGAGCCGCTGCCCCAGGAGCCCGAGGAGGAGGCGCTGTGGAAGGTGTTCGTCAAGCAGTGGGATGCCTGGAAGGCGCACGACACCGCGATCGGCGAGGCGGCCGCCAGGATCGCGCGGGCCGGCGCCGGTCCGCACAAGGATCTGTACGTCGCGCTGCACAAGGCCATCTCGGAAGCCGGGCCGTTCTTCCACGACGCCGAGGACAGCCTGAACAAGCTGGTGGCGCTGAACGTCGGCTACGGCGACGCCGCCGTGCGCCAGGCCGACGCCTCGTCCGCGCACGCGCTCAACCTCATGTACGTCACCGGCGGCGTGGCGCTGGCGCTGCTGGTGGCGATCGGCCTGTTGATCCTGAACGGCATCATGCGCCAGCTGGGCGGCGATCCGGCCTATGCGGCCGATATCGTGCGGCAGGTGGCGGACGGCGACCTCAGCGCCGACATCGCGCTCCGCAACGGCGACAGCACCAGCCTGCTGGCGGCGATGAAGGGCATGATCGACAAGCTGTCGCTGGTGGTGCAGGAGGTGAACAACGGCGCCGAGGCGCTGGCCAGCGCCTCCGAGGAGGTCAGCGCCACCGCGCAGTCGCTGTCGCAGGCGGCCAGCGAGCAGGCCGCCGGCACCGAGGAGACCAGCGCCTCGGTCGAGCAGATGACGGCGTCGATCTCGCAGAACACGGAAAACGCCAAGGTCACCGACGGCATCGCCAGCAAGGCGGCGCTGGAGGCGGCCGAGGGCGGCGAGGCGGTCGAGTCGACGGTGGCGGCGATGCGGCAGATCGCCAAGAAGATCGGCATCATCGACGACATCGCCTACCAGACCAACCTGCTGGCGCTGAACGCGGCGATCGAGGCCGCGCGCGCCGGCGAGCATGGCAAGGGCTTCGCCGTGGTGGCGGCCGAGGTCCGCAAGCTGGCCGAGCGCAGCCAGGTGGCGGCGCAGGAGATCGAGCAGGTGGCGTCGAGCAGCGTGCAGCTGGCCGAGAAGGCCGGCCGCCTGCTCAGCGAGATGGTGCCCAACATCCGCAAGACGTCCAACCTGGTGCAGGAGATCACGGCGGCGTCGGAGGAGCAGTCGGCCGGCGTCGGCCAGATCAACGCCGCCGTCACCCAGCTGAGCCAGACCACCCAGCAGAACGCCTCCAGTTCCGAGGAGCTGGCCGCCACCGCCGAGGAGATGAGCGGCCAGGCCGAGCAGCTGCAGCAGACCATGTCCTTCTTCAAGCTGGCCGGCGTTTCGCGGCCGGCGCGTCCGTCCGTGGCGCGCAAGCCGGGCAAGCCGGGGCCGCAGGGCAAGGCGCCGGCGCGGTCGCGCGACAGCCACCGCATGGCGGAAATGAGCGATCCCGACGAATCGCATTTCGTTAAATTCTGAGTGAGGCGGCGATGAACACCATGACCATGCCAGCGCAATACCTCAGCTTCATGCTGGGCCAGGAAATGTTCGCCATCGGCATCCTGGCGGTGCGCGAGATCCTCGAATACGCCGGCGTGACGCCGGTGCCGCAGATGCCGGCCTGTATCAGCGGCGTCATCAACCTGCGCGGCACGGCGGTGCCGGTGCTGGACCTGGCGCGCCGGCTGGAACGCGCGCCGTCGCCGATCAGCAAGCGCACCTGCATCATCGTGGTCGAGGTCGACAGCGGCGCCGATGGCGCCTTCGTGATCGGCATCCTGGTTGACGCCGTCAACGCCGTGCTCGACATACCGCCGGCCGAGATCGAGCCGGCGCCCAGCTTCGGCGCCCAGGTGCGCGCCGAGCTGTTGCAGGGCATAGGCAAGGTGGACGGCCGCTTCGTGCTGCTGCTCAACGTGCAGCATGTGGTGGCGGCCAGCGAGCTGGCCGCGCTGGCCGAGGGCGGCGCGCTGGCGCAGGCTTCCTGACTGGCTCGTCCTGCGGCCGCGTGGGATGCGCGCCACAGGTGGGAATTGGTGATATTTACCGCGGTCGATTGGTTCACAATGACACGTGACCCCCGCCGCACACTGGAGAAGACGCTCATGTTCAAACAGATGAAAATGGAGACCCGCCTGCATGCCGGCTTTGGCGGCATCGTGGTGCTGGTGGTGCTGCTGGGCGTGATCGCGTTCGCCAAGCTCAGTTCGCTGCACGGGCACTGGAACGATTTCGAGACCATCACGCTGGCGCGCAAGAACGCCGTGCTGGAAGGCGTCACCGCCCATGGCAACGCGGTCCACCACTTCAAGAATTACATGCTGCGCGGCGGCGATTACAACAGCAAGTTCCGCGCCGACCTGGCCGCCATCGACAAGAGCATGGGCGACTACAAGGGGGGCGGCGGCCTCACGCCCGAGGAGCAGGCGCTGCTGAGCGACGTGATGGCCGCCACCCGCAGCTACGGCGACAGCATGACCCAGCTGGAGGCCATGCACGAGAAGGGCATGTCGGCGCAGGAGATGGACAAGTCCATCAAGGGCGCGGACGAAGCCATCACCAGCGCCTTCCGCAAGCTGCTCAAGGTCAACGACGGCGAGACCAAGGCCGAATCGGCCGCCATGACGGAAGTGACCGACTCGGCCAAGCAGCTGATACTGGGCATGGACATCCTGATCTCGGTGCTGGGCTGCGTGCTGGCGGTGTGGCTGGCGCGCAGCCTGTCGGGCATTGTGCGCGAGGTGCAGGCGGTGGTCGGCAGCCTGGCCGGCGCCTCCGAGGAAGTGAGCTCGACCGCGCAGTCGCTGTCGCAGGCGGCCAGCGAACAGGCCGCCGGCGTGGAGGAAACCAGCGCCTCGATCGAGCAGATGACGGCGTCGATCGCGCAGAACACCGAGAACGCCAAGGTCACCGACGGCATCGCCACCCAGGCGGCGGTGGACGCCGCGCGCGGCGGCGAGGTGGTCAAGGCCACGGCGATGGCGATGAAGCAGATCGCCAGCAAGATCAGCATCATCGACGACATCGCCTACCAGACCAATCTGCTGGCGCTGAACGCGGCGATCGAGGCGGCGCGCGCGCATGAGCACGGCAAGGGCTTCGCGGTGGTGGCGGCCGAGGTGCGCAAGCTGGCCGAGCGCAGCCAGGTGGCGGCGCAGGAAATCGGCAAGGTGGCGGCCGACAGCGTGGAGCTGGCCGAGCAGGCCGGCCAGATGTTCGACGCGCTGGCGCCGAACATCCGCAAGACGTCCGAGCTGGTGCAGGAAATCGCTGCGGCGTCGGAAGAGCAGACTTCCGGCGTGCGTCAGATCAACAGCGCGGTGGTCCAGCTGAGCCAGACCACGCAGGTCAACGCGGCCAGCTCGGAGGAACTGGCGGCCACGTCGGAGGAGATGAGCGCCCAGGCCGAGCAGTTGGGCCTGTTGATGGCGGTGTTCAAGCAGTACGCGGTCGCCACGCCGCAGCGCAGCGCGGCGCCGCGCCGGGCCGCCGTGCTGAACGCGGGCGCCAAGGCGCAGCGTCCGGCGCGCAAGCTCGACCTGGTGGCCGAGGGCGCGCCGGACGAGACCAAGTTCACGCGCTTCTGACGCGTCTGAACTAAGGCTTGACGAACTTCAGCGTCATGCGGTCGCTTTCGCCGATGGCCTTGTACTTGGCGCGGTCCTCGTCCTTGTTGGCGTAGGTCGGCGGCAGCGCCCACACGCCGTTCTTGTGATCGGCGTTGTCCTTCGGATTGGCGTTGACCTCCGACTTGTCGGCCAGCTTGAAGCCCGCCGCCTCGGCCAGGCCAATCACATATTTCTCGTGCATGTAGCCGGTGCTGGCATCCTTGTCCTGCGTCTTGGAAGCCGGCAGGCGATGCTCGACCACGCCGAACACGCCGCCTTTTTTCAGGCTGGTGTAGACGCTGCCGAACAGCACCTTCAGGTTGTCCGGCCCGGTCTCCATCCAGTTGTGGACATTGCGGAACGTGAGCACCATGTCGACGCTGCCGGCCGGCGCGAACTCATACTTGCGCGGCGGCGAGAACACGCCCAGCGCCACCTTGTTGTACACCTCCGGCTTGGCGTTCAGGCGCGCCATGAAGCGCTCGGCGCCCTTGCGTTCGTTGGCGTCGGGCGAGGCCAGGTCGTCGCCGGCGGCGATCAGCTTGCCGTGGTCGCGCAGGTAGGGCGCCAGGATCTCGGTGTACCAGCCGCCGCCCGGCGCCAGCTCGACCACCGTCATGGTCGGCTTGATGCCGAAAAAGCTCAGCGTCTCGTACGGATGGCGATAGACGTCGCGCTCCACATTGGCCGGCGTGCGCGACGGCGCCGCGATGGCGGCCTTCAGCGCCGCGTCCTCTGCGGCGAAGGCGCCGCCCGCGATCAGCATGGTGGTGGCGAGGACGGCAAGTACGGTTCGTTTCATGCAGGGTCTCCTGATGGATCATGGTTGTGGCGATGCGCAGCCGCTCGCCCAGCGCGATCATCGGTCAACCTTGCCAGATGGTCAAGCGAATTGGGACGGACACCCGGCGGACACTTGCGGACACTCCCGGACACTCGCGCGGACAGTCCGGCGGACATCCGGGCCACGGCAAACATGGCAAATGCACCAACTTGCATCATGAATACCCGTGGCACACATTTTGCCTATCTCGTTCCTTAATCCGGCGCTAATATTGCAAAACCCGCGGAAACGGCGGCGGATATTCAGGTGTAGTGCGAAGCAACGAGCGGTAACGAAGTAGTTCCAGCTGGAAGAGCAAATAAAAAGCAGAATCCCGGGCGACCGGCCCGCAATCTAATCCTTGCTGTTACGTTTTTGGAGATACGATGGAACGACGTGCATTCCTCAATGTTAGTAGTCTGGCCCTGGGTACGATGTTGCTGCCCGCCTTCGGCCGCGCAATCGCGGCGGAAGAGCTGCTCAAGCCAGTCGCCCTTCAATTCAAGAAAATGCTGGCCGACACCGCGATGACCGCGGCGACCCAGGCCGGCGCCTCCTACTGCGACGTGCGCGTGGGACGCTATCTGAACCAGTTCATCACCACCCGCGACCTGAACGTCGAAAACGTGGTCAACACCGAATCGGCCGGGGTCGGCGTGCGCGTGATCGCCGGCGGCGCCTACGGCTTCGCCGCCACCAACGACATGACGCCGGACGGCGTGGCCGCGGCCGCGCGCCAGGCGGTCGCCATCGCCAAGGCCAACGCCAAGCTGCAGACCGAGCCGGTCATCCTGGCGCCGGTCAAGGGCGTGGGCGAAGTGGCGTGGGCCACGCCCATCGTCAAGGACTGGCGCACCGTCGCCATCAAGGACAAGGCCGAGCTGCTGATCGCCGCCAACAAGGCCGGCATGGAGGGCGGCGCCAGCTTCATGCAGTCGCTGCTGTTCCAGGTGAACCAGCAGAAGTACTTCGCCTCCACCGACGGCTCCTACATCGACCAGGACATGCACCGCCTGTGGATGCCGGTGTTCGCCACCGCCGTCGACCAGAAGACCAACAAGTTCCGCTCGCGCCAGGGCTTGTCGGCGCCGGTCGGCATGGGCTACGAATACCTGGACGCGCGCCCCGAGCACAAGATCAAGGCGGCCGGCGGCGTGACCACGCTGTACACCAAGTCCTACGACCTGATCGAGGATGCGCGCGCGGCCGGCAAGCAGGCCAAGCAGAAGCTGACCGCCAAGTCGGTCGAGCCGGGCAAGTACGACCTGGTGCTGTCGCCGGAACACCTGTGGCTGACCATCCATGAATCGGTCGGCCACCCGACCGAGCTCGATCGTGTGCTGGGCTACGAGGCCAATTACGCCGGCACCAGCTTCGCCACGCTGGACAAGTGGCAGTCGAAGAAATTCAAGTACGGCTCGGAGCTGGTCAACATCGTGGCCGACAAGACCACCCCGGGCTCGCTGGCCAACGTCGGCTACGACGACGAGGGCGTCAAGTGCAAGCGCTGGGACATCATCAAGGACGGCATCCTGGTCAACTACCAGGCCACGCGCGACCAGGCCCACATCATCGGCGAGAAGGAATCGCACGGCTGCTCGTACGCGGACAACTGGAGCAGCGTGCAGTTCCAGCGCATGCCCAACGTCTCGCTGCAAGCCGGTAAAAAGAAGATGACCCCGGACGAGATGGTCAAGGACGTCAAGAAGGGCATCTACATCGTCGGCGACGGTTCCTTCTCGATCGACCAGCAGCGCTACAACTTCCAGTTCGGCGGCCAGCTGTTCTACGAAATCAAGAACGGCAAGATCGGCGAGATGCTGGAGGACGTGGCCTACCAGTCGAACACCCAGGAGTTCTGGAACGCCTGCGCCGGTTTGTGCGACGAACGCGATTGGCGCATGGGCGGCTCCTTCTTCGACGGCAAAGGGCAGCCTTCGCAGGTGTCGGTGGTGTCGCACGGCGCCAGCACGGCGCGCTTCAACGGCATCAACGTCATCAACACCGCACGCAAAATCGGCTAAGCCCTGGAGACCACGAGATGAAGAATTTGAGTCAAGACGAAGCAAAACGTATCTGCGACAAGGTGCTGTCGCTTTCCAAGGGCGACCAGTGCGAAGTGAACATCACCGGCAGCCGCAAGGGCAACATCCGCTACGCGCGCAACGCCGTGTCGACCGCCGGCTTGATCGAGGATACGCAGATGACCGTGTCGGTCGCCTTCGGCAAGAAGCAGGGCATCGCCAGCATCAACGAGTTTGACGACAAGTCGCTGGAAAAAGCCGTGCGCCGCGCGGAAGACCTGGCCCGCCTGGCGCCGGAGAATCCGGAGTTCATGTCGACGCCGACCAAGCAGGAATACAAGGCCAGCCAGACCTTCTTCCAGAAGACCGCCGACATCGATCCCGAATTCCGCGCGCAGGTCGCGGCCTACAGCATCGAGAACAGCAAGAAGAACAAGCTGGTGGCGGCGGGCTTCTTCACCGACACCTCGCAGTTCACCACCATCGCCAACTCCAACGGCGTGTTCGGCTACCAGCAGGACACGGGGCTGGACTTCACCGTCACCGTACGCACCGAGGATGGACGCGGTTCGGGCTGGGTCAAGCGCAGCGTGGGCGATGTCAGCAAGTTCGACGCGCGCGAAGCGTCCAACGTGGCGATCGAGAAGGCGTTGAAATCGGTGGACGCCAAGGCGCTGGAACCGGGCCGCTACACGGTGATCCTGGAACCGGCGGCTACCTCGGACCTGCTGGGCTATATGTTCAACGGCTTCGATGCGCGCCAGGCCGACGAGGGCCGCAGCTTCCTGTCGAAGAAGGGCGGCGGCAACCGCCTGGGCGAGAAGCTGTTCGACGAACAGGTCAACGTCTGGGCCGACCCGTGGGACAAGGACGTGGCGGTGCTGCCGTGGGACGGCCAGAACATGCTGGCCCGCGAACGCATGGACATCATCAAGGGCGGCAAGGTGGCCAACCTGGATTATTCGCGTTTCTGGGCGCAGAAGCAGGGCAAGCGCGCCGTCGGCTCGCCGGGCAATATCATCATGGCCGGCACCAACAAGTCGACCCAGGAGCTGATCGCCAACACCAAGAAGGGTGTGCTGGTCACGCGCACCTGGTACATCCGCATGGTCGATCCGCAGTCGGTGCTGCTGACCGGCTTGACGCGCGACGGCACCTTCTACATCGAGAACGGCAAGATCAAGCATCCGATCAAGAACTTCCGCTTCAACGAAAGCCCGGTGACGATGTTGAACAACATCGAGGAACTGGGCCGGCCGGAAATCCTGGCGGGTGACGAGTCGCAGTACCAGTTGCTGATACCGGCGATGCGGGTGCGCGACTTCAACTTCACCTCGTTGTCGGACGCGGTGTAAGGCATCAGGGGCCGGATTCGATTCCGGCCCTGTTACATTCATCAGGGAGTCAAAGTGGAACGACGTTCATTTCTAAAAATCGGCGCGGCGGCAGGCGGCAGCATGCTGATACCGGTCTTCGGCAACGCCATCGCGGCCGAGGAGCTGCTCAACCCCATGGCCGTGCAGTTCAAGAAATCGCTGGCCGACGCCGCGATGAACGCCGCCACCAAGGCCGGCGCCAGCTACTGCGACGTGCGCATCGGCCGCTACCTGAACCAGTTCCTCACCACGCGCGACCTGAACGTGGAAAACATCGTCAACACCGAATCCTCCGGCGTCGGCGTGCGCGTGATCGCCAACGGCGCCTACGGCTTCTGCTCGACCAACGTCATGACGCCGGACTCGGTGGCCGCCGCCGCGCGCCAGGCGGTCGCCATCGCGCGCGCCAACGCCAGGCTGCAAACCGAGCCTGTGGTGCTGGCACCCGTCAAGGGCGTGGGCGAAGTGGCGTGGGCCACGCAGTTCAAGAAGGACTGGCGCCTCGTGCCGATCAAGGAAAAGGCCGAGATGCTCATCGCCGCCAACAAGGCCGGCATGGACGCGGGCGCCAGCTTCATGTCGTCGAACCTGTTCCAAGTGAACCAGCAGAAGTACTTCGCCTCCACCGACGGCTCCTACATCGACCAGGACATCCACCGTCTGTGGGCGCCGCTGACCGCCACCGCCGTCGACAAGGCCACCAACCGCTTCCGCACGCGCGACGGGTTGTCGTCGCCGGCCAGCATGGGCTATGAATTCTTCGACGCGAAAGAGTCCAACAAGATCAAGGCTGCCGGCAACGTCACCACGCTGTACAAGGGCGCCTACGATTTGATCGAGGACGCGCACGCCGCCGGCCGCCAGGCCCGCGAGAAGCTGACCGCGAAAACCGTCGAACCGGGCAAGTACGACCTGGTGCTGTCGCCGGAACACCTGTTCCTGACCATCCACGAGTCGGTCGGCCACGCCACCGAGCTGGATCGCGTGCTGGGTTACGAGGCCAATTACGCCGGCACCAGCTTCGCCACGCTGGACAAGTGGAAGAGCAAGAACTTCAAGTATGGATCGGAGCTGGTCAACATCGTCGCCGACAAGACCACGCCAGGCTCGCTGGGCTGCGTGGGCTACGACGACGAAGGCGTGGCCTCCAAGCGCTGGGACCTGATCCGCAACGGCATCCTGGTCAACTACCAGGCCACGCGCGACCAGGCGGCCATCATCGGCGAGAAGGAGTCGCACGGTTGCTCGTACGCGGACAGCTGGAGCAGCGTGCAGTTCCAGCGCATGCCCAACGTGTCGCTGGAGGCGGGCAAGAAGCCGCTCACGCCGGACGACATGGTCAAGGACATCAAGAAGGGCATCTACATCCTGGGCCGCGGTTCGTACTCGATCGACCAGCAGCGCTACAACTTCCAGTTCGGCGGCCAGCTGTACTTCGAGATCAAGAACGGCAAGATCACCAACCAGCTGGAGGACGTGGCCTACCAGTCCAACACGCAGGAGTTCTGGAACGCCTGCTCGGCGCTGTGCGATGAACGCGACTGGCGCATGGGCGGTTCCTTCTTCGACGGCAAAGGCCAGCCTTCGCAAGTGAGCGCGGTATCGCATGGATCGCCGACCACGCGCTTCAACGGCATCAACGTCATCAACACCGCTCGCAAGATAGGATAAACAATGAAGATGCTGAACCAGGAAGAAGCAAAACGCATTTGCGACAAGGTGATGTCGCTGTCCAAGGCCGACGAGTGCCGCGTGCAGATCAGCGGCAGCCGCAATGGCAATATCCGCTACGCGCGCAACGCCGTGTCGACCGCCGGCCTGACGGAGAATACTCAGCTTACCGTCAGCGTCGCCTTCGGCAAGCGCCAGGGCACGGCCTCGATCAATGAATTCGACGACAAGGCGCTGGAGCGCGCCGTACGCCGTGCCGAAGACGTGGCGCGTCTGGCGCCGGAGAATCCCGAGTTCCTGCCGGCGATCAAGAAGCAGGAGTACAAGTCGTCCGCCACCTACAACGAAGCCACCGCCGCCATCGATCCCGAATACCGCGCCGAAGTGGCGGCGGCCAGCATCAACGCCTGCCGCAAGCAGGGATTGGTCGCTGCGGGATTCTTCAGCGACACCACCGGCTTTGAAACGATCGCCAATTCGAACGGCGTGTTCGGCCACCAGACCTTGAGCAATCTGGGCTTCACCATCACCACCCGCACCGAGGACGGACGCGGTTCCGGCTGGGCCACGCGCTCGGCCACCGATGCGAAGAAGTTCGACGCGCGCGAAGCCTCGGAAATCGCGATCGAGAAGGCGTTGAAATCGGTGGACGCCAAGGCGCTGGAGCCGGGCCGCTACACGGTGATCCTGGAGCCGGCGGCGACGTCGGAAATCATCGGCCGCATGTTCGGCGCCTTCGATGCGCGCCGCGCCGACGAGGGCCGAAGCTTCCTGTCGAAGAAGGGCGGCGGCAACCGCCTGGGCGAGAAGCTGTTCGACGAGCAGGTCAACGTCTGGGCCGACCCGTGGGACAAGGACGTGCCGGTGCTGGCGTGGGACGATTCGTCGATGCTGGCGCGCGAACGCACGGACGTGATCAAGGGCGGCAAGGTGGCCTCGCTCGACTACACGCGCTACTGGGCCGAGAAGCAGGGCCAGCGCGCGTCGGGCCGGCACGGCAACATGATCATGGCGGGCGGCGGCAAGTCGACCGAGGAGCTGATCGCGTCGACCAAGAAGGGCGTGCTGGTCACGCGTACCTGGTACATCCGCATGGTCGATCCGCAGTCGCTGCTGCTGACCGGGCTGACGCGCGACGGCACCTTCTACATCGAGAACGGCAAGATCAAGCATCCGATCAAGAACTTCCGCTTCAACGAAAGTCCGGTGTCGATGCTGAACAATATCGATGAACTGGGCAAGCCGGTGGTGATCGGCGGCGACGAGGTGCGGTTCCAGATGCTGATCCCGCCGATGAAGGTACGCGACTTCAACTTCACTTCCCTGTCGGACGCGGTTTAAAGGCAGGTTGTGGCCAACTACGATTTTTACTTCACCCGCCTGACCTACGAGTCGGGCGACTGGGATGTCGATATCCGCATGCCGAGCAACGTGCTCAATTCGCTGGTCGAATACACGACCCTGCGGGTTGATCCCGTTGAGCACATCGTCGCGCTGTCGGATTCGAAGATGCTGGAGGCGCCGTTCTGCTACTTCGCCGGCCACAAGCTGGTGCAGTTCACGCCGGCCGAGCGCAAGAACCTGGAGCGCTACATCAAGGGCGGCGGCTTCCTGTTCGTGGACGATTGCAACCACGATATCGACGGCTTGTTCGCCAAATCGTTCGAGGCCGAAATCGCCCGTATCTTCGGACCGAAGGCGCTGCACAAGATCCCGAACACGCATCCGGTGTATTCGAGCTTCTTCCATTTCGACGGCCCGCCCAACACCAGCGTGGAACTCAACGGCTGGGGCGACGATCTGGTGCACGATTACCTGAAGGCGGTGGAAGTCGGCGGCCGCGTGCGGCTTTTGTACAGCAACAAGGACTACGGCTGCGAGTGGGACTATGACTTCCGCAACAAGCGCTGGCTGGTGGTCGACAACACCCGCTTCGCGGTCAATATCATTCAATATGCGTTGGGAGCCTGATCTTGGATAGTGCAATCGCCTGGAGCGAAAATGAAATCGGCGCGCTGAGCGCCAAGGTGGCGGCGCTGAAGGCGAGCATGTCCCGTGTGATCATCGGCCAGGAAAACGTGATCGATTCGCTGATCATCTGCCTTCTGGCCGGCGGCCACGCGCTGGTGGAGGGCGTGCCGGGACTGGGCAAGACGCTGCTGGTCAAATCGCTGTCGCAGGCGACGGACATGGACTTCCATCGCGTGCAGTTCACGCCGGACTTGATGCCGTCCGATATCGTCGGCACCGAGATTCTTGAAGAGGACCACGCGACGCGCAAGCGCGAGTTCCGCTTCCAGCAAGGGCCGGTGTTCACGCAGGTGCTGCTGGCCGACGAGATCAACCGCGCGCCGCCGAAGACGCAATCGGCGCTGCTGGAGGCGATGCAGGAACGCAGCGTGACCTTCGCCGGCCAGACGCACAGGCTGCCCAAGCCTTTCTTCGTGCTGGCGACGCAGAACCCGATCGAGCAGGCCGGCACCTATCCGCTGCCGGAAGCGCAGCTGGACCGCTTCCTGCTGCGCATCGACGTGGTGTATCCAACCGAGGAAGAGGAGATCGCGATGGTCTCCGCCACCACCCACGCCGGCTTGAAGGACGCCGATCCGGTGATGGACGTGGAGACCTTGCTGCGCCTGCAGCAGCTGGTGCGCGACATCGAAATCGGCGACTATCTGCTGGCCTATGCGACGCGTCTGGTGCGCGCCACCCGTCCGGCGTTGACGACGGTGCCGGCGGTGAAGAAACATGTCGGCTGGGGCGCTGGCCCGCGCGCGGGGCAGGCGCTGGTGCTGGCCTCCAAGGCGCGCGCGTTGATGCACAACCGCCTGGCCGTTACGCGCGAGGATATCGCTGAGATGCTGCTGCCGGTGCTGGCGCATCGCGTGATCCGCAACTTCGAGGCGGAGGCTGACGGCGTGGCGATCGCCGACATCCTGCTGGCGCTGCGCGAGCATATCCGCCCGGACTAAGCCTGAGCCGCGATGCAATCGACCTTTAAACCGTCCGCGCCGGGCGCCAGTCCGGCAGGCGCTTCCACGCCCGCCGCCATGACGGCGATGATGGCGCAGACCAAGGACCTGGACCTGGTGATCCGCCACGTGCTGGCGGGGCTGGGCCACGGCCTGCACGCGGGCCGCGAGCGCGGCGCCGGCGTCGAATTCTCCGAGTACCGTGCCTACGCGCCGGGCGACGAGTGGCGCCGCGTCGACTGGAAGCTGCTGGCGCGGGCCGACCGCTACTTCGTCCGCGAGGCGGAGCGCGACAGCCACGTCGCCACTTGGTTGTGGCTGGACGCCAGCGCCTCGATGGCGGAGCCCAGTCGCGAGATCAACGGCGTCGACAAGCTGTGGTTCGCGCGCACCGTGCTGGCCTGCGTGGCCGCCATCGCGCAGCGGCAGGGCGACGCGTTTGGACTGGTGGTGTGCAGTGGTGGCAAGGTCGAATTCACGCAAGCCTCGCGCGGGCCGCGCCAGTTGCAGCGCGTGCTGGCGCAGCTGGCCAAGGCCAGGGCGGAAGGCGGCCTGCCCAGCGCCGAGGTGCTGAAGGCGAATTTGCACTTCGCCCGCTCACCGAGTCTGATATTCGCCGCCAGCGATTTCCTCGACTGGCCGTCGCCGCTCAGCGAAGCGCTGCTGCGCCTGCGCAGCCTGCGGCATGACGTGCGCCTGCTGACCTTGCGCACGCAAGCGGAAGTCGATGCCAGCTTCAAGGCCGGCGCGGCCTACCGCGATCCGGAGCAAAGCGACGGCTTGCGCCGCATGACCAACGCCGACCGCGAAAGCTACAAGCAGCAAAGCCGCGCGCACTTCGACGCCGTGGCGACCAGCTGCCGTCAAAACAATATCGTCCACTACGAGGCGCGCATCGAGCAGCCGTTGGGCGGAGTGCTGCGCAGCTGGTTGCAGCTGGCGGGAGCGCGCGCAAAATGATGTTGAGCTCATATCCATTGTGGTGGCTCGCGCTGCCGGTGCTGCTGCTGCCGATATGGTGGCACCGCCAGAAACGCCAGCGCCTGAAGGCCGAGCCGCTGGCGACCGCGCGCTTCCTGCCGTCGGCCGCGCCGGAGCAACTGCGCATATGGCGATGGCGCGACCGCTTGCTTCTGCTGGTGCGCTGCCTGATGCTGGTGACGTTGATCGCCTGGCTGGCCGCGACCATCTTCCCATGGCGAGGCGACACCGTGCTGCTGGACGCCGGCGCCGACAAGGCCTGGGCCGAACAGCAGATCACCGCCGCCGGCATGAGCGCCGCCCAGCGCATCGAACTGCCTCCGAACGGCCTGCAATGGCTGCGCCAGCACGAGCGCGATTGGCGCCCCGGCGCGCGCCTGCTGATCGTCTCCCGTGGCGAACAGATAGCGATGCCAGCCCGAGTGCCGCCTTTCAGCCACCAGATCGACCTTCGCACCAAGCTGCCATCCGCCGCCACCGCCGCGCCGCCGGCCGCTTCCATCGCCACCACGCTGGGCGCCCCCGCCGCTACGCCGGCCGCATCTTCCGGACGGCTGCGGGCCGAGCACCACATCGTGCTGGCCGGCGCGCAGGAGCAGGGCGCTGCCTGGCGTTCGTTGCTCGCCGCCTTTGGCCGCGCCGGCGATGGCGTCGAACGCTACACGCTCGCCGCCGAGCCGACCACCGCGACGGAGCTGATCATCTGGGAATCCCCATCCGCGCCGCCCGCCAACTGGCGCGCCCCGCACTGGTGGCTGGCTGCACCAAGCCCCGCGTTCCCCGAACTGGCAAGCACCTCCACGCTAACCATCAACGGCCTCACGCTGAAATACGCCGCCTCCCCGCGCGGCCGCATGTGGACCTCCGACGCCTTCCCCCCGCGCGACGCCGACACCGCCCGCGCGCTCTACGAAGCGTGGCAACAGCTAAGCCCCGCCCCAGCTCCGGCCTACCCCATGCCAACGCAAACCCTAGGCACCACCCGCAGCGCGCTGCCTGCCATCACCGACGCCAAGCCCGCCGCCTGGCTG
Source organism: Duganella caerulea (assembly GCF_040362985.1). NCBI lineage: Bacteria > Pseudomonadati > Pseudomonadota > Betaproteobacteria > Burkholderiales > Oxalobacteraceae > Duganella > Duganella caerulea. Next base: position 221,479 of record NZ_BPWJ01000005.1, on the reverse strand, counting down.
GCGCTTGTCCTGCTTGCGCTGTTTTTACTCGAACGGATACTGAGCCATGCACGGCGAAGCTGATACCCTGCGCCGCCACCTCTGGGCCGCCGTCCTGCGCCGCCGCGTCCCCCAATGGCTGGCCGCACTGGCGCCGCTGGCCGCCGCCCTGGTCCTGCCGCACGCCGCACGCCCGCTGGTGATCGCGGCCCTGCTGCCGTGGGCCGCCTGGCTGGCCATCGACATCTATCGCTGGCGCCAGCGCATCAAACGCGAATGGACCTCCTGGCTGAACGCTGCCATCCCCGCACTGGAAGACAGCAGCACACTGCTGGCCGCCGACGCCACTACCCCCATCGCAAGGCTACAGCAACAACGCCTGCAAGCCCGCCTCGCCGACGTGCTGGGCGAAGATGACTATCGCAACATCGCCCGCACCCGCGTGCGAATGAGCATCCTGCCCATCCTGCTAAGCCTTGCCGCGGCAGGCGCCGCATGGGGCTACCACGGCAAGCAGACCGCCGCCAGCGCGCCAGCCGCCAACAGCCAGGCCCCAAGGGCCATCGTCGACGGCGAAATCTACCTGCGCGTAACGCCGCCGGCCTACACCGGCGCCAAGCCATTTGAGACCGCAGCCCGCGACATCCAGGTACCGCAATTCTCCGAAGTGCGCTGGTGCGTGCGCAACCCCAGCGGCGCGCAGCCGGCGGTGGAACTGGGCGACGGCGCCAGCCTGCCCGTCACCGAAGCCTGCGCGATGAAGCGCGTCGAAGAATCCATGTTCTGGCGCGCACGCGGCAAGAACAGCACCCGCTACAACATCCGTGTCACGCCCGACCAGGCGCCGCAAGTGACCATCGTAGAGCCGAACGAATTGATACACATCCTCTCCAAGGACGCGAGGACCGCGCAGATCTCCGTCAGCGCCCGCGACGATTACGCCATCGTCCGCGCCAGCCTGCACATGACATTGGCGCGCGGCAGCGGCGAGAACATCCGCTTCACCGACCGCGAAGTGCCACTGCCCCAATCGGCCGATCCGAAAACCCGCAACTGGAAAAAACAATGGACGCTGGCGGAACTCGGCATGGAGCCTGGCGACGAACTGTATTTCTTCGTGCGTGCCACGGATAACTCGCCGGACAACCCGCACACCACCCAATCTCCGACCTACACGCTGCGCCTGCCCGCCCCGGAAGCGGAAAGCCTGGACGCCACCGCGCTGCCGTCGCTGGCCAAGCCGGAAAACCTGCGCAGCCAGCGGCAGATCATCATCGACACCGAACAGCTGGTGGCCGACATGCAGGCCCACCCCAACATGCCGACGGCCACAGTGCGCGCGCGCAGCGAAGCCATCGCCTCGGACCAGGCCAGCCTGCGCCTGCGCTACGGCCAGTTCCTTGGCGAAGAATCCAGCCTGTTCGGCGATGAACACGACCACGAAGGCGAGGAGCACCACGGCGGCAAGGCAGCCTTCGGCAGTGAGATGTCGGTGGTGAAGGAGTTCGGCCACGCGCACGACCAGGAAGACAACGCCACCATCTTCGATCCCAAGACCAAAGCGGTGCTCAAGCGCGCGTTGTCGGCCATGTGGGACGCGGAAAAATCGTTGCGCGCGATCTCGCCCAAGCCCGCGCTGCCACCCGAATACAAAGCGCTGGACGCGATCAAGGAGCTGCAGGCCGCTGAGCGGATCTACCTGCACCGCACCGCCTTCGTGCCGCCCGCGCTGAAGGAAGAGAAGCGCATGAGCGGCGACATCGTCGGCGTATTAAGCTACAAGCGCGCACAAGGTACAGCCGGCGACACGGTGCCTGCCGAAGTGCGCGAACTGGTGCAGGCCTTGTCGCAGGACGGCGCGCTGCCGGCCCTGTGGAGCAAGGCCGCCCGCGACACCATCGCCGCCCGCATCACCGACCAGGAACAGAGGCTGAGCGCACAACGCGCGGTGCAGGATGTGCAGGATGGCTGCGCGCCGTGTCGCGGCGAATTGCGCGCATGGCTGCGCGGCACACTGACGGATGCCCCAGTGCTGCTGCAAGCACGGACATCGACGGACACGCCGTTCCGCCAGGCCTGGAGCGGTAAGGAGCCGTCGAAATGATGAACATGGAATTGACGGCCATCGCCGTACCCGCAGCGACGTTGGCCGCCGGCGCAGTCAGCGCCGTGCTGTATGGGCGCAAGCGCAAATGGATCGATGCCGCGCTGATCGTGGTGGCCTCGTCGTCGCTGGCGGTCGCGCTGGCCGATATACGCTTGCCGCAGGCCAGCGAGAACATCGCGAAGGTGGCGACCGACGCATCCGGCGGCATCGGCGAAGCGTCCCTGCAGGCGATAGCCCACGCCCAAACCATCGCCCTGAGCGGCGACGGCCTGCGCGAAGCGGAGTGGCGTGACCTGCCGGCGCGCCGCGTGCAGTGGGCGCCAGCCGCAACGGACCAGCTCTGGCTGGACTTCCCGCGCTCGATATCGCTGGGCCGCATCTTCACGCTGACGGTTCGCCGCGCGCCAGCGCCGGCGGGATGGCGCTTGCAGCTACTGGCCGAAAACAAGCAGGTGCTGGCGGATTCCAATCTGTCCGTCGCTGGAACGCCGTCGCTGAGCGTGCAATGGCTGCCGCCGGTGGCGGAGGCCATGGTGTTACAAGCCCGCCTGCTGGACGCCGCCGGAAAAGTGATCACCCAAGGACCGATACCATTGCAGGTAAAGGACCCGACACCCTTGCAGATACAGGGCCGCTTCGATGCGCCGTCGTTCGACGCGCGCGCCTTGAACCAGCTTCTGGCCGACGGCAACGCGGTGCTGGACTGGAGCGTCACCCTGGGCAAAGCCGTGGCACGCAGCGAAACCGCACGCGCTCCGTTGACGGCGCCGAATGCGATGTTCGTTGATGCGGCCTACGTGGAACACATGAACCCTTCCGCGCGTGGCGCGCTACTGGCGCAGACGCGGCAAGGCGTACCGCTGGTGGTGCTGGGTGCGAACGCCGCCGATGTCGCGATGTGGCAGCGCGAGTTCGGCCTGCGCCTGCATCCGCAATCGCCCACCACGGAGAAGGAAGACACGCGCCAGTTCACCGTCGCAGGCACCGTGCTGGCGATGCCTCCCGCCGCGCTCAATCCCGGCGATGATGCCACCGCGCCGTGGTCTGTGGCGGCGCGCGACAGCAAGAAGCAGCCCTGGCTCTGGCAGCGCGATTTGCAGCAGGGCCGTGTGGTGTGGATCGGCGTATCGGACTGGCACCGCTACGCCATCAACTCACCGCAAGCACTGGCCTTGTGGTGGCAGGGCGCGATGGACAAGATCGCGCTGGCGGGCGTCCAGAAAACCAGCTGGCGTATGCCGGACCCTATGCCGCTGCCAGGTTTGCGCGGCGAAGTTTGCGTCGTGGGAGGCGCGGCGGCAAGCGCGCAGCCGGCCGACGGCGGGCCCGCGCTGCCGCTGCTGGCGCGCGCCGACAAGGCCGATTCGCGATGCGGCGCATGGTGGCCGCGCAGTGCCGGGTGGATGAGGTTCGATGCGGCCGGCATGGAGGCGCCGGCGCTGGAATATGTCTACGACGTCAAGGACTGGCCGGCGTGGCAGCGGGCCTTGCGGCGCGACGCCACCGCGACCTATGCGGCGCGGATGGCGAGCGCCGGTGCCGATGGCGTGGCCGCCGCCGGCCGTCCCTTGCCGGTTGCGCCTTTCGCCCTGGCGTTTGCCTTGTGCATGCTGGGCTTGTGGTATCGCGAGTCCGGGCAGCGCCAGTAAAAAAGACCCTGCAACCGCGGTCGCAGGATCAAGGCCGGCCTGGTACTTCGGCCGGCATCCTTGGAACATCGGTCAGAACTTGTAGTTGACCCCAAACAGAACCGTGCGGCCATACTTCGCATACTCCAGCTGACGGTCCTTGCTGTTGGCGTAGGTCTCATACGCTTCGTTGGTCAGGTTGTTCACCTGGAGCAGAACGCCCATGCCCTTGAACGTGCCTTCGTTGAAGGTGTAGCCGATCTGGAAGTCCACCGGGCTGTCGCCCACCACGTAACGCAGCTGGCGGTCGCCGGCGAAGTTGCCGATCTCGCCCACATAATCCGAACGGCGGCGCGTGCTCACGCGGGTCGAGAAGCCGGCCTTCTCGTAGTACAGCGTCAGGTTGGTGACGTTGCGCGACAGGCCAGGCAACTGGATCTTGCCGATGGTCGCGTTGACCTGCTTGATGTCGATCCCGCTCTCGGTGTACGAGCTGCTGGCCAGCACGCCGAAGCCGTCCAGCGCTGGCGTCAGCAGTTCCAGCGGCACCGACACGGACAGCTCGGCGCCTTTCAGCATGCCGCCGTTGCCGTTGTAGGACGTGGTGTACTGGCCCATGTTGGTGATGGCGTTGGTGCCAGGCGTGAACTGCGAGAAGTCGCGCGTCTCGGAGAAGGTGTAGATGTAGGTGTCGAGCTTTTTATAGAAGCCGGCCAGCGCCACATAGCCCTTCTTGGCGAAGTACTTTTCCCACGAGACGTCGAAGGCCTTGGCGCGCCATGGATCGAGGCGCGCGTTGCCGCCACTGCCGCTCGGCAGGCGCGTGCCTGGATCGACGGTGAAGTTGAAGCCGGCGTTGAGCTGGTCGACGCGCGCGCGGGCGATCTGCTTGGCCACCGACAGGCGCAGCGTTTGCTCATGCGGCAGGCCGAAGGCCAGGTTCATGCTCGGCAGGATATCGTTGTAGGCCTTGCCGTCCTCGATCGGATGGGCCGTGCCGCCGTTGTCGGCGTACAGCGACTGCGAGGACTGGTCGGTGTGCACCAGCTGTGCGCCGAAGTTGCCGCGCACGGACACGCCGCCCCAGTCGCTGTCGATGTTGGCGCGGGCGTAGCCGGTGGTGATCTTCTCGGTCACGTCCCACGCGCGGCTGATGGTGCCGGCGTTGTTGGCCAGGCTGTAGTTGATCGGGTTGAAGTACTTGGCGATCACCGCCGGCACGTTCCACGACGGGACGATGCCGCCGCCGGCGAAGCCCAGGTCAACCGGGGAGTACAGCAGGTCGCTGGAGATGGTCGGATTCCCGTTGGCGAACAGCTGGCCGGATGGCTGGCGCTTGGTCTTGGTGCGGTCGCTGTAGTTGACGCCGACGTCGAAGCCGCCCAGGTATTTGTCCAGCATCTCCGGCGCCGGCAGCGTGGCGGCCAGCTTGAAGCTCTTCATCGTGTCCTTCAGGTGCGGCGAGTAGGTGCTGCCGTAGCCGTAGATCGAGTTGCCGGTATAGAGCTTGGACGCATCGCTGTAATCGAGCTTGCCGGCGATGGTGGCGAAGTGGCCGGTCGCCCAGCCCACCGTCATCAGCGGATCGTTGAAGGCGCCGCCGCCCGCGCTTTGCAGCTGCAGGTTGTTTTCGAGGTAGGTCTCATCGCGCTTGGCTTCCGAGTAGTTGGCGTCGGCCAGCAGCGACCAGCTGCCGAAGTTGAATTTGTTGGCCCAGCCGGCGGTGCGGATTTCATCCTTGCGGTTGTTGTACTGGCCGCGCACCAGCGGGTAGGCGCCGGTCGCGGTGCCGCCCAGCAGCGTGCCGTTGACGATGTTGGTGCTGCTGTAGTTGAAGCCCACCGGGTTGTTGCTGCCGTTGTAGCCGCCCAGGTTGACCTCGAACTGGTTGTTGGTGTCGACCTGCTTGAACTCGGAGGCGAAGACGTCCAGGGTGCTGGTCCACATCTTGTTCGGCCGGTATTCCAGCACGCCGATCAAGCCGGTGCGTTTGAGCGTGCCGCTCTTGGCCAGCGCCTTGACGCCGGCGGTGACGTAGGTGCCGGCCGGGACGCCGGACACCTTGCTCTGGTCGAACGGCTCGTAGGTGCCGGTCTCGTTGTCGAGGATGGGTGACTCCAGGCTGGCGATGCCGAGCGCCACGCCGACCGTGCGGTTGGCGAATTGGTCGATGTAGCTGGCGCTGATGCGGTGGCCGGTGTCCTTGGTGTTGGCGATCTTGCCCATCGAGTTCTGCTCGCCGCGCACATTGACCGACAGTGTGCGGCCGGAGAAGGCCAGTGGGCGCACGGTCTGCATGTCGATGGTGCCGGACAGGCCCTGGCCCACCAGGCCCGCGTCGGGCGTTTTGTAGACGGTCACGCCGCTCAGCAGCTCGGACGGATACTGGTCGAATTCCACGCTGCGGTTGTCGCCGGTGCTGACCTGTTCGCGGCCGTTGAGCAGCGTGGTGGCGAAGTCCGGCGACAGGCCGCGAATGCTGATCACCTGCGCGCGGCCGGCCACCCGCTGCGCCGCCAGGCCGGGCAGGCGGGCGATCGATTCGGCGATGCTGACGTCGGGCAGTTTGCCGATGTCCTCGGCGGAGATGGATTCGACGATGGAGGTCGAGTCCTTCTTGACCGAGATCGCGTCCTCGATCCCGCGGCGGATGCCCGCCACCACCACCGTGGACATCGGCGCGTCGGACGCTTGCGGCGCGGCGCTCTGCGCGTGCACCGGCGCGGACAGCGCCGACAGCAGCACCGCGCAGGCGGCGGCCACCGGGGTGAGAGGGAACGCGGCGCGGACGCCGGACGAGTGCGTAGTGAACTTCATGTTGACTGTCTCCTGGTGTTGTAGGGATTGCTTTATGAACGGCATTCTTTGGCCGCTTGAAAACAATCTTGTATTAAAACTAGAGATCAAGTCAAACAGATATTCCTTCCGGAGCGCCAAAAATCGCCGGGAAGTCAGGCTTTCTCCTGCGGGAAGCGCTTCCATGTTGTATTTTGATCATTTTGGTGGCGAGCGATATGTAAGTAAACTACATTCAATTCTGCCGGCCCGGGATTCTTTTTCAAGGAAGGGATCATCCTGTTAGTCCCTCCTCCGCATATGTGATTGCACCCGGAGATTTGCTGGAGCTTGCGAGCAGCGGCCGTTCCGAAAAACGGCCGCGAACGGAGTAAGCGCCGGGGACGGGCTGACATTCAGACACTGGTTGAGCATCAAGGCTGACCTGCTCTTGATTTGCGCGGAATTCTTGTCGGTCCGATCCTTTCCATATCATTTTTGAGTTTACGAGGTGTCTCAGACAAGCCAAATGCAGACTATTTGGCAATCGAAAATGCGACAAGAGACGTTCATTGCCCGGATGGCGCGATATTGGAGTACGGACCTTGGGGGGAGTCGGGACGAATGGCAAGATGTCAGCTCGCGCATGGTGCGTTTATCGCCGCTGAGCATGGGAAAATTGTCGTGCGAAGTGAGTACGCCATGGGGAAGTTAATTGCTGAAAAAAGAGCGCAGTAGATTGATGACCTTCGGTGCTGTGGTGCTGCTGCTAACTGCTGCGATCGTGGCAATAGGTGTGTATTGGAGGAGCACCCAGCGATCGTCTTCGTACGGGATGGAAGAGCAGTATGCTTTAAGCGATAAAGCGGTTGCTGACCTAAAGCCTCTGGCACTTGCTGGCGACTGCGCCGCAGCGAGACGCTTGTCCCTGCACTATTTGAATGTCGCCTTGAATTTTGATGAGGGCTTACGATGGGCGAGGGTAGCCGCGCGTTGCCCAGACGTTCTGGACAAGATGAGACTCGTCGTTCTGCTGCGGCAGTTGCAAAGGAGCCCGGCTGTCGATCTGGAAATCGAGCGAACGGTTGAAGAAATTGGGCGCATCGATCCGGGCGAAGGTGAACGGGTGCGTTCGACGGTCAACGAGAAGCCATGAAGACAATGGTTATTCGCATGAGGGGACGAAGTGCGTTGAGCGTCATCCTGCTTATCATCAGTGCAGCCATTGTCGCGAGTGTTGGTTTGTGCGCGTTCAAGTCGCACTCGCGCAATGCGGCATTTGACGCTGTGCGGGTGGGTGACACGGAGGCGGCGGTGATTGCTCGTTTCGGCGCGCAGCCGTCTGTGCGAGAGAAGGCGGGTGCCTTGTTTGCGCGATACGCGTCTCAACCGTGCGACGGTAGCTGCGTGGAGCGCCTCTGGTTCGAGAACAGCTTGTCGCTCGATACCGAGGCATGGTCGGTGGCATTGGATAAGGACAGGCGCGTTGTCGGCAAGTCGCGCTGGGTGTCGCCGTAGGCGCGGCGCGCGCCTGTCCCGGCTAGCGCCGCAGCGTTACCACTTCTGCCAGCCCATCACGTAGGCCGGCGCGGCGTGGGTGCAGGCTGGATCGGCGATGGGCTTCATCTGCACGCGCTCGAACGGCAGCACGCCTGCCCACACCGGCCAGCTCATGTCCTCCTCGTCGTCCTCCGGGGCGCCGGCGCGCACCTTGCAGGCCGCTTCGTCGAGCGCGATGCGCATGATGGTGGTGGCCGCGTACTCCTTGTCCGAGCCCGGACGGATCTCGGCCTGGCGGCCCGGCGCCAGCTTCTCCATGAACGTCTCCATCGTGCGGCGACGTTCGCCCTCGTCCGCCACCACCTCGAAGCGGCCGTACACCATCGCCGAGCGGTAGTTCATCGAATGGTTGAACGCCGAACGCGCCATCACCAGGCCGTCGAGGTGCGTGATGGTCACGCAGGTCTCGCTCTCCGTCAAACGCTTGAGCATGCGGCTGCCGTTGGAACCGTGGATGTACAGGTGGTTCCCCTCGCGCCAGCAGGCGGTCGGAATGCAGTGCGATCCTTTGTCGTCAGCGAAGGCGATGTGGCACAGATAGGCGTCGTCGATGATCGCGTGCAGCGTGGCGGTGTCGTAATGCGCGTTGGTCGGAATGCGGCGGACGCGGGTGCGTTCGCTCGGTGCGGCGTGGTTTGCTGGTTCGGTCATGATCTCCATCCAAAAAGGTTGAAGCCGCAATATAATGGCTGGCTGGCCCCTTAAACAGGTCCAGCAATCGTCATTTTTATGGAGCCACGAATGGACTTTGCCTTGCTGATCGACGGCTACGCCGCGCAGAACCGCCATCGCGGCTGGCCGCGCCAGCGCATGCTGCACGAATGCCTGCGCGCGGCGATCCGCAACGGCACGCTGGCGGCGGGCACGCGCCTGGCCGCGTCGCGCGCGCTGGCCGAGGAGCTGGGCCTGGCCCGCAACACTGTGCTGTACGCCTACGAGCAGCTGGCCAGCGAGGGCTTCGTCACCACCGACCGGCGCGGCACCGTGGTGGCCGCCGTGGCGCCGGACCGCAAGCCCGCCGCGCAGCGCCAGGCCGCCGTGCCGCAGGCCGGCCTGTCGCAGCGCGCGCGCTCCCTGCGCCCGCCGCAGGGAGCGGCCGAGATGATGGGCGCCTTCGTGCCCGGCGTGCCGGCGCTCGATCATTTTCCGCTGACGCTGTGGCGCCGCATGCTGGAACGCGCGTGGCGCACGCTGACGGTGGAGCAGCTCAACTACGGCGACCCGGCCGGCGAGCCGCAGCTGCGCGAGGCCATCGCCGACCATCTGCGCGCGGCGCGCGGCGTGGTGTGCGAGGCGGCGCAGGTGTTCATCACCGACGGCACCCAGAGCAGCCTGGATCTGTGCGTGCGCGCGCTGGCCGACGTCGGCGACACCATCTGGATCGAGAGCCCCGGCTACGGCGGCGCGCTGGCGGCGGCGCGCGCGGCCAGCCTGAATGTGGCCGGCATCGAGGTCGACGACGACGGCATCGCGCCCGCCGCCGCCGACTGGCTGCTGCGGCCACCGCGCCTGATCTACACCACGCCGTCGCACCAGTACCCGGTGGGCAGCGTGCTCAGTCTGCGCCGCCGCATGGCGCTGATCGCCGCCGCGCGCGAGGCCGGCGCCCTGATCATCGAGGACGACTACGACAGCGAATTCCGCCACGACGGCGCGCCGCTGTCGGCCATGCAGGGCCTGGCGCCGGACGCGCCGGTGGTCTACCTGGGTACCTTCAGCAAGACCATGTTCCCGTCGCTGCGGATCGGCTTCGTGGTGGTGCCGCCATGGCTGGCCGACGATTTCGCCCGCATGCGCGCGCAGTCGTCCGCGCGCGGGCGCGTGGCCGAGCAGCTGGCGCTGGCGGAGTTCCTGCGCAGCGGCCAGTTCGCGCTGCACCTGCGCCGCATGCGGCGGCTGTACCGGCAGCGGCGCGACGCGCTGGTGGCGGCGCTGGAACAGCATCTGGGATCGGTGGCGACGGTGCACGGCGGCTCGGCCGGCATGCACCTGGCGCTGCGTTTCACACGCGCGGACCTGGACGACCACGCGATCAGCGCGCAGGCGCTGGAACACGGCATCGTGGCCGAGGCGCTGAGCGGCAAGGACACGCAGGGGACGTCGGGCTGGAAGGGACTGATGCTCGGCTACGCACAAGTGCCGGCCGAGCGGATGGAGGGACTGGTCAAACAGTTGGCGGCCATACTGCACCTGGCGGCGTTCGCCGCCAACCGTTCAAGCCGGCATTAGAACGCGGTGTCGGCGCGGATGTACATCGAGCGGCCGTTCACGCCGATCGGGCAGGTTTCCCAGCAGCGGGTGAAGCCCAGTTTCGGGAACGCGCCGCCGTTGGTCCACTCCGACGGCAGCTGGTTGAACATATTGTTCACGCCGATGCTGAAGAAGGTGCGCTTGGTGTAGGCGTAGCGCACGGAGGCGTCCACCAGCCACTTGGCGTCCCACTTCTGCAGGGGGCTGAAGTTTTCCGCTTCCACTTCACCGTAGTAGTTGGCGCGGGTGTTCACGTTCCACTGGCCGGCGGTGTAGTCGGCCGCCACCACGTGGTGCTTGCGTGGCTGGCCGTGTTCGATCAGGGTCACTTGCGACTTGTCGAACAGCTGCTCGCCGGTCAGCACCGACGACGTCGAATGACGCTTGGTGACTTCGGTCTTGTTGAAGCCCAGCTGGCCGGACAGCACCAGGGTCGACGCCGCGAACTTGGAGGTATGCTCGGCCACGATGTCCAGGCCGCGCGTGCGGGTGTCGACCGCGTTGGTGAAGAACTGCGCCTGGCCCACGCCCAGCGGCTTGAGGATGTTGGCGATCGGGCCGCCGTTGGCCTCAGGTGCGATCTCGCTCGAGAACACGATGCGGTCCTTGATCTTGATCTCGTACAGGTCGGCGGTCAGCGACATGTTCTTCGCCGGACGCAGCACCATCCCGACGCTGCCGCTGGTCGAGGTTTCCTCTTTCAGCGGCGCGATGCCGAAGGCCTGGGTGACGGCGCTGCCCTGGCGCGCGGTCAGGGTTTCGGTCAGCACGCCGTTATTCAGGTTGGTCGACACGGAGCTGTAGAACTCCTGCTGCACGCTCGGCGCGCGGAAGCCGGTGGACAGGCTGCCGCGGAAGCCGATTTCCTTGGTCGGGTCGAAGCGGGCGCTCAGCTTGCCGGTGACGGTGCTGCCGAAGTCCGAGTATTTTTCGTAGCGCACGGCGCCGGCCAGGGTCAGGTTGTCGACCGGCTTGTGCTCGGCGTCCAGGAACAGGGCGATGTTGTGGCGGCCCGAATCGACCGCGGTGGCCGGCGTGTAGCCAGGGAAGCCCTGGATGCCGGAGGCCGCGGTGGCGCCGCTCGGGGTCTTGATGACGATGGCCGGGTTGTTGGTGCGGCCGTACTGGTAGGAGACCGGGTCGCCGGCGACGATCTGGTAGTTGTCGGCGCGGTATTCGAAGCCGGTGGCTAGGAAGATGCTGCCGTCGCCGACCTTGACCGGGCCCTTGACGTCGGCGTTGAAGGTCAGCTGGTTGAACTTCAGCGTGCCGGTGTTGGCGTCGCGCGGCGATTCGCCGTAGATGCTGCCGTCGGCCTTCTTCTCGTACCAGTAGCTGACGTTGACGCTGTCCGACTCATGGAAACCGAGCTCGCTGGCGCCGTAGTTGATGCTGACGTCGGCCTTCCAGTCGTTGGCCAGGTCGCGGCGGTAGCCAAACGCGAACGAGGCGTCCTTGATGTCGGTGTGGATGGCCGGCAGGTAGCCGTTCGGCGCGATCGACGGGATGGTGCGGTCGTCGCCGGCCGAGCGGAAGAAGCCGTACGAATCGCTCTTGCGCTTGGAGATGCCGCCGAAGGCGTAGAACTCGCTGGCCTTGTCGATCGGCAGGCCGGCGTTCCACCACAGGTAGCCGTCCTTGGTGTTGCTGTCGCCGATGTGCTGGGTCACGCGTGGCGGACCTGGCAGGGTGCGCAGCGAATCCGGGCCGGCGCGGTTGGTCTCGCCGCGCTTGCGCGCCTCGGCGGTCAGGTTGAGGAAGCCGCCGTCCTGGCCCAGCGCGAAGCCGGTGTTGGCGGTGCCCGAGTACAGGTCGCCGTCGCCTTCGGAGGTGGTGCCGTAGCTGCCGCTCAACTGGGTCTCGTTGACCTGCGACTTCAGCACGATGTTGATCACGCCGGCGATCGCGTCCGAGCCGTACTGGGCGGCGGCGCCGTCGCGCAGCACCTCGATGTGGTGGATGGCGCCCAGCGGAATCGCGTTGATGTCGGTGCCGGCCGAGCCGCGGCCAATGGTCTGCTGCACGTTCACCAGCGCCTGCTGGTGGCGGCGCTTGCCGTTGACCAGCACAAGGACCTGGTCCGGGCCGAGCGAGCGCAGCGTGGCGGGGCGGATCGAGTCGGTGCCGTCGCTGATGAAGGTGCTCGAGAAGTTGAACGATGGGTCCAGCGTCTGCAGCAGCTTGCCCAGCTCCAGCGGGCCGGCGGTCTGCATGTCCTTCAGGCTGATCAGGCCGACCGGGGCCGAGGTGTCCAGCGCGGTCTTGGCCACCGAGCGCGAACCCAGCACGACCACGGTTTGTTCGGGGGCCGGCGTGGTGTCGGCCGGGGCGGTTTGGGCGCTGCCCTGGCCAGCGGCCAGCAGCAGGATCGCGCTGGCGACCAGTGTGCGTTGGAAGTGGGGTGCTCTTGTCATGTATCTCTCTCGTTGTTGGGGACGCGCGCGGATAGCGCGGGCGAGAAAAATACTATCGTGGCGGCGAACTGGGCGGCAACGCGGCATGCACCATCATGTTGCAAATTATGCACATTCGACAATATTGCGTGCGTTATGTGACGACTTGTCGTAATCTGACCGACGGGCCGCCGCAAAACGGTGCAAAACTGTGGTGCGGGCGCATCAGTATAGTGCTTTGCGTGGCGCGTTACTGCTGGTCCAGCATCCAGCCCTTCAAGCCGTTGACCCAGGACTTGGCCGGCAGGTTCAGGCTCTTCTTGATGGCGCCGGCGCGCTCGTACAGCACGCTGAAGTCCAGCACCGGCGACTGCTTGAAGGCGATCACCACGATATTGGCGTCGTGCACCTCGGGCAGCCAGACCACGGCGTCGAACACCTGCTCCATCGCCTGCAGGTTCTTGTCGTAGTTCGCGAAATCGCCGAACACATTGGTGGTCATCATGCCGCCGTCGCGCAGGCAGTCGAAGCAGGCCTGGTAGAACTCGGGCGAGTCCAGCACCGGGCCGCGCGCCTCCTCGTCGTACAAGTCCACCTGCAGGATGTCGACGCTGCCGTGGTTGGCCGGATCGAGCACGAAATCCATGGCGTTCATTTCCAGCACGTTCAGGCGCTCGTCGTTGGGCGGCAGGCCGAACTGCGCGTGGCAGATGGCGATCACGTTGGGATTGAGCTCGACCGCCGTCACGCGCGCGCCGGGCAGGCGGCGGTAGCAGAACTTGGTGAGCGCGGCGCTGCCCAGGCCGAGCTGGACGATGTGGCGCGGCTGGTCGTTGAAGAGCAGCCACATCATCATCATCTGCACGTATTCGAGCTCGATGTTGTCCGGCTTGGCCAGGCGCATGGCGCCCTGGACCCAGGAGGTGCCCAGGTGCAGGCTGCGCACGCCCTGGTATTCGGTGATGGTGGCGGGAGGGTGGCCGGGCGCGTCAAAGCGGGCGGCGGAGGCGGGTAATTTGGACATGGCGTAGTTTACCAGCCCGCGCGGGATAAAAAAAAGACGCCGCAGCGTCTTTTTGAGCGGAGCTCAAGACCGGCGTCGTCGTGCTACCGCGCCCATCAGCGCCAGACCGCCCAGCAGCATGCCGTAGGTGGCAGGCTCCGGCACGGCCGACTTGATGTCCAGCGTGCCGCCATAGCTGGCGGTGCCGACGTCGGTGCCCTTGATGGTCAGCGTGATCAAGCCGCTCACCGGCACGCTGAAGAACACGCTGCCCGACGAGAAGCCATTGAAGACCGGCAGCGAGGTGCCGTTGAGGTCGGCCCAGCTGAAGTTCAGCATGGTCGGCGGCCCGGCCTCGAAATTGACGAAGTTGGCGAAGAAGCCTTGCGCCATGCCCGGCGAACCGTCATACGAGAACGTAAAGGTGTCGGTGAACGCCTGTCCGTCGCTGTGCGTGGTGCCGAACGACGTGCTCCAGCTGCCGGCGCCGCCCGTCATGGCGATCACCGGCGACGTGTAATCGTTGGCCATGGCGCCACCCGCTGCCGCAACCATCAACCCCGCTGCCAAAATTGATTTTAATTTCATATTATCTCCGCAATAGATCTGACTAAAGACAAGAAACCCCGGTGCTACCTATGCAAATTACGCTGGGTCAATTTCGATGTCAATTAGCTATTTTTTGATCGTGGCGGCAACTACGATAGCGTATTTCTATCACACGGGCTAAGTAATAAATAATTTCTACCAGTCAATTTCTACTATGCAAATCGACAACACAGTTTCAATTTTCTTATCGTCGATTAGTTGTTTGTAGCCGACACTGGCAGGATCAGCGTGACGGTCAATCCGCCGCCATCGCGGTTGGCCAGCGTGATGCGGCCGCCGTGCGCCTCGGCGATCTCGCGCGCCAGCGCCAGGCCCAGGCCGGTGCCGCTGCGCTTGGTCGAGTAGAACGGCACCAGCGCGTTGGTCAGCACCGTGTCGCTCATGCCGGGGCCGCGGTCCTGCACGTCGATCCGCACCGCGCCGTGCAGGCGCCGCACCTCCAGGCTGACCTCGCCGGCCGGCGAGCCGGACTCGTGGGCGTTCTTGAGCAGGTTCAGCAGCGCCTGCTCCAGCTGCGAGGGATCGAAGGCGCACGGCTCGTCGGGCGGCGTGCCGCTCACCGTGAAGTCGACCTGGGCCGCCAGCTGGGCCAGGAAGGCCGGCCACGCCTGCTGCTCCAGCCGCGGCGCCGGCAGCTTGGCGAAGCGCGCGTAGCCGAGGATGAAGCTCTCCAGGTGGCGGGTGCGCTCCTCGATGGTGGCGAGGATCTGCGGCAGGCGCTCGGTCTGGCCGCGCCGCACCAGCTCGGCGCCGGAGTGGGCCAGCGAGGTCAGCGGGGCGAGCGAGTTGTTCAGCTCATGGCTGATCACGCGGATGACTTTTTTCCAGGTCTGCACCTCCTGCCGGCGCAGCTCCATGGTCAGCTGGCGCAGCAGCAGCAGCTCGTGCTTGCGGCCGTTGAGGTTGAAGCTGCGCCGCGCCAGGTGGTAGACCTCTTCCTCCTCCACCTCGGCGCCGGCCTCGCGCGTGGTGAACAGGCCGTCGCCGCCGCGCGCCAGCGCCTCCAGCAGGGCCGGCGAGGCGTGCGCCAGGATGTCGTCGAGCCGGTGGCCCTCCAGCCGCCGGCCCTGGTGCAGCAGCTGGCGCGCCGCCACGTTGGCGTAGACGATGGGGCCTGCCTCGCTCACCAGCAGCATCGCCACCGGCGTGTTCTGCACCATGGTGTCGAGCAGCAGCTCGCGCTGCACCAGGTCCAGGCGCTGCTGGCGCAGCACGTCGCCCAGCGCGTTGTGGGCCGCCACCAGGTCGCTCAACTCGTCGTTCTGCGGCCAGTGCAGGCTGAACGAGAAGTCGCCGTCCTGGTAGCTGGTCACGGTGCCGGTGAGCGCGCGGAACAGCGACAGCATCGACTCCAGCTGGGCGCGGATGGTGATGATGGAGATCGGCAGCACGCACAGCAGGCACACCGCCAGCACCAGGCCCGGATGGTTGGGGAAGAAATGCGTCAGCGCCAGCGCGATCAGGATGCCGACCGTCAGCAAGGTGCCGACCATCGCGGTCCAGCGCGTGAGCAGCGAGAGGCGCATGCCGGCCGGGCGCGTGGCCGGCGGGCGCGCTGGCGGCCGGGAGCCCATCAGGGGCGGGCGATGCCCAGCCGCTCCATGCGGCGGTACAGCGCCTGGCGCGACAGGCCCAGCTCGGCGGCGGCCTGCGCCACCACGCCGCCGGCCCGGCTCAGCGCCAGGCCGATGGTGTCGCGGTCCGGCTCGCGCGCGCCGTCGTCGGCGATGGCGCCGGCGGCGGCCGGCAGGCCGAGGTCGGCCGCCTTGATGACGTCGCCAGCGGCCAGCAGGCCGGCGCGCGCCATCACGTTCTTCAGCTCGCGCACATTGCCCGGCCACGGGTGGGCCAGCAGCGCCTGCTGCGCGGACGGATGCAGGTCCTTGCCGGCGCCCAGGAAGTGGCGCGCCAGCGGCAGGATGTCGGCCGGGCGGCCCGCCAGCGGCGGCAGCCGCAGCTCGATCACGTTGAGGCGGTAGAACAGGTCCTCGCGGAAGCTGCCGGCCCGTATCATGGCCTGCAGGTCGGCGTTGGTGGCGCTGACCACGCGCACCTTGACCTGGCGCTCGCGGTTGGAGCCGAGCCGCTCGAAGCGGCCGGTCTCCAGCACCCGCAGCAGTTTCATCTGTCCGGCCAGCGGCAGGTTGCCGATCTCGTCGAGGAACAAGGTGCCGCCGTCGGCCGCCTCGAACTTGCCCTCGCGCGCCTTGGAGGCGCCGGTGTAGGCGCCGGCGTCGGCGCCGAACAGCTCGGCCTCGATCAGCTCGGCCGGCAGCGCGCCGCAATTCAACACCACGAAGGGGCCGTCGCGCACGGCGGAGTTGGCCTGGATGATCTCGGCGATGCGCTCCTTGCCGGTGCCGTTCGGGCCGCTAATGAGGACCGGGACGTCGGCGCGCGCCACCTGGCAGGCCAGGTGCACCACGCGCTCGGTGGCCGGGTCCTGCCACACCATGCCGCGCAGGTCGTAGCCGCGTTCGAGCTCGCGCCGCTGGCGCAGCTCGGTCTGCAGGCGCTGCTGCAGCGCGCGCTTGGCCTGGCCCAGCTCGATCAGGTTGTTGACCGTGGCGATCAGGCGGTTGTCGTCCCACGGCTTGGCCAGGTAGTCGGCCGCGCCGGCCTTGACCAGCTCGACCGCCGCGTCCAGGTGGGTCCAGGCGGTCAGCAGGATCACCGGCAGCTCGGGATGGCGCTCGCGGATGGCGCGGAACAGCGCCGTGCCTTCCTCGCCCGAGGTGGTGTCGGCGGAGAAGTTCATGTCCTGCAGCACCAGGTCGACGCTGTGCTGTTCCAGCAGCGCCAGGCCGGCTTCGGGGGAGGCGGCGCGCAGCGCGTCGATGTCGTGCAGCGAGAACAGCACTTCAAGCGCGATGGCGACGGCGGCGTTGTCGTCGATGATCAATACGGTAGGCATGCCGTAAGCATAACATTGTCGCGGCATGCCCGGTGCAGCCAACATCGTCAGGCGCTGCGGGTGGCGGTGGCCGGCGAGATCGACGCCGCGCGCCAGGCCGGGCCGTACACCGCGAGCACGCCCAGCGCCCAGAACACGGCGGCGCCGGCGATCAGGTAGCCGGCCGGCAGGCGCGCCATTTCCAGCTGGCTCACCAGCAGCTGGTTCAGGCCCAGCGCCAGCACCACGCCGGCCGCCACGCCCACGCTGGTGATCATGAAGTTCTCGGTGACGAAGTAACGCAGGATGTCGACCCGGCGCGCCCCCAGCGCGCGCCGCACGCCGATCTGCTTGCGCCGCTGCGTGACCCACAGGCTGGCCATGCCGACGATGCCGCTGGCGGTGATCAACAGCAGCAGCACGCTGACCGTCACCAGCATCCACGCCAGCGCGACGTCGGCGCGGTAGCGGTCGCGGCGCAGCTCGGCCATGGTCCTGGACTTGACGATCACCGGCGTCGGCGAGGACGCGCGCAGCGCCGCCTCGGCCTCCTTGATGACGCGGTCCATCTGGCCCGGTTCGGCGCGCAGCGTGTAGTTGTTGGCGTTGTCGCCGGTCAGGCGCGCCGGCACCAGGGTGGAGAAATCGCCGCGTTCGCCGATATGGGCGTTCGGCGACTGCAGCCGTTCGATCACGCCGACCACCTGCACCGCCCTGGCGGTCTCGCCGGTGCCGAAGAAGAGGGTCTTGCCGACGTAGCTGCTTTGGCCCGGCCACAGCTTCTCGGCCTGCTGGCGCGTGATGATGACCACCTTGGCGAACTCCTGGCTGGTGGTCTCGTCGATCTCCGGAATCTCGCCCGGCAGGAAGTCGCGTCCCTCCACCAGTTGCAGGCCCCAGGTCTTGATCAGCGAATCGGGACTGACGTAGGAGGTGGTGGTGAGGGTCGACTTGACCTGGCGGCGGTCGGTGGCCAGGCCGGTGTAGTTGCCCGAGCGCGACAGCGGCATCTGCGTGGTGATCGCCACCGACGTCACGCCCGCCACGGCGCGCAGGGTGTCGGTTTCGCGGTGCTGGGCCGCCAGCTGTTCCTGGTGGTTGCCGGTCTTCAGGCGGCGCACCTGCAGGTTGAACACGTCGGCCTCGTTGGCGATGCCGCTGGGGCGCGCCGACACGGCCTGGCGCACCTGCACGATGTGCAGCGCGTTGGCCAGGATGCCGAGGCTGAGGGCGACCTGCACCGCCACCAGGATGGGGCCGGTCTTATTGCGCAGCAGCGCGGACAGGATGGGACGGATTTCCATGATGGGCCTCGTTTATTGGGATTTGAGTTGCAGGGCCGGCGTGACCTGGCAGGCGCGCCAGGTCGGCAGCAGGCCGGCCAGCACGGCCGACAGCACCGCCATCGCGAAGGTGGTCAGCAGCATGATCCAGTCCATGTGCGCCACCACCGTCAGCGCCTTCGACTGCATGGCGATCAGCGCCAGCGCGCCGAAGGCCAGCAACAGGCCGAGCGCGCCGCCGACCAGGCCCACCACCGTGGTCTCGATCAGGAACTGGTTGAAGATCTCGCGCCGCGACGCGCCCAGCGCGCGGCGGATGCCCACCTCGGCGGCGCGCACCGAGAACTTGGCCAGCAGCAGGCCGATGGTGTTGACCAGGCACAGCACCAGGAAGCCGAACGCCAGCCAGGCCGACAGCTTGCTGTCGTTGCCGACCACCTTCATGAAGTCCAGCCATTCGCGCACGTCGTACAGCACGTTGGGCGCGTTGCGTTTCAGGCGGCCCAGCTTGCGCTGCTCGGCGGCGTAGCTGTCGAGGTAGTTCTGCAGCGCGGGGCGGTCGCTGGCGCTGCGGGTCTCGAACCAGAACTGGATCCAGGTGCACTCGGAATCGAGGAAGGCCTGGTAGCCAGGGCTGATGTCGCTGGTGCAGGTGGTGCTGCCGTTGCGCGGCAGCTCGTTGCGGATCGCCGCGTTGAAGGGCACGAACATGTCCTCCTCGTCGCTGAAGGCGCCGTCCTGGCTGCCGATGATGCGGTGGAAGCGCGGCACCACGGTCCAGTTGTCGAGCACGCCGACGATCTGGTACTGCTGGCCGCTCATGGTCATGCGCTGGCCGACCGGGTCGGTGTCGCCGTACAGCTTGTCGGCCAGCTTGCGGCCCAGCACCACGACGTTGGCGCCGGCCTTGTCGTCGGCCGGGCTCCAGGCCTGGCCGTGCAGGAAGGGCGCGTCGAACATGTTGAAGAAGTCGCTGCCCACGCCCAGGCCGCGCGAGATGAACACCGCCATGTCCTTGCGCGCCGGCTCCACCGCCACGCTGGTGCCGTAGATCGCCGTGGCGCGCTCGGCCGCTTTGCTGTTGAGGAAATTGATGGCGTCGCGGTAGCTGACCTGGTTGTCGGGACGCTCGTCGCCCGGCTTGTAGCCCTCGATCGGGCCGTTGTCGACCAGCGGCACGAACAGGCGGTCGCTCTTGTGCGGGATCGGGTCTCCCGACATCACGTGCAGGATGGTCAGCGTGGCCACGCTGGCGGCCACGCCGACGGCCAGGGTCAGCACCATCAGCGCGGTCAGGGCCGGGTTGCGGCGCAGGCTGCGCAGGCCCAGCAGGAAGTAGTAGTGGAACATGTGGCGCTCCTTATGCGACATGGGACTTGCCGTCGGCGTGCGAGTTGGCATCGAACAGCGTCGGCGCCTTGCGCACCAGGTCCGACACCTGGCCGTCGATGATGTGGACGTTGCGCTGCGAGCGCACCGCCAGTTCGGGATCGTGGGTGACCATCAGGATGGTGGTGCCCTGGGCGTTGATCTCCTCCAGCAGCTCCATCACGCCGCGCGCCATTTGCGTATCCAGGTTGCCGGTCGGTTCGTCGGCCAGCAGCAGCTTGGGCGAGCCGGCCAGCGCGCGCGCGATCGCCACGCGCTGTTGCTGGCCGCCCGACAGCTCGGCCGGGTAGTGCTTCATGCGCGAGGCCAGGCCGACCTTGGACAGCGCGTCCTCGATGCGCTCCTTGCGCTCGGCCGCGTTGAAGCCGCGGTAGCGCAGCGGCACGTCGACGTTATCGAACAGCGACAGGTCGGGGATCAGGTTGAAGCCCTGGAAGATGAAGCCCAGCTTCTCGTTGCGCAGGCGCGAGCGGGCGTTGTCGTCCATGCCCTTGACGTTGATGCCGTCGAGGATGTACTCGCCGTCGGTGAACTCCTCCAGCAGGCCGGCGATGTTGAGGAAGCTGGTCTTACCGGAGCCGGAAGGGCCGGTCACGGTGACGAACTCGCCCTGCTTGACGTTGATCTCGAAGCCGCGCAGCGCGTGGGTTTCGATCATGTGGGTACGATAGACTTTGCTCAGGTTTTGCATGCGCAGCATGGAGGGCCTCTTTAAAAAGTTATTGGTTGATCGAGACGCGCTCGGCGTTCTCAAAGGTTTCGGTACCGGAGATGACGACCTTGTCGCCCTGTTTCAAACCGCCGAGGATCTCCACCGCGGAGACGCTGGTGGCGCCCATCTTGATCGGGGTGCGGATGGCGATGCCGTCGCGCACCACGTAGGCGAAGCGGCCGCCCTCGGATTCCACGAACGGGCCGCGCTGCAGCATCAGCGTGTTCGGCTTCTCGTCGATCAGCAGGCGCGCGGTCACGCGCTGGTTCTGGCGCAGGCCGGCCGGCTGGACGCCGGTGAAGCGCACCCGCGCCAGCACCTGGTTCTTGACCACCTCCGGCGACAGCGCCGACAGCTTGGCGTTGGCGGTGCCGGTGCCGTAGTTGACCTCGGCGTTCATGCCCAGGCCGATGTCGGACACATAGGTCTCCGGCACTTCCAGCTCCACCTCCAGGCGCGACAGGTCGACCAGGGTCATCAGCGGCGCGTTGGCCGGCACCACGCTGCGGTTGGCCACCGACAGCGTGCCGATGAAGCCGTCCACCGGCGCGCGCACGGTCAGCTCGTCGACGCGGCGCTGGGCATTGGCCAGCGACAGGCGCTGGCGGTCCAGCTCATTGATCTTGGTCTTGAGCTCCAGCGCCACGTTGTCGCTTTCCAGCTCGGCCGCCTGGCCGGCGTGCTTGGCGCGGATCTCGGCCGAGTTCAGCGCGTCCTTGGCCTTCTGGTATTCGATCTTGGCGATGATGCCTTCGTTGGAGACGGCGTTGTAGCGCTCCAGCGTGCGCAGCGCGGACAGGCGCTCGATCTCGGCGGTGTCGGCGTCGCGCCGGGCCAGCAGTTTTTGTTTGCGGGCCAGGATCTGCTGGCGCGCCACCTCGGCCTCCAGCTGCAGATAGCTGGACTGCTCGCGTTTGAGCGCGTCGGTCAGGTCGGGCGATTCCAGCACCGCCAGGATGTCGCCCTTCTTGACCGTGTCGCCGGCGGCGGCCTTCAGCGTCACCGTGGCCGGCGAGGCCGAGTACAGCGTCGGGCTGATGGCGGCGACGATGCGGCCGTTGACGGCGGCGTCGCGGATCAGCGTGCCACGGCCCACTTCGGCGATGCGCAGGCGCGACAGGTTGACCGAATGGTCGCTGCCGCGCCACGCGTGGACCACGGAATAGGCCGCCGCCGCAACGGCCACGGCGCCCAGCGCGATCAGCAGGCGGCGCTTGGTGGCGTGCCCTTTGGGGGCGGCGATGACGGCGTCTTGATTGGAGGTGTCGCGTATCATGATCGTGTAAGTGTTTAGAGACAGGCAATGTTATGCAGAAACCGTGCCAATGGCTAAGTATCTGATTTCATTGACAATAGGTGGCGCCGTCCGCTGTCCGCCCGCCTGTCCGGTCGTCCGCCTGTCCGCCCGCGCTTGATAAAACGGCAAGCGTGACCATGTGGCGTACTGTCGCCACCACCCGAGTACCGCATGAGCCTGTTCGACCGCCTGTCCCGCCTGCTGCTGCCCGCCGAAGCGCCGGTCACCGATTACCCCTTTGTCGCCAGCGACGTCGCGCTGTACCGGCGCACCGCGCACCCCGGCGACAGCGTGCTGGACGCGCAGACCTGGGACGACATGCTGCTGCCGCAATACAGCGCGCTGCTGGCGAAGGAGACCAGCATCTTCGGCCAGCAGGAGCTGCACCGGCGCTTGCACGCGGATGGCGGTGCCGTGGCCGCGTCCGCCGTCCGGGTGCGGACACTGGCGCAGGACGCCGGACAACGGCAACGCCTGCACGCGGCCTGTAACGGCCTGCGCCGCGCCGACCGCGAGGTCAGCGAGACCTTGTTCGGCGCGCCGCTACCGCCGTCGCCGCGCTGGATCAAGCTGTTGCCGTGGCTGCCACCGGCGCTGCTGCTGTCGGTGGTGCTGGCGCTGGTCACCGGCGTGGTGGCGCTGTGGGGCGTGGTGGTGGCGCTGTGGATGGCGTTGATGGCGGTGCAGGTGCTCCATCACGAAGCGATCGAGGAATGGGACCGCGTCCGCGCCACGCTGCAGCAACTGCTGCGCAGCCACGGCCTGCTGGCCGCGCTGGACGATCCGCTGACGGCCGATTTGCGCGACGATGCCGCGCAGGCCGGCAAACTCAATTCTAAGCTGAGCCAGTCGGCGGTCGGCAACCTGCCCGGCGTGCGCGAATACCGCGACTGGCTGTGGCAGATGAATGTGCGCCACTACTACGCCAGCCGCGATACGGTGCGCGGCCAGCTGGCGCTGCTGCGCTCCAGCTTTGAGCGCGTGGCGGCGCTGGAGGCCGACCTGGCGCTGGCGCGTCACCTCGCGCAGACACCGCGCCACTGCTGGGCGCAGCAGGGCGGCGAGCTCAAGCTTGAGGAAGTCGTGCATCCTTTGCTGGCGCGGGCCGAGCCGCTGTCGTTCGCGCTGGCGGGGCGGGGCGCCTTTATCTCCGGGCAGAACGGCATCGGCAAGAGCACGCTGCTGCGCACGGTGGGCCTGAACCTGATCGTCGCCCGCGCCTTCGGCTTCTGCTACGCGCAGCAGGCCGTCACGCCGCTGCTGCCGGTCCACTCCAGCATGCAGAGCGAGGATGCGCTCGAAGGCGGCGAGAGCCTGTACATCGCCGAGCTGCGCCGGGCGCACGAGCTGCTGGCGCTGGCCGAACGCGCGCCGGCGGTGTTCATCATCGACGAGATCTTCCGCGGCACCAACCACCTGGAATCGATCTCGGCGGCGGCGGCGCTGCTGCACACGCTGTCGCAGCGGGGTACGGTGATCGTCTCCTCGCACAACCTGGTGCTGGCGCCGTTGCTGGAGGAACGCCTGACGCCGTGGTGCGTGAGCCGCGTGGGCGACGGCCTGCGGGTGGCGCCGGGCGTGCTGCGCGAGACCAACGGCATCGCCCTGCTGGCCGCGCGCGGCTTCGATGCCGCGATCTCGGCCAAGGCCAACCGCGTGTACGACTGGCTCAGCAATTACATGGCGCATCCTACCGACTGCGAGGGCATACGGAATAGCCTTTGACTTTCGGGCGGCATAGTTCTATGATTTCTGTAACGACAGAAATAAAGGAAATGCCATGACGCTCGCACCGACCATCCAGAAGTACATCCTGCACTGGGGGGAGATGGGCACGCGCTGGGGCGTCAACCGCACGGTGGCGCAGATCCACGCGCTGCTGTTCCTGGCCAACCGCCCGCTGCCGGCCGAGGAGATCGCCGACACGCTGGGCGTGGCGCGCTCCAACGTCAGCAACAGCCTGAAGGAGCTGCAGGGCTGGGGGCTGGTGCGCATCAGCCACGTGGCCGGCGACCGCCGCGACCACTTCGTCGCCCTGCAGGACGTGTGGGAAATCTTTCGCGTCATCGTCGAGGAGCGCAAGAAGCGCGAGATCGACCCGACGCTGGCCGTGCTGCGCGAATGCGCGGCCGAGGCGGAAAACGATCCGGCGCTGGAGCAGGCCACCAAGGTCAAGATGGACCAGGTGCTGGACTTTCTCGAAATGCTCACCGCCACCTACGGCGACTACAAACACCTGCCACCCGCCACCATGCAGCGCTTCCTGAAGATGGGCGGCAAAGTGGCGCGGCTGCTGGGCGGAGACTGACCCGTACGGCCTTCCGGGGCCCTTTTTTTGATGCGGTATTTCTGTTTTGACAGAAACAACAGACAAGGCGGTGCCATGACGATCCCTTCCGAAGGTGAGCTGTTCAAGAAAATCCTGGGGCCGGAATGGCGCCGGCTGCATCCGGATATCCAGGCGCGCTTCGACAAGAATCCGCTGCCGGGCAAGCCGCTCAACTACAGCGGCAGCCTGTCCGAGCTGACGTGTTCGCGCATCGGGCGGCTGCTGGGCTACCTGACCATGCCGCTGATCCAGGGCGCGCTGATGCCCTACAACGACGCCGACTTCCCGGTCGACATCCAGGTCTACTCCAAGCCCAATTGCGCCTCGATCTTCAAGCAGCGCATCTACCGCCTCAACGGCCGCAAGCCGGTGATGTTCACCTCCTTCATGGCCGAGAGCAGCAAAGGCGAGGTGCTCGAATACGTCGGCATGGGGCTGGGCATGAAGCTGCTGCTGGACGTCCGCGACGGCAACCTGCACTTCGAAAGCGACGGCTATTTCTGGGAGGTGCTGGGCGTGCGCATACCGCTGCCGGGCGTGCTCACCCCGGGCAAGACCTTCCTCTGCCACCGCAACAACCACGCCAACCAGTTCGACATCCGGATCGAGATCCGGCACGCGCTGTTCGGCACCACCTTCACACAAGCAGGCGTATTTCGCGAGGTCACAGCATGAATACCCATCTGATAGCACTGCAGCTCATGGCCGCCCAAGGCTGCCTTGGCGCGTTCGACACCCTGTACCACCACGAGCTGACCGAGGCGCTGCCTGGCCGCGCCACCGCCCGGCGCGAGCTGACCATCCACGCGGTGCGCGCGCTGATCTACAGCGCCTTGTTCATCGGCCTTGCCGGCTGGGCCTTCCACGGCGCGTGGGCGCTGGTGCTGCTGGCCGTGTTCTCGATCGAGATCGTGCTGACCTTGTGGGACTTCGTGGTGGAGGACCGTACCCGCCTGCTGCCGGCCACCGAGCGCGTGACCCACACCGTGCTGGCGATGAACGGCGGCGCCTTCATCGCGCTGCTGGCGCTGAACACGCCGGAGTGGTGGGCGATGCCGACCGCGCTGGCCTGGCAGCCGCAAGGCGCGTTGAGCGTGTTCCTGGCTGTGTGCGGCGTGGGCGTCGGCCTGTCCGGCATGCGCGACGCGTTTGCCGCACGGGCCCTCGGCCAGCTGGCGCTGCGTGAGGGCGCCACGCCGGAGCCGGGTTTCGGTGCGCCGGAGCGCAGCTTCCTGGTGACCGGCGCCACCGGCTTTATCGGCCAGCGCCTGGTGCGCGCCTTGCTGCGCGACGGCCATCGGGTGACGGTGCTGACCCGCCAGGCGCGGCAAGCCGCGTGGCTGTTCGATGGCCGCGTCGATTGCGTGGACAGCATGGCGCAATTGCCGGCATCGCGCCGCATCGATGTCGTGATCAACCTGGCCGGCGCCCGCATCCTGGGCTGGCGCTGGACCGCCGCACGCCGCGCCGCGTTGCGCGCCAGCCGCGTCGCGTTGACGAACAACTTGGTGGCCTGGATCGCCGCGGCCGAACACAAGCCGGCGCAGTTGATCTCGGCCTCCGCGATCGGCTACTACGGCACGCAGCGGCGCGGCGACGATACCGTGCTGACCGAGGGCGACGGCCCGCAGCCCATGTTCATGTCCGACCTGTGCCGCGAATGGGAGCAGGCGGCGCAAGGCGCGGCGGCCCACGGCGTACGCGTGGCCTGCACGCGTTTCGGGCTGGTGCTGGGCACGCAGGGCGCGCTGCCGATGATGCTCTTGCCGATCAAGCTGGGACTGGGCGGACCGCTGGGCGGTGGTACGCAATGGCTGTCGTGGATCCATGTGGACGATGTGATCGGCGGCATCGCGCACCTGTGCCGCTCGGGCGAGGTGGGAGCCTTCAACTTCACGGCGCCGGAGAGCCTCACGCAAGCGCGCTTCAACCGCGTGGCGGCGGGCGTGCTGCATCGTCCATACGGCTTCCCCACGCCGGGCTGGCCGATGCGGCTGATGCTGGGCGAGCAGTCCGACCTGCTGCTGGAAGGCCAACGCGTCGCGCCTGCGCGGCTGCTGGCCGGCGGCTACGCGTTCCGCCATCCGCAACTGGAAGGCGCGCTGCGCAGCCTGGCCTGATTGGAGGATGACATGAGAGCACTGGTACTTGGCGCGACAGGCTTGGTCGGCGGCCATGCGCTGCGGGCCTTGCGCGCCGCTGGCTGCACGACGGTTGGCGCCAGCCGCCGCCGCCCGCAAGATGAGCATCCGGATGATTGGATCGAGATCGACTTCGCCCGCATGATCAGCGAAGACGACTGGCTGCCGCTGTTGGCCGGCGTGGATGCGGTGGTCAATTGCGTCGGCATCCTCCGCGAGGAACAAGCCGGCGATTTCGACCTGCTGCACCACGCCGCGCCGGTCGCCCTGTTCGGCGCCTGCGAGCGCCTCGGCTTGCGGCGCGTGGTGCAGCTGTCCGCGCTCGGCAGCCGTGCGGACGCGGTGACCGCCTACTGGCGCAGCAAAGGTGCGGCGGACGCCGATCTGCTGGCGCGCACGCTCTGTGCCACCATCGTCCGGCCCTCGCTGGTGTATGGCGAGGAAGGCGCCAGCAGCGTCCTGTTTCGCGCGTTGGCGACCTTGCCGGTGCTGATGCTGCCGATGGCGCACAAGGCCAAGGTACAGCCGATCCACATCAACGACCTGGCGGCGTTGATCGCGCGGCTGGCGATGGCCGGCGACGACGCGCCGCGCGAGCTGGCGGGGGCCGGGGCGCCACGCGAGTTGGCGGCGGAGGAGGCTCCGCGCGAGCTGGATGCGGTCGGCCCGCGCGCGATGACACTGGCCGGCTACCTCGACGCGCTGCGCGGCGGCATGCAAGCGGCGCCCTCGCTGGTGCTGGACCTGCCGATGCCGCTGGCGCGAACGGCCGCGCGCGTGGCGGCATGGATACCATCGAGCGCGCTGACGCCGGACTCGCTGCGGATGCTGGAGCAAAGCGCCGACGGCGGCAACACGGCCGACGCGGCTCCCATCGCGGCGATGCTGGGCCGCCCGCTGCGCGATCCGGCTCGCTTCGCACGGCCATCGCAGCGCATCGGCGCCGTCTGGACATGGGCGGCGCCGCTGATCACGATGGCGGTCGCGCTGCTGTGGCTGGTCACCGCCTGGGTCTCCTGGTTCGGCTGGCCGCATGCGCAAAGCATGTCATGGCTGGCGGCCTGCGGCGTGCCGGCCGCCTTGCAAGAGCCGATGCTGCTGGCGGCCAGCTTCATGGACGCCGCCGTGGGCGCGCTGCTGTTGCTGCGGCCGCGCCGCTGGCTGTGGGCGGCGCAGCTGGCGCTGGCCGGCGGCTACACCGTCATCATGAGCGTGTGCCTGCCGGAGTTCTGGCTGCATCCTTTCGGCCCGCTGAGCAAGAACCTGCCCTTGCTGGCATTGATGTTGTTGATGTGGAGAGTGAGCAAATAATGGACTACCTCGCGATCAAATGGCTGCACATCCTGTCGGCCACCCTGATGTTCGGCACCGGCTTCGGCACGGCGTTCTACATGTTCTTCGTCAATCGCAGCGGCAACGTGCAGGCGATGGCGGTGGTGACGCGCCTGGTCGCCAGGGCCGACTGGTGGTTCACCACGCCGGCGATCATCATCCAGCCCTTGTCCGGACTGTGGATGATCCACCTGGCGGGCTTCCCGTTCACGGCGACGTGGATCGTGTGGTCGATGGCGCTGTATCTGCTGGCCGGCGCCTGCTGGCTGCCGGTGGTCTGGCTGCAGCTGCGGATGCGCGACATGGCCGTTCATGCGGCGCATAGCGGCGAGACGCTGCCGGCTCGCTACTGGCGCTACGAAAAAATCTGGACCGCGCTTGGCTTCCCCGCCTTCGCCGGTTTGCTGGTGGTTTATTGGCTGATGGTGCATAAACCTGCCTGAAGCCGGCGCCCTCCCGGATCAGAAAACCTTGAAATTTGATATAGTATTTCTTATTGGAAATATCAATCTTTGGAGGCGGGATGAATAAGGTCACTGTGCGGGCAAGCTTGCTTGGCGTGCTGGTGTTGTTTACTGCGATGTTGCTCGCCGGCGCAGGCCTGGGCATTTTCGCGCTGCAGCAGTCCAACAAGTCGATCGCGGAGGTGCACGCGATCTCCTCGCAGATCATCACCATCAACGACGCCTACAAGGACACCACGCGCACCCGCTCGGCGCTGACGCGCGGCTATTCCGCGCTGAAGGAAAGCGACAACAAGGCCGAGCGCGATTCCGCGCTGGGCAGCGCCAAGAAATCCTACCAGCGCACGCTGGACTTCCTCGACAAGTTTGAAAAGGCGCCGGCCTTCCCCGGCCAGGATGCGCAGCTGAAGAAGGACCTGCTCGAATCGGGCCGCAAACTGTCGGCGGTGCTGGACCGCGCGGCCGACGCGCTGGTCAAGGATGACACGGCCACCTATTCGGCCATCAACTCCAAGGAGCTGACGCCGGTGGGCGCGGCCTTCTCGGCGGCGCTGGAGAAATTCCAGAAGCTGGGCGATGAGCAGGTCACGGCGCTGGCCGAGAAGCGTGCCAGCGAATACGGCATCGTCATGTGGCTGGTGGCGCTGGGCTTGCTGATCGCGCTGGGCGTGGTGGCCGCCACCCACCTGATGCTGCGCTCGACCGTGCTGCTGCCGCTGGAAGGCGCCGTCGAGCAGCTCGACCGCGTGGCCAGCGGCGACCTGACTGCCACCATCGAGGCCTCGGGCGACAACGAGATCCAGCGGCTGCTCAAGGCCATCCAGCGCATGCAGGGCGACCTGCTGTCGACCGTGTCGCGCGTGCGCAATGGCGCGGCGGTGATCAATTCCGGCTCGCAGGAACTGGCGGCCGGCAATATGGAATTGTCCGCGCGCACCGAGACGCAGGCCAGCTCGCTGGAAGAGACCGCCGCCTCGATCGAGGAACTGACCAGCACCGTCCGGCAGAACTCCGAGAACGCGCAGCACGCGCGCTCGCTGGTGGAGGGCGCGTCCAACACCGCGGCCCAGGGCGGCGAGGTGATGCAGCAGGTGGTCTCCACCATGAACGCCATCAACGACGCCTCGCGCAAGATTGTCGACATTACCGGCGTGATCGACGGCATCGCCTTCCAGACCAATATCCTGGCGCTGAACGCGGCGGTCGAGGCGGCGCGCGCGGGCGAGCAGGGCCGCGGCTTCGCGGTGGTCGCCACCGAGGTACGCAACCTGGCGCAGCGCTCGGCCTCCGCCGCCAAGGAGATCAAGGTGCTGATCGACGATTCGGTGCAGAAGATCCAGCTGGGCACCACGCTGGTGGAACAGGCCGGCAACACCATGACCACGCTGGTGGGCAACGTCCACCAGGTGACGGAGATCGTCGGCGAGATCGCCACCGCCAGCCGCGAGCAGAGCGAAGGCATCGACCAGGTCAACCAGGCGGTGGCGCAGATGGATCAGGTGACGCAGCAGAACGCCGCGCTGGTGGAGGAGGCGGCCGCCGCGACCCAGTCGCTGCAGGACCAGGCCAGCCAATTGCAGCAGACCGTCAGCGTGTTCAAGATCAACGAAGGCGCGGCGCCTGCCGCGCGCCGCCCCGGCAGCCAGCTGGCGCTGCGCTGACCTTCCCGAGGGGCTTGGGGAGCCCCCGATTCAATTGAATCACTCTTGCCTGAAATGAACTTCTCAGGTGTAATGCGAAGCCCGAGCATGATAAATTGCCAACTCTCGCATGATGCTAGAACTTCTGAACACTTTTACCCAAGCGACGCGCCTGCTCCGCCTGACCACCCCGCTGGGCGCCGACGCCCTGGTGGTCGAATGCCTGCGCGGAGAAGAGGGCATCAGCCAGTGCTATGCGCTGCAAGTGACGGCACTGTCGGTCGATGCGGAAATTTCGCTGAAATCGCTGCTGGGCCAGCCCGCCTTGCTGGAGCTGGATACCGCGCTGCCCGGCGGCCCGCGTTATTTTCACGGTCACATCACCGAGACCAGCATCCTGGGCGCCGACGGCGGCCTGGCGCGCTATGCGCTCACGATCAGCCCGTGGTACAGCTTTTTACGCCACGGCCGCGACAGCCGCGTGTTCCAGGACAAGAACGTGCTCGACATCCTGTCGGCCTTGTTCCAGGGCTGGCAGGGCGTCGGCAAGCTGGTGCCGGACTGGCGCTTCGACGTGCAGGACCCGGCCGCCTATCCGGTGCGCTCGCTGACCTGCCAGTACCAGGAATCCAATTTCGACTTCGCCGAACGGCTGATGCGCGAAGAGGGCCTGTTCTATTACTTTGAACACAGCGGCGCGCCGGACAGCGATACCCTCGGCGGCCACGTCATGGTGATCGCGGACCACAACGGCAGCTTCCAGCCCAACCCGCAGCCGGTGGTGCGTTTCAGCCAGCCCGGCGCGGTGATGCGCGAGGACAGCATGGACCGCTGGCGCACCGAAGCGCGCTGGGCGCCGGACGCGGTCGAACTGGCCAGCTGGGATTACCGCACCAACAGCACCCGTCCGGTCGGCGCGGCCGGCGAGGTGACCGGCGACGTGCCGCACACCAGCCGCGACACGCCGGGCGCCTACGCCTACCCGTCGCGCGAGCAGGGCCAGCGCATCGCCGACCGGCAATTGCAAGCCATCGAAGTCCTGCGCGAGACGCACGTGGGTGCGGGCACGGTGCGCACGCTGGCGCCCGGCACGACCTTCACGCTGAGCGGCCAGGCCCAGCTCGACCAAGCCGCCGACGACAGCGAGCGTACGTTTGTCGTCTTGCGCGTGCTGCACCTGGCGCACAACAATCTCAGCACCGACATCAAGCATCAGGTGGCCGGCATGCTGGGCCTGAGCGCGCTGGCGCAAACGGTCAGCAAGGAGCAATCGGGCAGCCTGCACGCGGTCGGGCAGGACAAGGGCGAGCGTCCGCTGTACCGCAACCGCATCGACGCCATCCGCAGCGACGTGCCTTACCGTAGCAGCGATGTCGACGGCCATGGCCGCGTGCTGCACCCCAAGCCGACCGTGCGCGGACAGCAGACCGCTGTCGTGGTGGGGCCCGCCGGCGCGGTCATTCATACCGACCGCGACCACCGCATCAAGGTGCAGTTCCATTGGCAGCGGGGCGAGCAGAGCCACAGCCGCCTGAACCATCCGGCGCCGGACGGCCATGTCGGCGCGCCCGGCGACGACCAGGCCGGCACCTGGGTGCGGATCGCCACGTCGCTGGCCTCGGTGGCCGGCGCCAACTGGGGCGCGGTGGCGGTGCCGCGCGTCGGCAGCGAAGTGCTGATCGATTTCATCGACGGCAATATCGACCGGCCGGTGGTGATCGGCAGCGTCTACAACGGCAGGGGGCAGGCGGATGCCCAGCACAACCAGGTCAGCCAGGGCGCCGGCGTGGCGACCGGCAATGCGCCGGCCTGGTTCCCCGGCGACGGCGGTGCGCATGCGCATCCCGCGGTGCTGTCGGGCATCAAGTCGCAGGCCATGGCGAGCAGCCAGGCCGGCAGCGGCCCCTACAGCCAGATGGTGTTCGACGACACGCCGGGCGAGCCGCGCGTGGCGCTGCAGCGGCATGCGGCCGCGCACGCCGGCACCGATGAACTGAATCTCGGTCATTTGCGCCATCAGACCGATAACCAGCGCTTGCAGACGGCAGGCTTCGGCGCCGAACTGAAGACGGAACACAGCGCCGCGCTGCGCGCCGGCCAGGGCATGTTGCTGTCGACCGATGCGCGCAATGGCGGCAATGGGGCGCAGCTTGACAGCCGCGAAGCGCAGGCGCAGATCGACGCCGGCCGGCAGTTGCAGCAGAGCCTGGCCGAAACGGCGCAGAAGCACAACGCCAGGCTGAAGGACAGCAAGGGCGCCGATGAACCGGCCGCGGAGAAGCTGCCCGCGCTCGTGGGCATGGCCGACGCGGCCAAGGTGGTGGCCGGCACGCAGGCGGGCGGCGGCGGCGACGCGGGCGGCGCCGGGCGGGTGACGGCGTACAGCGAGCCGCATCTGCAATTGTCCAGCCCGGCCGGCATCGCGGCCACCACGCCGGCCAGCGCGATTGTGCGCGCGGGCGCGACGTCGAGCATCGCTGCCGGACAGGATGTGAATTTCGCGGCGCAGGGCAACAGCGCGCATCTGGTGAAGGACGGCATCAGTCTGTTCACCTATGGCAAAGCCAGCAGCGCCGACAAGCCGAACCAGGAAACCGGCATTAAATTGCACGCGGCAAGCGGCAAGGTCAGCGTACAGAGCCAGTCGGACGTTACCAAGGTGATGGCCGACAAGCTGGTCACCGTGGCCAGCGTGAGCAAGAGCGTCAACGTGGCGGCCAAGGAGCATGTGATGCTGACGGCGCAGGGCGCTTACCTGAAGCTCGAGGGCGGCAACATCATGATCCATGGACCGGGGACGATGACGTTCAAGGCGTCGATGAAGGAGATGACGGGGCCGGCAAAAGGTGCTCCGGAATTGCCGCATCTACCAAGTCTGGGCCCGGTTGACGTGGCTGCCGGAGAAAAGATTTACAGCACGCGGGTGGACGCGGCGGGATTGTTTGAGGACACTGCAGCTGCGGCGGGGGCCGCTTATGTGATACAGCGGCAGGACGGTACGCTGCTGAAAGGTAATTTAGACCAATTTGGCCGTACAGCACGTCTATTTACGCCGGCATCGGAGAAGGTGACTGTGCTGGTTGGCGATGGCGAATGGGAAATTTTAGAGGATTCCGAATATGACTAAGAACAAGTTGGCGCTGGCAACGGTATTGTGTACCAGCCTTTTGCTGTCGACATTGGGGGCCTGCACTGCCGCAGAATCGGGCAGCGGGCAGCCGGCGGCAGACCAAGCGGCGATCGCCGCATACAACACGCAATTATTCAGCTTATTGATGAACAAAAAAAGTCCGGTGGATGGGAAGAACCACTATCAAAAAGACTTTGATCTTGCGTTTGATGCCTTGCTGGCCAAATCGACACTGGCGAAATCCGCGAAACCGGCTGTTCCTTTGAAGAAGCGCCTCATCAGCGGCCCGCAACCGGATCCAACCATCGTGCAGGACCAGCACAGTGGCCGCCAATATGTCTACTACGAAGCCTGCCAGGCGCATGCCTGCGACGAGACAAATCTGGCGTTGTTGTATGCGCCTTCCTCGAAAACCATGCTGGCCCGGTTGCACCTGGATGGCAAGGACGAGTACCTGGGTGACCCATCGCCAGCAGAAAAGACGCTGCTGGATCATTCGAAAAATACACCTTAAAGACGGTTTGTTATGAGCAAGGGAGATATCGACGCATTCCTTAAAGCGTTATTCCAGCGCGAAGCGGGGAAAAACACTCAAGTGATCAATTACGCCGGTTATATCGGCAAGTATCAATTTGGCGAAAGTGCGCTGGTGGATCTGGGGTACTACACCGCGGACGGCACCAAGGAGAACGATTGGGACGGCAAGTGGACCGGCAAGCACGGCATCAAGCAGCGTAGCGATTTCCTGGGCAGCGAGCAGGCGCAGGACGTTGCGGCCAAGGAGTGGGTGGAACTGCTGTGCAAGCGGATGAAGAAAATGAAGCTCGATGCTTATATCGGCAAGACGATCAAAGGCATCAAGATCACCGAGTCGGGCATCATCGCGGGTGCTCACTTGAAGGGCTTCGGTAACGATAAGCATCCGGGGGTTGCGCAATTTCTCAAGTCAAACGGTGCGATTGACGCGCAGGATGGCTTGAAGACCACCGTGTCCCACTACGTTGAATTATTGGCCGATTACGACCTGGGATGCTGCAATAAACTGAACCTCGCGTTCGCCGAAAAGAAGACGGGCGCGCCGATTGCCGGCCTCGATGTAAAGGTGGAGAAGAACGGCAAACCGCATGCATCCGCCAAGACTGACGACAAAGGTGTTTTGCCGCCCGTCCATGGACTCAGTGCGGGCGACCAGTATCACATATGGGTTGCCAAGTTGTCCGGTGGGTATAAGTTGTTAAAAGCCGGGGTGATGAAGGATGTGGACGCCACTCTGGCATTCTTGAGCCCGAAGGCAAAGACCACCACCTCGACGGATGAGCATAAAGGTCCTCCCGCTGAAAAAAAGGCGCCTCCCGCGCCCGTGCCGCCGAAACCGGCACCTAAGGTGGAGCGACCTGCGAATCGCCCGGAATTCACTAGCATCAAGCCGACCGAACCCGATCAACTCGATAAAAATTCGGCGATATGGGACAGGCTGCAGGCGCTGCCGTCTGTGGCAGTCGAACCATCCGCTGCCTCGTCAGAAACGTCGCCGGCGGAGCCGCCGCCAGTTCCGGTCAATGCTGCTGGGCCCGTGGAGCCTCCACAGCCTGCTGCGGAGGCTGCGCCGCAGACATCGGTTGAGCAAGCAAAGGTCACAGCAACAGAGGCCACGCCATCGGCGGGTTCGACGCCTGCTGCTGCGGCGCCGTCACCTGCTGCTGCCCCGTCGCCGCCTGCCGCCGCAGCGTCACCCGCTGCCGCCTCATCGCCTGCGACGCCGCCGGCGGCCCAAAAGCCCACTGCATCGGCAGCGTCGGTTGAGGCCGAAAAAACCCGTAGCGAAAAAGGGCATCCCAAAGCGGTCGCAAAGAAAACACCTCCACCGCCGCCACCGCCACCGCCAGCGACCAAGATGCAAAAGACGATTCCTGGGTTACTTTTCCCTCTTGAGAAGCGCCCTGAGGAGTCTTACCATGATGGCGCACGGCGCTTTGGTTCCAACCGCAGCGGCGGAACACGCAAGCATGCCGGTATTGACCTTTACGCGCCAGTGGGTACGCCGGTACGCGCGATGGCGGATGGGGTGGTTCTGCAAGTCTACGCGTTTTATGAAGGTACCTGGGTCATTGAAGTGAATCACGGCACGTTTATCGCCCGCTATGGCGAGGTCGCCAAAAAAGGCATCACGGTGAAGGCGCTCGACGACGTGAAACGCGGACAAAAACTGGGTAACGTTGGAAAACTGAACAACTTGGACATATCGATGTTACATCTGGAACTATATGGCACGACTGAGAACCCCAAGGAAAAAGGTAAAGCCCTGACCCAAAAGACGCGGCAGCCATTTCAGCGCCGGGATGATCTGATCAACCCGACGGAAAGTATCGACCAAGCAGTATTGGAGTAATAATGAATTCAAACTTTTTCAAATCGCTGCGCGCAGGTGCGCTTTTGGTATTAGCCGTTGGTGCAGTGCAGGTTGCGTGCGCGCGTCAGGAGTCGCCTGCGGCCGCGCCGGTAGTCGCGCAGCAAGCGCCGCTCGGTGTGGTGATCGGCGCATTGGCGGACTATAAGTCCTTTCGCCTCAAGAGCGCCCAGCTCCACGCGATAATCGCGCCATATTGCACCAAGGTCCGGGATAAAGCCCAAAAGCCGATGATACTTTGGGAATATACGTGTGCGCCGGACTCCGGTATTACGGGAATCAGCATGGACTCGCGGGAGGGATTCGGCGAGCCGCTTCCGAACTACATGATGTCGATCGTCGTGGACTTTCCGGCAGATCGTTTTCCGGCCATGAAGGCATTAGTAGAGAAGAAGCTGGGCCGCCCGAAGAAAAGCGGAAGTGACCATTCGGAATGGCGATATACCCTCGACAAGTCCTTAAATCAGAACGGAAATCCTGTCATCAATCTGTCTCGCGAAGACGCTGAGAGCGCCTCCCTGCAAATCGTTTTAGAGCAGGGACCGTGACGCGGCGAGGGACATCTATCTGTACACCTCGCCAGGTAAACTCATGAAATACCCTGTCCTTACACGGCCTGCCTTGCTTGCCGCCCTGATCGTGGGCGCGAACGCCGCCGCGTATGAGGATGAAAACGCGGTACCAGTTGAAACTGGGCCTGGAAGCCGGCATGGTCGTCGTCGAACAGATCGCCGTCAAGCTCGATGGCCGGGATGTGTCCATCCTGACCACGCTGCGGAACGGCGAAGCGCGCGCTTCGCAAATCGGCTGGTACGCCAGCACGCCACAATTCACCTTGCTCGGCGAGGGCGAGGAGCACCTGGACAAGTCCTTCTCCGATGTCGGCGCCACTTTCAATGGCCTTGCGATGAAACCGGCCGTCTACCGGCGCGGCTACTTCATGGGGCGCGACATCACCGAGGAATTGTTTCGCGCCGGCCTGGCGCCGTTGCCCGATCTTCAGGCCGACGCTAAAAAGCTGGCCCGGTTGCCGATGGTACGGGGACTGCGCTTCGACCAATGGCAGGGCTACGTGGCCTATTCATGGAACGCCGCCATCGCGCCGCATGCGTCGGCCGTGGTCGAGGTGCTGTACCGGGCGCTGCCGCAATTTTCGCTGACCGAGCTCGACTCGCCAGCCTTCGATCAGGCAGTGCTGCAGCACTGCGGCAATCCCGATGCGTTACGCAGCCGACTGCGCCAAACGGCCGCCGAGCCGGTGCAGGTGATGGTCGAGCGCTATGAGATTCTTTTGGCATTCATGCTGATGCGCGATGTGCAGTTGACGATCTCACAGCCGCAGTCCAACTGGCAGCGGGCGCATCCCGCCGTGTCGCTGGTGTGCGGACTGGCCAATCCTGGCTTGACGGCCAACGTATCTGGTGAGGTGAGCAATGCCAATCTCGGCTTGTCGGTGCTGGTGGTGTCGTCGATAAAGACGCCATAGGAGTGGCGATGAAATTTCTGGCCATATTCATGGCGGGCTTCATCCTGGCGCATTCCGCGTTGGCCGATGTCCATGCCTTCGACTACCGCCTCGGCGCGACCAGTGTCAGCGAGGACCAGCATCAGATTGTGATCCACGCGCAGCCTGCCGTTGCCGTGGCGATTCTGCCGGGAGGCAAAGCCTGGCCGCCGTTGTCGCTTGACGAGGCCGGGCGCATCTACGCCGGCGGCACGGTGATCGATAGCGCCACCGGCCGCGTGGCGTCGCGCGCGGATGCTGCGCTGGCGTTGCCGCACGGCGTGGAGGTGGCGGTGCTGAATGAGCGCTATCGCTTCCGGCGCGACGGCAAGGAATGCCGTCTGTCGCCACAGCAGCTCCGTCTCGATGCGAAGAAGGAGGCGCTCGATGCGCTGAAAGATGCGAATCTGGTCCTGGCCAGCGCAAGCGATACGCTGCTGGCGATGGCCACGCGCTTCGGCGCGGATGGCGCGGTGGCCGGCTATCTGGTCGAGCGTATCGACATCGCCCGCTGCCAGGTGGTGGCGGCGCAGCGGCTGGGCAACCCGGATTTACTGGTCGAGCTGGCGCATTCCGATCGGGGCGGGTGGTGGATCACCGGCTCGGTCGAGCAG
Organism: Duganella caerulea; assembly: GCF_040362985.1. Lineage (NCBI taxonomy): Bacteria > Pseudomonadati > Pseudomonadota > Betaproteobacteria > Burkholderiales > Oxalobacteraceae > Duganella > Duganella caerulea. Next base: position 184,040 of record NZ_BPWJ01000005.1, on the reverse strand, counting down.
ACGCTGCTGCGTTCGCGCGATGGCCGCCGCTGGAGCAAGGTCAGCCTGCCTGGGGGCTTGTCGTCGCTGGTCAGCGCCTACGCGGTCAACGAGCGCGAGATCTGGCTCGCGGCCGCGCTGCCGGACGGCGACGGCCCCAGTCCGTATCTGCTGGTATATTCGGGCGACGGTGGCAAGCGCTGGCGAAATCTGAAGGTTAATGATGCCTTGCTTGCCCGGCTGCCGGCCGCCTGGCTGGAGGGACAGAAACGGCGGACACCGTGAAACTATTTAAGAAAGCTCTCTGCACCATCTTCTGTATGCTCGCAACCCAAGTCGCCCACGCCGGTTCGGTTGAGGGCCCCCATCTTGTCTGGATTAACTTGGCGCCATCTCCGCAAACCAGCAACGCCATCCTTCGCGAATTTGTGAGCGGCGGTGAACAGCTTTGCTGGGATGACGGTTTGCTCTTGTTTATGAGCGAGCGTCCACCCGCGATGACCAGTGAATTAGTGCGCGACGGCGTGGTCAGGAGGAACGCCGCTTCAATCAGAAAATTAAACGCTCTGTTGACACTTCCTTTCAAAGCGGCTTCGGATGGATTTGATGGTATTGTCGTTTATGCTGAGGACAGGAAGCCCATGCTTTATAGTCTGACGACAGGGAAGACAAACGTTCAGTCCGACACTGTCGACCGACCCTTGCATCTCAAGGGCGCTTTTTGCAACGTCATCCTACCTACCGTACGAAAGCCTTAGCTCTATGCGTCAATTAAAACTTCTCCTTCCCTGGTTGCTGTGCGCGACCGCGGGCCATGCCTCGGCATGCGCCATCAATGAGCAAGACTTGCTTCAGTCGTGGAGCCGATCCAAAGGTGGTGATTTTGAGGAGTTCAAACTGGCGCGTGAAGGCGGTGTCCGGTCGTTTTCGTCCTTTTTGGATCATCGACTGGAAATGACGGGGAGTTGGATTTTCACGAAGTGCCTTCTTCACGTTGCCAACGGAAGCAACGCAAAGCTATCGTTCGACTATAAAGTGGTGAGCTTGGACAAGGGCGTCTTGACCCTGCAGGATCGCGATTCTGGCGAGACGTCTGTGTATAAGCGCTTGCGCTAAGCGTCACGTCCCGATTGGCGCGACAACGTGCGCGTTGCCGTTCTTGTCGACCACCAGCAGGGCGCTGCCCGCCCCGGCCACCTCTGCCGATAGCACGCCGCCCGCAGCCCACCAGGCGCTGCGGCCCGCCGCCGCATAGCCGCCCGACGGCGCGGCGTGATTCGCCATCAGCACGCCCATGCCGAAGTCGCCGGCGTAGCGCTGCAGCTTGGCTGCGTCGTTGGCGTAACCCGTTTCGGAAATCAGTACTCCCGCCAGATAGATCGACGCGCCGTCCGTCGCCGCATCCGCCGCGTGCTGGGAATGCGTGGCGTCGGCGCAGATCGCCTGGGCGTAGCGTTGCCCACCCAACTCCTGGCAATGTGCGCCCATCGGCCCCGGTCGCGCGTACAGTTCTTCGCCAGGATGCAGGTACTGCTTGCGGTAGATGGTGCTTGTGCCATCGGGCAGGAAGCTGAACGCGGCGATGTGGGGCAGGGCGTCGCTGTCGCCGGCCAGCGGGGCGCCGGCGATGATGCGCATGCCGGTCGCCATGGCGGCGTCGCGTAGTGGCGCCAGGCGCGCGTCGTCCGGCGTCAGCAGGCAGTCGCGCAGCAGCGGCAATTCATAGCCGCACAGCGACAGCTCGGGAAACAGCAGCAGCTCCACGCCCTGCGCCTGCGCGGCTTCGATGAAGCGCAGGTGGATGCGGACGTTGGCCTCGATGTCGCCCGCGATGGATGGCGATTGCGCGGCGGCGATGCGGATGCCCATCACTTCTCCTGCTTCAGCGGCTTGCCCTTGTCGATCACCTCGCGGCAATCGCCCTTGAAGCTGGCGTTGTCGTAGTTGCTCCAGCCGTAGCTGTCGACGTAGCGCTTGTGCTGTTTGAACTGCTTGTTGATGAAGCTCCATTCCAGCCGCTCGTCGTCGTACTGGATGTCGCCCAGGTCCAGCAGCGTGTGGAAGATGTTCTCCGTCGCCAGCCGCGCCTTGCGGTGGCGCACCAGCTGCTTCACCTTCTCCGGATAGCGCGTCTTGTATTCGTCCGAGTACCACACCATCGCCGGCACGTGGAATTCAAACTGCGTGTTGTGGCCGTGGAAGGCGAGGTTGCAGCTGTTGTCGTACAGCGTCTGGCCGTGGTCGGCCACGTAGACCATCGAGCTCAATTGCTGCGTGTCCTTCAGCTGGTGGATCACCTGCGACAGGAACCAGTCGGTGTAGAGGATGGAATTGTCGTAGCTGTTGTTGAGCTGCGGCTTGATCTTGGTGTCGGTGTAGACCGGCTTGTCGACACCGAACAGCGACGGCTGCCACTTGTCGAACGCCTTCGGATAGCGCTGGCTGTAGTTCCAGTGGTTGCCCAGCGTGTGCAGCACGATCAGCTTTTTCGGCGCCGGGTCGGCGATGGCGTGCTGCAGCGGCTCGAGCAGGATCTGGTCGAAGTTGGAGTTGTTGGTGAAGCCGCCCAGGTTCATGAACTGGATCACGTCCGCTTCCTTGGCGAACACCGACACCGGCGTGTCGAACTGGCCGAACGAGATCTGGTTGGACAGCCACCAGGTCTTGAAGCCGGCTTCTTTATAAGCGGTCAGGAAGGATTTTTCCGAGAAGCCGTCCTTCAGGCTCTGCGTGGCCGGCTTGCGCGAGATGATCACCGGCACCGACAGCCGCGTGGCCGACACCGCCGTGATCACGTCCGGCAGCGTGACCAGGTTGGCTTCCTGCTTGAGCAGCGGCGTGGTGTCGCGCTGGTAGCCGTTGATGCCCCAGCGGTCGTAGCGCGACGATTCGCCGATCACCATGATGACGATTTCCGGCGTGTCGTTCTTTTGCGGCTGGTGCGCCTTGAAGGTGAAGCTGCTGCTGCGCCGGCCCAGGTCGGCGAGGTATTTGCGTTCCTTATAAAAGTCGACGCCGCGCGCGGTCAGGCCGAACGGCCACGACGAGGCGAAGTCGTCGAAGCCCAGCGGCGAGCGCACCCACCACGGCATCTGCGCCAGCGCCCAGCCGGTGCGGCCGGCGCCGGCGATGGCGGCGTGCTCGGGTGAGCTGTCCTCCTCGGCGTCTTCTTCTTCCTCGTCGGACGCGTCGTCGCTCGCCGACGCATCGCTGGCGCCGGCCGAGGCGGTGGTGCCGGCCTGGCTGGGCGCCGATTCAGGCGCCGAACCGCTGGCAGAACCCGGCGCCGGGCCGGCCGCCTTGGATGCCGACACCGACGCGGCCTTCTGCGCCGGCTTGGCGCGCACGCCGAACTCCCAGCCGTAGAGCCACAGCGCGGCGATGGCCGCCAATATCAGCAGCGCGATCCAGCGCGTCTTGCCGCGCCAGGCCAGCATGGGGCTGCGGCGCGCGGCCATCTGCACGGCGATCCACCACGCGATCACGGCCAGCATCACCGCGCCCATCAGCCACACTTTACGGCCGAGGAATTCCAGCGCCTCCCTGGGACTGGTCTCGGCGATGATGCCCAGGTGGTGGGTGGAGATGCCCTGGCCATAGTAGATGAACAGGTAGATCTCGGTCGGCAGCGCCAGGAAGGCCGGGATCAGCAGCCAGTGGAACCAGGCCGGACGCTGCAGCACGCCCCACACGGCGGTCCAGGCCAGCAGCTCGACCAGCAGGATGCGGCCCAGCTCCGGCACCTGCCGTCCCAGCAGCAGCGGCACGCACGGCACCAGCGACAGCAGCAGGTAGCTGGCAAGGACAAACAGCGGGGCGGGGCGCAGCAAAGATCGCATAGGGAAGAATAATGAGAGACAGTCTGCTATTATCAAGTGTTTCTTGACCTTTCAGCTAGTGTTTGCGTACCCGCCGGGGCCGCATTCCGCCGCGAAATAGATTGACTGGTGTCCCAACCACGTCTATACTCGCGAGTTCTCAATTTATTCTGCACATCGTATACGCTGTTTCAGGCCGCTCCACGCGAGTGGCTATTCGCGCCTCCGTTGTGTCCGTAGATAGGGACGAGGTTTTAGTCGCCGGACAGCTGTCCGGGTTATTAATGTTGTAATTTTGTTGGGTTTATAACGATGCCAACCATCAATCAACTGATTCGCAATCCACGCGTCGCCCTGACCGTGAAAAGCAAATCGCCGGCGCTGGAAAACAGCCCGCAAAAGCGCGGTGTTTGCACCCGTGTGTACACCACCACTCCTAAGAAGCCTAACTCGGCTCTGCGTAAAGTGGCCAAAGTGCGTCTGACCAACGGTTTCGAAGTGATTTCGTACATCGGCGGTGAAGGCCACAACCTGCAAGAGCACAGCGTTGTTCTGCTGCGCGGCGGTCGTGTAAAAGACTTGCCAGGTGTGCGTTACCACATGGTTCGCGGTGCACTGGATACCCAGGGCGTTAAAGACCGTAAGCAAGCTCGCTCGAAATACGGTACCAAGCGTGCCAAGCAAGCCAAGAAGTAATCTGCATTAAAAGTTTTCGCTCAGTGGCAGCTAACTAAGTGAATGTAATCGACCGCAGTGGTCGAGTAAGTGGATGGCTATGATGGCCCTCCGCGAGAGTGCGAATCCCATATCTGCGCACCTCAACTGAAGATTGAAAGGAATTGATATGCCACGTCGTCGTGAAGTACCCAAGCGCGAGATTCTGCCGGATCCAAAATTCGGCAACACGGATGTCGCGAAGTTCGTGAACGTTCTGATGCTGTCCGGTAAAAAATCGGTCGCAGAAAACATCATCTACGGTGCCTTCGAGCACATCGCCGCCAAGTCGGGCAAAGACCCGCTGGAAGTGTTCGCTACCGCGATCAACAACGCCAAGCCACTGGTTGAAGTCAAATCCCGTCGCGTCGGTGGTGCAAACTACCAGGTGCCGGTCGAAGTGCGCCCAGTGCGTCGTATGGCCCTGTCCATGCGCTGGCTGCGTGAAGCTGCCAACAAGCGCAGCGAAAAATCCATGCCACAACGCCTCGGCGGTGAGCTGATGGAAGCGGCTGAAGGCCGCGGCGGTGCGATGAAGAAGCGTGACGAAGTTCACCGTATGGCTGAAGCGAACAAGGCGTTCTCGCACTTCCGCTTCTAATAAAATCGGCCAGATCCTTCTTGGTCTGGCTGTTATCCGTTGTTCGAGGCCGGGCTCATTTTTGTCACCAAAAATGGCGCTCGGTTTTGTCCATTAAACGATTTAGGATTAATTATGGCCCGCAAGACCCCCATCGAGCGCTACCGCAATATCGGTATCTCCGCTCACATCGATGCAGGTAAGACCACCACCACCGAGCGCGTTCTGTTCTACACGGGCGTGAACCACAAGATCGGTGAAGTTCACGATGGCGCCGCCACCATGGACTGGATGGAGCAGGAACAAGAGCGCGGCATTACCATTACCTCGGCAGCGACTACCTGCTTCTGGAAGGGTATGGCTAACAACTTCCCTGAGCACCACATCAACATCATCGACACGCCGGGCCACGTTGACTTCACCATTGAAGTTGAACGCTCGATGCGCGTGCTGGATGGCGCTTGCATGGTTTACTGCGCAGTGGGCGGTGTACAGCCTCAGTCGGAAACCGTATGGCGTCAGGCCAACAAGTACAAAGTGCCACGTCTGGCCTTCGTCAACAAGATGGACCGTACCGGCGCCAACTTCTTCAAGGTCTACGAGCAGATGCGCGCTCGCCTGAAGGCCAACCCGGTCCTGATCCAGATCCCGATCGGCGCTGAAGAAAACTTCAAGGGCGTGATCGACCTGGTCAAGATGAAAGCCATCATCTGGGACGACGCTTCCCAGGGCATGAAGTTCGACTACGTCGATATCCCTGCAGAGCTGGCCGATTCGGCCGCCGAGTGGCGCGAGAAGATGGTTGAAGCCGCTGCTGAAGCGAACGAAGACCTGATGAACAAGTACCTGGAAGAGGGCGACCTGTCCGAAGCCGAAATCAAGAAAGCGCTGCGTGATCGCACCATCGCTTCCGAGATCGTGCCGATGATGTGCGGTACCGCTTTCAAGAACAAGGGCGTACAGGCCATGCTGGACGCGGTCATCGAGTTCCTGCCATCGCCGCTGGACATCGACGACGTCAAGGGCACCGACGAGCACGACGAGCCTGCCACCCGTAAAGCTTCCGACGAGGAGAAATTCTCGGCGCTGGCGTTCAAGATCATGACCGACCCGTTCGTTGGCCAGCTGGCCTTCTTCCGCGTGTACTCCGGCATGATCAACTCGGGCGACACCGTGTACAACTCGGTCAAAGGCCGTAAAGAGCGTCTGGGTCGTATTCTGCAGATGCACGCCAACCAGCGCGAAGAGATCAAAGAAGTGCGCGCCGGCGACATCGCCGCCGCGGTTGGTCTGAAAGACGTGACCACCGGCGAAACCCTGTGCGATCCGACCTCGATCATCACCCTGGAAAAAATGGTCTTCCCAGAGCCAGTGATTCAACAGGCTGTGGAACCAAAAACCAAGGCTGACCAGGAAAAAATGGGTCTGGCACTGAACCGTCTGGCTCAGGAAGATCCTTCGTTCCGCGTCAAGACCGACGAAGAGTCGGGCCAGACCATCATCGGTGGTATGGGCGAGCTGCACCTGGAAATTATCGTCGACCGTATGAAGCGCGAATTCGGCGTGGAAGCGACCGTCGGCAAGCCACAGGTGGCGTACCGCGAAACGATCCGCAAGACCTGCGAAGAATCCGAAGGCAAGTTCGTCAAGCAGTCGGGTGGTCGTGGTCAATACGGTCACGTGGTTCTGAAGATCGAACCGCAAGAACCAGGCAAGGGCTTCGAATTCGTTGACGCGATCAAGGGCGGTACCGTTCCTCGCGAATACATCCCTGCGGTGGAAAAAGGCGTGCGCGGCACCCTGAACACCGGTGTTCTGGCTGGCTACCCAGTGGTCGACGTCAAGGTCACGCTGTTCTTCGGTTCGTACCACGACGTGGACTCGAACGAAAACGCGTTCCAGATGGCCGCTTCGATGGCATTCAAGGAAGGCTGCCGCAAAGCGTCGCCAGTCATCCTGGAGCCGATGATGGCTGTGGAAGTGGAAACGCCGGAAGACTACGCCGGTACCGTGATGGGCGACCTGTCGTCCCGCCGCGGTATGGTGCAGGGCATGGACGAAATCCCAGGCGGCGGTGGCAAGATCATCAAAGCTGAAGTGCCTCTGTCGGAAATGTTTGGTTACTCGACCACCCTGCGTTCCGCAACGCAAGGCCGTGCGACCTACACGATGGAATTCAAGCACTACTCGGAAGCGCCTAAGCACGTTATCGACGCGATCGTTACCGCTAAAGCTAAGTAATCAGTATCTATTGCCGCCGGGGAGATCCTCCGGCGGCATATTTAAAACATTGTTCTAAGGAAGAATAAAATGGCAAAAGAGAAATTCGAACGGACCAAGCCGCACGTCAACGTCGGCACCATCGGCCACGTCGACCACGGCAAGACCACCCTGACCGCTGCGATCGCAACCGTTCTGTCGAAGAAATTCGGCGGCGAAGCTAAAGCCTACGACCAGATCGACGCTGCTCCAGAAGAAAAAGCACGCGGCATCACCATCAACACCGCACACGTCGAATACGAAACCGCTGGCCGTCACTACGCTCACGTTGACTGCCCAGGCCACGCCGACTACATCAAAAACATGATCACCGGCGCGGCACAGATGGACGGCGCGATCCTGGTTTGCTCCGCAGCTGACGGCCCAATGCCACAGACCCGCGAGCACATCCTGCTGGCCCGTCAAGTTGGCGTTCCATACATCATCGTGTTCCTGAACAAGTGCGACCTGGTCGACGACGCGGAACTGCTGGAACTGGTTGAAATGGAAGTGCGCGAGTTGCTGTCGAAGTACGACTTCCCAGGCGACGACCTGCCGATCGTTAAAGGTTCGGCCCGTATGGCGCTGGACGGCGACACCGGCCCAATGGGCGAGCAGGCCATCATGGCCCTGGCCGAAGCACTGGACAGCTACATCCCTACGCCAGAGCGCGCAGTGGACGGCGCCTTCCTGATGCCAGTGGAAGACGTGTTCTCGATCTCGGGTCGCGGTACCGTTGTGACCGGTCGTATCGAGCGCGGCATCATCAAGGTCGGCGAAGAGATCGAAATCGTCGGCATCAAAGACACCGTCAAAACCACTTGCACCGGCGTGGAAATGTTCCGCAAGCTGCTGGACCAGGGTCAAGCTGGCGACAACGTTGGTCTGCTGCTGCGCGGCACCAAGCGTGAAGACGTGGAACGTGGTCAAGTTCTGGCCAAGCCAGGCTCGATCAAGCCACACAACCACTTCACCGGCGAGATCTATGTTCTGTCGAAAGACGAAGGCGGCCGTCACACCCCGTTCTTCAACAACTATCGTCCACAGTTCTACTTCCGTACGACTGACGTGACCGGTTCGATCGAACTGCCAGCGGACAAAGAAATGGTTATGCCAGGCGATAACGTGTCGATCACCGTCAAGCTGATCAACCCGATCGCGATGGAAGAAGGTCTGCGCTTCGCAATCCGCGAAGGCGGCCGTACCGTTGGTGCAGGCGTTGTTGCTAAAATCATCGCTTAATTTTTAAGCGCTGACGTAAAACAGGGTCGACAAGGTGTGATACCATGTCGACCCTGTTGTGGTAAGAAACCGTTCTTTTTAAATTGCTGACGCTACATAGTTGTCAGTTCGCTCTTTTGAGGAAATATCATGTCCGTTACCAATCAAAAAATCCGTATCCGCCTGAAGGCTTTCGACTACAAGCTGATCGACCAGTCCGCACTGGAAATCGTTGACACCGCCAAGCGCACCGGCGCCGTGGTCAAGGGCCCAGTCCCACTGCCAACCCGCATCCAGCGTTTCGACGTTCTGCGTTCGCCACACGTCAACAAGACCTCGCGCGACCAGTTCGAAATCCGCACCCACCAGCGCCTGATGGACATCGTCGACCCAACCGACAAGACCGTTGACGCACTGATGAAGCTGGACCTGCCAGCTGGCGTTGACGTCGAAATCAAGCTGCAATAATCGCTTTCAAGCCGGCCGGCGGAGCAGTTCTTCCGCCGCCAGCTGATGATGGGGCCGGGCCTGTTCGCAATCGCGAGCACGCCCGGCCCCATTGTTTTTTGTATGAATATTCATAACGAAATTGTTCCGAAAAACAACAGATCCATACATAAACTAACTAAAGTGTAATGTAACGCTCTGTAACGCTTGTCCGCGCACCAAGCTTGTGCGAAATTTGCGGCAGACGTGAAAAGCTAGGTTCATCTTTACCCAGATGAGCGATAGCGAACGCGCAGATTATTGACACCGCATCTGGGAGCAGTTCTTGAAAAACACACTTTTTAAAAAAAGTGCGATCGCACTCGCATTGACCGTCGCTTACTCACAGCACGCCTACGCTCAGCAAGCCGCTGAAGCCGAACCAAAACTCCAACGCGTCGAAATCACCGGTTCCAGCATCAAGCGGACCCAGCTTGAAGCCGCCGCCTCGGTGCAGATCCTGAGCCGCGACGACATCGAGCGCACCGGCCAGCACACCGTACTGGGCCTGCTGCGTTCGTCCAGCGCGACCGCCACCAACCTCAACTCGGCATCGAGCAGCTCGGGCAGCTTCGCCACCGGCGCTTCCGGCATCGAAATGCGCAACCTGGGCAAAGTCTCCACCCTGGTCCTGGTCAACGGCCGTCGCATCGCGCCTTACGGCCTGGCTGACGGCGCCCAGGAAAACTTCACCAACCTGGACGCGATCCCGACCGACGCCGTTGAGCGCATCGAGATCCTGAAAGACGGCGCATCGGCGATCTACGGTTCCGACGCCGTGGCCGGCGTGATCAACATCATCCTGCGCAAGGACTTCGAAGGCGGCAAGGTCACGGTCAACTACGAGACCGCCGACGGCTTCCAGGACAACCGCAACCGCAGCGCCTCGGCGATCTACGGCTACGGCGACATCGACAAGCAAGGCTTCAACACCTACCTCACCTTCGAAGGCTACAAGCGCGACGGCTACACCATGGGTGAGATGCGCGACAAGTACCCTGACTGGTACCGTCAGACCCCAGGCCACTCGACCTGGGATGCCAAGAGCCAGTACTCGCCGACCGGCAACTACTTCTTCAACAGCGCCAAGATCGTTGCCCGTCCTGGCTGCCCTGCCGACCAGATCGACCCGGCCGACAAGCTGTGCAAATTCGACCCGCTGCCGTACACCGGCCTGACGACCAACAACAAGCGCTACGCGGCGATGAGCAACACCCACTTCAAGATCGGCGCCAATATCGACGCCAACTTTGAAATCACCACCGCCGGCGCGACCAACGATTACCTCGTCGCCCCCCTGGCCACGTTCTCGACTACCTCGTCCAACGTCTGGTACAACGCGATCGACGGCAAGATGGTCGGCCCGTTCTTCTATCCGAAACTGCCAGTTGGTAACAACGGCAATATCAACCCGCAGGCGGTTGAGCTGCGCGCGCGTCTGATGGACACCGGCGACGGCTTCAACTTCAACCGCACCGAGTCCGACCAGACCCGCGCCATGCTGGCCCTGACCGGCAGCGTCGGCGACTTCGACTGGAAATCGGCGGCTGGCTACATGACCTCGTCGGCCACCAAGGCCACCCGCGCGACCAGCAAGGACGGCTACACCAACGCGATCCTCAACAACACCTACAAGTTCGGCCAGAAAAACGATCCAGCCCTGCTGGAAGCGATGTTCCCGGTCCGTACCACCAAAGGCAAATCGAAGATTTCGTTCTTCGACGCCACCGTGTCCGGCCCAGTGGCGCAACTGCCTGCTGGTCCTCTGAGTGTCGCGGTCGGTACCGACCTGCGTCGCGAATCGTACGAAATGGCGAGCTCGGACAACGTCCTGCGCGGCGACCTGGTCGGCATCTTCGGCCTGCAGGTCAAGGACACCGTCAGCCACTACGCGGTCTTCACCGAAGCGACCATTCCAGTCGTCAAGAAGCTGGAAATGAGCGCCGCGCTGCGCGCCGACAAAACCAGCGGCAGCGAGGCGCACGTTTCGCCTAAGCTTGGCCTGAAATTCAACGCCACCGACGCGCTGCTGCTGCGCGGTACCGTGTCGGGTGGTTTCCGTGCACCGAACATCGTTGAATCCGGTAACGGCCTGGGCCGTAGCTCGGTCGCGACCAACGTCAACGACCTGCGTCGTTGCCCGATCGCCACCACGCTGAACAATCTGGTCCAGAATGCGCCGAACGCGACCACCACCGACAAGGCGAGCGCCAACACCTTCCTGACCAACGATTGCAAGGCTTCGCTGCCAAGCTTCGTGAAGTCGAATCCTGACCTGAAGCCAGAAACCTCGCGTTCGTACACGCTGGGTATGGTGTTCGAACCGGTCAAGAACTGGACCCTGGCACTCGATTACTACAACATCGAGCGCAAGGACGAAATCGGTACCCGTACCGTTGGCGACGTGCTGAAAGGCGAGGCTTCGCTGCCAGCCGGCCAGCTGCTGCGCACGGATAACACCGCGGCCGACAACGAGTTCCTGGCACTGGTCAAGAAGTACGTACCGGGCAACACCACCAACTTCCAGGGCATCGGCAAGCTGGGCCTGGTCTACAACCCGTACGTCAACAGCGGCAAGACCAAGGCATCGGGCTTCGACTTCGACATGTCCGGCCGCGTGAAGATCCCGAACGTGGGCGAGCTGCGTCTGAAACTGGAAGGCACCTACGCGCTAAACTACCAGGTCTACCAGGTCGCCGACGGCGCCTACGGTATGAACTCGGCCGGCAACTACGACACCGGCGCGCGTCTGCGTACCAAGCTGCGTGCCTCGCTGAAAACCGGTCCTCTGGACCACGGCGTCACCGTCAACTACTACGGCGGTTACAGCCTGAACAGCGACGACAACGAGACCTACTGCGCAACCAGCAATGTCAGCGCCGCCAACATGCCAGCATGCGAACGCGTGCGCAGCAACACCACGGTGGACTACAACCTGGCGTACACCGGCATCAAGAACGTGAAACTGGCCCTGTACATCAACAACCTGTTGAACCAGGACGCGCAAGTGAACTATCGTGACACGTTCACCACGCCGCAGTTCCGCACCTTCGGCGCGAGCGCTTCCTACTCGTTCTAATCGCTTAGAACCCGTAGTGCGAAAAACCAGGCACCCGGTGCCTGGTTTTTTTTTCGTCCGTGGCGACTGGACAGCGGCTGGCCGCGGCGTTACAGTCGCCTGCTAAAAACTCAACCGTGACGCCATGCTTGCTGCGCTCGATCTTCATCTGCTCGACCACTCGGACCGTCCGGGCCTGCGCGGCTGGCCGCGCTTCGTGCGCGAGTTCCTGTACTTCGGCCTGAAGGAGGCGAGGGCTTGCCTGTTCGTCGCGCTGTTCTTCAGCGCCGTGCTGCTGGTGCCCCGCGCCGGCCTGCTGGGCTTGCCCCGCTACGACGTGCTGCTGGTGGCGGCGCTGGCCATTCAGCTGGGCATGGTGTGGAGCGGACTGGAAACCTGGGACGAGCTCAAGGCGGTCAGCCTGTTCCACGCGGTCGGCTTCGGGCTGGAAGTGTTCAAGGTGTCCGGCGCGATCCAGTCGTGGAGCTATCCCGACTTCGCCTACACCAAGCTGTGGGGCGTGCCGCTGTTCTCCGGCTTCATGTACGCGGCGGTGGGCAGCTACATCATCCAGGCCTGGCGCCTGTTCGACCTGCGCATCCGCCACCACCCGCCGTACTGGATGGCGGTGCTGATCGCCGTGCTGATCTATGCGAACTTCTTCACGCACCACTACATCGGCGATTACCGCTGGTACCTGGCGGCCTACGCGCTGGGGCTGTACGCCCGCACCACGGTGGTGTTCCGGCCGCTGGACCGCGAGCGCCGCATGCCGGTGCTGCTGGCCTTCGTGCTGATCGGCTTCTTCATCTGGCTGGCCGAAAACCTCAGCACATTCTGGGGCGTGTGGCGCTATCCCAACCAGCTGGGCGCCTGGTCGGCGGTGCACGTGAACAAATGGAGTTCATGGTCGCTGCTGGTGGTGATGACCTTCACCATCGTCGCCCACCTCAAGCACATCAAGGCCAGCATCCACGTGCCGGAACATTGACGGCCAGCGTGTCTGGGCACTGCCGGTTTCCGTGGGATGTGGAGCGCTGGTTGTCATTTAGCTGCAAAAATGCTATGGTTGCCGAATTTTTAAAGTCACGCTCCCGCCTTTTATGTCCCTGAGCCACCCCATGCCTCCGCCCGATGTTTCCGGCGCCGACGAGCTGCCCCTGGTCGTCGACCTCGACGGCACACTGATCAAGACCGACTTGCTGGTCGAGACCGCCAGCAGCTTTCTGGTCGAACAGCCGTGGCGTGCCGGCAGCCTGCTTGGTTGGCTGGCCGCCGGACGCTCCACGCTCAAGGCCCGCCTGGCGCAGGACACCCGGGTGGAGCTGGCGTCGCTGCCGTATAACGAGGAACTGCTGGCCTGGCTGCGCGCGGAAAAGCAGCGCGGACGCCGCCTGGTGCTGGCCACCGCCAGCCACCAGACGCTGGCCGACGGCGTGGCCGGCCACCTGGACCTGTTCGATGAGGTGCTGGGCTCGGACGCCACCACCAATCTGAAGTCGCACGCCAAGCGCGACGCGCTGGTCGCCCGCTATGGCGAGCGCGGCTATGAATATGTCGGCAACGACTGGCCGGACGTGGCCATCTGGCGCGGCGCCGCGCGGGCCCACGTGGTCAGCCGCTCGCCGCGCCTGATCGCGGCGGCCCGCCAGCATGGCAACCTCGGCCGCGTGATGGGCGACGGCCGGCTGTCGCCGCTGGCCGGCCTGCTGCGCGCCATGCGGCCCCACCAGTGGCTGAAGAACCTGCTGGTGCTGATGCCGCTGCTGGCGGCCCACCAGTACGGCGACGCGCTGAGCGTCATGCACGCGCTGCTGGCGTTGGTGGTGTTCAGCCTGACCGCGTCCAGCGTCTACCTGCTCAACGACCTGGTCGACGTCGGCGACGACCGCCACCACGCGCGCAAGCGCCGCCGTCCATTCGCGTCCGGCCAGCTGAGCCTGGCGGCGGGTTGGCTGGTCTGGCCGCTGCTGCTGGCGGCCGGCGCTGGCCTGGCCGCGCTGGCGCTGCCGCCGCGCTTCATCGGCGCGCTGGCCGTGTATTTCGCGCTGACGCTGGGCTACTCGTTCCGGCTCAAGCAGGTCCCGGTGGTGGACGTGCTGTCGCTGGCCGCGCTGTACACGCTGCGCATCGTCGCCGGCGCCTTCGCGGTCTCGGTGGAGCTGTCGTTCTGGCTGCTGTCGTTCTCGATGTTCGTCTTCCTCAGCCTGGCCTTCATCAAGCGCTACAGCGAGCTGCACGCGGCCCGCCAGGCCGGCCAGAGCAAGCCGCTGCGCGGACGCGGCTATGTGCAGCAAGACCTGGAGCTGGTCTCCAGCCTGGGCAGCAACGCCGGCTATATCGCCGTGCTGGTGCTGGCGTTCTACATCCAGGACGCCCGCACGGCGCGGCTGTACGCGCACCCGACGCTGATCTGGCTGGCCTGTCCGCTGATGCTGTACTGGATCTCGCGCGCCTGGCTGATCGCCCACCGTGGCCAGATGCACGACGACCCCATCGTGTTCGCGCTCAAGGACCGTGTCAGCTGGCTGGTCGGCGCGCTGCTGGCCGGCGTGTTCGTGCTGGCGAGGGCGCTGTGATGCGCGGCGGCGCCCGCCTTGCCGCGCTGTACGCGGTGTTCGCCCTGATCGCCACCGCGGTCAACATCGGCTGCCAGGCCGTGGTGATCTGGGCTTATCATGGCCCGTACGCCGTGCCGCTGTCCATCCTGGTGGGCACCGGCGCCGGCCTGCCGGTCAAATACCTGCTGGAGAAGCGTCACATCTTCGGCTTCGAGTCGGAAAGCCTGGCGCACGACGGCAAGCTGTTCGTGCTCTACAGCGTGATGGGCGTGGTCACCACGGCGGTGTTCTGGGGCGTCGAGTTCGCCTTCTCGCATCTGTACGGCACCGACGCCATGCGCTACGTCGGCGGCGCGCTGGGCCTGACCATCGGCAACCTGATCAAATACCAGCTGGACAAGCGTTACGTGTTTGTCGCGCCGGCCGCGCCGCTGGCGGGGGCGGCGTGACCGTGCTTGAGGGCTGGGGCCGCTACCCGAGGCAGGAGGCCCGCCTGCTGCTGCCGCTGTCGGCCGGCCAGTGCGCCCAGCGCCTGCGCGAGGCCGCCGCGGACGGGGCGCTGATCGCGCGCGGCCTGGGCCGGGCCTACGGCGACAGCGCGCTGGCGCCGCAGGTGATGGCGATGGGGCAGCTCGACCAGTTCATTGCCTTCGACCCCGAGACCGGGCTGGTGCGCTGCGCCGCCGGCGTCACGCTGGACACCATGCTGCGCACCTTCGTGCCGCGCGGCTGGTTCCTGCCGGTCACGCCGGGCACGCGCTACGTCACGGTCGGCGGCGCCATCGCCAGCGACGTGCACGGCAAGAACCACCATGTGGACGGCACCTTCGGCACCCATGTGCGCGAGCTCGATCTGTTGCTGGGCAATGGCGAGCGGGTGACCGCCTCGCCCGCCGCGCACCCCGAGCTGTTCCATGCCACCTGCGGCGGCATGGGCCTGACCGGCGTGATCCTGGCGGCCACCGTGCAGCTCAAGCGGGTGCCGTCGAGCGACGTCATCGAAACCACCATTAAGGCGCCCAACCTGGACAGCGCGCTGGCAGCGTTCGAGCAGCACGGCGCCAGCACCTACTCGGTGGCGTGGATCGATTGCCTGGCGCGCGGCGCCAGCCTGGGACGCTCGCTGCTGATGCTGGGCGAGCACGCGCCGGCCGGCGAGCTGGTGGCGCCGGAGAAGGGCGCGCTGCCGGTGCCGTTCGACCTGCCGGCCGGCCTGCTGAACCGCGCCAGCGTGCAGGCCTTCAACACGCTGTACTACCACCGCGTGCTGCGCCAGCGCAGCACGCGCCGGGTGCCGTACACGCCGTTCTTTTATCCGCTGGACGCGCTGTCCGGCTGGAACCGCCTGTACGGCAAGGCCGGCTTCCTGCAATACCAGTTCGCCCTGCCGCGCCAGGCCGGCGCGGCCGGCATGCGCGCCGTGCTGGCCGCCATCGCCGACTCCGGCCGCGGCTCCTTCCTGGCCGTGCTCAAGGCCTTCGGGCCGGCCAACGCCCATCACTTGTCGTTCCCCATCGAAGGCTATACGCTGGCGCTGGATTTCAAGGTTGAGCCGGCCGTGTTCGCGCTGCTCGACCACCTCGACCGCATCGTGCTCGAGCACGGCGGCCGCCTGTACCTGGCCAAGGACGCCCGCATGAGCGCCGAGACCTTCCGCCGCGGCTATCCGCGCTGGCAGGAGTTCGAGCAGGTGCGCGCGCAATGGCACGCGCACGGGCATTTCGCCTCCACCCAATCCCGCCGTCTAGGACTCTTATGAAAAAAATCTTGATTATCGGCGCCAGCTCGGCGATCGCCCAGGCCGCCGCCCGCCAGTGGGCCGCGCAGGGTCACGCGCTCTATCTGCTGGGCCGCGACGAGGAGCGCCTGGCAGCGCTGGCCGCCGACCTGGCGGTGCGCGGCGCCCCGGTGGCGCGCCATGGCCTGCTCGATGTGAACGAGTTCGCGCTGCACGCGGCCGCCATCGACGCCGCCGCCGCCGCGCTGGGCGGCCTGGACACCGTGCTGATCGCGCACGGCACGCTGGGCGACCAGAAGCTGTGCGAACAGGATTTCGCCGCCGCGCTGCGCGAGCTGAACACCAACGCGATCAGCGTGATGTCGCTGCTGACCTTGCTGGCCAACCGTTTCGAGGCCCAGCGCCACGGCACCCTGGCCGTGATCGGCTCGGTGGCCGGCGACCGTGGCCGCCAGTCCAACTATGTGTACGGCACCGCCAAGGGCGCGCTGGCGATCTTCCTGCAGGGCTTGCGTAACCGCCTGCATCCGGCCGGCGTGCGGGTGCTGACCGTCAAGCCCGGCTTTGTGGACACGCCGATGACGGCCTCGTTCAAGAAGGGACCGCTGTGGGCGACGCCGGAAGCGGTGGCCGCGGCCATCGTGGCCGCGGTCGAACGCGGGCGGGATGTGATCTACACCCCGTGGTTCTGGTGGGGCATCATGACGCTGATTAAGCTGGTGCCGGAGCGCGTATTCAAGAAGCTCAAGCTGTAACGCCCGCCCGGGCTCAGCCCGGCGTGATGCGGATTTCGTACAGGGTGAACGGGCGCTTGCCGGTCCAGTTGTTGCGGAATTCCAGCCGTTGCCCGCCCTGCCATGGGGCCATGGCGAACGGCAGCGTCACTTCCTGCACCGCGTCTTCGGTTCCCTTCAGGCCGCGCACCAGCAGCGACCGGCCCGCCGCCGTGTCGTAGACATCGAACAGCGAGACCAGTTCGTTCGCGGGCGCGGCGCTGCGGTAGCGCAGCGTGACGCGGTAGGTGCCGCTGGGCAGCGGCAGGTAGGGACCGAAATTGAGCATGCCCGGCAATTCCGCGCCGGGCTGCGCCGTGCGCGCGGCGCCGTCCACATGTCCGGTCTGTCCCGGCAGGCTGGCGGCCGTCAGCACAATCGCGCTGGCCCGCTGGCCCGGCGCCATGCCGGCCGCCACGATGACGCCGGCGCCCAGCACGGCCGCGCCGATCCAGCGCCAGCGCGCGCCGCGCGCAAAGCCCGCCGCCAGCAACAGCACCGTCATCGCCAGCCACGCATAGTTGGGCCGGTAGCCGAAGGCCCAGTCGCCGTTGTACAGCGCCGGCAGCCAGGCGTGGAGGCGGCCGTAGTACATCGAGTAGCTGGCCAAGGGCGTCTCCCACGCGTGGTTGAACATGTCCACTTTTTCGACCGCGTAGCAAAAGAAGAAATACGCCTGCAGCGCCACCGACAGCCAGGCCAGCGCCAGGAACAGCGGGCGGCGGCGGCGCGACAGCTCCAGCAGCGCGTACAGCGTGGGCACCGCGAACACCACGGCCGCGGGCCAGCCGAAGCGTCCGGTGAAACTCCAGCCGCCGTACCAGGCGGGATGCAGCGAATTGGGGCCGATCAGCGTCGCGAAGACGGCCGCCCACAGCAGCAGGAACGGACGGTTGGCGCGGTACAGCCAGCCCACGCCCAGCAAGCCCAGCAGGTTGATCGGGTTTTGCAGCAGGAAACCCTGGTTCTGGTCGAAGTGCAGGCCCATCAAGACCATCAGGCTGGTCCTGCTCACTTCCACCGCGTTGTCCTGGTACGGGCCGGACATCTTGCCGAAGGCGTACAGGTTGTAGGCCGCCAGCGCCACGCAGGAGACGGCCGCGGCCGCCAGCAGCCGGGCCACGCGGCCCCGGTCGCCCGATTCGCGGTGGATCTTGGCGGCCACGCCCAGCACCAGCAGGGCGCAGGCCGGGCCGAACTTGATCTGCAGCCAGGGCAGGTAGACCACCGCCACGGCCAGCGCCAGTTCGGCGGCGGCGCTGCGCCGCTGTTGCGTGGTGAGGAACCAGTACAAGCCGGTCAGGGCGAGCAGCCCGCCCAGGATGTCGGGGTAGACCTGGCTGGCGGCGGGCACCAGCGGCGCGGCGACGCAGCTGGCCAGCACGGCCAGGCGGCGCGCCCCGGGCTCGCTGGAGAACAGCCCCGAGATCTTCCACGCGCACAGCACCACGCCGGCGCCGCAGAGGATCATGAACAGCTTGGCGCCGAGGATGCCGCCCAGCGTGAACGGCAACGCCAGCAGCAGGGGCAGGCCGAGGTTGTGGAGGTTGAAGCGTCCGTGCGGGCCGGCGATGGAGTGGTCGTCGGTGGGCGGCAGGCCGAAGCGCTCGGGCTGGCCGGGCTGTTTGGCGTCCTGGTACGGAATGGTCTGCTCCAGCGCGCCGTGCCGGGCCAGGCCGTTGGCCATGACCATGTAGTGGGGTTCGTCGCCGGTGGGAATGTTGACCTGCGCCTGGCGCCAAAGCGTCAGGGTCGCCAGCGCGCACACCAGGTAGATCAACAGGATGGGCCAGGGGGAGGAGTGTTTCTGCATTGTCGGATAGAGGTGGGGGCGCGCATGCAAAAACGGCACTGATGCACTAAAAGTAATTGATGATACAGCAATAGGCGGTATTTCTCCAGACGGCGGCCGCCAGCCCGCCCGCCGCCGCGCCAATCCATGCGACATACCTCGTATTAAGTTGTTGCGTCAAGGGTCTTTTCGCGCTACACTAGCCGGCTTCGGTATGGATTCGCCTTTTTATTGGTCCGTACTAATTTTAGTAGTTCAACATATCCCCGCCCAATCGTAGGTGGGAATTGGAGAAAAAATGAGCCTTGGCCTTCTCGGTCGCAAGGTTGGTATGATGCGCATCTTCACCGATGACGGGGATTCGATCCCAGTCACCGTGTTGGACGTATCGAACAACCGTGTTGCGCAAATCAAAACTCCTGAAACCGATGGTTACACCGCGGTTCAGGTCGCATTCGGTCAACGTCGCGCTTCCCGCGTAACGAAGGCTGTTGCTGGTCACCACGCTAAAGCCGGTGTCGAAGCTGGTACTCTGTTGAAAGAGTTCCGCGTTGACGCAGCCAAAGCTGCTGAACTGAAAGCTGGCGACGTTGTTGCCGCTTCCCTGTTCGAAGTCGGTCAGAAGATCGACGTTCAAGGCGTCACGATCGGTAAAGGCTACGCCGGTACCATCAAGCGTCACCACTTTGCTTCGGGCCGTGCTACCCACGGTAACTCCCGTTCGCACAATGTTCCAGGTTCCATCGGTATGGCGCAAGATCCAGGCCGCGTGTTCCCAGGTAAGCGCATGACCGGTCACCTCGGTGACGTCACCCGCACTGTGCAGAACCTCGAAATCGCCCGTATCGATGCCGACCGTCAGCTGCTGCTGGTCAAAGGCGCGATCCCAGGCGCGAAAAACGGCCAGGTTGTAGTGTCGCCTGCTGTCAAAGTTAAAGCAAAGAAGGGAGCTTAAACGATGGAACTCAAGCTCTTGAACGCTCAAGGTCAAGCCGCCTCTAACGTCGCCGCCGCCGATACCATTTTCGGCCGTGACTACAACGAAGCCCTGATCCACCAAGTCGTCGTTGCTTACCAAGCCAATGCTCGCAGCGGCAACCGTAAACAAAAAGACCGTGAAGAAGTCCACCACACGACCAAGAAGCCATGGCGCCAAAAAGGCACCGGCCGCGCTCGTGCTGGTATGTCGTCGTCGCCACTGTGGCGCGGCGGTGGTCGCATCTTCCCGAACTCGCCTGACGAGAACTTCACCCACAAAGTGAACAAGAAGATGTATCGCGCAGGTATCTGCTCGATCCTGTCCCAGCTGGCCCGCGAAGACCGTCTGACGGTTATCGAAGACCTGACGATCGAAGCGCCAAAGACCAAGCTGCTGTCGCAAAAGCTGACCGGCATGGGCTTTGACTCGGTTCTGATCATCACCGACGTCGCCAACGAAAACCTGGAACTGGCATCGCGTAACCTGCCTAACGTACTGGTTGTTGAACCGCGTCACGCAGATCCAATGTCCCTGGTGTTCTACAAGAAGATCCTGGTCACGAAAGCTGCACTGGCCAAGATTGAGGAGATGCTGGCATGAGCGCATTGAAATTTAGCGAAGAGCGCCTGATGAAGGTGCTGCTGGCTCCGGTCATTTCCGAGAAGGCCACCATGGTCGCGGAAAAGAACGAACAGATCGTGTTCCGTGTAACCACCGACGCGACCAAGCCAGAAATCAAAGCCGCTGTTGAACTGCTGTTCAAAGTGGAAGTGGAATCGGTGCAGACCGTCAACCGCGAAGGTAAGCAGAAGCGTTCCGGTGCCCACACCGGCCGCCGCAACCATACCAAGCGTGCTTTCGTGTGCCTGAAACCTGGCCAGGAAATCAATTTCTCCGAGGAGGCTAAATAATGGCACTCGTTAAGATGAAGCCAACCTCCCCAGGCCGTCGCGGCATGGTGAAAGTTGTGAACCCGGACCTGTACAAAGGTCGTCCGTTCGCAGCCCTGGTTGAGAAAAAATCGAAAACCGCTGGTCGTAACAACAACGGCCACATCACCACCCGCCACATCGGCGGTGGTCACAAGCAGCACTATCGCCTGATCGACTTCAAGCGTCAGAAGGATGGCATTCCAGCGAAAGTGGAACGTATCGAATACGATCCAAACCGCACCGCGAATATCGCCCTGCTGTGCTACGCCGACGGCGAGCGCCAGTACATCATCGCCACCAAAGGCATGAGCGTTGGCGACACCGTGATGAACGGTTCGGAAGCGCCGATCAAGTCGGGCAACTGCCTGCCGATCCGCAACATTCCGGTCGGTACCGTCATGCACTGCGTCGAAATGCTGCCAGGTAAGGGTGCCCAGATGGCCCGTACCGCCGGCGCCGGCGTGGTCCTGATGGCCCGCGAAGGCACCTACGCTCAAGTGCGTCTGCGCTCGGGCGAAGTGCGTCGCGTGCACATCGAGTGCCGTGCAACCGTGGGCGAAGTCGGCAATGCCGAACACAGCCTGCGTAAAATCGGTAAGGCCGGTGCGATGCGCTGGCGCGGTGTTCGTCCTACCGTTCGCGGTGTGGTCATGAACCCGGTCGATCACCCGCACGGTGGTGGTGAAGGTAAAACTGCAGCTGGTCGTCATCCAGTGTCGCCTTGGGGCCAACAGACTAAGGGTAAGAAGACCCGCAGCAACAAGCGTACTTCTTCCATGATCGTCTCGCGCCGCGGCAAGAAATAAGGGGTAGCACATGACTCGTTCATTGAAAAAAGGGCCGTTCTGTGACGCCCACCTGGTGAAAAAAGTCGAAGCCGCGCAAGCTGCCAAAGACAAGAAGCCAATCAAAACCTGGTCCCGTCGTTCGACCATCATGCCTGACTTCATCGGCCTGACGATCGCCGTCCACAATGGCAAGCTGCACGTGCCAGTGTACGTTTCCGAGAACATGGTTGGTCACAAGCTCGGTGAATTCGCGCTGACCCGCACGTTCAAGGGCCATGCCGCTGACAAGAAGGCGAAGAAATAATGGAAACCAAAGCTATCCTCAAGGGTGTGCGCTTGTCGGATCAAAAAGGTCGCCTCGTGGCTGACCAGATCCGCGGCAAGAAAGTTGACGCTGCACTCAACATTCTGCAATTCAGCCCAAAAAAGGGCGCGACCATCATCAAGAAAGTGCTGGAGTCGGCTATCGCCAACGCCGAGCACAATGATGGCGCGGACATCGACGAACTGTTCGTGAAAACGATCTACGTCGAAAAGGGTCCGATCCTCAAGCGCTTCACTGCACGCGCTAAGGGCCGGGGCGATCGCATTTCGAAACAATCGTGTCACATTTATGTGACCGTCGGCAACTAAGGAGCCAAAGATGGGTCAAAAAATTCATCCAACCGGCTTCCGTCTGTCGGTTACCCGTAACTGGGCGTCGCGTTGGTACGCAGGCAACAGCAACTTCGCTGCCATGCTCAACGAAGACTTGAAAGCACGCGCTTACCTGAAAACCAAGCTGAAGAACGCTTCGGTTGGCCGCATCGTCATCGAGCGTCCTGCCAAGAACGCGCGCTTCACGATCTACAGCTCGCGTCCGGGCGTGGTCATCGGTAAAAAAGGCGAAGACATCGAAGTACTGAAGTCGGCGCTGACCAAGATCATGGGCGTGCCTGTCCACGTGAACATCGAAGAAATCCGCAAGCCGGAAATCGACTCGCAGCTGATCGCCGATTCGATCGCCCAGCAGCTGGAAAAGCGCATCATGTTCCGCCGCGCGATGAAGCGTGCGATGCAAAACGCCATGCGTCTGGGTGCCCTGGGCATCAAGATCATGTCGTCGGGTCGTCTGAACGGTATCGAAATCGCTCGTAAAGAGTGGTATCGCGAAGGCCGTGTGCCACTGCACACCCTGCGCGCCGATATCGACTACGGCACCAGCGAAGCTTCGACCACCTACGGCATCATCGGTGTCAAGGTGTGGGTCTACAAGGGTGACCGCGCGCCGAACGGCGATGCACCAGTCATCGATACCCCACCGGACGAGAAGAAGCCACGTGGCCCACGTCGTGACGACGGCAAACCAGCTGGCCGTCCGCGCCCAGCCGGCGCCGGCGCCAAGCCAGCCGCTCCAGGCGCTCGTGTACGCACTGCCGCCAAGCCGGCCGAGAAAGCAGGAGAATAATCATGCTGCAACCAGCACGCAGAAAGTATCGTAAAGAGCAGAAAGGCCGTAACACCGGCATTTCGCACACCGCCGGCACTTCGGTGTCGTTCGGCGAGTTCGGTCTGAAGGCCGTTGCCCGTGGTCGTATCACGGCACGCCAGATCGAGGCAGCACGTCGCGCCATGACCCGTCACATCAAACGTGGCGGTCGTATCTGGATTCGCGTGTTCCCGGACAAACCGATCTCGAACAAGCCTGCCGAAGTCCGTATGGGTAACGGTAAAGGTAATCCGGAGTACTACGTCGCTGAAATCCGTCCAGGCAAAGTCCTGTACGAAATGGATGGCGTCGCAGAAGAACTGGCGCGCGAAGCATTCCGCCTGGCCGCTGCCAAACTGCCACTGGCGACCACCTTCGTGGTCCGTCAAGTTGGTCAATAACAGGAGTGAAATATGAAAGCATCTGAACTCCGCGGCAAAGACCAGGCAGCTCTGCAAAAAGAGCTGAATGACCTGTTGAAGGCGCAGTTCGGCCTGCGTATGCAAACCGCTACGCAGCAGCTGAGCAACACTTCGCAGCTCAAGAAGGTACGTCGCGATATCGCACGTGTAAAAACGGTAATGAACACGAAGGAAGCCAAATGACCGAACCAGTAAAGTCGCTCAAGCGCACCCTGATCGGTAAAGTGGTGTCCGACAAGATGGACAAGACCGTTACCGTTCTGATCGAACGTCACGTCAAGCATCCTTTGTACGGCAAGATCATCGTCCGCTCGAACAAGTATCACGCGCACGACGAGACCAACCAGGTGAAAGCCGGTGACACGGTGGAAATCGTGGAAGGTCGTCCGATCTCCAAAACGAAGGCATGGACCGTGACGCGCGTGGTGCAAGCCGCGCAAATCGTTTAATTGAAGTCGTCGCCTCCGGTCCTCGGGCCGGGGGCGATTTTCAATTAGTTCTTGCAAGCCCGCGAGTTGTATGTAATACTTGCGGGCTTCGTTCATGTAACGCCGCAAAGTGTCTGGCCACAGACGCAGAACCGTGCGGTCAGTAGCAGTACGAAGGTCAAGCACCCAAACAGTGCGCTCTGCTTGAGCGTTCTGGCGGGACCAAGACTGACCGCGGGTCCGCATTGTGTGGATTCTTCGGCTTAAGTTGGGAAAGAGAATACTATGATTCAAACTGAAAGCCGGCTCGAAGTGGCTGACAATACCGGTGCCAAAGAAGTTATGTGCATCAAGGTATTGGGCGGCTCCAAGCGCCGTTATGCTGGCATCGGCGACGTGATCAAGGTAACCGTTAAGGTTGCCGCGCCACGTGGTCGTGTCAAAAAAGGTGAAATTTATAACGCCGTGGTAGTGCGCACCGCTAAAGGTGTTCGCCGCCAAGACGGTTCCCTGGTGAAGTTCGACGGCAATGCCGCCGTTCTGTTGAACGCCAAGCTGGAACCGATCGGTACCCGTATTTTTGGACCAGTGACGCGCGAGCTGCGCACTGAAAAGTTCATGAAGATCGTGTCCCTGGCACCGGAAGTCCTGTAAGGAGTCGTAATGGATAAGATTCGTAAAAACGACGAAGTCATCGTTCTGACCGGGAAAGACAAGGGCAAGCGTGGCGTCGTTCAGCAGCGTATCGATGCTGAGCATGTCGTGGTTGAAGGCGTCAACGTCGCTAAAAAAGCGACCAAGCCTAACCCAATGACTGGCGTACAAGGTGGTATCGTCGATAAGACTATGCCGATTCACGTGTCCAACGTTGCATTGTTCAATGCGGCGACTGGCAAGGCAGACCGTGTCGGTTTCAAAGAAGTGGATGGCAAAAAAGTCCGCGTCTTCAAATCGTCCGGCGAAGTAGTGAAGGCTTAAGAAATCATGGCACGTCTCCAAGAATTCTATAAAGAAAAAGTCGTCGCTGACCTGACCGCGAAATTCGGTTACAAGTCGGTGATGGAAGTTCCACGTCTGACCAAGATCACCCTGAACATGGGTGTGGGTGAGGCTATCGCGGACAAGAAAGTCCTCGAACACGCTGTGGGCGACCTGACCAAGATCGCTGGCCAGAAGCCAGTGACCACCAAGTCGCGCAAAGCAATCGCGGGTTTCAAGATCCGTGAAGGCTACCCGATCGGTACCATGGTGACCCTGCGCGGCGCTCGCATGTACGAGTTCCTGGATCGCTTCATCACCGTGGCCCTGCCACGCGTGCGCGATTTCCGTGGCGTCAATGGCCGCTCGTTCGATGGCCGTGGCAACTACAACATCGGCGTGAAAGAGCAGATCATCTTCCCGGAAATCGAGTACGACAAGATCGATGCGCTGCGTGGTATGAACATTTCGATCACCACCACCGCCAAGACCGACGACGAAGCGAAAGCTCTGCTCGCCGCCTTTAAATTCCCGTTCAGGAACTAAGAAGATCATGGCAAAACTCGCACTGATTAACCGTGAGCAGAAACGCGTCGACCTGGCAAACAAATTTGCCGCCAAGCGCGCTTCGCTGAAGGCCATCATCGACGACCAGTCGAAGTCGGAAGAAGAACGTTACGAAGCGCGCCTGAAGCTGCAAGCGCTGCCACGTAACTCGGCACCGACCCGCCAGCGTAACCGCTGCGCCGTCACCGGTCGTCCACGCGGCACCTTCCGTAAATTCGGTCTGGGCCGTATCAAGCTCCGTGAATTCGCCATGCGTGGTGAGATCCCGGGTATGACTAAAGCAAGCTGGTAATAGGAGAATATGCAATGAGTATGAGCGATCCTATCGCCGATATGCTGACCCGCATTCGTAACGCCCAGGGCGTGCAAAAGACGACCGTGGCCATGCCATCGTCGAAAGTTAAAATTGCGATTGCCAACGTCCTCAAGGACGAGGGTTACATTGAAGATTTCGCCGTAGCCGAAGCTGGTGGCAAAGCGGAACTGAAAATCGGTTTGAAGTATTATGTTGGCCGTCCCGTCATTGAGCGCCTTGAGCGCGTGTCCCGTCCGGGCCTGCGCGTCTACAAGGGCAAAGACGAGATCCCTACTGTGATGAATGGCTTGGGTGTGGCGATCGTGTCGACTCCGCAAGGCGTCATGACTGACCGCAAAGCACGCGCTACCGGTGTCGGCGGCGAAGTTATTTGCTACGTCGCATAAGGAGTTAGACATGTCTCGTGTAGCTAAAATGCCAATCGCTGTGCCAGCTGGCGCTGAAGTCGCCATCTCCGCAGCAGCGATCACCGTCAAGGGCCCGCTGGGCGTCCTGACCCAGGCCCTGAACGGCCAGGTCACGGTGGAAAACAATGCAGGAACCCTGAGCTTCGTCGCCGCTAATGACAGCCGCGAAGCCAATGCCATGTCCGGTACGCTGCGCGCACTGGTCAACAACATGGTCACTGGCGTGACCAAGGGTTTCGAGAAAAAGCTGAACCTGGTCGGCGTGGGTTACAAGGCGCAAGCGCAAGGCGACAAGCTGAATCTGTCGCTGGGCTTCTCGCACCCTGTCGTGCACTCGATGCCAGCCGGCGTCACCTGCGCTACCGCAACGCCAACGGAGATCATCATCAAAGGGATCGACCGTCAGCAAGTGGGCCAAGTGGCTGCTGAAGTTCGCGCTTACCGCTCCCCTGAGCCTTACAAGGGCAAGGGCGTCCGTTATTCGGACGAAGTGGTTAAGATTAAAGAAACCAAGAAGAAGTAACTAGGGGCTGACGATGGACAAGAAAGAATCACGTCTGCGCCGCGGACGCCAAACCCGGATCAAGATCGCGCAACAGAAGGTGAACCGCCTGTCGGTACACCGCACCAATCTGCATATCTACGCGAACCTGATCTCGCCGGATGCCAAAGTACTGGTATCGGCCTCCACGGCAGAAGTCGAAGTGCGCAACGAACTGGCTGGCAAATCGGGCAAGGGCGGCAACGCTGCTGCTGCCGCGATCGTCGGCAAGCGCGTCGCAGAGAAAGCACTGAAAGCAGGGATTACCGAAGTCGCGTTCGACCGCTCCGGTTTCCGTTACCACGGCCGTGTGAAGGCGCTGGCAGAAGCCGCGCGCGAAGCCGGTCTGAAGTTCTAAGGAACGATCATGGCAAAAATGCAAGCAAAAATGGCAAGCGACAAGCCGGATGACGGCATGCGCGAAAAAATGATCGCGATCAACCGCGTGACCAAAGTGGTCAAGGGTGGTCGTATCATGGGTTTCGCCGCGCTGACCGTGGTTGGTGACGGCGATGGCCGCATCGGCATGGGCAAGGGCAAGTCGAAGGAAGTCCCAGTGGGTGTGCAGAAGGCAATGGAAGAAGCCCGCCGCAACCTGATCAAGGTCTCCCTGAAGAACGGCACCCTGCAGCACACCGTTACCGGTCGTCACGGCGCATCGAAAGTGATGATGTCGCCTGCGAAACCAGGTACCGGCGTCATCGCTGGCGGCGCAATGCGCGCAATCTTCGAAGTAATGGGCGTGACCGACGTCGTGGCGAAATCCACCGGCTCGAGCAACCCTTACAACCTGGTGCGCGCCACGCTGGATGGTCTGGCAAAAATGAGTACTCCTGCTGAAATTGCTGCGAAACGCGGCAAGTCGGTAGAAGAGATCCTGGGCTAAGGTGAACGACATGACAACTAAAACCGTCAAAGTACAATTGGTCAAGGGCTTGATCGGCACGCGCGAAGATCACCGTGCCACCGTCCGCGGTCTGGGCCTGCGTCGCGTCAACTCGGTCTCCGAGCTGCAAGACACCCCATCCGTGCGCGGCATGATCAACAAAGTCTCGTACCTCGTTAAAGTAGTTGCGTAAGCCCTCGGGCTTACACACGGAGAAATCATGGAACTGAATACCATACAACCAGCCGATGGCGCCAAGCACTACAAGCGTCGCGTCGGCCGCGGTATCGGCTCCGGTCTGGGTAAAACCTCGGGCCGTGGTCACAAGGGTCAAAAATCGCGTTCGGGCGGCTTCCACAAAGTCGGTTTCGAAGGCGGTCAGATGCCTCTGCAACGCCGTCTGCCTAAGCGCGGTTTCAAGTCGCTCAACGCCACCTTCAAAGCTGAAGTGCGCCTGTCCGACCTGAACAACCTGGCCGTTGGCGACGTCGACATCCTGGTGCTGAAGCAAGCTGGCGTACTGAGCGTGCTGGCACGCGACGTGCGCGTCATTCTGTCCGGCGAGATCACCAAAGCGGTGAACCTCAAAGGCCTGAAAGTGACCGCTGGCGCGAAAGCCGCCATCGAAGCAGCCGGCGGCTCGGTAGCCTGAGTTGACCGCTAACAGCTTGATCGGAGCGAAAATTGGCGACTAATCCACAATTGGCTAAAAGTGCAGCAGCTGGTTTCCCCTGGGGCCGGCTCTGGTTCTTGCTTGGCGCATTGGTGGTTTATCGTATCGGCGCTCACATCCCGGTCCCCGGGATCGATCCGGTACAATTGGCCGCGCTGTTCAAGTCGCAAGAGGGTGGCATCCTGGGCATGTTGAACATGTTCAGCGGTGGCGCTCTCGCGCGCTTCACAGTCTTTGCGCTGGGTATCACGCCTTACATCTCGGCCTCGATCATCATGCAACTGGTGTCGATCGTCTCGCCGCAGATGGAAGCGCTCAAAAAAGAAGGCGAAGCAGGCCGTCGCAAGATCACCCAGTACACCCGGTATTTCACGGTGCTGCTGGCGTCGTTCCAGGCGTTCGGCATCGCAGTCGCACTGGAGTCGCAAGCAGGTCTGGTGCTGGATCCAGG
Source organism: Duganella caerulea (assembly GCF_040362985.1). Classification (NCBI taxonomy): domain Bacteria; kingdom Pseudomonadati; phylum Pseudomonadota; class Betaproteobacteria; order Burkholderiales; family Oxalobacteraceae; genus Duganella; species Duganella caerulea. The sequence continues at coordinate 155,225 of NZ_BPWJ01000005.1, read as the reverse complement.
CTTTGCATTCCGTTTCGTGACGGTCGTTACGCTGTTGACCGGAACCATGTTCGTGATGTGGTTGGGCGAGCAGATTACCGAGCGTGGTCTCGGTAATGGCATCTCGATCATCATCTTCGCGGGTATCGCCGCCGGTCTGCCGGGCGCGCTGGGAGGCCTGGCCTCGTCGGTGAGCAACGGTTCGATCGGTGCCCTGTCCGCGATCATCATCATGATCCTGGTTGTGGCGGTGACGTTCTTCGTGGTCTTTGTCGAACGTGGCCAACGCAAGATTCTGGTGAACTACGCGAAACGCCAGGTGGGTAACAAGATTTACGGTGGACAAACGTCGCACCTGCCATTGAAGTTGAACATGGCCGGCGTGATCCCACCGATCTTCGCTTCGTCGATTATCTTGTTCCCGGCAACGATCGTGGGCTGGTTCACGACGGGCGCCGATACGGCCAACCCGGCGGTCCGGTTCCTGAAAGATTTGGCAGCATCGATGGGGCCAGGCGAGCCCATCCACGCACTGTTGTACGCCATTGCGATCGTGTTTTTCTGTTTCTTCTATACAGCGCTGGTCTTCAACAGCAAGGAAACAGCGGACAACTTGAAGAAGAGCGGGGCCTTTGTGCCAGGGATCCGTCCCGGTGAGCAGACTGCCCGTTACATCGACAAGATCCTGACACGTTTGACACTGGCTGGCGCCATCTACATCACTTTGGTGTGTTTGTTGCCGGAATTCATGCAAGCCGAGTGGAAAGTACCGTTCTATTTCGGCGGCACTTCTCTGTTGATTATTGTGGTTGTTACCATGGATTTCATGGCGCAAGTGCAAAACTACGTGATGTCGCAGCAATATGAATCGCTGCTGCGCAAAGCAAACTTCAAGGGCGGAATTCCGACGCGATAAGCGCGGTTTCAAACATACCGAATGGCAAAAGACGACGTCATACAGATGCAGGGCGAGATTCTTGAGAATCTCCCGAATGCAACATTTCGAGTAAAGCTGGAAAACGGACACGTGGTGCTCGGGCATATTTCAGGTAAAATGCGGATGAACTATATCCGCATTCTTCCTGGCGACAAGGTGACGGTAGAGCTGACACCTTACGACCTGAGCCGCGCACGTATCGTGTTCCGGACCAAGTAACTTAAATAATCGAACCAAGAAGAGAGTGCAAAATGAAAGTTAACGCCTCAGTCAAGCGGATCTGCCGCAACTGCAAGATCATCAAGCGCAAGGGCGTTGTTCGCGTAATCTGCGTCGAACCACGTCACAAGCAGCGTCAAGGTTAATAACCGTTATTTATCGAGGAATAACGAATGGCACGTATTGCAGGGGTTAATATCCCAAATCATCAGCACACCGTTATCGGCCTGACGGCCATCTACGGTGTAGGCCGTCCACGCGCAAAGTTCATCTGCGCCGCGACGGGTATTGCGACCGATAAAAAGGTCAAAGATCTGGACGACAGCGAACTGGAAAAACTGCGCGATGAAGTAGCTAAATTCATCGTCGAAGGCGATCTGCGTCGTGAGCTGTCCATGAACATCAAGCGTTTGATGGATCTGGGTTGCTACCGCGGTATGCGTCACCGTAAGGGCCTGCCGGTCCGCGGTCAGCGCACCCGCACCAATGCACGTACCCGCAAGGGCCCGCGCAAAGCCGCTCAATCGCTCAAGAAATAATCTAGGGAAATCACATGGCTAAGCAACAAAGCAGCGCAGCAGCAGCGCGCGTCCGCAAGAAGGTCAAGAAGAACGTTGCAGAAGGTATCGCACACGTTCACGCTTCCTTCAACAACACCATCATTACCATCACCGACCGTCAGGGCAACGCTCTGTCGTGGGCGACCTCCGGTGGTGCTGGCTTCAAGGGTTCGCGTAAATCGACCCCGTTCGCAGCGCAGGTTGCGGCCGAAGCAGCTGGTAAAGTCGCAGTCGAATGCGGCGTGAAGAACCTGGAAGTGCGTATCAAGGGCCCTGGTCCTGGTCGTGAATCCGCAGTGCGCGCACTGAACAACCTGGGCATCAAGATCACCGAGATCCAGGACGTTACCCCAGTTCCGCACAACGGCTGCCGTCCTCCAAAACGTCGTCGTATCTAAGAGTCCGGTCGGCGGCGAAGTTCGCTTCGCCTCCTTCCGACTTGCAGAAATCGCTGGAGCAGGAGACCGGAAACGGTTATACTGCCCGGCTGTTGTCGCCTGTCGAACGCAGTTCGGCGGGTTATTCGCATTTTAGCCACCGTCTGGCCCACCCTGAGGATCAGACTAGCGCCTAACCATTTCATGATGGCTGGGGCGTTATTATTTAAAAAAAGGAAGCATCGTGGCACGTTATATCGGACCTAAAGCAAAACTCTCCCGCCGTGAAGGTACTGACCTGTTCCTGAAGAGCGCACGCCGCTCGCTGGACAGCAAGTGCAAACTGGACGTCAAACCAGGCCAGCACGGCGTCAAGTCGGGTGCCCGCACCTCGGACTACGGCAATCAACTGCGCGAAAAGCAAAAAGTCAAGCGTATGTACGGCGTTCTGGAACGTCAGTTCCGTCGCTACTTCGCAGAAGCCGACCGCCGCAAAGGCAACACCGGCGAAACCCTGCTGAAGCTGCTGGAAACCCGCCTGGACAACGTTGCATACCGCATGGGCTTCGGCTCGACCCGCGCTGAAGCGCGTCAGCTGGTATCGCACAAAGCCTTCACCGTGAACGGCCAGGTTGTGAACATCGCTTCGTACGCTGTCAAAGTCGGCGACGTCATCGCCGTGCGCGAAAAGTCGAAGAAGCAAGTGCGTATCCTGGAAGCGCTGTCGCTGGCTGAACAAGTTGGCATGCCAGCTTGGGTGTCGGTTGATGCCAAGAAAATGGAAGGCACCTTCAAGTCCCTGCCAGAGCGCAACGAGATCGCCAACGACGTCAACGAATCGCTGATCGTCGAACTGTACTCGCGTTAATCTGTGGTCTAAGTAGCACCAAAACCCGCCCGCTGTGACCAGCGGGCGTTTTCACTAATGCCATCAGCCTTATCGGCCTAACGCGCCGAGGGTATTGAAAAGGACATTTACATGCAAAACAGTCTGTTGAAGCCACGTATTATCGATGTAGAGGCGCTGGGCGCCGGCCACGCTAAAGTAGTGATGGAGCCGTTCGAACGCGGCTATGGCCATACATTGGGTAATGCGCTGCGCCGCGTACTGCTGTCGTCGATGGTGGGCTACGCGCCGACCGAAGTGACGATCGCGGGCGTTGTACACGAATACTCGTCGCTCGACGGCGTCCAGGAAGACGTCGTTGACCTGCTGCTGAACCTGAAGGGCGTGGTCTTCAAAGTCCACAACCGTGACTCCGTCACCCTGACCCTGAAAAAGGAAGGCGAAGGCGCCATCCTGGCTTCGGACATCGATCTGCCACACGACGTGGAACTGATCAATCCGGACCACGTGATCGCCCACCTGACCGCCGGCGGCAAACTGGACATGCAGATCAAAGTGGAAAAAGGCCGTGGCTATGTGCCAGGTAACGTCCGCCGCCTGTCCGAAGACACCAACAAGACCATCGGCCGCATCATTCTGGATGCATCGTTCTCGCCAGTGCGCCGCGTTTCCTACTTCGTCGAGTCCGCTCGCGTGGAACAGCGTACCGACCTGGACAAGCTGATCATCAACATCGAAACCAACGGCGTCATCTCGCCGGAAGAAGCGATCCGTCAATCGGCCCGCGTGCTGGTCGATCAACTGAACGTGTTCGCCGCCCTGGAAGGCACCGAAGCCGCTGCTGAAGCTCCTTCGCGCGCACCGCTGGTCGATCCGATCCTGCTGCGTCCAGTGGACGACCTGGAACTGACCGTGCGTTCGGCCAACTGCCTGAAAGCGGAAAACATCTACTACATCGGCGACCTGATCCAGCGTTCGGAAAACGAACTGCTCAAGACGCCGAACCTGGGCCGCAAGTCCCTGAACGAAATCAAGGAAGTGCTGGCTTCCCGCGGCCTGACCCTGGGCATGAAGCTGGAAAACTGGCCGCCTGCTGGTCTGGAAAAATAACAGATTGGGTGACAGTGCTGGACATCGCGTAGCGATGTTCTGCCCTGTTGCCAACTGATTTGCTGTACCCGCCCGTCACATGTTGTGCCGGGCGTTATCCCTAGAACCGGTCCGCGCTCTCCGTCAAACGTGAGCGATCGAAGAACTCGGATTTAAACACCTGAAAGGAAGTACCATGCGTCACCGTCACGGCCTCCGTAAACTGAACCGTACCTCGTCCCACCGTCTGGCAATGCTGCGCAACATGACCGTTTCCCTGCTGCGTCATGAAGCCATCAAAACCACGCTGCCAAAAGCTAAAGAACTGCGCCGCGTAGTTGAGCCGATCCTGACCCTGGGCAAGACCGACACCCTGGCTAACAAGCGTCTGGCATTCTCCCGTCTGCGCGATCGTGAAATGGTTCTGAAGCTGTTCGCAGAACTGGGTCCACGCTACGCAAACCGCAACGGCGGCTACCTGCGCATCCTGAAAATGGGTTTCCGTGTTGGCGACAACGCTCCTATGGCTTACGTTGAGCTGATGGACCGTCCAGAAGTCACCGACATCGACGCAGCTCCAACCGCAGAAGAGTAATCTTCGCAGTTGTCACCGCGTTACGAAAAAGCCAGGCTCAGCCTGGCTTTTTTTATGTCCGGGCTTAAGGTCGCTCTCAGGCGCGAAAACTAAGCCAGGTGTACTATGCTGGTGCTCGTTTCGTCGAAAGAAAACCCATGCTGCGTATCGCCCGCCTTTTCCTGTCCTTGCTGTCGCTGATCGCCCTGTTGACGGCGCGCCCCGCGCTGGCTGACGACGGCTTCCTGGAACCCGATGTGGCCTTCAAGTTCTCGGCCCGCATGGTCGACGGCCATACGCTGTCGGTCAGCTTCCAGATCGCCGACGGCTACTACATGTACCGCGAGCGCTTCAAGTTCAGCGCCACCGGCGCCAAGCTGGGCGCGCTGTCCATCCCGGCCGGCACCGTGCACTTCGACGAGACCTTCCAGAAGAACGTCGAGACCTACCGCAAGAGCGTCACCATGACCATGCCGGTCGAGGCCGACGGTCCGTTCACGCTGACGGCGATCGGGCAGGGCTGCTCGGACAAGGGCTTGTGCTACGCGCCGCAGGAATACAAGGCCTCGCTGGTCGGCAGCGGTTCGGTGCCGCTGCCCGGCGCGTCCGCCGGCGCTCCCGCGAACACGGCCGGCGGCAACCAGGTCACGGCGCGTGCAGCCGTCCCGATTCAGGCCGCAACCGCCGCCGCGACGAGCGCCGTCCCGGCCACGCCGGCCGGCACCACGCCAGCCGCCGCCGGCGCGACCGCGGCGCCCAGCGCAGCCATCGGCGAAGGCAAGCCCGCCGCGGTGACCCCGGGCGTCACCATCCGCGCCATCCCCGAGCCAATCACCACCGTCCTGCCGCCGCTGACGCCGCCAGTCGCGGCCACCGCGCCGGCCGATGACGCCGGCCGTCTCGAAGCCGCCCTCAAGTCAGGCAGGCTGTTGCTGATCCTGCCGCTGTTCGCGCTGCTGGGCCTGGGCCTGTCGTTCACGCCGTGCGTGCTGCCGATGGTGCCCATCCTGTCCTCCATCATCGTCGGCGAAGGCGCCAACACCAGCCGCGCGCGCGGCCTGGTGTTGTCGGTCGCGTACTCGCTCGGCATGGCCATCGTCTACACCGCGCTGGGCGTGGCCGCCGGCCTCGCGGGCGCGGGCCTGAACGCCGCGCTGCAGAACGCCTGGGTGCTGGGCTCCTTTGCCCTGCTGATGGCCGCGCTGTCGCTGTCGATGTTCGGCTACTACGAACTGCAAGTGCCGGCCGCGCTGCAATCGAAACTGAGCACGGTGTCGAACCGTCAATCTTCCGGCAAGCTGGCTGGCGTATTCGTGATGGGCGCGATCTCCGCGCTGATCGTCGGCCCGTGCGTGGCCGCACCGCTGGCAGCCGCGCTGCTCTACATCAGCCAGAGCCGCGACGTCGTCATGGGCGGCAGCGCGCTGTTCGCGCTGGCGGTCGGCATGAGCGTGCCGCTGATACTGGTGGGCGTGTCGGCCGGCGCCTTGCTGCCGCGCGCCGGCATGTGGATGGATGCCGTCAAGCGCTTCTTCGGCGTGCTGATGCTGGCGATGGGCTGGTGGCTGGTGTCGCCGGTACTGCCGCCGGCCGTGCAGATGCTGGGCTGGGTTGTGCTGCTGGGTGCCTACGGCGTCTACCTGCTGACGCACCGCGGCAAGTGGCTGGCCAAGTCGGCCGGCGTCATCGCCGCCGTGCTGGGCCTGATGCAACTGGTGGGCGTGGCCAGCGGCGGACGCGATCCGCTGGCGCCGCTGGCCCACCTGGGCGCCAAGCATGAAACGTTGGCATTCCAGCGCATCAAGACCGTGCAGCAGCTGGACGCGCTGTTGGCCCAGACCGGCGGCCGCACCGTTATGCTGGACTTCTATGCCGACTGGTGCGTGTCCTGCAAGGAAATGGAAAAGCTGACCTTCGTCGATCCGCAGGTGCGCGCCAAGCTGGCCAACACCCTGCTGCTGCAGGTGGACGTGACCGCCAACGACGCCGACGACAAAGCCATGCTGAAACGCTTCGGCCTGTTCGGCCCGCCGGGCATCATCCTGTTCGACAAGCAGGGCAGGGAAATCGACGGCGCCCGCGTCATCGGCTTCCAGGATGCGGCGAAATTCACCGCATCCCTGTCACGCCTGAACTAGCCGGAACCCAAGGCTCAGCCGCCGTGGCTGTGCCAGCCGCCACGCGGACCGGCATGCCCGCCATGTGCGCCGCCCATTGTGTGGTCGTCGAAGATGGCTTTCTGCTCGGCCGTCAGCTGGCTGTAGAACGCCGTCAGCGCGGTCAGGTGGGCTTCCATTTTGGCCTGGTGCTGCTTGCTCAGGTCAAGCATCTTGGCCAGGCGGTCGGGTGCCGACATCTGGGCGATGGCCGCGCGGTCCGGCATCATGCCGCCGGTCGCGGCCGGCGCGATCGCCGCTTGGTAGCTTGCCCACGCCGACTCCTGCTGCGCGGTCAGCTTCAACAGGTCGTGCAGCTTGGCCTGGCGCTTGGCGAACATCTCCGCCATCTTGGCCTGCATCTGCTCGCGGTTGACGGTGGCGCCGTGGCGGCCGGCCGCCGGAGCCGCATTGTCCATCTGCATCTGGGCCTGCGCCGCCGCCATGCCCACCACGGTAAAACCGATCAATATGCTTTTGCGTAAGACGTTCATGGTCGTTCCTCTATCGTTGAAAGTTGAGTATCGCGATGCACGGGCAGCGCGCTTGAACCCATAGTGGCAGCGCAAGGTTGCCACGAAGTTTCGCAGTTTGCGGATTTTGTATCCAGATGTTTCGTCACTGGAGAGATATACAAGACGATACAATTGGTGATTGGTCACGCGCCGGCTAACTGGGGATAATTAGCATATGGAACCCACATCAACTATCTTGATCGTCGACGACGATCGCGACATCCGCACCCTGCTGGCCGACTACCTCGAATCGAACGGCTACCGCGCCCTGTGCGCCGCCGACGGCGCCGCCATGTGGAAGCTGCTCGACGAAGCCCGCCCCGAACTGGTCGTGCTCGACCTCAACCTGCCCGGCGACGACGGCCTGACCCTGTGCCGCAAGCTGCGCGCCCACTCCACACTGCCGGTCATCATGCTCACCGCCCGCAACGAGCCGCTGGACCGCATCCTCGGCCTGGAAATGGGCGCCGACGACTACCTGCCGAAGCCGTTCGAGCCGCGCGAGCTGCTGGCGCGCATCCGCAGCGTCCTGCGGCGCAGCAACGCCATGCCGGTCGGCAGCGGCGCCGAGAAGGCGCAGCTGATGCGCTTCTCCGGCTGGACGCTGGACCTGACCGCGCGCCACCTGCTCAACCCGGACGGCATCGTCATCATGCTGTCGGGCGCCGAGTTCCGCCTGCTCAAGGTCTTCCTCGAGCACCCGAACCGCGTGCTCAACCGCGACCAGCTGCTCAACCTCACCCAGGGCCGCGACGCCGACCCGTTCGACCGCTCGATCGACATCCAGATCAGCCGCCTGCGCCAGAAGCTGGGCGAGGACGCGCGCCTGCCGCAAATCATCAAGACCGTGCGCAACGGCGGCTACGTGCTGGCCGGCACCGTCACCGTGGAGTCGCAGGCGTGAAAGCTTTCTTCGGCTCGATGACCGGGCGGGTGTTCCTGATCCTGCTGCTCGGTATCGTCGCCTCGGCGGCGCTGACCCAGTGGCTGGCCGTGGGCGAGCGCGTGCGCGCGCTGGAGCGTTACCGCGACTTCCACGCGCTCGAGCGCGCCGAACAATTGATCACCACCGCCGACGTGCTGCCCGAGGCCTCGCGCCCGACCTACCTGCGCATGGCCACGCGCGGCACCGTCAAGCTGCAGGCCACCGACCAGCCGCTGGCCACGGGCCTGCCGCCGACCGAATTCTCCGCCACCCTGCAGCAGCGCCTGGGCGACGGCTACCAGCTGGCACCGCTGGCCGAGCACCCGGCCGTTTGCGACCTGCCGCGCAAGAGCAGCAACATCTTCGCGCCGAGCCAATGGCGCGGCACCTGCGAGACCATGAACGTGCGCCTGCACGACGGCCAGGTGCTCAAGCTGTCGGTGCTGCCGCCGCGCGCGCCGCCGCCGTCCAGCCATAGCGAGCTGCTGGCCATCCTGCCCTTCCTGCTCTGCATCGCCGCGCTGGCCTACCTGGTCACGCGCATGACGGTGCGTCCGCTCAAGCGCCTGGCGCAGGCCGCCAAGGACCTGGGCAACGACATCAACCACGCGCCGGTCGCGCTGAGCGGCGCGGTCGAGATCCGCCAGGCCAGCGCCGCCTTCAACGCCATGCAGGCGCGCATCCGCCAGCACATCATGCAGCGCACGCAGATGCTGGCCGCCATCACCCACGACCTGCAGACGCCGCTCACCCGCCTGCGCCTGCGGCTGGAAAAAGTCAGCGACCACGATTTGCAGCAGCGCCTGATCGAAGACTTGTCGGCGATGCAGCAGATGGTCAAGGAAGGCCTGGACCTGGCGCGCAGCATGGACACCACCGAAACCATGCAGGCGCTGGATCTCGACGCGCTGCTCGACAGCGTCTGCAGCGACGCCACCGACGGCGGCCAGCCGGTCGAGCTGCGCGGGCGCGCGGCGATGGCGCTGATGGGCCGGCCTATGGCGATCCGCCGCTGCCTGGTCAACCTGATCGACAACGCCGTCAAGTACGGCCACTACGCCAACGTCACGGTCGAGCGCATGGTGGGCGCGGCGCGCATCCGCATCCGCGACGGCGGCCCCGGCATCGACCCGGACCAGATGGCGCGCGTATTCGAACCGTTCTATCGCATCGAAACCTCGCGCTCGCGCGAGTCCGGTGGCACCGGCCTGGGCCTGACCATCGCCCGCAACATCGCCGAGCAGCACGGCGCCAATGTCATGCTGGCCAACCACGCCGAGGGCGGCCTGGAGGTGACGCTGATCGTGCCGGAATACTACGCCGGCGCCTGAATCCGCAGGGCGCGGTTTTTCCAGTAAATACTGTGCGACAATATTCCGCCTTGTCCAGGGTGGTAATGTTTTTCGACAGTAAACCTAGTTTAAAAAATAATGAAAAAATCTTCCTTAGCAGTGCTGGTCGGCGCCATCGCCGTGGTCGGTGGCGGCGTCTGGTACGCGACGCATCAAACGGCCGAGCCGCCGAAGGGGCAGGGCCAGGGCCAGCAAGGCCCGACCACCGTCAGCGTGATCGCCCCGGTGCGCCAGGATGTGCCCGTGGTGCTGCAAGCGAACGGCACTGTCACGCCGATCAGCACGGTGGACCTGCATCCGCAAACCACCAGCACCATCGCCAAGGTGCACATCAAGGAAGGGCAGTTCGTCAAATCGGGCGAGCTGATGTTCACGCTGGACGACCGCAGCGAGCGCGCCAACCTCGACAAGGCCCAGGCCCAGGTCGCGCGCGACCAGGCCGCGCTGGCCGACTACGAGCGCCAGTACAAGCGCGCGCAGGAACTGCTGGCCAAGAGCTTCATCGCGCAGGGTGCGGTCGACACGCTGAAGAGCCAGGTCGACTCGGCGCGCGCGCTGCTGCAGGCCGACATCGCCGCCGCCCGCTCGGTGGGCGTCGACGCCAGCTACACCGCGATCCGCTCGCCGATGAGCGGCCGTGTCGGCGCCATCAACGTCTATCCGGGCAGCCTGGTGCAGCTGGCCACGTCGCTGACCACCATCACCCAGCTCGATCCGATCAACGTCGCCTTTACGCTGCCGGAGTCGGCGCTGGCCGGCCTGCTGCAGGCGCAGCATGAAGGGCCGGTGCCGGTCAAGGTGGTGCAGGGCGGCGGCCAGGAGATCAGTGGCGCGCTGAGCTTCATCGACAACACGGTCGATCCGGTCGCCGGCGTGATCCGCGTGAAGGCCCAGTTCGACAACAAGGACACCAGGCTGTGGCCCGGCCAGTACGTCAACACCAAGCTGGTCTCGCAGGTGTTGAAGGATGCCATGGTGATCCCGCAGAACGCCATCATCAGCAACACGCGCGGCACCTTCATCTACGCGGTCGACGCCGACCACGCCGCCAAGGTGGTCAACATCAAACGCGTGTACTCGTTCGGCGACAACGCCGCCGTGACCGGCCTGAGCGGCACTGAGCAAGTCATCGTCGACGGCAAGCAGAACCTGCGGCCGGGCGGCAAGGTGCGCATCGCCGGCGCCGACAAGCCCGCCGACACGACCAAACAAAAGGGCTAAGCGATGAACCTCTCCGAGTTGTGCATCCGCCGGCCGGTGATGGTGGTGCTGCTGTCGCTGACTCTGATCCTGGCCGGCGTGCTGTCGTACTTCTATATCCCGGTCGCCGCGCTGCCGAGCTACAACACGCCAGTCATCAACGTCTCGGCCGACCTGCCGGGCGCCGCGCCGGACACGATGGCCTCGTCCGTCGCGCTGCCGCTGGAGAAGCAGTTCTCCACCATCGCCGGCCTGTCGCTGATCACCTCCACCAACACGCTGGGCAATTCCTCGCTGACCCTGGAGTTCGACCCCAGCGTCAACGTCAACGAGGCGGCGGTGGACGTGCAGGCCGCGCTGCTGCGCGCCCAGCGCCAGTTGCCGATCGAGATGACCGACCTGCCGTCCTACCGCAAGGTCAACCCGGCCGACGCGCCTGTGCTGTTCATGACGATGAACTCGCCATCGCTGACCTTGGCCGAGCTGAACGACTACGCCGAGAACCTGATCGCGCCGAGCCTGTCGACCTTGCCCGGCGTGGCGCAAGTCAGCGTCAACGGCCAGAAGCGTTTCGCCGTGCGCGTGCGCGCCAAGTCCGAGCTGATGAACGCCCGCAACCTGACGCTCGATGAACTGCAGCAGGCGATCAAGTCGGCCAACGCCAACACGCCGCTGGGCATCCTCGACGGCCCGAGCCAGACGCTGACCATCCAGGGCAACGCCCAGCTGATGAAGGCCTCCGAGTTCGCCGAGCTCATCGTCGCCCAGCGCAACGGCCAGCCGGTGCGCCTGAAGGACGTGGCGACGGTGGAGGACAGCTTCCAGTCGGTCAAGACCGCCGGCAGCTACAACGGCGAGCGCTCCATCGTGCTGCTGGTGCAGCGCCAGCCGGACGCCAACACCGTGCAAGTGGTGGACGGCGTGCGCCGCCTGCTGCCGCGCTTCAAGAACCAGTTGCCGGCCTCGATCAACATCAACCTGGTCAACGACCGCTCGGTGTCGATCCGCGAAGCCATCCACGACGTCAACCTGACGCTGCTGCTGACCATCTTCCTGGTGGTGCTGGTGATTTTCCTGTTCCTGCGCCGCGCGGCCGCCACCTTCATCCCGGCCATCACGATGCCGATCTCGCTGCTGGGCGCGCTGGCCTTGCTGTACGCCTTCGGCTACAGCCTCGACAACGTCTCCCTGCTCGGCATCACCTTGGCGGTCGGCCTGGTGGTGGACGACGCCATCGTGGTGCTGGAGAACATCGTGCGCCACATCGAGCTCGGCAAGAAGCCGCTGCAGGCCTCGCTGGTGGGCGCCAAGGAAATGGGCTTCACGATCATCTCGATCTCGGTCTCGCTGGTGGCCGTGTTCATCCCGATCTTCTTCATGCCCGGCGTGATCGGTTTGATGTTCCATGAATTCGCCGTGGTGGTGGCGCTGTCGGTGCTGGTGTCGGCGGCGGTGTCGCTGATGCTGGTGCCGATGCTGGCCAGCCGCCTGCTGCCGGCCGACGCCATCGATCCCGAGCACGACAAGGGCGGCTTCATCGGCCGCTGGTTCGAGACCGGCTTCACCGCGCTGCGCAACGGCTATGTGCGCACGCTGGACATCGCGCTGCACCACCGCTACATCGTGCTGCTGGCGGCGATCGGCACCTTCGCGCTGACGGCGGTGCTGTACGTGACCATCCCCAAGGGCTTCTTCCCCGAGGAGGACCTGGGCCAGATCCGCGTCAACACCGAGGCCTCGGAAGACATCTCCTCGTCCTCGCTGATGGAGTTGCAGGAGCGCGTGGCGGCCGTCATCAAGGCCGACCCCAACGTGCAGGACGTGACCTCGTTTGTCGGCGGCGGCAACAGCGGCCGCATGTTCCTGGTGCTCAAGCCGCGTGGCCAGCGCCAGAAGATGCCGCAAGTGCTGGACAGCCTGCGCAAGGCCACCAAGTCGGTGGCCGGCATCTCGGTCTACCTGAGTCCCGTGCAAAACCTGCAGCTGGGCGGACGCCAGTCCAAGAGCCGCTACCAGTACACGCTGCAATCGGTCAGCCCCGGCGCGCTCAACGACTGGGCGCAAAAGTACCTCGACAAGCTGCGCGCCGATCCCGACTTCCGCGACGTCACCAGCGATTCGCAGAACAAGGGCCTTCAAGCCTCGCTGAAGATCGACCGCGACAAGGCCAACAACCTCGGCGTGGCCATCGGCGACATCCGCACCGCGCTCTACCTGGCCTTCGGCGAGCGGCAAGTGTCGACCATCTACTCGCCGGCCGCCAGCTATTACGTGATCCTGGAGGCGGCCACCGCCGACCGCCAGTTCGACGACGCGCTGACCCGCATCTCGGTGCGCAACAAGAGCGGCAACCTGGTGCAGCTGTCCAGCTTTGCCACGGTCGAGCGCACCATCGGCCCGACCGCCGTCAACCACCAGGGCCAGCTGCAGGCGATCACGCTGTCGTTCAACCTGGCGCCGGATGTCCCGCTGGGCAAGGCCACCGCCAAGATCGACCAGATGGGCATGGAGATGCATTTGCCGCCGTCGATCATCACCAACTACGGCGGCGACGCGGCGGTGTTCCAGAGCTCGCAGGGCAGCCAGCTGATCCTGATCATCGCCGCGCTGGGCGTGATCTACGTGCTGCTGGGCGTGCTGTACGAGAGCTACATCCACCCGCTGACCATCCTGGCCGGCCTGCCGTCGGCCGCCGTGGGCGCCTTGCTGACCTTGCGCCTGTTCAACCTGGACCTGACGATGATCGCCATCATCGGCATCCTGATGCTGATCGGTATCGTCAAGAAGAACGCCATCATGATGATCGACTTCGCGCTGCACGTGCAGCGCAACGAGGGCCGCACGCCGGCCGAGGCGATCCGCGAAGCCTGCGTGCTGCGCTTCCGTCCGATCATGATGACCACCATGGCCGCGCTGATGGGCGCCTTGCCGATCGCGCTGGGCCTGGGCGCCGGCGCCGAGCTGCGCCAGCCGCTGGGCCTGGCCGTGGTGGGCGGCCTGATCTTCTCGCAGGTGATCACGCTGTACATCACGCCGGTCATCTACCTGTTCCTCGACAAGTACAGCGGCACCGGCCCGATGAGCGACGAGGAGCTGGTGGCCGGCGACGTGCCGCCCGCGCCGGGTGTGCACGCCGTACCACTGAAGGCCGTGAACACCGTCAAGCATTGAGCGGTCACAAGTTGCTCTGAAGATCGTCTATTTATTATGGGCAAGTTGCCCATAATAAAAGGACGGATACAGATGAAACGCCACAGTGTCACCATCATCGGCATGGGCCCTCGCGGGCTCAGCGCTTTTGAACGCCTGGCGGCGGCCGCCGCCAGCCTGCAGCTGCCGCTCGACATCAACCTGATCGAACCTGGCGACTGCGGTCCCGGCGTGCACAGCACGCGCCAGCCGCAGCATCTGCTGATCAACACCATCGCCAGCCAGGTCACGCTGTTTCCCGCGCCGGGCGCGGTGCAGCACGCGCCGGTGTGCGCCACACCCTCGCTGACCACCTGGGCGCGCCAGCAGGGCTACCGCCGCGTCGGCGAGCGCTACTACCGCCTCGGCGAACACGGCGGCGCCGAGATCACCGAAGCCGACTACCTGCCGCGCAGCCTGCTGGGCGAATACCTGGCCTGGGGCTATCGCCAGATCGCCGCCGCGCTGCCATCCAGCGTGCGCCTGACCCACCACCGGCTGCGCGCCACCGACCTGTGGCGCCAGCCGGATGGCCGCCACACCGTCGAGCTGGAAACCGGCTACCTGGTGCACAGCGACTTCGTCGTGCTGACCACCGGCCACGGCCGCAACCAGCCCAGCGCGATGGACGACATGCTGGCCGCCTTCGCGCAGGAGCATGCGCGCCACAACAGCCGGCTGGCCTTTGTGCGCCACGCCTATCCGCTGACCCGGCTCGACGGCATCGGCGCCGGCACCCGCGTCGCCATCCAGGGCCTGGGCCTGAGCGCGCACGACGTCATTGCCGAGCTGACGGTGGGGCGGGGCGGCGCCTTCGTGCAGGACGGGGACGGCCTGCGCTACGAGCGCTCGGGCGCCGAGCCGCAGCTGACGCTGTGCTCGCGTCACTGCCTGCCGGCCGCCGCGCGCGGCGTCAACCAGAAGGGACTGGACGGCCGCCACCAGCCGCGCTACTTCACGCCGGACGCGGTGGAGGCGCTGCGCCGCCTGGCGCTGGCCTCGCGCGGCAGCCGCCAGCTGGACTTCGAGCGCGAGCTGCTGCCCCTGCTCAAGCGCGAGATGGGCTGGGTCTACCGCAACACGCTGGCGACGGCGGCGCCCGGCGGCGCCGCCATCGATCCCGCCCGTTACATGCTGTCGGCCGACGACAGCGCGCTGATCGACCAGCTGCTGTTCCCGTTGCGCGGAAGCGAGTTCGATTCGCTGGAAGAGTTCCGCCAGTTCTTCACCGGCTGGCTGCGCGACGACCTGGCCGAGGCCCTGCTGGGCAACGTCGGCAGCGCCGTCAAGGCCGCCACCGACGTGCTGCGCGACGTGCGCGCCACGCTGCAGGCGGCGGTCGAGCACGGCGGGCTGACGCCGGCCTCGCACCGCCGCTTCCTCGAGGTCTACCACCCGGCCATCAACCGGGTCGCCTTCGGGCCGCCGCTGCGCCGCAACCAGGAACTGCTGGCGCTGCTGGACGCGGGCGTGATCGAGATCGCCTCCGGCCCCGGCTGCACGGTCGGGCTCGACGAGCAGAACGCGCGCTACGCGCTGAGCACCAGGTTCGGCGACAGCGTGGTCCAGCACCAGGCCGATGTGCTGGTCGTGGCCCGCCTGGACGCCTTTTTGCCCGAGCTGGACGATTCCTTACTCATCCGTAATGTGCTGAAACGTGGGCTGGCGCGGCCGTACTACAACGGCTCCTACCACCCCGGCGGACTGGACATCGACGCCGCCGGCCAGCCGCGCGACGACTTCGGCCGGCCGTCCCGCAACCTGTGGGTGCTGGGCTACCTGGCCGAGGGCGCGCACTACTACACGCACGCCCTGCCACGGCCCGGAATGCGCTCGCGCCAGGTGCTGGACGCCGACCTGTGCGTGCACGCCATGCTGGCCCGCATGGACGCCATCCCGCTGCCGGAGACCCGCCACGCCGCCGTTCCGGCGTCCCCGGCGGCCTTGCCACACGTCACTTTGTAAAGCCGGTTGATACATACGGTAACACCCGTCAAGACGTGGAACTTGTAAGCTACCTTTTCCTGGAGCGTACGCGCCGCCGTCCGGCGCGTTATCATGGCCTTGCACAGCGGTTCCCAAAAATGCGGGACTCTGGCACTATGGCCGCATTTTCTCGACGTCGTTCCGTTCAAGGTTTGCTATTTTGCATCACGATTCCCATATACTTTCTGCAAATTCCGAATATTGCGAAACGTGCGGCCAGCGTTTGCCTGAGGCCGGGGAGCGGTTCGCCGCATGGGATCGCAAATCGAAGTCCAACCGCATCGGCATCGGCATCTCGATCGCGCTTCACCTGCTGGGCGTGCTGTACTACTTCCTGTCGCCCACGCCCAAGCCCACCCACGCCGCGCCGCCCAAGGGCGGGGTGATGGTCTACATCGCGCCGCTGCCGGAGAAGGCGACCAAGAAGCCCACGCCGGAACCCAAGAAGACCGAGGTGGCCAAGGCCAAGCCGCCACCGCCGCGCAAGCAGGTCGCCGCCAAGGACGCGCCGGCCGCCATCCGGCCCAAGCTGGAAACCTATGTGCCGCCGGTGCAGGCCACCATGACGCCGCCGCCCGAGCAGGACATGTCCGAGATGATCGCCAAGCGCCGCGCCGCGCGCGAGGCCAACAACCCGCAACCGGCGCCAGCGGCGCCGACCGAGAGCGACAGCGAACGTTCGCTGCGCATCGCCAAGGCCAACATCGCCGGCGCGCAGGGCCGCACCAGCGGCGCCGACAAGGACGACACCGGCGGCATCTTCTCGGTCGACAAGAGCTACCACAGCGCCGACGTCAAGTTCCGCGGCTGGAACACCAACTTCAAGCGCCGCTGGCTGCAGCAGATCCACGTCGAGCAGGGCGCCGAGCAGGACATCGAAACCGCCGTGGCCAAGGAAATGGTCAAGATCATCCGCAAGGAAAAGCCGGGCGACTTCGAATGGGATTCACGCCGCCTGGGCAAGGTGGTCACGCTGAGCGCGCGCAAGGAGGACGAGAAGGAATTGATCGCCTTCCTGCTGAAGGAAATGTTCCCCGAGTACACGCGCGGCGCCGGCCGCTGATTTGCCAAAAAACTACGTTTCACCCCCCGATTTTCGCCGTTGGTCGCAAACTCCCGATAGCTTGACAACTTTATTTTAAAGTAATCTTGTCGCGGACCCCGTCCGTCCCCTATCAGGAGAGTGCGTTCCATGCTATCGATCAAACAGCTGAGCAAGACCTACGCCAACGGCGTCAAGGCCATCAACGACGTCACCCTGGACATCCCGAACGGCATGTTCGGCCTGCTGGGCCCCAACGGCGCCGGCAAGTCGTCGCTGATGCGCACCATCGCCACGCTGCAGGATCCCGATAGTGGCACCATCCATTTCGACGGCCTCGACGTGCTGGCCCAGCCCGAGGCGCTGCGCCGCCAGCTCGGCTACCTGCCGCAGGACTTCGGCGTCTACCCCAAGGTCACGGCCGAGGTGCTGCTGAACCACTTCGCCGTGCTCAAGGGCCTGACCGCGCGCGGCGAGCGCAAGGAGGCGGTCGAGGCGCTGCTGCAGCAGACCAACCTGTGGGAAGCGCGCAAGCGCGGCCTGGGCACCTTTTCGGGCGGCATGCGCCAGCGCTTCGGCATCGCCCAGGCGCTGCTCGGCTCGCCACGGCTGGTGATCGTCGACGAACCCACCGCCGGCCTCGACCCCGACGAACGCAACCGCTTCCTCAACCTGCTGGCCAAGATCGGCGAGCAGGTGGTGGTGATTTTGTCGACCCACATCGTGGCCGACGTCACCGACCTGTGCCCGCGCATGGCGCTGATCGTCAAGGGCGAGGTGCGGCTGCAGGGCGAGCCGCAGGCCACCATCGACACGCTGCGCAGCAAGGTCTGGCGCCGCAGCGTCAGCGCCGAGGCGCTGCCGGAATACCAGCAGCGCATGAACGTCCTGCACACCCGCCTGGTCGGCGGCAAGCCGCAGATCAATGTGTTCGCCGACAGCCAGCCGGACGACGGCTTCATCCAGGTCGAGCCGGACCTGGAGGACGTCTACTTCCTGCACGTGCGCAGCGCCGCCGCCAACGCGGCCGCCACCGTCTGAGGGGCGCGCCATGTTGATGGAATTCTTTAAGTTCGACCTGCGCTACCAGTTGCGCCAGCCGCTGCTGTGGGTCACCGGCCTGATCCTCGGCCTGATGGCCTTCGGCGCCGCCACCAGCGACGCCGTCCAGGTCGGCGGCGCGATCGGCAATGTGCACCGCAACGCGCCGGTGGTCGTGGCGCAGATGCTGGGCTCGTTCACCGTGGTGGCGACCTTCATCGTCACCGTCTTCATCGCCGGCGCAGTGCTGCGCGACAGCGAGGTCGGCATCTCCGACATGCTGTTCGCCACGCCGATGCGCAAGTACCAGTACCTGGCCGGGCGCTTCCTGGCCGGCCTGGCCGCCTGCGTGTGCATCTTCGTGCTGATCGCCGCCGGCATGCTGATTGGCTCGGTGATGCCGTGGGTCGACACCGCCCGCGTCGGCCCGCAGCCGCTGTTCGCCTACCTGTGGGGCTTCGCGTTCTTCGTCATTCCCAACCTGGTGTTCGTCGGCGCCTTGCTGATGCTGCTGGCGTCCACCACGCGCTCGATGATGCTGGTGTATGTCGGCGTGCTGGGCTTCTTCGTGCTGTGGATCGTGGCCGGCGTGTTCACCCGCGACATCAACAACGAGTGGACCGCCGTGCTGCTCGACCCGTTCGGCGTGCGCGCCTTCGGCCGCGCCACCCGCTACTTCTCGACCGCCGATTCGAACGCCGGCCTGCCGCCGTTCAGCGGCTTCCTGCTGGCCAACCGCGCGCTGTGGCTGGCGGTGGCGCTGGTGTTCTTCGGCGCCACGCTGGCGCTGTTCAAGCCGCAGCGCGCCGGCACCGGCCGCCGCCTGTTCGGCAAGGCCAAGCAGGCCGCCCCGGTGGCGGCGGCGCCGTCCAACGTGGCGCTGCCGCGCACGGTCGCGCACTTCGACGCGTTGACCGGATGGCGCCAGTGCTGGCACATCCTGCGCTTCGACGCTGTGGGCGTGTTCAAGAGCGTGCCCTTCCTGGTGATGCTGCTGTTCGGCGTGCTCAACTTCGTCGGCGCGGCCAGCCAGGCCGGCACCAACTTCGGCACCACCGTGTATCCGGTCACCGGGCTGATGCTGCGCACGCTGGCCAGCGCATTCAACTTCATGCTGATCATCGTGCTGACCTTCTACGCCGGCGAGCTGATCTTCAAGGAACGCCAGGCCAAAATCGCCGACGTCAGCGACGCCATGCCCGTGCCGGACTGGGCGCCGCTGCTGGCCAAGAGCATCGCGCTGATCGGCGTCATCTTCGGCTTCCTGCTGACCGGCATGGTGGCGGCCGTGTGCTTCCAGCTGGTCAAGGGCGGCACGCCGATCGAAGTGGGCCTGTACCTGAAAGGCCTGCTGCTGGAGTCGGCGTTCTTCGTGCTGATGGGCCTGATGGCCCTGGTGCTGCAAGTGCTGACCAATAACAAGTTCCTCGGCTACCTGCTGGTGATCGTGCTGATGGTGTCGCAGATCGTGCTGAGCGTCATGCACTTCGACCACAACCTGTACAACTTCGCCTCGCTGCCCGGCCTGCGCTATTCGGACATGAACGGCTACGGCCACTTCCTCAAGGGCTGGTCATGGTTCGGCGTCTACTGGGGCTTGTTCACCTTGGCCTTGCTGGTGCTGGCGCAGGCGTTCTGGGTGCGCGGACTGGCGCGTCCATGGCGCCAGCGCGCGCAGCTGGCGGCCGCGCGCCTGAAGGGGCCGTCCGGCTTCGCGCTGGCCACGCTGCTGGCCGGCTTCGTCGGCAGCGGCGCCTGGATCTTCTACAACACCAACGTGCTCAACAAGTACGAGGCGTCCGACGTGGTGATGGACAAGCAAGCCCGCTACGAAAAACTGTACCGCCGCTACATCGACCTGCCGCAGCCGCGCGTGACCGACATCAGCGCCGACGTCGACATCTTCCCGGCCGAGCGCCGGGTGGCGATCCACGGCCGCTACCAGATGGAGAACAAGACCGGCGCGCCGCTCGACGTGCTGCGCATCCAGGTCAATCCCGACCTGGAAACGCGCTTCGACAACCTGCCGCCGCACACGATGGAACTGGACGACAAGGTGGCCGGCTTCAGCATCGTCAAGCTGGCGCAGCCGCTGGCGCCCGGCGCCAAGCTGGACCTGTCCTTCCACGTCGACGTGCGCAACCAGGGCTTCACCAACAGCGGCGCGCCGGACCGCGTCAACCTGAACGGCACCTTCTTCGACAACTTCACCTTCTTCCCGCACTTCGGCTACAACCACCAGGGCGAGCTGACCGACCGCAACGAGCGCCGCAAGCGCGGCCTGGGCGAGCCGGTGCGCATGCCCAAGCTGGAGGACGAGAAGGCGCGCGCCAACGCCGTCTTCAGCGACGAGGCGGACTGGATCAACTTCGAGACCACCGTCTCCACCAGCGCCGACCAGATCGCCATCGCCCCCGGCTACCTGCAGAAGCGCTGGGAGCAGAACGGCCGCCGCTACTTCCACTACAAGATGGACCGGCCGATGGTGCCGTTCTTCGCCTACCTGTCGGCCCGCTGGGACGTGCGCAAGGGCGAGTGGCACGGCCTGCCGATCGAGATCTACTACGACAGCAAGCACGCCTACAACGTCGACCGCATGATCACCTCGGCGCAGAAGTCGCTCGACTACTTCGAGGCCAACTTCACGCCCTACCAGCACAAGCAGGTGCGGGTGCTGGAGTTCCCGAACTACCAGAGCTTCGCGCAATCGTTCGCCAACACCATCCCGTATTCGGAATCGATAGGCTTCATCGCCGACCTGCGCAGCAAGGACGACATCGACTACGTCTACTACGTCACCGCGCACGAGATGGCACACCAGTGGTGGGGCCACCAGGCGGTCAGCGCCAACATGCAGGGCTCGACCATGCTGATCGAATCGCTGGCGCAGTACTCGGCGATGATGGTGATGGAGAAGGCCTACGGCCGCGACAAGCTGCGCCGCTTTTTGCGCTTCGAGCTGGACCGCTACCTGAGCGACCGCGGCGGCGAGCTGGTCGAGGAGCAGCCGCTGCTGCGCGTGGAGAACCAGCAGTACATCCACTACCGCAAGGGCAGCCTGGTGTTCTACCGCCTGCGCGACGAGATCGGCGAGGCCGCGCTCAACCGCGCGCTGAAGCGCTTCCTGACCGACAAGGCCTACCAGCAGCCGCCGTACACCACCAGCCGCGAATTGCTGTCCTACATCCGCGCCGAGGCGCCGCAGGACAAGCAGGCGCTGATCACCGACCTGTTCGAGAAGATCGTCTTCTACGACAACCGCGTGACCGAGGCCAAGGCCCACAAGCGCGCGGATGGCCAGTGGGACGTGACGATGACGCTGCACCTGGCCAAGATGGAGGCCGATGGCAAGGGCAAGGAGACGCCGCGCGTGTACGACGAGCCGGTGGAGATCGCGGTGTTCGCGCGCGACAAGGGCGCCAAGGAGCGCGACGAGCGCGTGCTGTTCACCGACAAGCGCGTGCTGCAGGGCAGCGATCCAGTGGTGACGGTGACGGTCAAGGAGCAGCCGTTCGAGGTCGGCGTCGATCCGTACAACAAGATGATCGACCGCGTTTCGCGCGACAACCGGATGGAGGTCACGGTCGAATAAGCGTGGTAAAAATTGTTACACTAAAAGACAAATTAGTGAATTGACAAATCTATCATCGGCGGAGATACTGCGCCGATGATAGAGCTCCGCGAGATCCGTAAGACCTACCGCCAGGGCGGCAATGACATCCGTGCGCTGGACGGCATCGACCTGCACATCGCGCCCGGCGAGTTCGTCGCCATCATGGGGCCGTCCGGCTCCGGCAAATCCACCTTGCTCAACGTGCTCGGCGCGCTGGACCGTCCCGACAGCGGCCGCTACCGCCTGGCCGACGACGAGATCAGCGCGCTTGACGACGACGCCGCCTCCGAGGTGCGCAACCGCCGCATCGGCTTCGTGTTCCAGTCCTTCCATCTGCTGCCGCGCCTGACCGTGCTGGAGAACGTATTGCTGCCGCAGCGCTACGCCCGCGTGGCCGATCCGGATGCGGCCGGCCGCGCCGTCGCGCTGCTGGAACGCATCGGCCTGGGGGAGCGCACCGGCCACCTGCCGGGGCAGCTGTCCGGCGGCCAGTTGCAGCGCGCCGCGATCGCCCGCGCGCTGCTGAATCGTCCGGCGCTGCTGCTGGCCGACGAGCCGACCGGCAACCTCGATTCAAAAAGCGCCGCCGACGTGCTGGCGCTGCTGAAGGAATTGCATGCGGGCGGGCAGACGCTGGTGCTGGTCACGCACGATCCCGCCATCGCCGCCGGCGCCCAGCGCACCATCCACCTGCGCGACGGCCGCATCGACGAGGTGGGCGCATGAAGCCGCGCCTGAAGCCTTCCACCATCGCCGTGCTGTGCGCCGTGCCGTTGCTGGCCGCCGGCATTGCCGCCGCCGTGTCGTCCGGCGGCACCGCCGCCTCGACCGCCAGCGCCGCGCCGGGCAACGCCGGTGCCGTGCCGGCGCCGGCCCCGGCAGCGCGCCCGGTGCTGCTGACCGGCGAAGTGGAAGCGCTGGACACGCAAACCATCGTCGTGCCGCCATCGAACTCATCGCCGCTGGTGCTGCGCAACTTCGTGGCCGAGGGCACGCCGGTCAAGGCCGGCGACCTGGTGCTGCGCATTGAAACCGGCGGCGCCGCCAACATCGACCGCCTGAAGACCGAACTGGACCGCACCATCGCGCGCGTTGAACGCGAGACCGCCACTCTTGAAGCGGGCGCCATCGACACCGAGAAAGCACTGATCAGCGCCGAAGCCGCGCTGGCCAAGGCCAAGGTGGACGCCGCGCTGCCCAAGCAGCAGATCGCCGCGCTGAACTACGACCGCAACCAGGCCGAGCTCGACCGCGCCACCCGCGACCTGGCGGTCAAGCTCGAAGCGCGCGACAACTACCGTCAATCGGTGGTGCGCCGGCGCGAGGACGGCGAGCTGGAGGTGAAGAAGATGCAGATCAACCTGGCCTTCCAGACCGTCCAGCTCAAGCAGTCCGAAGTGCGCGCCACGCGCGACGGCGTGGTGGTGCACGGCTACAGCCCGTGGAAGGGCGAACGCTTCGAGGAAGGCTCGTCGGCCTGGCCGGGCAATGCCGCCGGCGTGGTGCAGGGCAACGGCCAGATGGCGGCCACCGCCTGGGTGCTGGAAGCCGACCGCCCCTACCTGTCCGAAGGCCAGGAGCTCGCCCTGCGCTTCGACGCGCTGCCCGGCGCCGCATTGACCGGCAAGATCAAGTCCATCACCAGCGCGCCGGAAGCGCGCGCCAGCTGGGGCAACGGGCGCTACTTCCGCGTCAGGATCGCCCTGCCGGAAGGCCACGGCCTGCCGCTGGTGGCAGGCATGAGTGTGTTCGCCGAACCGCACGCCGCGGCAGCCGCCGCGAACGCCGCGCACAAGCCGGCCAGCGCCGCCGAGCCGCTCGCCATCGAAGGCGAGATCGCCTCGCGCCAGGCGCTGCCGGTATCGCCGCCCACCATCCCCTACGTGTGGCAATACAAGCTGGCCAGCATCGCCCCCGAGGGCGCGCTGGTCAATGCCGGCCAGCCGATCGCGCAATTCGAATCGGGCGAGGTGACCACCCAGCTGATGCAGCATCAGGGCCAGCTGCGGGAAAAGCAGCGCGCGCTGGAAAAGCTGCAGCTCGACCAGGCCGAGGCCGACCGCGCCGGCGAGCTGGCCGTGGCCGAGGCGCAAAGCAACGCTGAAAAGGCCGAGCGCAAAGCCAGCCAGCCGAAGGAACTGATACGCCGCGTCGACTACGACAAGCTGGTCATCGAACGCACGGAAAAGACCGCGCTGGCCAAGCTGACGGTCGAGCAGCGCGCCGTGCAGATCCGCGCACGTCGCGCCGAGCTCACCGGCCTGCAGGCGGAAGTGGCGGACCTGCAGCAGCAACTGGACGCGCTGACCAAGGGGCAGGCGGCGCTGACCGTGCTGGCGCCGCGCAAGGGACTGGTGATGTACCGCACCACCTTCTCCGGCGAGAAGTTCGCCGTCGGCAGCCAGGTGTGGATGGGGCTGTCGGTCGCCACGCTGGCCGACCCGGACCAGCTGTACGTCAACGCCACCATCCCGGAGGCGCAGGCGTCGAACGTGCGGATCGGCCAGCAGGCCCGCGTGACCGTGCCGGGCGCCAACCAGGCGCTGAGCGCGCACGTGGTGGCGCTGGGCCGCGCCTTCCATGGAAAATCCACCGCGCAATCGACCATCGTGCGCGATCTCGAGCTGCAGTTTGACGGCGCGCCCGCCGGCCTCAAGCCGGGCGCCGCCGTGCAAGCGGTGCTGGTGGCCGACGCGCATGGCAAGGAACGCAAGCAATGAACAAACCCTGCATGGCATTGATGCTGCTGGCGCTGGCCGGCTGCGGCGGCGACGCGGCGGTCGCACCCGGCGCGGTCGAAACCCTGGCCGCGCGGCCGTGGGCCGAAACGCTGACGGTGGACGGCGAAATCAAGGCCGCCGCCAGCACCGCGCTGACCGTGCCCGGCAGCGGTTGGAAAAGCCGCGTGCTGGTGGACATGGTGGCCGACGGCAGCGCCGTCCGCAAGGGCGACGTGGTGGCGCGCTTCGACGCGCCGCAGGCGCGCATGGAATTGTCGCAGGCCGAGCTGGAACTGCTGCGCAAGACCATCGCCGAAGCCGGCAACACCGGCAACGCCTCGGTCGAGCGCAGCACGCTGGCCGGCGAGCGCGCCAAGGTCGAGGACGACCTGAACCTGAGCCGACACTACGCCAAGGTCGACCTGACCATCTTCGCCCGCAACACCATCCTCGACGCGCTGGCCGACGTCGGCTTCCTCAGCACCAAGCGCGGCTACCTGGACTGGAAGGGCGGGCAGGCCAAGGCACGCGCGGCCGCGCAGGACGCGGTGCTGCACTCGCAGCGCGACAGCGTGGAGCAGACAGCCAAGCGCAACCGTGAGAGCCTGGACGCGCTGGAACTGGTGGCGCCGCACGACGGCGTGTTCCTGCTGGTGCCGCGCTGGGACGGCGCCAAGCCCGAGATCGGCTCCAACCAGTCGGCCGGGCAGGAATTCGGCATGCTGCCGGACCTGCGCCAGCTGGTGGCGCACTTCACCGTGGCCGAGGGCCAGGCCTTCGGCCTGAAGGCCGGGCTGCCGGTGCAGGCGCGGCTGGCCGGCACCGGCACCGCGCTGACGCTGACCATCACGCGCGTCGGCAGCAGCGCCAGCACCACCTCCACCGACTCGCCGGTCAAGTACAGCGACTTCGACGCCGCCATCCCCAACGACGCCGCGGTCAAGCTGGGCCTGAAGCCGGGCCAGGCGCTGCGCGGCACCGTGCAGCTGGTGACGCGGCCGGCCGCGCTGACCGTGCCCAACCTGGCGCTGGTGCAGGAAGGCGCGGGCTACGCCGTCTACACGGACGAGCAGGGCAAGCCGGTGCGGCACAAGATCGAGCTGGGCCAGCGCGGCCCGGTGCGTAGCGAACTCAAAAGCGGACTGACGGCCGGCGCGCGCATCGTGCTGCTGCCGCCGTCGACGGCGGTGAAGTCATGAATATGTCCTTGATACGGGAGGCCGTAACCGAACTGCTGCGGCGCAAGCTGCGCACCGGGCTCACGCTGCTGGGCATGATCTTCGGCGTGGCCGCCATCGTCGCCATGCTGGCGGTGGGCGAGGGCAGCAAGCGCGAGGCGCTGCGGCTGGTGGCCGAGCTGGGCCTGGACAACGTGCTCATCGAAAGTAAGGCCATCGAGCCCGAGCAGCTGAAGGAAATCCGCACGCGTTCGCTGGGCCTGTCCGCCGCCGACGCCGACGCGGCGCTGTCGGTGGTGCCGGGCGCGCAGTCGGTGGCGTTGAAAAAGGAAATCAAGGTGGACCAGCTGGTGCTGGGAGACAAGGTGGTGGCCGGGCGCGCCTACGCCGTCTCGCCATCGTACGCGGCGCATGGCGGCCTGCGGGTGGCCACCGGCCGCTGGCTGGCACCGCAGGACGGCGCCACGCTGGCGCCGGTGTGCGTGCTTGGCGCGCGGCTGGCGCACACCCTGTTCGGCGACGGCGCGGCGATCGGCCAGCGGGTCAAGCTCAACCACGTGTGGCTGGAAGTGGTCGGCGTGCTGGCCGACCGCGCGCAAAGCAAGTCCGACTTCGAAGGCGTCAAGCTGGGGCTGGATGACGAGCGCCTGTTCGTGGCGTGGGAAACGGGGCGCGCGCGCTTCAGCTTTAAGCGCATCGAGGACGAGGTGGACGGCATCAGCGTGCGCCTGGGCGGCGGCGTCGCGCCCGACAGCGCGGCGCGCGTACTGCAGGCATTGATCACGCAGCGCCATGGCGGCGCCGACGACACCAACCTGATCGTACCGATGGGCCTGTATCGCCAGAACCAGCAGACGCAGCGGATCTTCACCATCGTCATGAGTTCGATCGCGGCGGTATCGTTGCTGGTGGGCGGCATCGGCATCATGAACATCATGCTCGCCAACGTGCTGGAGCGGCGGCGTGAAGTGGGCCTGAAGCGCGCACTGGGCGCGCGGCGGCGGGACGTAATTGAACAGTTCCTGGCCGAAGCCCTGGTCATCGCCGTCAGCGGCGCCCTGCTGGGCGTCATGCTGGGCGCAATCGCCGCCTACAGCATCGCCGCCTTGGCTGGCTGGTCGGTCGCCTGGTCACCGTTGAGTTTGATCGTAGCGGTGTTGCTATGTGTCGGCGTAGGTCTGGCCTTCGGCGTCTTCCCCGCCCGCCAGGCCGCCGCCCTCGATCCTATCGCCGCCCTCCGCAGCGACTAAATAAAATTGGGGTCAAGTCTGACATTCGGACACGAGCTCTGCAGTAGGCGCTTGCCTAGTGCAGAGTTCGTGTCCGAATGCCAGACTTGACCCCAAATTGTTTAGTGCAGAGCTCGTGTCCGAATGCCAGACTTGACCCCAGTGCTTTTAAGCTTTGAGCAGGCGGGCGACGTCCAGCGCGAAGTAGGTGAGCACGGCGTCGGCGCCGGCGCGCTTGAAGGCCAGCATCGATTCCATCATCACTTTGTCGTGGTCCAACCAGCCGTTTTGCGCGGCGGCCTTGATCATCGCGTATTCGCCACTGACCTGGTATGCAAAAGTCGGTACCTTGAACTCGTCCTTGACCCTGCGCACAATATCCAGGTAGGGCATGCCCGGCTTGACCATCACCATGTCCGCACCCTCGGCCAGGTCCAGCCCGACTTCGCGCAGGGCTTCGTCGCTATTGGCCGGGTCCATCTGGTAGGTGTTCTTGTCGCTCTTGCCCAGGTTCTTGGCCGAGCCGACCGCGTCGCGGAACGGGCCGTAGAACGCCGAGGCGTACTTGGCCGAGTACGCCATGATGCGCGTGTGGATGTGCCCCTTGGCCTCCAGCGCCGCGCGCACCGCGCCGATGCGCCCGTCCATCATGTCCGACGGCGCCACCACGTCCACGCCCGCGTCCGCCTGGCACAGGGCCTGGCGCACCAGCATGTCGGTGGTGAGGTCGTTGATCACATAACCGTTTTCATCGATCAGGCCGTCCTGGCCGTGGCTGGTGTACGGGTCCAGCGCGACGTCGGTCAGGATGCCCAGCTCGGGGAAGGCTTGCTTCAAGGCGCGCACGGCGCGCGGCACCAGGCCGTCCGGGTTGGTCGCCTCGATGCCGTCCGGCGTCTTCTTGGCGGCGTCGATCACCGGGAACAGCGCCAGCACCGGAATGCCCAGTTCCACGCATTCCTGCGCCACCTTCAGCAGCACATCCACCGACACCCGCTCCACGCCCGGCATCGACAACACCGGCTCGCGCTGCTGCGTGCCTTCCAGGATAAACACCGGGTAGATCAAGTCCGCGGCGGTGACGTTGTTTTCGCGCATCAAGGCGCGCGAGAACGGGTCGCGGCGCATGCGGCGCATGCGGATGGCGGGGAATTGGGCGGAAACGTGTGGATTGTGCATCGCTAAAACTTTCCTATGCTGTGAGGTTATTGCTCGTCTGGCTCGACGTCGTCTTCCATCTCGATCAGATCGACCTGGGCCGCGGCTTCGTCATCGCTGACGCCGGCCAGTTCCAGGATCTTGTCGTTGGCTTCTTCGATGCCGATCCGCTTGAGCGCGGAGAACAGTTGCACGGTGAAAGGGAAACCTTCGCCGTCTTCGTCGACGTAGCTGTCGAGCTTGGCCTTGGCCTGGCGCAGCACGTTGACGGATTCATTGCGGTTCAGTTTGTCAACCTTGGTCAGAATGCAATGGATCGGCTTGCCCGTCGGGGCGAACCATTCCAGCATCTGGATGTCCAGCTCGGTGAACGGGCGGCGCGAATCCATGATCAAGATCAAGGCCGCCAATTGCTCGCGGCGCTGGACGTAGTCGCCCAGCAGGCGCTGCCAGTGCAGCTTGGCCGAGCCGGACACCTCGGCGTAGCCGTAGCCCGGCAAGTCCACCAGCAGGCATTCGATTTCGTCGACGATGGTCGGATCCTTGCGGTGCTGCGCCACGTGCGCGCCGCCGATGGAGAAGTAGTTGATGTGCTGCGTGCGGCCAGGCGTCTTGGACGCGAACGCCAGGCCCTTCTGGTTGCACAGGATGTTGATGGCGGTCGATTTGCCGGCGTTGGAGCGACCTGCAAAGGCGATTTCCGGCACGGTGGTGTCGGGCAGATCGCGCAATTGGTTGACGGTCGTAAAGAAGCGGGCTTGCCAGAGTTTGGACATGAGATGGGGGAAATGCAACAAAAGGGAGCAAATATGCTGGAAAGCTATTGTACAATGAGTGGTTACGAAGTGTTGCCATAGCCGATAGCTCCAAGCCTGCGGCATACGTTCGACAAACTTTTTTGAGGGTGCTTGAATGAATCGTGCGTTTTCACCGTTTGTAAAATCCCTGTTGGTAGCCCTGCTGGCGGTTGCCGGCACCGCATCCGCCGCCGAAGAAAAAAAACCGGCCCACGCCGAAGCGGCAGCGCCCAAAGTCGATGCGGCCAAAGGCGGCACCCTGTTTGAAAACGGCGACACCGCGCGCGGCCTGCCGGCCTGCGTCTCCTGCCACGGCGCGGGCGGCAACTCCACCATCACCGTCAACCCGAAACTGGCTGGCCAGCACGAAGGCTACCTGTACAAGCAGCTGGTGAACTTTTCCGGCCCGGAGCGGAATCAACCGGTCATGACCACCTTCGCCAAGATGCTGACCGACGAGGAAAAGCACAATATCTCGGCCTGGCTGGCCACCCAGGCGCAAAAGCCTGGCGCGGCAAAGAACAAGGACACGGTTGAACTGGGCAAGAAGATTTATCGCGGCGGCATCGCCGAGAAAAACGTTCCAGCCTGCGCCAGCTGCCACGGCGCCGCCGGCGCCGGCATTCCGGTGCAATATCCACGCATCGCCGGCCAGCACCAGGATTACACGGTAGCCCAGCTGGGCCTGTTCAAGGCCGACGGCCGCAAGAACAGCGCGCAGATGACCACCATCGCCAAGCGCATGTCGGAAGAAGAAATGAAAGCCGTGGCCGATTACGTCGCCGGCTTGAAATAAGAACAGCTGGCCGCGCCCTCGGGTTGCGGTGCAACTGATAGTGCATAGAGGGCGGCAGCGTAAGCGGGCTGCCCTTTTTGTTGTTATGCTGCCCCCAGCATATTTTTTTGAGATCGTTCCAGCATGAGCAGCAGCCCCAGCACCACCGGCATCGAACTGAAGACCCGCCGTCCCCTCGTCGGCGAACTGGTCGAATTGATATCCTCCATGCGCTTCGCCATCGCGCTGCTGGCGATGATCGCCATCGCCGCCATCGTCGGCACCGTCATGAAGCAGGGCGAGGCCACCAACAACTACATCAACCAGTTCGGCCCGTTCTGGTTCGAGGTGTTCGGCAAGCTGGGCCTGTACACCGTGTACTCGGCCTGGTGGTTCCTGCTGTTGATGGCCACGCTGGTGACGTCGACCACGCTGTGCATCCTGCGCAACGCGCCCAAGATGCTCAAGGACATGCGCAGCTGGCGCGAGAACGTGCGCGAGAATTCGCTGCTCAATTTCCACCACAAGATGCAGTGGCGCGCACCGCTGGCGCGCGCCGCGCTGGCGCAGCAGACCGCAGCCCGCCTGGCCGACGCCGGCTACAAGGTCAAGCTGGTGGACAAGGACAACGGCACGCTGGTGGCGGCCAAGCGCGGCGCGGCCAACAAGTTCGGCTACATCTTCGCGCACACCGCCATCGTGGTGATCTGCATCGGCGGCCTGCTCGACTCGGACGTGCCGATCCGCCTGCAGGAATGGTTCCTCGGCAAAGTGCCCTTCAACGGCAGCGGCTTGATCTCGGCGGTGCCGGCGCAGAGCCGCCTGGGCCTGGGCAATCCCACCTTCCGCGGCAACACCATGATCCCGGAAGGCTCGACCAGCGACAGCGCCATCATCACCCGTCCCGACGGCGTGCTGATCCAGGACCTGCCATTCACCATCAAGCTGAAAAAATTCAACATTGATTTTTACACCACCGGCATGCCCAAGCTGTTCGCCAGCGAGGTCGAGGTGCGCGACCATGCCAGCGGCGAGGTGGTCAAGGCCGTCATCGAAGTCAACAAGCCCTTGCTGTACAAGGGCCTGGCGATCTACCAGTCCAGCTTTGACGACGGCGGCAGCAAGCTCAAGCTGAGCGGCTACCCGATGGTTGGCAGCAGCACCACCAAGTTCGACATCGCGGGCGAAGTCGGCAGCAGCACCGCCATGGGCGACGCCTACACCGTCGAGTGGTCGGGCTTCCGTCCGTTCAACGTCGAGAACCTGGCCGCCACGCAGGACGCGCGCGCCGTCACCAAGGGCAAGAGCCTGGAAGAGCAGTTCGCCAACAGCCTCGACAAGCACACCGGCTCGGCCGGCCGCAACGCCAACAACAAGGACCTGAAGAACGTCGGCCCCAGCGTGACCTACAAGCTGCGCGACAAGACCGGCCAGGCGCGCGAATACCAGAACTACATGCAGCCGGTGACGGTGGACGGCGCCACGGTGTTCCTGGCCGGCATGCGCGTCAACCCGTCCGACCCGTTCAGCTTCCTGCGCATCCCGGCCGACGACGCCCACAGCGTGACCGAATGGATGCGCCTGCGCGCCGCCCTCAACGATCCGGCCCTGCGCGCCGCCGCCGCCAAGCGCTACGCCGAGCGCGCCACGCCGCAGTCGCCCAATGGGGACGCGCTGCGCGGCCAATTGCAAGCCTCGGCCGAGAAGAGCCTGACCATCTTCGCCGGCAACGACAAGGCGGCCGGCTTCGTCGCCATCTCGCGCTTCCTGGAGAAGATCCCGGCCGCCGAGCAGGAGAAGGCCGCCGACGTCTTCATGAAGATCCTCAACGGCAGCCTGTGGGACCTGTGGCAGGCCGCGCGCGCCAAGGACGGCCTGGAGCCGGTCAGCGCCGACGAGGCCCATGCCCGCTTCCTGCAACTGTCCACCAACGCCTTGTCGGACGCCTACTTCTACGGCGCCCCGGTCTACCTGCAGCTGGACGACTTCACCCAGGTCCAGGCCTCGGTGTTCCAGGTCACCCGTTCGCCGGGCAAGAAGGTGGTCTACCTGGGCTGCGTATTCCTGGTGCTGGGTGTATTCTCGATGTTTTATATCCGCGAACGCCGCCTGTGGGTGTGGATCAAGGACGATGGCGCCGGCGCCGAGGCGCTGATGGCCATGAGCACCCAGCGCAAAACGCTGGACTTCGAACGCGAGTTTGAAACTTTGAAAGAAAAGCTGCCGCAATCGGCGTAAGCTGGAACGGCCACGGAGAGAAATGATGGAACTGACGCAATCGACCCAAACCTATACCCAGGCGCCCGGCTACTTCAAGCGCCTGACCGCGTTCGACTGGGTGTTCGCGCTGGCGCTGCTGGCGGGCTCGCTGTACGGCCTGAGCCGCTACGGCCACTACATGGACATCTACGAGAAGGGCATCCTGCTGGCCGCCGCGCCGGCGTTTGCCGCGCTGGGCTGGCACTGGAAGCCGGCGCGCTGGCTGATGCCGCTGGTGGCTCTGCTGGCGCTGGGCGCGATCGCCATGTACGCCGGTGAGCTGGACAACGGCACCAAGAAATTCTGGCTGCGCATGATGCTGTCGAGCCAGTCCGCGATCCTGTGGATGAGCGTGATGTTCTGCCTGTCGACGCTGTTCTACGTGATCGGCTCGGCGGCCCGTTCCGAGTCCGCCTTCAGCATCGGCTCCAAGCTGTGCTGGGCCGCCGTGGTGCTGGGCCTGACCGGTATGATGGTGCGCTGGTACGAGTCCTACCTGATCGGCACCGACGTCGGCCACATTCCGGTGTCGAACCTGTATGAAGTGTTTATATTGTTTTCGCTGATCACCGCGATGTTCTACCTGTACTTCGAGCAGCGCTACGCCACCCGCCAGCTGGGCGCCTTCGTCACGCTGGTGATCACCGCCGCGATCGGCTTCCTGTTCTGGTACACCACCTCGCGCGACGCCGCCGACATCCAGCCGCTGCTGCCGGCGCTGCAAAGCTGGTGGATGAAGATCCACGTGCCGGCCAACTTCATCGGCTACGGCAACTTCGCGCTGGCCGCGATGGTGGCGGCTGCCTACCTGCTGAAAACCTCGGGCCGCCTGGTGGACCGCCTGCCGTCGGAAGAGGTGCTGGACGACGTCATGTACAAGGCCATCTCGGCCGGCTTCGCCTTCTTCACCATCGCCACCATCCTCGGCGCGCTGTGGGCGGCCGAGGCGTGGGGCGGCTACTGGTCGTGGGATCCGAAGGAAACCTGGGCGCTGATCGTCTGGCTGAACTACGCGGCCTGGCTGCACATGCGCCTGATGACGGGCCTGCGCGGCCGGCCGGCGGCCTGGTGGGCGCTGGTGGGCCTGCTGGTGACCACCTTTGCCTTCCTGGGCGTGAACATGTTCCTGTCCGGTTTGCATTCCTACGGCAAGTTGTAAACGCAATGTGAACTTTTGACGCCCAAGATTAGTGTAAGGTTCAGGCTATAGCCGCGACCAAGTCTCAACCTTGCACAAATCTTTGGAGTCAGCATGCTGATCAAGCGTAGCCCCAACGGCATCGAGTTGCCGTTTTCATCAGAAATCACGCCGCGCGAGGTGTACGAATCGCGCCGCAACTTCATGAAGCAGATCGCCACCGGCGCCCTCGGCGGCGCCGCGCTGCTGGAGATGGCCAACCGCGAAGCCTTCGCGCAAGGCGTCAATCCCAAGCTGGCCGCCAAGCTCAATCCGTCCTACTCGGCGCTCGACAAGCACACGCCGTACAAGGACGCGACCAGCTACAACAACTTCTACGAATTCGGCACCGACAAGAGCGAACCGGCCATGTACGCCGGCACGCTGAAGACCCGGCCGTGGACGGTGTCCATCGAGGGCGAGGTCAACAAGCCGATGACGCTGGACATCGACGCGCTGCTGAAGCTGGCGCCGCTGGAAGAGCGCGTCTACCGCCTGCGCTGCGTGGAGGGTTGGTCGATGGTGATACCGTGGATCGGTTATTCGTTCTCCGAGATCATCAAGAAGGTCGAGCCGACCGGCAACGCCAAGTACGTGGAGTTCATCTCGCTGGCCGACAAGAAGCAGATGCCGGGCGTGGGCAGCCGCGTGCTGCAATGGCCGTACACCGAAGGCCTGCGCATCGACGAGGCCAATCACCCGCTGGCCTTGCTGACGCTGGGCATGTACGGCGAAACGCTGGCCAACCAGAACGGCGCACCGGTGCGCATGGCGCTGCCGTGGAAGTACGGCTTCAAGTCGGCCAAGTCCATCGTCAAGATCCGCTTCGTCAAGGAGCAGCCGCGCACGTCGTGGAACCTGTCGGCGCCGAGCGAGTACGGTTTCTATTCGAACGTCAATCCGGACGTGGACCACCCGCGCTGGTCGCAGGCATCCGAGCGCCGCATCGGCGAGGACGGCTTCCTGGCCCGCAAGCGCAAGACGCTGATGTTCAACGGCTATGCCGACGTCGCGCCGCTGTATGCCGGCATGGACCTGAAGAAGTTCTTCTAAGCGTATGGCGTTCAATCCCACCGCCCGGCAGACCGGGCTGATCAAGGCTGCGCTGTTCGTGCTGGCGCTGGTGCCGTTGGCGCACATGGTGTACCTGACCTTGACCGGGCAACTGGTCGAGCCGCTGGAATTCATCACGCGCGGCACCGGCGACTGGACCTTGTACTTCCTGTGCTTCACGCTAGCGGTGACGCCGCTGCGCAAGCTGAGCAAATGGAACTGGCTGATCAAGCTGCGCCGCATGATGGGGCTGTACATGTTCTTCTACGGCCTGCTGCACTTCATGACTTTCCTGTGGTTCGACCATTTCTTCGACGTGCAGGAGATGTGGAAGGATGTGCTGAAGCGGCCGTTCATCACGGTGGGCTTTATCGCCTTCGTGCTGCTGATTCCGTTGGCCGCGACCAGCACCAACGGCATGATCAAGCGGCTGGGCGGCAAGCGCTGGCAGTGGCTGCACCGGCTGATCTATGTGATCGCGCCGCTGGCCATCCTGCACTTCTGGTGGATGAAGGCGGGCAAGCACAACTTCACGCAGCCGATCATCTTCGGCCTGATCCTGGGCGCGTTGCTGCTGATGCGGGTCTATTGGGCGCGCGGCAAGGCGCTGTCGGCTACGGCGGCACGCTAGCGCCCCTTTGAGCGCGCCCAACAGCGGCGCGCCCCGCCTCGCTACGTGCGCCTCGCCGGCTAATGGATCTACATCTACCTGCTGCTCGAATTCCAATCCCGCTCCGATCACTGGATGGCGCTGCGCATGCAGGTCTACGTCGGATTGCCTTATCAAGACCTGATCAAGCGCCAAGAGTTGCCTCAACCGGGACGGCTGCCTCCGGTATTTCCCGTGGTGCTGTACAACGGCGTCAAGCCATGGCGGGCCAACCTTAGCCTGGCTGAGCTGATTGTTGCGGTGCCGCCAGATCTCCAGCAACTGCAAGCCTATCAGCGTTATCTCCTGATTGACCAATCGCGATTGTCGGACGTTGCTCTCGCAGCCATTGATAACTTCGCCGCCATGGCGTTCCGCGTTGAGCGCTTACAAACTGGTGCGGATGTTATCGAGGAAATCGGGCGATGGTCCGGCTTGTCGGAATTTGAGTCGAGTCCACAAATTTTGCCGCTGTTAAGTCGTTGGGGCGCGCGTCGTTTGCAGCGCCTTGCTCGAAAGCGTATTATCGAATTTGATCGCGTAGTCACGGAGGACCAGGCTATGGCTGTTCCCGTAATCAAGAGCTTTGCCGATGCATGGCGATATGAAGCCGAACTCTATATGCGTCGCGAACTGTTGAAGAAGCTGCTGGTTAAGCGCTTTGGCACGCTGTCGCGGAAACTGAATAAGCGCATTGAATGGGCTGAAATGGACGATCTGGATCGTTGGTTCGATCGCATTTTCGATGCCAGAAGTATTCAGGAAATATTTGCCGAAAGCCAGCCCGCATGAAAAAAGCCGCCGGCGTTGACGCGGGCGGCTTTTGCTTGCGGGCTGAACGGCTTACTTGATCAGCGATTCCAGCGCGTACAGGTCGGCCGGATTTTCGCGCTTGCGCACCACATGGCACACCTCGCCATCGACGATGATCTCCGCCGCGCGGCCGCGCGTGTTGTAGTTGGACGCCATCGTCATGCCGTAGGCGCCCGCGCTGTGCATCACCAGCAGGTCGCCCGCTTCCACCGCCAGCTCGCGGTCGCGCGCCAGCCAGTCGCCCGACTCGCAGATCGGTCCCACCACGTCATACGCCAGCGCACCCGACTTGCCCTGCACCACAGGCTGCATGTCCATCCACGCCTGGTACAGCGCCGGACGCGCCATGTCGTTCATCGCCGCATCGACCACGCAGAAATTCTTTTCCTCGCCGTGCTTGATGAACTCCACCTTGGTCAGCAGCACGCCGGTGTCGCCCACGATCGAGCGGCCCGGCTCGAAGATCACCTTGATCGGCTTGCCGCCGTGGCGCTCCGCGCGCCACGCGTCCACGCGGGCGAACAGGCGGGCCAGGTAATCGCCCACCGGCACCGGCGGCGCTTCGCCCGCTTCGCCGTAGTTGATGCCGATGCCGCCGCCGATGTCCAGGTGGTGCAGCACGATACCTTCATCGCCCAGCTTGTCGATCAGCTCGATCAGGCGGTCCAGCGCCTCCAGCAGCGGCGCGTCGTCCAGCAGCTGCGAGCCGATGTGGCAGTCGATGCCGGCCACTTCCAGGTGCGGCAGCCTGGCGGCCGCGCGGTAGGTGTCGAGCGCGTCGTCGAAGGCCACGCCGAACTTGTTGGCCTTGAGGCCGGTCGCGATGTAGGGATGGGTCTTGGCGTCCACGTTGGGGTTGACGCGCAGCGAGACGCGCGCGGTCTTGCCCATGGAACCGGCCACTTCGTTCAGGCGGTGCAGCTCGGGGATCGACTCGACGTTGAAGCACAGGATGTCGTGCGACAGCGCCAGGCGCATTTCGTCGACGCTCTTGCCGACGCCGGAGAAGATCACCTTGCGCGGATCGCCGCCGGCCGCCAGCACGCGCAGCAGTTCGCCGCCGGAGACGATGTCGAAGCCGGCGCCCTGGCGCGCCAGCAGGTCGAGGATGGCCAGGTTGGAGTTGGCCTTCATGGCGTAGCAGACCAGCGCGTCGCGCCCGGCGCAGGCGTCGGCGTAGGAGGCGAAGTTGGCCAGCAGCTGCGCCTTCGAGTACACATAGGTCGGGGTGCCGAACTGCGCGGCGATGGCGGCCAGCGAGGCGCCCTCGGCGTGCAGCACGCCATTTACATAGGAAAATTGCGACATAAGGATTATTGTTGAGGTGCTGGAGTGGATGGAACCGGGGCAGCTTCAGTGCTCTTGGCAGGCTTGGCCGGTGGAGCCTTGGGCAGGTACAGCGGGCCGGGTTGGCCGCAGCCGCTCAACAAGACGGTCAGGCACAGGGCGGTTGTGCCGCAAACGGTGCCGATAAATAAACGGAATGTGGACTTCACGATAAAATCACGGATTGACTATAGATACTGGAGTGTAGCATGGGCGAATCAGAATTCCTGGCGCAGGCCGAGGCCACCCTTAACGCCATCGAGGCCGCGCTGGACCGTCTGAACGACGAGGACATGACCGACGTCGAGTGCAGCCGCAGCGGCAACGTGCTGGAAATCGAGTTTATCGACAATGGTTCCAAGATCATCGTCAACAGCCAGGCCGCGATGCAGGAGCTGTGGGTGGCCTCCCGCTCGGGCGGCTACCACTACAAGCAGAAGGACGGCAAGTGGCTCAACACCCGCGACGGCTCCGAGCTGTTCTACTCGCTGTCCGAGATGGTCAGCGCGCAAGGTGGTAGTCCGGTAGTGTTGGGACAGTAAAAATGGCCGTGGTCTGGATCGTCTGTGATGGGGGTAGCTATGCCATTGATCGTAGATTTTCTTTTGCCACGGCGCCCCGTTTCACACCAGGCGAAAGACGCGAAGAACAAACAGGCCTGGCGTGACTACGTCTATGGCCGGGCGATGACGATCTGGCCGACGAGGCCACTGGTGAACTATCCTCTGAAATTTACCATGGTCTATCTTTCGGACGATCCCGCGCCGGGTGACATTAACAATTTCGTCAAGCCTGTACAGGATGCGTTGCGCGCACTGATTTATGCGGACGATTCCATGATTCTCGATGTTTCCGCCCACATGCGGCTGTTGAGCGAGCCCAACTCCATAAGCGGGCTGCCTGGCGTGCTCGCGCGGGCTATCATCGACGGCGAGGCGTGCGTCTACGTGGCGATTTCCGACTCACCAGAACTCGCGGAGGAACTGAAATGAACATCGTAGCCAGAAGTCGCGGCGAGAAGTTGATTGCCAAACGCTATGAGGAACAAGGGTATGTCGTGACGTTCGACCCGCCTGCTTCCGTATTTCCTTTTTCGCTGGATAACTATCAGCCTGACATGTTGGCGACAAAGGCCGACGAAAACATAATTATCGAGGTGAAATCGGCTGGCACCAAGGTCGATTCAGAGCCTTATCTCCGTTTGGCCCAGGAAGTCCAGCGCCATTCTGGTTGGCGGTTCTTGCTGGCGACGGTAAATGAAGCGGAATTGCAGGATCAACATTCGAGAGGCGATGGCAATCTGAATATTGAGCGACTGCATGAATATCTTGGGAAGATCGACAAGGTAGCCGAAAAAGAAGAGTTGGCGGTACTCGTTTTGCCTCAACTATGGACTGCCTACCTGTCGGCGTTAAGGCTACTGGCCCGACGCGATGGGTTGGTCATTGAGGATGGCTCCGACCTTAGCTTTCTCAATCAAGCTTATGCCACAGGGCTGCTATCGTTTGATGAGTACGAATCGGCCAGGCGCTTGTTGAACCTTCGTAATCGAGCGGCGCATAGTCTGGATTCACTAGAGGTGATTTCCGATTGGAGGGAATTGCGAATTATGGTTGACGCAGTCCTGGGCCAACTCTCAACCGTGCCCGCCTCTGTCCCACACGCCTGAACAGTTTTAAAAAATTAAGGGACCTTCCGGTCCCTTAATTTTTGCGCTTTAGAACAACTCGTTTTTCACGGCGTCCTTGGCTTTTTCCTCGGCCGGCGTGCCGTGCGAGGCGCCGTCGATGTTGTGCACGCCGGTGCCCGGTGGATTCTCCGTGTAGTAGTACTCGTCGCCCACCAGCATCACGCCTTCCGGCACGGCCCGCTCCTCGATCGGGATGTTCTTCAGCGCCTTCTGCATGTAGCCGATCCAGATCGGCAGCGCCAGGCCGCCGCCGGTCTCGCGGTTGCCCAGGTTCTTCGGCTGGTCGTAGCCGATCCAGGCGATGCCCACCAGGTGCGGCTGGTAGCCGGCGAACCAGGCGTCGATCGAATCGTTGGTGGTGCCGGTCTTGCCCGACAGGTCGGGACGCTTGAGCACCAGCGCCTTGGTCGCCGTGCCGTAGCGCACCACGTCCTTCAACATGCTGTCCATCAGGAAGGCGTTGCGCTCGTCGATGACGCGGTTCTTCTCGTCGCCGGCCTTGTCCGGATTGGCCTGCGACAGGATCTTGCCGTCGGCGTCGGTCACCTTGGAGATCAGGTAGGGGCTGACCTTGTAGCCGCCGTTGGCGAACACCGCGTAGGCGCCGGCCATCTGCAGCGGCGTGACGTTGCCCGCGCCCAGCGCCAGCGTCAGGTAGGGCGGGTTCTTGTCGGCGTCGAAGCCGAAGCGGGTGCTGTACTCCTGGCCGTACTTGGCGCCGATCTTGTGCAGGATGCGGATCGAGATCATGTTCTTGGACTTGGTCAGGCCGCGCCGCATGGTCATCGGTCCCTCGTACTTGCCGTCGTAGTTCTTCGGCTCCCAGGCCTGGCCGCCGGTCTGGCCGGCGTCGAACGAGATCGGCGCGTCGTTGATGATGGTGGCCGGCGACAGCCCGCGCTCCAGCGAGGCCGAGTAGATGAACGGCTTGAACGACGAGCCCGGCTGGCGCCAGGCCTGGGTCACGTGGTTGAACTTGCTGCGGTTGTAGTCGAAGCCGCCCACCATGGCCTTGATCGCGCCGTCGTGCGTGTCGGCCGCGACAAACGCCGACTCGATTTCCGGCAGCTGCGTCACTTGCCAATCCTTACCCTCCTGCATGACGCGGATCACCGCGCCGCGGCGGATGCGCTTGTTCGGCGCGGCCTTGTCGGACAGCCACGAACGGCCCATCTCCAGCCCCGGTCCGCTGATCTTGATTTCCTCGCCGGTGGCTGTGACCGCGGTGATCAGCTGCGGCGTGGCGGCCAGCACCATGGCGGCCACGATGTCGTCGCTGTCCGGATGGTCGGCCAGCTCGGTCTCGATGGCGTCGTCCGCCTCTTCCTTGTTCTGCGGGATGTCGATGTAGGCTTCCGGGCCGCGATAGGCGTGGCGCTTCTCGTAGTCCATCACGCCCTTGCGCAGCGCCAGGTAGGCGGCGTCCTGGTCGGCCTTGGTGATGGTGGTGAACACGTTCAGGCCGCGGGTGTAGGTGTCCTCCTTGAACTGCTCGTACACCAGCTGGCGCGCCATCTCGGCCACGTACTCGGCGTGCACGCCGAACTCGCTGCTGTCGGTCTTGACTTTCAGCTGCTCGGCCTTGGCTTCCTCGAACTGCTTGTCGGTGATGTAGCCGAGCTCGTGCATGCGCTGCAGGATGTACTGCTGGCGGGTGCGCGCGCGCTTGGGGTTGACCACCGGGTTGTAGGCCGACGGCGCCTTCGGCAGGCCGGCCAGCATGGCCGCCTCGGCCACGCTAATGTCTTTCAGGTTCTTGCCGAAATAGATTTGCGCGGCCGACGAGAAACCATAGGCGCGCTGGCCCAGGTAGATCTGGTTCATGTAGACCTCGAGGATCTGGTCCTTGCTGAGGTTTTTCTCGATCTTCCAGGCCAGCAGCACCTCGTAGGCCTTGCGCTTGAGCGTCTGTTCGCTCGACAGGAAGAAGTTGCGCGCCACCTGCTGGGTGATGGTGGACGCGCCCTGCTTGGCGCCGCCGGTGGCGTTGTGGATGGTCGCGCGCAGGATGCCGGTGTAGTCGACGCCGCCGTGCTCGTAAAAGCGGTCGTCCTCGATGGCCAGCACGGCCTTTTTCATCACGTCGGGGATGTCCTTGATGCGCACCAGGTTGCGGCGCTCCTCGCCGAACTCGCCGATCAGCACGTTATCGGCCGAGAATATGCGCAGCGGCATTTTCGGACGGTAGTCGGTCAGCGTGTCGAGCTCGGGCAGGTTGGGGTAGGCCATCGCCAGCCCGAACACCACCAGCAGCAGGCCCACCAGCCCGAGGCCGACCACGGACAGGCCGGCCAGCAGGAAGAAGCGGGTGGCGGGTTTGGCCGCCGGTTTGCCCGCCGTATTCGAAGGTGGCGGGGCCGAATTGGAAGAAGAAGCCATGCAGTGC
The DNA here is from genome assembly GCF_040362985.1 of Duganella caerulea. NCBI lineage: Bacteria > Pseudomonadati > Pseudomonadota > Betaproteobacteria > Burkholderiales > Oxalobacteraceae > Duganella > Duganella caerulea. The sequence goes on along the minus strand of NZ_BPWJ01000005.1, from coordinate 114,414 downwards.
GATCTCTCAGTTATGTTTGCGGGCCATTATAAGCGAGGCAAGGGTCGCGGCGCGCACTGCCCGTAGACAGGAATCTTTACCCGTAAGCAACAAAGCAACTGAGTTGTTTTTGCGGCCAGATAGTGGCGGAAAAGTGTGGCGAAACCCTCACACCAGGTCAATTGTGCACAATAGAAATACCTTTACACTTATATAGGCAGGATTTAATGTGTGGTCATAGATAAGCAGTCTAAACGCTGGTTTTCAAACGAGTTCCTAAATGCACACTGTTCGAATGTTGATTCGGCGGCAAAGAAATCCAGGCGCCAGCCGTGGCGCCGGGAGACTCGTATGATCGATATCAAGACGCTGCTGGGGCAGGGCAATCCGCCGCTGGTGGGCATCGACATCAGCACCTCCAGCGTGCGCCTGGTCGAGCTGGCCCAAGGCGGCAAGGGCGAGTACCGGCTGGAACGCTACGCCGCCGAGCCGCTGCCGCGCGGCGCCGTGGTCGACGGCAATATCGAAAACATGGACCAGGTGGTCGACGCCGTGCGCCGGGTGTGGAAGAAAAGCGGCACCCGCACCAGGCTGGTCGCGCTGGGCATGCCGCCCGCCTCCGTCATCACCAAGAAAATCATCCTGCCGGCCGGCATGTCGGAAGACCAGCTGGAAGTGCAGGTCGAATCCGAGGCCAGCCAGTACATTCCCTTCGCGCTTGACGAGGTCAGCCTGGACTTCGACGTCATCGGCCCGGCCGCCAACTCGGCCGAGGACATCGAGGTCATGCTGGCCGCCTCGCGCCGCGAGAAGGTCGAGGACCGCGTCGCCATCGCCGAGGCGTCCGGGCTGAAGGCCACCGTGATGGACATCGAATCCTACGCCGCCCGCGCCGCGCTGGACCGTGTGACCGCCCAGCTGCCCGAGGCCGGCGCCGGCCAGGTGGTGGCGCTGTTCCAGATCGGCGCCCAGGTCACGCACATCTCGGTGATGCTGGACGGCGTCACCGTCTACGAGCGCGAGCAGCCTTTCGGCGGCAACGCGCTGACCCAGGACATCGTGCGCACCTTCGGCCTGAGCTACGACGAGGCCGAGGCCCGTAAGAAATCCGGCGACCTGCCCGACACCTACCAGGCCGAGCTGCTGACGCCCTTCCTGGAAAGCGCGGCGCTGGAAGTCACGCGCGCGATCCAGTTCTTCTACACCTCGACGCCGTACACCCGGGTCGACCAGCTGTTCCTGGCCGGCGGCTGCGCGCTGCTGCCGGGCCTGCTGGAAATGGTGGCCAGCCGCACCCGGATTTCCAGCGCCGTGATCTCGCCGTTCAAGGGCATGCAGCTGGGCGGCTCGGTGCGCGAGTCGCAGCTGCGCAGCGACGCCCCGGCTTACCTGGTCGCCTGCGGCCTGGCCCTGCGGAGGTTTGGCTGATGATCAAAATTAACCTGCTGCCGCACCGCGAGGAAAAGCGCAAGCAAAAGAAGGCCGCCTTCTACGCGCTGCTGGCGCTGGGCGCCATTGTCGGCGTCGGCGTGGTGCTGCTGGTGGGCGGCTACAACGCCCGCGCGATCTCCATCCAGAACGAACGCAACCAAGTGATCAAGACCGCCATCTCCGGGCTCGACAAGAAGATCGCCGAGATCGCCACGCTGAAGCAGGAAATCGAGGCGCTCAAGGCGCGCCAGCAGGCGGTGGAGGATTTGCAGGGCGACCGCAACCAGCCGGTCTACCTGCTGGACGAGCTGGTCAAGCAGATCCCGGCCGGCGTCTACCTGAAGGGCTTCAAGCAGGAGGGCCAGAAGGTGGCCATCGGCGGCTATGCGCAATCGCAGGAGCGGGTGTCCGAATTGCTGGGCAACCTGGCCGGCGTGTCGCCGTGGCTGGAGCGGCCTGAGCTGATCGAGGTGAAGTCCACCGGCCTGGGCCAGGGCAAGACCGCCAAGAAGGTGGTGGAGTTCAACCTGTCGGTCAACATCAAGCGTCCGCGCGACAAGGATGCGGCCGCCACCGGCGCCAAGGGCAAGGGCGGCGCCCCGGCCAAGAACCAGGAGCGCGGATAACATGGCCAAGCTCGACCTGAACGCGCTCGGCGCGCAATTCACCGACCAGTTCCGCAATCTCGGCGGACGCCATCCGGGCCAGTGGCCGCTGGCGCCGCGCGTGCTGTGCAGCGTGGGCGTGATGGCGGCGGTAGTGGCGGCCGGCTACTTCGGCTACTGGAGCTCGCAGTTCGAGGAGCAGGACGCCGGCGCCCAGGCCGAACTCAAGCTGCGCGACGAGTACAAGTTCAAGACCTCGCAGGCGGTCAACCTGGAGGCGCTGCGGGCGCAGAAGGCGCAGGTCGACCAGTACGTCGACCGCCTGCAGAAGCAGCTGCCGAGCAAGGCCGAGATGGACGCGCTGCTCAAGGACATCGGCCGCGCCGGCACCGGCAGCGGCCTGCAGTTCGAGTCGTTCAAGCCGGCCCAGGTGGTGGTCAAGGATTACTACGCCGAGCTGCCGATCGACATCAAGGTGACCGGCAGCTACCACGACATCGGCGCCTTCGCCGGCAACATGGCCAACCTGTCGCGCATCGTCACGCTCAACAACATGAGCCTGAACGCCGGCAAGGACGGCGTGCTGACCCTGGAGGCGGTGGTCAAGACCTTCCGCTACCTGGATCCGGAGGAGGTCAGCGCCCAGCGCAAGGCCGCCGCCGACAAGAAGAAGGCGGCCAAAAAATCATGAGAACCTTGATCCCGTTCATGCTGCTGGCGCCCGTGCTGACGCTGCTGTCCGGCTGCGGCGACAGCGATGTGCAGGAAGTGCGCGCGTGGATGAAGCAGGTCGACGCCCAGGCCAAGGTGGCGGTGCCGCCGCTGGCCGAGCCCAAGACCTTCATCCCCTTCGCCTACGCCCAGGCCGACGCCATCGATCCCTTCAATCCCAACAAGCTGCTTGCCGAGCTGGCCAAGGCCTCGGCCAAAGGCGCCAACGGCATCCGGCCGGATATGGACCGGCGCAAGGAATTGCTGGAGAGCTTCCCGCTCGACACCGTCAAGATGGTCGGCACGGTGCAGCAGAAGGGCGTGCTGTACGCGCTGCTGCAGGTGGACCGCGGCCTGTACCACGTGGTGGCGGGCCAGCATGTGGGCCAGAACTTCGGCCTGATCACCGCCATCACCGACGACAGCGTCAGCGTCAAGGAAATCGTACAGGATGCGGGCGGCGACTGGGTCGAACGCATGTCCAAGTTGGAACTGCAGGAAAGCAAGGAGAACACCAAATGACCGCTCACATCACGCCCCGGCGCGCCCTGGCCGTCGCCAGCTGGATGCCGGTGCTCGCTTTCGCCCTCGCCATGCAGCTGCCCGCCGCCGCGCGCGCCCAGAACGCGCCGGAAGCGGCCGCGCCAGCGCCTGCCGCCAACGCCATCGAGGCCATCACCGCCAACCAGCAGGGCTCGAACGTGATCGTCAAGATCGCGCTGAGGAATCCGCCGGCCAAGCTGCCGATCGGCTTCGCCATCACCAATCCGCCGCGCATCGCGCTGGACTTCGGCGCCACCGCCAACGCCACCGGCAAGACCGTGCAGGACCTGAACCTGGGCGAGCTGCGCGGCGTGAACGTGGTGCAGGCCGGCGAGCGCTCGCGCCTGGTGTTCAACCTGAAGCGCAGCCTGAACTACGCCACCGCCATCGACGGCAACGCCGTCATCCTGACCATCGACGGCTCCGGCGGCCTGGCCCAGGCGGTCGACGCCAAGGGCCTGCCTGTCGCCGCCGCGGCGCCGCCGGCGCCGCCCGCCCGTCAACTGCTGCGCGACATGGACTTCCGCCGCGGCGCCAACGGCGAGGGCCGGGTGGTGGTCGACCTGCCCAACAGCCAGGTGGCGGTGGACGTGCGCCAGACCCCGACCGGCGTGGTGGTGGACTTCCTCAAGACCGGCGTGCCGGAAAGCCTGCGCCGCCGGCTCGACGTGAGCGACTTCGGCACGCCGGTGGCGCTGGTCACCACCGTGCCGCAGGGCGACAACACGCGCATGACCATCGAGGCGCGCGGCCTGTGGGAGCAGACCGTCTACCAGAGCGACACCCAGTTGGTGATCGACGTCAAGCCGATCAAGGAAGACCCGAACAAGCTGACCCAGGGCACCCAGGGCTACCGCGGCGAGAAGCTGTCGTTCAACTTCCAGAACGTCGAGGTGCGCGCGGCGCTGCAGGCGATCGCCGACATCTCCGGCCTGAACATCATCACCAGCGACAGCGTCAGCGGCAACCTGACCCTGCGCCTGAAGGAGGTGCCGTGGGACCAGGCGCTGGACGTGGTGCTGCAGGCCAAGGGCCTGGACATGCGCAAGAACGGTTCGGTGCTGTGGATCGCGCCCAAGGAGGAACTGCTGACCAAGGAAAAGCTGGAGCTGGAGCAGCGCGCCCAGATCGCCGACCTTGAGCCGCTGAAGTCCGAGATCTTCCAGCTGAACTACCAGAAGGCCGACGCCTTCAAGACCGTGTTCGGGCTGGAGGGCGGCGGCGACAGCAAGAACCGCATCCTGTCCAAGCGCGGCAGCGCCATCATCGAGCCGCGCACCAACCAGCTGTTCATCACCGACATCGCCTCCAAGCTGGAGGATGTGCGCAAGCTGATCGCCAAGACCGACATCGCCTCCAAGCAGGTGCTGATCGAGGCCCGCATCGTCGAGGCCAGCGACACCTTCACCCGCAACCTCGGCGCCAAGCTGGGCTTTGCCGACCTGCGCACCCAGCGCGGCGGCGACTCCGGCTACCAGATCGGCACCAGCAACACCCGCGTGGCGATCGGCGGCAACATCACCGGCGTGGGCGAGGTGACCGGCCAGATCAAGGCCACCGACACCAGCTTCGGCAACAGCCAGTTCATCAACCTGCCGGCCGGCGCCATCAACGGCGCCCAGGCCGGCAACCTGGCGGTCAGCCTGTTCTCGTCGGCCGCCAACCGCTTCCTCAACCTGGAACTGTCCGCGCTGGAGGCCGACGGCACCGGCAAGATCATCTCCAGCCCGCGCGTGATCACCGCCGACAAGGCCATCGCGCTGATCGAGCAGGGCATCGAGCTGCCCTACCAGGTGGCCACCAGCAGCGGCGCCACCTCGATCATGTTCCGCAAGGCCAACCTGCGGCTGGAGGTGACGCCGCAGATCACGCCGGACGGCAACGTCGTCATCGATGTCGACGTCAACAAGGACAGCGTCGGCCAGGAAACCCGCGCCGGCTTCGCCATCGATACCAAGCACGTCAAGACCCAGGTCATGGTCGAGAACGGCGGCACGGTGGTGCTGGGCGGGATCTACCAGCAGACCGAGCGCAACACCACCGACAAGGTGCCGCTGCTGGGCGACGTGCCGGTGCTGGGCTATCTGTTCCGCAGCAACAGCCGCACCAACGACAAGACGGAATTGCTGGTCTTTATCACGCCGAAGATCGTCGCCGAGCGCTTGTCGACGCGCTAGGCCGCAGCACCGCAGCACCGCATCGCAGGCTCACTTCACGAACACTATGGGAACTCGCATCATGAAAAAAATCACCGGATGGCTGGCCATGCTGGCGTGCGCCAGTGTCTTGTCCGCTTGTGGCGGGGGCGGCGGCTCGGCCGGCGCCAACAGCAATGGCGTGGCGCCGTCCAAGGCGGCCAGCGTGGTGCTGACGGCCAGCGCGACCACCATCGCCTCGTCCGGCCTGGACGGCACCGAAGTGACCCTGACCGCCATCGTGCGCGACGCCGGCGGCAACGCGCTGCCCAATGAAACGGTCAACTTCACGGCCAGCTCCGGCACCGTCAGCAGCACCAACCGCGTGACCAACGCCTCCGGCCAGGTGGTCGAGAAGCTCAGCGTAAAGGGCGACTCCACGCCGCGCACCATCACCATCAGCGCCAGCGCCGCCAACGGCGCGGTCAAGTCGAGCGAGCTGTCGGTGGCGGTGATCACCGCCGTGCCGAGCCTGACGCTGACCACCGATTCCGGCACGCTGGCCTCGGTCGGCACCGCCGGCAACGAGGTCAACGTCGTGGCCCTGGTGCGCGATTCCAACAACACCGTGATGTCCGGCGTGACGGTCGACCTCAAGGCCGACTCGGGCAGCCTGTCGCTGACCAACCGCGTCTCCAACGCCCAGGGCATCGTGACCGAGAAGCTGGGCACCGGCGGCGACCCGACCTCGCGCGCGATCAAGATCACGGCCTCGGCGCCGGGCGCGGCGCCGGTGACGGCGATCGTCAACGTGGCCGGCAACAAGCTGACCATCAACGCCCAGCCGACCATCAATGTCGGCGCCAGCGCCGACGTCACGGTCAAGCTGGTCGACTCGGCCGGCAACGGACTGAGCGGCAAGGCCGTGACCTACAGCTCCAATGCCAATGCGCTGACCGTCAAGGGCGGCGGCGCGGCCGTGACCAATTCCGCCGGCCAGCTGGTGCTGACCTATACCGCCAGCGGCGGCAATAGCGACCTGATCACCGTCAAGGCGGCGGGCGAATCGAACTCGGTCGCCATCGCGATCAATTCGTCGAGCTTCGCGGTCAAGGTGCTGGACGCCGGCGGCAACCCCGAAACCACGGCCTTCATCGGCGGCTGCCAGCAGGTGGCGGTCACCGGCGGGCCGGCCGGCAGCGTCACCATCAGCAGCTCGCGCGGCGTGGTGTACAGCGATCCGGCCTGCACCTCCCCGCTCAGCACCACGCTGCCGCTGGCCGGCGGCAACGCCACCGCCTACGTCAACGCGACCGGCCCCGGCGTGGCCACCATCACCGCCGCCGCCACCGGCGGCCTGACCACCCAGACCGACCTGGAGTTCGTGGCGCCGCTGACCAACACCGCCACCGTCACGATACAGGCGGACCCCGCGGTCATCGGCGTCAACAGCCCCGGCAGCACCAGCCAGCAGTCGACGCTGCGCGCCGTGGTGCGCGACGGCACGGTGCAGAACAACGTGGTCAAGAACGCCACCGTGGCCTTCTCCATCCAGTCCGATGTGACCGCCGGTACGCTGACCCAGCCTTCGGTGGTCATCACCGGCGCCGACGGCGCCGCCACGGTCAGTTTCATCGCCGGCGCCAATCAATCGGGGCTGGACGGCGTGAAGATCCAGGCCAAGATCATCGGCGGCTCCGGCGCCAGCGCCGTCGCCAGCCTGACGGTGGCGCAGAAGTCGCTGTTCATCAGCGCCGGTACCGGCAGCACGGTGGGGCAGAGCGGCACGGCGGGCTACCAGCTGGACTACGTGGTGCTGGTGACCGATGCGGCCGGCAACGCGGTCTCGGGCGTCAAGCTGACCGCCTCGGTGCTGCCGGTCACCTACTTCAAGGGCTTCTTGCGGTACACGCTGCCGCTGGGCCCGTGGGAGCCGGCGCAGCACGTGTCCTGCTCGAACGAGGACATCAACCGCGACGGTATCCTCAATCCGGGCGAGGACTTGAACGGCAACGGCGTGCTCGATCCGGGCATCCCGGTCACCGTGACCACCAACATCACCACCGACGCCAAGGGCCAGGCCATCGTCTCGCTGGTGTACCCGCGCGACCGCGCCAACTGGCTCGATTTGAACCTGACCGTGCGCGGCCAGGCAAATGGCACCGAGTCCAGCTACACAGGTCTGGTACACTTGCCGGGTTTGGCCGCCGATTTCGCGACCCAGGCAATTTCGCCTCCGGGCGTATCCAGCCCTTACGGGATATCAACCTTATGTAGTAACCCGAATTAACTCGGACTGTTCATGCCTAATGTGTTTCTAGTCGGCCTGATGGGGGCGGGAAAAACCACCATCGGCCGCATCCTGGCCCGCAAGCTGGGTTTGCGTTTCATAGACTCCGACCACGAGATCGAGGCCCGCACCGGCGCCTCGATCCCATGGATCTTCGAAATCGAAGGCGAGCAGAGCTTCCGCCGGCGGGAGGCCGACGTCATCCGCGAGCTGACGGCCCAGCAGGACCTGGTGCTGGCCACCGGCGGCGGCGCCATCCTGAACGCCGACAGCCGCGCCTACCTGCAGTCGCGCGGCACCGTGATCTACCTGCGCGCCACCGTCAACAGCATCCTGCAGCGCACCGCGCACGACAAGAACCGGCCGCTGCTGCAGACCGCCGATCCGCGCAAAAAGCTCGAGGAATTGATGGCGGTGCGCGATCCCCTGTACATGGAAATTGCCGATATCGTCATCGATACCGGGCGACCTAACGTACAATCGATGGTTCAATCCATCCTGACCCAGCTGGAGACGCGCGCCTGCGAGGCCTCGCCCAACTGCGTCACACAAGCCGAACCAACGATGAACGAACAATCCACCATCCTGTTAAACGTCGAGCTGGGCGAGCGCAGCTATCCCATCTCGATCGGCCCGGCGCTGCTGCAAGACAGCGCGCTGCTGGCGCGTCACGTCCACGGCGACAAGGTCGCCATCGTCACCAACACCACCATCGCGCCGCTGTACCTGGAGCGGGTCGAGGCCGGCCTGCGCCAGGCCGGCAAGCAGGTCACGTCGATCGTGCTGCCGGACGGCGAGGAATACAAGAACTGGTCCAGCCTGATGCAGATCTTCGACGCGCTGCTGGCCGCCAAGGCCGACCGCAAGACCACGCTGATCGCGCTGGGCGGCGGCGTCATCGGCGACCTGACCGGCTACGCGGCCGCCAGCTACATGCGCGGCGTCGACTTCATCCAGGTGCCGACCACCTTGCTGTCGCAGGTCGATTCCTCGGTGGGCGGCAAGACCGGCATCAACCACCCGCTGGGCAAGAACATGATCGGCGCCTTCCACCAGCCGCGCGCGGTGATCGCCGACACGGCCACGCTGGAAACCCTGCCGGCGCGCGAGCTGTCGGCCGGCCTGGCCGAGGTGATCAAGCACGGCGCCATCATCGACGCCGCCTTCTTCGACTGGATCGAGGCCAACATCGGCAAGCTGATGGCGCGCGACAAGGGCGCGCTGGCCTACGCCATCGCCCGCTCGTGCGAGATCAAGGCCGACGTGGTGCGCCAGGACGAACGCGAAGGCGGCCTGCGCGCCATCCTGAATTTCGGCCACACCTTCGGCCACGCCATCGAGAACGGCCTGGGCTACGGCGAGTGGCTGCACGGCGAGGCCGTCGGCTGCGGCATGGTGATGGCGGCCGACCTGTCGCACCGCATGGGCCTGGTCGACGAAGCCACGGTGGCGCGCATGCGCGCGCTGGTGGCGGCGGCCGGCCTGCCGGTCAAGGCGCCCGACCTGGGCGTGGCGCGCTGGCTGGAGCTGATGGAGGTCGACAAGAAGAACGAGGGCGGCGCCATCAAGTTCATCCTGATCAAGCCGCTGGGCGCGCCAAGCATCACCAACGCGCCGCAGGAGCTGCTGCTGGCCACGCTGGCCGCCTGCGTTTAAGCGGAGGCCGCCATGCTGCCCGACGAATTCCTCGCCCCGTACGCGGCCCATTCGGCGGGCGGCGTGGGGCGCCGCTTTGAAGAAACCGCGCACGCCTCGCGCAGCCAGTTCCAGCGCGACCGCGACCGCATCATCCATTCCTCGGCCTTCCGCCGGCTGGAGTACAAGACCCAGGTGTTCCTCAACCACGAGGGCGACCTGTTCCGCACCCGGCTGACGCACAGCCTGGAGGTGGCGCAGATCGGCCGTTCGCTGGCGCGCAACCTGCGGCTGAACGAGGACCTGGTGGAAGCCATCTCGCTGGCGCACGACCTGGGCCACACGCCGTTCGGCCACGTCGGCCAGGACGTGCTCAACGAATGCATGCAGGAGCACGGCGGCTTCGAGCACAACCTGCAGAGCCTGCGCGTGGTGGACGAACTGGAAGAGCACTACGGCGCCTACAACGGACTGAACCTGATGTTCGAGACGCGCGAGGGCATCCTCAAGCACTGCTCGCTGAACAATGCGCGCTTATTGGGGCCGGTGGCGCAGCGCTTCATCGACCGCACGCAGCCGTCGCTGGAGGCGCAGCTGACCAACCTCGCCGACGAGATCGCCTACAACAGTCACGATATCGACGACGGCCTGCGTTCCGGGCTGATCAGCATCGAGCAGCTGGAGCAGGTGGACTTCTTTGCGCGGCTGTGGCGGGATGTGCAGCAGACTTTCCCCGGTTTGTCGGGACGGCGCGCGATCTACGAGACCTTGCGCCGCCTGATCACGGCGCTGGCCGACGATCTGATCGTCACCTCCAGCGGACTGTTGGCCGATGCCGCGCCGAAGAGCCTGGACGAGGTGCGGGCGTCGCCGCCGCTGATTCGTTTTTCCGATCCGATGCGCAAGGACGCGACCGAGCTCAAGCGCTTCCTGCGCGAGAATCTGTACCGTCACTACAAGGTCAACCGGATGCGGGTGAAGGCCAGCCGCATCGTGCGCGAGCTGTACCACGCCTTCATGGCCGAGCCGGTGCTGCTGCCGCCGGACTACCAGGAGAAGTCGGGCGACGTCGGCAAGCAGGCGCGCAAGATCGCCGACTACATCGCCGGCATGACCGACCGCTACGCCATCCGCGAACACCGCAGGCTGTTCTCGCTCGAGGAGCTTTGACGCCACTCAATCGTGCGCTCTTGAGCATCAACGGTGTCCGGGGCATGATGGATAGATGGACGAGCAAATCACACAACTGGATCGGCGGCTGACCTCGGTGGAAAAAGAGGTCGCCGTCCTTGCTGCGGACACGGCCTCCATGCTGCCGCGCCACGCCACCAAGGAAGAGCTTGCCAAGGTCGAGGCCAGACTCGCCATCATCCAGTCCAATTGCGCCACCAAGGAAGACCTCATCAGACTTGAGGCCAAGGTCTCCGCCATTCAGGCCAATTATGCGACCAAGGGGGATATCGCCGATTTGAAGTTGTATTTGGCTAAGCTGGAAACACGCATGATGATATGGGGCGTCGCCGCGTTCATTTCCATTTCCAGCGTGGTGATTAGTGTCGTTAAACTTTGACCTTAGAACATCCTTTGCTGCGCGGCCTTGCTGTCGCCTACCAACTCCAATAGCAGCTTCTTGATCGGCGCCGGCAGCGGGGCGTCGGGGATTTTGGCGGCGTCGTACCAGACGTGGCCGGACTCGGCCGCCATCGCCTGCCGCCGCGCCAGGGTCACGCGGTAGGGCGCGATGTGCAGCTTATAGTGCGTGAACACATGCGTCACCGTCGACAGCCGCTCGTGCGATTCCATCTCGCCGAACTTGCCCACGGCTAGCATCAGCGCGTCGTCGCTGGCCGCCTCCACCTCGTCATCCTCGGCCAGCAGATGGCCATCCAACTCCGGCAGCGACAACAAACCGCCCCATATCCCGCTTGGCGGACGCTGTTCCAGCAACACTTGGCCGCCATCGATAATCGCCAGCATCACCGCATGCTTTTCCGGGCTGACCTTCTTCGGCTTGCGCACCGGCAGGTCCTTGGTGCGATTGGTGGCATAGGCCACGCAGCGCGCCTGCATCGGACAACGCTCGCACGACGGACTGCTGCGCGTGCACAGCGTCGCGCCCATATCCATCAAGCCCTGCGTGTACGCCTCGATACCTTGCTCCGGCAACAGGGCCTCGGCGCGGCGCCACATCGCCTCCTCGGTCTTGCGCTCGCCAGGGTACGTGTCGATGCCGAACACGCGCGCGAACACCCGCTTGACGTTGCCGTCCATGATGGCCGCCCGCGTGCCGCTGGAAAACGCCGAGATCGCCGCCGCCGTCGAACGGCCGATGCCCGGCAACTCCGCCAGCAACAACGGATCGGACGGAAACACGCCGTCATACTCCGCCACCACGCGCTGCGCGCACTTGTGCAGGTTGCGCGCCCGCGTGTAGTAGCCCAGGCCGCTCCACTGCGCCATCACATCCTCGACCGGCGCCGCCGCCAGATCGCGCAGGGTGGGGAAGCGCTCCAGGAAGCGCGCGTAATAACCCAGCACCGCCGACACCTGCGTCTGCTGCAACATGATTTCCGACAGCCAGATCAGATACGCGTCGCGCGTATTCTGCCAAGGCAGCACATGGCGCCCATGCACTTTTTGCCAGCCGATCAGATCGGCCGAGAAACTGGGATCCGCAAAATTCTCTACTTCCACAACCTTCATTCTGTTCCTGTGTTTTAAGCGGCGGCGTCCAGCGCCACGAATTCCGCGTTGATGGCGATGCTGATCTGCCCCGCCAATTCATTGAGCCGCGCCTTCTGCTCCTCCAGCTCCTGCTGGCTGCCCTCAAACGCGTCGATTTTCTGTTCCAGGCTGTCGGTCGCATCGTGGATGCGCTGGATCGACGCCAGCCGGTGTTTCAACTGATCCTTGTGCTGGCGGATCTGCGCCTCCAGCGGCGTCATGATCACCTTCAACCACGCTTCCGCATCGTTGTTGGCGGCGCGGAAGCAGCCGCGCACGCGCGAGGCGATGGTGTCGAAGAACTTCTCCATCAGCACCACGCGGCTGGTGGTCAGCAAGGTGGCCGTGCCGAACTGCTTGTAGTAGATCGCCTCGATGGACGCGATCTCGTCGCGGTAATGGTCCAGCGAGAACGGCATCGGCAGCGCCAGCGTCAGCCCATGCTCGTTGGAGAAGCGGCGATACATCACACCCATCATCTCGCTGATCTCCAGCGTCTTGTGCCCGGCCGCGTCGAGGCTGGCGCGGATGCGCTCGAAGTAGTTGCGCACCGCCTCGCGCACGCCCATGAAGAAGCGGCTGCGCTGCATCTCCTCGCGCACCTGCTCGATGTCGTCGCGCACGATGTCCATGCCCATGCAGGTGTACAGCTCGGTCGACAGCCGCGTGAAAACGGCGCGCGTGGCCTGCAGCTTGAACAGGCTGGCGTCGAATTCTTTTTTCTCGACGTCGATGCGGCGCATCATGTGGGCGATCACGCTCTGGTTCTTGCCGCGCAGGCTCTTGAGCTCGTGCAGCTGCTCGACGATGCCGCGGCTGCGCGCGTTGACCATCGCCAGCTGCGCCGTGCTCAGCGCCTGCAAGTCCTCACCCAGCTGCTTGCGCACGATGTCCTTCTTGGCCGGGATCAGCTCGTTGAACAGCGCGTCCTCCAGCGTTTGCAGGCGGCTGCGTTCCAGCAGCGCCGCGTCCTGCGTGATCTTGCCCACCAGCGCCTTCTGTGCCGATACCGGAAACACCTGGCGCGGCTCCAGCGCCAGCACGTGCGCCACGTTGGCCTGCTGCCGCTCGATCTCGAGGTTGACCTCGGCCTCGCTGCGCAGCTCGTCCCACATGCTGTCTATCTTGTTGAGCACCACCAGCCGCCCAGCGCCGGCGCCGATGTGGTTGCGCCAGACTTCGATGTCGCTCTTGGTCACGCCGGTGTCGGCCGCCAGGATGAACAGCACGGCGTGCGCGTTCGGGATCAGGTTGAGTGTCAGCTCCGGCTCGGTGCCGATCGCGTTCAGGCCCGGCGTGTCCAGGATCACCAGGCCCTGCTTCAACAGCGGATGCGGGAAGTTGATGATCGCGTGGCGCCACAGCGAAATCTCCACCATGCCGGCCTCGTCCAGCGTGACCGGCATGTCGGGATCGTCCTCGTCGTACAGGCCGTAGCGCTTGGCTTCCTCCACCGGCACGTGGCGCGTCATGCTGACCTGCTTGAACACCTCGTGCATGTCGGCGCCCGCGTCCAGGTTCAATGGCAGCACGGTCCAGGCGGCCGGCTGGTCGCGGTAATCGCTGGTGGACAGGTTCTCCGCCCGCGTCTCGATCGGCAGCAGGCGGATCGACGGCGCGAAGCTGGCGTCGTACATCAGCTCGGTCGGGCACATGGTGGTGCGGCCGGCGGCGGAGGGCAGGATGCGCTGGCCGTAGTCTGCGAAGAAAATCGCATTGATCAATTCCGATTTGCCGCGCGAGAATTCGGCGACGAAGGCCACCGACAATTTATCGTCGGCCAGCCGCGCCAGCGCGCGCACGATGCGCTGGTCGGTGGCGGCGTCGGTCAGGGACGCGCCGGCCACCCACGCTTGATAATTTTTCAACGCGGTGACGACGCCCTGCCTCCAGGCGCTGTACTGTTCGAAATCCCTGACCATCTTGTTCCACCCTTATTTTTGGCAATTCACACAGTAGAACGTGGACCGTTGGCCTTGCTTGATCTGCCGTATCGGCGCCGCGCACACCTTGCAGGGGACACCCGCACGATCATAGACGAAATAAGTCTGCTGAAAATACCCGGACTGCCCGTTGACGCTAATAAAATCGCGCAGCGTGCTGCCGCCCTGGACGATGGCTTCGGCCAGGATCTCGCGCACGGCCTGCGCCAGCTTCTCGTAGCGGGCCAGGCTGATGCGCTTGGCCGGCGTCTTCGGGTTGATGCCGGCGCGGAACAAGCTTTCCGATGCATAAATATTGCCGACGCCGACCACGATGTCCCCGGCCAGCAGCACCTGCTTGACGGGCGCGCTGCGCTGCCGGGTTTGATCGTACAGCAATTTGCCGGTGAAGCCCGCCTCCAAGGGTTCCACGCCCAGCTCGCGCAGCAGCGTGTGGTGCTCCAGCAGGCCGTCCGCGTGGTCGTGCCACAGCACGGCGCCGAAGCGGCGCGGGTCCTTCATGCGCAGCACCTGCAGGCCGTTCGGGGTCTCGACCACGAGGTCGAAATGATCATGTTTTTCCGGGACTATCCCGCTGGGCATGATGCGCAGGTGGCCCGACATGCCGAGGTGGATGATCAGCGTGCCATGGTCGAAATGCAGCAGCAGGTACTTGCCGCGGCGGCCGGTGCGCAGCACCTGGTGGCCGGCCAGCAGCTGCGGCAGCTGCGCGGGAAACGGCCAGCGCAGGCCCTCGCGGCGCAGCACCACCTGATGCACGGTGCGTCCCTCGATATGCGGCGCGACCCCGCGCCGGGTGACTTCAACTTCTGGTAATTCTGGCATCTGGATGGTTAAGAGTCGAAATAATGGGGGCTGCACTCTGGCTGCGGCGGAATATTTGGTTACACTAGTCAAAAGACGGAATCGGAGCGTTGAGCGTAAAATCCGATTGCTTCAGTACCTTTTGCCGACTTGCCAGGACCTTCCCTTGAAAAACGCTTTCGCCATTGTAACCCTCTCTGCCGTGCTGTCCGCGTGCGCCGTGGCGCCGCAAAAACAGGCGGAACCAGCCGCCGCCGCACCCGCCGATGCGGCAGGGGAGAGCGCCGCGCCGGTCGCCGCCGCGCCGGCTCCGGCCGCGGCCGACGAAGCGCTGCCCAATGTCGACCTCACCGGTGACATGCTGTTCCGCATCACCAAGGCCGAGCTGGAATTCAAGCAGGGCAATTGGCAGGGGCCCTACATCACGATGCTGGCGCTGGCCCAGCAGACGCGCGATCCGCGCCTGGCGCGCCGCGCCGCCGAGATGGCATTGACCGCCAAGCAGGGACCGGAGGCGCTGTCGGCCATCCGCCTGTGGCGCGGCCTGGCGCCGAACTCGGACGAGGCCACCCAGTATTTCCTGGGCTTCGCCGTTGTCAACGACGACCTGAGCGAGGCGGAGCAGATCTTCGCCGAACGGCTGAAGGCAGCGCCGCCGCAGGCGCGTCCGCTGGCCATGTTCCAGATGCAGCAGTTCCTGCTGCGCGCCAAGGACAAGGCCGCCGCCTTCGCGTTGGAGGACCGCGTGCTGGCGCCGTACAGCGACACGCTGGAAAGCCACCTGATCCTGGCGCAGGGCGCCTT
Organism: Duganella caerulea; assembly: GCF_040362985.1. Lineage (NCBI taxonomy): Bacteria > Pseudomonadati > Pseudomonadota > Betaproteobacteria > Burkholderiales > Oxalobacteraceae > Duganella > Duganella caerulea. Next base: position 98,810 of record NZ_BPWJ01000005.1, on the reverse strand, counting down.
CGGGCTGGGCGACAACGAGCGCTCCCGCGCCGAGGCCGAGCAGGCGCTGCGCATCAAGCCCGATTCCGAGCTGGCCATCCTGACCACGGCGCAGGTGTCCGGCGACATCGACACCGCGCTCAAGGTGCTGTCGACCTTCCTGGACAAGTACCCCAAGTCGCGCGAAGTGCGCGCCGCCTACGCCCGCATCCTGGCCGACGCCAAGCAGACCGAGCTCGCCCGCCAGCAATTCCTGATCCTGCTGAAGGACCAGCCGGACAACATGGCCACGCTGTACGCGCTGGGCGTGATGGCGATGCAGGCCAACGACGTTCCGAACGCGGAGAAATACTTCACCGGCTTCGTTAACGCGCTGGCCGACCACCCGAACGACGAGCGCGATCCGTCCAAGGTGCTGATGATACTGGCGCAGATCGCCGAGCAGCGCAACGACTTCGACGCGGCCTACAACTGGCTGGAGAAGGTCGACGGCGCCGACGAGAAAATCTACCTGGCCGCGCGCATGAAGATGGCGCAGCTGACGGCCCGCAAGGGCAACGTTGACGAGGCGCGCAAGCAGCTGGCCGAGCTCAAGCCCACCGAGGCCGTCGACCAGGCGCAGATCTTCCAGGCCGACGCCCAGATCCTGCGCGACGCCGGCGACCACCGCGCCGCCTACACGGTGCTGGAAAACGCCATCAAGCGCTACCCGGACAATCCCGACCTGCTGTACGACTTCGCGCTGGTGGCCGAGAAGATGGGCAAGCCGGAGCTGATGGAAAAGGCGCTGCGCCAGGTGATGATCGCCGCGCCCGACAACCAGCACGCCTACAACGCGCTGGGCTACTCGCTGGCCGAGCGCAACGAGCGCCTGCCCGAGGCGTACTCGCTGATCGACAAGGCCATGAAGATGGCGCCGGACGATCCCTTCATCATGGACAGCATGGGCTGGGTGCAGTACCGCATGGGCAACCTGAGCGAGGCCGAGGCGATGCTGCGCCGCGCCTACGCGCTGCGCAGCGATCCGGAAATCGCCGTGCACCTGGGCGAGGTGCTGTTCGCCAAGGGCGACAAGGCCGGCGCCCGGCAGATGTGGCAGGAAGCCCAGACCAAAGACCCGAAGAACGACGCGCTGAAAAGCACGCTCGCCCGTTTGAACCAAAGCCTGTAAGCGATACTTGATGACCTCATTCAACCTGCGCCGCGGCGCCCCGGCCGCCATGCTGGCCGCCGCGCTGACGGCTTCCGTGCTGGCCGGCTGCGCCACCACCTCCGCGCCGCGCTCGGCCGCCGCGGTCGCGCCCTACCAGGACAACGTCGATCTGGGCGGCGGCATCGCCATCAACTATATCAAGGACGGCAAGCGCGAATCGGCGACCCTCAGCTTCACCTGGCACCAGACCAAGGCCGCCACCGATGTCACGCTGATCTCGCCGACCCGCCAGGTCCTCGCCATCATCAGCGTGACGCCGGGATTGGCCACGTTGAAGCAAAGCGGCAAGGAGCCACGCTCCGCGCCCGACCTCGACAGCCTGACCACGCAAATGCTGGGCTGGACGCTGCCGGTCTCCGGCCTGCGCGAATGGCTGCAAGGTTATGCCACCGACGCCAGCGGCAAGCGCTTCGTCGCCTCGCCGGCCAACGACACGGTGGTCACGCGCGACGGCTGGAAGGTCGAATACGCCACATGGCAAGACGACAAAGCCGCCGTGCCGCAACCGAAACGCATCGACCTCACGCGCCTGGGCGCGGGGCAGGTGGATGATTTGACGATACGCATCGCCATCCGTCCTGGCACCGAATAAACAGCACCATGAACTCTCTGAAGAATTGCCCGGCCCCGGCCAAGCTCAACCTTTTCCTGCACGTGAACGGCCGCCGCGCCGACGGCTACCATCTGCTGCAAACCGTGTTCCAGCTGATCGACCACGGCGACACGCTGCACTTCGACCTACGCGACGACGACCGGATCCGCCGCGTGACGGACTTGCCCGGCGTGCCGGAAGAGAGCGACCTGATCATCCGCGCCGCGCGCCTGCTGCAGGCCGAGGTGCTGCGCCGCCAGGGCGCGCTGCCGCGCGGCGTCGACATCGCCATCGACAAGGTGCTGCCGATGGGCGGCGGCCTCGGTGGCGGCTCGTCCGACGCGGCCACCACGCTGATGGCGTTGAACTATTTGTGGCAGGCCGGTCTAAGTAAGGAAGAGCTGATGGCGCTGGGCCTGCCGCTGGGCGCGGACATCCCGTTCTTCATCTTCGGCGAGACCGCGTTTGCCGAAGGCGTGGGCGAGGCCATGCGCCCGGTGCGGGCGCCGGATTGTTGGTATGTCGTCATCGAACCGGGCGTCGCCGTACCGACCGCTGCAATTTTTTGCTCGGAACATTTGACAAGGAACACTCCGGTCGTCATAATAACGGACTTTTCCAGCCACCTTGAAAAACAAAACAGTTTTAAAGGGTTTGGAAAGAATGACTTGCAGCAGGTAGCAACGAAGTTATTCCCGCCGGTGGCAGAGGCGATAGAATGGCTCGGTGCTTACGGTGATGCCAGGATGACTGGCTCCGGTGCTTGCGTGTTCTGTGCGGTGGCAACCGAGGAAGAAGCGGATGCGGTGCTTGCGAAAGTACCGGCAAAGTGGAAATCCTGGAAGGCCAAAGCGCTGGATCGCCACCCGATCATCGCAAAGTTGTGAGGCAGTAAAAAAATTTGGCTTAGCGTGAAAATGGCTGTAAAATACCGGCCATGTAACGACAAGCAGTCAGTTGCGTAGGGGAATCGCCAAGCTGGTTAAGGCACTGGATTTTGATTCCAGCATACCAAGGTTCGAATCCTTGTTCCCCTGCCATTCGTTTGTATCTGGACCCGTCGAGGCGAAGTTAGTCTCCGGCCGGATAAGGCAAAGATGGCATCGCCCCAGAGCGAGCCATTCAACTAAGATCTAAGTACAGCGCCGCGCGGCTTCCGCTGGCGACTTTTCAAAAATTTTCATCGACTATCTCTGGGACTCCCAATGGCTTTCGAAAACCTGATGGTTTTTACCGGCAACGCTAATCCTGCATTGGCAGAAGGGGTCGCTAAAAATCTCGGCATCCCTCTCGGCAAGGCAAACGTTTCGAAATTCTCGGACGGCGAAGTGATGGTTGAGATTAACGAGAACGTCCGCGGTAAAGACGTCTTCGTTCTGCAATCGACTTGTGCTCCAACCAACGACAGCCTGATGGAGTTGATCCTGATGGTCGACGCCCTGAAACGCGCGTCCGCTGGCCGTATCACCGCAGCTATTCCTTACTTCGGCTATGCCCGTCAAGACCGCCGCCCACGTTCGGCGCGCGTCGCGATCTCGGCCAAGGTCGTCGCCAACATGCTGGAAGAAGCGGGCGTCGAGCGCGTCCTGATCATGGATCTGCACGCGGACCAGATCCAGGGCTTCTTCGATATCCCGGTTGACAATATTTACGCTTCGCCGATCCTGCTGGGCGACCTGCAGAAGAAGAACTACCAGGACCTGCTGGTGGTATCGCCGGACGTCGGCGGTGTGGTCCGCGCACGCGCCCTGGCTAAACGCCTGGGCTGCGACCTGGCCATCATCGACAAGCGTCGTCCGAAGGCCAACGTGTCGGAAGTGATGAACATCATCGGTGAAGTCGAAGGCCGCAACTGCGTGATCATGGATGACATGGTCGACACCGCGGGTACGCTGGTCAAGGCTGCCGAAGTGCTGAAAGAGCGCGGCGCGAAGAAAGTCATCGCGTATTGCACGCACCCAGTGCTGTCCGGCCCGGCGATCGAGCGCATCACCAGTTCGTCGCTGGACGAGCTGGTCGTGACCGACACGATCCCGTTGTCCGACGCGGCCAAGGCTTGCGGCAAGATCCGCCAGCTGACCTGCGCACCGCTGCTGGCCGAGACGTTCAAACGCATCATCAAGGGCGATTCCGTGATCTCCCTGTTTATCGACTGAGATAAACGATTTAGTCAGTTTTTAGGCGGCTCGCCAGGTAAATATGCCTGGCGAGCCGTTGTACTTCCCGGTTTCATGAGCGCAGTCAGCTCATTTTCGAAGCACCCTGGTCGCGGGGGCTTCATAACACGGGGCGCGAGCCCTGTTATTTTTGGAGTTACACATGAAAGTTGTTGCATTCAAACGCGAATTGCAAGGTTCCGGAGCGAGCCGCCGCCTGCGCAATTCGGGCCAAACCCCAGGCATCATCTACGGCGGTACCGAAGCGCCAGTGACCATCTCGCTGGACCACAACGCGCTGTACCACGCGCTGAAAAAAGAAGCCTTCCACTCGTCGATCCTGGATCTGGAAATCGACGGCAAGACCCAGCAAGTGCTGCTGCGCGACTTCCAAGTCCACGCATACAAGCAACTGGTTCTGCACGCTGACTTCCAGCGCGTTGATGCTTCGAAAAAAGTGCACATGAAAGTGGCTCTGCACTTCGCTAACGCTGACGTGTCCCCAGCAGTCAAACTGCACGGCGCCACCATCAGCCACGTAGCCAACGAAATCGAAGTTTCGTGCCTGCCAAAAGACCTGCCAGAGTTCATCACCGTTGACCTGTCGAACATCGACGTAGGCCACTCGCTGCACATCGGCGAACTGGTTCTGCCAGCCGGCGTGACCGCAGTGACCCACGGCGCCAACCTGACCATCGCTACCGCTTCGGTACCGGCCGGTCACGTTGCTGCTGAAGCCGCTGCTACCGCGGAAGCCCCAGCTGCCGACGCCAAGCCAGCCGCCAAGGCCAAGAAGTAATCACTGACGCCGCCTTCGGGCGGTTGCAGGAGAAAACCCCCGCCAGTGCTTGATGCCGGCGGGGGTTTTTGTTTTTCGGCGATAATCACGTTTCTCTTTTACCGATCACACGTCATGCCTATACGTCTCATCGTCGGCCTCGGCAATCCGGGCCCCGAATACGAACAAACCCGCCACAACGCCGGCTTCTGGCTGGTGGACAATCTCGCCAACGACATCGGCGCGCGCCTGCAGCGCGAGACCAAGTACAACGCGCTGATGGCCAAGGGCGTGGTCGCCGGGCAGGAAGTCTATCTGCTGGAACCGCAGACGTATATGAACCGCTCCGGCCAGTCGGTGGGCGGGCTGTGCCGCTTCTTCAAGATCCAGGCGGACGAGGTGCTGGTCGTGCACGACGAGCTGGACCTGATGCCTGGCGCGGCGCGCCTGAAAAAAGGCGGCTCCTCGGGCGGCCACAACGGCCTGAAGGACATCACCGCCGCGCTCGGCACGCAGGATTACTGGCGGCTGCGGCTGGGCATCGGCCACCCGCGCACCTTGAGTCTGCAGCAGCAGGTGGCGGACTTCGTGCTGCACCGCCCGCGCCGCGAAGACCAGGAGCTGATCGAGCAAGCCATCGACAAATCGCTGCTGGTGATGCCGCAAATCGTCGAAGGCAAATTCGAAGCGGCCACGATGAAATTGCATACAGCCTGAGCCGGTGTAGACTCTGGGGTCAAGTCTTGACCCCAGTCCAACCACCAAGGAAACCGCCGATGAAGCTGCTCCCGCTTGCCGCATTGTTGTTCGTCCACGCCGCCCAGGCCCAGGACGCCTCCGCAGTCTCCAGCCAGATCAATGGCATGTATCCCAAGCTCGATGCGATCTACAAGGATCTGCACGCGCATCCCGAAATCGCCTTCCAGGAAGAACGCACGGCCGCCAAGCTGGCCGCCGAGATGCGCGCGATCGGTTTCGAGGTGACGGAGAAGGTTGGCAAGACCGGCGTGGTGGCGATCTACAAGAACGGCGCCGGCCCGACCGTGCTGGTGCGCACCGAACTGGACGGCCTGCCGATGGAGGAGAAATCCGGCTACCCCTACGCCAGCAAGGCCCACGCGCTGTTGGACGGCAAGGATACGATGGTGGCCCACAGCTGCGGCCACGATGTCCACATGACCGCCTGGCTGGGCGCGGCGCGCGCGCTGGTGGCGCTCAAGTCGCAGTGGAAGGGCACGCTGATGTTCATCGGCCAGCCGGCCGAGGAAACCGTCAGCGGCGCCAAGGCCATGCTGGACGATGGCCTGTTCAAGCGCTTCCCCAAGCCGGACTACGCCTTCGCGCTGCACAGCTGGCCGCTGGCCTACGGCACCATCGGCTACAACAGCGGGCCGGTGTCGTCGAACTCGGACGCGATCGAGATCACCTTCAAGGGCCGCGGCGGCCACGGCTCGGCGCCGGACAAGGCGCTCGACCCGATCGCCATCGCCGCCCGCTTCGTGGTCGATGTGCAGACCGTCATCAGCCGCGAGAAGGATCCCAAGGAATTCGGCGTGGTCACCATCGGCGCCATCAACGGCGGCACGGTCGGCAACATCATTCCCGACACCGTGCGCGTGCGCGGCACGATACGCTCATACAGCCCGGAAGTACGGGCGAAACTGCTGGCGGGCGTGCGCCGCGTCGCCAACGCCTCGGCCGCGATGGCCGACGCGCCGGCGCCCGATGTCGCGCTGATCGCCGGCGGCGCCGCCATCGACAACAGCGACGCGCTGGTCAAGCGCACCGAGGGCGTGCTGAAAAAAGCCTTCGGCGACGCCAACGTCTCGCGCATGCCGGCGATGACGGCCAGCGAGGATTTCTCAGCCTACGTCAACGAGGGCGTGCCGGGCATGTTCTTCTTCACCGGCGTGTACGATCCGAAGGCGGTGGCCGAGGCGGCCAGGCCAGGCGGCAAGCCGATCGCCTTCAACCATTCGCCTTACTACGCCCCGGTGCCGGAGCCGTCGATCAAGACCGCCGCCGAGGCGATGACGCTTGCCGTCATGAACGTGATGGGCGCAGCAGGCGCCAAACCATAAAGGCCAGCACGCCCACTCCCAGCAGCAGCACGCCCCACAGCACGATCAGGCGCTGGCGGGCGGCGCCGGCCGCTTCCACGGCGGCGCTGGCTTCGCTGGCGCCGCTGCCTTGCTGCTGCGTCGCCGGGCCGGCGCTGACCTGTTCCAGTTTCTGCAGTTCGGCGTCGGAGAAGCCGGGCGCCACCTGGTTCAGCTCGCGCACGGCCGGCGTGGCGTGCTCGCGGCCGACCGCCAGCGTGTAGGGACCGTTGCCGCTGGCGAGGAATACCAGCGTGGCCGGCTGCCAGTCCAGCCGCAAAGCGGGCCTTGCCGTGGTTGGCGCCGTGGTCCGCAGCACCCATTGCGTCGCATGCACGGGCGGCACGTCGATGTCGCCGGAGCTGCGCACCTGGCCGCCTTGCGTGATGCGGTAGAACGTCGAGCTGATCAGCGGATCGAAGCGCCAGGCCGGGCCTTGCGTGGCTTGCCTTGCCGGCAGTTCGCGATAGCTGCCCAGCGTGCCGGACAACACGATATTCGGTTCGCTGAATTGCAGCCCGGCCTGGTCCGGCGCGATGGCCGGCGGCACGGCGTAGACCAGGTCCTGCGCCTGCCGGCCCGCCGTCGCCTGCACCAGCAACTGTTCGCCGGGTGGCGGGACATCCGTCTGCACAAGCTGCTCGGCCGTGATGGCGGCGAACTGGACCGGCGTGCCGCTGCGCCAGCTCAGGCGCGCGTAGCGGAAGGTGCGGGCGTCGAATTCCAGCCGGTCGTTGGCCAGCGTTTGCGCGTCCTGGTTGACCAGCCAGTTCAGCTCGGCGGCGCCGACCGTGTCCCAGTGCTTCATGTCGGCGCTGGTCTCCAGCCAGACTTGCGCGCTGTACTCGCGCTGACCCGCCGGCAGTGTGAAGCGCAGCGCGCTGACCGGCTTGCTCGCGCCATCCTTGCCCAGGTCGAGGACCAGGCCGGTCAGGCGCGGCGCCTGCACGGACTTGTCGCCGTTGCCTTCGGGGCGCACTTTCACCGATAACAGACGGCCATCGGCGGCGGTGCTCACGTCCAGGTCCAATTGCGACGCCGAGGTGGCCGTGCCCATCAGCGGGAAGATCGCCAGCGGCAGGTCGTGCCGGCTGGTGCGGACCGACGGCGCCGGCGTGCGCAGCGCGAACGGTTGCAGGGCGCCGCTGGCGTCGAACACGCGCACGTCGTCCAGCAGCGGCGAGCGTGCATGCAGGTAGACATCCTTGGGCAGGCGCAGTTGCAGCACGCCCTGCTTGGCGCTGGTGGTCAGCGGCAGCAGGTGGGTGTAGTCTTGCGGCGCGTCGCTGGCGGCCGCCGTGGCGATGGCCGACGCGGCCGCTGCCGCGATCAGGATTTTTTTCATTTGCTTTCCGATTCCGAAGGGTAGGGCGCCAGGTAGCCGATGCCGACCATCAGCGCGCCCACGCCGACAAAGGATACGATACGTTCGACGCCGCCCACGTTCGACAGGTCGACCAGGAACAGCTTGGCCACCACCAACGCCAGCAGCACCGCGCCGCCTATCCACACGGCGCGCAACATACGCTTGGCGGCGTAGCGCATCGACAGCAGCGCCGTCACGCTCCACACCAGCGACAGCATGGCCTGCACGAATTGCGAGGCGAACATGGCCTCGAATTCATACGGCACGTGCATGTAGTTCGAGACGGTGCGCAGCAGCGCCAGGTTGAGCCAGCCGTAGCCGCCCAGCGCGGCCAGCAACGGCATCGACGCCACCCAGTTCTTCGGCCAGTCGGTGAGCAGCTTCCGGCGCAGTGTGCCGCCGGTATCCATGTCGCGCACCAGGCGGTAGCAGCCGTAGGCCATCAGCATGGCGAAGCAGGTGGTCAGGTCCAGCGGGTTAAGCAGCGGCACGTAGGGCAGCGGCGCCATGGCGCCGTTCTGCGTCAGATTCCAGACCGTCACCAGCAGCAGCGCCCAGCCGCAGGCCAGCGGGATCAGGCGGCGACGGTACCAAGCGTCCAGCGGCGCGACCGGCCAGCCGCCGGCGCGTGCGCGCTGCATCATCCAGCCGGCGGCGCCCATCATCAGCCAGGCCGGAATGAAGCGTGCCCAGCTGGCGCTGGCTTCCCAGCCGGAGTCGGCCAGCAGCTGCGCCTCGGCGCTGTTGGCGCCGTGCAGCCAGCGCGTGATCCAGATCGCCGCGACCGGCCAGATCATCAGCCACAGGCCGCCGGTGCGAACGATGTGCAGCAGTTGCAGCGGACGCGTGCGCAGCGTCCAGCCGCTGGCGGGCCAGGCGTGCAACAGCCATTCGCCGGTCAGCCACAGCGCGGCGTAGGCCAGCCATGCGGACCCGACGGGCAGGTGGTTGTCGAGGTACAGGTTGCCCAGCATGAAGAGGCTGGCGACCGCCAGCGCGATCCAGGCCGGCGCCGACAGCGCGCGCAGGCTGCGCCATTGCAGGCGGCGCGCCAGCATGACGATGCCCACCGTGCCGGCCGCGACCAGCATGCCGTAGATGTTGGGGCCGAGGACGTCGTCGCTGCGCCAGGTGCCGGTGGTCAGCAGCTGGTAGCGGATCGACAACCAGCCGGCCAGGCCGGGCAGGATCACCATGAGCCACCAGCCGCCGGCCCACAGCATCGCCAGGCGCGACAGGCCGTAGCTGTTGGTCCCGGGTTCCCGGCCGTCGTGCCGCATCAGCGCCCAGCTGCTGAACAGGGCGCCGGCGCAGATCATGGCCGCGCCCAGTATCGGGCGGTCGAACAGGTCGGGTGATGCGTTGGTCCAGTTCCACTGGCTCAGCGCCAGGACGGCCAGCATCACGCCGGCGATGGCCTGGGCGACCAGGGCCAGGCCGCTGGCCAGCTGCCACGCCATCTTGCGGGCAATGAAGTACAGCGTCACCGCCGCCACCAGCGCGCTGACCACCAGCAGGTTGGCCTGGCTGACGCCGTCGGTGCGCAGGAAGATCTCGATCCAGGCGCCGGCGATCAGCCAGATCGACGCGAACGTGAGGAACAGCGCGGACAGCGTGGCGAACAGTTTCGATTCCTCGTCCTGCCGCGCGCGGAAGCGGGTCGCCATCAGGAAGGCGGTGAGCGACAGCAGGATGAAGCCCAGCCACAGGTTGGATTCCATCGCCCGTTCCGCCGACAAGCCGCTGACGGTGCCGAAGAACGACAGCCACGCGCCGGCTTGCACCAGCAGGCCGAACATCCAGGCCAGCTTCTGTTTCTGACGCAGCCCGATCCAGACGATGCCCGCGCCTTCCAGTGCCCAGGCAGCGGAGGTCCAGCGGCCGTCGAGCGCGAACGGAATTGCCAGCGTGCCGAACACGATGCCCAGCGCGAGGAAGGCGTCGGCCAGCAGGGCGACCTGGTCGCGCCGGCGCAGCGCGGTGGCCAGGCCGATGTAGAACAGTCCCAAGGCCAGCGCCGAGTAGGCCACGCCGAACTGGTGGCCGTGCACCAGGCTGAATTGCAAGCCGAAGCCCAGCATCGGCGTGCCGAACACCAGCGTGCCGTCGACGTAGTTCTTCAGCTTGACCGATTGCTGGCGCGCGTAGGCCACCGGGATCGATACGTAGAAAGCGAAGAACAGCAGCAGGAACAGCTGGACCGACAGGTAGTTTTCAGGCGTATAGCGCAACACGCCCCAGGCGGTGCCGATGGCGAAGGTGAAGGCGAAGCCCAGCAGATTCAGCGGGCGCCACGAGCGCAGCAGGGCCAGCGCGAACACGCCGGCGTTGAGCAGCGCGTAGTACGAGAACAGTCCGATGTGGCTGCCGCCGCCTGAGGACGCGAGGATGGGCGCGGCAAAGCCGCCGGCGATGCCGAAGATGGCCAGCCACATGGCGTCCTGCAGCACGGCCAGCAGGCAGGTGAAGACGGTCAGCACGAACAGCAGCGCGAAGGCCAGCGAGCCGGGGATCAGCTGGTACATGCGGAAGGCGCCGAAGGTCACCAGCATCAGCACGGCCAGCGCGGCGCCCTGTACCGGCAGGGCGATGGCGGGACGTCTCAGGCGTATGCGCCAGCCCCAGGCCAGCAGCGCGATATCGGCCAGCACGATGCCGGCCAGGCGGAACTCGATCGGCACTGTCACGCGGGCGGCCGCGTACTTGAGCAGGAAGCTGACGCCAATGAACAGGATCAGCAGGCCGAGCTTGGCGACCAGGTTGCCGCCGAACAGCCAAGCCTTGGTGGCCAGCAGCCAGCGCGGCGGTGGTGGCGGCTCGTACCGCGGCGCAGACGCAGGCCGGGGCGCAGGCGCAGGGGCCGGCGGCGGAGTCGGTTGGACTGGTTCAGGCGGAACGGCGAGTGGTTCCGCTGGCGCGGGCGCCGCTTCCGGCCCCGGCGTGGCAACCGGCGCCGGCACCTTGGCGGCCACGAGCACCTGTGGCGGCAGCGGAGGTGGTGGCGGGGCCAGGATGGTGGTCGGCACCGGCGCCTCGGCGGGCGCAGGCGCAGGGGCGGGAGGGCGCGCAGGCTGTGCCGCCGGCGGAGTGGCCTGCTGCCGTGCGTAGACGCGCTGCATCGAGGCTTGCGCCTCGCGCAGCGCCTCCACTTCGCGCTGCAATTCCGTGGCGATCTTGCGCACCTTGCGTGCCTCGGTGCGCGCGCGCCAGGCGATACTCAGCGTAAAAATGCTGAAGATGAACGAAAAGAATCCCATTGCGCGTCCTGCTGATAACAATATTGCAAAATATCACATTTGCAACATTATCTCAATCGAAACAGGCACTTGGCGGCCGACAACTTGGGGTCAAGTCTGACATTCGGACACGGCCTCAGCCGTAGCAGGCGCGCCAAGGCTGAGGCCGTGTCCGAATGTCAGACTTGACCCCAATTTTATTTGGCGATCCAGCGGTCGACGCGGGCTTCCAGGATGGGCAGCGGCAGGGTGCCGTCGCCGATGACGACTTCGTGGAATTTCTGGTAGCTGAACTTGTCGCCCAGCGCTGCCTGCGCGCGTGCCCGCAGTTCCAGGATCTTCAACGAGCCGATCTTGTAGCTCAGCGCTTGCGCCGGCCACACCATGTAGCGCTCGATCTGGTTCTTGGCGCGCGCTTCGCTCCAGCCCAGCGTGTCGGCCAGGTAGGCGATGGCTTGCTCGCGGGTCCAGCCCTTGGCGTGCAGGCCGGTGTCCACCACCAGCCGCGCGGCGCGCAGCATCTCGGCGTTCAGGTGGCCGTAGTAGGCGACCGGGTCTTCATACAGGCCCATCTCGCGGCCCAGCGTTTCCGAGTACAACGCCCAGCCTTCGGTGTAGGCCGCGCTGTTCGGATTCTCGGTGCTGAATTTGCGGAAGTCCGGCAAGTCCAGTTCCTTCAGCAGCGCCGCGTGCAGGTGGTGGCCGGGCACGCCTTCGTGCAGGAACAGGCTGACCATGTCGACCCGGCTGTATTTTTTCGGATCGTTGACCACCGGCCAGAACACGCCCGGATGCGAACCGTCCGCCGCCGACGGCGTGTAGTGGTCGGACGCTGTGGCGCGCGTCAGCTCGGGCTCCAGGTGCAGCTCCAGCTTGGCTTTCGGGATCAGGCTGAAGTAGGTCGGCAGCTTGGTTTGCACCGTGGCGTAGATGGCGCGGTAGGCGTCCAGCACTTGCTCGTCGGTGGTGAAGATCTTGAACTTGTCCTGCGCCGCCACCCATTGCGGCAATTGTTTTTCGGGACCGTCATAGCCCAGCTTGGGACCGAGCGCGGCCAGCTGCTGCTGGATACGCGCCACTTCCTTCAGGCCCAGCGCGTGCACCGCGTCCGGCGTCAGCGGCAGGTTGGTGCTGTCCTTGATGCGCGCGGCGTACCAGGCGGCGCCGTTCGGCAGCGCGCCCCAGCCGCTGCTGGCGCGGCTGGCCGGCAGGTATTCATTCTCCAGGAAGCTGACCAGGCGGTTCAGCGCCGGCGCGATCTTCGCGTCCACCGTGTGCAGGTAGGCGGCTTTCAACTTTTGCTGGTCGGCCTCGGAGAAGCCGGCCGGGAAGCGCGTCACCGGCGAGTAGTAGATGCTGGTTTCCGGCGTGACGCTGCGCAGGTTCTGGAACTGCGGCAGCATCGCCACCGTGATCGCCTTCGGCTGCACCACGCCGCTGCGCATGCCTTGCTTCATGTTGGCGATGGCCTGGTCTATCCATGCCGGCAGCTGGTTCAGGCGGCTCAGGTAGGCCTGGTATTGCTTGACCGTGCCCAGCGGCTGCGAGCCGGTGCCGTCGGCGTAGTTGGCCAGCGTGCTGGGGACGTTGTCGAGCTGGTTCAGCGGCAGCAGGTATTCCGGGAAGGACTCGAGCTGCAGCGCGTTGTTCAGTTCATAGGACAGCAGGTCGTAGGTCAGCTGGTCCTGCTGGCCGAGCTGGTCGCGCTGCACCGACATCAGCTGCTTCTGCATCTGGCGGTACAGCGCGAATTGCGCCGCGCGCACCCTGGGCGAGATGCTCATGCCGAGCTGGTCGTCGTAGCGGCCGTCGCCGTTGGCGGTGGCGAACAGCAGCGGATCGTATTTACAGCGCGCCGTGTGGAAGGCGGCCGCCAGCTTGGCCAGCTGCTTCTGCGCCTGGCCGGCCTGCTGCGTGGACGCCGGCTTGGCGGCCGCCAGCACCGGCGGCGCTCCCATCAACAATGCGGCAATCAGGGTGGTGGTGGTGGTCAGCGTGGCGAGCGGGCGGGCAGATGGCATGGGTGTCCTCAAGGTTGAGATGGAATTTCGCCCAGCAGTCTAGCACTTGTCGATGTGGTTTACTCAGCGCCGGAAAAATTGCGTATTCTATGGATGCCGTGAACCGGCAGCCCATAAAAATGCAAACAATAGCGAGACCAGACATGCAGATAAACGATCACGCAGCAGCCATCGCCCCCAACCCCGGCATGGATCACCGCGCCTCACCGGCCCGCCCGCTCACCCGCCAGGACTACAAGACCCTGTCGCTGGCCGCGCTGGGCGGCGCGCTGGAGTTCTATGACTTCGTTATTTTCGTGTTCTTCACCGCCGTGATCGGCAAGCTGTTCTTCCCGCCGTCGATGCCGGGCTGGCTGAGCATGCTGCAGACCTTCGGCATCTTCGCCGCCGGCTATGTGGTGCGTCCGCTGGGCGGCATCATCATGGCCCACTTCGGCGACCTGCTGGGCCGCAAGCGCATGTTCACCATGTCCATCCTGTTGATGGCGGTGCCGACCCTGCTGATGGGCGCGCTGCCGACCTACGCCAGCATCGGCCTGGCCGCGCCCCTGCTGCTGTTGCTGCTGCGCGTGATGCAGGGCGCGGCGGTGGGCGGCGAGGTGCCGGGCGCCTGGGTGTTCGTGTCCGAGCACGTGCCGGCGCGCTACATCGGCTATGCCTGCGGCACGCTGACGGCCGGCCTGACCTTCGGCATCCTGCTCGGCTCGGTGGTCGCGACCGGGGTCAACACCGCCTTCACGCCGGACCAGGTGGCCGACGGCGCCTGGCGCCTGCCGTTCCTGTTGGGCGGCATCTTCGGCCTGGGCGCGATGTACCTGCGCCGCTGGCTGCATGAGACGCCGGTGTTCGCCGAGCTTCAGCAGCGCAAGGCGCTGGCCGCCGAGATGCCGCTCAAGTCCGTGCTGCGCAGCCATCGCGGCGCGGTCGTGGTGTCGATGCTGCTGACGTGGATGCTGTCGGCCGGCATCGTCGTGGTGATCCTGATGACGCCGACGCTGCTGCAAAAAATCTACGGCTTCGATCCGCACACTTCGCTGGTGGCCAACACTTTGGCGACGCTGTGCCTGGCGATCGGCTGCATCGTGGCCGGCGTGCTGGCTGATCGCATCGGCTCGCGCGTCACGCTGTTCGGCGGCTCGCTGCTGCTGGCGATCAGCACCTACGTGTTCTACACCACGCTGCACGCGCGGCCGGACCTGCTGCTGCCGCTGTATGCGCTGGTCGGCTTCAATGTCGGCGTGGTGGGTGCCGTGCCTTGCGTGCTGGTCAAGGCCTTCCCGGCGCAGGTGCGTTTCTCGGGACTGTCGTTCTCGTACAACCTGGCGTATGCCATCTTCGGCGGCCTGACGCCGGTGGTGGTGGCGCTGATGCTGAAGAATAATCCGCTGGCGCCGGCCTATTACGTCATCGCGGTGTGCGGCATCGGCATGGTGACTTCCTTGTTCGTCAAGGAGCCGTCCGGCGGCGTCTAAGTCAGGCGGTCGCGCAGCCGCAGGAAGGGCCGCTCCAGCGCGACATGCAGCAGCCACGCGGCGGCCCAGGCCATGGCGCCGTAAATCGCCAGGAATAGCAGGCTGCCCGGCACCGGCGCCTGCTGCGCCCCGCCGAGCAGTAACCGGCCAGCCTGCATGGCAGGTTCGATCAGCGGATAGTGCACCAGGTACAGCGCGTAGGACAGTTTGGCGATGTGGCGCGGCGGCCGCGCCGCGCCGAACGCCGGCAGCCAGCAATTGACGGCCAGCCCGCAACGCACCAGCAGCGCGAACAGGCAGGACGACAGCGCGATGATCCAGCAGACCGTGGGCCAGTCGCCCAGGCCCAGCCAGTCCCGCCACATCAGCAACAGCAGCGGTGGCATAGCCAGCAGCAGGAACAGCGAACGCGGCGCGCGCCATGTGCCCGACGCGCCATGCTGGACCGCGACCAGCACGCCCGCGAGGATGCCCAGCACGGCGTGATGAAACGGCGCCCGCACCGACCAGAAGAAGGCCGCGTAATCGCCCGGCGTCACGCCGCGCGCGCTGGCCTGCATCGTCCAGCACAGCACTGCCATCGCCATCGCCAGCAGCACGCAGGCGCCACGCGTCCCGGCGCGCGTCAGCAGGAACATCAGGACGGGCGTGGTCAGGTAAAATTTTTCCTCCACGGCCAGCGACCACAGCGTGACCATCACATCCGACCCCAGGTAATCCTGCAGGAACAGCAGGTGCGTGACGAACGACAGGCTGGAGAACGGCACGCTCAGCCAGCACAGCAGGATCACGCCCCAGTACAACGGCAGCGTGCGGAACGCGCGGCGGCGGTAGAAATCCAGCACGTCCGGCCGGTTGAACGTCGCCGCGTGAGGCCCGGTGAAATGGCTGCCGATCAGGAAACCGCTCAGCACGAAGAACAGGTCGACGCCGATCCAGCCATTGGCCGCCAGCACCGCCAGCGGTCCGCCAGGCACGACGCCGAACGCGGCCTGCGAGGCCACCGCCCAATGCCGCGCCAGCACCAGCAGGATCGCCACAGCGCGCAGCGCGTCCAGTACCGGATAGCGCGGCCCCATGCGCGCGGCGGCGGTCATCGGTCAGCCGATCTTCAGCGCGCTCTGCACGTCGCGCTTGCGCAGCTTCCAGATGATCGAGTCGACGATGTAGTGGTGAAAATTAATGCCCTGGTAAGCGATGACCACCAGCGGCACCAGCGTGTAGTTGGCGAAGTAGGCATTGGACATGTCGATGGCGCGGTACACCACGCCGGTCAGCGCCAGGCAGGCCAGCAGGTAGAGCGGCCAGCGGCCTTCCTGGCTGAGCCACGACAGCGCCCGCTGCTCCGGATTGATGCCGCCCTTGAACTGGTTGGAATTGAACAGCCACACGAAGGCGATGTATTGCGCGTTGTGCCACACGTTGATGACCAGCCAGCCGGTCGTGATGTCGCGGATGGCGGCGTAGGCCACCACATAGATCAAGTAGTGCGAGCACAGGTAGGCGAAATGCAGGCGGCCCAGCGTGCCGTCGCGCAGCGCGCGCAGTTGTGCCCGGAGCCACCAGGCCAGGCAGGCGCCGGCCACCGCCAGCGTCGCCAGGGCCAGCCACGACGGCACCGGCAGCTTCCACACCTCGATCGACAGGAAGGTGGAATCGGGGCGCGCGCTCATTGTCAGGAACGCGGCCACCGGCACGAGATAAAAGGTGAAGCGGTTGAACGTGGGATTGCCGGCCTGGACGCTGCGCGTCTTCATGCCGTAGGCCTTGTTGATGCCCTCGCTTTGGCGCGTGTAGTGATACCACTGCCAATGCATGTACAGCGTGGCGACTGCGGTCAGGCCGCCCAGCCGGATCAGCAGGTAGACGCCGGCGAACACCGCCACCGGCAAGGGCAGCAGCAACGCCCAGTGCTGGCGGGCGGACTTGAGGTCGAACAGCAGGCGGGTGTAGGTGGAAATGACATGATGGTAGCCAAGCAAGGCCAGGTCCAGCGAAATGATCAGCACGAAATACTGGGGCAAGCCGAGCGCCAGCGCGCCCATGGCCAGCGCGAGCAGGGGAATGCCCAGCACGAACAAGCGGTCGAATCGCTGGCTGCGCATGTAGATCGGGGCTGTCTCGGCAATAGTGGACATGGCGTGGACTCCGGCGGGTGGCACAGTCTGTATGATAGTGCTACGCGGCAATAAGTCCACTATTCCTTTGCAGTGTTTTTTGGAGGAGTCGGGGCGAGGGAGGTACAATTGACCCTTGAACGCTTTAAAAAGCACGAATATCCAGAAAACGCCCCTAGCTGGCCGTTTTTCACCAGCCGCTTGCCGGCGAAATTGATAATTAAAGGTTTTTCATGAGTCTCCAATGCGGCATCGTCGGCCTGCCCAACGTCGGCAAGTCCACCCTCTTCAACGCCCTGACCAAGGCCGGCATCCCGGCCGAGAACTATCCGTTCTGCACCATCGAGCCTAACGTCGGCGTGGTCGAAGTGCCGGATCCGCGCATGGCAGGCCTGGCCGAGATCGTCAAGCCGGAACGCATGGTCAACGCCATCGTCGAGTTCGTCGACATCGCCGGCCTGGTGGCGGGCGCGTCGCAGGGCGAGGGCTTGGGCAACCAGTTCCTGTCGCACATCCGCGAAACCGACGCCATCGTCAACGTCGTGCGCTGCTTCGAAGATGACAACGTGATCCACGTGGCCGGCAAGGTCAGCCCGCTGGACGACATCGAAGTGATCCAGACCGAGCTGGCACTGGCCGACCTGGGCACCGTGGAAAAAGCCATCCACCGCGAAAACAAGAAAGCCCGTTCCGGCGACAAGGACGCCGCCAAGCTGCTGGCCATCATGGAGCGCATCGTGCCGCACCTGAACGAAGCCAAGCCGGTGCGCGCCATGGGCCTGGACGCCGACGAGATGGCCCTGATCAAGCCGCTGTGCCTGATCACCGCCAAGCCGGCCATGTACGTGGCCAACGTGTCGGACACCGGCTTCACCAACAACCCGCTGCTGGACCAGCTGACCGCCTACGCCGCCACGCAGAACGCGCCCATCGTCGCCATCTGCGCGTCGATCGAAGCGGAAATCGCCGACCTGGACGACGCCGACAAGAGCGCCTTCCTGGCCGACATGGGCATGGAAGAGCCGGGCCTGGACCGCCTGATCCGCGCCGCCTACAAGCTGCTGGGCCTGCAAACCTACTTCACCGCCGGCGTGAAGGAAGTGCGCGCCTGGACCATCCACGTGGGCGACACCGCGCCGCAAGCGGCCGGCGTGATCCACACCGACTTCGAACGCGGCTTTATCCGCGCGCAAACCATCGCCTACGACGACTTCATCCAGTACAAGGGTGAGAGCGGCGCCAAGGAAGCGGGCAAGATGCGCGCCGAGGGCAAGGAATATGTGGTCAAGGATGGTGACGTGTTGAACTTCCTGTTCAACGTCTAACTCTCCGAAGCACCTGGAAGCCCTGTGGAAATACGGGGCTTTTTTGTTTTTGGGCTCCTGTACATTTCTTGAGCCGGACTTTGACATCGGGCGCTTGCGCCGATGTGTGTTACTCTGTCTGACGGTCATCGTTTGCCGTCCCCGCCCCCCGCCTAGTTGACGACTGGAACAAGGAATGTTTCCATGCGTCTCAACAACCCCAACCAGAACCATCTGCTGGCCGCCCTGCTGGACGCCGAGTTCGATCGCCTGTCGCCGTACCTGGAACCGATCATGATGCGGCTGGGCGATGTGCTGTACGAATCGGGCGGCAAGCTCGACCACGTGTATTTCCCGACCTCCGCCATCGTCTCCTTGCACTACGTGCTGGAGAACGGCAGTTCGTCCGAGATTGCCGGCGTCGGCAACGAGGGCATCCTCGGCATTTCTCTGTTCATGGGCGGTAACACCACGCCCAGCCGCGCCGTGGTCCAGACCGCCGGTCACGGCTACCGCCTCAGGTCGCAGGTCCTGCTCGACGAGTTCAACCGCGCCGGCCCCGTCATGCGCCTGCTGCTGCGCTACACCCAGGCGCTGCTCACCCAGATGTCGCAGACGGCGATCTGCAACCGCCATCACACCCTGGACCAGCAGCTGTGCCGCTGGCTGCTGCTGACGCTGGACCGCCTGCCGACCAGCGAGCTGACCATGACCCAGGAGTTGATCGCCACCATGCTGGGCGTGCGGCGCGAAGGGGTGACGGTGGCGGCCGGACGCCTGCAGGCCAAGGGCTTCATCAGCAACCGGCGCGGCCATATTTCGGTGCTGGACCGGCTCGGCCTCGAAGGCGACACCTGTGAATGCTATGAAGTCGTCAAAAAAGAATTCGCGCGCCTGATGTCAGACGTACGTCAACGCCAGGAGCTCAAATGAAAACCAACCGACTGCCCGAGGGCCCGCTGCTCAAGGCCGATGCACTGCAACTGGCGGTCCACAACAGCGCCAACTTCTCCAGCATCGCCACCGATGCGCAGGGCGTGATTCAGATCTTCAACGTCGGCGCCGAACGCATGCTGGGCTACAGCGCGGCGGAAGTGGTCAACCGGATCACGCCGGCCGGCATCTCCGACGCGCAGGAAGTGGTCGCCCGCGCGGCCGCGCTCAGCGCGGAACTGGGCACGACCATCCGGCCGGGCTTTGACGCGCTGGTGTTCAAGGCCTCGCGCGGCATCGAGGACATCTATGAGCTGACCTATATCCGCAAGGACGGCAGCCGTTTCCCCGCCATCGTTTCGGTCAGCGCGCTGCGCGACGCCGAGGAAAAAATCATCGGCTATCTGTTGATGGGCACCGACAACACGGCGCGCAAGGAAGTGGAACGCGAGCAGGCCTTGCTGGACAAGCGCCTGCGCGAGCAGCAGTTGGCGCTGCAGGAAACCAATGCGGAACTGGAGGCCGCGCGCGCGGTGGCGGACAAGGCCAACCGCGCCAAGTCGGATTTCCTGTCGGGCATGAGCCACGAGCTGCGCACGCCGCTCAACGCGGTGCTGGGCTTCGCGCAGTTGCTGGCTTCCGACAAGCCGCCGCCCAGCGCCTCGCAGCAGCGCTCGCTGGACCAGATCCTCAAGGGCGGCTGGTATCTGCTGCAATTGATCAACGAGATCCTCGACCTGGCCATGATCGAATCGGGCAAGGTGACGATGTCGCAGGAGTCGATGGGCCTGTCCGAGGTGCTGCGCGATTGCCAGGCGCTGGTCGGGCCGCAGGCTGAAAAGCGCGGCATCCGCCTGTTCTTCGCCTCGCTGAGCGAGCCTTTCTTCGTGCATGCGGACCGTACCCGCGTCAAGCAGGTGATGATCAACCTGCTGTCCAACGCCATCAAGTACAACCGCCACGGCGGCAAGATCACCGTCGAATGCACGGTGGGCAGCACCGCCGCGGACATGGTGCGCATCAGCGTGACCGATACCGGCGCCGGCCTGAGCGATGACCAGATCGGGCAACTGTTCCAGCCATTCAATCGCCTGGGCCAGGAGGACGGCGCCGAAGAGGGCACCGGCATCGGCCTGGTGGTGACCAAGCAGCTGACGGAATTGATGGGCGGCGCCATCGGCGTGCACAGCGAAATCGGCGTCGGCACGACGTTCTGGATCGAGCTGGCTGCCACCAGCGAGCCGGTGCTCGAGATCGCCGCCTTTGACGCGCCGCTGTCGCGCGCCGCCCGCAACGGCGTGGCGTTGAAGACCTTGTTGTACATCGAGGACAACCCCGCCAACCTGACGCTGGTGGAACAGCTGGTGCAGCGCCGCAGCGACCTCAAGCTGCTGACCGCCATCGACGGCCCGACCGGCATGCAGCTGGCGCGCGCCTACCAGCCCGATGTGATTTTGATGGACATAAACCTGCCCGGCGTGAGCGGTTTCGGCTGCCTGAAGATCTTGCAGGACGATACCAACACGGCGCGCATCCCGGTGATGGCGCTGTCGGCCAACGCGATGCCGCGCGATATCGCCAAGGGCTTGGAGGCTGGATTCCTGCGCTACCTGACCAAGCCGATCAATGTCGTCGAATTCATGGCTGCCCTGGATTTCGCGCTGGAGTACGCAGCCGAGCGCAGCGGCCAAGGCAACGCACAGGAGATCGCATCATGATCAACGCATCAGAAATACTCAACGCCGAAATCCTGATCGTCGACGACCAGGAAGCCAACGTCATGCTGCTGCAGCAGATGCTGGCCAACGCCGGCTACACCCGCGTGAGCAGCACGATGGACCCGTTCGCCGTCTGCGGCCTGCACCAGCAGCATCATTACGACCTGATCCTGCTGGACCTGCAAATGCCGCACATGGATGGGTTCGCGGTGCTGGAGGCGCTCAAGGAAATCGAACTGGACGGCTATGTGCCGGTGCTGGTGGTGACGGCGCAGCCGAACCACAAGTTGCGCGCGCTGAAGGCCGGCGCCAAGGATTTCGTCAGCAAGCCGTTCGAGCTGATCGAGGTGGAGACCCGCATCCACAACATGCTGGAAGTGCGGCTGCTGCATCGCAAGCTGCAGCGCTACAACCAGCAGCTGGAATACACGGTGCTGGAACGCACCGCGCAATTGCGCGCCAGCGAGGCGCGCTTCCAGCGTTTCGCCGAACTGTCGACCGACTGGTACTGGGAGCAGGATGCCGAGGGCCAGCTCACCAACTGGTCCGGCCCGGTGGCCGACATGGTGGGCATCGGCAGCAGCGACGCCGGCGGCTGGGACGTGGCCGAGCATGCGCTGCTGCAATCGAACATCGCCGAGCGCAAGGCCTTCCTGGACTTCGTTTATAGCCGCACCATCAACGGCGTTCGGCAATACTTGCAGGTGAGCGGCGAGCCCATGTTCGACGAGGGCGGCCGCTTCATCGGCTATCGCGGCGTCGGCCGCGACGTGACGGCGATGGCCGGCATGTTTGCCAAGGCGGAATAGCCCCGCGCCGCCTTCACGGCCGGCGCCGGCCGTGGCGCTGGTTGTCGCGTTCGTCGCACGCGCCGCTTTGTTGGGTATAATCGACGGATTGCCTGATCGCCGGACCGCAATGTCTGCTTTCCACGCCCGTCTCACCCCTCAATAGAAAATATTCTTCATGGCTTCTTCCAACGATAACGTCAGCATGGCGCTGTTCTGCGATTTTGAAAACGTGGCGCTCGGTGTGCGCGACGCCAATTACGACAAGTTCGACATCAAGCCGGTGCTGGAACGTTTGCTGCTCAAGGGCAGCATCGTGGTCAAGAAGGCGTATTGCGACTGGGACCGCTACAAGGGTTTCAAGGCGCCGATGCACGAGGCCAACTTCGAGCTGATCGAAATCCCGCACGTGCGCCAGTCCGGCAAGAACTCGGCCGACATCCGCATGGTCGTTGACGCGCTTGACCTGTGCTACACCAAATCGCACGTCGACACCTTCGTCATCATCTCCGGCGATTCCGATTTCTCGCCGCTGGTGTCCAAGCTGCGCGAGAACGCCAAGAAGGTGATCGGCGTCGGCGTCAAGCAGTCGACCTCCGACCTGCTGGTGGCCAACTGCGATGAATTCATCTTCTACGACGACCTGGTGCGCGAGAGCCGCCGCGCCAAGCGCGAATCCAGCAGCGAGGCCAAGCCGGCCGTCAAGCGCTCGCCGGAAGAGGAACGCATGCGCCGCGAAGAAATGGACAAGCGCCGCAACCAGGCGGTGGAAATCGCCGCCAACACGTTCGAGGCGCTGGTGTCCGAGCGCGGCGACAGCGGCAAGATCTGGGCGTCCGTGCTGAAGGAGGCGATCAAGCGCCGCAAGCCGGACTTCAGCGAGTCCTACTATGGCTTCCGCACCTTCGGCAACCTGATCGAGGAATGCAAGGCGCGTGGCCTGCTGGAATTCGGCCGCGATGAGAAATCCGGCGCGTATGTGTATCGCGGCACCGGCGTGGCGACGCCTGGTTTGCAGGTGAGCGAGGCGCCGATGGACGGTGCGCAGGCCGAGGCGCAGGATGGCGGCAAGCAGGAGTCGCGCCGCAGCCGTGGCCGTGGCCGCACCGCCGCCGAGCGTTTCGCCGAGCGCCAGGCCGAGCGCCAGGCGCAGCAGGCCCGTGCAGCGCAAACCGCCGACGTCACGACGGCGGACGAGACGGAGCCGCACGCCTACATCGAACCTGAGCAATTGGCTGGTCAGCCGGAGCAGGTGGAAGTTGCCGCCGCGCCGGTGGAAGAGTCCGATCGCGGCCGTGGCCGTGGTCGCGGCAATCGCGGCGGGCGCAAGCAGGGTGAGCGCCAGGAGCGGGCTGAGGCTGCGGCCGAGGCACCGGTGGTCATCGAAGCGGCGATTGAGCTGCCGGTGGTGGCCAGCGAGCCGGTGGTTGCCGTCGAGGTGCCAGCCAAGAAGAAAAGCGGCCAGAAACCGCCCGCACGCAAACTGAAAGAGGCCGCCAAGCCTAAGGCCGAGGACGCCGCATCGGGCAAGGCCGGCAAGGGCGCGAAGAATGCGCGCGGCGGCAAGGGTGCGGCTGCGGTGAACGGCGAACAGCCGGCCGCCGCAATGCCAGTGCCTGTGCCTGCGCCTGCGCCTGCGCCTGCGCCGGTCGAAGCGCCGGCACCGGCTGCATCGGTCGACTCCGAAGCCGCCCCGGCCGCCAAGCCGGCCAAGGCCAAGGCGGCCGCCAAGCCTCGCAAGCCGGCGGCGCCACGCGCACCGCGTGCGCCCAAGGCAGCCGCCGCCAAAGCCGAGGAGTAATCCCGGACGGGGAGGGCGGGCCGCCAGCGGTCCGCTCCGGCTGATCGTATAATGGCAATGTTTTCATCTGCCTAACAACGGTGCCGAACATGCCCACCCTCTCCGAAATCACGCTGTATCCGATCAAGTCCTGCGGCGGCATTTCGCTGCAGGAAGCCACGCTGACCGTCACCGGCCTGATGTCCGGACAGATCTACGACCGCGAATGGATGGTGGTCGACGGCGCCGGCGTCTGCCTGACCCAGCGCGATCATCCGCGCATGGCGCTGATCACCCCCAGCCTCAAGGCCAGCACGCTGGAGCTGCGCGCGCCCGGCATGCTGCGGCTGGAAATCCCGCTCGACCTGCCCGATCCCTATCTGGCGCCCACCCTCACCACGCAAGTCTGGGACGACACCGTGCTGGCCTACGACTGCGACGACCTGACCGCCGAATGGTTCACCCAGGCGATCGGCGTGCCGTGCCGGCTGGCGCGCTTTCACGCCAACGCCGAGCGCGCCGTCAGCGAGAAGTGGACCAGCGGCGTGGCCGCCACCACCATGTTCTCGGACGGCTATCCGATGCTGGTGGCCGGGGCCGCCTCGCTGGACGACCTGAACGACAAGCTGCGCCGCGCCGGCCGCGAGGCCATCCCGATGAACCGCTTCCGCCCCAACCTGGTCGTGGCCGGCATCGAGGCCTTCGAGGAGGATTACGTCGAATCGTTCCAGCTGGGCGATGCCTTGCTCAAGCCGGTCAAGCCGTGTTCGCGCTGCCCGATGCCGTCGGTCGACCAGGCCACCGGCCAGTTCGGTCCCGACCCGCTGGACATCATGCAAAGCTACCGCGCCAAGGCCGAGCTGGACGGCGCGTTGTGTTTCGGCATGAACGCCATCCTGGTGGCGGGCGAGGGCCAGCAGGTGCGGGTGGGGGAGGAAATCGTCGTCACGCTGGCGTTTTAACGCGCTCAGGCATTCCCAATCGCCAAAAGTTGGCGTAATGTGGCAAGGGGAATGAAACCAGCTGATGAGTAAGGGCAAATATGACGCAAACTGCAACAGGCAAGTTATCGCCACAGACTGACCACGCCGCGCGCGCGGTGGATCTGGCGGCCGAAAACCAGGCCCTGCGGGCGCGCATGGCTTACCTGCTGGAGCAGGCCGAGCGCAACCACTCCATCATGACCCGCCACCAGGCCTTCGACCTGGACATCGTCAGCGCCGCCAACTTCCCCGAGCTGATCGGCACCATCTTCCGCGTGCTGCCGGTGATCTCCGAGCTCGACAGCGTGACCCTGACCTTGGTCGACGAGGACGCCGACATCCGCACCGTCATGCTCAAGCTGGACGTGGTGTTCGAGGATTTCCCCGAGCTGATCTTTGTGGAATCGCTGGACGGTCTCGGCTTCGACCTGGGCCAGCGCAACGTCTACACGCCGCCGCCCAAGCCGCTGCTGGGCATGTACGACGCGCAGCGCCACGCGACGCCGTTCCCGCGGCCGCCGGCCGGGCTGCAAAGTGTGGCGCTGGTGCCGCTGCTGCGCAACAAGCGCATCATTGGCAGCCTCAACCTGGGCAGCTGCGACCCGACCCGCTTCACGCCCAGCCTGGGCACCGACTTCATCGAGCACATGGCGTCGATCATCGCCATCTGCCTGGAAAACGTCATCAGTAACGAGATGTTGAAATACATCGGGCTGACCGACTCGCTGACCGGGGTCTACAACCGGCGCTACATCGACCGGCGTCTGCTGGAGGAGATCGCCCGCGCGCGGCGCCAGAAATATCCGATCTCGTTCATGTACATCGACATCGACCACTTCAAGCGGGTCAACGACACGGTCGGCCACGGCGGCGGCGACGACGTGCTGCGCGAAGTGGCCACCCGCATCAAGAACGAGCTGCGCACGTCGGACGCGCTGGCGCGTTTCGGCGGTGAAGAGTTTGTGGTGCTGCTGATCGACGCCAATCTTGAAAGCGCCGCCTTCGTGGCCGAGCGCATACGCGCCAGCGTGGCCGGCAGCATGATCGCGCTGTCGCAGGAATTGCAGTTGTCGGTCACGGTATCGATCGGCGTGGCCTGCCTGAACCCGGGCGAAGCCGAAGGCGACCCGGCCGCCATCGCGCGCGCCTGGGTAGCGCAGGCCGACACGCTGCTCTACGTCGCCAAGGAAACCGGCCGCAACCGCGTAGTCAGCCGCGCCGAAGGCGGGGGGCAAGTCTGACATTCGGACACGGCCTCTGCCGTAGCGGCCGCCACAAAATTGGGGTCAAGTCTGACATTCGGACACGAGCTCTGCCGTAGCGCCGTGCTACGGCAGAGCTCGTGTCCGAATGTCAGACTTGACCCCAATTGGTGCTTGACCCCAATTGGTGTTGATCAAAATTAGCGCAGTAGGCGCTGCTCGGCGCGGTTGACGGCTTCGGCTGTGCCGCGCAGGACGACCACGTCGCCCGCCTCCAGCACCAGCTCCGGCGTTACGTCCAGCCGGCCCTTGCCGCGGCGGATGCCGCTGACCTCGGCGCCCGCGCCCGCCACGTCGATCTCGCCCAGCGACTTGCCCACGCTGGCCGCGCTGTCGCGCAGCGTGACCGAATGCAGACGCTCCAGGTCGGCCTCCTCGCCGGCGTCGCTGGCGCCGTGGAAGTAGCCGCGCAGCGAGGCGTAGCGCTCCTCGCGCGCCGTCTGCACCCGGTGCACCACGCGCCGCAGCGGCACGCCCAGCATCACCAGCGCGTGCGAGGCCAGCATCAGGCTGCCCTCCATCAGCTCCGGCACCACCTCCGCCGCGCCAGCCGCCTTCAGCCGGTCGAGGTCGGTATCGTCGTGCGAGCGCACGATCACCGGCAAGGTCGGCGCCAGCTCGTGCACCAGGTGCAGCACCTTCAGCGCCGACGGCGTGCTGGCGTAGGTGATCACCACCGCGCTGGCGCGGTAGATGCCCGCCGCCACCAGGCTCTCGCGCCGCGCGGCGTCGCCGTAGGACACGTTGCGCCCGGCCGCCTGCGCCTCCTGCACCCGCTCCGGATCCAGGTCCAGCGCGTGGTAGTCGATATTCTCTTCCGTCAGCAAGGTCGCCAGGCTCTGCCCGCTGCGGCCGAAGCCGCACACGATCACGTGCTTGTTGGTGGACATGGTGCGGCTGGCGATCTTGGTCAGCGCCAGCGATTGCATCATCCATTCGTTGCTGGAAACCTTCATCACGATCTGGTCCGACTTGGCGATGATGAACGGCGCCACCAGCATCGACAGCACCATCGACGCCAGCACCACCTGGATGATGAGCGGGTCCATCAGATGGCTGCCGCCGGCCAGGTTCAGCAGAACGAAGCCGAACTCGCCCGCCTGCGCCAGCGCCAGGCCGGTGCGCATCGACACGCCGTCCGAGGCGCCAAACAGCTTAGCCAGTCCGGCGATCAGCGCGAACTTGAGCAGCACCGGCCCCGCCAGCAGCACCAGCACCAGCCACCAGTGCGTCATCACCAGCCGCACGTTGAGCAGCATGCCGATGGTGATGAAGAACAGTCCCAGCAGCACATCGCGGAAGGGCTTGATGTCTTCCTCCACCTGGTGTTTGTATTCGGTCTCGGAGATCAGCATGCCGGCCACGAAGGCGCCCAGCGCGAGCGACAGCCCGGCGCGCTCGGTGATCCAGGCCGCGCCCAGCGTGATCAGCAGCAGGTTCAGCATGAACAGCTCCTGCGAGCGCCGCTTGACCACCACCGTGAACCAGCCGCGCACCAGCTTCTGGCCGAAGAACAGCAGCAAGGCCAGCACGATCACGGCCTTGACGCCGGCCCAGGCCAGCGTTTCGGCCAGCGCGTCCGGCCTCTGGCCCAGCGACGGGATCAGGATCAGCAGCGGCACCACGGCCAGATCCTGGAACAGCAGGATGCCGATGATCTTGCGGCCATGCTCGCTTTCCAGTTCCAGCCGCTCGGTCAGCATCTTGGAGACGATGGCGGTGGACGACATGGCCAGCGCCCCGCCCAGCGCGAACGAGGCTTGCCAGCCGATGTGGATGGCAGGCGGCAGCTGGGTCGCCATGACCCAGCCGAACACCATGGTGGCGACGATGGTCAGCACCACCTGCGCCATGCCGAGCCCGAACACGATGCCGCGCATGGCCATTAATTTGGGGAGGGAGAATTCCAGTCCGATGGAGAACATCAGGAACACCACGCCGAACTCGGCCAGCGAGTGGAAGGCCTCGCTCGACTCGGCCAGGCCCAGCGCGTGGGGGCCGATCAGGATGCCGACCGCCAGGTAGCCCAGCATCGGCGGCAGCTGCAGCATGCGGAAGGCGACCACGCCCAGCACCGCGCTGCCCAGCAACAACAGGGTCAATTCCAAAGGTGTAAACGTCATATCAACCTGGCCAGAAAATATTATTTCGTTGTTTGTGGGCTGTAGGGGCCCTTATGTTGTTACTGGCAAGTTTTTTGCTTTCTCAATTCGGCTATACTTGGGCATGAGTGTAACCCATGAAAAAACAATGCTGAAAGCTTTTGACGCAAATATGGCCGCGCGTGCGTTGCGCCTTGCCCGCGACACCCTGCAAAACGAGGCCGAGGCCATCGCCGCCCTGAATGCCCGCTTGGACGCCGACGACAGCGTCGTGCAGGCCATCGAACTGTTGCTGAATTGCAAGGGGCGCGTGGTCGTGTCCGGCATCGGCAAGTCCGGCCACATCGGCCGCAAGATCGCCGCCACGCTGGCCTCGACCGGCACGCCGGCGCTGTTCGTGCATCCGGCAGAGGCCGCGCACGGCGACCTCGGCATGGTCACCGCCGACGACGCCTTCATCGCCATTTCCTATTCCGGCGAGAGCGCCGAGCTGATGACCATCCTGCCGGTGGTCAAGCGCATGGGCAGCAAGGTCATCGCCATGACCGGCAAGCCCGGCTCCAGCCTGGCCGACATCGCCGACGTCCACCTGAACGTGGCCGTGGCCAAGGAAGCCTGCCCGATGAATCTGGCGCCGACCACCTCCACCACCGTCACGCTGGCGCTGGGCGACGCCATCGCCGTCGCGCTGCTGGACCTGCGCGGCTTCAAGGAAGAAGATTTCGCGCGCTCCCATCCAGGCGGCGCGCTGGGCCGCCGCCTGCTGACCCACGTGCGCGACGTCATGCGCAGCGGCGACGCCGTGCCGAAGGTCACCGCCGACGTCAAGCTGACCGACGCGCTGCTGGAGATCACGCAGAAGGGCATGGGCATGACCGCCGTGGTCGACGCCGACAACAAACCAATCGGCGTGTTCACCGACGGCGACCTGCGCCGCATGATCGAGAAGGTCCAGGACTTCACCAAGGTCGTGATCCGCGACGTCATGCACGCCAACCCGCGCAGCATCTCGCCGGAAAAGCTGGCGGTCGACGCCGTCGCCGTGATGGAACAGTTCCGCATCAACCAGATGCTGGTGACCGACGCCGACGGCAAGCTGGTCGGCGCGCTGCACATCCACGACCTGACCCGCGCCAAGGTGATCTGATGACCGAACCGACCTATGTGGAACGCGCCGCGCGCGTCAAGCTGATGATCTTCGACGTCGACGGCGTGCTGACCGACGGCAGCCTGCACTACGGCGCCGAGGGCGAGGCGCTCAAGACCTTCAACGTGCACGACGGCCTGGGCATCAAGCTGCTGCAGGAGTCCGGCGTGCAGACCGCCATCATCAGCGCGCGCACCTCGCCGCAAGTGATCAAGCGCGCGGCCGACCTCGGCATCGGCTTCCTGCACCAGGGCGGCCACGATAAGCTCACGCCGTTCAACGCGCTGCTGGAAAAGACCGGCCTCACCGCCGAGCAGGTCGGCTTCATCGGCGACGACGTGGTCGACCTGCCGATCCTCACGCGCGTCGGCTTCGCGGTGGCCGTGCCCAACGGCCGCGCCGAAGTGCTGGAGCGCGCCCACCACACCACGGTGGCCGCCGGCGGCCGCGGCGCCGTGCGCGAAGTGTGCGAACTGCTGCTGCACGCGCAGGGCACGTATGAGCGCGTGATGGCGCAGTTCCTGGTTTGACGAGGACCGAGCATGCATAAGAGAACAGCCCACCGCTGGCAGTTGACCATCGTGATGGTGGTCGGTGTGTTTGTCGCCGTCGGCAGCTTCTGGCTGGTGCAGGTGGTCAACCAGGCCGGCCAGCAGGCGCAGGCCGACCAGCATCGCGACGAGCCGGACTACATCATCGACCGCTTCAGCATGGTACGCATGAACAAGACCGGCCAGCCGGCCTACATCATCTCCGGCGAGAAGCTGACCCACCGGCCGGTCGGCGACGCGTCCGACATCGACAAGCCGTACGTGCACAGCCTGTCGGGCGACCAGCCGCCGATGAATATGCATGCCGACACCGCCCATGTCGATCAGGGCAATACGCGCGTCAAGCTCAGTGGTAATGTGGACGTGGTGCGCCCGGCCACGCCGAAGGCGCAGGCGCTGCGCATGACGACATCGACCCTGACGGTGTATCCGGACGAGGAACGGATGGAAACCACCGCGCCGGTGGCGCTGGAGATCGGCAACGCCACCGCCAACGGCGTCGGCATGAAGGCCAACAACGCCACCCGCGAAGTGCAGCTGGGCGGACGCGGGCAGCTGGTGCTGCCGCCGCGCCCCGGCCATTGAAGAACCAACGATGAAGAATGGAATGACGATGAAAAAATTGATATTGTCGGCCGCCGTGCTGCTGATGGCGGCCTGTGCCGCCCACGCGGAAAAAGCCGACTCCACCAAGCCGACCACGATCCAGTATGACGATCTGCAGATTGATGACGTCAAGCAGGTCAAGACGCTGATCGGCAATGTGATCCTGACGCGCGGCACCTTGCTGCTGAAGTCGCCCAAGGCGGTGATGACCACCGACCCGGAAGGCTATGACTTCGTCGTGCTGACCAGCACGCCGGGCACGCCGGCCACCTTCCGCCAGAAGCGCGACGGCGCCGGCGACCAGTGGGTCGAGGGCGAGGCCGAGCGCATCGAATACAGCAACAAGACCGACCTGGTCAAGCTGTTCTCCAAGGCCAAGGTGCGCCGCCTCGAAGGCGGCCGCCTCAGCGACGAGGTCAACGGCGAGTTTATTTCCTACGACAGCCGCAAGGAACAGTTCGCCGTGAAGAACACCGTCACCGGCGAGAGCAAGCCGGGCGCCGGCCGCGGCACCATGGTGATCCAGCCGACCATCCGTCCGGCCGCGCCGGCCACCACGCCAGCAACGACGCCAGCCGCGTCGACGCCACCGGCCACGGAGAAGTGAGCATGGAACCATCCTGCGGTAGCACCCTGATCGTACGCGGCCTGCAAAAGACCTATGGCAAGCGCCAGGTCGTGCATGACGTCTCCCTGCAAGTGGAATGCGGCGAAGTGGTGGGCCTGCTCGGCCCCAACGGCGCCGGCAAGACCACCTCGTTCTACATGATCGTCGGCCTGGTGCCGTCGGACGCCGGCAGCATCGACATCAGCGGCACCGACATCTCCTCGCTGCCGATCCACCGCCGCGCCTCGCTCGGCTTGTCCTACCTGCCGCAGGAAGCGTCGGTGTTCCGCAAGCTGACGGTGGAAGAAAATATCCGCGCCGTCCTCGAAATCCAGAAAGTGGACGGCAAGCCTTTATCCAAGGCTGCCATTGATGAACGGCTCAACACCCTGCTGGCCGATTTGCAGATCGAAAAGCTGCGCGAGAACCAGGCGCTGTCGCTCTCGGGCGGCGAGCGCCGCCGCGTGGAGATCGCGCGCGCACTGGCCACCAACCCGCGCTTCGTGCTGCTCGACGAACCATTCGCCGGGGTCGACCCGATCGCCGTGATTGAGATCCAGCGCATCGTGCGCTTCCTCAAGGAACGCGGCATCGGCGTCCTCATTACCGATCACAATGTGCGCGAGACGCTGGGCATCTGCGACCGCGCATATATCATCAACCAGGGCACGGTATTGGCTTCAGGCCGGCCAGACGACATCATCGCCAACGAATCGGTGCGTCGCGTGTATCTGGGTGAACACTTCCGTATGTAAAACCCATGAAACAGTCTTTGCAACTGCGCACGTCGCAGCACCTCGCGCTGACGCCTCAGCTGCAGCAGTCGATCCGGCTGCTGCAACTGTCGACGCTGGAGCTGCATCAGGAACTGGAACAGCTGCTGACCGATAATCCGCTGCTGGAGCGCCTTGACGACCCGCTGGACCGCTCGCTGCGGCTGCTGTCGGACGGCGCCATCAGCCAGCAAGCCCCGGTCGGCGACGCGCCGCCGGAAGGCCCGCCCAACGCCCAGGAGGCGCCCGCCGCCGACGCCGACAACTACGACGGCCCGGCCGCCGACACCGAAAGCACCAGCAGCGACGCCGACGTCGACTGGAGCGACGCCGGCCGCAGCAAGGCGCCCGACGACGAGGATGCGCGTCCGCAACTGGAGGCCAGCCATTGCACGCTGCGCGAGCACCTGATGGAGCAGATGCGCGTGACGGTGCTGGAGATGCGCGACCGCGCGCTGGTCGAGCTGATCATCGACGCGCTGGACGAGAACGGCTACCTGGAGGAAGCGCTGGAAGAGATCCACGCCCGCCTGCCGGAAGAGCTGGAGGTCGACCTCGACGAACTGCGCACCGCGCTGTCGCTGCTGCAAAGCTTCGACCCGATGGGCGTGGGTGCGCGCAACGCGTCCGAATGTCTGGCGTTGCAGATCAAGCGCCTGCCGGGCATTCCGATGGTCACGCGGCGCATGGCGCTGGCCATCGTGGAAAATCATTTGACCTGGTTTGCCCAGCGCGACTTCAACAAATTGAAGAAGGCCCTGCTGTGCGACGACGAGGATTTGCGCGAGGCACAAACCGTCATTCGCCAGTGCAATCCGCATCCGGGCTCGGCGTTCGCGTCGGACGTGTCGGACTACGTGGTGCCGGACGTGATCGTCAAGAAATCGCGCAACGGCTGGCAAGTAAGCCTCAACAACGACGTCATGCCGCGCCTGCGCGTGAACGCCATGTACGCCAACCTGCTCAAGCAGGGAAAAGGCGAGGGCGCGATGGGCGCGCAGCTGCAGGAAGCCAAGTGGCTGATCAAGAATATGCGCCAGCGTTTCGACACGATCTTGCGCGTCGCACAAGCGATAGTAGAACGACAAAAGAACTTTTTCTCGCATGGCGCGGTCGCCATGCGCCCCCTTGTGCTTCGCGAAATTGCTGATACACTGGGTCTACACGAGAGCACTATTTCTCGTGTAACAACTCAAAAATATATGCTGACCCCGCATGGCATGTTTGAGTTGAAATATTTCTTTGGTAGCCATGTCGCCACCGAAGCGGGGGGGGAAGCAAGTTCGACGGCGATACGCGCACTCATCGTGCAATTGACAGGAGCAGAAGACCCGAAAAATCCTTTATCCGACAGTAAGATTGCGGACATGCTGGGAGAACAAGGCATGGTGATTGCGCGACGAACTGTTGCCAAATATCGCGAAGCTTTAAAGATCCCGCCAGTCAGTCTCCGCAAGTCTTTGTAGTTACTTGGTTCCTGCGCGCCCGGTAGCAATGGGCCCCGCACTAACCGTAAGAAGCGACATTATCTTTAGGAGTGTGTATGAATCTCACCATCAGTGGACATCATCTCGAAGTGACCTCGGCCATCCGTGAATACGTGCAGAGCAAGCTGGAACGCGTCACCCGCCACTTTGATCAAGTGATTGATATTGCTGTCATCCTGACCGTAGATAACCTTAAAGAGAAAGAGAAACGCCAGAAGGCTGAAATCAACCTGCGCATGTCGGGCAAGACCGTCTACGTGGAAAGCCTGTCCCAGGACCTGTACGCCGCCATCGACACCTTGGTCGACAAGCTGGATCGGCAGGTCATGAAGTACAAAGCCAAGGTCCAAGAGCACGGTCACGATGCGATCAAGCATCTCCCGGACAGCTACGAACCCGCTGCCGCCGCCCTATAACAACGGCCCCGGCACCATCAAACTAAGGGCGCACTGGCGCCCTTTTTTGCGCCCGCATAGAATAGGGTTTTCACCACTATCCTGCGCACCTCATGAGCGAATACGTCCACACCAGCGTCAGCAACGGAACCGGCTTCATCACGCTGGACCGGCCCAAGGCCTTGAACTCTTTATCGCTGGCGATGGTGCGCGACATCACGCACGCGCTGATGGCATGGCGCGACGACAGCGGCGTGGCCGCCGTGGTCATCCGCAGCAGCAGCGAGAAGGCCTTCTGCGCCGGCGGCGACATCCGCTTCTTCTACGACGCCGGCCGCGCCACGCCGCAGGGCGGCAGCGCGCAGGTGGAGGACTTCTTCACCGAGGAGTACGCGCTCAATCACCTGATCCATTTCTATCCCAAGCCCTACATCGCGCTGATGGACGGCGTGGTCATGGGCGGCGGCATGGGCGTGGCGCAGGGCGGCCCCGATTGCCGCGTGCGCATCGTCACCGAGCGGACCAAGATGGCCATGCCGGAGGTGAACATCGGCCTGTTCCCGGATGTGGGTGGTAGCTACTTCCTGTCGCGCGCGCCGGGCAAGCTGGGCTGCTATCTCGGCGTGACCGGCGTGACCATAGCCGCGGCCGACGCGCTGTACGCTGGCCTGGCCGACCACTACGCGCCGGCGGATGCGATGGAGGTCTTGTCGGCCATCCTGGAATCGACCGCGGGCGCGGAACTGGCCGAGGCCATCGCCGCCTTCGCGGAGCCGTTCAAGGGCGCGGCGGGCGACAGCAAGCTGGCGGCCGAGCGCGCCGCCATCGACCGCCACTTCGGCGCCGGCTCGGTGCCGGCCATCATCGCCTCGCTGAAAACGGACGACAGCGCCTTCGCGCAAAAGACATTGCAGGTCATGGCCACGCGCTCGCCGCTGATGATGTGCGTGACGCACGAGCTGGTCGAACGCGGCGCCGCGCTGGACGTGGCCGGCTGCCTGCGCATGGAGCGCACGCTGGTGCGCCACAACTTCGAGGATGGCGAAGTGATCGAAGGCGTGCGCGCGCTGGTCATCGACAAGGACAACGCGCCGCAATGGAAGCCGGCCTCGCTGGACGAGGTGGACGCCGCCATGGTGCAGCGCTTCTTCCAGCCGGTGTGGCCGGACTACGCCCACCCGCTGCGTCACCTGGATTGAGTCGCGTCGGCAGTGCCGGCGATCGTCAGTCTTAGTCCGAACGACTTCATCAACGCCAGCGTTTTCTTCAGGGATGGCTCACCGCCCAATTGGGTGAGCCCCTGCGCCTTCGCGACGACATCCAGCGCTGCGGCGATATGTGCGGCATCTCCGGTTTCGAAAGCGTCAGCCATGAATGCTTCGATGGCCTCGCGGCTGCCGAGTGCCTGTGCCGGATCGTAAGGAAAAAATTTCTCAGCCATGATCTAGCCTCCATTGACGAGCGATGCGTTTCGCGGCCCGCACGCGGTAACCGGGGCGAGATCGCCGGCGCCTACTGCTCGCGGTGGCGCAGGATGACGCGTTCGGATTGCTGGAAGTAGGCCGCCAGCTGCTCGGCCATGTAGACCGAGCGGTGCTGGCCGCCGGTGCAGCCCACCGCCACCGTCAGGTAGCTGCGGTTATCGGTCTTGAAGGACGGCAGCCACTTCTCGACGAAGACGCGGATGTCGTTCATCAGGTCCAGCGCGCTCGGCTGGGCGTTGAGGAAGTCGATCACCGGCGCGTCGCGCCCGGTCAGCGGACGCAGGGTCAGGTCGTAGTAGGGATTGGGCAGCGCCCGCACGTCGAACACGAAGTCCGCGTCCAGCGGCACGCCGAGCTTGAAGGCGAACGATTCAAAGAACAGGGTCAGCGGCGCGCGTTCGGCCGCCACCAGGTCCTTGACCCAGGCGCGCAATTTGTTGGCGCTCAGTTCCGAGGTGTCGATCACATGGCCCAGCTGTTCGATGGTCGACAGCCGCTCGCGTTCTTCCGAAATGCATTCGATCAGCGTGCGCCGCGCCGCCGGGTTCTGGCCCGGCCGCAGCTCGTGCGACAGCGGATGGCTGCGCCGTGTTTCCGAGAAGCGCGCCACCAGCGAATGCGTGTTCGCGGTGAGGAAGACGATCTTGACGTCGTGGCCCTGCGCGCGCAGGCGTTCGACGGCGGCCGGCAGCGTGGCCAGCGATTCGGCGCTGCGCGCATCGACCGCCACGGCCAGCGACTCCAGACCTTCCTCGACCAGGGTGTCCACCAGGCTGGCAAGCAGGGCGGGCGGCAGGTTGTCGACGCAATAGTGTCCCGTGTCTTCCAGGACGTTCAGGGCGACGGATTTGCCGGAGCCGGAAATACCGGTAATGAGTACGATGCGCATAGCCCCGGATGATACCGCAGCCCGGCAAAGCTTGCCCATCTTGACCATGTTTAGTTTTCGCAATGATGCGAAAAAGCCATGGGAACTTGTTTAGTCCCCGCTCATCGCTTGTCTTTGACGTTCCATGAACTCCTGCAGCGTGTCGATGCCGCGCAGTTGCAGGATGGTGTTGCGCACGGCGGCCTCCAGCAGCACCGCGATGTTGCGGCCGGCCGCCACCGGGATCACCACCTTGCGGATCGGCAGGCCCAGCACGTCCTCGGTCGGGAACTGGAACGGCAGGCGCTCCACCTCCTCGTCGGCCGCGCCGCGCCGCACCAGGTGCACGATCAGCTTCAGCCGCATCTTGCGGCGCACCGCGGTCTCGCCAAAGATGGCCTTGATGTCCAACAGCCCCAGCCCGCGTACTTCCAGCAAATTCTGCAGTAGCGCCGGGCAGCGGCCCTCGATCATGTTCGGCGCGATGCGCGAGAACTCCACCGCGTCGTCGGCCACCAGGCCGTGCGAACGCGAGATCAGCTCCAGGCCCAGCTCGCTCTTGCCGAGGCCGGAGTCGCCGGTGATCAGCACGCCCACGCCCAGCACGTCCATGAACACGCCGTGCATGATGATGCGCTGCGCCAGCTTCTTGGACAGGTAGACGCGCAGGAAGTCGATCACCTGCGCGGCCGGCAGCGGCGTGGAGAACAGCGGGATGTTTTTCTCGTCGCAGATGGCGAGGATGTCGGGCGGCGTCTCCAGCC
The DNA here is from genome assembly GCF_040362985.1 of Duganella caerulea. Taxonomy (NCBI): domain Bacteria; kingdom Pseudomonadati; phylum Pseudomonadota; class Betaproteobacteria; order Burkholderiales; family Oxalobacteraceae; genus Duganella; species Duganella caerulea. The sequence continues at coordinate 62,229 of NZ_BPWJ01000005.1, read as the reverse complement.
CCTGCGCGATGATCAGCGCCGGCGGGCCGCCGGCGATCAGCTCGCCGATGACGTGGGCGCGCGTCAGCGACTTCAAACGCTGATAGTAGTTGATTTCCTGGTGCCCGAAGACCTGGATGCGGCCCGGGTGGATGGTGTTGAGGTGGCCGACCTGGTCGGCGGCCGAGGCCACGTCGCCGGAGATCAGGCGCTCGCCGCCGGGGAAGCCGGCGAACCAGCCTAGCTGCAAACTTTCGCGATTGTCGTCGTAGAGGCGTTGTATCGTCAGCGGAGTTTGCAGCATGGGTCGTCTTTACAGGAGGATGAACTAAACCTTAGTTTAACCTATAGTCCGGCGACCCAGCCGATCTCAGCCGGCGGCCTGCAGGCTGGGCACCCAGTTGATGATGCGCGCATGGACCGATTTCGGATCGGCGTCCGTGCTCAGCGCGGTGCGGAAGGCGTCGTCGGAGAACATCTCGGCGATCTCGGACAGGATCTCCAGGTGCTGCTGGGTGACGTGGTCCGGGATCAGCAGGAAGAACAGCAGGTTGACCGGCTTGCCGTCGGGCGATTCGAACGGAATCGGCTCGGCCAGGCGCACGAAGGCGGCCAGCGGCGACTTCAGGCTCTTCATGCCCTTGATGCGGCCGTGCGGCACGGCCACGCCATGGCCCAGCCCGGTCGAACCCAGGCGCTCGCGCGCGAACAGGTTGTCCGACACGGTGGAGCGGGCGATGCCGCAGTTGTTTTCGAAGATCAGGCCGGCCTGCTCGAAAGCGCGCTTCTTGCTGGACACTTCCAGATCGAGCTGCACGTTTTCCAGTGAGAGTATTTTGCTAAGGTTATTCATAACGCGACATAAAATGTTGCAACGCACAAAGGTGGCATGCGAGCAGAATTATAGGCTGGTTTCTGCGCCATGTAACATGAAATCGCTCACGCCGGTCGTTGTGTTTATGTCAGCCAGCCGGCGCGCGGGCTGGGCTGTATTTGCAGCAAAGAAAGGAATCGCTATTTCTGAGTAGGAATCAGGGAAAACGCCGGTTTTTCGCCAGGGTCCGGGGCGAATTTCCGATTATTTGCGCGTTTTCTGGCCGGTGTGGCCAAATGGGGCGCTGTTGCGTGCAACCGCGCCCCATCCGCCTATCATACGCCTGATTTTTCCCGTTTGATTGGAAAAAGCGCCAGATCTATTGACGTGCGCCACGAAGATTGGACGGCTTCTGGGCGCTGCTGAAGTTGCTGCGCCAGGGGTTGATGTCGAGCCCGCCGCGCCGCGTGTAGCGGGCGTACACCGACAATTGCTGGGGCTGGCACTGGCGCAGGATGTCGGTGAAGATGCGCTCGACACATTGCTCGTGGAACTCGTTGTGCTCGCGGAAGCCGATCAGGTAGCGCAGCAGGCTTTCCTGGTCGATCTGCGGGCCGGCGTAGTGGATCTGCACACTGGCCCAGTCCGGCTGGCCGGTGACCAGGCAGTTCGACTTGAGCAGGTGCGACACCAGCTTCTCCTCGACCGGCTCCTCGTCCAGCGCGGCCTTGAGCAGCTCGGGCGCCGGGCTGTAGTGGTCGACGTCGATGTCCAGGCGGTCCAGCAGCAGGCCGTCGAGCTCGCCCATCTCCACCATGCCGAATTCCTCCGGCTGGGTCAGCGAGATGTGGACGCTGGCGCCGAAGCCGTTCGACAAGTCCTGCTGCAGCAGCTGCTTGAGCGCGACCACGCTGTCGAGACGGGTCTGGTTGAAGGAGTTCAGGTACAGCTTGAAGGACTTCGATTCGATGATGTTGGGCGAATCGGCCGGCACCGTGATGCGGGCGATCGCCACCTGCGGCTTGCCGCGCGTGTTCAGCCACGAGATCTCGTAGGCGTTCCAGATGTCGACGCCGAAGAAGGGCAGGGTGCCGGTCAGGCCCAGCTCGTCGCGCTTGCCCTGGCGCGGGATCGGGAACAGCAGCTCCGGCGCGTAGTCGGTGCGGTAGGCGGAGGTTTTTCCCAGCGGGGACAAGTCGACGGTGTTGGTCATGGCGGTATCTGTGATTCGGTGAAGGACGGCATGGTAGCGCAAACCATGCCGTCGTGCTGCGCTTAGCCCAGGAACAGCTTGTACACGGGATTGGCGCTCTCATCCCAGTAGCGGTAGCCCAGCGTGGTGAGGAACTGCGCGAACTGGTCCATTTCCTCCGGCGGCACCTGCAGGCCGATCAGGATGCGGCCGACGTCGCCGCCCTGGCTGCGGTAGTGGCACAGCGAGATGTTCCAGTTCGGCGCCATCGAGTTGAGGAAGCGCATCAGCGCGCCCGGACGCTCGGGGAATTCGAAACGATACAGCAACTCGTCGCGCGCCAGCGCGCTCTTGCCGCCCACCAGATGGCGGATGTGGGCCTTGGCCAGCTCGTCGTGGGTCAGGTCCAGCGTCTTGAAGTCGTGCTGCTCGAAGGTGCGCGCCAGCGCGCCCGACTCGCCGCGGTCGGCGATCTGCACGCCGCAGAACACATGGGCCTCGTCCTTGTCGCTGATGCGGTAGTTGAACTCGGTGACGTTGCGCGGGCCGACCAGCGCGCAGAAGCGCTTGAAGCTGCCGCGCTGTTCTGGCAGCGTGACGGCGAACACCGCCTCGCGCGCCTCGCCCAGCTCGGCGCGTTCGGCCACGAAGCGCAGGCGGTCGAAGTTCATGTTGGCGCCGCTGGCGATGGTGATCAGCGTCTCGTTCCGGACCGGATCCTTGGTCAGGGCCGCGCGCTCGACATAGGCCTTGGCGCCGGCGATGGCCAGCGCGCCGGACGGCTCCAGGATCGAGCGGGTGTCGCTGAACACGTCCTTGATGGCCGCGCTGATGGCGTCGGTGTCGACCAGGATGATGTCGTCCACGTACTGCTGCACCAGGCGGAAGGTTTCCTCGCCGGCCAGGCGCACCGCCGTGCCGTCGGCGAACAGGCCGACATCGGCCAGCGTCACGCGCTCGCCGGCCTTGACGCTGCGCGCCATCGCGTCCGAGTCCAGGCTCTGCACGCCGATGATCTTGATGTCGGGACGGATCTGCTTGACATAAGCGGCGATGCCGGAGATCAGGCCGCCGCCGCCGATCGGCACGAAGATCGCGTGGATCGGGCCGGAGTGCTGGCGCAGGATTTCCATGCCGATGGTGCCCTGGCCGGCGATCACATCGGGATCGTCGAACGGATGGACAAAGGTCAGCTTCTGCTCCTGCTCCAGCAGCAGCGCGTGGTTGTAGGCATCGGTATAGGACTCGCCGTGCAGCACCACCTCGACATCGGCGCCGCCGCGCGCCTTGACCGCCTCGACCTTCACCTGCGGCGTGGTGGTCGGCATCACGATGACCGCGCGGCAGCCCATGCGCGCCGCCGACAGCGCCACGCCCTGGGCGTGGTTGCCGGCCGAAGCGCAGATCACGCCGCGCTTGCGCTGGGCCTCGCTCAGGTGGGCCATCTTGTTGTAGGCGCCGCGAATCTTGAAGCTGAACACGCTCTGCATGTCCTCGCGCTTGAAGTAAATTCGGTTCTCGAAGCGCTGCGACAGCGTCGGCGCGAGTTCCAGCGGGGTTTCAGTAGCGACGTCGTAGACGCGCGCGGTCAGGATTTTCTTCAGATAGTCGATAGTCATGGTCTGCAAACATAGTGATTCCGGGATGGGCGTTGCTCATTCAGTGCTAACTATCCGGCGTGTGACCGGGTGAAGCAGGGGCGCGGGCCGCGCGCGGATGGGCGGGCGACCGGACTGTTCAATCATGCGGTGTGCGACTCATTATAATGGACACCTTTCCTTCCGCTCAAAGAAACCGATGATCGAATCTGTAATCGCCTGGCTGCTGCACCTGTTGGCGGCGCCGGAAGTGGGCCTGACATCGGTCTTTATCATCAGCCTTATCTCGGCCACCTTGGTGCCGCTGGGCTCGGAACCGGCGGTGTTTGCCGTCGTCAAGGCCAACCCGGCCATATTCTGGAGCGTGATCGCGGTCGCCACCATCGGCAACACGCTGGGCGGCGCCATCGATTACTGGATGGGCTACCAGGCCAAGCAATCCTTCGCCAAGGAGCGCAAGAGCCGCTGGTTCCACTGGCTGGAGCGCTACGGCGCCAAGACCATGCTGCTGGCCTGGCTGCCCGGCATCGGCGATCCGCTGTGCACCCTGGGCGGCTGGCTCAAGCTGCCTTTCTGGCCCAGCATCGCCTACATGGCGGTCGGAAAACTGCTGCGCTACCTGACCATGACCTCGCTGCTGTTGTACGTGCCGGACGGGGTTTGGCACCGGATCGGCCAAATGCTCGGCTAATTTGGTGCAAGCTATCATATTGCCATACGCCCCAGCGGTTGAATTTCGTTCAGTTTTATACCGGCTATTTATCCGTTATTGCCAAGAAAATCCGGAATTTGCAAATTTTTGGTGGGTTGTTGCCGACCCGATAGCCCCTTGGCCGCCTAAGGCTGTTCCGGCGTGGTGCGCCGCAATACGCTAAAATGACCCTCCCGGGTTCAGTCTACAAGTCCAATCTCACAATGAATGCCCCTGCACAAATCCAAGCATTGCTGGCGGAAACGCCCCACGGTCCCGAGGCCACGCGCCTTCGTGAAATTCCTTACAACTACACGTCGTTTTCCGATCGCGAGATCGTCATCCGGCTGCTGGGCGAGGAGTCGTGGAGCTTGCTGGATGCCCTGCGCGGCGCCCGCCAGACCGGCCGTTCGGCGCGCATGCTGTACGAGGTGCTGGGCGATATCTGGGCCGTCCGCCGCAATCCGTACCTGCAGGACGACATGCTGGACAACCCGAAGCGCCGCCAGGAACTGATCGACGCGCTGCATCACCGCCTGGCCGAGGTGGACAAGCGTCGCCTGACGGTGGACGATACCGGCGACGACGCGGCGCGCGAACGCAGCCTCAACGTCGCCAAGCTGCTGCGCGCGGCCGGCAAGGCGGTGGCCGACTTCGGCGAGGAATTCAAGCAGGTCTACGATCTGCGCAAGCGCACCTATAAGGTGCTGGGCCGCTACACCGACAAGCACAACATCTGCTTCGACGGCATGAAGCGCATCTCGCACGTGACCGACGCCACCGACTGGCGCGTCGAGTATCCGTTCGTGGTGCTGACCCCGGACACCGAGGAAGAAATGGCCGGCCTGGTCAAGGGCTGCATCGAGCTGGGGCTGACCATCATCCCGCGCGGCGGCGGCACCGGCTACACCGGCGGCGCGATCCCGCTGACGCCGATGTCGGCCGTGATCAACACCGAGAAGCTGCTCAACATGGGGGCGGTGGAAATGAAGGTGCTGCCCGGCCTGGACCGCGAATACGCGACCATCTACACCGGCGCCGGCGTCATCACCAACAAGGTGTCGGAAGCGGCCGAGAAGGCCGGCTTCGTGTTCGCGGTCGATCCGACCTCGGCCCACGCCTCCTGCATCGGCGGCAATATCGCGATGAACGCGGGCGGCAAGAAGGCCGTGCTGTGGGGCACCGCGCTGGACAACCTGGCCTCGTGGCGCATGGTCGACCCGAACGGCGACTGGCTGGAAGTCACGCGCCTCGACCACAACCTGTCGAAGATCCACGACACGCCGCTGGCCCGCTTCAAGCTGGAGTGGACCCATCCGAGCGCGCGCGGCGAAGCCAAGGGCGAGCCGTTCAAGACCGAGATTCTGGAAATCGAAGGCCGCAAGTTCCGCAAGGAAGGCCTGGGCAAGGATGTGACCGACAAATTCCTGGCCGGCCTGCCGGGCATCCAGAAAGAGGGCTGCGACGGCCTGATCACCTCGGGCCGCTGGATCCTGCACAAGATGCCGAAGTTCGCCCGCACCGTCTGCCTGGAGTTCTTCGGCCAGGCGCGCGACGCGATCCCATCGATCGTGGAAATCAAGGATTACCTGGACGGCCTGCCTGCCAAGGGCGAGCAGTTCAGCACGCTGCGCCTGGCCGGTTTGGAGCACCTGGACGAGCGCTACCTGCGCGCGGTCGGCTACGCCACCAAATCGAAACGCGGCGTGCTGCCGAAGATGGCGCTGTTCGGCGACATCGTCGGCGACGATGAGAACGCGGTCGCCATGGCCGCGTCGGAAGTGGTCCGCATCGCCAACACCCGCGTGGGCGAAGGCTTCGTGGCCGTCAGCCCCGAAGCGCGCAAGAAATTCTGGCTGGACCGCGCCCGCACCGCCGCCATCGCCAAGCACACCAACGCCTTCAAGATCAACGAAGACGTGGTGATTCCGCTGAACCGCATGGGCGAGTACACCGACGGCATCGAGCGCATCAATATCGAACTGTCGATCAAGAACAAGCTGCAACTGGCCGATGAGCTGCAGCAGTTCTTCGCCGCCGGCAATCTGCCGATCGGCAAGAGCGACGACGCCGACGACGCCGTGGGCGACGCCGAAATGCTGGGCGACCGCGAGCAGCAGGCGCAAGCGTTGCTGACCCAGGTGAAGGCGCGCTGGACCTTCCTGCTGGCCGAGCTGGACAAGCCGCTGACCGCCGTCACCGCGCAACTGGCCGAGCTGGGCCTGGAGCGCCTGCTGCCGGTGTTCGAGGAGCGCCTGAAGACCCAGCCGGACGCGACCTTGTTCGACGTGGTCCAGGACCGCACCATCCGCATCACGTGGAAGCAGGAAATCCGCGCCCAGCTGCGCCAGATCTTCAACGGCGCCGCCTACAAGCTGATCCTGGACGAAGCGACCGCCATCCACAAGCGCGTGCTGCGCGGCCGCGTGTTCGTGGCGCTGCACATGCACGCTGGCGACGGCAACGTGCACACCAACCTGCCGGTCAACTCGGATCACTACGAGATGCTGCAGCTGGCGCACCAGGCCGTCGCGCGCATCATGACGCTGGCCCGTTCGCTCAACGGCGTGATCTCGGGCGAGCACGGCATCGGCATCACCAAGCTGGAATTCCTGACCGAAGAGGAAATCGGCCCGTTCCGCGACTACAAGATGCGCGTCGATCCGGAAGGCCGCTTCAACAAGGGCAAGCTGCTGAACCTGGCCGGCATGGAAGCCGATTTGTCCAACGCCTACACGCCGTCGTTCGGCCTGATGGGCCACGAATCGCTGATCATGCAGCAAAGCGATATCGGCGAGATCGCCAACAGCGTCAAGGACTGCCTGCGTTGCGGCAAGTGCAAGCCTGTCTGCTCGACGCATGTCCCGCGCGCCAACCTGCTGTACTCGCCGCGCGACAAGATTTTGGCGACCTCGTCGCTGATCGAAGCCTTCCTGTACGAAGAGCAGACCCGCCGCGGCATCTCGATCAAGCACTGGGAAGAATTCGAGGACGTGGCCGACCACTGCACGGTCTGCCATAAATGCGTGACCCCATGTCCGGTCAACATCGACTTCGGCGACGTGTCGATGAACATGCGCAACCTGCTGCGCAAGATGGACAAGAAGAGCTTCAATCCCGGCAAGTCGGCGGCGATGTTCTTCCTTAACGCCACCGATCCGGCCACCATCAACGCCACCCGCGCGGCGATGGTGGGCATCGGCTACAAGGCCCAGCGCCTGGGCAACGACTTGCTGAAGAAATTCGCCAAGAAGCAGACCAAGGCGCCGCCGCCGACCGTGGGCAAGCCCAAGGTGCGCGAGCAGGTGATCCACTTCATCAACAAGAAGATGCCGGGCGGCCTGCCGAAGAAAACCGCGCGCGCCTTGCTGGACATCGAGGACGACAAGGTCATCCCGATCATCCGCAATCCCAAGGCCACCAATGCCGACACGGAAGCGGTGTTCTACTTCCCCGGCTGCGGCTCGGAGCGCCTGTTCTCGCAGGTGGGGCTGGCCACGCAGGCCATGCTGTGGGAAGTGGGCGTGCAGACCGTGCTGCCGCCGGGCTACCTGTGCTGCGGTTATCCGCAGCGCGGCTCGGGCGAGTACGACAAGGCCGAGAAGATGATGACCGATAACCGCGTGCTGTTCCACCGCATGGCCAACACGCTCAACTATCTGGACATCAAGACCGTGCTGGTCTCCTGCGGCACCTGCTACGACCAGCTGGCGACCTACGAGTTCGACAAGATCTTCCCGGGCTGCCGCATCATGGACATCCATGAGTACCTGATGGAGAAGCAGGTCAAGCTGGAGGGCGTGACCGGCACGCGCTATATGTACCACGAGCCGTGCCACACGCCGATGAAGATGCAGGAGGCGACCAAGACCGTCAACTCGCTGATCCAGACGCACGATAACGTCAAGATCGAGAAGAACGACCGCTGCTGCGGCGATTCGGGCACGCTGATGATCGCGCGTCCGGACATCTCGACGCAGGTGCGCTTCCGTAAGGAAGAGGAAGTCATCAAGGGCGCGGACAAGCTGCGCGCCGACGGCTTCGAGGGCGAGGTGAAGATCCTGACCAGCTGCCCGGCCTGCCTGGGTGGCGTGTCGCGCTACAGCGAGGACGCGGGCACGACGGCCGACTACATCGTGGTCGAGATCGCCAAGCATCTGCTGGGCGAGAACTGGATGGCCGACTACGTCAAGCGCGCCAACGACGGCGGCATCGAGCGGGTGCTGGTGTAATGGCCTGCGACCTGTGCAAGCTGCTGGCGGCGCCGGGTGCGGCGCTGGTCTGGGGCGACCATCAGCTGTCGGTGGTCGCCGTGGACGAGGCCGAGTATCCCGGCTTCACGCGCGTGGTGTGGAACGCGCACGTCAAGGAAATGACCGACCTGTCGCCGGCTGAACGCAGTCGCGTGATGGAGGTGGTGTGGGCGGTCGAGTCCGCACAGCGCGCGGTGATGGCGCCGGAAAAGATCAACCTCGCCAGCTTTGGCAATATGACGCCGCACGTGCACTGGCATGTTATACCGCGCTACGTGGACGACGCGCACTTTCCGAATCCGACCTGGGCTGTTGCACAGCGCGCGTCGGCGCCGGAGGTGCTGGCGGCGCGCCGCGCGCTGCTGCCGGCCCTGCACGCGGCGATCATCGAACGTTTGAAAGCATAAATCATGAGCAAGCAACCGACCGGCCTGACCGTCCACAACAAATCCAAGGTGCTGGATATCGCATTTGACGACGGCGCTTCGTTCTCGATTCCGTTCGAGCTGCTGCGCGTGTATTCGCCGTCGGCCGAGGTGAAGGGACACGGGGAAGGGCAGGAGGTGCTGCAAGTGGGCAAGCGCGAGGTGGGCATCGCGGCGATGGACCCGGTGGGCAACTACGCGGTGCAGCCGACCTTCACCGACGGTCACAATACGGGCCTGTACACCTGGGACTACCTGTACAAGCTGGGCAACGAGAAAGACGCCTTGTGGGCCAACTACATGGACCGTTTGCACGCGTCCGGCTTCGAAGGCGACAGCGGCCGCGAAACCGGCGTCACGCTGACCGGCCCCGGTGCGCAGAACCACAAGGGCTGCGGCCACAAGCATTAAGCTTCTCAACGAGTGACATGCTCACGCAGCACGTAGGCGAAGATCGCTCGTACATGCAGAGGTAGCTCGCGTAGTGCCTCGATATTAATGGATGGGGCGGGGCTGGAAGACGGCGGTTCGAAAGCCGGTTTCCGGGTTTTCCCCCAATCCCTGTACGGTGACATTTCCACCTGTCGTTTGCGTTCTGCCCTGTCGCGCGCGATCTCATCATGCAGCGCGTCTATCTCGGCCCGCGACTTTTCGTCTAATTCCGGAATTTCCAGGTCGGGCGGAATTTCCACGTCATATATTTTCATAGCGATTCTCCATCAGTTCAAAGGGTGTTACCAGTTCGGGCAGATGAAGCCTCTGCGCGTTGATTAGTATCCTTAGAAGTCGGAATTGCCCGGCGTTGGCGATGTCCCGGCAATTCCACGTGAGCAGAATTTCGCTCCGGTTCTGCGCGGCACAGGCAATGTGCTCGGCGGATTTCATGGCTCTTGCGTTTAGACCGCCTCCGCAGATTAAAAGTTCGGCAATGCCTTCCGTTCGGCCGCCATCGGGTAACCGGGGCAAGAATTCAATCTTTCTCAAGCGGCGTGACATGCTGAGCGGATCGCCGTGCTTTATTTCTGCGATGACGTACTCGGAAACATAAGTGTTGGTTGCGTCGCAGCGGGTATTCCACCCAAGCTGCGTCAGCTGTTGACAGGCACGGATGATCGGATTCGGACTTGGCGGATCGGCCAGGTGCAAAATGACAGAAGTGTCGAGATAGACGGTGGGTGGCATGGTGGAACCTCCGATGGCTTCAGCCAGATTAGCCCGTCCGGTTGGCTGCGGCTTCGGCTAAATCAAACGGATTTCATCAAGCTGTCACAGCGCCGTGCGATAGTTGGCGGTTTCGCTTGATGGGAGTTGGCATGAGGGATGTTTGCAGAGGTTTGTTGCTGGCGCTGGCCTTGATCGCCGCGCCTGTGCGCGCCCAGGAGTACTTCGGTGATGCGCGGCCCGATGCGCCGGAACTGGCGGCGCGCGGCCCCTTGCCGGTTGGCGTGCGCACGTTGACGGCCGAGCACACGGACCAGCTCGACATCCTGCGCTACAGCGACACTAATCCCAACCCGCGCTACAGCCGCAAGCTGACGCTGGAAGTCTGGTATCCCGCCCAGCTCCAGCCCGGCCAAAAAGAACATACGGTTTATACCGATGTGCTCGGCTCCGGTCCGAACGACCCGGCCCGTCCCAACACCCCGTTCACCTTCAACGGCCGAGCCGCGCGCGACGCCGCGCCGCAGGCCCCGGCCGCCACCGCGCCGGCCGGCGGCTATCCGCTGGTGATCGTCTCGCACGGCTATCCCGGCTCGCGCCTGCAGATGAGCTACCTGACCGAGAACCTGGCCTCCAAAGGCTACATCGTGGTGGCGATCGACCATCCCGAATCGACCCGCGCCGACAAGGCCGGCTTCGCCAGCACGCTGCTGAACCGCGCGCAGGACGACCTGTTCGTGCTGCAAACCGTGGCCGCGTGGAGCCAGCCCGGCAGCGGCAACTTCCTGTCCGGCCTGGTTGACGCCGACAACACCGCGCTGGTCGGCTACTCGATGGGCGGCTACGGTGTGCTCAACACGGTGGGCGCCGGCGTCAGCCCGGCGGCGGTGGCGTTCGTCCCCGGCGGCAAGCTGACCGTCAACCAGCAGGGCAACGCGCAATACGAGGCACGGCGCGATCCGCGCATCAAGGCGGTGGTGGCGTTCGCGCCATGGGGCGGCGCGCACAAGGTGTGGGAGCCGGCCGGGCTGGCCGGCGTGCGCACGCCGACGCTGTTCGTCAGCGGCGACCAGGACGACGTGGCCGGCTACCAGGACGGGGTGCTGCGCCTGTTCGAGGGCGCGATCCACGCCGACCGCTACCTGCTGACCTACCAGGGCGGCCGCCACAACTCGGCGCCGAACCCGCCGTCGCCGGCCATGCTGGCCAACTTCGACGACTTCATGTCCTATGCCGAGCCGGTGTGGGACAGCCGCCGCATCAACAACATCAACCAGCATTTCGTCACGGCCTTCCTCGGCATCCACCTCAAGCAGCAGCCGTTCCAGCCCTACCTGGACCTGCCGCCGCTGGGCGCGGACGGCACCATCAAGCCCGATCCGGGCCTGTGGAAGGGTTTTCCCAAGCGCGCCGCGTTGGGACTGGCGTGGCGGCACCTGCCGGCGCAGTAGCGTCTTGTATAATGCAGGCAAACTAACAGGCCTGCCTATCATGACCAATACCACTCACTTCGGTTACAAAACCGTCGCGGAAGACCAGAAGGTCCGCGAAGTCGCCAAGGTTTTCCATTCTGTCGCCGCCAAGTACGACATCATGAACGACGTCATGTCGGCCGGCCTGCACCGCATTTGGAAGATGTTCACCATCGCCAATGCCGGCGTGCGTCCCGGTTTCAAGTGCCTGGACATCGCCGGCGGCACCGGCGACCTGGCCAAGGTGTTCGCCAAGCAAGCCGGCCCGACCGGCGAAGTCTGGCTCACCGACATCAACGAATCGATGCTGCGCGTCGGCCGCGACCGCCTCTTGAATCGCGGCCTGATGACCCCCACCTTGTTGTGCGACGCCGAGAAACTGCCGTTCCCGGACAATTATTTCGACCGCGTCAGCGTCGCCTTCGGCCTGCGCAACATGACCCACAAGGACCAGGCGCTGGCGGAAATGCGCCGCGTGCTCAAGCCGGGCGGCAAGCTGCTGGTGCTGGAATTCTCGAAGGTGGCCGAGCCGCTGCAGAAGCCCTACGACATCTACTCGTTCAAGGTGCTGCCGTGGATGGGCCAGAAGATCGCCGGCGATGCCGAGAGCTATCGTTACCTGGCCGAATCGATCCGCATGCACCCGGACCAGGAAACGCTGAAGACTATGATGGAAGAGGCGGGCCTGGAACGCGTTACGTATTACAACCTGACGGCGGGTGTGGCCGCTTTACACACCGGTATCAAACTGTAGTCATAGGAATAGCATGTACGTCAAGAAAATCCTGATCGGCGCCGTGCTGGCCGTGTCCGCACTGTCGATGTTGGCCGAGGCGACCGCCCGTCCAATGGGCGGCGGCCGTACGATCGGGCGCCAGTCGCAAAACGTCAGCCGCATGCCGCCGGCCACCGCGCCGGCGCCAGCGCCGCGCCAGGCCGCTCCCGCGCCTGCACCGGCCGCTCCGGCCGCGATCCCGCCGAAGCCGGCCAGCCCGTGGAAGGGCATCCTGGGCGGCGCGCTGCTGGGTCTGGGCATCGGCGCCTTGTTCTCGCACTTCGGCATGGGCGGCGCCATCGGCAGCCTGTTCGGCACGCTGATCCTGCTGGCGCTGATGGGCGGCGTGGTGTTCCTCATCGTTCGCCTGGTCCGTGGCCGCGGTCAGCCGGCGCCGGCCGCGTTTGGTGGCAATGGCGGCGGCAATGTTTACCAGATGCAGCCAAGCCGCACGCCGGACATCGGCTCGCGCCTGCAGCCTGAGCCGGTGCAGCAGGCCGCCGCACCGGTTGCCCACACGCCGTGGGGTGTGCCGGCCGACTTCGACGCGCCGTCCTTCCTGCGCGTGGCCAAGAGCAATTTCATCCGCCTGCAAGCGGCCTGGGACAAGGGCGATTCGGCCGACATCCGCGAATTCACCACCCCCGAGGTGTTTGCCGAGCTGAAGATGCAGATCAGCGAGCGCGGCGCGCAGAAGGACTACACCGACGTCGTCACCATCGACGCCGAGCTGCTGGGCATCGAGACCAGCGAGCAAGATTACCTGGCCAGCGTCAAGTTCACCGGCACCATCAAGCCCGCGCCGGATGCGCTGGCCGAGCCGTTCAACGAGGTGTGGAACCTGTCCAAGCCGGTCTCCGGCGCATCCGGCTGGATGCTGGCTGGCATTCAACAACTTGCGTAATTGCCGTAAATTCCCGGCAAGCTGGTAAGATCAGGACCGCCCGTATTTCCGGGCGGTTTTGTTTTGCGGTTTTTGTTTTCATGGTTAGCAAATGACACCACCGAATTTCTCCGCCGCGGCGCCGGCCAGCGCCGCCATCAACCACCTGCTGGCGCAGGAGCCGTGGGCGCGCAAGGAACTGCTGCGCCACGCCGGCAAGATCGCCGCCATCGACACCGGCGCCGTCGTGCTGCGCCTGCGCGTGACGGCCGACGGCATGCTGGAGGCCGCGCCGCCCGAGGAACCGGCCCGCGTGACCATCCGCGTCAAGCTGTCCGACCTGCCGCTGATCGCGCAGAACCGCGAGCGCGCCTTTTCCTACGTGCAGATCGAGGGCGACGCCGAGTTCGCCAACGCCATCTCCAACCTGAGCAAGTCGCTGCGCTGGGAAGCCGAGCACGACCTGGAGAAAGTGGTGGGCCCGATCGCCGCCGTGCGCATGGTGTCCGGCGCCAGGTCGGTATTTGAAGCGATCAAGACCGGCCACCAGAAGCTGGCCGAGAACGTCGCCGAATTCCTGCTCGATGAAAAACCCGTGCTGATCCGCCCGCAAACGGTGGAAGCCTTCTCGGCCGACGTGGTGCGCCTGCGCGACGACGTCGAGCGCGCCGCCAAGCGCCTGGCCAAACTGGAACAGAAACTGGATCCCAAATGATGTTGAAATTCTTACGCCTGCTGAAGATCCTGCGGGTATCGGTGCAGTACGGCCTCGACGAAATCGCCATCTCCGGCCTGAAAAAGCCGCGCATCGCCAAGCTGATCGACACCGTGTTCTTCTGGCGCGACCTGTCGGCGCCGCGCGGCGTGCGCCTGCGCATGGCGCTGGAGGAACTGGGCCCGATCTTCGTCAAGTTCGGCCAGGTGCTGTCGACCCGCCGCGACCTGATCCCGGGCGACCTGGTCGAGGAACTGTCGCGCCTGCAGGACCGCGTGCCGCCGTTCGATTCCGACCTGGCCATCGCGCAGATCCGCAAGTCGCTGGGCGCCCACCCCGACCAGCTGTTCGCCCACTTCGAGCGCACGCCGGTGGCGTCGGCCTCGATCGCGCAGGTGCACTTCGCCACGCTCAAGGACGGCAAGCAGGTCGCGGTCAAGGTGCTGCGTCCGGGCATGAAGAAGTCCATCGACGAGGACGTCGCGCTGATGCACATCGCCGCCGAATGGATAGGCCGCATCTGGTCCGACAGCAAGCGCCTCAAGCCGAGGGAAGTGGTCGCCGAGTTCGACAAATACCTGCACGACGAGCTGGACCTGATGCGCGAGGCCGCCAACGCCAGCCAGCTGCGCCGCAACTTCGCCGACTCCCAGCTGCTGCTGGTGCCGGAGATGTACTGGGATTACTGCTCCAGCAGCGTGATCGTGATGGAGCGCATGCACGGCATCCCGGTCTCGCAGATCGACCGCCTGGAAGCGGCCGGCGTGGACCTGAAAAAACTCTCCAGCGACGGCGTCGAGATCTTCTTCACGCAGGTGTTCCGCGACGGCTTCTTCCACGCCGATATGCATCCGGGGAACATCCTGGTGTCGATCGATCCGCAGAGCTTTGGCCGCTACATCGCGCTCGACTTCGGCATCGTCGGCACGCTCAACGATTTCGACAAGGACTACCTGTCGCAGAACTTCCTGGCCTTCTTCCGCCGTGACTACAAGCGCGTGGCCGAGGCTCACATCGAGTCCGGCTGGGCGCCCAAGGAAACCCGCGTCGACGAGCTGGAGTCCGCCGTGCGCGCCTGCTGCGAGCCGATCTTCGACCGGCCGCTGAAGGACATCTCGTTCGGCCAGATCCTGCTGCGCCTGTTCCAGACCTCGCGCCGCTTCAACGTCGAAGTGCAGCCGCAGCTGGTGCTGCTGCAAAAGACGCTGCTCAACATCGAAGGCCTGGGGCGCCAGCTCGATCCCGACCTGGACCTGTGGAAGACCGCCAAGCCCTACCTGGAAAACTGGATGGCCGAGCAGGTCGGCTGGCAGGGCATGTGGCAGCGCCTGAAGGCGGAAGCGCCGCGCTACACCCACGTGCTGCCGCAACTGCCGCGCCTGCTGCACCGCGCGCTGGAGCAGCAGGGTGAGCGACCGTCCGATAACGGCGAGCTGATCAAGGTGCTGATCCACGAGCAGCAGCGCACCAACCGCCTGCTGAGCCTGGTGATCTACTTCGCCTGCGCGTTCGGCGTCGGCGTGGCCGGCTACCAGCTGTACCTGCGCTGGCATCACTTCGTCTGACATGGTCGACTTCGCACAGCGCGATCCGATGTCGCCGGCGTTCTGGGACGAGCGCTTCGAGCGCCAGTTCACGCCCTGGGACCGGGGCGGCGTGCCGCAGGCGCTGCGCGAGTTCGCCGCCACCAGCGCGCCGCTGACCACGCTGATACCCGGCTGCGGCTCGGCCTACGAGCTGGCCTTCCTGGTCGACGCCGGCTGGGACGCGGTGGCCATCGATTTCTCGCCGGCGGCGGTGGCGGCCGGCAAGGCGGCGGTCGGCCCGCACGCGGCGCGCGTGGTCGAGGCCGATTTCTTCACATGGCAGCCGCAGCGGCCGCTGCAACTGATCTACGAGCGCGCCTTCCTGTGCGCCTTGCCGCGCGCGATGCGGCCGCGGGTGGCGGCGCGCTGGGCGGAACTGCTGGCGCCGGGCGCGCTGCTGGCCGGCTACTTCTTCTTCGACGAGGCGCCCAAGGGTCCGCCGTTCGGCATCGTCCGCGCCGAGCTGGACGCCTTGCTGCAAGCCGGCTTCGAGTGCATCGCGGACGATGCCGTCAGCGATTCCATCCCCGTGTTCAAGGACAAGGAACGCTGGATGATCTGGCGCCGCCGGGGCGAAATCGGCGGCTGATGGCGGGAAACAGGCAGCTTGCCGGCAAAAAGCTTTATAATTCAGGGTTTTGATGATTTTTGCGGAGTAATAGATGCCGATCTACGCCTACCGCTGCGAGGCATGTGGTTTTGCCAAGGATGTCTTGCAGAAGATTTCCGACCCGCAGCTGACTGTTTGCCTGTCGTGCGGCAAGGAAACGTTTAAGAAACAATTGACTGCCGCCGGCTTCCAGTTGAAGGGCTCGGGCTGGTACGTGACCGATTTCCGTGGCGGCACGCCGCCGGCGACCGGGACCGCGACCGGACCGGCCACGCCTGCGCCGACGGAAACGCCGGCCGCCGCGCCGGCCGCCCCGTCCGGCGGCAAGAAGTCGGACTAAACGCGGAATAAAACGCGGGCTGAAGCCCACCGCAGCCACACCCACTCCAAGAGTAATCGATGCGTAAATATTTCATTACCGGCTTGCTGGTCCTGGTGCCTCTGGCGATTACCGCCTGGGTGCTGAACCTGGTCATTGGCACCATGGACCAGTCGCTGCTGTTGCTGCCGACGGAATGGCGGGCGGATATGCACAAGCTGATCGGCTTCGACCTGCCGGGCTTGGGTGCGCTGCTGACGATCCTCATCGTGTTCCTGACCGGCCTGCTGACCAACAACCTGGTCGGCAACTACGTGGTCAAGCTGTGGGAAAAACTGCTGACCCGCATCCCGGTCGTCAGCTCGCTGTATTCCAGCGTCAAGCAGGTGTCGGACACGCTGTTCTCGTCGTCCGGCAACGCCTTCCGCAAGGCGGTGCTGATTCCGTACCCGCACCAGAACTCGTACACCATCGCCTTCCTCACCGGCACCCCCGGCGGCGACGTCAAGAACCATCTGGTGGGCGACTACGTCAGCGTCTACATCCCGACCACGCCGAACCCGACGTCGGGCTTTTTCCTGATGATGGCGCGCAAGGACGTGGTCGAACTCGACATGTCCGTGGACGCCGCCCTGAAGTACATCGTGTCGATGGGTGTGGTGGCGCCGGAAGACGCGCCCAAGATCATCGACACCGCCGGCAAATAAAAGATTAACTGAGTAACTTAACCTGAACCGAGAAATAAACATGTCCTCAATGCGTACTCACTACTGCGGCCTCACCACTGAAGCGCTGCTTGGCCAAACTGTCAGCCTGTGCGGCTGGGTACATCGTCGCCGCGACCACGGTGGCGTGATCTTCATCGACCTGCGCGACCGCGAGGGCCTGGTGCAGATCGTCTGCAATCCGGAACAGGCTGAAGTATTCAAGGCCGCCGAAGCCGTACGTAACGAGTTCTGCCTGCGCGTCACCGGCGTGGTCAAGGATCGCCTGGCCGGCACCGTCAACGCCAACCTGGCATCGGGCAAGATCGAAGTCATCTGCTCGCAGCTGGAAGTGCTGAACCCATCGGTTGCCGTGCCGTTCCAGCTGGACGACGACAACCTGTCGGAAACCACCCGCCTGACCCACCGCGTGCTGGACCTGCGCCGTCCACAGATGCAGAACAACCTGCGCCTGCGCTACAAGGTCACGATGGAAGTGCGCAAGTACCTCGACGACCTGGGCTTCATCGACATCGAAACCCCGATGCTGACCAAGTCGACCCCGGAAGGCGCGCGCGACTACCTGGTGCCGTCGCGCGTCAACGCCGGCAACTTCTTCGCGCTGCCGCAATCGCCGCAGCTGTTCAAGCAGCTGCTGATGGTCGCCAACTTCGACCGCTACTATCAGATCACCAAGTGCTTCCGCGACGAAGACCTGCGCGCCGACCGCCAGCCTGAATTCACCCAGATCGACTGCGAGACCTCGTTCCTGACCGAACAGGAAATCCGCGATCTGTTCGAGGACATGATCCGCAAGGTGTTCCGCAACACCATGAACGTCGAACTGCCTAACCCGTTCCCGGTGATGGACTTCGCCGAAGCCATGGGCAAGTACGGTTCGGACAAGCCGGACATGCGCGTCAAGCTGGAATTCACCGACCTGACCGAGGTGATGAAGGACGTCGACTTCAAGGTGTTCTCGGGCGCCGCCAACCTGCCTAACGGCCGTGTGGTCGGCCTGCGCGTACCGAAGGGCGGCGACATGCCACGTTCGGAAATCGACGCCTACACCCAGTTCGTCGCCATCTACGGCGCGCGCGGCCTGGCTTACATCAAGGTCAACGAGAAGGCCAAGGGCCGCGACGGTCTGCAATCGCCGATCGTCAAGAACCTGCACGACGCCGCGCTGGCCAAGGTGCTGGAACTGACCGGCGCCGAAGACGGCGACCTGATCTTCTTCGGCGCGGACAAGGCCAAAGTGGTCAACGACGCCATCGGCGCGCTGCGCGTCAAGATCGGCCATTCGGAATTCGGCAAGAAGGCCGGCCTGTTCGACGACGTCTGGGCGCCGCTGTGGGTGATCGACTTCCCGATGTTCGAATACGACGAAGAGTCGGACCGCTGGACCGCGACCCACCACCCGTTCACCGCGCCGAAAGACGGCCACGAAGACTGGCTGGAAACCAATCCGGGCGCCTGCATCGCCAAGGCCTACGACATGGTCCTGAACGGTTGGGAACTGGGTGGCGGTTCGATCCGTATCCACCGCGAGGAAGTGCAGTCGAAAGTGTTCCGCGCCCTGAAGATCGACGCCGACGAAGCCCGCCTGAAGTTCGGCTTCCTGCTCGACGCGCTGCAATACGGCGCGCCGCCGCACGGTGGCCTGGCGTTCGGCCTGGACCGTATCGTGACCCTGATGACCAAGTCCGATTCGATCCGCGACGTGATCGCCTTCCCGAAAACCCAGCGCGCGCAGGATCTGCTGACCCAGGCGCCGTCGGAAGTGGACGAAAAGCAGTTGAAGGAACTGCACATCCGTCTGCGCGCCGCCGAGCCGAAAGTGGCAAGCTAAATCTTTGCAATGGAAAGGGCGCTTCGGCGCCTTTTCTTTTATCCGAACCATGAAGCCTTACAAGATTCCCGAGTCGGTGCTGGTGGTGATCCACACGGCCGACCTGCAAGTGCTGCTGATCGAGCGCGCCGACCGGCCCGGCTACTGGCAGTCGGTGACCGGCTCGCTGGACGCGCCCGACGAGCCGCTGCTCGACACCGCCCGCCGCGAGCTGTTCGAGGAGACCGGCATCGTCGCCGACGGCGAACGCATCGTGCTGCGCGACTGGCAACTGTCCAACGTCTACACCATCTACCCGGTGTGGCGCCACCGCTACGCGCCGGGCGTGACCGAGAACACCGAGCACGTGTTCAGCGTCGAGGTCCCGCGCGACATCGCCATCACGCTGGCCCCGCGCGAACACCTGAATTACGTCTGGCTGCCCTGGCTGGAGGCGGCCGACCGTTGTTTTTCTTCCTCCAATGCTGAAGCTATATTACAATTGACAAGATATTGCCGTACGGCATAATTTTTCAGCTCGCGGGTTTCCTGTTCATTCCGGTTCTTTTTGCATAGAATCAAGAGGCAGGCCCGTCTGACGGTCCGCTTCCAGGAGAACCCGCATGACCAGCCCCACCAAGTCCAGCCCGGCCTCGTTTGTTTTCGATTCCGGCACCTTGTCCATTGACGCGTTGTTGAGCGGTTACAAGTGGGGCGGCGGCGCCGGCACGGGCGCCACGGTCACCTACAGCTTCCCGTTTGCCTTCGGCTCGGCCGTCTTCAGCGGACCGGGCGGCGGCAGCTACTCCGACCTGGACGAGCCGCACGCCAGCCAGCATTACGGCCTCGACACGGTGCAGCAGGCGGCCGCGCAGACCGCGCTGCAGGCCTGGGCCAATGTCGCCAATGTCAAGCCGGTGCTGGTGGCCGACACCACCACCTCGGTCGGCGACATCCGCCTGGCCTGGACCTCGGCCAGCGAGACCGCCAGCGACGGCGGCGGCGCCTGGGGCTGGGCCAGCTTCCCGAGCAGCATCTACCCGTCCGGCGGCGACGTCTGGATCAGCACCGACGCGGACGGCGCGCTCAGCAGCAACGACTGGTCGGTGGGTTCGTACAATTACATGTCGCTGGTGCATGAGCTGGGCCACGCGCTCGGCCTCAAGCATCCGTTCGAGGACAATCCGGTCGATCCGGCGCACTCGACCCGCCAGTACTCGCTGATGGCCTACGACGACGCGCCGCACAGCCTGTTTGTCCGCGTCACCGAGACCGCCAATTCGGCCTCGTGGAAGTCCTTCACCGTGGTGCCGAACTCGCCGATGCTGGACGATATCGCGGCGATGCAATACCTGTACGGCGCCAACACCACTTACCACACCGGCAACGACACCTACACCTTCGATCCGTCCACGCCGTTCCTGAGCACCATCTGGGACGCGGGCGGCAACGACACCATTTCGATCGCCAACTTCAGCAACGGTTCGCTGATCGACCTGCAGCAGGGACATTTCTCGTCCATCCACATTCCGTCCGACACCGGCGCCGGCATCAACTGGCAGACCGATCCGCCGGTGCCCACCTACGACGGCACCGACAACCTGGCCATCGCCTACGGCACGGTGATCGAGAACGCCATCGGCGGCAGCGGCAGCGACACGCTGATCGGCAACAGCGGCGCCAACCACCTGCAGGGCAATGGCGGCCACAACATCATCGACGGCGGCGCCGGCATCGACACCGCCGTCTACACGGGCGCCTTCGGCAGCTACACGCTGGCCGCCAGCGGCGCCGGCTACACGGTCACGTCCAAGGCCGATCCGGGCCAGAGCGACACCCTGAGCAATATCGAACGCCTGGCGTTCGCCGACGGCACCATGGCGCTGAGCCAGGCCGCGGTGGACGAGGATGCGGCGCGCGCGCCGTATGCGGCGATGGCGCAGAAATTCTATATCGCGTATTTCGGCAATCCCGCCGACCCCGGCGGCCTGAACAGCATGGTCAACCAGATGATGACCACCAACGCGCCAACCACCACCGGCGGCTTCATCATGGCGTATTACACCAACGCCACGGTCAAGGCGATGGTGGATAACTTCGCCCTCAGCTCCGACCCCGCCGCGCTGGGCAACGGCAGCGACCTGGATTTCCTGACCGCGATCTATGCCCACGTGCTGGGCCGCGCCCCGGACGAGGGCGTGAATTACTGGGTCAACTCGCTCAAGGCCGGCTTGCCGCGCCCGCTGGCCGCGCTCAGCGTGCTGGAAGGCGCGGAGCACAACACCAGCGCCCAGGGCCTGATGGACGGCGCGCTGGTGAACAACCGCCTGGTGGTCGCCTCCAATTTCACGTCGCTGCTCGACACGCCTGCCGAGCTGGCCGGCTACTCCGGCAGCGCCGCGGCGTCCGTGGCGCGCTCCTTGCTGACGCACGTCGACCAGAACACCAGCGTGCTGGCCTACGAGTCCACGGTGATCCAGACGGTGGCCACGCTGGCGGGCAGCGTCCAGACCAGCGCCGCGCCGCAGGACGTGGTGCTGGTCGGCACCAGCACGCTCGAGCACGCCTGGGCCTAGGCCCGCGTTGTGTGCGGCAGCATACGCCGCAATTCCGGACTCAGGGTTAGAATATAAGGATGAAAATCCGAGTCGCGACCTACAACATCCACAAGGGCGTGTCCGCCATCCGCAGCGAACCGCGGGTGCTGGCGCTCAAGCAGGCGATCGGCCTGTTCGACGCCGACGTGGTGTTCCTGCAGGAGGTGCAGGGCAAGCATGACCTGAACGCCGCCAAGTACGGCGCCGAGCACCTGGGCCACAAGCACTGGCCGGCCACGGCGCAGCACGAGTACCTGGCCGGCGAGTCGCGCCACGCCCACGCCGCCTACGGCATGAACGCGGTGTACGACCATGGCCACCACGGCAACGCGCTGCTGAGCGCCTTCCCGATCGCCAACCAGTCCAACCACGACGTCTCCGACCACGCCTACGAGCAGCGCGGCATCCTGCACTGCGTGCTCAACACGCCCAAGGGCGCGGTGCATTGCTACGTCGTGCACCTGGGCCTGTTCGAGGCGGGCCGGCGCCGCCAGACCCAGGCGCTGATCTCGGCCGTGCGCGCCTCGGCGCCGGACGGCGAGCCGGTCATCATCGCCGGCGATTTCAACGACTGGCGCAACACCCTCAGCGCCGAGCTGCGCAACGCGCTTGGCGTGGTCGAGGCCTTCGACCAGATCGGCTCCAACTCCACGCTCGACGAGCTGGTGCGCACGCTGCGCCGCAAGGCCAGCGTCACGCCGGCGCGCACCTTTCCGGCCGCGCTGCCGTTCTTCCGGCTGGACCGCATCTACGTGCGCGGCTTCAAGGTCGAGACGGCCGAGGTGATGCACGGCAGCCTGTGGGCCAAGCTGTCCGACCACGCGCCCATCGTCGCCAGCCTGGCGCTGGGCTGAGTTATTCGCGGACGATTATTTGCGCACCAGCGTCGCGCTGTCGAGCTTGACGTCCAGCTGCTGCAGGCTGCTGTTCAGCATGACGAGGTTGGTCTTGTTGGCCACAAGTTCCTTGAGCCGCGCCTCGAAGGCGTCGAGGTGGCGGGTGCACGGGCTGAGCTTGGCGAAGGCGAAATAATTCTTGTCCTCGGTCAGGAAGGGGCGCATCGCCATGAACTGCGCGCCGCCGCCGTGGCGCGCCAGCCACGCCTCGCCGGTGAACAGGCCGCTGATGAAATAATCGATGCGGCCCAGACCCAGCTTGCGGAAGTTGCTGTCGGCCGTGCCCGATTCCTCCAGCCGCAGGTGGGCGGCGGAGAACGCCGAGAACTCGCGGCCGAAGGTGTTGCCGAGCGCGATGCCGCCCTTGTGGCTGGCCAGGTCCTGCCAGGTGTTGAAGATGAAGGCGTGCCGGCGCGGCACGAACACCGCCACCGGATTGGGGAAGGCCGGCGTGCGCACGAAGTCCAGGTAGCGTTCGCGCTCGGGCTGGATCTTCAGCGTCGCCACCAGGTCGATCTTGCCGGCCGCCGCCGTGGCCAGCACGCGCTTCCACGGGCCGACGTAGCGCACTTCGTAGGGGATCTTCAGGTCGGACAGGATGCGCGTGGCCAGGTCGATGCTGGGGCCGCGCAGCGTCTTGCCGTCGTACCAGTGCAGCGGCGGATAGTCGGGGTCGGCGGACACCACCACCTTGGGGCAATCGGCCAGCACGGCGGCAGCCGCCGGCTGCAGGCAGGACAACAGCATCATCATCGACAGGCTACGCATGCTCCGGGCGCTCCATTCCCACTGGGGTTGCAATTTATTATAGACTTGTTTCGCGCCGTATTTTGGAACTCAAGGGTAGAATCCAGCCATGCGCACAGTTAATTTCATCGCCGATAACGAAGTCACGCTGCTCCACACCGGCGCCGACTTCTTTCCGGCCCTGGTCGCCGCCATCGACGCCGCCAGCTACGAGGTGTATTTCGAGACCTACATCTTCGCCGCCGACGACACCGGCAAGATGGTGATGGCGGCGCTGATGAACGCGGCCCGGCGCGGCGTGCAGGTGCGCATGATCACCGACTGGTGGGGCACCGGCCGGCGCCAGGTCAACGGCATGCACGTGGAGCTGGTGGCGGCCGGCGTCGAGCACCGCGTGTTCAATCCGTGGTTCAAGCGCGGCGTCACCCGCACCCACCGCAAGATCTGCGTGGTCGACCGCCAGGTGGCCTACGTGGGCGGCATCAACATCAACGACGACATGTTCTGCGACCGCAACCGCTCCATCGAGCTGGTCGCGCCGCGCTGGGATTTCGCGGTGCAGGTGCGCGGCCCGCTGGTGGCGGCCATCCACCTGGAGGCGCTGACGCAGTGGCGCCGGCTGGGCCGGCTGGGCATCATCAAGCGGATCGGCCTGTTCCGCGACATGCGCAAGGTGAACAAGATCGCCACGCAGAACATGGTGCAGGCCGGCTTTGTGGTGCGCGACAATTTCCGCAACCGCCGCACCATCCAGCGCGCCTACCTGCAGGCGCTGGGGCGCGCGCGCCACAGCGTGCTGCTGGCCAATCCGTATTTCGCGCCCGGCGCCAAGTTCCGCCACGCGCTGGCCGCCGCCGCCGAGCGCGGCGTCGAGGTCACGCTGCTGATCGGCGTCGGCGAGATCTGGCTGCAGGACGCGGTCGCCCACTCGTTCTATCCGAAACTGCTGGCGGCCGGCGTCAAAGTGGTGGAATATCACAAGACCCAGTTGCACGCCAAGGTCGCCGTGGTGGACGACGACTGGGCCACCGTGGGCTCAAGCAATGTGGACGGCTTGAGCCTGTTTTTGAACCAGGAAGCGAACGTGGTGATCAAGGACGCGGTGTTCGCGCAAAACCTGCGCCGGCACATCGAGGCCGCCATCGCCGAGGGCGTGCTGATCAACCCGGCCGACATCAAGCACGTCGGCCGCTTCCGCCGCATCGGCTACGAGGTCGCGTTTTTCGCGTACAAGATGGTGATGCGGGTCTTCGCAGTGGGGAAATACGCTTGAGCGAAAGTGTCAGACTGGACAAGTGGCTGTGGGCCGCGCGCTTCTTCAAAACCCGTTCGCTCGCCACCGAGGCGGTCGACAGCGGCAAGGTCAAGCTGGGCGGCGACAAGGTCAAGCCGGCGCGCGCGGTGCGCATCGGCGACACGCTGGACATCGATAACGGCTCCGACCGCTGGGAGGTCGACGTGATGAACCTGTCCGACGTGCGGGCCGCCGCGCCCATCGCGCGCAACCTGTACGAGGAAACCGACGCCAGCGTGGCGCGCCGCGCCGACGTGGCCGAGAACCGCCGCCTGTACCGTGAGCCGGGCGCGGACATCAAGGGCCGTCCCACCAAGCGCGACCGGCGCCAGCTGGGCAAGGCCGGCGGCTACGATTAGAGGCGTGGCCGCAGGCGCGCCAGGCACATCAGGCTCAGCAGCGCGAACACGGCGCCGCTGAGCAGGGTCAGGCGGTAGTCGTGGCCGGACAGGTCGAGCACCGGCCCCTGCACGCCGCTGACCACGATATTGCCCAGCACGACCATCAAATCCTTGGTCGAGTTGTACTGCACGAACCGGGCCTTCGGGAACAGCGCCATCGGCAGCGACGCCGCCGCCGTGAACCAGGCGCCGGACACCACCACATGCGCCAGGTAGAACCACGGGAAGCAGGCCGGATCGCCCAGGCTCAGGTAGCCGAGCGCGGCGGAAGCTCCGTACGCGCCCATGATCAGGCTGGACACGCGCAGCGCGCCGTAGTGGTCCACCAGCCAGCCGATGCCGAAGGCGGAGAGGATCGACACCGCGTAGCCGTACGCCGTCAGCGTGCCCAGCGTTGACTTCGGGATGCCGGACAGGTGGGCGTAGTACTGGTAGAAGGTGTTGAACGGACTGAAGGTGACGCTGGCCAGCATGAAGGCCGCCACCGCCCACAGGAAGGGCCGATGCGCGAAGCAGGCCAGCACGTGGGCGCGCGGCACGGCCAGCGCGCGCCAGCCGGCCGGGCGCGGCGCGTTGTCGACATCGATGCAGGGCGGCTCGCGCACCATCAGGCACACCAGCAGCAGCGCCACGCCGAACACCAGGCCGATGGCCAGCAGGATCTCGCTCAGGTAATGGTCGGTCAGCGCGAACACCCAGGTGTTGAAGGCGATGCCCACGCCCAGCCCGACAATGCGGAAGGCCGCGTAGAAGCGTCCCAGCAAACCCTGCGGCACGACGTCATTGACCAGGCCGGTGAACAGCGACACCGCGCTGATGCCGGCGCATTCGAAGATGGTCCAGAACAGACTGAAGGCAGTCAGGTTGCACAGCCGGCGCCCCGGCGACAGCGCGCCCAGCGCGGCGTCGGCCAACGCGCCCAGCGCCGGCGAGCAGGCCAGGCCCAGCATGGCGGCGCAGCCGACCGGCGCGGCCACCAGCAGGAAGGGCCGACGCCGGCCCCAGCGGCTGCGCAGGCGGTCCGAGTGGTAGCCGAGCAGCGGGACCAGCAGCACGCTCAGCAGCGCCGGCACGGTCGACATCAGCAGCGAGGTGGTGGTGTCGGAGGCGCCGTTGCGGCGCAGCAGTTCCAGTCCGCTGGGCAGCGCGGCGCGTTCGCGGATCGAGATCGCCAGGTCGCCCACCAGCAGCCAGAACAGCACCGCCAGCAGGCCGGCCGAGGCCACGCCCCAGGCGGCGCGCTGCCCGGCCATGGCGCCGCCCTTGTCCATCAGCCAGGCCGGCGCAGAGGACCGGTGGAACTGCGCACCACCAGCTCCATCGCGAAGCCTATGCGCTTGGCCTGTATCTCCTCGCCCTGTATCTGCGCCAGCAATTCGTTGACGGCGCGGGCCGCCATGTCGGCGTTGGACTGGCGCATCGTGGTCAGCGGCGGATGCACAAAGCTGGACGTGGAGATATCGTCGAAGCCGATCACCGAGATATCGTCCGGCACCTCCAGGCCACGGCTGTGGATGGCGTCGATGGCGCCGAATGCGGTCTCGTCGTTGGCGGCGAAGATGGCGGTCGGTGGCGCGGCCAGCGACAGCAGTTTTTCGGTGGCCGCGTAGCCGCCGTTCTGCGAGAAGTTGCCGTCCACCGCCAGCGCCGGATCGGGCGTCAGGCCTGCCGCGAGCAGGGCGTCGTTGTAGCCCTTGAGCCGCTCGGCGCCTTGGCCGGTGCCGGCCGTGCCGCCGATGAAGGCGATGCGGCGGTGGCCCAGCGACAGCAGGTGCTCGACCGCGGTGCGGGCGCCGAGGCGGTTTTCCACCACCACCACCGGCAGGTTGACCGGGCGCGCGTCGAAGCCGACGAACACGCAGGGCAGGCGCTGGCGCTCGAGCACGTCGAGGTAGCCGTCGGCCGCGTTCGGCAACAGCAGCACCAGGCCGGCGCACAACTGGCTCAGCATCGCGCAGGTTTCCATGCGGCTGGGCAGGTCGAAGCGTTCTGCGTTGTAGAGCAGGATGTCGTAGCCCTGGCGGCGCGCCTCGTCGCTGATGGCCTTGGTGATTTCGTGCAGCACCAGTGAGCCGTAGTGGTTGACGAACACGCCGATCAGTTTGCTTTTGTCGCCGCGCATGCGGCGCGCCAGCATGTCGGGGGTGTAGTTCAGCTGCGCGGCGGCGGCCAGCACGCGCGTGCGCGCCGCCTCCGACACGTAACCATTGCCGCGGATCGCCCGCGAGGCGGTGATCGGCGAGACCCCGGCGATTTTCGCCACTTCACTGAGTTTGCTGGCTTTTGTCATGTGGTTACGATACCACATCCGCTGTGGCCGTTGAAGATTTCAGTTGTACGATGAGTTTAAGGGGTGGTAACGTGACCACATGCCGAAAAATCAGGCAACGTGGCGCGTTTTTTCAGGAGACACCGGCGCGCCGTGACAAAACTACACAGTGAATTGTTGTACACAACAACGGGGGAAATAATGCATAAGAAACTACTCGCCACTCTGCTGCCGCTGGCATTGGCAGCGGCCTACGGCAACGACGCCGCCGCCCAGCAGGCGGCCGCGCCAGCCGCACCGGCAGAGGGCGCCGCCGCCGAACCGACCACCGTGGTGGTCACCGGCTTCCGCTCCAGCCTGCAAAAAGCCTTGAACCTCAAGCAGCAGGCCATCGGCGTGCGCGATTCCATCGTGGCGGAGGACATCGGCAAATTCCCCGAGGCGAACATCGCCGAATCGCTGCAGCGGGTGCCCGGCATCATCCTCAACCGCGACGAAAGCTCGGCCGAAGGCCAGCGCATTTCGATCCGCGGCCTGCCGACCGAATACTCGGTGACCACGCTCAACGGCGCGCCGGTCAACACCACCTCCACCAGCACCATCGGCAGCGCGGCGCGCGGCTTCAACTACGATGTGTTCGCGTCGGAATTGTTTGGCCGGGTCGACTTCTACAAGTCGCCGCTGGCCGAGTTGAGCGAAGGCGGCTTGGGCGGCGTGGTGGACCTGCAGACCCCGCGTCCGTTCGACAATCCCAAGCGCACCATCCGCTACGCCGTGTCCGAGGCGTACAACACCATGTCGAAGAACGCCGACCCGATGGGCTTCGCGCTGTACTCCAACACCTGGGGACACTGGGGCTTCCTGGCCGGCGTCTCGCATTCGGCCAGCACCAACAACCGCTCCGGCTTCGAGGCCACCGGCGGCTACAACAGCTCGGCGCGCGGCAGCCAGAATCCGGTCAAGGGCAACTTCGCGATGCAGCTGGACTACGACGATCCGCGCGCCAACCTGGGCGGCTACACCCGCAGCCAGATCGACAACGCGCTGCTGCCGCGCATCTACCGCTTCTACGGCTCGGCCAACGAACGCACCCGCGACGGCCTGGTGTCGTCGCTGCAATACAAGACTGCCGACCTGAACCTGAGCCTGGACGTGCTCGGTTCCAAGTTGACCAACCACCGCGACGAAATGTACATGGGCCTGCTGATCCGCAACAGCAAGACCACCAACCGCGCCGCGCCGGCCGGCCAGAATGGCCACAACGGGCTGGTACCGTTGAACGTGCACATCGATCCCGATTCCAACCTGCTGACCGGCACCTTCGGCAACACCTCGTACAGCAGCGGCGTCACCTACAGCGAGGACGAAACCAAGTTCGGCTACGCCGCCTTGAACGGCCGCTGGGCCGCCACCAGCAAGCTGGCGCTGACCGGCCAGCTGAGCGCCAACAACAGCAACGCGCTGACCTACCAGGACACGCTGTCGGGCCAGATCTTCGGCGTCGACTCCACCATCGACTACGGCAGCGACCACGTCTATCCATCGCTGTCGTCCACTTCCAGCTATACCGACCTGAACAACTACCAGGGCTTCGGCGTCGGCACCACCTGGACCCGCGAGACCGACAAGGGCAAGCAGGGCCGTCTGGTCGCGGACTGGGACTACGACCTGCCAGGCGACTGGACCGGCCACCTGAAGGCCGGCGTGGTGTACGTGGAAACCACCAAGGGCATCGCCAAGCGCAACGGCACGGCCGCCGCCACGGCCAAGCTCAATGGCCTGGGCAACGCCGGCATGCGCGGCCTGATGACTACCACGCTGCCGGTCGACAATCTCGACATGGGCGCCGGCTGGCCACACGCCTGGGGCACCTTCACTCGTGGCGCCACCTACTCGGCCTTCGATCCGCTGGCTTACAACACCGAGGCGACCTTCACGCCGGCGCAGAGCTTCAGCGCGACGGAGAAAGTGTCGACCGGTTTCATCCAGTCCGACTTCAAGGGCGAGGTCGCCGGCCACGAGCTGCGCTTCAACGCCGGCGTGCGCTACTCGCGCACCGAGACCGGCATCGACAACTTCAAGCAGCAGGGCGCCAGCCTGACCTACGCCGCCAACCACGAGCAGGGCACCTACAGCAATGTGCTGCCGGCCTTCAGCGCGGCGCTGGACGTGACCGAGAACCTGATGTGGCGCGCCTCGTGGGGCAAGACCGTGAGCCGGGCCTCGCTGTCGATCATCGCGGCGCAGACCGTCATTCCGAATCCCTTCGACAACTCGGCCACCGCCGGCAACGCCAGCCTGAAGCCGCAGCAATCGAAGAACCTGGACACCAGCCTGGAGTGGTACTTCCAGCCGGGCAGCCTGCTGTCGGCCGCCGTGTTCCGCAAGAAGCTGACCGACGCCACCGTGGCCAACACCACCAACACCACCTTCGGCGCGCTGGGCTTGCCGGACACGGCGCTGGGCGCGATCTTCCAGGATGCCAACGGCCACGTCGATCCCAACCTGCCGATGACCTTGCGCAGCTACACCAACGCCGGCGAGCAGACGCTGAAGGGTTACGAGCTGGCCTACCAGCAAGCGTTCACCTTCCTGCCGGAACCGTTCAAGGGCTTTGGTGCGCTGGCCAGCTACACCCATATCGATCCGTTCAACAGCGCCAAGTGGATCACCAACGCAGGCAAGGAGATCGAGGTCAACTCGGTGCCGAAGTATGCCTACAGCACCACCGCTTACTACGAGCGCGGACCGCTGGCGCTGCGCATGTCCTACAACTACAAGGGCCGCTCGCTGCACCCGGACAATCCGCGCAACCTGGGCGACGACCTGATCCGCTGGCACGCGGGACGCGGCTACCTGGACGCCAACGCCAGCTACAAGATCAACGAACAGCTGGAGCTGCGCATCGACGCCATGAACCTGTCCAACACGCTGTCCTACGATTACTTCGAGGACGCCAGCGGCCAGTACGGCAGCGGCAAGAAGACGCGCATGGACTACGCCAAGTACGACGGCCGTACCATCAAGGTTGGACTGCGTGGCAAGTTCTAAGCACCTGCTGCCGCTGCTGCTGGCTTGCCTCGCCTGCGCGGCGCAGGCCGCCGGTCCCGCGCGCGTGGTCGATGTCGCGCCGGGCTGGGCGAACAATTCGGTCAACGCCGTGGTGTTCCGCAAGAACTCCTTGGTGTCGGATGGCGATACGCAGTACATCGCCTTCTACGGCAAGGACGCGGCCGTGGTGCTGGGCAAGCGCAAGCTGGGCAGCACACGCTGGACGCTGCAACGCACGCCGTACCACGGCAACGCGGCCGACGCGCACAACAGCATCAGCGTCATGGTGGACGGCGCCGGCTACCTGCACCTGGCGTGGGACGCGCATAACCAGCGCCTGCGGTACGCGCGCGGCACGCGTCCCGGCGCGCTGGAGCTGGGCCCGGAAACGCCGATGCTGGGCAAAGACGAAGACTCGGCCACCTATCCCGAGTTCTTCCGTTGCCCGGACGGTGGCCTGCTGTTCCTCTACCGTGATGGCGGCTCTGGCCACGGCAACCTGGTGATGAACCGCTACGACGTGGCGAGCGCCAGCTGGACCCGCTTGCACAGCAAGCTGATCGACGGGGAAGGGCAGCGCAGCGCCTACTGGCAAGCCTTCGTCGACCGTGCCGGCACCATCCACCTGTCGTGGGTGTGGCGCGAATCGCCGGACGTGGCCAGCAACCACGACATGGCCTACGCCCGCTCGCGCGACGGCGGCCTGACGTGGGAACGCAGCAACGGGGAACGCTACACGCTGCCAATCACGGCCGGCAGTGCGGAATACGCCGCACACGTCCCGCAGAACAGCGAGCTGATCAACCAGACCTCGATGGCGGCCGGTGCCGACGGCGAGCCGGTGATCGCCAGCTACTGGCGCGTGGCCGGCTCGACGGTGCCGCAGTACCACCTGCTGTACCGCGACGGCGGCGCGTGGCGGCAACTTGATCTGGATTTCCGCCGCACGCCGTTTTCGCTGAGTGGTCTGGGCACGAAGGCGATACCGATATCGCGGCCGCAGATCATGGTGGACCATCAGCGCGCCTTGCTGGTGTTCCGCGACGCCGAGCGCGGCAACAAGGTATCGGTGGCCACCATCGCCGACCTGCACCGGCCGCGCTGGACCGTGCGCGACCTGGGCACGGCGCCGGTGGGCGCGTGGGAGCCTTCGTTCGACACCGAGCTGTGGCGACGGCGCGGCGAACTGCATCTGTTCGTGCAGGACGTGCCGCAGCTGGACGGCGAAGGCGCATCGGCCGGCGCATCGTCGCCGGTGCAGGTGTGGCAGTGGAAACCTTGAAGTACCGAGCACTCCAGACCGGAGCCACGTCATGGTTCCGGGCATTTATGCCGAAGGTGGCGGTCCCGCGCCTTCGGCCCTTTTTTACATGACACTATGAACCTAAAAAAATACGCGCAAGGATTGCTGCTGGTGCTGGCCGTCACGCTGGGCGGCTGCGCCACGCCGGCAAAGGATGGCGCGCCCATCGACGCCAGCAGGGCGGAAGTGGTCGCCATCATCGACCAGGTCAACGGACACTGGCAGCGCAGCACGCCTGCGCAGCAGTGGGCGTTCTGGCACGTGGCGGCCTATCAGACGGGGAATATGGCGGCCTACCAGGTCACGCACAACGAGGCCTACCGGCGCTACGCCGAAGCCTGGGCCGAGCACAACCAGTGGATGGGCGCGCGCTCGCCGGACAAGAGCCGCTGGCAACACACCTACGGCGAGACCGACGATCACGTGCTGTTCGGCGACTGGCAGATCTGCTTCCAGACCTACACCGACCTGTACAAGCTGGCCCCCGATCCGCGCAAGATCGCCCGCGCCCGCGAGGTGATGGAATACGAGATGAGCACCGCGCGCGACGATTACTGGTGGTGGTCCGACGGCCTGTACATGGTGATGCCGGTGATGACCAAGCTGTACGGCGTGACGGGCGACCGCCGCTACCTGGAAAAGCTGCACCAGTATTTCGAGTACGCCAACAGCATCATGTACGACCCGGTCGAGCACCTGTACTACCGCGACGCCAAGTATGTCTATCCCGCGCACGCCAGCGTCAACGGCAAGAAGGACTTCTGGTCGCGCGGCGATGGCTGGGTGTTCGCCGCGCTGGCCCGTGTGCTGGACGAACTGCCGGCCGACGATCCGCATCGCGCCGACTACGTGGCCCGTTTCAAGGACATGGCGCAGGCGCTCAAACGCGCCCAGCAGCCGGAAGGCTATTGGACCCGCAGCCTGCTCGATCCGCAGCACGCCCCGGGACCGGAGACCAGCGGCACCGCTTTCTTCACCTACGGCTACCTGTGGGGCATCAATCACGGCGTGCTGGCGCGCGACGAATACCTGCCTGTGGCGCGCAAGGGCTGGCATTACCTGAGCAAGGTGGCGCTGCAACCTGACGGCCGCGTAGGCTATGTCCAGCCGATAGGCGACCGCGCGATACCGGGCCAAGTGGTGGACCAGAATTCGACCGCCGATTTCGGCGTCGGCGCTTTCCTGCTGGCGTCGGCGGAACTGGTACGCTTGCTCGATCAAAAATAAGGAGACACGATGGAACGTCGCAACTTTATGCAAGCGGTGCTGGCCGGCACGGCTGCCACCGGATTGATAGGCACCGCAGCCGCCGACAGCGCGCCTGTGGCCGGCGGCGAGCGCGCCTACATGGCCGGCCTGTTGCAGCAGATGGCCGAGCCGGTGCTGTCGAACATGGCGCAGGGCAAGCTGAAGAAAAACTTCCCGCTGGAGCTCAGCCCGACGTGGGACGGCCGCGATCCCGGCGTCGCCTATCTTGAGTGCTTCGGCCGCCTGATCGCCGGCGCCGCGCCCTGGCTGGCATTGCCGGACGACGGCACGGCCGAGGGCAAGACACGCCATCGCCTGCAACAGCTGGCGCTGCAAAGCTACACCAACTCGGTGGACCCGAAGAACCCGGATTACCTGCTGTGGAAAGGGCCGGGCCAGACGCTTGTCGATTCGGCCTACTTCACCAACGCGCTGATGCGCGCGCCGAAAGCGCTGTGGGATCCGCTGGAAAAAATCACCAAGCAGCGCATCATCGCCGAGATCAAGAGCCTGCGTCGGATCGAGCCGCCGTACATCAACTGGCTGCTGTTCGCCGCGATGAACGAAGCCTGGCTGCTGTCGATCGGCGAGGAAGCCGATCCGCTGCGCATGAACGTGGCCATCCGCAAGATCAACGAATGGTATGTGGGCGACGGCTGGATCAAGGATGGCGAGTCCTTCCACTTCGACTACTACTGCTCGTACGTGATGTATCCGATGCTGCTGGAAATCCTCGAAGTGCTGGTGCGCTGCAAGGGGCCGTTCTGGAACGCCAAGCCGGAGGAGCTGCTGGCGCAGGCGCTGCAACGCACGCAGCGCTATTGCGAGCATCTGGAGCGCTTCATCTCGCCAACCGGCACCTACCCGCCGATAGGCCGCTCGCTGACCTACCGCACCGCCGTGTTCCAGCCGCTGGGCCTGCTGGCCTGGCGCAAGCAGCTGCCGGCCAGCCTGCCGGCAGGACAGGTGCGCGCCGCGCTGCACGCCGTGCACCAGACGGTGTGGTCGGGCCCGAGCAACTTCACCCGCGACGGCTTCCTCAACATCGGCTTCGTCGGCCACCACCCCGAGCTGGGCGACTGGTACTCCAATAACGGCAGCATGTACATCGCTTCCGAAGGCTTCCTGTCGCTGGGCTTGCCTGAGAACGATGCCTACTGGACCGCGCCGGCGCAGGACTGGACCCAGAAGCTGGCCTACTCGGGCCGCCAATTCCCCAAAGACTATCCGGTGAAATACTGACATGCACGCACGTTACGCACTCTTGCTGGCGCTGGCCGGCACCTCCGCCGGCGCGGCGGAACGGCTGGCCATCACGGCCACCCACGAGCTCGACGCGGCCCGCCCGGCCGAGACCATCGCCATCCCGTGGTCCGAGGTCAACAAGGCCCTGCCGGGTGCGCTGCTGCAACGCCTGACCGTGCGCGACGCGGCCGGCCACAGCCTGCCGTACCAGGTGACCAACGTGGCGCCGGAGGCCAAGGACCCGCAGGGCAAGGGCATCGCTTACGGCGAGCTGATCTTCCAGCACGACTTCGCCGCCGGCGAGCACAGCGCCAGCTTCACGGTGGAGAAGAGCGAGTCGGTGGCGCCGCCTTTCCCGGTGCGGGCCTTCGCCCGCTACGTGCCGGAACGGCTGGACGACTTCGCATGGGAAAACGACCGCATCGCCCACCGCACCTACGGCCAGGCGCTTGCCGCGCCCGACACGCAGGGCAGCGGCAAGGAAGTGCTGGTGACGAGCGGGCTGGACATCTGGTTCAAGCGGGTGCGTTATCCCATCGTCGACCGCTGGTACAACAAGGGCCACGACCATTACCACAAGGACGAGGGCGAGGGGCTGGACATGTACGGCGTGGGCACCACGCGCGGCGCCGGCGGCACCGGCATCTGGGATGGCAAGCAGCTCTACACCAGCCGCAACTACGCCAAATGGAAAGTCATCGCCAACGGCCCGATCCGCGCCGTCTTCGAGCTGAGCTACGATGCCTGGGACGCCGCCGGCGCCCGCGTGTCGGAAGTGAAGCGCTTCACCGTCGACGCCGGGCACGACTTCGACCAGATCGACAGCACCTTCAGCTTCAGCGGCCCGGCAAGCCTGACCGCCGCCATCGGCCTCAATAAAACACCGGCCTACGCGCCCCAGGAGCCCAAGGTGGCCGCGACGCCGCTGCCGGCCGCACGCGCGCTGACGCAGTGGGTGACCCAGCGCAGCGCCGGCGATTTCGGCGTGGCCATCGTGCTGCCGTCCGGCGAGCCGGCCTACGCGGCGGACGCCGCCAACGAGCTGATCCTGGCCCCGATCCGCCCCGGCCAGCCGCTGCGCTACTACGTCGGCGCCATCGCCAGCTGGTCCGGCGAGGTGGGCGACGCCGCCGCCTGGCAGCGCCGCGTGACCGCCTTCGCCGCCCGCCTGCGCGCTCCTATTTCCATCCAGCTTCGCCCCCTGCCATAACCCCCGCTGTTGCCGCCCGCTGTCCCCCTGCGGCAACAGCTCATGTTGCACCGCGACAATAGAACGCCACCTCTAACGGTACTGTTTGACATTTACCCCTCGCTGGATAATAGTACGAGCGTTCGCAATTCTTTTCACACGGAGTAAATTCAACTGGAGCAGAATACTCATTTCTCTCCGTGAATGTTACCTTGGGACGCAATCTTATTAATACCTCAACTAAATTTATGCGCAAAGGCGAACTGACCCGCGCAGCAATCCTGGACGTGGCGCTGGACCTGGCCAGCCGTGATGGTCTGGAAGGCCTGACCATCGGATTGCTCGCGGATAAGATGAACATGAGCAAGTCCGGCGTGTTCGCGCACTTCGGCTCGCGTGAAGATTTGCAGTTGGAAGTCCTTAAGCTGTACCACCATCGTTTCGAACAGGAAGTGTTTTTCCCCAGCGTGAAAGAACCGCGCGGCATCCAGCGGCTCAAGTCGATGTTCGCGCGCTGGGTCAAGCGGGTCAGCGTGGAGGTGGCGTCGGGCTGCATCTACATCAGCGGCGCGGTGGAGTATGACGACCGTCCAGGTCCGATCCGCGAAGAGCTGATGGCGATGGTCGGCGCCTGGCAGGGCGCGCTGCTGCGCTGCGTGAAGCAGTGCATCGAATGCGGCGACCTCAAGGCCGACACCGACCCGCAGCAGCTGGTGTACGAAATGTACGGCCTGATCCTGGCCCTGCACCACGATGCGCGCTTCCTGCGCATACCGGGCAGCCTGGGCCGGGCCGGCGTCGGCTTCGAGCGCTTGATCGAAACGTACCGCAATCCGCAAACACCGTCCGCGGTGGTGGCGCAGCAATAACGTAAAACACACTAATTCACATCGTAGTCACTACAAAAGTCATCAGGAGAAAATCATGGGTCAATACGTCGCGCCAATCCGGGATATGCAATTCGTTCTGCACGAGTTCCTGAAAGTGGAAGAGGAACTGAAATCGCTGCCGGACTATTCCGAAGTCGATGCCGACATCATCAATCAGGTGCTGGAAGAAGGCGGCAAGTTCACCGCCGAGGTGCTGTTCCCCCTGAACCATTCGGGCGACCGCGAAGGCTGCAAGCACGACGCCGCGACCCACACCGTGACCACGCCTAAAGGCTTCAAGGAAGCGTACAAGCAGTACGTCGACGGCGGCTGGGCGGCATTGGCCTGCGATCCTGAATTCGGCGGCCAGGGCCTGCCGGTGGTGCTGAACAACTCGTTCTACGAGATGCTGAACTCGGCCAACCAGGCATGGACCATGTACCCAGGCCTGTCGCACGGCGCCTACGAGTGCCTGAAGGAACACGGCACCGACGAACAGAAGAAAGTCTACCTGCCGAAGCTGGTTTCGGGCGAGTGGACCGGCACCATGTGCCTGACCGAACCGCACTGCGGCACCGACCTGGGCATGCTGCGCTCGAAAGCGCTGCCACAGGCCGACGGCTCCTGGCTGATCACCGGCAACAAGATCTTCATCTCGGCCGGCGAGCACGACATGTCGGAAAACATCCTGCACCTGGTGCTGGCCCGCGTGCCGGACGCGCCGGAAGGCTCGAAAGGCATCTCGCTGTTCCTGGTGCCTAAGTACCTGCCGAAGGAAGACGGCTCGGTCGGCGAACGCAACCCGATCACCTGCGGCGCCATCGAAGAGAAGATGGGCATCCACGGCAACTCGACCTGCCAGATGAACCTGGACGGCGCCAAGGGCTGGATCATCGGCCAGCCGAACAAGGGCCTGAACGCAATGTTCGTGTTCATGAACGCGGCCCGCCTGGGCGTGGGCATGCAGTCGCTGGGCCTGACCGAAGTCGCCTACCAGAACGCGCTGATCTACGCCAAGGACCGCATCCAGATGCGCTCGCTGTCGGGCGTGAAGAATCCGGAAATGCCGGCCGATCCGATCATCGTCCACCCCGACGTGCGCCGCATGCTGTTGACCGGCAAGGCCTACGCCGAAGGCGCGCGCGCCTTCACCTCGTACGTCGCGCTGCAGATCGACCGCGAACTGCACCATCCGGACGAAGAAGTGCGCAAGGAAGCCGCCGACGAAGTCGCGCTGCTGACCCCGATCGTCAAGGCCTTCATCACCGACAACGCCTGGATCGCCACCTCGGAAGCGATGCAAGTGTTCGGCGGCCACGGCTACATCTCCGAATGGGGCATGGAGCAGTACGTGCGCGACGCCCGCATCAACCTGATCTACGAAGGCACCAACACCATCCAGTCGCTGGACCTGCTGGGCCGTAAGATCCTGGGCGACAACGGCGCCAAGCTGCGCAAGTTCGGCGAGAAGATCAAGGCCTTCGTGGAAGAGAACGGCACCGACGAAGCGATGAGCGAATTCGTCACCCCGCTGGGCGACCTGGGCGACAAGGTCACCAAGCTGACCATGGAAATCGGCATGAAAGCCTTCCAGAACCCGGACGAAGTCGGCGCGGCATGCGTACCTTACCTGCGCGTGGTCGGCCACATGGTGTACAGCTACTTCTTCGCACAGATGGCGAAAATCGCCCTGGCCAAGGAAGACAGCGGCGACAACTTCTACAAAGCCAAGCTGGCCACGGCGCGCTTCTACTTCGCCCGCCTGCAGCCAGAAACTGCAACCCTGATTCGCCAGGCACGTTCGGGCTCCGCCAACCTGATGGCTCTCGACGCCGACCTGTTCTAAGAACCTAGAGGAAACGACATGACCAATTTCATCGTTAAAAAAGTAGCCGTGCTGGGCGCCGGCGTGATGGGCGCGCAAATCGCCGCTCATTGCGTCAACGCCAAAGTGCCAGTCGTACTGTTCGACTTGCCCGCAAAAGAAGGTCCGAAGAACGGCATCGTGCTGCGCGCCATCGAGAACCTGAAAAAACTGTCGCCTGCACCGCTGGGCAACAAGGACCACGCCGCGCTGATCGAAGTAGCCAACTACGAAGACGACCTGGCCAAGCTGGCCGAGTGCGACCTGATCATCGAAGCCATCGCCGAGCGCATGGACTGGAAGCACGACCTGTACAAGAAGGTCGCTCCGCACATCGGCGCCAACGCGATCTTCGCCTCGAACACCTCGGGCCTGTCGATCACCAAGCTGTCCGAAGGCTTCGACGCCGACCTGAAATCGCGCTACTGCGGTGTGCACTTCTTCAACCCGCCGCGCTATATGCACCTGGTAGAGATCATCCCGACCGAGTTCACCAAGCCGGAAATCAGCGACCAGCTGGAAGGCTTCCTGACCACCACCCTGGGCAAGGGCGTGGTTCGCGCGAAAGATACGCCTAACTTCATCGCCAACCGCGTCGGCGTGTTCGGCATCCTGGCGATCGTGCACGAAGCCGAGAAGTTCGGCCTGTCCGTGGACGTGGTCGACGACCTGACCGGCGCCAAGCTGGGCCGCGCCAAGTCGGGCACCTTCCGCACCGCGGACGTGGTCGGCCTGGACACCATGGGCCATGTGATCAAGACCATGCAGGACTACCTGCCGAACGATCCGTTCGCCGCCGTCTACAAGACTCCTGCCGTGCTGGCGGGTCTGGTGGAAAAGGGCGCGCTGGGCCAGAAGACCGGCGCCGGCTTCTACAAAAAAGTTGGCAAGGAAATCCAGCGTCTGGACTTCGCCACCGGTGAATACGTGGCCGGCGGCGCCAAGGCTGCCGACATCATCGCCCGCATCCTGAAGGAAAAAGATCCGGTCAAGAAGATGAAGGCCCTGCGCGAATCGACCAACCCACAAGGCCAGTTCCTGTGGGCGATCTTCCGCGACGCTTTCCACTACATCGCGATCCACCTGGACACCGTGGCCGACAACGCGCGCGACATCGACTTCGCCATGCGCTGGGGCTTCGGCTGGAACGTCGGCCCGTTCGAAACGTGGCAGGCCGCAGGCTGGTCGCAAGTGGCCCAGTGGGTCAAGGAAGACATCGAAGCCGGCCACGCACTGTGCAACGCACCGCTGCCAGCATGGGTGTTCGAAGGTCCGGTCGCTGAAAAAGGCGGCGTCCACACCGCTGAAGGTTCGTGGTCCGCAGTATCGAAATCGTTCGTGCCGCGTTCGTCGCTGGCCGTGTACGACCGTCAGCAGTTCCGCGCGCCGGTACTGGGTTCGGGCGAAGCCAATGGCCGTACCGCCGGCACCACCGTGCATGAAGACGACGACGTGCGCCTGTGGCACTCGGGCGACGACGTGCTGGTGATCTCGCTGAAAACCAAGATGCACGTGATCAGCCCAGGCGTGATCGCCGGCTTCAAGAAGGCACTGGCCGAAGCCGAGAAGAACTTCAAGGGTCTGGTGATCTGGAGCGCGGACGCGGCCGACGGCGGCGCGTTCTCGGCCGGCGCCGACCTGCAATCGGCACTGCCTGCGTTCATGCAGGGCGGCGCGAAAGCGGTCGATCCGATCATCAAGGAACTGCAAGACACCTTCATGGCGATGAAATATTCGAACGTGCCGGTGGTGGCTGCCGTTGCTGGCCTGGCGCTGGGCGGCGGTTGCGAAATGGCGCTGCACGCATCGAAGCGCGTGGCCTCGATCGAATCGTACATCGGCCTGGTGGAAGTGGGCGTTGGCCTGATCCCTGCGGGCGGCGGCTTGAAGGAAGCGGCAGTGCGCGCGTTCAAGGAAGCCAAGGGCACCGACATCCTGCAATTCCTGAAGACCGGCTTCACCAACGCGGCCACCGCGAACGTGTCGAAATCGGCTCTGGAAGCGCAAGCCATGGGCTACCTGAAGGAAGACGACGTGATCGTGTTCAACCCATACGAGCTGCTGCACGTGGCCAAGGTGGAAGCGCGCGCCATGTTCGACAAGGGCTACCGCGCGCCGCTGAAGGCGCCGGTGCAGGTGACCGGCCGCTACGGCTGGGGCACCATCAAGGCCCAGCTGGTCAACATGCGCGACGGCGGCTTCATCTCGGCCCACGACTTCAAGCTGGGCGACATGATCGCCGAGATCGTGTCGGGCGGCGACATCGACCAGGGCTCGTTCGTCAGCGAACAGTGGCTGCTGGACATGGAGCGTAAAGCCTTCCTGGAGCTGCTGAACCATCCGAAGACGCAGGAACGCATCATGGGCATGCTGCAGACCGGTAAGCCAGTCCGCAACTAAGAGCGTATGTCGATCCTGAAACTGGTATTCAAAGTTTTACTGCGCGTGAGGCCTAGCATGGTGTATGACCGTATCAAGCAACAAATGATGGACACCTTGCCCTTCGTGCGCCTGCTGGGGATCAGGATCGACGAGATCGGCAGCGGCACTTCGAAAGTGTCGATGCCGGAAGACCCGAAGCTCAATAACCACCTGGGCACGCAGCACGCCGGGGCCTTGTTCACGCTGGCCGAAACGGCTTCCGGCGCGGCCATGGCTGGCGGCTTCGCGGAGCTGATCCTGGGCTTGCGCCCGGTCGCCAAGGAATCGCGCATCCAGTACCAGAAAGTAGCCAAGGGCGCCACCCGCGCCGAAGGCCGCGTCCCTGGCGACCTGGCCGCGCTGAAGGCCGAGCTGAAAGAGCAGGGCAAGGTGGCGTTTCCGGTGGAGGTCGACATCTTCGACGCCGCCGGCACGCTGGCCGCACAGGTTCAAGTGGATTGGTATTTATCCGAGAAGCGGGCGTAATCGTTCCGCATAAGTCTTCGATCAAAAATTTTCGAAAGAACAAAATGAGCAAACAAATTCAAGACGCATACATCGTCTCTGCCACCCGCACCCCGATCGGCAAGGCGCCGCGCGGCATGTTCAACAAGACCCGCCCGGACGACCTGCTGGTGCGCGTGCTGCAATCGGCCCTGGCGCAAGCGCCTGGCCTGGATCCGGCGCTGATCACCGACGCCATCATCGGCTGCTCGTTCCCGGAAGCGGAACAGGGCTTCAACATCGCCCGTCAATCGGTGCTGCTGGCCGGCCTGCCCAAGACCGTTGGCGGCGTGACCGTCAACCGCTACTGCGCATCGGGCATCACCGCGCTGGCCATGGCCGCCGACCGCATCCGCGTTGGCGAAGCCGATGCGATGATCGCCGGCGGCGTTGAATCGATGTCGATGGTGCCGATGATGGGCCATCACCCATCGATGAACCTGAACATGTTCACCGACGAGAACGTCGGCATGGCATACGGCATGGGCCTGACCGCTGAAAAAGTGGCGACCCAGTGGAAAATCTCGCGCGAAGCGCAGGACGCGTTCGCTGTTGAATCGCACCGCCGCGCCATCGCCGCGCAGCAGGCCGGTTTCTTCAAGGACGAGACCACCCCGGTTGAAATCATCACCCGCACGCCTGACCTGGCGACCGGCGAGATCAAGGTCAAGACCCGCACCGTCGATACCGACGAAGGCGCACGTGCCGATTCGACCGTGGAATCGCTGTCCAAGCTGAAGCCAGTGTTCGCCGCCAAGGGTTCGGTCACCGCCGCCAACTCGTCGCAGATGTCCGACGGCGCCGGCGCGCTGCTGGTCGTGTCGGAGAAGTTCCTGCGCGAGCAC
Organism: Duganella caerulea; assembly: GCF_040362985.1. NCBI lineage: Bacteria > Pseudomonadati > Pseudomonadota > Betaproteobacteria > Burkholderiales > Oxalobacteraceae > Duganella > Duganella caerulea. The sequence continues at coordinate 20,478 of NZ_BPWJ01000005.1, read as the reverse complement.
AACCTGACTCCGCTGGCCAAGTTCTCGTCGTTCGCTGTTAAAGGTGTTCCACCGGAAATCATGGGTATCGGTCCTAAATTCGCGATTCCTGACGCGTGCAAGGCCGCCGGCATCACCCAGGACCAGCTGGACTGGATCGAGCTGAACGAAGCGTTTGCCGCACAGGCACTGGCCGTGATCGGCGACCTGGGTCTGGATCCAGCGAAGGTCAACCCGATGGGCGGCGCGATCGCCCTGGGCCACCCGCTGGGCGCGACCGGTGCGATCCGCGCCGCGACCGTGGTGCACGCACTGCGCCGCAACAACCTGAAGTACGGCATGGTGACGATGTGCGTCGGCGCCGGCATGGGCGCTGCGGGCATTATCGAACGCGTGTAAACTGAGCACGGAATCATAAAGAAGGGCGCTGCGGTTCAACCACGGCGCCCTTTAATCATTTGGAGATCACATGGATATTTTGAGCAGCAAGACCAACGGCGTGCTGACGCTGGAATTCAACCGCCCCGAACGCAAGAACGCCATCACCTCGGCGATGTACCAGAGCATGGCCGACGCCATCAACGAAGCGGAGCAGGACGCGGCCGTGCGCGCCATCCTGATCGTCGGCAAGCCGGAGATTTTCACCGCCGGTAACGACCTGGAAGACTTCATGAAGACCTCGCGTCCGACCGACGGCTCGGGCATCGAAGAGCGTTCGGTGTACAAGTTCATGATGGCGCTGAGCGGTTCGACCAAGCCGGTGGTGGCCGCAGTGGCCGGCGCGGCGGTCGGCATCGGCACCACGCTGCTGATGCACTGCGACCTGGTCTACGCTGCCGACAACGCCAAGTTCTCGATGCCGTTCGTGCAGCTGGGCCTGTGCCCTGAATTCGCGTCGAGCCTGCTGCTGACGCAAATCGCCGGCTACCCGCGCGCCGCCGAGAAGCTGATGCTGGGCGAAGCTTTCCTGGCACAGGAGGCGCTGGAGATGGGCCTGGTGTCGAAGATCGTGCCGGCCGCTGAGCTGCGCGCGTTTGCCGAAGGCCAGGCCGCCAAGCTGGTCGCCTTGCCGGCCAGCTCGATCCGCGCCACCAAGCAGCTGATGAAGGCCGCCCGCAAAGGTCCGGTGACGGAAGCCATCGCCGCCGAAAACAAATTCTTCGGCGCCATGCTGGCCGCACCGGAAGCGAAGGAAGCGTTCACCGCCTTCTTCGAGAAGCGCAAGCCGGATTTCACCAAGTTCAATTAAGGTAATGCGGCAGGTCGGGACGATTCAGATTGCCCCGGCCTGCGAGTTGTACCTCCCCCCGCAGCTATTCGCGCTCGCAAATCCTCCTTGCGTCACTTTCCGGCCTCCAAGCGGTTTCAACCGTGCGGTGCCGCGGCCTGAAACTGTGTAGAATTTAATATTGTTTTTTAGATATCTTGTGCCTTTTCGGAGAAAACCGATCCCTGTCGTTTTTTCTTTCTTGCGCTATCTCTGCTTGCTCATTCAGTGAGAAATGATTCTTCCAATGGCTGATCTGCAAAACTTCCTATCCGTTGGCACCGCCCTGCTAGGCCAGCAAGACCGTCTGATCAAATTAAGTACGCCGTTAGGCGAAGATGTCCTGCTGCCGCAACGCGTCGTCGCCCAGGAACGTCTGGGCAGAAGCTACGAGTACAGTGTCGATTGCGTTTCGGTGCGCGACGATATCGAGTTGAAGAAGCTGATCGCCCAGCCTGTCACGCTATGGGTTCAGCAGGCGGACCGCGCGTATCTGCCGGTGCACGGTTATGTGCATACGATTAAGCGCCTCGGCAGTGACGGGCAATTGATGTTCTGTCAGCTGTCGTTCGCGCCGTGGCTGCATTTCCTGAAGTTCCGCAAGGATGCGCGCATCTGGCAGGATAAAACCGCCGACAATATTCTCAGCGAGGTGTTTAATGGCCATCCTGAGGCGCAGGGCAACTTTCGCTTTGAAATCAAGGCGCCGGCGTCCCAGCGCTCGTATTGCACCCAGTACGAAACCGACTGGCATTTCGCGCAGCGCCTGATGGAGGAAGAAGGCTGGTACGGCTATCACGAGCAACATCCCGACGGCTCCGCCCATGTGCTGGTGATTACTGATTCAACCGACCAGCTCAAGCCGCTCGCGCAGCAGTCGATACAATTCTACAGCGCCGGCACCGAAGACGAACTGCATAAAATCGTCCACTGGAGCGCCGATCGTACGCTCGCCTCCAGCCAGTTCACCGGCCGCACCAACGACTACAAGGCGACGGCTCAGCCGATGCAGAGCAATATCCAGGTGCAGGCCAGCCATGGCGGCCTGCCGGCGCAGATGGAGGTATACGAATACACCGGCGCCTACACCTATTCGAACCGCGAACAGGGAGACCGGCAGTCGCGCTTACGGGTCGAACAATGGGAGTCGACAATGAAGCGGTTTGCCGCCGTTTCCGGCGTGCGTTCCTTGCCCGTGGGTAGTTGGTTCATCCTCGACGATCATCCTGCGCACCAGGGCGATGCGCAGGATGAGCGCGAGTTCGTCGTCATTGCGGTGGAATGGGCGATTGAGAATAATCTGCCGTTGTCGAACAAGGTGAAAGATTTTCCCGGCAGCCTGGTGCCGCAACTGGATGCGATGAAGGCGGCGATGGGGCGCGACCTGGCGCCGGACTTGGCCGGCAACCAGCACACCGGCCATTGTTTTAACCGCATGGAAGTGCAGCGCCGCAAGGTGCCCTTCCGCAGCCCGTTCGAGCACCTGAAACCCACGCTGCATCCGCAGACCGCCGTGGTGGTCGGCCCCGCAGGCGAGGAAATTTATACGGACGCCCTGAACCGCGTCAAAGTGCAGTTCCGCTGGGACCGGCTGAACCCGGGCGACGAGGGCGCTTCCTGCTGGGTGCGGGTCAGCTATCCGAATGCCGGCCAAGGCTGGGGCGGCTTGAACGTGCCGCGCATCCGTCAGGAGGTGATCGTCACTTTTCTCGACGGCGACGCCGACCGGCCGGTGGTGACCGGCCGCCTATATAACGAAGAGCAGGCGCCGCAGTGGCATACGGACGGCAAACTGTCGGGCTACAAGTCGAAGGAATACAAGGGCAGCGGGTTCAACCAACTGGTGCTCGACGACACCACCGGACAAAACCGCGTGCACTTGTACAGCACCAGCAGCCACGCGCAACTGAACCTGGGTTATCTAGTCAGCCAGCAGGGCAATACGCGCGGCGGCTTCTATGGCGCCGGGTTCGCCCTCAGCACCGATGATTTCGGCGCCATCGTCACCCACCGGGGCCTGTATCTGAGTACCTTTGGTCGTCCGGGGCCGCAAGGCATCCAGCTCGACGCCACCGAAGCAACCAGTCAGTTGAAGGCGGGTGCTTTGCTTACTAAAAACCTGTCCGATACCGCGGCCAAGGCCGGTGCGGAACCGCTGGCCGGGCGCGACGCGCTGGATCACTTCATCGATGCCACGCAAGAACGTTATAACGGTGAAGGCGAGGGCGGTGCCAACCGTTTCAAGGAGGCGATCCTGCTGGCGGCCTCGCCGGCCGGCATCGGCTTGGCCAGCGGCAAGGGTGCCCACGTCCATGCCGGGGGCGAAGTGACGCTATCGTCCGGCGCGGATGCAAATATCGCGGTCGGCAAAAGCCTGCTTGCCAGTGTCGCCGAAAAAATCAGCCTGTTTGCCTATAACGCCGGCGTCAAACTGTTCGCCGCCAAGGGCAAAGTGGAGATCCAGGCGCAAAGCGACGACCTCGACTTGATCGCTGAAAAAGTGGTGCGGCTGCTGTCGACCACCTCGCGCATCGAAATCCATGCCAAGGATGAGGTCATGCTCTCCGCCGGCGGCTCCTTCATCAAGATCGACGCCTCCGGTATCACCAACGGCACACCCGGCACCTGGACCGCGCAGGCATCGATGCACACCATGCCCGGGCCGGCGCGCCAACCATACGTGATGCCGCACGTGCAGAAACCTGAATTGCCAAAGAACGAGCTGGAGTTTCGCCATCTGACCGACTGGGGCGCGCCGCTGGCCGGTGCCGCTTACAAGGCGACGTTAAGCGACGGCACCATCCGCAAGGGTGCGCTCGATGCGCTCGGCATTGCGCGCATCAGCGGCGTGCCACCCGGTGTGGGGGCAAAAATTGAATACGATTATCAACCGCTGCAGGCAAGTTCCACGGTGGACAGCGAGCTGCATGAGGACGTCCATGAGTTATTGAACTGGACGCCGGGCGGTGCGGCTGCGAAGGGGCGGGCATGAGCCAGCAAGCGCCGGACCAACATTCGATACTCGACGATGCCTGGGGTCAGGTCGTTGGCGGCATGGATTGGCTCAAGTCGGTACTGTTCGGTGAATTCTCGGATCACCGGCCGTTGTCGGCCGTAGTGGCCGACATGCTTGTCAGTTTTATTCCGGGCGTCGTCATCGTCACCAGCGCGCGCGATGCGGTCGCCGTCATCCTGCGGCTGGCCAATCATCCGGAAAAGCGCGAGGAACTGATGGAGTGGGTGCTGCTCAGCGCCTGCCTCATCGTCATCGCCTTGCCGGTGGCGATGGCGGCCGGGGGCGCCGTGGCTGCCGGGGTCGGCGCCATCGTCGGTGGCATCGCCGGCTCGGAACTGGGTGCCGCATTGCGCGCAGTGATGCTGATGTTGATTAAGGAGGCATCCAAGCTGGTAGAGCTGGTACGCTTCCTGCAAAAATTCATCAAGGGTGACATCCTGAAATTCTTGCGCGCGATTCAGTTCGCCAAATACGAGAAACCGCTGATGCAGGCCATGAGCAAGATCACCGGTAAGCTGGTGGACATGGTCAAGGCCCTGCGGACTCACTTGGAGAGCTTGCGTTATTTCGACAGCGTCAAGGCCACCATCGCCAAGCTGGCGGCGTGGGAACATAAATTCTATGCGGTGCAGCAGGATGCACTTAGAAACATGCCGAAAGCGCTTGCCGAACTCGATGCGAGACTGGCCAAGGTGCTGGCACAGACCGCGCCGAAGGAAGCACATACGGTGGCGGCCGGCGTTCAAGCGGACAAGAAAGTGGCGGAATTGCCCGTGAGGCAGCGGGTCAGGGATACGCCTGGCAAGGTGATGCCCAAGTCCAAAGGGGAGGCCAAGGCCCCAGCGGCACGTGCCAAACCGGACGCCGCTAAGCCCAAAGCGAAGGCTATCGATCCACCAAAAACTGCGGCAGATGTGCCATTGAAGGATGCCCCGGTTCCGGCCAAGCCGCCCGACAACGGCGTCAACACCAAGCGGCAGGCGGTGGCAGATGCCGCAGTGGCGGCAGATCGCGAGCGGATCACGCAACTGTCTAAGGAATCGCGGGATGCCGAAAAAAATGGCGACATGGTTCTGGCCGAGGCCAAGCTCGATGAAGCCCGGGAGATATTAAAGCCCCATTTCCCGACTAAGGCCGGTGATACCTGGGACGAGGTGATCAAACGGCTGGATGTTAGTTCGCCTAAGGATGGCGCGGTGTTCTGGTCGGGAACGGGATGGCAAGCGAAGCAGTTGGGCCATCCCGATGCCGCGAGAGCATTTGCCGAAAAGATCGGTGGCGTCACTTTGGAAACGACATCGGGTGGACGTATTATCGATGGCTGGCCGGATATCAACAATTTACCTTGGGACGCCTCCAAGGGGCCGCCGCCATTTTCAGGGCCGCTCTGGCAAGGGGTGTCGGAAAAGTATGCCGAAGGCACGTCGGGTATCGTGAACGTGGTGCAGACACCGAATAAATTGTGGGATCCATTGACCGTCTGGCACAATCAGGAAAAGCCGTTGCTGCTTGACCGTTTGGAGCAGGGGAAGATCAGCGATATCCAGTTACACGTGGTCGACCTCAGCTCGGCGCCTCACCAGTTATCGCCCAATTATATTGACCAGTTATTGAAGTTCGACCAACGCCCATGAATGCATACCAGAATTTTTTAGATTTCTTTTCAATGAACAACAGGGAGCGCCTGGATGGTCTGAGTGAAATTTATTTCACAGATATGACTCGCGAAGAACGCGCGATGGCGTTTGAGTACCTGTTGAAAATGGTGGAGGAGGGCGGCAGCAGGGAAAGCGTCAACGGGCTATTCATCGTCGATGCGGAGCGGGCGGCACCTGTCGTTAGGAAGTTACTGGAGGCTCACCAGTTGCGCGAGGATGCTGAGATTGCGGCCGCCTGGAACCTTAATCGCGGGCAGCGGGATTCGTCACTGATTCCCGTGTTTATCCGGTTGATGTCGAGTAGCGATAAATACAATCGTGCCAATGCCGCCTTTTATGTACCGGCCGACGACTTTACGCCGGAGCTGGATGCTGCGCTCAAAGGTATGATTCGCACGGAAACGGAGACGTTGCCATTGGTGAATGCCACAAATAAATACCTCGAATGCTACGGTATTACCAGGGAGTCGGTGAGCAAGGAGGAATTTTCCCATTTTTATCGCGGTCTGCGCAGCGACGAAGCCCGTGATAAAGAGGCCATGTTCAAGGAACTGGAAAAGCTGTTTCAATAGACCGGTCGTGGAGGCGAAAAATGGCGTTACCAGTTGTTCGCTTGGGGGATGCGACGTCACATGGCGGAAAGGTCATCACGGCATCGCCCGCGCATCGCATTGGTGGTATCGGCATCGCGCGTGTGGGGGACATGGTGACGTGTCCTCTGCCGGGTCATGGCGTGAACGCCATCGTGGAAGGCGCGGCTACGTATCTGATCAGCGGGCGCATGGTCGCTTTGCATGGTCACCGCGGCGCGTGTGGATGCAGCTTGATCGCCAGTCTGGTATCAGCCACGCACGGATAGACGCCGCTGCGTGTGGAAAGGCACGGTACGGTCTGGCGTAAGCGGCCCCGGGTATCGAAGATCGTGCCATGCGCGCTTTTGTCGAAGGCTAGGCCGCCAAGCTGGGCGCCTTGCCGGCCGATTCGGACCTGGCGCATAGAACGCCCGTCTTGTGCCATCTCAAAAACGTAAAGCAGCCGCAGCGCGACACTAGCACGATCATGTTGACGCTGAGAGGTGCTGAAAATGCGATACGTTTATGCGATGGCGCGTGCCCTACAAAGGAAACCCAAGGTTGGTAACGGCGATTGCGTGGCACTCCTCCAGCACTATGCACACGCACCGAACACCCAGCTGTGGAAACAAGGTATTGCCGTTCTGGATGCGAAGGACATCGCGCCAGGAACGGCAATCGCCACATTTGTAAAAGGCCGCTACCCAAGCAACAACAGGGGAAATCACGCGGCGTTCTTTTTGCGACACGCCGCTCCTGGGCAGGGCTTCTACGTCATCGACCAGTGGATACCAAAGCCTGGGCGCGGCGAAAAACCTTACATTTCCTCACGGTTGATTTATGCCAAGCACAAGAAACAAAACGCCGATGGCTCGTGGCCCGAAGCCAGCGATAATGCGGATGCATTTTCGGTGATCGAGTAGGAAACTCATGCGCGCCCTTATCGCCGTGATCGCGGTCTGGTGCTCAGGTGGGCTGGCCGCCGAGCATAAGATTGAATGTCCCAAAGAGATAAAACGGGACACAATCCAGATCACTCGCGCACCCACAGGTTGGACACCTTTCTATTTATACGAATATGAACCAGGCTTGCCGCTTAATGGCGCGGGCTTGATGTGGGGGCCACCTTCGTCCATTGCCATGGCGAAGCCGAACTGGTCGGGCAAGGTCGCCGGCAAGGATACCGTTAAATGGACTGAGCTTGGCGGTAAGGAATCGGGCGAGAAATGGTTGGCATGCTATTACGGTGACCATGGACAAAATGATGCGATCTTGTCGAAGCAACTGGATGCCAGCGTTACCGAATGTACTGTCACATATCCCAAGGCGCGTGGCGGTGATCTTGAAGTCACATGCAAGTGGTAGTGTTTAGTAGTTTTTAGTTCCGAAAATAGCGCGGAGTCGTACGAAATATCGATGGTTAGTATTGGGTAGTAGTGGTTAGCGGGTTTTAGTAAAAGCCGAAAAAATAGACCCCGCCCTGCACATCCCCTGATTTCACCAGGTTTGCGTGAACTGGCACCTCTGTTCCTACAAGCAGATGAGTGTTCTTCTGACGGGCTGGGCTCCATGAACAGGTAAGCTGGTTGTGCAAACCCTGCCATATTTCATGGGAGTTCCTGAAGATGAATATTCGCAACCTGCTTTCCTCCGCTCTGATAGGCGCCGTCGCAAGCGCGCGCTCGATGACGCCGATGGCCACCATCGCGGCGGCCCGCCTCGCCGACCGCCGCACGCCCGGGCAACTGGTTTTGTTAGACCGCCCGCTGTTCAAGGCCGGTGCGCTGGCGATGGGGGCCGGTGAACTGTTCGGCGACAAGATGAAGACCGCCCCGGACCGCACTGTTTTCCTGGGATTGGCGGCGCGCGTGATGAGCGCCGGCATTGCCGGAGCGGCGTTGGCGCCGCGAGGCCGGGAGCCGGCCGGGGCGGCGGTCGCCATCGCCACCGCCGTGCCGCTTGCCTACCTGACGCTGACGGGCCGCAAGCGGGCCATGGCGCGCATCGGCCAGACCCGCAGCGGACTGATCGAAGACGCGCTGGTGCTCGCTGCGGGAGCCGCGATCGTGGCGCTGTCGACGAGGCGAAGCGAATAATTGCTGCGCCAGCGGCTAGTCAGCGCATGAACGGTTAATCGTTTACCATGCCGGTACAGCTCGATTTGACGAGCATCGGACAGGAGACGATTTGATGAGGTTCACAGCAGGATTGGCGGCGTTGTTGTTGGCCGGGCAGGTGTTCGCGGGCGTGGCGGTTCAGCCGGATGATGCGCAATTGCGCTACACGGGGCGCATCGATTTCGCCGACCGCGCGCGGCCGATGTTGTCGTGGCCCGGCACCAGCATCGAGGGGAATTTCACCGGCGCGAGCCTGGCGGTCAAGCTGGACGACCAGTTGGGCAAGAACTTCTTCAACGTGTTCATCGACGGCGACCTGGCCAAGCCGGCGGCCGTCATCGAGGCCGCGCAGGGCGGCAAGACCTACGCGGTGGCCAGCGGCCTGGGTCCGGGCCCGCACCGCTTCCTGATCACCAAGCGCACCGAGGGCGAGGAGGGCGGCACCGTCTTCCAGGGCCTGGAGCTGGCGGACGGTGGCAAGCTGCTGCCGCCACCGCCGGCCAAGCAGCGCCGCATCGAGTTCTTTGGCGATTCCATCACCACCGGCATGGGCGACGAGTCGCCGGACGACGGGCCGGATCATCTGGTGAAGGACAAGAACAACTTCCTATCCTATTCGTCGGTCACGGCGCGGGCGCTGGATGCGGAGGCGCACATCATCTCGCAGAGCGGCATCGGTGTGATGATCAGCTGGTTCCCGTTCACGATGCCGGACTTCTACGACCAGCTGAGCGCCGTCGGCAACAACGACACCCACTGGGATTTCCATTCCTGGACGCCGGACGTGGTGGTCATCAACCTGTTCCAGAACGACCGCTGGCTGATCGACCGCGAGAAGCGCCTGTCGCCGATGCCGGACGACGCGCAGCGCGTGCAGGCCTACCAGAGCTTTGTGCAGAAGATCCGCGCGCTGTATCCGCAGGCGTACATCGTGTGCGCGCTGGGCAGCATGGACGCGGTGCAGGAAGGCTCCAAGTGGCCGGGCTACGTGCGCGCGGCGGTGGACCAGATGCGGCAAGGCGGCGATCAGCGCATCGACACCATCGTGTTCCCGTGGACCGGCTTCGGCGGCCATCCGCGCGTCAAGCAGCACCAGGCCAACGCCGCGCAGCTGACCGCCTTCATCCGCCAGAAAATGGGCTGGTAAGCGCTGCATTGTGCAGATTTCGTCATCCTTTTAGCGGAGCCTGCACAAGACCGCCGCCGGCCAGGCACGTACATTAATGGGGTAAATCGTTTACCTCGGAGGTATGCATGCATCGTCGACAGCTATTGCGGGGCGCCGCCGGTCTGGGATTGATCCCGGGCTGGACCGCCACGGCCAACGCGGTGGCCGCCGCCGGGAGTGCGGTGGCCACCGGCGTTCCATCCACCGCGCGTGCGTTGCCGCTGTCGTCGGTCCGGCTGCTGCCTTCGATCTACGCCGACGCGCTGCAAGCCAACCAGGCCTACCTGCTGCGCCTGAGCGCCGACCGCTTCCTGCACAACTATCACCGCTTCGCCGGCCTGCCGACCAAGGGCGCCATCTACGGCGGCTGGGAGTCCGACACCATCGCGGGCGAGGGACTGGGCCACTACCTGTCCGCGCTGTCGCTGATGCTTGCGCAGACCGGCAACGCGGCGCTGAAGCCGCGCATCGATTACATCGTGGCCGAACTGGCGCGCGTGCAGCAGGCGCATGGCGACGGCTATGTGGCGGGCTTCATGCGCAAGCGCGCGGACGGCACGGTGGTCGACGGCAAGGAGATCTTCCCCGAGATCGTGCGCGGCGAGATCAGGTCCGCGGGCTTCGACCTGAATGGCTGCTGGGTGCCGCTGTATAACTGGCACAAGGTCTTCGCCGGCCTGTTCGACGCGCAGACCCACGCCGGCAACGATCAGGCGCTGCAAGTGGCGCTTGGCCTGGCGGGCTATATCGACAAGGTGTTCTCCGCGCTCAGCGACGAGCAGGTGCAGCAGGTGCTGGCCTGCGAACATGGCGGCATCAACGAGAGCTTCGCCGAACTCTATGCGCGCACCAACGACCAGCGCTGGCTGGCGCTGGCGCGGCGGCTGTACCACACCAAGGTGCTGGCGCCGCTGACGCAGGGGCGCGATGAACTGGCCAACCTGCATTCCAACACGCAGATCCCCAAGCTGATCGGCCTCGCGCGCCTCCACGAGCTGACCGGCCGCCGCAGCGACGCCGACGCCGTGGACTTCTTCTGGAAGCGCGTCACGCAGCACCACAGCTACGTCATCGGCGGCAACGGCGACCGCGAATACTTCTTCGCGCCCGACGGCATCGCCACCCACATCACCGAGCAGACCTGCGAGGCCTGCGCCAGCTACAACATGCTGAAGATGACGCGCCATCTCTTCAGCTGGGCGCCGGACGCCGCCTACTTCGACTACTACGAACGCACGCATTTGAACCACATCCTCGCGCACCAGAATCCGCGCACCGGCATGTTCACGTATATGACGCCGCTGATGTCCGGCATGGCGCGCGAGTACTCCAGCGAAGACAACGACTTCTGGTGCTGCGTGCTGTCCGGGATGGAGAGCCACGCCAAGCATGGCGATTCGATCTACTGGGAGAACGGCGACACGCTGTTCGTCAATCTCTACATTCCATCGACGGTGGAGTGGAAGGCCGCGCGGCTGGAGCTCAACACGCGCTATCCGTTCGAGGGCGACATCGACCTCAAGGTGCGCCGGCTGGCGGGGCCGCGCCAGTTCACGCTGGCGCTGCGCGTGCCGTCGTGGGCCGGCGGTCACACGGTGCTGGTCAACGGCAAACCGCAGACCGCCAGCAAACATAAGGGCTACTTGCTGATACGCCGGCGCTGGCGGGCGGGCGACAGCGTGCGCCTGTCGCTGCCGTTGGACCTGCGGATGGAGGCGGCGGCCGGCAACGATCATGTGGTGGCGCTGCTGCGCGGCCCGATGGTGCTAGCGGCGGACCTGGGCGCGGCCGACAAGCCGTTCGACGGACTGGCGCCGGCGCTGGTGGGCGCCAACGTGCTGGCCGCGTTCGCGGAGGCGGACAAGGGCCGGGCCGTGTACCGCAGCGTGGGTACGGGCCGTCCCGGCGACATGAAGTTCACGCCGTTCTTTTCGCAGTACGAGCGGCGCGCGGCGGTGTACTTCAACGTCTACACCGAGGCCGAGTGGGCGGCGTCGGAAGTGGCCTTCCGCAAGGAGGAGGCGCGCCTGAAGGACCTGGCCGAGCGCTCGGTCGATGTCATGCACCTGGGCGAGATGCAGCCGGAGCGCGATCACGACCTGCAATCGGCGATTTCCTATCCGGTCGCCTACCGTGGCCGCAACGGACGCGATGCGCGCACCGGCGGCTACTTCAGCTTCCGCATGAAGTGCGCCGACGGCCCGCTGCTGCTGCAGGCGAGCTACTGGGGCGAGGAGCGCAACCGCGATTTCCACATCAGCATCGACGGCGAGCGGATCGCACACGTCAAGCTCGATGGCGGCCAGCCGGGCGTGTTTGTCGATCAGGAATATCCGGTGCCGGAGCGCATCACCAACGGCAAGGCCAGCGTGGTGGTGCGCTTCGATCCCGAGCCGGGCCACACCGCAGGGCCGGTGTTCGGCGTGCGCCTGTTCACGCAGCGCGCGGCGATGTCGTCCTGAACGCGGCGTCGCGCACGCGAGACACGGCGGCTTGAATGTTGGCGAGCCCATGCTATTCTGGATTTCTGTCTTATCAATTTTATATTGCTTAAGGAGAAGATATGAAGAAGCTCGCGATTGCGCTGGCCTGCCTGGCCTGCGCCGGTTCCGCCCTGGCAGACACCAACGTCGCCATGGGCGGCGGCGTCACGCTGACCGGCAGCGGATTCTGGAATAGCGGTGAATGGGGCTTTGGCGTACCGGCCTTGCCGTCGTCGGTCACGGACGGCGTCTACTTGCCGATACAGACGCAGTGGAACCTGGGGACGGTGTTCTGGACCGGCGACTACGGCGCCGACTCGGTGACCATCACCCTCAGCCAGGCGGCGATGGTGAACCAGCTCAACATCCAGGCCGATAACGACAACCTCTACCGCATCCAGTACCGCGACCAGGCCAACACCTGGCACGACCTGGCGGTGATGGCGCCCAACCTCTCGTGGGGCATGGACAACGGCAGCACGACGCTGGACACGCCGGTCGCGGCTACCGCCTTCATGATCAGCGGTGCCGCCGGCCGTGGCGACAACCACTTCGCCGTCTCGGAATTCCAGGCCATCGGCACCGTCATCCCGGTGCCGGAGCCGGCCAGCTACGCCATGCTGGGCGCCGGCCTGGGCTTGCTGGGCTGGACCGCGCGCCGCAAGCAGCGCCGTTCCTGAACGCACGCCGCTGAGATTGCGCCGCCCCGCGCCGCCTCGGCCGGGGCGGCTTCTTGCGCGGACGTGCGGCAGCGAACAGTATCCGGCGCGCCGTTCGGCTATGTTGGGCTCATCGCAGATTTTTTCCGAGCTCCATCATGTCTATCCGAATCCTGCTGGCGCTGGCCGGCGCCGCCATGTGCTGCAGCGGCGCCGCGCTGGCCGATCCGCCGGCGCGCGTGGCGCGCCTGGCATACCTCTCCGGTCCCGTGAGTTTTTCCGCCGCCGGCGCCGATGACTGGCAGACGGCCGGCATCAACCGGCCGCTGGTCGCGGGCGACCGCCTGTGGACCGCGGCCGGCGCGCGCGACGAGGTGCAGGCCGGCCCCGCCGCCGTGCGCATGGGCGGCGAGACGCTGGTCACGCTGCTCAACGCCGACGACACCAAGACCCAGCTGCAGCTGTCGCAAGGGCGGCTGAACCTGCGCGTGCGCCAGCTGCGTCCCGACGAGGTGCTGGAGGTCGACACGCCGAACCTGGCGTTCAGCATCCGCAGGCCGGGCCACTACCGGCTGCAGGTGGACGCCTCCGGCAACGCCACCGAGGTCGCGGTGATCGACGGCCAGGGCGAGGCGTATGGCGACAACACGTCCTACCTGGTCGATCCCGGCCAGGCGTATCGCTTCACCGGCACCGGCCTGCAGGATTTCAGCGTGAACCAGTTGCCGCCGGCCGACGATTTCGACCGCTGGGCGGCGCAGCGCGACCGCCGGCTGGAGCATCCGGTGGCGGCGCGTTATGTGTCGAGCGACGTGGTCGGCTACGAGGACCTGGACGACAACGGCGACTGGCGCGACGTGCCGGGCTACGGCAATGTGTGGATGCCGGCGCATGTGGCGCACGACTGGGCGCCGTATCGCGACGGCCACTGGGCCTGGGTCGACCCGTGGGGCTGGACCTGGGTCGACGATGCGCCGTGGGGGTTCGCGGTGTCGCACTACGGCCGCTGGGCGCAGACGCCCGCCGGCTGGGGCTGGGTGCCGGGGCCGGTGGTGCAGCGGCCGGTGTACGCGCCGGCGCTGGTGGTGTTCCTGGGCGCGGCGACGCTGATGGTGGGGCAGCGCGATCCCGGCGTGGCCTGGTTCCCTCTGGGGCCGCGCGAGGTGTACCGGCCTTCGTACCGGGCCAGTCCGGTGTATGTCACCAACATCAACACCAGCAACACGGTCATCAACAAGACGCAGATTACCAACGTCTATAACAACGTCAACATCACCAACGTGCGCTATGTGAACCGGCAGGCCGTGACGGCGGTGCCGGCCAGGGCGTTCGCCCAGGCGCAGCCGGTGCGGCAGAACGTCGTGCGCGTGGCGCCGCAGGCACTGGCGTCAGCGCCGCTGGCCGTCGCGCCGCAGGTGAAGCCGCAGCGTCCGGCGGCGCTGGCCGGCGGGCAGGGTGGTCCTCGTCCGGCGCCGGCCATCCTGGCGCGGCCGGTGGTGGCGAAGACCGCGCCGGCCGCTGTGGCGGCGCGGCCGATGGCGCCGAAGCCGGCGCAGGGCGTTGCGCAGGCGGCCGCCAATATCCATATGGTGCGGGCGGCGCGGCCGACGGTTCCGGTGCCGGCGCCCGCCGCCGCGCAGCCACTGGCGCAGAAGGGTGGGGAGCATGGTCCGGCGGCAGCCGCGCCTGGGTCGGCGCCCTTGCCGCAGGCGGGGCGGCCGCTGAAACCGGGGGAGATTCCGCCGCAGGCGGCGTTGCATCCGCAGCCGGCGACACCGGCGCAGCCTGCCCCGCGTCCCGAGCCGCATCCGCCCGTTGTGCAACATGCGCAGACCGAATCGCGGCTGCCGCCGGGGCAGCATCCTGTAATGGAACCGCATGCTTCGGCGCCGCCGCAGACTGTGGCGCAAGCAACGCATCCGCAAGCGGTGCCGCATCCGCAAGCGGAGAACCGGCCGCCACCGGCTCCGCATCCACAAGCTGACGCTCGTCCGCAGCCCGCGCCGCATCAGCAGGCCGAGGGCCGCCCGCAACCGGCGCCACATCCGCAAGCGGAGGCGCGGCCGCAACCGGCACCGCATCCGCAAGCACAGGCACGTCCGCAACCGGCGCCGCATCCGCAAGCCGAGGCGCGGGCAGCCCCGCCGCCGCGAGAACCGCAGCACGGCGCGCAGCATCCGCCAGCCGAGGCGCCGCCGCATCGCGAGGCCGCGCATCACGATCCCAAGCAGGAACCGAAGCGCGAATAACGGCCGTCGTCTACGAGACGCCGTAACGGCTGCGGATTTCCGCCAGCACGCCTTGCTTCTCCAGCCGCAGGATGGCGGCGTTGAGCAGGTCAAGCTCGGCCTGGGTCGTGCTGTGCTTGTTGAGCATCAGATGCACCGGCGCCCGCAGCACGGTGAACGGCAGCGGCGCGATGGCGATGCCCTGTTCCCGCGCCTCGTGGCGCAGGGCTGCGGTGTCGCCGAGGATCAGCTCGGCCCGTCCGGCGTCCAGCATGCGCATGCCTTGTTCAAAGTTGAGGAAGGTGCTCAGGTGGCCCGATGCCAGCAACCGCGGCTGCACGCGCGCATATGCCGCGCCGTACCAGCCCAGCTTGGGCGCCAGCAGCGACAGGTTTTTTCCCGCCAGCGCCTCGACACTGCGCACCTCGCGGTAGCGCGCCAGGTTGGCGCTGCGGGTGAAGACGCTGACCGATTCAAAGCGATAGGCCACACTGAAGCGCGCATACTTGCGCCGCTCGGCGGTGTCGGACGCGGCCAGCAGCAGGTCCAGTCCGCCCTGTTCGAACTGGCGCTGGCGGCGCGCGGTCGGCAGCGCCGGCAGCAGCTGCAGCGCGCAGCCGGCTTCCTTGAAGATCGCCTGCGCCAGCTCCAGGTCCAGCCCGGCGGGCGGACCGTCGGGCCGGGTGTAGACGTAAGGCGGCCATTGTTCCAGCGCCATTTTCATCTGGCACGGCGCGGCCTGCGCCTGCAACGCGGACGCGACCATGAACGCCATGACGGGACCAACGCGACGCGCTTGCATGGCGTAACCCTTTCTAGTCTTATGGCTACAATTTGCCAGATGCGGCGGGAATGTCAAGGCCGCCGATCGCCCGCCATCGATCCGGGCGGCGGCATGGCTATTGCGTTCATCGCGCGGCTGGATGAAAATGGGCGCCTTGCCTAGCAATTAACAACCACGCGCCGGACTGGAACCTTCTGTTGATCTCCCCCCTCGAAATCGCCGCCAACGTCGTCATGACGGCCTCCATCGTCCTGGCCGGGCGCAACAACGTGCATTCGTGGTGGCTGGGCGTGGTGGGCTGCGCGATGTTCGCCGCGCTGTTCTACAACGTCAAGCTGTACGCCGACGTGGCGCTGCAGCTGTTCTTCATCGTCACCTGCTTCATCGGCTGGCTGCGCTGGCTGCGCGGCGACGCCGGCGGCGCGCTGCCGATCAGCCGCGCCAGGTTGGGCGCGCTCGGCTGGATGGTCGGCGTCGGCATCGCGGCCACGCTGGGCTATGGCCTGATGCTGCAGGCCTACACCAACGCCTACGCGCCATTCATCGATTCGGCGGTGCTGATGTTCAGCATCGTGGCCCAGCTGCTGCTGATGGGGCGGCGCGTCGAGACCTGGCCGTTCTGGCTGCTGGTCAACACCATCTCGGTGCCGCTGTACGCCAGCCGCGGCCTGCACCTGACCGCCCTGCTGTACGCGGCCTACTGGTTCAACGCGCTGGTGTCGTGGTTCTTCTGGCGGCGCCAGATGCGCCAGGACGACGCCCAAGCCACATTGCACGCAATGAAGGGGTGACATTCACCGTTTGCCGACTTATGATGATATTTCCATACGGAATGGCCTGAGGAGATACCATGCAATGGTTTTATGATTTAAGAATCGGCAAGAAGCTGATCGTTTCGTTTGGCGTGGTGATCGCGCTGACCTGCGCGCTGGGCCTGTTCACGCTCAGCCAACTCGCCAGGGTGAACCAGGCCTCGACCGACATCGCCACCAACTGGATGCCGGCGGTGCGCTACCTGGGGCAGATACAAACTTCGCTGTCGCGCTACCGCATCTCCGAAGCCACCCACATCCTGCTGGCCGAGGACACCGAAATGACCGCCACCGACAAGTCGATGGCGACCCGACTGGAAACCTTGCGCAAACAACAAGCGTCGTACGCGGCGCTGGTGTCCGAGCCCGAGGAAAAGCGCCTCTACGCCGAGCTGCGGAAATCGCTGGACGATTACCTGGCCACCAGCGGCAAGCTGACCGCGCTGTCGCGCGAGGGCAAGAAGGACGACGCGCGCTTGCTGTTCCGCGGCGGTTCCAACAAGCTGTTCCGGCAAGTCAACGAGCAGCTCGACGCGCTGGTCAAGATCAACGACGACGGCAGCGCCGCCGCCGACAAGTCGGCCTCCGACACGTATTCGATGTCGCGCAAGATGGTGCTGGGCACGCTGGCGCTGCTGATCGTGGTCAGCATCGCGCTGGCGACGGTGGTGGCGCGCATCGTCGCCGCGCCGCTGGAGGAGGCGGTGGGCATCGCCCAGCGCGTGGCCGACGGCGACCTGACCGGCCACATCGTCAGCCATGGCAAGGACGAGACGGGCCAGCTGATGCATTCGCTCAAGGCCATGAACGACAGCCTGCTGCGGGTGGTGGGCGAGGTGCGCGGCGGCACCGACACCATCGCCACGGCGTCGGCGGAAATCGCCAGCGGCAACCTGGACCTGTCGGCCCGCACCGAGGGCCAGGCCAGCTCGCTGGAGGAGACCGCGTCGGCGATGGAGGAATTGACCTCGACCGTGAAGCAGAACGCCGACAACGCGCGCCAGGCCAACCAGCTGGCGCAGTCGGCGTCCGGCACGGCGGCCGATGGCGGCAAGGTGGTGGGCGAGGTGATCGCCACCATGGAATCGATCAGCGCCTCGTCGCGCAAGATCGTCGACATCATTTCCGTCATCGACGGCATCGCCTTCCAGACCAACATCCTGGCGCTGAACGCGGCGGTCGAGGCGGCGCGCGCGGGCGAGCAGGGCCGTGGCTTCGCGGTGGTGGCTTCCGAGGTGCGCAACCTGGCCCAGCGCTCGGCGGCGGCGGCCAAGGAGATCAAGGGCCTGATCGACGACTCGGTGCAGCAGGTGGACAACGGCACGGCGCTGGTGCAGCAGGCCGGCAGCACGATGGAGCAGGTGGTGGCCAGCGTGCGCCGGGTGAGCGACGTGGTGGCCGAGATCTCGGCCGCCAGCAGCGAGCAGAGCACCGGCATCGAGGAGGTCAACAAGGCCATCACGCAGATGGACGAGGTGACCCAGCAGAACGCCGCGCTGGTCGAGGAGGCGGCGGCCGCGGCCGGTTCGCTGCAGGACCAGGCCGCCAAGCTGGCCAGCGTGGTGGCGGTGTTCCGCCTGCGCTGACGCGCCCCGCTTCGCCACAGAACGCCGCCGGCATCAGCCGTGCGGCGTTTTTTTATGCTGGATGGCCTGGCGGAAGGCGCTCGGCGTGGTGCCCAGGCGCTCGCGGAAGGCGGTGGCGAAGTTGCCGGCGTTGTTAAAGCCGATCATCAGGGCGATGTCCTGCACGTCGATGTCGGTGTCGCGCAGCAGCTCCTCGCCGCGCCGGATGCGCGCCTCGCGGATGTAGGCAAACACGGTCATGCCGGTCTGCTCGCGGAACACCTGCGACAGTTTTTCGCGGTAGGTGCCGACGCTGCGGGCGATGTCGGCCAGGCCGGGCAGCGAGGCCAGGTTGTCGGCGATCAGGCGCTTGGCGGCGTTGACCAGCACCGCGTCGGGATCGGCCTCGGCCGGACGGCCCTGCGCGGGGGCCGGCGCGGCGGCCGGCGCCGCGCGCTGCCGGTTGGCACGGCGGGCCAGCTTCAGGTGGACCTGGATGCGCGCCGCCAGTTCGCCCGGCGAAAACGGCTTGGTGACGAAATCCACGCCGCCGATCGACAGGCCCATGATGCGCTCCTCGTCGGCGTCGGCGCCGCTCAGGAAGATGATGGGGATGTCCTCGGTGACGGGGTTGGCCTTGAGCAGGCGGCAAGCGGTGTAGCCGTCCATATTGGGCATGCGCACGTCGAGCAGGATCAGGTCGGGATGCTGGGCCAGCGCCAGCTGGTAGCCTTGCAGGCCGTTGACCGCCACCGACACCTTGTATGGCAGCTCGCTCAGCAGATCGACCAGCATGCGCTGTTCGAACGCGGAGTCGTCCACGATCAAGATGCTCTGTTGTGTGTCGCTGGCAGTCATGGGCTCCCACCTTCGATACCGGGTTGATAACGTTTTATCACGCCTATGAGTATTATGCCTATCTTTTAAAAATTTTTAATAGATTTGACCGCTGGCGGAACACGCTTGTTGGTACTGGATTGGTACGTCCGGCTTGCATGGCTGTTGCATATTTCTCCTATCCACCAATTTTTTTTAATAGATTTCTACGCAATCAAAACTGTAGTCTCCTGTAGCAAAAGCGCATGTTTCTTGGATAGATAATAATGAATTCAGCCGTGACGCGAAGGCGGATCTACCCGCCCTGAAGTGCTAACCCTGGAACCGAGGAGTCAAAAAAATGAAACATACCGATTTTGGCCGTATGCCTTGCCCCATCGCCCGCAGCCTGGGAAAAGTGGGGGAGTGGTGGAGTATCCTGATCCTGCGCGACGCATTCTACGGCCTGTCGCGTTTCGACGAATTTGAAAAGAGCCTGAAGATCGCCCCCAATATGCTGACCCGCCGCCTGGCCGGCCTGGTCGAGGGCGGCCTGATGGAGCGTCGCCAGTACAGCGCCCGCCCGCCGCGTTATGAGTACGTGCTGACCAAGGCTGGCCGCGCATTCAAACCGGTGCTGCTGGCCTTCATCGCCTGGGGTAACGACCACCTGGCGCCCGAGGGTGCCAGCCTGCTGGTGGTCAGCCGCGAGACCGGCAAGCCGGCCGACCAGGTGCTGGTCGACGCCAACAGCGGCCTGGCCATCAACGACGAGGACTATATGTTCGCGCCCGGCCCGGCCGCCACCGACGTCATGCGCTCGCGCCTGATCGAGATCAGCAAGCACGCTTCGTAAGCGTTCACAGCGCCGGTTCCAGCTGGGCGTAGACGGCGCTGGCCAGCGTGGCCAGCGCCGCCTTGTCCAGGTTGCCGGACAGGGCGTAGCCGAAGCGCCCGTCTATCCAGTAAAACACCCCCACCTGTCCCTCCTGCGCGAAGCGGAAGCCGGTTTCCTGGTTGTGGGTCTGTTCGGTCGACACGTACAGCGTCAGGCGCGCGCCCGCGCCGTCGCGGTACATGAACTGCGCCACCGGCCCGCTCTGGCCGGGCAGCAGCCTGCCTCCCTCCAGCGCATAGCCCAGCGACGCCAGTTGCGGCGGCTTCAATTGCGCTCCCAGCCGTTTCGACAGCCAGGCCACCAGATGCGCCTGCTGGTCGGCGCCCACTTCGACCGGGTGCCGGATTTCCGGCGTATAGACCACGTGCGCCAGCGCGGCGCGGCGCGGCAGCGCGGCCAGGCGGGCGTTGCCGCCCAGGGCGCCGTCGTCGCCGGCGGCGCCGCGCAGCAGCCAGC